>NC_016943.1:2437670-3656505 GCF_000284015.1 Blastococcus saxobsidens DD2
TCGCAGCGCCGAGAAGTCCTCGATCGCGAAGCCCACCGAGTCGAAGACGGTCACCTCGTCGCGGGAGGCTCGGCCCGGACGGCGGTCGACGAGCACCTCCCAGAGCTCCGTGACGGGGAACTCGGGCTCCACGGCCTGGATCTCACCCTCGATCCGGGTCTGGGGTGTGAACTCGACGAACACCCCCGCGGAACGCAGGATCTCCGGGTCGAGTTCGGTCTTGCCAGGGCAGTCGCCGCCGACCGCATTGATGTGCATGCCCGGCTCGATCCAGTCGAGGGGCAGCACGGTCGCCCGCGCCTTGTCGGCGGTACAGGTGGTCACGACGTCGGCTGCGCGGACCGCCTCACGGCCAGAGGTCGCGACGGTGACGTCGAAGCCGAGCGGCTCGAGGTTCCGCGCGACCTTGTCCATCGCGAGCGGATCGGTGTCCCAGACGGTGACCTGGTCGATGCCGAGCGCGCTGCGCATCCCCATGGCCTGGAACTCCGCCTGGCTACCCGCTCCGATCAGTGCCAGGCGCCGCGAGTCCGGACGGGCCAGAGCCTTGGCCGCGACGGCCGAGGTCGCCGCGGTCCGCAGTGCGGTGAGCAGCGTCATCTCGGCGAGGAACACCGGGTAGCCGGTGGATACATCCGCCAGCGCTCCGAAGGCGGTGACGGTCTGGAAACCGCGGGCCGGGTTGGAGGGGTGACCGTTGACGTACTTGAACGCGTAGCTCACCGAGTCGCTGGTGGGCATCAGTTCGATGACGCCGAAAGGCGTGTGGCTGGCCACCCTGGGCGTCTTGTCGAACGATTCCCAGCGACGGAAGTCATTCCGGACGTACCTGGCCATCCCGGCGATGTTGGGTTCGGCTCCAGCGGCGGCTATCCACCGCACCATGTCGTGGACGCCGACGAACTCGGTCATGTCAGTGCCTTCCTCTGGACGTCCGTAGCCGGCCGTGCCGAAGGCCGCACATCGCTCCGAGCGGAGCGCGCGGGCCGCCTGTTCGATCCCCTGTCGGCCGCAACCGAGACGTACATCGGTGCCGGCGATCCGAGCAGGGGCCGGACCACGGGGGGAGTGTCAGGTGCAAGCTTGGAGTGGCGCGTCCGGGCAGTCCAATGCCGAATTGCTGGCAGGGACATGCCGTGGCGGCATGCACGATCGGTATCGCGATGCCCTGCTGTCGACTCGGCGGACGACCTCGCCACCTGGGCCGGAGGTCACCGGGACGTCCGGGCGTGGTCCGTGCGGCGTTCAGCCCTGCGTGCGGTTCAGCAGATCGCGCGCGATGACGATGCGCTGGATCTGGTTCGTGCCCTCGTAGATCTGGGTGATCTTGGCGTCGCGCATCATCCGCTCGACGGGGAAGTCCGTGACGTAGCCGGAGCCGCCGAGCAGCTGGACGGCGTCGGTGGTGACCTTCATGGCCGTGTCGGAGGCGAACAACTTCGCGGCCGCGCCGGATGCGCCCATCGTCGGAGCCCCCGCCTCGATCTCCTCGGCGGCGGCATGCGTGAGCAGGCGGGCGGCGCGTACGGCCACGGCCATGTCCGCGAGCATGAACTGCAGCCCCTGGAACTCGGCCAGGACCTTGCCGAACTGCCGGCGCTGGGAGACGTGGTCGACCGCGACGTCCAGGGCTCCCTGGGCGATGCCGACCGCCTGTGCGGCGACCCCGGTGCGGGTGCGGTCGAGGGTGCCCAGTGCGATCCGCAGCCCCTCGCCGGGCCGGCCGATCAGCCGGTCGGCCGGCAGCGGCACATCGTCGAGGTAGACCTCCGTGGTCGGGGACCCCTTCAGCCCCATCTTCTTCTCGGGGGCGCCGAAGGACAGCCCGGCGTCGGTCCTCTCCAGCGCGAAGGCCGAGATCCCGCGGCTGCCGGCCTCGGGGTCGGTCACGGCGAAGAGCACGTAGCAGTCGGCGACCCCGCCGTTGGTGATCCACCGCTTGGTGCCGCGCACGCGCCAGCCCTCGTCCGTCGCCTCGGCGCGGGTGGTCATCGATGCGACGTCGCTCCCCGCGTCCGGTTCCGAGAGGGCGAACGCACCGAGCGCCTCGCCGGCGGCGATCGGCGCCAGCCAGCGCCGCTGCTGCTCCTCCGAGGCGGCGAGCAGCAGGGGCCAGGCGAACAGCTCGTTGGCCCCGGACACCTGCTGCGTGGTGGCGCAGACCCGGGCGATCTCCTCGGCCACCACGGCACTGGTGAGGGCGTCGGCGCCGACGCCGCCGTAGGCCTCGGGGACGACCACGGCGTGCAGTTGTGACTCGACCAGGGCCTGGTAGCCCTCCGTCGGGAAGCGGGCTGCTTCGTCCACGGCGGATGCGAAGGGGGCGATGCGCCCGGTCGCGACCGACCGGGCCAGCTGCCGGATCTCCTCGAGGTCGTCAGCGGCGATGCTCATGGGCAGCTCCGCTGCCCGCCGCCGACGACGGCGACGGCTGCTCCCGTGTCGTCCGGTTCGGGCATGGATCTCCTCAGGGCAGCCGCTGGATCTGCGGCAGCACGGACCGGGTGAACAGGTCGACGATCTCCTGCCGGCGGCCGCCCTCGCCGACGGGGGAGAAGATCAGCGTCTCGGCGCCGGCGTCGGCGTACTCCCGCGCCCGTGCGGCCACCCGGTCCGGGTCACCGTGCAGCAGGTACCGGTCGGCGAGACGGTCGAAATCCTGCTGGTACACCGCGCCGACCCCGTCGACGACCTCCTGGCGCGACCGCGCCGGATCCGGATCCACTCCGCCCCAGCAGAAGATGGCCCCGCGGACCGCCGCGGGGTCCCGCCCCGCCTGCTCGGCGGCCGCGCGTACCTCGGCGAGGCTGGAGGCCACCTGCTCCGGCGAGTACATGTACGGCATCCAGACGTCGCCGAAGCGGCCGGCCCGGGTGACGGCGGCCGGGCTCCGGCCGCCCAGCCAGATCGGCGGGCCGCCCGGCTGCACGGGGCCGGGTGCCAGCTGCAGGCCGGGCACGCGGGCGAACCGGCCGTCGAACTCCACGGGGCCGCCGTTCCAGAGGGCCGCGAGCAGCTCCAGCGCCTCGTCGGTCCGGGCTCCGCGGTCGGTCACGTCCACGCCGGCGGCGACGAACTCGGGCGGGTATTCACCGCCCACGCCGACGCCCATGTCGAACCGCCCGCCGGAGACCTGGTCGAGGGTGGTCGCCAGCTTCGCCGCGATCGCGGCGGGATACAGCGGCAGCACCGTGAGGGAGCTCAGCAACCGGATGCGGGACGTGGCTCCGGCCGCCGCCGCCAGCGCGATGAAGCCGTTCGGGTGCGGCCCGTGGAAGAAGAGGTGCTCGCCCACGGCGACACCGTCGTAGCCGGCGTCCTCGGCGTGACGTGCCTCGGTGGCGACGGCGCGCTGGTCGAAGCTCAGGGTCAGGACCGCACGCATCTGCATCGTCTCCTCGAGCGGGCAACTTGCTACGCAGAGACTACAGCTCGCCAGCGAAATAGTAGAGTGACTGGCGTGATGGGACAGCGGACGGTGCTCGTGCTGGGCGGGAGCAGCGGGATCGGGCGGTCGGTGGTGCGTCGTCTCGCCGCCGAGGGCACGCCGGTGGTGTTCACGTACCACACCGGTGCCGAGCGAGCCGAGTGGATGTGCGCCGATCTCGGTCCCGGCGTCCGGGCGGTCCGGTGCGACGTCCGTCGTCCCGACGACGTCGCGGCGGCCTTCGAGGCCGCCGGCACCGAGCTCGCCGGAGTGGTGCACTGTGCCGGGGCCTGGACGTACACCCGCCTGCGCGACCTCACCGTCGAGGAACTGGACGACGCGTGGGCCCTCAATGCACGGTCGGTGGCGCTGACCCTGCAGGAGAGCGGGCGCCGGCTTCCCGACGGCGGCGCGGTCGTCGTGGTCTCCTCCGTGGCCGCGGAGCTGGCTCCGGCCCGCCAGACCTCGTACGTCATGGCCAAGGCGGCCGCCGAGGCCGCGGTCCGTGTGGCGGCCAAGGAACTGGGGCGTCAGGGCATCCGCGTCACCGCGGTCCGGCCGGGCGCCACCGACACCCCGCAGCTGCGCGCGACCACGGGGGAGGAGGCCATCGAGGCGATGGCCAAGGCTCCGGCCCTCCGTCGCCTCGGCCAGGCCGACGACATCGCCTCGGTCATCGCGTTCCTGCTCGGCCCGGATGCCTGCTGGGTCACCGGCACGGTCATCGACGTGACCGGCGGGCTGCGGTAGCGGCGGTCAGCCGACCTGCACGAGGTGGGCGCGGTACCGCCGGGCGTTCTCGACGTAGAGCGGAACGGCCTGGTCGATCTGCTGGGCGATCCCCGCGCCGTCGCGGACGCGCGCGGGAACACCGAGCGCCCGGGAGTCCGCCGGCACCAGGGTGCCCTCCGGGACCAGGGCACCGGCGCCCACGAGTGATCCGTCCCCGATGGCAACGCGATTGAGCACCACCGAGTTCGACCCGATCAGGCAGCGATCGCCCACGGTGCAGCCCTCGAGATGGGCCAGGTGCCCGACGACGCAGTCAGCGCCGATGACCGTCGGGTGCTCGGCGGTGGTGTGTAGCACCGTGCCGTCCTGGATCGACGTCCGCGCCCCGATCCGGATTTCCCCGTAGTCACCGCGCAGCACGGCCTGTGGCCAGACGCTCACCTCCGGCCCGAGTTCGACCCGGCCGATGACCGTGGCGTCGGGATGCACCCAGGCGGTGGGGTGGATCGTGGGGGCGATCCCGTCGAGGGCCCAGACGCTCACGAATGCTCGTCGACGAGTTCGGTGTCCACGCCGATCTTGCCGACCTTCGACGCCCCGCCCGGGCTGCCGAGCGGCGCGTCACGCCCGGGAAGGGGCTCGACGAAGAACCGCCGGTTGTCGGCGATGTGGGGCTCGTTCTCGTCGGACACCCGGCGGTCCTGCGCGATGGCCTCGACCGGGCACACCGGCTCGCAGGCGCCGCAGTCGATGCACTCCTTGGGATTGATGTAGAGCTTCCGGTCGCCCTCGTAGATGCAGTCGACCGGGCACTCCTCCACGCAGGACATGTCGGTGGTGTCGATGCATTCGGAGCCGATGACGTAGGGCACGGGGAGGTCTCCTCGGGGGTTGTCCGGGTTTCAGGAACTGGCGGCCGCGCCGATTCCGGCGGGGTCGTCGCTGCTGTGCCCCGGGAACAGCGGCTGGTCGGGGTCGAGATAGGTGGCGGCGTTGTTCACCGCGGTCGCGGACTCCCCGAAACCTACGGCGATCAACCGCACCTTGCCCGGGTACTCGGTGATGTCACCGGCCGAGTACACGCCGGGCACGGACGTGCGCATCGCGGTGTCGACCATGATCTTGCGGTCGACGATGTCGATGCCCCACGTCTCCAATGGGCCGATGTCGGCGGTGAAGCCGAGCGCGGCGATGACCGACTGGGCCTGGTAGGGCGTCACCGTGCCGTCCTTGTGCTTGACGTGCACGGTGTGCAGCCGACCGTCGCCCTCGAGCGAGTCGACCTGCGCGTCGGTGACGATGACGGTCGAACCCTTCTCCATGTCGGCGACGCTGGCGGCATGAGCCCGGAAGTTCTTGCGCCGGTGCACCAAGGTGACCGAGGAGGCGAGCCCGTCGAGGGCCAGCGCCCAGTCGACCGCGCTGTCGCCGCCGCCGACGATGACGACGTCCTGCCCGGCGTGCGCGGCGAGTTCCTTGACCACGTACGTCAGCCCGCGCCCCTCCCACTCGGCGCCCCCCGGCAGCGGGCGGGGGGTGAAGGTGCCGATGCCGCCGGTGATGACCACCGTTCCGGTGCCGATCCGGGTGCCCTTGTCGGTGGTGACCACGAGCCGCTCACCGGCTCGCGGGCGGTGCCCGGCCTCGTTGGTGAGGTGCTCGGCCCGTTCGCCGAGCACGTAGACCGGGTCGAAGCGGGCCGCCTGCTCGACGAGGCCGGCGACGAGATTCCGGCCCTTGATCCCCGGGAAGCCGGCGACGTCGTAGACCATCTTCTCCGGGTACAGCGCGGTCACCTGGCCGCCGGGCTCGGGGAGGCTGTCGACGATCGCCGTCCGCAGCCCCCGGAAGCCGGCGTAGTACGCGGCGTAGAGACCCGCCGGGCCGGCGCCGACCACCAGCAGGTCGACGTCGACCCGCCGTCCGCCGTCGGCCGAGGCCTCCGGCAGCAGGGTGTCCGTCGCGCTCATGCCGGTCCTCCGGTGATCGGGGTCAGGTCGGGCTTGGCCGCCCCGCCGAGGCGCTCCAGGGCGAGTTCACGGATGCGGAAGCGCTGCAGCTTCCCGGTCGCGGTGGTCGGCAGCTCGTCGAACACCAGGACGTTGCGCGGCCGCTTGAACGCGGCCAGGCCCTCGCGGCAGAAGGCGACCAGGTCGTCGGCCGTGGTGGTGGCCCCGGGGGAGAGGACGGTGCAGGCGACCGGCTTGTCCAGGCCGGCCTCGTCGGGCACCGACACGACGACGACCTGCATGACGTCGGGGTGCTGCCGCAGCCGGTCCTCCACCTCCGTGGGGGACACCCAGATGCCGCCGGCCTTGATGATGTCGTCCGTACGGCCCAGCGAGCTGAAGTAACCGTCCTCGCTGCGGACGTAGGTGTCACCGGTGCGCACCCAGTGGCCCTGGAAGACCAGTCGCGTCGTCTCCGTCCGGCACCAGTAGCCGGTCGCGGCCGAAGCGCCGCGCACGAACAGGTTGCCGGGGGTCCCGTCGGGCACGGGGTTGCCGTCGTCGTCGACGATCTTGGCCTCGTAGCCGGGGACGATCTCGCCGGTGGCGCCGGCGCGGGTGCGGCCGGGGCGCCCGCTGATGAAGATGTGCAGCATCTCGGTCGAGCCGATGCCGTCGAGCATCTCGACGTCGAAGGTGGAGGTGAACCGCTCGAACAGCGCCGCGGGGAAGGCCTCGCCGGCCGAGACGCAGGCGCGCACGCTGGCGAAGGCGTCCTGCGGCAGCCCGGCCGCGAGCAGGGCCGCGTAGTAGGTCGGCCCGCCGAAGAACAGCGTGGGCCGGAAGTCCCGCAGCACTCGCAGGGTGCCGGCCGGGCTGGGCCGCGACCGGTCGAGGACGGTGCTGGCACCCACCGCGAACGGGAAGGTCAGCGTGTTGCCGAGGCCGTAGGCGAAGAAGAACTTCGCCACCGAGAAGGCGACGTCGTCCGGGCCGATGGCCAGCACGTCGCGGGCGTAGGTCTCCGCGGTGTCGCGCAGCGAGCCGTGGCGGTGCATCGCCCCCTTGGGCGTGCCCGTGGTGCCGGACGTGTACAGCCAGAACGCGGGGGAGTCGGGCACCGTCGGGTACGGCGTGGCCGTCTGCTCCAGGAAGTCCGCCCCGGCGGCCACGAACGACTCCCAGTCGCGGACCCGGGTGGCCTCGACGTCCGGCAGCGTCGCCCCGGCGTCGTCGGTGAGGACGACGACGTCGGCGAGGTCGGGCAGCCCGCCGACGGCCGGCGCCAGGTCGGCGAACTCCGAGCTGAGGGCGACCAGGCGGGCGCGGCTGTCGCGGGCCAGCACGGCGATGTCCTTGGGCTTCAGCATGGTGCTCACCGGCACGGGCACGGCACCGATCCGCAGACCGGCGAGGAACGCCGTCAGCAGTTCGGGCGTGTCGCCCATGCACAGGACGAGCCGCTCCTCGGGGCGGACCCCCGAGGCGATCAGGGCCGCGGCGAACCGGCGGACCTGCTCGTCGAGCTCGCCGTAGCTGAACGTGCGCACGCTGCCGTCGAGGCCGATCGCGGTGATCGCCCGCCGCTCCGGCGTCGCGCGGGCGTGCCGGGTGACCAGCCACTCGGCGGCGTTGAACACGTCCGGCGCGGGGGGTGCAGGAGCTGGAGGTGCTGCGGGGGCGGTGTCGACGGTGGCCACGCTGCCCGTCCCTTCTGGTGACGGCGGAGCCGCCGGGTGACCGATCGCATCACCCGGCGACTCCGGAGAGGTCAGAACCGGACCGGCTCAGAACCGGACGTAGTCGTACTCGACCGGCATCGAATTGATACCGACCGACGGAGGCGAGATCCAGCCGGCGAATTCGCCGGTGTCGTAATGCGGCACCATCAGCTCGGCCACCTGGGCGCGGTCGTCCCGGGTGGGCAGGTAGTCGCCGACGCTCCGCTCCCACGTGGCGTCGTCGACGATCTCGCCGGTGGGCGTCACGTTGTGCCCGGCGAAGGCGCCGACCTTCCGGTTGAACGCCTGGTGCGGCAGGAAGAGCCGCTGCTCGAGCCCGGCGTCCTCGAGTTCCTGGTTCCACCGCATGACGCCGTTGGCGCAGTCGGCGACGTACTCGTTGCGGAGGTCGAGGTTGAGCGCGGTGAGCATCGGCACGGTCTTCGTGCTCATCTGCCCGTTCTCGATGATCGGCACGTCCATGGTGAGGTCGTGCAGCTGGTGGTCGTCCTTGCGGCGGGTCTCCATCCAGCGGCCCTTGAGGCCGGCCGTGTAGTACGACGCGACGTTCGAGGACGTCTCGGACCCGAAGAGGTCCATCGAGACCGAGAACTGGAAGTTGAGGTACTTCTGGATGACCGACAGCGGGATGCCGCCGTACTGCCAGATGTCGTCGGTGCCGTGCTGCTTCATCAGCTCGGCGGTGCGCTGCACGGTGCGCTGCACGCCGGTCGTGCCGACGAACATGTGGTGCGCCTCTTCCTTGAGCATGAACTCGCAGGTGCGCGCCAGCGGGTCGAAGCCGCTCTCCTTCAGCGTCCCGAGCTGGTACTTGCCGTCCCGGTCGGTGAAGTAGGTGAACATGAAGAACGACAGCCAGTCCGTCGTCTCCTCGTTGAACGCGCCGAGGATGCGCGGCGAGTCGAAGTCGCCCGAGTTGCGCTTGAGCAGCTGCTCGGCCTCCTCGCGGCCGTCCTTTCCGAAGTAGGCGTGCAGCAGGTAGACCATCGCCCAGAGGTGACGGCCCTCCTCCACGTTGACCTGGAAGAGGTTGCGCATGTCGTAGAGCGACGGCGCGGTCATGCCGAGGTGACGCTGCTGCTCCACCGAGGCGGGCTCGGTGTCGCCCTGGACGACGATCAGCCGGCGCAGGTCCGACCGGTGCTCACCGGGGACCTCCTGCCAGGCCGGCTCACCCTTCCGGTCGCCGAAGTTGACCTTGCGGTCGGGATCCTGCTCGGCGAGGAAGATGCCCCAGCGGTACTCCTCCATGGGCACGCGGTCGAAGTGTGCCCAGCCGTCGCGGCCGACCGCGATGGCCGTGCGCAGGTAGACGTCGTGCGTGGGGATCGACGGGCCCAGGTTCTTCCACCAGTCGATGAACTTCGGCTGCCACCCCTCCAGCGCCCGCTGGAGCTTGCGGTCGCCGGCCAGGTTGACGTTGTTCGGGATCTTCTCGCTGTAGTCGATCTTCGACATCGGGCCGGTCGGCCTGGGTGCCTCGCCGGTGACCGTGCCGGACTGCGGTGTGGATTCGGTGGTGGTCATGCTCAGACCCGCTTCCTGTCGTAGTCGGCCCGCTGACCGGTGCCGTACCGGCGCAGTGCTCCTTCGGGGCCAGCGGCGTTGGGCCGCTGGAAGATCCAGTTCTGCCACGCGGTGAGCCGGCCGAAGACCTTGGTCTCCGGCGTCTCCTGGCCGGCGAAGCGGAGGTTGGCCTCCATGCCGGTCAGCGCATCGGGGGAGAAGCTCCGGCGCTCCTCGATGACCAGCCGGACCTCGTCCTCCCAGTCGATGTCGTCGGGGGCGCTGGTGACCAGGCCGAGCTCGAGGGCGTCGGCGGCCGGCAGGTCCCGGCCGACGGCCGCCTCCGCGGCGGCCAGCTCCGAGGCGGAACCGAGGAAGCGGACCTGCAGGCGGGTGAGGTCGTTGCCCATGGGCAGCAGGCCGGTGTTGAACTCGTCGAGCCGGAGCACCGCCGCGGGCTTCGGGGCGTCGTCGTCCTCGAACTGCCCCTCGAGCATGAACGAGCGGTCGGCGGCGAACGCGATCTCGGCGAGCAGGCCGGCGAAGCAGCTGCCCGGCTCGATCAGCGCGAACAGGCTGCGCGACGTGGTGTCCAGCCGCTTGACCGTGCGCTTGTAGAAGCCGATGGTCTCGTTGACCAGCCAGTCGTCGCGGTGGGCCAGCAGGAACTCGTCGTAGGCGGCAACGGTGTCGACGTCGCCCTCGGTGCGCAGCAGCCAGGTGCCGACGGCGAGCTCGTTGGTGCGCAGCCGGAGGATGGCGTCGTCCAGCTCGCGGGTGGCGGCCAGCAGCCATGCCTGGTCGCCCTGCTCGTGCAGCTCCGCGACGCTGCCAGGCACCGACGTCGGGCCGAGCACGGTGATCGTGGCGGTACCCGACTCGCGGTCGAGGACCACGCGCACGTGCTCGTAGCGGGTGGTGTCCCCGTCGACCTCACGCGTCAGCGGGGTGAGCCGCACCCCGTGGGCGTCGGCACCGGGCCGGGACGAGGTCGCGGCGGCCTCGGTCGCCCGGCGGGCGATGTCGTCGGAGAAGTCGCGGGCCTTGACGACGGCGTCGACCAGCCGCCACTGCACGGCCCGATCGCCCTTGATGCCCTCGGACGTGGTGGAGAAGACGTCGGCGAGGTCGCGACGGACGCCGCGCTTGTCCACGACCCGCGTCAGGCCGCCGGTGCCGGGCAGCACGCCGAGCAGCGGCACCTCCGGCAGCGAGACCGCCGAGGAGTTGTCGTCGATCAGCACGATCTGCTCGCAGGCGAGGGCGAGTTCGTAGCCGCCGCCGGCCGCCGTGCCGTTGACGGCGGCGATGAACGGCAGGCCGGAGTTCGCCGTGGCGTCTTCGATGCCGTTGCGGGTCTCGTTGGTGAACTTGCAGAAGTTCACCTTCCAGCTGTGCGGCGAGGCGGCCAGCATCTTGATGTTGGCGCCGGCGCAGAACATGCGCTCCTTGCCGCTGGTCACCACGACGGCCTTGACCTCGGGGTGCTCGAAGCGGATCCGCTGCACCGCGTCGTGGAGCTCGATGTCGACACCGAGGTCGTAGCTGTTCATCTTCAGCTCGTAGCCCGGGACGATCCCGCCGTCCTCGGCCACGTCGAGCGTCAGGGTGGCGACCTCGCCGTCGACCGAGAGGCTCCAGTGCTTGTAGGCCTCGGGGGAGGTGTCGAACGAGACCTCCACGGGGCTCGCCGGTGTCTCGGGTGCCGGGGCCTGGGCCGCGTCGGTCGCCTGTCGGTCGTCGAGGGTGGTCACGCTGCTGCCTCCAGGGGATTGCTGGCACGGGGGATCCCCGCGGCTGCCGCATCCATCGTGACGTGCTACACCGAAATGCGCAAGGTGTACGACAAGTGTAGATATCGGCGTCGCCTTCCCGCGCCCAGCATCGTGGCACAGGTCACACTGGTGGGACCTCCCGGCCGGCCGGCCGGGCAGGCCGCCGAGCACAGGAGCCGTCATGGAGACCACCGCGGCGACCGCCGCCACGCTGAGCTGGGTGAAGGACGAGGACCCCCGCTGGGATGCCGACCGCCGACGCGTGTTCGCCACCGTTCCCGAGGTCGTCTTCCCGTCGTTGCCGCGTCGCGAGGAAGAGCAGCTACCCGGTGACTGGTGGCGGGTGGAGGACGGCGGGCGGGTGGTCGGCTACGGCTGGCTGGACGACGTCTGGGGCGACGCGGAGATCCTGCTCGCCGTCGAGGAGAGGGCGCGGGGCACCGGAGCGGGCGCCTTCACCCTGGCGCGCCTCGAGGACGAGGCGGTCGCCCGCGGACTCAACTACGTGGTGAATGTGGTGCGTGACACACACCCCGACCGCGCCGCCGTCACCGAGTGGTTCCTCGCCCACGGCTTCGCCGGCACCGACGACGGCCGGCTCCGCAAGCGGGTGGGTGACCGGACCCGGGACATCGGCCAGCGCAACGAGGGCCGTCCGGGAACCGGCCGGTTCGAACCGGACGGGGCGCACCGGGCGGCGTACGACGCCGAGCGCGAGCGGGCGTCGGCGCGCCCCCGGACCGAGTCCGGGCAGCCGGGCGGTTCCGACATCGGCCCCGGGGCCGAGGAGAGCGGCGGTTACGTCGACGTGACCGCCCACCGCTACTGAGTCGCGCGCCGCTTTCTGGGTGTTGTTCGCGCCTTGGGGGTCCAGCAGAACTCCCGAGGCGCGAACAACACCCCCGAAGCGCCGGGGCGGGGTCAGGCGACGCCGAGGAGGCTGTGGGCGACCGAGCTGTCGCTGCGGAACTCCTGGGTGCTGGACCGGTGCGCGATCACGCCCTTGTCCATGACCGCGATGTCGTCGGCGACGGCGAACGCGAGGTGCAGGTCCTGTTCGACGACCAGGAGTGTGACCCCCTCGGCCTTCATCCGGCCGATGGCCTCGCCGATCAGGTCCACGACCGCGGGTGCCAGCCCGTCCGAGGGCTCGTCCATGAGCACCAGGCGTGGATTGGTCAGCAGGGCGCGCGCGATGGCCAGCATCTGCTGCTCGCCGCCCGACAGCTGGCCGGCATCGTGCCGCCGGCGTTCCCCGAGGCGGGGGAACAGGTCCAGCACCCGGTCGATGTCCCACGGCCCACGGCCCCGGCCACGCCGCACGGCCAGATCCAGGTGCTCGGTCACGTCGAGTGGTGCCCACACCCGCCGTCCCTGCGGCACCAGACCGACACCCGCCCGTGCGATCACGTCCGAACGGCGTCCCGCCAGGTCGACGCCGTCGAGTCGGACACTGCCCCGGGTCGGCTGCACCAGCCCCATCAGCGTGTTGATCAGCGTGCTCTTGCCCACCCCGTTGCGGCCCAGGAGCCCGAGCACCTGACCGGCCCCCACGTCGAGGTCGACCCCCTGCAGCACCGTGCTGCGCTTGTAACCGGACTCCAGGTCGCGGACCTCGAGCACGTCAGCTCACCTCCAGATGGGCGGGACCGCTGCCGTCGAGGAACAGCGACTCACGGCCGGTGCCCAGGTAGGCCTCCTGCACGGCCTCGCTGGCCCGGACCTCGTCCGGGGCTCCGGTCAGCAGCACCTGACCCAGGTGGAGCACCGTGACGGACGTGGCCAGTGCGAACACCACGTCGAGGTCGTGCTCCACGATGACCAGCGTCACCGACTCCGGCAGCGACTTGAGCAGCCCGACGAGCTGGGCGCTCTCGGCCGGTGACATGCCGGCGGCCGGCTCGTCGAGGAGCAGCAGCCGGGGCTCGCAGGCCAGCGCCACGGCGACCTCCACCTGGCGCCGCTCACCGTGCGAGAGGGCGGCGACCGGCGTCGCGGCACGCCCGGCCAGGCCGACATCGGAGAGGAGCGCCGCCACCCGTTCCCGCGCGGCCGCCTGCCGGCGCGGCACCAGGGAGCGCCGACTGCTGTGGTGGCGTTGCGCGGCCAGCAGCACGTTCTGCTGCACCGTCTGGGTGAGGAAGAGGCTCGAGTGCTGCAGGGTCTGGCTGATGCCGCGCCGGGCCCGCTGCTGCTCCGGCAGCCGGGAGACGTCGGAGCCGGCCAGGCTGATCGTCCCGGCCGACAAGGGCAGGGTGCCGGTGATCAGCTTGAACAGCGTGCTCTTGCCCGCCCCGTTCGGCCCGATGAGCGCATGGCGCGCGCCCGCGGGAACCTCCAGGCTCACGTCGTCGACCGCCTTGAGGGCGCCGAAGTGCCGGCCGACGCCGGACAGGGACAGCAGCGGCGAACTCATGCCGGACCTCCTGGGAAGCGCTGCCGGCGGCTGACCAGGCCGCCGATCCCGGCAAAGCCGCGGGGCAGCACGTAGACGGCGACGACGAACACCACGCCCAGCAGCAGCGGGCCGTGTCCGTCCAGCTGGGGACCGAAGGTGTCGCGGACCAGCACGACGACCGCCGCGCCGAGGACTGGACCCCACAGCGTCCCGGCGCCGCCGAGGATCACGGCCAGGAGGATGAGCGCGCTGGTGGTGAAGCCCGCGTCGCTCGGGTTGACGATGCGGACCAGCCCGGCCAGCAGGCCGCCGGCCAGGCCGGCGAAGCCACCGGCGATCGTGAAGGCGGCGAACTTGTAGCCGAAGGGGGAGTAGCCCAGTGACCGCATCCGGGGCTCGTTGTCCCGGATGCCGCGGAGCACGCTGCCGAACGGCGAGTGCGCCACCAGCCACAGCCCGAGGAAGCCCAGCAGCGCGACGGCCAGGATGTACCAGTACACGTAGCCGGCCAGTGTCAGAGGTTCGCCGGCGACGCGCACGCTGGGGATCCCGTAGAGGCCGTTGGAGCCGCCGGTCACGTCGGAGAGGCTCTGCGCGAGCTGGTGCACCAGCTCCCCGATGGCCAGCGTCAGCATGAGGAAGTAGACGCCGCCGCTGCGCACCGCCAGCCAGCCGGTCGCCGCCGCGGCCACGGCGCCGGCCGCCGCGGCGAGCAGGACGGGAACGGGCGCCGCACTGGTCCAGTGGATCGACACCAGCCCTGCCGTGTAAGCGCCCACCCCGAAGTACGCGGCGTGCCCGAGCGAGGGGAGCCCGGTGATACCGACGAGCAGGTCGAGGCTGACGGCGAACAGCGCGAACACCAGGATCCGGGACAGCGTGTTGGTCTCGAACGGCGCGAGGAACAGCGGGACGGCCGCGAGGACCACCAGCAGCACCAGCACCGCCACCGCGGGCAGCGGACGGCTGAACCGCCGGGACGGAGGCCCCGCGGGGCCTGTCGCCGTCGCCCCGGCGACGGACGGTTCGGTCGGCCTGTCGGCGTGCACGGTCATCAGTGGGCCACCTTCCCGGCGAAGAGTCCGCGCGGCCGGACGATGAGCACCAGCGCCAGCGTGCCGAACAGGATGAAGGAGGCGACGTCGGGCACGAGTGCGCGGCCCAGGGACTCCACCTGGCCGATCACCAGCGCGCCGACCAGGGCGCCGCGGACCGAGCCGAGCCCGCCGATGACGATGACGACGAGCGCGAGGATCAGGATCGTCTTGTCCAACCCGGGACGGGCGCCGTAGACCGGAGCGGCCAGCACGCCGGCCACGGAGGCCAGGAGCGAGCCCACCCCCAGCACGGCGAACTTGACCTTCCGGTTGTCGATGCCCAGGGCCGACACCATCTCCCGGTCGGCGACGCTGGCTCGCACGAGCGCCCCGATGGAGGTCTTCTCCACCACCAGCCAGACGACGAGGGCCAGCAGCAGGCCCACCGCGATGAGCATCAGCCGATAGGTGGGGTAGGCACTGCCGGCGACGTCGACGCTGCCGGCGAGCCCGGGGGGCTCGGGGACGGAGAACACGTCGTTGCCGTAGATCAGGGACAGCACCTCGGCGACGATCAGGGAGATGCCGAGGGTGAGCAGTGCCTGGTCGAGGATCGGCCGCCGGGCGAGAGGCTCCGTCATGCCGGAGAGCGCTCCGCCCGCCAGCAACCCGATGACGGCGGCGACGGCGAGGGCGGTGAAGAACCCGCCCCAGGACTCACCCGCGACGAAGGTCACGGCGAGGTAGGAGCCGACCAGGAAGAACGCGCCGTGGGCGAGGTTCAGGACGTCCATCATCCCGAAGACGATCGACAGGCCCACGGCGAGGATGAAGAGCAATGAGCCGATCGCGAACCCGTTGAGGATGCTGACGAGGTTGGCGTCGAACCAGCCGACCATGTGGGGTACTCCTCTCCGCAGGTCTGGGGCCGCGCCGCGATCAGGGCTGGGCGTACACGCCCAGGTCGCTCACCACGGTGTTGAGCAGGGTCCCGTCCGCCTCGGCGACCTCCCGCAGGTAGACACTCTGCTCCGGCGTCTGGTTGTTGAACTCCCACGGACCGCGCGGGCTGTCGTCGATCGTGCCGAGTTCACCCAGAGCGGCGTTGATGGTCTCCCCCTCCAGGCCCGCACACTCCTCGAGCGCGGCGTCGAGCACGTTGGCCGCGTCGTACGTCTGCATCGCGTAGACCGTCGGCAGCTCCCCGTAGGCCTCCTCGTACGCCTGGACGAAGGCCTGGTTGTCCTCGTTGTCCAGTTCGGTCGAGTAGTGCAGCGTGGTCCGTACGCCGACCGCCGCTTCACCCTGGGCGTCCAGGACGCTGCCCTCGGTGAGGAACCCCGAGCCGTACAGCGGGATCGAGTCCTTCAGCCCGAAGTCGGCGTACTGCTGCACGAAGCTGACCGCCTCACCGCCGGCGTAGAACACGAACACCGCTTCGGCACCGGAGGACTCGACCCCGGACAGGAAGGGCTGGAAGTCCTGGGTCGACCCGAACGGGGTCAGCGCCTGCCCGGCGATCGTCCCGCCGCCCTCCTCGTAGGCCGTCGTGAACCCCTCCACTGCCTCCTGGCCGGCGGCGTAGTCCGGGGCCATGACGTAGACCGGGCCGATGCCCTCCGCGGCGAGATGCTCACCCATCGCCGCAGCGATCTGGGCGTTGGTGAACGACGTTCGCCACACGTAGTCGCTGGCGGCACCCTTCGTGATGTCCTCGGCTCCGGCGTTCGCGATGATCAGCGGCACCTGGGCCTCGGTGACCGGGTCGGCCACACCGAGCGCCACGGCCGAGCTGACCACGCCGACGAGCGCGTCGACGTTGCCCTCGGTCAGGAGACGCTGGACCGCCGGGACGCCGGTGTCGGGGCTCTCGCCCTCGTCGGCGACCTCGGTCTCGACGGTGTAGCACCCCAGCATGCCGTCGTTCTGCTCCAGGTACAGCTCCCAGCCCTGGCGCATGTCCTCGCCGAGCGGGGTGTAGACGCCGGCCTGCGGGACGACCAGGCCGACCGTGACGGTCTCCTCGCCCTCGGCCGCGGCGCCGCCACCACCGCTAGCGTCCTCGTCACCTCCGAGGCTGCCGCCACCGCAGGCTGCCAGGGTCAGGGCGAGGACACCCACGCCGCAGGTCGTGGACAGCCGTCGCCGGGAGAGGTGGGCCACTGCCATGGAGATCTCCGTAGGTCCAGGACGTGCTACAGCAGCACGTCGCGTCTCGGCGAGCCTGTAGAACGCCGTCGGATGTGTCAAGCGCCACAAAGGCAACCGTGACCGGACCGGTACCTGCGCGCCTGCCCAGGCAGCGGCCATACGGATCGGTAGCGCCCTTGTGGCCGGGTGTCACGATGTACCGGTGGAGGCCGTCGTGGGACCCGTCGTGACCCGGCGGCAGGAGCTCGGCGCAGCGAGCGCGCGGAGCCTGCTGCTCACCGTGCTGGGCGAGTTCGTGCTGCCCGATGGCCGGCCGGTGTGGACGGCCACGCTCATCGACCTGCTGGCCGATCTGGATGTCGCGGAAAAGGCGGCGCGGCAGGCCATCATGCGCACGGCCGACTCGGGCTGGATCCAGCCGAGCCGGATCGGCCGCGAGACCCGGTGGTCGCTCACCGATGCGGGTACCGAGCTGCTGCGCGAGGGTACCGAGCGCATCTACAACTTCGCGGCCGAGAGCCGGCCCTGGGACGGCCGCTGGCTGGTGCTCACCGTCGCGGTACCGGAGAACAACCGGGCGCTGCGCCAGCGGCTGCGGACGCAATTGGGCTGGGCGGGACTGGGCTCCCCGTCGCCGGGCGTCTGGGTGACTCCCCGGGCTCATCGGGAGGCCCGGGCACGCAAGGTGCTCGAGGACCTGGAGCTGCTCGCGGGTAGCTGGTCGTTCGTCTCCACCGGCGGTGCGATCGGGGACGAACGGTCCCTGGTGCGCGCGGCGTGGGACCTCGACGACGTCGAGCGCCGGTACGAGGACTTCCTCGACCTGGTCAGCCGCCGCCGGCCGCGGACCGACCGGCAGGCGCTGGTCGCACAGGTCCGGCTCGTCCAGCAGTGGCGGCGCTTCCCCCTGCTCGACCCCGCGCTGCCCCGCGAGCTGCTGCCGCCACGCTGGACCGGCAACCGCGCGGCGGAGGCTTTCCGCGAGCGGCATGCCTCCTGGGCGCCGCGCGCCCGGGCGGCGTGGGAACAGGTCGCCCGTCCGGGCTGAGCGATCGCTCAGGCCGGCACCCCGCGCTTCTGGAGCCACACCCGGCCGGCGTCGGTGATCACCCGCGCATCCTTCTCGGCCTGCAGCAGCGGCGGGTCCTGGCGGTACAGGCTGGCGACCAGGTGGCTGTCCGGCGTCAGCTGGCGGGCGATCTGATGGGCCTCCAGCTTGTGCAGCCGCCCACCGGGTGCCTCGGCGAAGCGCCGCAGCAGGGCCGTCTGCGCCTCGGCGGGATCCGGCCGATGCGTCGTCCCCGTGGCCGCGCCGGGCGTCGGCTCTTCCTCCAGGAGGGCGGTGACGGCCCGGGAGAAGGTCTGCACGAGGTCCCGGATCCGGTCGTCCCGTGAGGGGGCGCCGGGCGCGTCGCCCGAGCCCTGCCAGGTGCGCTGCGGGTGGCGGCGGAGGTACTCCTGCTCCAGCTCGAGCATCCGCTCCGTATGCGTCCGGAACTGCTCGGCCGTTCCGTGCAGGAAGACCCAGTGCCGCATGGTATGCGCGTGCACACCCTGGCGCTCCAGCTCCTCGTCGGACAGCTCGCGGGCCGGAATGCCCTGTCGATCGCTCATCGCCGCTCCCTCGCTCGCTCTTGCCGGAACACGCTCGCGGGCATCGGTCGCCCGGGCCGGTGGTGCGGAGTTCCCCGCCCCGGGGTGCCCGTGCCGGCTCACCCCGCTGCGTCATGGTGCTGGCTGGACGGGGCGGTGTCACCCCGAGCCGGCGCGTCACGGCCGCCAGCGCGCGTGGCGGGTCCGCGGCTCGCCGTGCCGGACCAGTTCGAGGCGCGGGCGGGGCCCCTCGCTGCGCCCCGTCTGCGGGCGGCGGCTCCCTGCGGCGAAGGGCTTGGGCCAGGCCGCGCCCGACCCGGTGTACTCCTGCTCGGCGGCCGCGTGCAGCGTCCACTGCGGGTCGTAGAGGTGGGGGCGGCCGAGGGCGCAGAGATCGGCCCGGCCGGCGAGCAGGATGGAGTTGACGTCGTCGTAGCTGGAGATCGCCCCTACGGCGATCACCGCGCACCCGAACTCGCGGCCGACCTCGTTGCGGATCCGGTCGGCGTAGGGCGTCTGGTAGCTCCGGCCGAACGCGGGGCGCTCGGCCTTCACGACCTGCCCGGTGGACACGTCGATCGCCGCGGCCCCGTGCTCGGCGAAGGCGCGGGCCACCCGGACGGCGTCGTCGACGTGGATGCCGCCCTCGTGCCAGTCGGTCGCGGAGATGCGCACCGTCATCGGCCGCTCGGCCGGCCAGGCCGCGCGGACGGCGTCGAACACCTCGAGCGGGAACCGGAGACGGTTCTCCAGGGAGCCGCCATACCGGTCCGTGCGCCGGTTCGCCAACGGGGAGATGAACGAGGACAGCAGGTAGCCGTGCGCGCAGTGCAGCTCCAGGACGTCGAACCCCGCTCGGGCCGCGGCTTCGGCGCTCCGCACGAACTCGTCCCTGATGTCCGCCAGTTCGTCCTGGGTCAGCTCCCGGGGCACCTGGTTGGCGGGGGAGTACGGCACGGCCGACGGGCCGACCACCTCCCAGTTGTCGTCAGGCAGCGGGGCGTCGATGCCCTCCCACATCAGCCTGGTCGAGCCCTTGCGGCCGGAGTGCCCGATCTGGACCCCGATCTTGGCGTCGGTGGCGCCGTGCACGAAGTCGACGACGCGGGCCCAGGCCGCCTCCTGCTCGGGCGAGTAGAGCCCGGTGCAGCCGAGGGTGATCCGGCCCTCGGGAGACGTGCAGACCATCTCGGTCATCACCAACCCCGCGCCGCCGAGGGCCTTGCTGCCCAGGTGGACCAGGTGGAAGTCGGTCGGCAGCCCGTCGTCGGCGGAGTACATGTCCATCGCCGAGACGATGATCCGGTTCTTCAGCTCGAGCCGGCCCAGCCGGAAGGGGTGGAACATCGGCGGCCGCGGCTCCACCGGCTCCGGCTGGCTGCCGGCGAACCAGGCGTCGATGCCGGCGACGAACTCGGGATCGCGCAGGCGCAGGTTCTCGTGGGTGACCCGCCGGCTACGCGTGACGATGTTGAAGGCGAACTGCTCGGGATCCTGGTGGACGTAGTGGGCGATGTCCTCGAACCACTCCAGGCTGGCCTGGGCGGCGCGCTGGGTGGAGAGGACGACGGGGCGTCGTTCCTCCTCGTAGGCGGTCAGCGCGCTGTCGAGGTCGGGCTGCTCGTGCAGGCAGGCCGCGAGCGCGAGGGCGTCCTCCATCGCCAGTTTGGTGCCCGAACCGATGGAGAAGTGCGCGGTGTGCGCGGCGTCGCCGATGAGGACCAGGTTGCCGTGCCGCCAGGTCTCGTTGCGCAGCGACAGGAAGTTCAGCCACTTGGAGTTGTTGGCGAAGACCTTGTGGCCGCCGAGGACATCGGCGAACAGGTGCTCGACCAGCTCGATCGACTTCGTGTCGCTCTCACCCGGAGGGAGGTCCGGGACGGCGATGTCGCCGAAGGCCCGCTGCCACACGTCGTCGTGCATCTCGACGATGAAGGTGCTGCCGGTGCGGTCGTAGGGATAGCCGTGGATCTGCATGACGCCGTGCGGCGTCTCCTCGACGTAGAACTTGAACGCCTCGAAGACGAGGTCGGTGCCCAGCCACATGTACTTGCTGTGCCGCGTCTCCAGGGTCGGCCGGAACACGTCCTCGTAGGCGGCACGCACCTGGGACCGGGCGCCGTCGCCGGCGAGTACGAGGTCGTACTCCGCGCGCAGCACCTCGGGGTCCGGCGCCGGCGTGCGGAAGTGGACGGTGACGCCGAGGTCGGCGCAGCGGCGCTGCAGGATGCCGAGGAGCTCCTTGCGGCTCATCGCCGCGAAGCCGTGACCGCCCGAGGTGGTCACCGTGCCGCGGAAGTGGACGTCGATGTCGTCCCACCGGGCGAAGTGCCGCTCCATCTCCCGGAAGACGACCGGGTCGGCGTGCTCGATGCCCCCGAGCGTCTCGTCGGAGAAGACGACGCCGAAGCCGAAGGTGTCGTCGGGGGCGTTGCGCTCCCAGACCGTCACCTCGTGGGTCGGGTCGAGCTGCTTGACCAGCGCGGAGAAGTACAGACCGCCCGGACCTCCGCCCACAACCGCGATCCGCATGGGTCGTCCTCCTGCTCGGGTGGGCCGTGGATCGAGGATATGCCGCCTGCGCGACGACCGTCAACGGAACGGAAGAGGCGGTCAGCGCAGCCGGTACCGCTGGAGCTTGCCGGTGCTGGTCCGGGGCAGTTCCTCGACGAACTCCACCACCCGCGGGCGCTTGTAGGGCGCGATCGACTGCTTGACGAAGTCCTGGAGCTCCTCGGCCGTGACCTGTCGGGTGCACGCGGGACCGAGGACGACGAAGGCCTTGACGACCATTCCGCGCTCCGGGTCGGGTGCACCCACCACCGCGCAGTCGACGACGTCGGGGTGGCCGAGCAGCGCCTGTTCCACCTCCGGACCGGCGATGTTGTAGCCGGCGGAGACGATCATGTCGTCGGTCCGGGCCTGGTAGAAGAAGTAGCCGTCGGCGTCGCGGACGTAGGTGTCGCCGGTGACGTTCCAGCCGTTCCGGACGTATATCTCCTGCCGGTCTCCGGCGAGGTACCGGCACCCGGTCGGCCCGCGTACCGCCAGGTGACCCGGGGTCCCGTCCGGGACCGGCCTGCCCTCGTGGTCGAGGACGGCGGCGGTGTAGCCGGGGACGGCCCGTCCGGTCGAGCCGGGGCGGATGTCGCCGTCGGCGGCGGCGATGAAGATGTGCAACAGCTCGGTCGCCCCGATGCCGTCGATGATGCGCAGCCCGGTCGCGGCGTGGATCTCCTGCCAGGCGGCGGCAGGAAGCGCCTCGCCGGCGGAGACCGCACGGCGGACGCCGGCCAGCCGGTCGGCCCGGCCGGAGGCGAGGATCGCCTTGTAGGCGGTGGGGGCGGTGAACAGCACCGTGACCGAGTGCTCGGCCACGGCATCGGCGAGGACGTCGGGGGTCGCCCGTTCCAGCAGCAGCACGCTGGCACCGACCCGGAGCGGGAAGACCACCAGACCGCCGAGTCCGAAGGTGAAGCCGATCGGCGGTGAGCCCGTGAAGACGTCATCCGGCTCGGGGCGCAGCACGTGGGCGGAGAAGGTGTCGGCGATGGCGAGCACGTCCCGGTGGAAGTGCATGGTCGCCTTCGGGCGCCCGGTCGTCCCGGAGGTGAAGGCCAGCAGCGCCACGTCGTCGGCGGCGGTGTCGACATCGGCGAACTCCGCCGGCTTGTCCGCGGCCCGGACGCACAGGTCCTCGGGTCCCGTCGCACCGAAGGCCGTCGTCGTCAGGCCGGGGATCGCCGCGCGCTCGAGATCCTCGGTCAGCCTGTGGTCGCACAGGGCGACGGCGGGCCGGCACATCTCGCCCATCGTCGCCAGCTCGCCGGCCCGCAGCAGCGGCATCGTGGTGACCGCGACACCGCCGGCCTTGAGCACCCCGAGCCAGCAGGCGACCAGCCAGGGCTCGTTGTAGCCGCGCAGCAGCACGCGATTGCCGGGAACCAGCCCGAGGTCGTCGACGAGGACGGCGGCGATCCGGTTGGCGTGCGCGCGCAGGTCGCCGTAGCTCCACACGGTCCCGTCCGGCGAGCGCAGGCACGGGCGGTCGGGACCCAGGCGGTCGATCGTCGCGTCCAGCAGGGCGGTGGCGCAGTTGAGCCGCTCGCCGTAGTCGAGCGGTCCCAGGTCGAGCGCCGGCCACTGGTCGGCCGGGGGCAGGTTGTCCCGGCTGAACGTGTCCCGGTGGGCGGAGTGGCTCAGCGGGGTCATCTGCGTCATCGAGGTGCCTCTCGGGGAGGGTTCGGAATACGGCGAGCCCGGCAGATGCACGGTATTGCGTCTACCTAACGAGAGTCAACAACGCGCGATGAACGGCGGGGATCACGGCCGGCCGTCGCTATCGTGAGCCGGTGACCGTCGTCGAGGAGGTGGCCGGCCAGGCCGGCGCCCTCCAGCCCCGGCAGCTGATCGTCACGCTCTACGGCCTGTACGCCCGCGAGCACGGCAGCTGGCTGTCCGTCGCCGCCGTCGTCCGGCTGATGGCCGACCTCGGTGTCGAGGAGTCGGCCGTGCGGTCGTCGATCTCCCGGCTCAAGCGGCGTGGGTTGCTGGACTCCCGGCGGGTGGACGGGGTCGCCGGCTACGCGCTCACCGAGGTGGCCGAGGAGATCCTGGCCGACGGCGATGCGCGGATCTTCGGCCGGCGCCGCGCGGACGAGGCCGACGGCTGGCTGCTGGTCGTGTTCTCCGTCCCCGAGTCCGAGCGGGACCGCCGGCACCAGCTCCGCTCCCAGCTGACCCGGCTCGGGTTCGGGACCGTCGCCCCGGGCGTCTGGGTGGCGCCCGACCACCTGGCCGACGAGGCCGCCGAGGTGCTCGGTCGCCGGGGTCTCGCCGGGTACGTCGAGTTCTTCCGCGGTGCCCACCTGGCTCTCGGCGAGGTGCCCGACACCGTGGCCCGCTGGTGGGACCTGGACCACCTGCACGCCCGCTACGCGGAGTTCCTCGACCGCCAGGAACCGGTGCGCGAACGGCGGGCGGCCGACGACGGAGCAGCGCCCGAGCAGGCGTTCGCCGACTACGTGCGGCTGCTGACCGACTGGCGGGGGTTGCCCTACGCCGACCCGGGTCTGCCGCTGCACCTGCTGCCCGCCGACTGGAACGGAGCCCGGGCCGCGGATCTGTTCGCCGACCTGAGCGGCCGCCTGACCGGCCCGGCGCACGACCACGCCCGCCGGCTGATCGGCGCCTGACCGGCGGCGGACGGATGTCTCAGGCGGGAAGGGCGGCGATGCCCTGTACCTCGACGAGGGCCTCGGCGTCCCACAGGCGGGCGATGCCGATGCCGGCCATCGCCGGGTAGTCGGTGCCCATGAGCCGTCGCCAGACGGCGCCGATTTCCCGGGCGTGGGCGCGGTAGTCCTCGATGTCGACGGCGTAGATCGTCAGCGTCGCGAGGTGCTCGGGTTCGCCGCCGGCCGCGCGCAGGGCGGTCAGCAGGTTGCCGAGCGCCTGCTCGAACTGCGCCACGACGCCGTCGCCGACGATCCGGCCCCCGGCGTCGAGGGCGGTCTGCCCGGCCAGGAACACGATCCGGTTGCCGTGGGCGAGCACCGCGTGCGAGAAGCCGGCCGGCCGGGCCAGCTCGGGCGGGTTGATCCGTTCGAGACCGCTCCCCGCCTCTGATTCGCTCCCGCGGGCCGCTCCGCTCCTCGCTCCGATGCCCAGGCCGCCTCCGCGGTCGGTCCGCTCCTCGCTCGTTCCTCGCTGCGATGCTCCCTCCCTGTCGGCGGCCGCCTCGCTGCGATGCTCACGCCCCTGTCCGCTCATGACTGCACCGTTCCTCCGTCGACATTGAGCCCCTGGCCGGTGATCGCACTGCTGTGCACGCACATCAGCACCACGTCGGCGACCTCCTCCGGGTCGATCAGCCGCCCGATCGGCTGGCGGCGGGCCAGCGTGTCCCGCGCCTCGGCCTCGGTCCGGCCGGTGGTGGCGCTGATCGTCGCCACCGTGTCGGCGGTCATCGGGGTGTCCACGAAGCCGGGGCACACCGCGTTGACCGTGACCCCCTTCGTGGCGACCTCGGCGGCCGCCGACCGGACCAGTCCGAGCAGCCCGTGCTTGCTCGCGGTGTAGGCGCTGACGTACGGGTCCCCGGCCTTGGCCGCGATCGACGCCACGGCGACCACCCGCCCCCAGCGCTGCTCGACCATGCCGGGCAGCGCCCGGCGCAGCAGCCGGAACGGCGCCGTGAGGTTGAGCTCGAGCATGCGGGCCCAGTCCTCATCGGTCGTCCGGGCCAGCGGCGCCGAGGTGCCGGCCCCGGCGTTGAGCACCAGCACCTCGACCGGGCCGCCCCACTCCGCCTCGACGCGGGAGATCACCGTGTCGGCGGCGGTGGGGTCGGTCAGGTCGGCCGGCACGACGAGCGAGGGGCCGGGCAGCCGGGCGGCCAGCGCGCTGAGCTCCTCGCCGCTGCGTGCGGTGAGGGCGACGGAGTGGCCTTCGGCGGACAGGCGTTGCGCCACGGCGGCACCGATGCCGCGCCCTGCCCCGGTGACGAGGCAGCGACGGGCGGGCACCGCCGGAGCTTGCCACTTCCCGGTGACGCCCGTCAACATGGCGACATACCCCGGATCGGGCAGCGGCTCGGCGCCATCGCAGGTCGGCCGCGAGCGGCCCGGGGACGTCGACGAGAGAGGACGCACGGATGAAGATCGAAGAGTTCACCGACATCCGGTACGAGGTGGAGGAGGACAACCACGCGGTCATCACGATCGACCGGCCCGAGCGGATGAACTCGTTCCGTGGCCGCACGGTCGACGAGCTGATCTCGGCGTTCAAGTACGCCTGGGCGGACCGTCGCGTCGCCGCCGTCATCTTCACTGCCGCCGGGGAACGGGCCTTCTGCACCGGCGGTGACGTCAAGGAGCGCGCGGAGACCGGCGGCTACGGCGAGACGGAGTGGGGCACCTTCGAGATCGAGCGGCTGCACCGCATCATCCGGGACATCCCGAAGCCGGTGATCGCTGCCGTCAACGGCATCGCGATCGGCGGCGGGCACGTGCTGCACGTGCTCTGCGACCTCACCGTCGCCGCCGAGAACGCCACCTTCGCGCAGGCGGGGCCTCGGGTCGGCTCCTTCGACGCCGGTTTCGGGTCGGCCTACCTGGCCCGGGTCGTGGGGGAGAAGCGCGCTCGGCAGATCTGGTTCCTCCTCGACCGCTACGACGCGGTGACGGCCGAGCGCTGGGGGCTGGTGAACGAGGTCGTGCCCCAGGAGCAGCTGGTGGAGAAGGCGCGGGAGTGGGCCCGGAAGATCGGTTCCTACTCACCGACCGCGATCAAGTTCCTCAAGCACTCGTTCAACGCCGACAGCGACCACATGAGCGGCATCTCGCACCTGGCCTTCGACGGGTTGGCGCACTACGCCACCAGCGAGGAAGGCATGGAGGGGGCGCGGGCCTTCGCCGAGAAGCGGCCGCCGGACTTCTCGAAGTACCGCTGACCCGGCGGCCGGCCGTTGCGGCGCCGTCCCTAGGGTGCCGCACATGCCCCTGTTCGCCTTCGAAGGCCGGTCGCCGCAGGTCCATCCCGAGGCGTGGGTCGCGCCGACGGCCACGCTGATCGGCGACGTCGTCGTCGAGGCCGGCGCCTCGGTCTGGTACGGGGTGGTGCTGCGGGCCGACTTCGGCCGCATCCTCATCCGTGCCGGCGCGAACGTCCAGGACAACTCGGTGCTCCACGGTGGCGCCGATCCGGAGACGGAGGTCGGTCCCGGCGCGACGGTCGGTCACCTGTGCGTCGTGCACGGCGCGGTCATCGGCGCAGAGGCTCTGATCGGGAACGGCGCCACCGTGCAGGACGGTGCGCGGGTCGGGGCCCGTGCCCTGGTCGGTGCGCACAGCCTGGTGCCGCCGGGAGCGGTGATCCCGGACGAGGTCCTGGCTCTCGGCGCGCCGGCCCGGGTGCGCGGCCCGCTGTCGCAGGCGGCGGCCGGGTGGGTGGACGGAAACCCGTCGGCCTACCGGCAGCTGGCGGGGCGGCATGCCGCCGGGATCGTGGAGGTCAGCCGGCAGGACGGGTGAGGATCAGGTTCATCGCGGTGAGGCTGAGGACGACGTCGCCGTCGCCGTTGGCCAGCTCGACGCGGGTCCGCACGAGCCCGCGATCGGGCTTGCTGCGGGACAGCCGGGCCTCGTCGACGGTGGTGCGCAGGAGCAGCTCGTCGCCCGGGCGGACCGGTCGGACCCAGCGGAGTTCGTCGATCCCGGGCGAGCCCAGGCTGGAGGCGGGGGAGAGGTACTCCTGGGCCAGCAGCCGCATCATGAGCGCGCAGGTGTGCCAGCCGCTGGCGATCAGACCGCCATAGGGGCCGGTCGCCGCGGCATCGGGGTCGATGTGGAAGGGCTGCGGGTCGAACCGGCGTCCGAAGTCGAGCACCTCGTCCTCGTCGACCCGAATCGAACCGTGCTCGGTCGTCGTGCCGACGACGTAGTCCTCGAACCAGCGCTCGCTCATCGGGCGAATGTAGGACCCGACCAGCCGCCGCCCTCGACCCGGTCGAGAACCACCCGATGTGCTACACAGCATGAGCGTCGAGCGCCGCCCGGCGTAGTACAGCGATGGATGGCGGCCGAGCCGTCGCGCACGGCGAGAGGACGGTCGGAGACATGCTCGATGGACACCTGCTGGTCGATGCGCACGTCCACGTTCCGCACCTGGCATCGCTGGCGCCGGCGTGGGTGGACTGGGCCCGGCAGTTCGGCGCGCCCGGCATCCTCGACCGGATCTGGCGACCGGACGGCACGCCGGACCCGGCGGAGCTCGACGGGCTCATGGCCGGCGAGGGAGTCGACGTCGCCCTGCTGTTCTGCGAGTACAGCCCCAAGGCGACCGGCTACCAGCACTTCGACGACCTGCTCCCGCTGGTCGAGCACAACCCCCGGCGGTTCCGGCCGGTCGCCAACGTCAACCCGCACCTGCACTTCCCGATCGCCCGTGAGCTGGTGCGGCAGCTGGACCACGGCGCGGCGGCCCTGAAGATCCACCCGGTGCACGGCGGGTTCCGGGCCGACGACGCCGCGCTCTACCCGGCCTACAGCGTGCTGGTCGAGCGGGGCGTCCCGCTGGTCGTCCACTGCGGCACGAGCAGCTTCCCCGGGTCGACCAATGCCTACGCCGACCCGACGCTGCTCGACGCCGTCCTGCGCGACTTCCCCGAGCTGGACGTCGTCCTGGCGCATGGCGGCCGCGGCTGGTGGTACGACGCGGCAGCGTTCCTCGCCGTCTCGCGGCCCAACGTCTGGATCGAGCTGTCGGGCCTGCCGCCGAAGCGGCTCCCGGACTACTACAGCCGGTTCGACCTCGGCCGCCTGTCCCGCAAGTGGATCTACGGCACCGACTGGCCCGGCGTCCCCGGGCAGGCCGCGAATGCGCGGGCGGTCGCCTCCCTCGGGTTGCCCGAGGACGTCGTCCCCCTGGTCCTCGGTGGCAACGCCCTGCAGGTCTACTCCGGGCTCGACCCGGCCTGATCCACCCGCTTCCGCTGCGGGACGACGACCAGCGCGACCCCGAGCGCGGTGACGCCGATGCCGACGAGCGACAGCCCGGCGAGGGTCTCACCGAACAGCAGGTATGCCTCGATCGCCGTGGCCGGCGGAACGAGGTAGTAGAGGCTCGACACGCCGGCGGCGGTGCCTCGGCGCAGCAACAGGAGCAGCAGCAGGACGGCGCCGATCGACAGCACGAGCACCAGCCAGACGAACGCCGCGACGAACTCCCCGGTCCAGCGGATCGACGGGTCCTCGGTGACGAGCGCGACCACCAGCAGCAGCGCGGCCGACGCGGCGTACTGGACCGTGGTGCCCCATACCAGCGGGATCCCGTCGCCGTGCCGCTTCTGCCAGACCGTGCCGAGGGTGCCCGAGACCAGGGCGACCACGCAGGCGATCAACCCGACCGTCGGCAGCGGCTCGGCCGAGCCGGTCGCGAGGACACCCGGCCCGACGACCAGTGCGACGCCGGTCAGCCCCAGGACCAGCCCGACCCACTGCCGCGAGGTCGGGCGCTCACCCAGCACGTGGGATGCGAGGACGGCGGTGAGCACCGGCTGCAGGCTCACGACGACCGCCGCGACGCCGGCCGGCACTCCGAGCGAGATCGCGTAGAAGACGCCGCCGAGGTAGCCGGCGTGCAGCAGGAGGCCGGCGACGGAGGCGCGCCCGTATTGGGCCCGATCCGGCATCCGGGCCGACCGGAGCGCTGCGGCGACGAGCGCGAGCAGCACCGCCGCGAGGCCCAGCCGCACGGCGAGGAAGGTGAACGGTGGGGCGTAGGGCAACCCGTACTTGGCGCCGACGAACCCGGTGCTCCAGAGGAGTACGAACAACGCCGGCCCGCCGAGCGTCTGGACCCGCGATGTCGTTGCCGTCACGCGTGCCAGTCTGACGGTGCCGAACCGATCACCGCGGCGGCGTCCGTGACAAGGCACGGCGCGGCACCGGGTGCTTCAGCGCACTGCCGTGCAACTGCGACCCGTGATGCCGACCGCTGTCGGGCGGGGGAGGACCCGCCGGCTCGCGTCAGGTGATGCGGAGAGGGCACTCAGGCGTCACGGGCCGGTCGGACCATGCAGGTGAGGCGGGCGCTGGTCGTCAGCTGTCCCCGGTCGTCGAAGACCTCGATCGCGAAGGCGGCCAGGGGAAGTTCCGAACCGAGGGGCGTGCAGACTGCCGTGACGTGCCCGGACGTGGCTGACAGGTGGTAGCTGGCATTCAGCTCGATGCCCACCACATGAGCTCCGGGCCCGGCTCCCAGCGCCGCTGCGTACGAACCCACGGCCTCGACGAGGCTGCACGTCGCTCCTCCGTGCAGCAGGCCGTACGGCTGCGTGTTGCCTTCGACGGGCATCCGGGCGACGACGCGACGGGGATCCCACTCGGTGATCTCGATGCCCAGCTTCTCGTCCAGGGCGCTGGAGATGTCCTCGGGGAACCAGGCCGGGGCTTCGGTGATCACGCGGCCACCCTAGCGCCGTCCCGGGCGACGACGTGCCCATACGGGTCCGCAACGGCGGGGGCACCAGGTGCCCTGGCGACCGAAGGCCAGGCTGGATCGGAATGGCCGTCCGCGGGTCTTCCGGCCGCCCCACGTCGGACGCGGAAATCACGATGATCGGGGCCCGGGACGAGTCCCGGGCCCCGATCAGTGGGGAGATCAGTATCCGTCGACCGGCGTGAAGCCGCTCTCCCCGTCGTACTGGACCAGCTCGACCGTCGAAACGGCTCCCTCGCCCTCCTGCGTGGTGTCGACCGTGACACCGTCGAGGAGCAGCGGCGCCTCGAAGCCGCTGATCGAGTTCAGCGCGGTCATGAACGACTCGCGGGTCGGCTCCTCCATGTTCGCGAAGGCCTCCTCGAGCACCGCGCCCTCGGCGTAGCTCCACGCGCAGTGCGGGGTGTACGCGGGAGCGATGTCTGCGCCGTACTGCTCGAACGCCTCGTTGTACGCCTGCACGTCCTCGTCTTCCGCGAACGCCGGCGAGTTCGGGTTCTTCGCGAAGGTCGGCGTGTAGACCGCGGGGTAGGCGGCCGCGCCGCCGGGCTGCAGGATGACTGCCGGCGTCGACGTGTTCGACGGCAGGAAGATGCGCGGCGTCCAGCCGAGCGACTGCGCCTTCCTGAGCACGCCGACCTGCAGCGGGGTGACCGAGACGGCGCTGAGCAGTACGTCGGCGTTGCTCGCCGCCAGCTCGGTCACCTGGCTGTCGAGGGTGGTGTCGGTCGGCTCGTACGTGGCCGAGGCGACGACCTCCACCTGGCTGCCCTCGATGGCCTCCTCGAAGCCTCTCAGGTAGCTCTCGCCGAAGTCGTCGTTCTGGGCGAGCGTCGCGACCGTGACCGGCTGGTCGGCGTCCGCGAGCAGCTCGCCGAACGCGCGGCCCTCCGCGGCGTAGGTCGGCACGAAGCCCGTGGTCCAGGGGTGCGCCTCCGGGTCCTCCGAGAACATGGTGGCGCCGGTCATGAGCAGGACCTGAGGAACCTCCTGCTGCTCGGCGATCGGCATCACGGCCGCGTTGGTCGGCGTCCCCAGCGCTCCGACGTAGGCGAACATGCCGTCGTCGACGAGCTGACGGAAGTTCGACACGGCCCTGGCGGGGTCGTAGGCGTCATCGAGGTAGGTGAACTCGACGGTACGGGTGTTGCCGTCACCGAACTCGAACCCGCCGGCGGCGTTCTTCGCCTCGATGTAGGCGGCCAGCCCGGCGACCGAGCAGGAACCGGGGCCGGCGGTGGGACCGCTGAGCGGGCTGCTGGTGCCGATGCTGACGGAGTCGTCGGTGATGCCGGGGCTCGCGGCGCCCTCTTCTCCGGCGCCGACCGGGGCCTCCTCACGGGTGCAGCCGGATACGAGCAGCGCGGCGACGCCGACGGTGGCGACCACGCCCTTCGCATGCGCCGCGGTTCGGTTCTTCGTCATCGGAGTACCTCTTTCGGTGGGCGGGTCTACCTGACGGTGGGGGACTGCTTGGCGGGGGCGTCCGAGGGTGCGGACGCCGGCGGCGTCGCGATCTCGGGTGCCGGGGGATCGGTCGTCGGATGCCCGCGACGACGGGCGGAGGAGGCCAGCCGGGCGAGCCGGCGCGGCAGGGACACGAGGCCGGCGGGCAGGAGGAACAGCACCGCCAGCAGGATGACGCCGGAGATCAGCGCGGTGCGCGACGAGTTCACCTGACCGGCGAGCAGCGGCACGAGCACGTAGTAGAGCGATCCGAGCGCGGTGCCCACGATGCTCGCGGAGCCGCCGATCACCATCGCGGCAACGAGGTTGATCGAGGTGAAGAAGCTGAGCGTTTCGGGCGAGGTGTACTGCACGACGCCGAGGTACATGAAGCCCGACACCCCGCCCAGCAGTGACGCGATCGTGAAGGCGAGCACCTTCGTGCGGTACGGCGAGACCCCCATGGAGAGCGCGACCGCCTCGTTCTCCTTGACGATGGCGAAGGACCGGCCGACGCGCCCCCGGACCAGGTTGCGGGCGAGGGCGAACGCGACGACCGCGATGACGACGACGACGTAGTACCGCCACTGGTCGTTCGCCAGGCCGCTCCACCCCGGGGCCTCGAGCCACCTGACGGTCTGGCCCTGGGAGCCGCCGGTGAAATCCGAGAACCGCCGAGCGAGCGGAACTCCGATGATCGGCAGGGCAAGGGTGATCATCGCCAGTGCGAGTCCGCGCAGCCGCGCAGCCGCGAGGGCCACGAGCATTCCGACCGCGGCCGGGATGATCGCGCAGAGCAGCAGCGACAGTGCCACGGGCCAGTCGTTCAGGACCCCGTATGCCGCGATGTAGGCCCCGAGGCCCAGGAAGGCGCTCTGCCCGAGCGACACCTGGCCGGTGTAACCCATCACGATGTTGAGGCCCAGGATCGCCACGGCGAACACCGCGATCGTCGAGAGCTGGTAGTTGATGTAGGGGCTGGACACCAGCGGGGCCATGACGAGCACGATCGCGAGCACGACGAGGCCGGCGACGGCTCTGGAGCGAGAGGCAAGCAGCTTGTCCATCAGACGCGCACCGTGACTTTCCGTCCGAACAGTCCCTGTGGCCGCACGATGAGGATCACGATGACGGCGATGAACGGCACCGCGATCTTCAGATCGTCACCGATGAAGTCGACATAGGCGCCGGCGAGACCCTCGGCGACGCCGATGAAGGCGGCGGCGACCACTGCGCCGATCGGGGAGTCGAGGCCGCCGAGAATGGCCGCCGCGAGCGCGTAGACGAGCACGAAGTCGAGCATGCCGGGGCTGATGAAGAGCTGGGGGGCGACGAGCACGCCGGCGATCGCGCCCAGCGCCGCGGCCAGGCCCCAGCCGATCATGAGCAACCGGCTGACGGGAAGACCCGACAGTGCGGACGACTGCGGGTTGTCGGCGACTGCCCGCATGGCCAGCCCGAGCTTGGTGGTACGGAACAGCAGTTGCAGCAGCACCATGATCACGATCAGCACAGCGATCGTACCGATGGAACGCAGGCTCACGAAGGCCCCGAGCACGCCGATGGTCTCGTTGGGGAACAACGAGGGGAACGGGTGCGGCTCGTAGCCGAAGAAGAGCGCCGACACGCCCGACAGCAGCACGAGCAGGGCGATGGTTGCGACGACCGCGGTGTCGGGGTCGCCGCCTTCGAAGTGCCGCATCACCCCCCGCTCGATCAGGGCGCCGAGGACGAAGCCGAACACGACCGCCGCGAGCAGCGCGAGCAGGACGGGCACCCCGGCACGCGTCAGTGCGTACGCCAGGAAGGTGGCGAAGACGGCCATGGCGCCCTGCGCGAAGTTGATCAGGCCGGTGGCCTGGTGGACCAGGACGATCGCGAGCGCGAGAGCGGCGTAGATCGCTCCGTTGGACAGTCCGTCCACCACGACTTGGATGAAGTACGACACCTAACCCCCCAGGTACGCGCGGCGAACTGCGTCCATGCCCATGAGCTCGTCCCTGCTGCCGCTCAGTGCGACACGACCCGTCTCCAGCACGGTGGCGTCGTCCACCACCGAGAACGCGAGATTCGCGTTCTGCTCGACGACGATCATCGACACCTGCGCCTCGCGGCGGAGTCGCACGACCGCGTCGTACACCCGCCGGGCGGTGCTCGGCGCGAGCCCGAGGGACGCCTCGTCGAGGAGGATCACCCGCGGCTTCGCCATGAATGCCCGCGCGACCGCCAGCATCTGCTGCTCACCGCCGGACAGGGCCGCGGCGTTCGACTTCACCCGGTCCTGCAGGTTGGGGAACAGGTCGAGGCAGTAGTCGATGTCCGTCGCGATCTGCTTGCGGTCACGGCGCTGGTAGGCGCCCACGAGCAAGTTGTCCCGCACGCTGAGCTGGCCGATGGTGCCCCGGCCCTCCGGCACGTGAGCGATGCCGAGGTGCGCCGTCCGATCGGGACCGAGCCCGGTGATGTCGCGCCCCTCGAACAGGATCCGGCCGGTGGTGCTCACCGTTCCGCTGATCGCTCGCAACGTGGTCGTCTTGCCGGCACCGTTCGCGCCGAGCAGTCCCGTCGCACCGTTCTCCGGGAGGGACAGCGAGATGCCGTGCAGCACCTGCGCGTGGCCGTAGGAAGCGGTGACGTCCTCGAGCTCAAGCAGACTCATCAGCCCCGGCCTCTCTGCCCAGGTAGGCCTCGACCACCCGGCTGTCCGACTGCGCCTCTGCCGCGGTGCCCTCCATGAGCTTGGCGCCGTGGTCCAGGACGACCACGCGATCGGTCAGCGCCGAGATCAGCCCCATGTGGTGCTCGACGACCACGACCGTGAGCTCGAACTCCCGGCGCATCTCACGGACGGTCCCGATGAGCTGCTCGACCTCGCTGTGCGAGAGCCCGGCGGCGGGCTCGTCCAGCAGCAGCAGACGCGGGCGCGAGAGCAGCGCGCGGCACAGCTCGACGCCCTTGTGCAGTCCGTGCGAGAGCTCGTCGGCGGGCATCGCAGCCGCCCAGCCGAGACCCGTGCGCTCGAGCAGGTCGAGAGCCGTCGCGCGCGCCTCACGTTCACGTTTCCGGGTCGGCGGCAGGCGCAGCGACCACGCGACGGGACCGCCCGGCATCCACGAGTGCGCCCCGAGCATCACGTTCTCGAGCACGGACGCGTCGAGCCGGAGCGCCGGGTGCTGGAACGTCCGCGCGAGCCCGAACTTCGCCATGCGCCAGGCGGGAGCGCGGACGGTCTCGGTCCCATCGACCAGGATCGAGCCGGCGCTCGGCTGGTAGTGCCCGCTGATGCAGTTGAACAGCGAGGTCTTGCCCGCGCCGTTCGGTCCGACGAGACCGAAGATGCTGCCGCGGGGCACATCGAACGAGACGGCGTCGAGCACGGAGATGCCGCCGAAGTGGAGCGACACATCTCGCACGCTGAGGGCTGGGTCCGGCGCATCGGTTCCTGTAATCGGGCCCATCCTGCCTCTCAGCCGTCGTCGACCACAGGGTGAAGGGGGTCACTGTGGTCGCGCGATGCTACGTCGCGTGGTTGATGGTGCAACAGGTTCGTTGACAATCTTGTTGGCGCGTTGTGCTCGGGCCATGATGCGGCACGAGCGGTCGGGACGTCGATCACTTCGCCGTCCGCCCGCACGACCGTTCCCAGACCGTGACCTGCTGGTGGACCGGCCCCACCCTCGTCGCTGTCGGGCTGGAGTCACCGTTCGGCCCGCAGCCCACGGGAGGCGGGAGCCTCGCCCTCGGCCGGCGGGCTCCGCTCGTACCGCTCCGGCGGTTCCGGCCGGCGTGGAACCAGGCTGTCGGTACCGGACCAGCGCAGGGCCTACGGTGACCTGGACACCCTGCGGGCCGCGCCCTCGAGGACGGGAGGACTCACGTCATGTCGCCTCATCCGGGGGCAACGGACGCCGAGCACGACATCGCGTTCGGCCTCTTCGACTGGATCGACGCAGCGCCCGGGAAGTCTCCGGGTGACGTGTACGAGGACCGTCTGCGCCTGCTGTCCGAAGCCGACCGTGGCGGTTTCACGACCTACCACCTCGCCGAGCACCACGGCACCCCCTTGGGCCTGGCACCCTCTCCGGCGCTGTTCCTGGCCGCGGCCGCACAGGCCACCGAACGGATCCGGCTCGCGCCGACGACGTTCATCGTGCCGCTGTACGACCCGCTCCGGCTGGTGCAGGAGATCGGGATGCTCGACCAGCTCAGCGGCGGGCGGCTGGAGATCGGGGTGGGTAAGGGTTCCTCCCCGCACGAGGCCGCGATGTACGGGCTGACGCCGCCGCAGACTGCGGACCGTTTCGAGGAGCTGATGCCGGCGATCCTCGAGGCGCTGGAGGCCGGGGTCTTCCGGCGCCCGGGTCCGGACGGCGGCGGGGAGCCCGTTCCGCTGCACGTTCCGGTGCGCCAGCGGCCGCACCCACCGCTGTGGTATCCGACGTCCAACCCCGACTCGATCCCGCGGCTGGGACAGCAGGGCTACAACGTGATCTTCGGTTTCGGGTTCTTCTCCCCGCCGCTGGCCGTCGTCCAGCAGCAGAGCAGGCTCTTCTTCGAACGCTTCCGGGAAGCCAGCGAGAGTGGCGAGGTCCGGTACGGCCTGCCGGGGGTGACGCCGCGGTTCGGGCTGATGCGGCACGTGCTCGTCGCGCCGACCGACGACGAGGCGCTGGCCCTGCTCCGGCCCGCCTTCGCCGACCACCACAGCAGCTTCACGCACCTCTGGCGGCGGCACGGCGACGAGCGGCGCGGCGGGCCGGTGGACGTCGACCAGCTCCTCGCCGAGGGCAAGCTCTACGTCGGCTCGCCCGAGACGGTCGCCCGGCAGGTGGCTGAGGCGGTCACGGTCGGCGAGGTGAACTACGTCGCAGGCTCCTTCGCCTGGGGGTCGCTGGAGCCGGAGACGTCGCTGCGCTCGCTGCGGCTGTTCCGCGACGAGGTGATCCCGGCGGTCCGCGGGGTCGCAGTGGCTGCCGGGAGCTGACGTGACGGCCGGACGCGGGGTCGGAGCGGCGGTCGGCGGCGCTGCTGCGGGCGTGACGGTGCAGCCGGACCTGGTGTACGGCTCCGAGCAGGGGGTGGAGCTGCACCTGGACCTGTACCTGCCGGAGACCCGGCCGGCACCGCTGTGCCTGTGGTTGCACGGCGGCGGCTGGGCGCGCGGATCACGAACCGCCCGGGCTGCCGAACGACTGGTGCCTGTGGCCGCGAGCGGGGTGGCGGTCGCGGCCGTGCAGTACCGGCTCAGCGGTGAGGCGGCGTTCCCGGCACCGCTCGACGACGTACGGTCGGCGGTCCGCTGGCTGCGCCGGAACGCGGCGGGCCTGGGCCTGGGCCTGGACGCCGAGCGCATCGGCGTGTGGGGCGCCTCGGCGGGTGGTCACCTGGCCGCTCTGCTGGCGCTGTGCCCGGACGCGTGCGATGGCGACCTCGGCGACAGCTCGGTCCAGGCCGCCGTGTGCTGGTTCCCGATCACGGACCTCACCCTGCGTGACACCGACGTGCCGGAGGGGCCACCGCCACCGTTCCTGACCGGTCCGCCACCGAGCCCCTCCTCGGAGGCGCGCCTGCTCGGTGCGGAGTCCGTCCAGCAGGTGGCGGTCGCAGCCCGGGCGGCCAGTCCGGTCAGCCACGTGCGCCCCGGCGCCCCGCCCTTTCTGCTCATGCACGGAGACCGGGACGGCTTCGTTCCATCGGAGCACAGCCGCACCCTCCACCGGGCACTGCGGGCCCGGGGCGTGGATGCGTCGCTGCTGCTGCTGGCCGGGGCGAACCACGAGGACCCGGCTTTCGACGCGCCGTCGAGCCTGGCGGCGGTGGCCGCCTTCGTGCGCAGCGTCCTCCTCTCGGGGCCGGACTCCTCGGAAGGCGGGGCGGAGGCCGCGGGCGTCAGCTGACGGTCGTACGCCGTCCACGATCACCGGCTGCTCCGGGATCGACCCGCTGCCGTGGGAGCACAGGTGCAACTCCGGCGTCGGGTCGCCGTGCGGCAGGGGCCTACTCGACCGGCTCCACGGTCGGGTCGACGGGAGCCTGGGTGTCGTCCACGTCGGTGATCTCCTGATCCGCCGCGTCGTCCCCGCAGCCGGCGGCGCTCAGTACCAGGGCCGAGGCCACGCTCACTGCGGCGACCACGCGGCGCCACGTACGGATCCGGGTTCCTGAGTGGGTGCGCATCGGTTCTCCTCGGCCAGACCGCCCCGGTGGCCCCGTCGGGATCACAGCGGCCCGGCGGTCGCGGGCGGAACCCCTCCCGTACCCGGTCGCCGGCGCCTCCGAACCGACAACGGGAGGGGCGCGGGGAGTTCCGCCGGGCCGCCGTCGAGGACTCGGCCCTGCCGCGCTGCTCTCTATGCTGCCGGGATGGTCGAACCGGCTGCCCCGGTCCTGGCGAAGGTCGTGCTGCGCGAGAACCTCCTCGCCCGGCGGCGGGCCCGCCCGGTCGCCGAACGCACCGCGGCCGCCGACGCGGTCGCCGCGGCGCTGGTCACCGGGCTCGCCGGCGTCCGCACGCTGGCCGCCTTCGTCCCGGACCCCACCGAACCGGGGAGCGGCCGGCTGCCGGACGCCTACGCCGAGCTCGGGGCCCGCATCCTGCTGCCGGTCGTGCCGGACCGGGGCCGGGTGATGGACTGGGGCCGCTACACCGGCGACCTGGAGCCCGGCCGCTACGGCCTGTCCCACCCCACCGGTCCGCGGCTCGGTCCGACCGCGATCGGGGAGGCCGACGCCGTCGTCGTGCCGGCGCTGGCGGTGGACCGCGCCGGGATCCGGCTGGGCCGGGGAGGTGGCTACTACGACCGGGCGCTGGTGCACGCGCGGCCGGACGTCGTGCTGGTCACGGTCGTCTTCGACGACGAACGGGTGGACGAGCTGCCGCGCGAGGTGCACGACCGCCCGGTGACGGCGGTGGTGACGCCGTCCGGCGGCTGGGCGGACCTCGCGCCGCGCGGCGGCTGACGGCCGGCGGGGGAGTGCCCCCGCCGGCCGCCTGCGTGCGTCAGTGCGAGCCCTCGCCCGCGCCCGGGACCAGGTGCGCGATCGAGCGGGTGTCCTGGAAGGCGCGGACGCCCTCGATGCCCTGCTCGCGCCCCATGCCGGACTGCTTCATGCCGCCGAACGGGGCCCGCAGGTCCAGCCGGGTGGCGCCGTGGTCGTTGACCCAGACGTAGCCCACCGCGAGCTGGGCGCCGAGCCGGTCGGCGGCCTCGGTGTCGGCGGTCCAGACCGAGCCGCACAGCCCACCCCAGGTGTCGTTCGCCAGCCGCACCGCCTCGGCGTCGTCGTCGAACGGGATCACCGGGATCACCGGCCCGAACTGCTCCTGGGTGACCACCCGGAGTGCCGGAGCGGGCTCGACGACGATGGCGGGGCGCACGAAGTTGCCCTCGGCGAGCTCCCCACCGGGCAGCTCGCCGAACTCCAGCACGGTCGCGCCGGAGTCCCGCGCCTCCTCGATGATCTCGGTGACGAACGCCTTCTGCGCGGACTGGTGCAGCGGCCCCATCGTGGTGCCCTCGGCCAGGGCGTGACCGAGGACGACCTTCTCCAGCCGCGCGGCCAGTCCGGCCACCACCTCGTCCATGCGGGAGCGGTGCACGTAGATCCGCTTGGCGGCCATGCAGATCTGGCCGGTGGTGTCGTAGATCCCGGCGTACAGCCGGTCGAGGTGCTCGTCGTCGAGGACGGCGTCGGCACGGATGATCGCCGGGTCGTTCCCGCCCAGCTCCAGGGTGACGCGGGTGAGGCTGCGGGAGGCCATCTCCATCATCCGCTTGCCGCCGTTCACGCTGCCGGTGAAGCAGATCTTGGCGACGTCGGGGTTGTCGACCAGCGGCCCCATCTCGGTGTCCTTGCCGGTCACGATGTTGATCACGCCCGGGGGCAACTTCTCGGCGACGCGCTGCACCAGGCGGGTGATCGCCAGCGGCGTGGTGGGCGGCGGCTTGATGACCGCGGTGTTGCCGGCCAGCAGGGCGTGGGGGAGCGCCGCGCCGAGGATGGCGATCGGCCAGTTGAACGGCACGATGATGCTCACCACGCCGAGCGACTGGTAGCCGACCGTGGTCTCGACGGGGATCCCCGGCGCGGGCGGCAGCACCGTCACCTGGTCCACCTCGTCGGCCAGCGAGAGCGCCAGCTGCCACCGGATCTCGAAGACCAGGGCATCGATCCAGGACTCCATGCGGATCTTGCCGTTCTCCAGCGCCAGCACCCGCGCGTCCTCGTCGCGGTCGTCGGCGATCCCCTCGATGGCGGCGGCCATCGTGGCCGCCCGTTCGGTGGCGGGCAGGGCCGACCAGGCCGGATAGGCCTCCTTGGCCGCCGCGACGGCGTCCGCCACGTCGTCCTCCGTCGCCGCCGCCGCGTGCCCCACGACGACGCCCGGCCGGGCCGGGTCGACGACATCCAGCACGTTCGCGGTGGATCGGGTCTCCCCGCCGATGTAGAGCCCCGTCGTCACCGGAGCCGTCGTGCTCAACAGGTCGGTCATCTGGACCGCCACCTCTCTGTGGGTTCCGTTCTGCCCGGGATGCCGGGTGGCACCCCGATCCTGCGCCGGAGCGCGAGTCCTCAGGTACGCGTCAGGCCGGGGACCACCTTCCTGCGCGAGACACCCGCCGGTGCGCCCGAGCCGACGGCGGCGACCACGCGCACCGCGTCGGCGCTGGCCGGCACGTCGTGCACCCGCACGCCCCAGGCCCCGGCCCGGGCCGCGAGCACGGTGGTGGCCACGGTGGCGCCCTCCCGTCGGTCGGGTGGCCGAGGGAGCCCGCCGTCGTCGGCGAGGACCGCCCCCAGGAAGCGCTTCCGGGAGGCGCCGACCAGGACCGGGAGACCCAGATCCGTGAGCGTCTCCAGGCCGGCGAGGAGGGCGAGGTCGTGCTCGGGCTGCTTCGCGAAGCCCAGGCCCGGGTCGATCACGAGCCGGCCGGGGGAGACCCCGGCGGCCAGCGCGTCGTCCACGCGCTCGCACAGTTCCCGCCGGACGTCGGCCACCACGTCGTCGTAGGTGGCTGCGGCGTACATGTCGCGGATGCGCCCGCGCCGGTGCACGAGCACCCAGGGAACGCCGGCCTCGGCGACCACCCGCGCCATGTCGCGGTCCGCGAGGCCGCCGCTGACGTCGTCGACCATGACCGCACCGGCGTCCAGCGCCGCTGCGGCCACCTGTGCGCGGGTGGTGTCGACGCTCACCGCGACCCCGAGCCGGGAGAGTGCGGCGACCACGGGCAGCACGCGGCAGCACTCCGTTGCCGCGTCCACGCGCGCGGCGCCGGGACGCGTCGACTCCCCGCCGACGTCGACGTAGTCGGCGCCCGCGGCGGTCATCGCCAGCCCGTGCGCGACGGCCGCGTCGACGGTGTCGTGGCGGCCCCCGTCGGAGAACGAATCGGGGGTGACGTCGAGGATCCCCATGACGACGCACCGGCCGGGACGGAGCATCACGGCCGGGCCTCCGACCGCAGCTGTGGAACGGTCATCGGCGCATCCGCTCCCGTACCGCGGCCGCCACCTCGTCGGCACGCCGCGCCAGGTCCTCGACCTCCGCCACTGCCGCGGCGAGGTCGTCCCGCGCCCGCTCGTCGCCGATGCCGGCCAGGTTGGCCTCCACGGCCAGCCGCGCCGTCGTGGCGGCGGCCCGGGCGGCTGCGGTGGCCGCGGCCACGTCGCTGACGAGGTTGCGGTTCGCGACCGGCAGCACCCGCTCGGCCAGCGACACGAGCTCGGCGGCCGAGCGGAGGATCGCCAGCGGCGGCCGCGTGGCGTCCAGCTGCGCCTCGGAGAGCCGGCGTCGCCGTACCGCCTGCTCGTCGGCGGTGCCGCGCGGCAGCTTCATCGCCGCGGCGACGGCCGAGAACGCTGTCTCGTCGTCGGCGGCGGCCTGGAGACAGGCGTCGCGCTGCGCGTCGGCGGCCGCCACGATCTCGCCGACCAGCTCGGCGTGCTCCTCGTCCGTGGTGAACCGGCCGACCATCGCGACCAGGGACGCCGACAGGGCCCCCTCGACCGCGGCGGTGGCACCCGCCCCCGGCGCGGCCATGCGCGCGGCCAGCTGGCCGAGGAACTCGCCGAGGGACTGGCCGTCGACCTCGTCCCGCCCGTCGCCCCCGCCGCTCACGGGCCGGCCACCGGCGAGGTGTCGACGGCGGCCTCGGGCCGGGCGTGCGCGAACGCCCGTCCGCCGGCCGGCCGGGCGGCCTCGCCCGCGCGCAGGTCGTCGAGCCGCGCCCAGGGCCGGCTCATCAGTCCGCGATGCCCTGCTGGACCCGGGCCGCGGTGAGGGTGTTGGCCAGCAGCATGGCGATCGTCATCGGGCCGACGCCACCCGGCACCGGCGTGATCGCGCCGGCCACCTCGGAGACCGGGCCGAACTCGACGTCGCCGTGCAGCCCGTCCTCGCCGCGGTGGATGCCGACGTCGATCACCGTGGCGCCGGGCTTGACGGCATCGGCACCGACCAGGCCGGGGATCCCCGCGGCGACCACCAGCACGTCGGCGCGCCGGCACACCTCGGCGAGATCCCGCGTGCGGGAGTGGGCCATGGTCACCGTCGCGTGGGCGGCCAGCAGCAACTGCGCCATGGGCTTGCCGACCAGCACCGACCGGCCGACGACGACGGCCTCCGCGCCGGACAGGGACACCTCGTACTCCTCCAGCAGCCGCATCACCCCGGCCGGCGTGCACGGCCGGAGCGCGGCGCGGCCCTGGGCGAGGCGCCCCGCGTTCAGCGTGGTCAGCCCGTCGACGTCCTTCTCCGCGGGGATGCGGGCCAGGAGCGCATCGGAGTCCAGGTGGCCCGGAGTCGGGAGCTGGAGCAGGATGCCCGACACCGCCGGGTCGGCGGCCAGCTCGTCGACGAGCGCGGCGGCCGTCTCCTGGTCGACGTCGCCGGGCAGGTGGCGGTGCAGGTCCTGCATGCCGGCGGCGACGCTCAGGCGGCGCTTGCTGCGGACGTAGACCTCCGAGGCCGGATCGTCCCCGATGAGGATCGTGGCCAGGCCGGGAGGGGTACCGCCCGCGGCGACGAGCCGGTCCACGCCGCCCGCCACGTCCTCACGCACCTTCTTGGCGACGGCGCTCCCGTCGATGATCCGCGCGGTCATCGGACGCTCCGAGGACGAGGGGCGAGTGGCCGGGTGGTCGTCATGTCTCTCCGGTGGTGGGAGGGCCGGCTTCTCCGCCGGACGGGGGGACGCGCTGACGGGCAGGATCTCAGGCCAGGTTCCGCAGCATCCCCCGCCGCCACTCCTCGGTGGGGCCGAGGTCGTTGAACGTGAACACGTGGAAGCCCTCGATGCGGTTGTCCGGCTTCCCGATGTGCGGGGCCAGCCCCTCGAGGATCTTGTCCGGGCTGTAGCCGCCGGGGACGAAGAACCGCCAGAGCAGGGTCTGCTGCTTCTTCAGGAACTTGGCCGACTCACCGATCCCGAGCCCACCGGAGACCCGCAGCAGCTTCTGGCGGTGCACCGCACCCGGTACGCCGACGTGGACGGGGAGGTCGATCCCGCGGCGGGTGAGCTCGCGGGCCCACGTCAGGATGACCGCCGGGTCGAACACGATCTGGGTCTTGATGTGGGTGGCCAGGGCCGCCTTGTCCTTCAGCGCCTGGAACAGCACGTCCTCGGGGACGGCCGGGTGGCCCTCCGGGTGGCCGCCGATGCCGATCTCGGTGAAGCCGTGGTCGAGTTCGTGCAGAGCGACGAGGAGGGCGTGCGCGTCGGTGAACTCCGTGGGCGTGTCCGTGGGGTCGCCGCCGACGACGAACACGTCCGAGATGCCGGCCTCCCGGCAGCGGGCCACGATGTCGGCCAGGTGCGCGCGGTCGCGGACCTGCTGGGCCGACAGGTGCGGCGCCACGTCGTAGCCGTGGCCGGCCAGCGCGACGGTGAGGTCGAGGGTCGCGTCCTGACCCTTGGCCGGGGACGCGGTGACGGTCAGCCGCACGTCCGTGGGCACGTGCTGGAGGACCTGTTCCTCGGTCTTCTTGAACGGGATCACCTCGTAGCCGAGGTCCTCGAACGTCCGCCTCAGCGAGGCGCGGGTGGCCGTGTCCCGGACCTTCAGCGCTCGCTTCACCTGGTGTCCCCTCTGCACAGGTCCGCGGCGGGTCCCCGCAGCGGGCGTCGTCGGCGGCGTGCCCGGACGGGCGGCTGCTGCCATGCGCACGTCGATCGTGACCTGCGCCACCCCCGGACCGGGACGGTGATATGGCGGCACCTCGTCCGCCGGTTCGGTGGCCGCCCGTACGTCAATCGTCGCGGGTGGCCCCGGCCGGGCCCGGGGCCGAGCACGTGGTCACGGACGCTGGCGGGGTCCGGCCGTCCGGGAGCCGGCGGCCGTGGAGCAGGAGCCCGTTCAGCGCCGGCCTGCATCTTCTCCGCGGTCGAGAGCCCACCTCGACGCACGGACGTCCTGACCGGGTCGTGACGGGAGGTCGTGTCCCCGCCCGGAGGGGTTCGTCCGGGCCGTCCGCTGCACGTCGGCGGCCCGGGGCGTGTCAGCATCTCCCCGGGACGGCCCGGGTGAGGGCCGTCGCCGGCGGGGCGGCACAGGAAGGAGGGGCCGGTGGAGCGAGCAGGACGGGCCGCCGGCACGTCGGCCGTTCCGCGGACCACGGCAGCCCAGGTCCTGGAGCACGCGCCGGACGGGCTGGTGGTCATCGACGCCGAGGCGCGCTTCGTCGAGGCCAACCCCGCGGCTGTGCTCCTGTGCGGCCTGGATCCGGACCGCGTCGCCGGCAACCGGTCACCGTTCCCGGTGCCCGACGACGCGCCCGCCACCAGGACCGGCGAGCTCACCGTGGCCTGGGAACCCGCGCCCGGTCAGCGACGGGAGTTCGCCTACGTGGTCGCCGCGGTGCCCGGGCAGCCGCGGTGGATCGTCTCCTTCCGGGACGTCACCCTCAGCCGGTTGCGCGAGCGGCGGCTGGCCGCGATCGCCAAGGCGGCCTCGAACGTGGCGTCGAAGCGTTCGCTGGTCGGCACCCTGGAGGCGCTGGCTCAGGAGGTCGCGCGCACCGACGCCCTCGCCGGGGTGCAGGTCCTGACCGTCAACTCGTCCGGGGACCGGTTGCACGTCATGGGCGTCGCCGGCTTCGGCCGCGAGGTGCCGTTCTTCGACAAGCTCATGGAATGCCGTGCCCTGGGCGCCCGCCTGATGATGCTGGACGCCCTGGAGAGCCGGGAGCCGCTGGTCGCGCCGAACCGGTACGAGGCCGTCATGCGGGACCCGGCGTGGCGGCCCCTGCACGAGGTCATGCGGCATCCCCGGTGGGACTGGTTCGTCAGCGTGCCCCTCCTCGCCCGCGGGGAGCCGGTCGGCATCCTGAACGCCTTCTTCGCGCCCGGCCAGATCGTCGGCGACACCGAGCTGGAGTTCCTCCTCGCCATGGCGGAGCAGGCCGCGATGGCGGTGGACCATGCCGCGCTGATGGAACGGGAACGGGACGTCGCCCGGCGGGAGGAGCGGCAGAAACTCGCCCGTGACCTGCACGACTCGGTGGTGCAGCAGGTCTTCTCGATGATGATGCAGGCGCGGTCGCTCGGCGTGCTGGTCGCTCGGGGGCTGCCCCCCACCCCGGACAAGGTGGCCCAGGTGGCCGACGACCTGAGCACCAGTGCCGAGGACGTCCTGGCCGATCTGCGCGGCATGGTGGTGGAGCTGCGGCCGGCGGCGAGCACGGCGGCCGGCCTGGCCTCGGCGCTGCGGTCGCTGGTGGACACGACCGGGGCCCGGACCGACCTGGCGGTGTCGCTCGACATCGACGATCCCGACGCCGAGATGGCCACGCTCGACCCCGACCTGCTCGAGGACGTCTACCGCGTCGTCGCCGAGGCGCTGCACAACAGCGTGAAGCACGCCCGGGCGTCGGCGATCCACGCCCGAGTGGCGGTGACCTCCCACGGACGCCGCCGGCGCCTCGTCGCCGAGGTGGCCGACGACGGCTGTGGGCTGAGCTCCGAGCACGCCCCCTCCGGCGGGTCGGCGTCGAGCGGGTTCGGCATGACGGTGATGCGCGAACGGGCGGCCCGCTGGGGCGGCGCCGTCCGGGTGCGGCAGCCGGCCGGCGGTGGGACGAGCGTGCTGCTCAGCCTGCCGCTGCCGACGTCCCTGCCCGTGGGGCCGGCGGACGACGAGGAGGAGATCCCGTGAACGTGGCCGATCCGATCCGGGTCCTCGTGGTGGACGACCACGCGGTGGTACGCCGCGGGGTGATCGCCTACCTCGAGGCGCTCGAGGACGTCGAGGTGGCCGACGAGGCCGGCGACGGGCAGGAGGCGCTGGACCTGCTCTCCCGGGCCGCGGCGCACGGCGAGCTCCCCGACGTCGTCCTGATGGACCTGCAGATGCCCGGGATGGACGGGGTGACGGCGACCGGTGAGGTGCTCCGCCGGTTTCCCGGCCTCAAGGTGGTGATCCTCACCAGCTTCGGCGAGAGCGAGCGGGTGCACGCGGCGCTGGAGAGCGGGGCCTCCGGCTATCTGCTCAAGGACGCCCGGCCCGCCGAGGTCGATGCCGCGCTGCGGGCGGCGGTCCGCGACGAGGTGTTCCTCGACGCGGCGGTCACCCGGCGGCTCACCCAGGAGATGCGGGCGCCGCGCACCGGCCTGGGGGTGCTCACCGCCCGCGAGAAGGAGGTGCTGATCCTCATCGCGGAGGGCAGGTCGAACAAGGACATCGCCAAGCACCTGGTCATCAGCGAGCGGACGGCCCGCACGCACGTCAGCCACCTGCTCACGAAGATGGGGCTCAGCTCACGGACCCAGGCGGCCCTGATGGCCGTCAAGGAGGGCCTCGTCCAGCCCCGGTGACTCCCGGCTTCCGTCACATGTCTCGTCGGCAGTGCGACAGCGGCGTCCGCCGCGCTCGGTCAACGGGGCGATCCGCGGGTGCGCCGGTCGGCCTAGCGTGGCGGACGTCGGACCCCCCGGGACCCGTCCCGCCCCGGCCGCACCACCGAGGAGGGCGCGTGACCACCGCTGCCGAACCTGCCGGGGACGTCGGTCCGCTCCGTGTCGAGTGCGCCGTCGCCGCCGTGGGCGTCGTCGTCCCGCCGGGCACGTCGATCCTGGAGGCCGTGCGACGAGCGGGGCTCGAGGTCCCGGCCGCGTGCCCCGACGGGAGCTGCGGGGCGTGCGAGACCAGGGTCCTGCAGGGCGAGCCGGACCACCGGGACGGGATCCTCACCGCGGACGAGCGCGCGTTCGGCGAGACGATGATGATCTGCGTCTCCCGGGCGCGGACACCGCGGCTGGTGCTGGACCTCTGACCGGAGTGGCGGCCGCCTGACGCGTCGACAGGATCTCCCGTGGCCCCGGGTCCATCGTCGCTGTGGAGCCCACGACGGATGACGTAGGCCGGTCCTGTCGCGGCGGTGGCTGCGTCGTGACATCGGGCCGATCCGGCCCGCCAGTGGCGCGCCTAGCGTGACCCCGTGGGGAGGAGCCCGCGCGCCCTGCCCTTCCCGACGTCGTCCGAGGAGGCGAGAGCATGGCCACGTTCGTCCTCGTGCACGGGGCCTGGCACGGCGGATGGTGCTGGGACCGGGTGGCCCCGCGGCTGCGGGAGGCCGGCCACGACGTGCACGCACCCACGCTCACCGGGCTGTCGGAACGGGCGCACCTGCTCTCCCCGTTGGTCGGGCTGGAGACCCACGTCGAGGACATCGTCCGGCTGATCGACGTGCTGGGGCTCACCGACGTCGTCCTGGTGGGGCACAGCTACGCCGGGCAGATCGTCACCGCGGTCGCCGACCGCCGCCCGCAGGCGGTCGGCCAGCGGATCTACCTCGACGCGTTCGTGGGATCCGACGGCGAGGCGGCGCGCGATCTGCTGCCGGGGACCGTCGAGCACCACTGGGCGGAGTCCGCCGCCGAGCAGGGATTCGGCTGGCTCGTGGCGGTGCGCAAGCTGTCCGTCCTCGGGGTGACCGAGCAGGCCGACGTCGACTGGCTGAGCCCGAAGCTCACCGCGCACCCGTGGAAGGCCTACACCGACCCGCTGCGGCTGACCGGCGCCGTCGACGACGTCCCGGCGGCCTTCGTCGAGTGCACCGACTGGATGCGGGTGTTCGCTGCCCAGGCCGACCGGGCACGGGCGAGGGGCTGGCCGGTGCGCGAGCTGCGGACCGGGCACGAGGCGATGGTGACGGCGCCGGAGGAGCTCGCCGGCGTGCTGCTCGAGCTCGCCGGCCGAGGGCCGGTCCGATCAGGAGAGACAGGGATCTGACGTGGAGTTCCTGGTGCGGTCGGAGAACCGGCTGCCCGCCGACACCCCGGCGGAGCGGCGCGAGGAGCTGCGGGCCGGTGAGCGCGCCCGCGCGATGGAGCTGCGCGCGGCCGGGGTGCTGAAGCGCCTCTGGCGGGTGCCCGGCCGCAACGCGACGATCGGGCTGTACGAGGCCGAGGACCCGGCGGCGCTGCACGACGCGCTCATGTCGCTGCCCATGGCCCCGTGGCTCGACGTGCACGTGGAGGCCCTGGCCACCCACCCCCAGGAGCGCACGTGACCACGCCGGGAGCCAGCACCCCGGTCGCCGGAACCGGGGAAGAGGAAGGGCACCGATGAGTGCGGACACCCCCACCGGCCGCTTCGACCTGCCGGGCACCCCGGTGTTCGACGGGGAGGCCAGCCGGCGGGGCCTGCGCATGAACAAGATGTTCATGAGCCTGCGCACCGCGGACAACCGCGAGCGGTTCCTCGCCGACGAAGCCGCGTACTGCCAGGAGTTCGGCCTCACGGCCGAGCAGCAGCAGGCGGTCCTCGACCGCGACTGGCAGGCGATGATCGACCTCGGCGGCAGCATCTTCTACGTCTACAAGCTGGCGATGATGGACGGCCGGTCGATGCAGTACCTCGGCGGCGTCTTCACCGGCATGACCGAGCAGGAGTTCCAGGCCGCGATGCGAGCAGGAGGACGGCGCGATGGCTGACGTGATCTGGGGCCTGGCGACGTCGCACGTGCCCTCGATCGGCGCGGCGATGGATCGTGGCACGACCGAGGACCCGGCCTGGAAGGACCTCTTCGACGGCTACGCCCCGGCCCGGGCGTGGCTGGCCGAGCACGAGCCGGACGTGGCGATCGTGGTCTACAACGACCACGCCAACGGCATCGACCTGGACATCATCCCGACCTTCGGGATCGGTACGGCTGACCGCTACCAGGTCGCCGACGAGGGCTTCGGCCAGCGGCCGGTGCCGGACGTGATCGGTGACCCGGAGCTCTCGCTGCACCTGCTCGAGCAGCTGGTGGACGAGAACTTCGACCTGACGGTGTTCCAGGAGCTCGAGGTCGACCACGGCCTCACCGTGCCGCTGTCGGTGTGGACGCCGGACCCCGGCGACGCCTGGCCGTGCCCCGTCGTGCCGATCCTGGTCAACGTCATCCAGTACCCGCAGCCGACGGCCGCGCGGTGCTACGCCCTCGGCCAGGCCCTGGGCCGGGCCATCGCCGCCTACCCGAAGGACATCACGGTCGGCATCCTCGGCACCGGGGGGATGTCGCACCAGCTGGCCGGTGCCCGCGCCGGCTACATCAACCCCGAGTTCGACACCTTCTGGATGGAGACCATCCAGACCGATCCCGCGCGGCTGGCGGCGCTCAGCCGCGAGGAGCTGATCCGGCAGGCCGGCTCGGAGGGCATCGAGCTGATCATGTGGCTGATCATGCGCGGCGCGATGAACGCCGAGGTGGCGAAGGTCCACTCGCACTACTTCGTACCGGCGTCGAACACCGCGGCCGGGGTCGCGCTCTTCGACAACCGGGTGTCCCAGCCGGCCTGACTTTCCGGCCCGCACGGGCACTGCCGCCAGGGGTGGGGGAGGAGGTCCTCCTCGCGGCGCCGGAGGTGCCGGCCGCCTCCGACGCAGGCCCGGAGGCGACGTCACCGTGCCCGGTAGTCGCTCCGGGCGAAGTCGACGAACGGAACGGGAGCGACGGTCGCCCGGATCTCCACCTGCCGGTGCTCCTCGACCGCCGGCTTCGCTGACACCGGCTGCTCGCCCCACACCACCGTCACCTCGGTGCCGGGCTCGGCGTACTCGTTCTCGACCGTGGCGAGCGAGACCATGGCGCGCTCGTTGGCCAGGTAGCCGCAGTCCAGCGAGATGCCGACCTGCCGGCCGTCCACGAGAACCTTGTCCTCGTGGTGGGTGGCATAGCGGGCCTTCGGCATCTCGATGTACTTGGCGCCGGGGCCCGGCTGGTACAGGGAGCGGACGGCGGCGGTGACGTCGTCGGCGTTCCAGACGAGGGTCACCTTGGTGCGCGGCGGCGACTCGGCCAACCGCTCGAGCGCCGCGCGGCCGATGAAGTCGTGGTCGAACTTCACGGTCTTCCCGTACCCGATGTCGAACGGCGTCAGGAAGTAGTCCCGGATCTCGGCCGGGTCGTGGCTGCCACCGATGGAGCCGACCTTCTCCACCGGGAGCCACTCCCGGTACTCCTGCATGAGGGGATCGTCCGAGAACAGCGCGGCCATGGGGGCCGGCACCCACCCGGACTCGAGGTTGGCCGTCGAGTACGCCTTCGCGCCGACGCGCACCAGCCCGTGGTTCGCACCCGCCGAGAGCAGTGCCTGCAGGACCGCGTCGCCGTCCTCCCAGGGGCCGAACAGCTCGAAGCCCGGTTGGCCGGCCATGCCGTGGCGCAGGCCGCGGACGCGCCTGCCTGCGATGGTGAACTCCGCCATGTTGAAGAACTTGACGTTCGGCAGGGGTGCGTTGGTCATCTCTTCGATGAGCGCGGCAGCGGTGGGGCCTTGGAGCTCGTAGCGATACAACTTCGGCGGCCCGGACGGGCGGACGGCGGAGTTGTCGTCGCGCTCCACCGTTGCCCTGTAGTCGCCGCGTTCGAGGGTGAAGGTGACCCAGTCGAGGACCATCGGGTGCCCGACGAGGTCGAACAGTTCCTCGTCGAGGTGGAAGAGGATGGCGTCACCCATGAGGTAGCCCTCGGGGTTCACGGCGACGAACTGCTTGGCCTTGCCCACGCCGAAGTTCGCGAAGGTGTTGACACCGATGTCGCTGAGTAGCCGTAGTGCATCCGGGCCCTCGATGAAGAGATCGGTCATGTGGTGCGACTGGTCGAGCAGGGCGCAGGTCTCCACCCACGCCCGTTGTTCTGAGCGCCAGTTGGTGAACTCGGGCTTCACCGGGAAGGTGCTCGGTGGGGAAGCGAGATTCCTCAGCAGCTCGACCGGGCTACCGGCACGGGTGAGGGCCGCGGCCAGACTCTCGGAGGACATGGGGAGTGACCTTTCGTCGCGGGGTGGGCAGGAGGATCGCTGTCTGGATCGCGCCGCAGACCGGGACCAGCCGTCCTCCGGCAGGACCTCGTCACGTCCGGGATCCCGGCCGTGGGGTCGACCACGCGGATGGCCACCCCTGGCGACCCACCAGACGCGGCGGACGCGGCAGGTGACGGAGCGGACCGACCTGGACGGACGTGACCGTGGCCGGGCGACGAGTCCTCGTCGCCCGGCCACGGTCGCAGAGATCAGGCCTTGCCGACGGTGCGCCAGCCACCCTGGTAGGTCTCCCGCGCCATCGTGGCGTAGGGGACCGGGCTGACGATGGCGCGGACCTCGAACTGCTCGTGCGGCTCGACCGTGGTCTTCTCGCTGCCGCCGTCGGGCTCGCCCCACACCACGCGGACCTCGGCGCCGTGCGGGACGTCGGGGCTGACGGTGGCCAGCGAGAGGCCCTTCTGCTCGTTCGCCGAGATGCCGGTGAACATGGAGACGCCCAGCAGAGTGCCGTCGGCGTCGATGACCTTGTCGAAGTTCGACGACCCGTAGTTGGCGTTGGGCAGGTCGAAGAACTGGTACTTCGCGCCCTGGACCTGCGAGGAGAGCAGCGTGGCCAGGTCGTCGGAGTTCCACTCCAGGGTGACCTTGCGGCGCTGGGCGTCCTTGTCCAGGGACTCGAGGGCGTCACGGCCGATGAAGTCGTGGTCGAACTTCACGAAGGAGCCGTAGCCGAGCTCCCACGGGTTGGTGTAGTAGTCCTCGATGTCGTCGGAGACGAAGCTGCCGGCGATGGCGTTGGTGGCCTCGTAGCTGTCGGCGCCGAGCCACTCGCGGTAGGGACGCATCTCCTCGCCGGTGTAGATGGCCGGCAGCGGCGAGGGGATCCAGCCGGACTCGAGGGTGTTCGTCGAGTAGGCGCGCGAACCCACCGGCTCGATACCGAACTCCTGGCCGACCTCGAGGATGGTCTCGCGGATCCGGTCGTAGCTCTCGTAGGGACCCCAGATCTCCAGGCCGGGGGCCCCGGCCATGCCGTGGCGCAGCGTGCGCACGGTCTCGCCGGCGATCTTCATGCTGCCCATCCGGAAGAACTTCAGCTGCTCGACGTCGCCACCGTGGAGCTTCTCGATGATCGGCCACGCGTTGGGGCCCTGGATCTGGAAGCGCCACAGATCGCGGGTGACGGCCTTGCCGTACGGCCGTGAGGGCGAGCGGGGGTCGTTGCGGATCTCGACGTCGTAGCCGCCGTTCTCCCCCTTGAACTGCAGCCAGCTGGCGCCGGGGGCGCGGCCGACGTAGACGTACTCGTCCTCGTCGAGGTGGAAGAGGATGCCGTCACCGATCACGTTGCCGGCCGGCGTGACCGGGACGAACTGCTTGGCCATGTTCACCGGGAAGTTGGCCACGCTGTTGATGCCGGTGTCCGAGATCAGCTTGAGGGCGTCCGGGCCGCGCATGAACAGGTTGAACATGTGGTGGGTCTGGTCGAAGAGCACGGCGGTCTCCTGCCATGCCTTCTGCTCCCGGCGCCAGTTGGTGAACTCCGAGGGGACCACCGGGTAGATGTAGGTGCCCAGCTGGGAGTTGCGCAGCAGGCCGACGGTGTCACCGGTCTGGTCGAGCAGTTCCTGCAGGTTCTTCGCGGTCATGTGCGTCCGTCCTCGTGTGATCTCTCCGGTACACCGCCCCCGATCGAGACGGCTCACTGTCTCGGTGCGTTGCCCGGACCCGTGACCGGGCCCGGACTGCGACGGTGCCTCGGACCAGCCACCGCGCCCGCCACGTCCCTCCGAAACCGTAAGGCCATGATGTGGCCCCCGACACAGCGGGATGGTGGCACTTCAGCGACCGGTCTGGCAGGAGGGTGCCGCGCCGGATGACTCACCTGCCGAGTCATGTGACGTACCTCGTCGCGGCGCCGGCTTCGCCGCCGTGGTCGGACCACTACCGTGTCGGCGGCGGCCGCCGGTCGCACACCCGACGACGCCGCTCCGGCGGTCGGGTGAGGAGGCGCCGGCCGCGGTCCGGGGATGCCGCCGTCGGCCTGGTCGCCGAGTTCCGGCAGGGGGGTCGATGACCCGGCACGGGGAGGTGGCGCAGTGCGGCCTGGGACGACGGCGTGGGAGCGGCAGCGGCAGCGGGACGCCGGCGGCCGCGCGCGCCGCCGGGCCGGCCGGCCGGGGCCCGGGCCCGGGAACGGGCACGGGGACACCTCGTGGGCCGCCGTGCTCAGCCTCATGGCGGCCGGGGTCATCGGGGCCGCCCAGATCGGCAAGGGCTCGGCCGCGCTGCCGGTCCTGCAGCTGGAGTTCGGGCTCAGCTCCTCCGGCGCCGCCTGGTTCCTCTCCGTGGTGAGCGCGATCGGCGCCGTGGCCGGGGCGCTCCTCGGCTGGCTCGGCCAGGCGGTGGGCTTCCGGCGGCAGGTCCTGCTGGGGCTGCTCGCGATCGTGGTGGCGAACCTCGGCGGCGCTGCCGCCGGTTCCGCCGCGTGGCTGATGGCCGCACGCGTCGGTGAGGGGCTCGGGTTCGTGCTGGTCGTCCTGGCCGCCCCGCCGCTGCTCTCCGAGGTTGCCGGCCGCGGGCACCGCCGGCTCGTCGTGGGGGTGTGGGGCGTCTACATGCCCCTCGGCGCCGGTCTGGCCACGCTGCTGGTGCCCGCGGCGATCACGCTGCTGAGCTGGCGCAGCGCCTGGCTGATCGACGCCGGCGTGACGGCCCTGGTGCTCCTGGCGGTGGGCCGTTGGGTTCCCAGCACTCCGGCCCGGAGGCCGCAGGGGACGGGCGGGCTCCTCCAGGCGGTCCGGTCTCCGGGTGTGCTGTGCCTGGCCGTCGTCTTCGGGTGTTACGCCGGTCAGTACCTGGCCGTGGTGGGCCTGCTCCCCACCATGCTGGTGGACGGCGGGCTGTCCCTGGAGGCCGCCGGGCTCGTGACGGGCATGGTCTTCCTCGCCAACGTCCCGGCCAATCTGCTGGGGGCGTTCCTCCTGCACCGGGGGGTCGGCCGCTGGTGGCTGATCGTGGCCGGCGGGGGGTGGGTCGCGGTCACGGTGTGGGCGGTGCACGCCCCGGAGCTGCCGCTGCCGGTGCGCATCGGCTCGGTCGTGGCCTACTCCCTGCTCGTCGGCGTCGTGCCGTCCGCGCTGTTCAGCGGGGTGGTGGGGATGTCGGCCGGCACGGCTTCGGCGGGTGCGGCGGTCGGCCTGCTCATGCAGGGGTCGAGCCTGGGCCAGCTGCTCGGGCCGCCGCTGGTCGTGGCCGTCGGCTCCACCGTCTCCACGTGGACGGGGCGGCCGGTCGCACTGCTCTTCCTGGCGGCCGGAGTCGTCGCCGGCGGGTTGCTGTACCGGCAGCTCGAGCGGCCCCTGTCACCGTGATCAGGGGCGGTCCGGGACCACGAACAGCCGCCCGGTCGATTGTTGACAATCCTGGTGACAGGCTCCTAGCGTCATCCCCGGTCGGACCGGCGAGCAGAGGGGACCCGGTGGGCGCAGCAGCACGAACCTCCGCGGAGCAGGCGCTCCGTGCGGCGATCTCGCGCGGGGATCTGGCCCCGGGGCACCGGCTCGTCGAGGCCGACCTGGCCGCACTCATCGGCGTGAACCGCAGCAGCGTCCGCGCGGCGATCGACGCACTGATCACCGAAGGCCTGGTCGAGCGGATCCCGCACCGGGGGGCGCGCGTCCGGGTGGTCTCCACCGAGGAAGCGGTCGCGATCACCGAGGTCCGCATGCCGCTCGAGGGCCTGCTCGCCCGCAAGGCCGCCGAACGGATCACCGATGCGGAGATCGCCCGGCTGGGCGCGCACGTGCGGACGATGGCCGAGGCGGTGGACTCCGGTGACCTGCTCAAGTACTCGGAGCTCATCCAGCAGCTGCACGGCATGGTCCACGACGCCGCCCGCCACCCCATCGCCGCGGAGCTGGTCGGCCGGTTGCAGGCCCAGCTCGTGCGCCACCGGTTCCGGCTCTCCCTGCGGCCCGGGCGACCGCGGGTGAGCCTGGCGGAGCTGACCGCCCTGGTCGACGCCGTCGCCGACCGCGACCCCGCCCGCGCCGAGGCGGCGGCCGTCGCCCACGTCCGCAGCGTCATCGACGCGCTCACCGAGCCCGTCCCGCAGACCGGAGATCCTGCATGAGGAACGTCGTCGTCACCGATCCGCCGCGCGCCGATGCAGGGGACGCCGAGCAGCTCGGCGGTTTCGGCGTCGCCACCGTGCACGAGGCACTGGGCCGGGTCGGCTACCTGGGCCCGGAGTTCCGCCCGGCCTGGCCGGGGGCGCGCATCGGCGGGACCGCCGTCACCGTGCTGTGCTGGCCGGGCGACAACCTGATGATCCACGTGGCCGTGGAGCAGTGCCGGCCGGGTGACGTGCTCGTCGTCGCGACGAACTCGCCGTCCACCGACGGGCTGTTCGGCGAGCTGTTCGCCACCGCCCTGGCGCAGCGCGGGGTCTGCGGCGTCGTCCTGGGCAGCGGTGTGCGTGATGTCGCCGAGCTGCGCGAGATGGGTTTCCCGGCCTGGTCCCGCGCGGTCAGCGCGCAGGGCTCGGTGAAGGCCACGGCGGGTGCGGTGAACGTGCCGATCGTGCTCGGCGGCCAGCCGGTCCACCCCGGCGACGTCGTGGTCGCCGACGACGACGGCGTCATGGTCGTGCCGCGCGCCGACGTGCCGCGGGCGCTGGCCGCGTCGCAGGCGCGGCTGGACAAGGAGGCCGGCGCCCGGGCGGCGTTCCAGGAGGGGGAGCTGGGGCTGGACCGCTACGGCCTGCGGGGGAAGCTGCCCGACTTCGGCATCGAGTACGTCACCTACGAGAAGTTCGCGGAGGAGCTGTGAGCGCCGCAGGCACCGGTTCCCCACTGGAGGTGTGTACGTGAGCTACGACGGGACCGGCGTCCGGTGCACGATGCTGCGCGGCGGCACCTCGCGCGGCCTCTACCTCGAGGCGCGCGACCTGCCGGCCGGCACGGCCGAGCGCGACGACCTGCTGCTGCGGCTCATGGGGACGCCCGACCCGCGGCAGATCGACGGGCTCGGCGGAGCGACGACGCTGACCAGCAAGGTGGCGGTCGTCTCGCCGTCCGAGGCCCCCGACGTCGACGTCGACTACCTGTTCCTGCAGCTCGGCGTGGACGAGGCGACCGTCAGCGAGCGACAGAACTGCGGCAACATCCTGGCCGGCGTCGGGCCGTTCGCGGTGGAGCGCGGTCTCGTGCCGGCCGGCGACCCGGAGACCAGCGTGCGGATCCGCATGGTCAACTCCGACAGCGTCGCCGTCGCCACCTTCCCGACGCCCGAGGGCCGCGTGGAGTACCGCGGCGACGTGGAGATCGCCGGCGTGCCGGGAACCGCCGCCCCGGTCGTGCTCGCCTTCACCGACACCGAGGGCTCCGCCACCGGGAGCCTGCTGCCGACCGGGCACGTGCGCGACACGATCGAGGGCGTCGAGGCGACGTGCGTCGACAACGGCATGCCGGTCGTCCTCGCGCTCGCCGGGTCGTTCGGGCTGACCGGCTACGAGTCGCACGAGGAGCTCGCCGCCGACACCGCGCTGCTGCAGCGGGTCGACGCGTTCCGCCGCAAGGCCGCCGAGCTGATGGGCATGGGGGACGTCTCGTCGGCGTCGGTGCCGAAGACGGCGCTGCTCGCGCCCGCGCGCGACGGCGGCCAGGTGTGCACCCGGTCGTTCATCCCGGTGCAGCCGCACAGCTCGATCGGCGTGCTCGGCGCCGTCAGCGTCGTGACCGGGATGCTGCTGCCGGACGCGGTCGGGCACGAGCTGACCACCGACTGGCCGCGGGACACCTCGCAGGTCGACGTCGAGCACCCGACCGGCCACCTGCTGGTCGACGTCGTCGTCGACAGCTCCGTGGCACCGCCCCGCGTCCTCCGCTCGGGGGTCGTCCGCACCGCCCGCAAGCTCTTCGAGGGGACCGCCTTCCCCCGCTAGCAGGACCCCGCCCTCCGCGCCTCTCGCAGGCTGGGGGCGAGCCTCCGGACGGGGCCGTACCGCACCGACATCCGACTCCTAGGAGAGCCCGTGCCACCCCTGCACGACATCGCGCATCTGGCCCACGTCGAACTGCTGACCGACAAGCCCGAGGAGTGTCTCGACTTCTACGTCCGCTATCTCGGGATGACCGAGAACGGCTCGGCAGGGAACTCGGTGTTCCTGCGCGCCTGGGACGACTACGAGAACACCACCATCAAGCTCACCGCGGCTCCGCGGCCCGGGGTGGGCCGGACCAACTTCCGGGCGAGCACCCCCGAGGCGCTGCAGCGGCGGGTCGAGGCCATCGAGCAGACCGGGCAGGGCGTGGGCTGGCAGGACGGGGACCCCGGCTACGGGCCGGTCTACGTCTTCACCGACCCGGACGGCCACGAGATGGGCGTCTACTACGAGACCGAGTGGTACCGGCCCGAGGGCGCGCTCAAGCCGGCGCTGAAGAACCAGGCGCAGGCCTACCCCGGCCGCGGGGTCAGCGTGCGGCGGATCGACCACATCAACTACCTGGGCGTCACCCCGGTGGAGAACCGCGACTTCTTCGTGGACACCCTGGGCGCGATGATCACCGAGCAGATCGTGCTGGACGACGGCTCGGTCGCCGGCACCTGGACGACGTTCACGAACAAGGGCTACGACGTCGTCTGGACCAAGGACAACACCGGCACCGCGGGCCGGCTGCACCACCTGTCGTTCGCCGTCGACAGCCGGGACGACATCATCCGGGCCGCCGACCTGGCGCTGGAGCACGGTGTCCACATCGAGACCGGACCGCACAAGCACACCATCCAGCAGAGCTTCTTCCTCTACGTCTGGGATCCGGCCGGCAACCGGATCGAGCTGGACAACCCTGCCGCCCGGCTGGTCTTCGCCCCCGACTGGCAGCCGATCGACTGGTCCGAGGCCGAGCGCGCCAAGGGCCAGGCGTGGGGCCTGAAGACGATCGAGACCTTCCACACCCACGGGACGCCGCCGGTGACGCCCACGGGGGTGGACGGCGACGCCCCGGTCGGGTCCGAGGGCCAGGCCTCGTGACGGTCGCCGTCGCCGTCCTGGGGCTCGGCGAGGCGGGATCGGAGATCGCCCGCGACCTGGTGGCCGCGGGAGCCGACGTCCGGGGGTACGACCCGCTGGGCCTCGCCGTGGACGGCGTACGGCAGCGGGGCTCCGAGGCCGAGGCGGTCGCCGACGCCGACGTCGTGCTGAGCGTCAACAGCTCCCACGACGCCGTGACGGCACTGGGCAACGCGCTGCCCGCGTTGCGCCCGGGCACGTTGTGGGCCGACCTCAACACCGCGAGCCCCGGCGTCAAGGTGGCACTGGCGGAGCGCGCCGCACCGCACGACGTCCCGGTGGTCGACGTCGCCCTCATGTCGCCGGTGCCGGGCAAGGGCCTGCGTACGCCGATGCTCGTCTCCGGGGACGGGGCGGCCCGCTTCCGCGAGGTGTTCGCCGGCCTGGGGGCCGACGTCACCGTCCAGGAGGGGCCGGCCGGGACGGCGATCTCCCGCAAGCTGCTGCGCAGCGTCTTCTACAAGGGCCTGGCCGCCGCCGTCGTGGAGGCGCTGCGCGGGGCCGAGACCGCGGGCTGCGCGGACTGGCTGCGCGGCAACATCGCCGCCGAGCTGGCCGGCTTCGACGAGCGGACCGTCGACCGGCTCGTGGACGGCACCCACACCCACGCCCGGAGGCGGGCCGACGAGATGACCGCGGCGACCGAGCAGTTGCAGGAGCTGGGGGTGCCCGCTCGCGTGGCCTCAGCCGCGCGCGATCTCCTGGCCGAGCTGCGCGATGCCGCGGCCGCCGGGCAGGTGGGGACCGCCGCGGTGGCCGCCCGGGGAGCGGAGCACCGGTGATCATCGACTGCCACGGGCACTACACCACGGCCCCGGCGGCGCACACCGCCTGGCGGGAGCAGCAGGTCGCGGCGTGGCAGGCCGGGACGACCCCGCCGGCGTACCCCTCGATCAGCGACGACGAGATCCGCGAGACGATCGAGGCCGGTCAGTTGCGGCTGATGGACGAGCGGGGCATCGACGTCACCCTCTTCTCACCCCGGGCCTCGGCGATGGCGCACCACGTCGGCGACGCCGCGGTGAGCCTGGAGTGGGCCCGCCGGTGCAACGACCTGATCGACCGCGTCGCCACGCTGTTCCCCGACCGCTTCGTGGGGGTCGCGCAGCTGCCCCAGTCGCCGGGTGCGGACCTCACCGGTTCCATCGCCGAGCTGCGCCGCTGCGTCGAGGAGCTCGGGTTCGTGGGGTGCAACCTCAACCCCGACCCCAGCGGCGGCCACTGGACCTCACCGGTGCTGACCGACCGGAGCTGGTACCCGTTCTACGAGGCGATGGTCGAGCTGGACGTGCCGGCGATGGTGCACGTGTCGGCGTCGGCGACCCCGGCGTTCCACGCCACCGGCGCCTACTACATCAACGCCGACACCACCGCGTTCATGCAGCTGCTGCAGGGCAGCCTCTTCAGCGACCTGCCCGGCCTGCGCCTGGTGGTCCCGCACGGTGGGGGAGCGGTGCCGTACCACTGGGGGCGCTACCGGGGGCTGGCCGACATGCTGGAGCAGCCGCCGGTGGAGACCACCGTCATGGGCAACGTCTTCTTCGACACCTGCGTCTACCACCAGCCCGGGATCGACCTGCTGCTGGAGGTCATCGACACCCGGAACATCCTGTTCGGCTCGGAGATGGTGGGCGCGGTGCGGGGGATCGATCCGCGCACCGGCCACCACTTCGACGACACCCGCCGCTACGTCGAGGCCTCGGCGCTGGACGAGGAGGGGCGCGCGGCGGTCTTCGAGGGCAACGTCCGCCGGGTGTACCCGCGGCTGGGTGCGGCTCTGGCGCGTGCCGGGCGGTGACTGGAGCCCCCGGGACGCTCAGCTGGTCTCGGGGACCCGCAGGTGCGCGATCGCGACGCCGAACTCGCCGGTGCCGGCCGTCCGGATGCCCATGGTGGGCGCGAACTCCTCCCGGAACTCGCGCGCGCCCTCGCTCGCCTGCTCCAGCTGTTCCCGGCTGTCGTAGGAGACCGCGGCCACGCTGAGCCCGTCGGCGCGGCGGACCAGCACGCTCACGCTGCAGAAGCCGGGCAGGTCGTCCAGCTTCGGCATCAGGGACAGCCGCACGGCGTCCACGGCGCGGTCGACCGAGGCCGGCTCGGTGCGCAGCCAGGTGACGCGCGACCACGACCCGTGGTGGGCCTCGTGCACCCGGTGCATCGCGGCGACCTCCCACTCCTCGAGCTCCGGGCGGCCGCCGAGGATCTCGGCGGTGCGCTCCGCGGAGGCTCGCACGTGCTCCTCGCTCGAGCGCATCGCCGCCTCGTCCCGCCAGGAGGTGGTGACGATGCACCGGCCGGTGCCGGGATCGACGAGCATCGACAGGCCGAGGCAGCCGTCCACCCGTTCGAGCGCGGGCATGGCGTGGTCGCGGACGTAGGTGGTCGCCTCGTCCACCGACCGGGGGTCGCCCTGGATGCTGGTCGATCGGGCATGCAGCTGAGCCACTCGTCCTCCGGGTGCCGGCAGGGGCGCCGTCCCGGGCGCGCCGTTCGGCACAGCGTGCCCGCTCGGTCCGGCGAGCGGAAGAGACCGATCGCCGGCCCGGGCTGCCCCGACAGGGGCGGCGTCCGCCCGGCGCGGCGGTCGTAGGCTCCGGGCAGGTCCGGTGCCGACCCGCCTCCCGGATCGCGGACGGCGCCGGAGGGGCGCGGTACCGGCGCATCGACACCCGTGCCGCGCACGGCAACGACGACGAGGAGACGCACGTGTCCGGTCCCACCCACCGCCCGGGAACCGACCAGGCTCCCGCCGATCGCTCCGGGCCACCCTTCCGCGCCGACCACGTCGGCAGCCTCCTGCGCCCGGAGCGGCTGCTCCGCGCCCGTGCCGACCGCGCGTCGGGCCGCATCGACGACGCGGAGCTCCGCGTCGTCGAGGACGACGCGATCGCCGACGCCGTCCGCATGCAGCGGGACCTCGGCCTGCGCACCGCGACCGACGGGGAGTTCCGGCGGGCCACCTGGCACATGGACTTCATCTACGCGATCTCCGGCATCCGCCGCGTGGAGGGCGAAGGCCGCCCGGTGCACTTCAAGAACGCCGACGGGTCGATCGACTGGGCTCCGGCCGGGCTGCACGTCGACGGGCCGCTCGCGATCGAGGAGCCCATCTTCGGAGACCACGTCGACTTCCTGCGGAGCGTCGCGTCCCCGGAGCAGACGCCGAAGCTGACGATCCCGTCGCCGTCGATGGTGCACTACCGCGGCGGGGCGGCGTCCATCGATCCGCAGGTCTACCCCGACGAGGACGCGTTCTGGGCGGCGCTGTCGGCGGCGTACGCGTCCCAGATCCGCAGCGTCGCCGCGCTCGGCTGCACGTACCTGCAGCTGGACGACACCAGCCTCGCCTACCTCAACGACCCGGCGCAGCGCGCGGAGATCGCCGCGCAGGGGCGGGACGCCGAGCACCTGCACGAGCGGTACATCCGCCAGGTGAACGCCGCGCTCGCGGGTCGGCCGGAGGGGCTCGCCGTCACCACGCACCTGTGCCGGGGGAACTTCCGCTCGTCCTGGGTGGCGGAGGGCGGGTACGACTTCGTCGCCGAGTCGCTCTTCGGTGGGCTGGAGGTCGACGGGTTCTTCCTCGAGTACGACGACGCCCGCTCCGGGGGCTTCGAGCCGCTGCGCTTCGTGCCGCCGGGCAAGCGGGTCGTCCTGGGTCTGGTCACGACCAAGCGCGCCGAGCTCGAGCGGAAGGACGACCTCAAGCGGCGCATCGACGAGGCGGCGAGGTACGTGCCGCTGGAGCAGCTGTGCCTGTCGCCGCAGTGCGGCTTCTCCTCGACGGTCGAGGGGAACGCCCTCACGCTGGACGACCAGCGGGCCAAGCTGGAGCTGGTCGTGGAGACGGCGGCGGAGGTCTGGGGCTGACCCGCCGCCGTCGGCGATCCGTGCCGCGGCTACGTCTATTGTCGCAGCCGACCCGACACCTCCTGCCGTTCAGGGGAGGTCATCTGCGGCATTCGGCGGACGTGATCCACGCCATAGGTTGGCAGTGAGTGGCCCGTCCTCGGCGCCCCGGCTCCGGGGCTCGCGTAGCGGCACGGGCCGGAAGGCCCCGACAGCGGCCGGCGCATCGGCCCCGGGGGAGCGATCCGTGAGAGGAGGCGTGATGACGCGACCCGCCGACGGTCAGCACGGCGTCCTGGTGCTGTCCTGCGAGGACGCACCGGGCATCGTGCACGCGGTGTCCGGCCTGCTCGTGCAGGAGCGGTGCACGATCCTGGAGAGCCACCAGTTCGACAGCCCCACGACCGGCAGGTTCTACATGCGGGTCGAGTTCTCGCACGTCGACGGCACGCCGCTGGACTTCCCGGCGCTGCGCCGGGCCTTCGAGGGGACCGCCGAGCGTTTCGGGATGTCCTGGCGGCTGGCCGACGCTGCCGAGCGGCAGCGCGTGCTGATCATGGTGAGCAAGTACGCGCACTGCCTCAACGACCTGCTGTTCCGCAACTCGATCGGCGAGCTCAACCTCGACGTCGTCGCGATCGTCTCCAACCACCCCACCCTGGAGCACATCGCCGACTTCTACGGCATCCCCTTCAGGCACATCCCGGTCACCCGTGACACCAAGCCGGAGGCCGAGGCCGCACTGCTGGACATCGTGCGCGAGCAGCGGGTCGACCTGGTGGTCCTGGCGCGCTACATGCAGATCCTCTCGGACGACCTGTGCCGGGAGCTGGGGGGCAAGGCCATCAACATCCACCACTCGATGCTGCCCAGCTTCAAGGGCGCCCGTCCGTACCACCAGGCGCACGCCCGGGGGGTCAAGTTCATCGGGGCGACGGCGCACTACGTCACCGCCGACCTCGACGAGGGGCCGATCATCGAGCAGGAGATGCTCCGGGTCGGCCACGCGCTGGACCCGGAGGAGCTCGCCGCCCGTGGCCGGGAGGCCGAGACGCGGGCGCTGGCGCACGCAGTGCGCTGGCACACCGAGAACCGGGTCATCATCTACGGGAACCGGACCGTCGTCTTCGAGTGACCGTGCGCCCGCTCGGGAGCCCGGCTCCGGAGCGGGCGGACGCCCCGGTGGCGCGGCGGGGCTGCCGCGATGATCCGGGCCGGACACCTGTGGCGGCGTCGGCACCCGGGCGGCGTCGCGCCGTCCCACTTCCGTTATCCCCAACAACCGGTCGATCGTCGGATCGGCGGCACCACCCGCCGTGAGAGGGCGGGTCCGCCGTCAGCCGGCGGCGAGGCGGAGGCACTCCGGGCAGGGGTCGGCGGAGCCGGTCCCGCGGGGGCCGTCCCAGCGCCCCTGCACCACCCCGACCGAGGCGCCGCACAGCGCGGCCCACGGGGCCGGCAGGTCGGCGGTGGTGCGCAGGACGGCGTGCGCCCGCCCCGTCTCCTGGTCGCGGCCCGCGGCGTGGTCGGTCGTCATGCCCTCAGCATGCGACGCCGGCGTGCCGCCGCAGCAGGGGGGTAGCGCTGCGGCATGACGACCGCTCCCGGGACCACTCCCAGCGCCGCACGCAAGCCCACGAGGTCGTCCGGACTGCTCTACGGGCTGGGCTTCAGCGGCTTCGTCTTCGGCCTCGTGCTGGCCGGGTGGGGGCTGTACGACCTCGTCGAGGGGCTGATCGACCACCAGATCCTCGGGGCGCACCACGTACGGGACGACCTCGGTTCCCCGCTGGGCCGGGACCTCGGCTTCCTGGCGCTCGGAGCGGTCCTGCTCGTGGGCGGGAGGTTCCTCCACCGCCGTGGCGTGCGTCGCCTCGCCTCCACGGCCCGACTCCGCAGGACCTGAACGGGGCGCCGGCGAGGCCCGTGGGCCTTGTCCGGGCACCGACGACACGGCAGGCTGTGATCCACGACACATCCGCCAGCCGGGAGACGCCGTGCACCGCGCACGGGCCGCCGTCCCCGGCGACCAGGCCCGAGGTGACGCCCCATGGGCAAGGACATCCCCCCGGCTCCCGCTCCGCGCCCGGCCGCGAAGGTGCGCAACGTCGCGCTCGTCGGGCGGGCGGGCGCCGGGAAGACCACCCTCGCCGAGGCGCTGCTGGCCGCGACGGGGGCGGTGACCCGCGCCGGCCGGGTGGAGGACGGGACCACGTGCCTGGACGGGGAGGAGGTCGAGGTCCGCCAGCAGCGCTCGGTCTCCCTCGGCGTCGCCACCGTCGAGCACGCCGGCCACCGGCTGACCCTGCTCGACACTCCCGGCTCACCGGACTTCGTGGGGGAACTGCGGGCCGGGCTCCGGGCCGCGGACTCGGCGCTCTTCGTGGTCTCCGCGGTGGCCGGGGTGGATGCCGCGACCGTGCAGCTGTGGGAGGAGTGCGCCGCGGTCGGGATGCCGCGCGCCGTCGTCCTCAGCCAGATCGACCGGCCGCGCGCCGACGTCGACGAGGCCGTCCGGCTCTGCCAACTGATGCTGGGGGAGGGGGTCTACCCCCTGCACCTGATCGAACGCGGCCCCGACGGGGCGGCCCGGGGGCTGGTGTCGCTGCTGGAGCCGGACGTCGACTCCGTGCCCGTCGGGGACCAGGACGCCGACCGGCTCCGCGGCGAGCTGATCGAGGGGATCATCGGCGACAGCGAGGACGAGACGCTGATGGAGCGCTACCTCGCCGGCGAGGAGCTGGCGGTCGACGACCTCGTGGCCGACCTGGAGACCGCCGTCGCCCGGGGGCACTTCCACCCGGTCCTCTGCGCCTCACCGGTGACCGACGTCGGCGTCCGCGAGCTGCTCGACCTCCTCGTCTCCGCGTTCCCCTGCCCCACCGAGCACGGCTGCCCACCGGTCACGCACCTCGACGGATCGGCGGCGCCACCGCTGGCCTGCGACCCCGACGGCCCGCTGGTCGCCGAGATCGTCAAGACGACCACCGATCCCTACGTCGGCCGGGTCTCCCTGGTCCGCGTCTTCTCCGGCACGCTGCAGCCCGACGCCGCCGTGCACGTCTCCGGTCACGGGATGGCCGAGCGGGGCCACCCCGACCACGATGCCGACGAGCGGATCGGCGTCCTGTCCGCACCGCTGGGCGCCGCGCTGCGCCCGGTGGCGGCCTGCCCGGCGGGCGACATCTGCGCGGTGAGCCGGCTGACCACGGCGGAGACCGGGGACACCCTGAGCAGCCCCGACGAGCCGCGGCTGGTCCCGCCGTGGCAGCTGCCCGTGCCGCAGCTCCCGGTCGCGGTGGAGGCGGCCTCGCGGGCCGACGAGGACCGCCTGGCCACCGCGCTGGCCCGGCTGGCCGCCGAGGACCCCACGGTCCGGCTGGAACGGCGGGCCGACACCGGTCAGCTGCTCCTGTGGTGCGTCGGCGACGCGCATGCCGAGGTCCTCCTCGAGCGGCTGAGCGCCCGGCACGGCGTCACCGTCGCCACCGTGCCGGTGCGGGTGCCGCTGGTGGAGACGCTGTGCGGCCCGGCCCGCGTGACCGGCCGGCACGTCAAGCAGTCCGGCGGCCACGGGCAGTACGCCGTGGTCGTGGTCGAGGGAGAGCCCGGACCGCCCGGCTCGGGGATCGTGTTCCAGCAGCAGATCGTCGGCGGGACGGTGCCCACCCAGTTCCACGGCAGCGTGGAGAAGGGCGTCCGGGCCCAGGCCGAGCGCGGGGTGAACGGCGACCGGCCGCTGGTGGACATCCGGGTCACCCTGGTCGACGGCAAGGCGCACTCGGTGGACTCCTCCGACGCCGCGTTCCAGGCGGCGGGGGCGCTGGCGCTGCGGGAACTGGTGGCCGCGGTCGGGACCCGGGTGCTGGAGCCGTGGTGCCAGATCGAGGTGCAGGTGCCCAGCGAGTACGTGGGCGCCGTCATGAGCGACCTGTCCTCCAGGCGCGCCCGGGTGACCGGCTCGGAGGCCCAGGACGGCCGGGACCGCACCACGGTGCGTGCGGAGGTGCCGGAGGTCGAGCTGCTGGGCTACCCCGGCGTCCTCCGCTCGGTCACGCACGGGACGGCCAGCTTCGACCGCCGTCCGCTGGGCTACGAACCCGCTCCGGCCGGGATGGCGGTGCCCGCCTGACGAAGGACCGGCGTCCTTCCCACTCCTCGCAGGCTCAGGGCGGGACCCCGGGCGGGGCCGTTCCAGCCCCTCACGCCCGCCACGAGCATGCGAGCGGCGAGGGGGACACCGGTCCTTCGACTAGCCTCTGGCACGGGAGTGCAGGGGCTGGAGGGAACGTGACGTCGTCGAGCGGGCCGTCGGCTCCCGCACCCGTACCCGGCGCCGGGACGCCCCCCGCGGGAACCGGCCGGGATGCGCTGCCGGACCGCATCTGGACGGTGCCGAACGCGCTGTCGGTGCTCCGGCTGCTGGGCGTCCCGCTGTTCCTGTGGCTGCTGCTCGGCCCGGAGGAGGACGGCTGGGCCGTCGTCGTCCTCATGGTCTCCGGCTTCACCGACTGGGCCGACGGCAAGATCGCCCGGTCGATGGACCAGGGCAGCCGTCTGGGCGTCCTCCTGGATCCCGCGGCGGACCGCCTCTACATCGTCTCGACGCTGGTGGCGCTGGCCCTGCGCGACGTCGTGCCGGTCTGGATGATGGCGCTGCTCCTGGGCCGGGAGGTCGTCCTCGGCGTCATGCTGCTGGTCCTGCGGGCTCACGGCTGGCCGCCGCTGCAGGTGCACTACCTGGGCAAGGCGGCCACGCTGCTGCTGCTCTACGCCTTCCCGGGTCTCCTGCTGGCCGACGGCGACGGGCTCCTGGCGACCCTCGCCGCGCCGTTCGCCTGGGCCCTCGCCATCTGGGGCACCGCGCTGTACCTGCTCGCGGGGGTCTTCTACGTCATCCAGGTGGTCGGACTGCTGGCCGCCGAGCGGTCGGCGGGCCGCGGACGCCGGTCGTGACCGGCCGACGACCCGCGGGCGGCGTGCGGTCGCTGGGCGCCTCGCTGCTCGACGACGTCCTCGCCGAGACGCTGGACCCGGCGTACGCCCAGGCGGCCGCCGCGCGGGACGCCCGCGGGGAACCGCCGCGCCGCCGGCGCGGGCGGGTGCTGATCGCCTTGACGATGGCCGTGGCCGGCCTGCTCGCCGCGGTCACGTACGACCAGGCCGCCGACCGGGCGCAGGGCCGGCAGGAGATCCGCGCCGCCTTGGTGCGCGACATCCAGCAGGCGTCGTCGGTCAGCGACGAACTGGTCGACCAGCTCGCCGAGTTCCGGACCGAGGTGAGCCGGACCAGCGACGAGCTGCTCGACGCCACCGTGGTGGGGCAGCGGGCACGGGACGCCCTGGCACGGGCCGAGCAGGGCACCGCGGCCGTCGCCGTCACCGGCCCCGGGCTGCTCGTCACCCTGGCCAATGCCGAGGCGGAGGCCGACGACGACCTCGTGGGCGGCGGTTCGGCGGTGGTCGACCCCCTCGGCCGGGTCCAGGACGGGGACCTGCAGCGGGTGGTCAACGCCCTCTGGGCCGCCGGCGCGGAGGCGATCAGCATCAACGGCCAGCGGCTGGGGCCCACCAGCGCCATCCGCTTCGCCGGAGAGGCGGTCCTGGTCAACTTCCGGCCGGTCACCGACCCGTACGAGATCAGTGCCGTCGGCGACCCGGACGAGCTCGCCAACGCCTTCCTCCTCAACCCGCAGGTCCAGGCCCTGGCCGAGGACTCGCTCAACTTCGGGCTCCGTTTCGACTTCGCCAAGGAGGACGAGCTGTCCCTGCCCGCCGCCAGCCCGCCCGAGCTCCGCTCCGCCGAACCGGTCGGTCCCCGCGCGGCCACCGGTGCCGACCCCACCCCCGGAGGCTGACGCCGTGATCCCCATCCTCGGACTGGCGGCAGGCGTCCTCCTGGGGCTGCTGTTCGACCCCACGGTCCCGCTCTGGCTGCAGCCCTACCTGCCGATCGCCGTGGTCGCCGCGCTGGACGCGGTGTTCGGCGGCTTCCGCGCCCGGCTCGACGGCATCTTCGACGCCAAGGTCTTCGTCATCTCGTTCGTCTCCAACGTCGTGGTCGCCGCGCTCATCGTCTTCCTCGGCGACCAGCTCGGGGTCGGCGCCCAGCTGTCGACGGCGGTCGTCGTCGTGCTCGGCATCCGCATCTTCGGCAACGCCGCGGCCATCCGGCGGCACGTCTTCCGGGCATGACCGACGCCGAGCGGTCCGACGCCCCGGCGCCTGCCGACGATGCGGTCGGCGGGGCTCCTCCCGGGGAGCCGCCGGCCACCGCGACGGTGCGGCGGCGGGGCCGTGACCCGCTGGCCGCTGCGCTGATCGGCGTCCTGACCCTGCTGCTGGGTTTCGCGCTCGCCGTCCAGGTCCGCAACGCGGACGAGGCGCAGATGCTCGCCGGTGCACGGGAGGAGGACCTCGTGCGCATCCTCGACGAGCTCGACAGCCGGGAGGACCGGCTGCGGTCCCAGCTGGCCGACCAGCGGGCGGCCCTGCGGGAGCTGACCGGCTCCGACAGCCGGACGGCCACGGCCCTGCAGGAGGCGCGCCGCCGGGCCGAGACCCTGGGGATCCTGGGCGGCACGCTGCCGGCGCAGGGACCCGGACTGACCCTCATTGTCCGGGACCCCTCGGACGAGGTCGGGGTCTCCGACATCATCGACATCGTCCAGGAACTGCGTGGCGCCGGCGCCGAGACGATGCAGATCGACGGCGTCCGCATCGGGCTGTCCAGCGCCGTCACGGGGCGGCCCGGTGCGCTCCGGGTCGACGGCACACCGCTGCGGGCGCCCTACGAGTTCGTCGTCCTGGGGGAGCCGCAGAACATGGAGACGGCCATGTTCATCCCCGGCGGCATCGTCCAGAGCATCGAGCGGGTGGGCGGCACCGTGGAGATCACCCAGTCGCCCGCGCTGGTCGTGGACGCGTTGCGGCCGCTTGACCGCCCTCAATACGCTGCGCCCGACACCGGCGACTGATCGAGGACCTCCCTGCCCCACCGCTCGCACGCTCGCGGCGGCCCCTGCAGGCAGGCCGTAGCACCCATTGGAGACGCATCACATGGCAACACCGGACGACCGCCGCTACACCGACCAGCACGAGTGGGCGCTGGTGCAGGGCACCGACGGCACGTCGCCCGTCGTCCGGGTCGGGATCACCGACCACGCCCAGGACGCGCTGGGCGACATCGTCTTCGTCCAGCTGCCCGAGGTGGGTGCGGAGGTGGCCCCCGGGACGGCCATCGGCGAGGTCGAGTCGACGAAGTCCGTCTCCGACATCTATGCCCCCGTGAAGGGCGTGGTCGCGGCGGTGAACGAGCGGCTCACCGACGCGCCGGAGACCATCAACGCCGATCCGTACGGCGCGGGCTGGCTGGTCGACATCGCGGTCCCGGTGGAGGTCGGCGACCCGATCGGCCTGCTGCTCGACGCGGCCGCCTACCAGGCGCTGATCGAGGGCTCGTAGCCGGGGCCGCCGGGAGGCTGCTCCCGGCGTCGCTCACTATGATCGCGCTGGTACCGGGAACGGCGGAGGACCTGCGGAGAAACCGCCCGCCCCGGCTCCGCCCGTCCGGTTGACCCTCGGGCCGACCGGCTGGTTCCATGACCCACGGTCCGCCGCCCTCCCGCGGCGGTCGTCCCACGGCGGGCCGTCCGGCCCACCGTCCGCCGGCCGCCCGCGGCCCGTTCGAGGCCCCGCGGCGGGCCCCTCGTACCGGAGGAGACGCAACGTGCACTGCACTCGATGTGGCCACGAGAACCCCGAGGGCAGTCGCTTCTGCGCGCAGTGCGGTGCGGCGCTCGCCCCCGAGCGGATCGGCGAGGCGACCAGCGTGATCCCCAAGGTCGGTGGCGAGGACTCCGGCGACCAGCCGGAGGTCACCGACGGCGCGGATGCACACGCCGGCGCCGTCGAGTCGCTGCCGGCGGGTTCGGCGCTCCTGGTGGTCAAGCGCGGCCCCAACGCGGGCAGCCGCTTCCTGCTCGACCAGGACGTCACGACGGCCGGCCGGCACCCCGACAGCGACATCTTCCTCGACGACGTGACGGTCAGCCGCCGGCACGTCGAGTTCCACCGCGAGGGCGGCGGTTTCTCGGTGCACGACGTCGGCAGCCTGAACGGCACCTACGTCAACCGTGAGCCCGTCGACGTCGCCACCCTGGCCGGTGGGGACGAGGTGCAGATCGGCAAGTTCCGGCTCGTGTACCTGACCGGCCCGCGCACGGGCGAGCCGGCCGCTCGCTAGTGCACCGTCCGGCGATCTTCCGCAGGTCGGGACCGCGGCCCGGGATCCCGCGACGGGGTCCCGGCGGGGAAGGGGCGTGACCGCCGTGCCCGAGCGCGAGCGTGCGCTCGGGGACGCCGGCGACCAGCACGCGCCACGCCTGACCATCGGCGAGGTGCTGGCTGTTCTTCGCGACGACTTCCCCGACGTGACGATCAGCAAGATCCGCTACCTGGAGTCCGAGGACCTGGTCCACCCGCAGCGGACCCCGTCGGGGTACCGCAAGTTCTCGCGGGCCGACGTCAGCCGGCTGCGATACGTGCTCACCGCCCAGCGGGACCACTACCTGCCGCTGCGGGTGATCAAGGACCACCTCGATGCGCTCGACCGGGGGGAGCCGCTGCCCGGGTCCACCAGCGGGTCGGCGCCCCTGCCGCCGGCGTCCACGGACGAGGGCTCCGCGGCCCCGCTGACCGCGGAGCAGTTCGCCCGGGCTGCGGGCCTCGAGCCGGACCAGCTGGCCGACTGCGTGCAGTTCGGGCTGCTGTCCACCGACGCGCAGGGCCGGCACCCGGCCACCGACCTGCCGATCGCACGTGCCGCGGCGGGCCTCGCCCGGCACGGCATCGAGCCGCGGCACCTGCGGGTGTACCGGTCCGCGGTGGAACGCGAGGCCGGGCTGGTGGAGCAGCTGGTGGCGCCGGTCCTCCGCGCCCGATCCGACGAGGCGCGCACCCGCGCGACCGAGAAGCTCGCCGAACTCGCGGCGCTGTCGGCGCAGCTGCACACCGCCTTGCTCGAGACGCGCCTGCGCGACTTCCTGCGCCCCTGACGCGGCGTACCGTGGAGCCGTCGCCGGCCGCGCCGATCGACGCACCGACCCGTCACCGGCCGCCCGATCACCACCGTCCCGCCCGATCCCCGGGCCGCAGCCGAGGGAGCCGCACCGTGCAGGAGCTTCGAGTCGTCGGCGTCCGCGTCGAACTGCCCGGCAACCAGCCGATCCTGCTCCTGAAGGAGACGCAGGGTGAGCGCTACCTGCCGATCTGGATCGGTGCGGTGGAGGCGGCCGCGATCGCGTTCGAGCAGCAGGGTGTGCGCCCGGCCCGCCCCATGACGCACGACCTGCTCCGCGAGGTGGTCCGGACGCTGGGTGCGGAGCTGGAGGCGGTCAACATCACCGAGATGCGGGACGGCATCTACATCGCCGAGCTGGTGTTCGGCGACGACCGGATCGTCAGCGCCCGCCCGTCGGACGCGGTGGCCCTCGCGGTGCGGACCGGGGCGCCGATCTTCGGCGCCGACGACCTCCTCGACGAGGCGGGGATCGAGATCCCCGACGAACAGGAGGACGAGGTCGAGAAGTTCCGCGAGTTCCTCGACCAGATCTCCCCGGAGGACTTCGGGGCCGGTTCCGGCTCCGGCGGTGGCCCGGCGACCTGAGCCCATCAGGTTCCTATCGGCAGGTACCGCCGCGACATCACCCGAAATGGGGCGGGTGTGGCGACACGCCGCCCCGCTCAGTTGACCGCCCTCCCGGCCCGGCTTACCGTCGGCGAACAACAACGGTGTGACACCTGAGAACAACGGGTGACGATCCGTCGACCTGCCGCAGGCGTGGCGGGACAGAGGAGGACGCTGGACGTGAGCGACCAGAGCAACGGCTCGCAGGGTCAGCTGTTCAGCGACGCCGCCGTCGGAGCCCCCGCGTACGACGAGGTCGACACCGACCTCGTCGGCTACCGGGGCCCGACCGCCTGCGCCGCTGCCGGGATCACCTACCGCCAGCTGGACTACTGGGCCCGCACCGGCCTGGTCGCCCCCTCGGTGCGCAGCGCCACCGGGTCGGGCACCCAGCGGCTCTACTCGTTCCGCGACATCCTGGTGCTGAAGGTCGTCAAGCGGTTGCTGGACACCGGTGTCTCGCTGCAGAACATCCGCAAGGCCGTCGACCACCTCCGCCAGCGCGGGGTGAAGGAGCTGGCCAACGTCACGCTGTTCTCCGACGGCGCGACGGTCTACGAGTGCACCTCCGCCGAGGAGGTCGTCGACCTGCTCGCCGGCGGTCAGGGCGTCTTCGGCATCGCCGTCTCCGGGGCCCTGCGCGAGCTTTCCGGCGAGCTGGCCGAGCTGCCGGCCGAGCGGATCGACGGTGGGCAGGTCGTCCCGTCCGACGACGAGCTGTCGATGCGCCGTCGCCGCCGCGCCATGTGATCTGTCGTCCTCCGGACGACAACCGCGGCCAGGTGCCGTCCCAACCTGCGCTGAGCCCTTTCCGTCCCTCCTCGGGGGACCCTCCGGGCCCCCGCTCGTCGGGACCGCTTCGCGAGGTGCATCCCGTCCACTCCTCGGGGGACCCTCCGGGCCCCCGCTCGTCGGGACCTCGCACGCCTCAGCCGTCCCGGAGGTCGCCGGCTGCACTGGTAGCGTCGCAGCAGTGAGCGACCGCGCCGCGCAGCCCCGGGTCACGCAGGGCGGCGACGCCCCTCCGCCGCTGGCCGGGCCGCTTCCTCCGCTGACGTCGCTGGACCCCGCCGGTTCCTTCGCCGGCCGCCACATCGGCCCCCGACCCGCGGACACCGCCGCGATGCTCGAGGTGGTCGGTCACCCGTCCCTGGACGCGCTGGTGGACGCCTGCGTCCCCGAGGGCGTCCGGGACCGCGAGCCACTCGCCCTCCCACCGGCCCAGGGCGAGGCGGCCGTCCTGGCGCTGCTGCGCGAGCGCGCCGCGGCCAACGAGGTCTTCACCTCGATGATCGGCCTGGGCTACCACGGCACGGTGACCCCGCCGGTCATCCAGCGCACGGTGCTGGAGAACCCGGCCTGGTACACCGCCTACACGCCCTACCAGCCCGAGATCAGCCAGGGTCGGCTCGAGGCGCTGATCAACTTCCAGACGACGGTCGCCGACCTCACCGGTCTCCCGGTCGCCGGCGCCTCGATGCTCGACGAGGCGACCGCCGCGGCCGAGGCCATGACACTGGTCCGACGCGCCGGCCGCGCGAAGGCGGAGGCGGTCTTCGTCGTCGACGCCGACACCCTCCCCCAGACCCTCGGCGTCCTGCAGACCCGCGCCGAGCCCCTCGGCATCCGGCTGCACGTCGCCGACCTGACCGACGGCTGGCCCACCGACCTGCCCGAGGCAGGTGCTTTCGGCGTCCTGCTGTCCTACCCCGGGGCCAGCGGCGCGGTCCGCGACCACCGGGCCCTGGCCGCCGCGGCGCACGAGGCGGGCGCCTCGGTCGTCGTCGCGGCCGATCTGCTGGCGCTCACGCTGCTGGAGGCGCCGGGGGAGTGGGGGGCCGACGTCGCCTGCGGCACGACGCAGCGCTTCGGCGTCCCGATGGGCTACGGCGGCCCGCACGCCGGCTACCTGTCGGTGCGCGAGGGGCTGGCCCGGCAGCTGCCCGGCCGGCTGGTCGGCGTCTCCGTGGACGCCGACGGCGACGTCGCCTACCGGCTGGCGCTGCAGACCCGTGAGCAGCACATCCGCCGGGAGAAGGCGACCAGCAACATCTGCACCGCGCAGGTCCTGCTGGCCGTGATGGCCGGCGCCTACGCCGTCTACCACGGGCCCGAGGGGCTGGCCGCGATCGCCGCCCGGGTGCACCGCAGCGCCACGACCCTGGCGGGCTGGCTGCGGTCGGGCGGGCTCGAGCTGGTGCACGACCGCTTCTTCGACACCATCGAGGTGCGGGTTCCGGGACGAGCCCGTGAGGTGCTGGCCGCCGCGGCGCAGCGCCGGATCAACCTGCGCCCGGTCGACGCCGACACGGTCGCCGTCGCCTGTGACGAGACGACGACGCCGGCGATCCTGCGGGCCGTCGCCGCCTCGTTCGGAATCGCCGCCGACGACGCATCGCTCGACGACGGCGGTCTGGCCGGATGGGGCGACGACGGAGCGCTGCCCCCGGAGCTGCGCCGCCGGACGCCGTTCCTCACCCACCCGGTGTTCTCCGCGCACCGCTCGGAGACGGCGATGCTGCGCTACCTGCGCTCGCTGAGCGACAAGGACCTGGCGCTGGACCGCACGATGATCCCGCTGGGCTCCTGCACGATGAAGCTCAACGCGGCCGCGGAGATGGCCGCCATCACCTGGCCGGAGTTCGCGGACCTGCACCCGTTCGTGCCGGCCGAGCAGGCCCGCGGCTACGCCCGGCTGATCGAGGAACTGTGCGCCGGGCTGGCGGAGATCACCGGCTACGCCTCGGTCAGCGTGCAGCCCAACGCCGGGTCGCAGGGCGAGTTCGCCGGACTGCTCGCGATCCGCGGCTACCACCGGTCCCGGGGTGAGGACGAGCGCGACGTCTGCCTGATCCCGAGTTCCGCGCACGGCACCAACGCCGCCAGCGCCGTCATGGCCGGCATGCGGGTGGTCGTGGTGGCGTGCGACGAGGCGGGCAACGTCGACCTGGCCGAGCTGCGGTCGAAGGTCGCCCAGCACGCCGGGCGGCTGGCCGCGCTGATGATCACCTACCCGTCGACCCACGGCGTGTTCGAGACCGACATCCAGGACATCTGCGCGGCCGTCCACGACGCCGGCGGCCAGGTGTACGTCGACGGGGCGAACCTGAACGCGATGGTGGGGCTCGCCCGGCCCGGCCGGTTCGGGTCCGACGTCAGCCACCTGAACCTGCACAAGACGTTCTGCATCCCGCACGGCGGCGGTGGGCCCGGGGTCGGCCCGGTCGCCGTCCGGGAGCACCTGGTGCCGTTCCTCCCCGGCCACCCGGTCGTGGACACCGGCGCCTCCGGCCCGGTCGTGTCCGCCGCTCCCTGGGGGTCGGCGGGCATCCTGCCCATCTCCTGGGCGTACCTGCGGCTGATGGGGCCCGACGGGCTGACCAGGGCCACCGAGCACGCGATCCTGGCGGCGAACTACCTCGCCGCCCGGCTGCGCGAGCACTACCCGGTGCTCTACACGGGCACGAACGGGCTGGTGGCCCACGAGTGCATCCTCGACATCCGGCCGCTCACCAGGGCCACCGGCGTCACCAACGACGACATCGCCAAGCGGCTGATCGACTTCGGGTTCCACGCGCCGACGATGAGCTTCCCGGTCGCCGGCACGCTGATGGTCGAGCCGACCGAGAGCGAGGACAAGGCCGAGCTCGACCGGTTCGTCGAGGCGATGGTGGCCATCCGCGGTGAGATCGAGAAGGTGGCCACCGGCGAGTACGACCGCACCGACAACCCGCTGCGCAACGCGCCGCACACCCTGGCCATGGTGGCGGGGGAGTGGGACCGGCCGTACCCGCGCAGCACCGCGGTCCACCCGGTGCCGCGGTTGAAGGACCGCGGCTACCTCAGCCCGGTGCGCCGCATCGACCAGGCCTACGGCGACCGCAACCTGGTCTGCTCGTGCCCGCCGCCGGAGGCGTTCGCCGACCCGGAGCCGCAGGAGGTGGCCGGCCGCACCGCGGGTGCGCCGGACGATCTGGGCACGGTGGCCGACGTGGTCGGCGCCCGGAACTGAGGGAGGCCGTTCACCGGCACGCCGGCCGTCGCCACCGCATCGAGCAGGCGGCGCGGCGGGCGGTGGGGGAGCGGGCCCCGAAGGGGCCCTCGCTCAGGCGCTGACCGGCTGGGGGGCCAGCCAGACGTGGTGGTCGGCGACGGCGCGGCCGTCGGGCAGCAGGGCGCCGTCGTCGTCGAAGAGCACGACGCCGTTGCAGAGCAGCCGCCAGCCCTGCTCGGGGTGGCTGCTCACTACAGCGGCCAGGTCACGGGTATCGCTGGCGGGCTCGGGGCAGGGGGTGCGGTGGGTGCACATGGCGGTCACTTCCGTTTCGCCGGGAGGAAGCCGGCAGTCACCGGTGGTACGCATCCGATTACCGGACTCTCCCTCAGTGTCGGCACGACCGGGGCCCAGGTCACGTGATGCAGGTCACCGAATCACCCGTAGGGGTCGTCAGGTCCTGCCATGGTGCTCCGCGGCGGCGCATGGGTGACGCCGTGCGAGCGGCGTCTCCCCGGGCATCACAGCTTGCGGAGCAGGACCCGCCGCACCGAGTGGTCCGCGGACTTCTGCAGCACCAGCCGCGCCCGGGAGCGGGTCGGTGCGATGTTGTCCCGCAGGTTCGGCCCGTTCACCGCGGCCCAGATGTCCAGCGCCGTCTCGTGGGCCTGCTCGTCGGTGAGCGCGCCGAAGCGGTGGAAGTAGGCGGCGCGGTTCTGGAACGCGGTCCGCCGCAGCGCCAGGAAACGCTCGACGTACCAGCGTTGGATGTCTGCCTCGGCGGCGTCGACGTAGACGGAGAAGTCGAAGAAGTCCGACAGGAAGATGTCGGGAGCCGATCCGTCGGTGCGCCGGCCGGCCTGGAGGACGTTGAGCCCCTCCAGCACGAGGATGTCCGGCCGGTCGACCGCCTGCACCTGCCCGGGCACGATGTCGTAGGACTGGTGGTCGTACACCGGCGCGAACACCTCCTCCCGGCCGGACTTCACGTCGGCCAGGAAGCGCAGCAGGGCCCGGCGGTCGTAGCTCTCCGGGAAGCCCTTGCGCCCGAGCAGGCCACGCTCCTCCAGCACCGCGTTGGGCAGCAGGAAGCCGTCGGTGGTGATCAGGTCGACCCGGTGGGCGCCCGGGGTCGCCGCGAGCAGGGTCTGCAGGAGGCGGGCCGTGGTGCTCTTGCCGACGGCGACGCTGCCGGCGACGGCGATGACGAAGGGAACCTTGGCCGTGGTGTCGCCGAGGAAGTCGCTCTGCGCTGCCCACAGGCGGCGGCTGGCGGCGACGTGCAGGCTCAGCAGCCGGGCCAGCGGGAGGTAGACCGTGGCCACCTCGTCGAGGTCGATGCGATCACCGAGGGAGGCCAGGTCGTCCAGGTCGGCGGCGTCCAGCGGCAGGCTGGACCCGGCCGCGAGCGCCCGCCACGAGTCGCGGTCGAACACCGCGTAGGGCGAGATGGAGCCACGCGTCCCAGCCGTCACAGGGCCCATCGTGCCGTCCCACCCGGGAGCGACCTGCGCGCGGGTCACCCTCGGGGGTGGGCAGGGCCCGCTGGAGCGCCGGCGCAGCACCCGGCCGGGACGGCACCCGTCTAGGGTCGTCGGCGTGCCTTCCCACCCGGGGCTGCTCGAGTGCATCGAGCGGTACTTCGCCGCTGCACCGTTGCCGGACGCGCGGATCGAGACGGCCGGGGCGCTCGACGTCCCGATCGCCGATCCGGCCTGGCCCTTCCCGGCCCGCCCCCGACGGGACGGCGATCCGGTCACCGTCGACGACATCCGCGCCGCCGTCGCGCTGCAGCAGGCCGCCGGCCTCCCGGCCGCCCTGGAATGGGTGCCCGAGTGCGCCCCGGAGGTCGGCGCCGCCGCCCGGGCCGCCGGGATGACGGTGGAGGAGCTGCCGCTGCTGGTGGCCGACGACCCGGTCGACGTGGTGCTCCCGGCGGGGGTCCGGCTGTTCCTGGTGGGCGGGGACGACCCCGAGCTGCCGCACTACCAGCAGGTGGCCACGCTCGCGTTCGCTCACCCGGGCGGTGCGGCCGACGTCGAGGAGGTGCTGCTCGACGACTCGGCCGAGGCCGCGCGACGCACCGCCGTGCTGCGGGAGCGGATCGCCGACGGTCGCACCGTCATGATCGTCGCCATCGAGCACGGCAAGCCGGTCGCGGTGGGCTGGCACCAGCCGGTCGACATCGACGGGACCGAGGTCAGCGAGATCGTGGGTATCGCGACCCTGCCGAGGCTCCGCGGGCGGGGCCTGGGCGCCGGCATCGCCTCCGCGCTGGCCGCGCACGCCCGGGAGACTGCCGACCTGGTGTTCCTGGTGGCTGGTGACGACGACGTCGCGCGGGTCTACGAGCGGATCGGGTTCGCCCGCATCGCCACCACCGGCGTCGCCGAGCTGCAGGCGCCGGGGGAGTGACCCGGCCGGCGGCTCACCTGTCGCCGGGGGTCTCGATGCCGGCGGCGATCGCCGCCCCGGCCGCGGTGAGGGCCCTGCGCGCGGCGCCGTAGTCCACGGACCGCGGGGCCTCGCTGAGCAGCACGACCACCCGGGAGCCGACCACGGCGACCGAGTGCAGATGCCGCTGGCCGTCGACGCAGCACATCCACCCCTGCTTCACGGCCGGATCGCCCGGGAGCGTGCCGAACAGGCCGAACCGCTGGTCGAAGCCGTCGGCGGCCCGGGGTGTCGTCCCCCGCATCCAGCCCAGCAGCGTCCTCGCGTCGTCCGGGTGGGCGACCACCGGTAGCAACGCGAGGAACCGGGCCACGTCCTGCGCCGTCGTGACCGCCTGCCCCCACTGGCCGGGGATCTCAGCCGGCGGAGGGCCGGTGCCCGCCAGGTCGTAGCGCTCAGCCACGTCGCGCACCATCTGCGGGCCGTCGAACCACACCCACAGACGAGAGGCCGCCGGATCGTCCGACCGTCGGATCATGTCGCGCAGCAGGTCGGACTCGTCGGCCGTGAGCTCGATCGAGCCCTCGCGCGCCCGGGTGAGGATGTCCTCGGCCATGAACAGCTTGACCATCGATGCGGTCGGGAACGGCCGGCTGCTCACCGGGCCGTTGTCGGAGCCGTACGCGGCCCGGCGGGCCGCGCGTGCCTCGACAGCGCGGATGCTGCCCTCGGTGGCACGAGAGTGCTGGCGGGCGACCACGACGGCGAGTGTGCCGGACCGCCCGTAGTCGCGCACCGCGTCGGCCACGAGGCTGTCCGGAGGCCGGCCGCCGGCCGTGGCGCGCCCAGGGGCGGCCGGCAGCAGGGCGAGCAGGTGGACACCGGTCAGCAGGACCGCGAGCAGCGCGATCCTCGCGGACCGGGATCGGCGTGACGCAACTGGATGTGGCACTCCGGACTTCTACCCGGCGGCCAGCAGGTCATCCGCCGATGCTCCGGCCGTCGGGAGCCGGCGGGCGGTCCTGCCGCTGCGCAGTCGGGCAGGTGCTCAGCGGCAGGATCTCACGGCTGCTCGTAGGTGAGGACCATCGTCGCCCGCGCGAGCGTGTGGAAGAACAGGTTGAAGCCGAGCACGGCGGGCGTGGTGTCGGCGTCGACGTCCAGCCGGTCGGTGTCGACCGCGTGCACCACCACGAAGTACCGGTGCGGGCCGTGCCCGGCCGGCGGAGCGGCGCCGACGTAGCCGGCGAAGCCGCCGTCGTTGCGCAGCTGGAGCGCCCCGTCGGGCAGCTGCGGGGAGTCCTTGTCGCCGGCGCCGGAGGACAGCTCGGTGACGGGGGCCGGGATGTTGGCGACGGCCCAGTGCCAGAAGCCGCTGGCGGTGGGGGCGTCGGGGTCGTACACGGTGACGGCGAAGCTCCTGGTGCCCTCGGGGAAGCCCGACCAGGACAGCTGCGGTGAGCGGTCCTCGCCGCCGGCGCCCATGACGCCGCTGACGTGCGGCATCGGCAGCACCTGCCCGTCGGTCACGTCGCTGCTGGTGACGTCGAAGCCCGGTACCTGCGGCAGGAAGTCGTACGGGTTCGGCGGGGTGGGCCGGTCGGCCATGGTGGTCGCCTCCTCGGTAGTGGTGGAACGGCTGGTCGGATGCGCGCGCCGTCCTCCGTCGGACCCTAGGCAGCCGAGGACGGCGGCGCCCGTCGACGGGGGCCGCCGCAGAGATACCCCGGGATGGGGGACCGCAGGTTCCGGAGACGTGGACCGGGCTCGTCGCCGGTAGCGTCGCACCGTGGCCACTCCGCGATCGGTCGGTCTCCCCGACGGCGTCCGTGCCTGCCTGTTCGACCTCGACGGCGTCCTCACCCGCACCGCGACGGTCCACATGGCGGCCTGGAAGCGCACCTTCGACGAGTTCCTGCGCTCGCGCGACCCCGGGGCGCCGGAGTTCTCGCAGGAGGACTACAACCTGCACGTCGACGGCAAGCCACGGGCCGACGGGGTGCGGGACTTCCTCGCCAGCCGGGGCATCACCCTGCCCGAGGGTGGCCCTGACGACCCGGCCGACGCCGCCACCGTCCAGGTGGTCGCGAGCCGGAAGAACGAGCTGGTGCTGGCCGAGCTCGACGAGCACGGGGTCGAGGTCTACGCGGGCTCGATCCGCTACCTGCGTGCCGTGCGGGACGCCGGGCTGGCGACGGCCGTGGTGACCGCCTCGGCCAACGGCGAGCACGTGATGCGGGCCGGTGGGTTCGCCGACCTGATCGACGTCCGGATCGACGGGGTCGTGGCCAAGCGCGACCAGCTGCGCGGCAAGCCCGCCCCCGACACGTTCCTCGCCGGTGCCCGAGCCCTCGGCGTCCCACCGGAGGAGGCGGTCGTGTTCGAGGACGCCCTCGCCGGGGTGGCCGCCGGACGGGCGGGTGCCTTCGCCTTCGTGGTCGGGGTCGACCGGGTCGGGCACGCCGGCGGACTCCGGGAGTCCGGCGCCGACGTCGTGGTGCAGGACCTCGCCGAGCTGCTGGGGGAGGAGGGCGGGTGACCGAGGGCCGGGCCTCGTTCCCCATCGAGCCCTGGGCGCTGACCGAGGTCGGGCTGGACCATGCCTCCCTCGCGGTGCACGAGTCGGTGTTCTCGCTGGCCAACGGGCACATCGGGATGCGCGGGTCGTTCGAGGAGGGCGAGCCGGTCGCCGTCCCCGGTACGTACCTCAACGGGTTCTACGAGCAGCGGCCGCTGCCCTACGCCGAGGTCGGCTACGGGTTCCCTGAGCAAGGCCAGACCGTCGTGAACGTGACCGACGGCAAGCTCATCCGGCTGCTCGTCAAGGACTCGCCGCTGGATCTGAACTACGGCGAGATCATCGACCACCGGCGGACTCTCGACCTGCGGGGCGGGGTCCTCCGCCGGGCCACGGAGTGGCGCTCCCCGGGCGGGCGGACGGTGCGGATCACCAGCACCCGGCTGGTCTCCCTGGTCCGCCGGTCGGTCGCGGCCATCCAGTACCAGGTCGAGGTCACCGACGACCTGGGTGACCTGTACGTGTCCCTGCAGTCGGACCTGCTGGCCAACGAGACCGCCGGCCAGAGCAGCGTCGACGGCGATCCCCGGGCGGCGGCCGCGCTGGCCGAGCCGCTGGAGTGCGAGCTGGCCGTCGGGCGTGGCCGGCGGGCGGTCCTCGTGCACCGCACCAAGCGCAGCCGGCTGCGAGTCGCCGCCGGCATGGACCACGTGATCGAGATCCCCGACACCAGCACCGAGGACCTCGAGGCCAGCGGTGACCTCGCCCGCTACGCCCTTGCCGCCCGCATCCCGCCGCACGGCGTGCTGACGCTGACCAAGTACCTCGCCTACGGCTGGTCCTCGCGCCGGTCGGCCCCGGCGGTGCGCGACCAGGTCGAGGGCGCTCTGGCCACCGCCAAGCTGGCCGGGTTCCAGCGCCTGCTGCGCGAGCAGCGCGAGCTGCTGGACCAGCACTGGGAGGACGCCGACGTCGAGATCGAGGGCGACGACGAGCTCCAACAGGCGGTACGGGTGGGCATGTTCCACCTGCTGCAGGCCGGCCTGCGCGGGGAGCGGCAGCCGATCCCGGCCAAGGGGCTCACCGGCCCCGGTTACGACGGCCACACCTTCTGGGACACCGAGACCTACGTGCTGCCGGTGCTGACCTACACCGCTCCGCAGGCGGTCCGGGACGCGTTGCGCTGGCGGCACTCGATCCTCGACAAGGCGCGGGAGCGCGCCCGCGTGCTGGGCATGCAGGGGGCGGCCTTCCCCTGGCGCACCATCCGCGGCGAGGAGACCTCCGGCTACTGGCCGGCGGGGACGGCGGCCTTCCACATCAACGCCGACATCGCCGACGCGGTCGTCCGCTACTTCAACGCCACCCTGGACGACGACTTCGACCGCGACTTCGGCACCGAACTGCTCGTCGAGACCGCCCGGCTGTGGGCCTCGCTCGGCCACTTCGACACCGAGCACGGGTTTCGCATCGACGGCGTGACCGGCCCGGACGAGTACACGGCCGTGGTCGACAACAACGTGTACACGAACCTGATGGCGCAGCGGAACCTGCGCGAGGCGGCCGCGGCGGCGCGCCGTCAGCCCGACGTGGCCGGCCGGCTCGAGGTGTCGGAGGACGAGGTGGAGACGTGGCTGCGCGCGGCCTCGCTGATGGCGGTGCCGTACGACACCCGGCGCGGGGTGCACATGCAGTCCGACGGCTTCACCCACCACGAGGAGTGGGACTTCGAGAACACCCCGCGCTCGGACTACCCGCTGCTCCTGCACTACCCGTACTTCGACATCTACCGCAAGCAGGTCACCAAGCAGGCCGACCTGGTGATGGCGCTGCACCTGCGGGGTGACGCCTTCACGCTCGAGGAGAAGATCGCCGATTTCGCCTACTACGAGGCCCGCACCACCCGGGACTCGTCGCTGTCGGCGAGCCAGCAGGCCGTGGTCGCCGCCGAGACCGGGCACCTGCAGCTCGCCTACGACTACTGGGCGGAGGTGGCGCTGACCGACCTGCAGAACCTGCACCTCAACTCCGGTCACGGCCTGCACATCGCCTCGCTGGCAGGCGCCTGGACCGTCGCCGTGGCCGGGTTCGGAGGGATGCGCGACCACAACGGGGAACTGGCGTTCGCCCCGCGGCTGCCCCCGCGGATCACCCGGCTCTGCTTCCGCATGGTCTACCGCGGGCGCAAGCTGACCGTGACGGTGGAGCCGGCACGGGCCACCTACCGGCTGGTCGACGGCGATCCGCTGGACATCCGCCACCACGGGCGGCAGGTGACCGTCGACCACGAGGACGTCGTGCTGGACATCCCCGCGCCGCCGGACGTCGAGCCGGTCTCCCAGCCACCGGGGTGCGAGCCCCGGCGGCGGACCCGGTCCCGGAGCACACCGGCCGTGCGTCCGTCGGCGAAGGACAGCGAGCGGCTCAGCTGATCAGCCAGCGGGCGCCCAGCGCGAGCGCCCCGACGTCGACGACGAGGAAGAAGCCGACCCAGAGCGCAGCCGGGAGACGGGTCAGGCGGGCGAGCTGGTCGGCGTCGGAGTCCGGTGCGGCCCGGCGGCGCCGGGCCCCGTGCAGCTCCAGCACCGCGCGCGGCGCGGCCAGCAGCAGGAACCAGGTGGCCACCGCCCCGAACAGCGCCTGGCCCGCCGGCGGCAGCCACCAGGTGGCCGCGAAGACGATCCCGCCGGTGGCCAGCACCGACCACAGGCCGTACCAGTTGCGGATCTGGACCAGCAGCAGCGCCAGGAGGGTCAGCAGAACCCAGAGCAGGCCGACGGCGTGGCCCGCGGCCAGGAGCGCGGCCGCGCCCAGGCCGAACAGTGCCGGCCCGGTGTAGCCGGCCGCGCAGGTGAGCACCATGCCGATCCCGGTGGGGCGGCCGGCGGAGACGGTCAGCCCGGAGGTGTCGGAGTGCAGCCTGATGCCGGCCAGCCGGCGGCCTACGGCTGCGGCCACCAGGCCGTGCGCGCCCTCGTGGGCGATCGTCACCACGTTGCGGGTCAGCCGCCACGCCGCGGGAGAGCCGACCAGGAGGGCCGCCGCGGCGGCGCTGCCCCAGAGCAGTGCGGGGGACAGGTCGGGGACCGTCGCGCTCACCTGCGCCCACCAGCGCTGCAGCCGATCCAGGGTGTTCCCTCCTCGCGCCCGCGCCTCGCCGCTCAGGGGCGAACGGGACGGTCCGCATCCGGTGGCCATCACTGCGAATATCGACCGTTATCCCTAACATTAAAGTAAATAAAAGACGCTGTTGCAGCCGGCACGCCCACTACCGAAAAAACCGCAGCAACACCACGGGATCAGTTGCCGGGCTTGACCGCCTTGCCGCGTTCACGTTCGGCGTCGTCGGCCTCGTAGACGCCCGGTGTCGCCGTCGCGGTCCCGCCGTCGTCGGCGCCGGGGGTGACCGGCGCGTCGATGAGGTCGTCCGGCCCGGGGGAGGGGGTGCCCCCCGGCTCGCCCCTGTGGTCGGTGTCCGGTCGCGCCTCGCTCATCGGTCCTCCTGGTCTCGGTCTGCTCGCTCCGAGGGGCGCTACCCGCCGGGCGGCGCGGGAACCGGCGGACCGGTCACAGCTGCTGGGTCAGGTTCACCGCGTTGCCATCGGGTTCGGTGACGTGAGCGACTCGCTGCCCCCAGGCATGTCGTTCGACCCGGACGGCGCGGTACCGCCGAGACCGGCGACGCGGGGAGGAGTGCGTCGACGTCGGGCACCTCGACGCTGAGCAGCACCCGGCCCGGGAAGCCCGTCCTGACCGCGGAGTCGGCCGTGAGCCCGAGCTCGGAGGTCCCCAGGCGCAGCCCGAGGTAGAACAGCGGGCCCTCCTCGGGGAAGCGGTCGGTCTCCTGCGCGTCGAGCAGGCCGACGTAAAAGAAGCGCAGCCGCTCGATGTCCGGGGTGACCAGGATGGGTTGCACGGTGGCGGGCATGCACGGCTCCGGGGAAGGGATGGCCGATCGGTCCTGCCGGTTTCGACCGTCCGGGCCGCCGGGAGTGAGCGGTCAGTCCTGACGGGTGAACAGCCAGCGGGCGAAGACGGCGTCCTGGTAGAGCTCCGTGCACCACAGGACGGAGAGCCGGAAGGTTCCCGGCGGCACGACCAGGATCGGGCTGGCGTCGGTGGCGGCGTCGTCGTCCAGCCGGTCCGACGACGGCGTGGGGCCGGGGGACTCGGGAAGGAGGAAGGCGCCGTCCTCGCCTGTCCCGTCCAGCGCCGCGCTGATGAACGCCAGCCGGCCGCTGGGCACCGTCACCAGGTCGCCGAGCTGGTCGTCGGCCGCCGGGAACCGCAGGGCGGCGTCGAGCGTGCCGCGGTAGTCACCGGCGCTGGCCTGCACGACGGCGACGCTGCCGTCCTCGCCCCGGAAGACCTCCAGCCACCCCTCGTCACCGACCTCCGGGTCGGTGAGGACGACGGCCGCGGTGCTCCGATCCCAGCGGGATGCCGGTCAGTTGGTAGTCCAGCTGCGGCACCAGGGCCTCGTAGGCCTGGTCGGAGAGGCCGCGCCAGGCGGGGAGCAGGTCGCCGTCCAGGGCGAGGAAGGGCTCGCCGTTGGTCCAGCAGCGGCCGACGTGCGTCCAGGCGGGTGGCATGCCGCCATCCTCCCGGAGCGGCTCAGCCCGCGTCGGCCGCGACGATCTTCTGCAGCGCGCGGACGTGACCGCGGTAGGCGCGGGTGCCCTCCGGCGTGAGGGGCGTTTCCGTATTGGAAGCAGTAGCGCCGAGTCTTCTGCACGGAATCCATCACCGCACCGGACCTCCGCCAGGCCCCTTGACTTAGTCCGACCTAGTCAAGACGATGATCCGGTGACGCGGACCGTGAACGTGCACGAGGCGAAGACGCACCTGTCCCGGCTGCTGGAGGCGGTCGAGGCGGGAGAGGACGTCGTCATCGCGCGGGCCGGCAAGCCGGTCGCCCGATTGGTGTCCGCCACCGTGCGGACCGCGCCGCGCACCCCCGGGTCATGGCGGGGGTGCGGCTTCGTCGCCGACGACTTCGACGAGACGCCCGAAGACCTGATCACCGCCTTCCACGGTGACATCAACCCGTGACCCTGTTGCTGGACACGCACGTCCTGCTGTGGTGGATGTTCGACGACGACCGGCTGACATCGGCGATGCGGGAAGCGATCTCCGACCCCGCGACATCGGTCGCGGTGTCGGCGGTCTCCGCCTGGGAGCTGGCGATCAAGGCGGCGCTCGGAAAGCTGGCGATCCCGGATGACCTGACCGAGGAGATCCAGCGACAGGGCTTCGCCGCCATCCCGGTAACCGTGGAGGACGGTGTGGCGGCCGGCGCGCTACCGCGACACCATGCCAATCCTTTCGACCGGATGCTGATCGCTCAGGCTCTGCGACGGGGGCTTGTTCTCGTGACGGCGGATCGACGTTTCGCCGACTACGACGTCCCGACTCTGGCCTAGTAGTCGGACGGTCGGAGGGGGACTCCAGAGGGGCTTCTCATCGATGAGTTGACATAACGTTGATTATCGGCGCGCAGCCACGAGTGCGGGAAAGGGGTTGTCGATCTTGGCGGACTCGCTGATCGCTGTGCCGAACCGGCGGGCGTTCACGAGTCACCGCCACCGTCCTCGTCGCCGCACCGCGCCATGCCGTCCGCGACGATCTCCGCAACGGCCGGTCCGACCGTGGCCGCGACGGCGGATGGCCACCGGTGACCTCGCCCGCCGGTGTGCGACTCCCCCGTCATGATCATCGACGATCACGATCGTCCGTGCCCGCCGCCGGGCGCCGGATCGTCGTCCGGGCGACCCGTGGTGCATGGCGGGAATCTCCGGAGGTAGCTCTGCCCTACAGGCTGGGGCTACCCTCGATACGTCACTGTGACGCAACCAGTGCCGTGCCCGTCGTTCGACGGGCGGTCGACCGTCGCCGTTCGTAGGGTCGCACCATGAGAACCCGACGGCCGTTCGCCGCACTGATGACCTCGCTGGCTCTGTTCGGCGGAGCTGCATCGCTGACCGCCTGCGGTGACCCGGCCGGGCTGGACCGCAACGACGGCTCGACCGACGACGTGGTCGAGACGGCCGACCCGGAGGAGGCGGACCGGGAGAACCTGCCGGACGTCAGCAACAAGGAGCCCGGGAGCGACACCGACGACGACACCCAGGACCCGGACTGAGCGCAGCGGCTCAGCTGGAGCGTTCGGTGACCCACAGCCGGTCCAGCCGGCCGGTCGAGTGCACCAGATCGGCCAGCGAACGCTCCAACTCGGCCTTGGTCGGCCGCTCCTGGAGCAGGGTCTGGACGTCCTCGAGTGCGCAGCGCAGCTGGAACAGCCGGTCCTGCAGCCCGTCGAGCTCCGCCCGGGACACCAGGACGACGTCGCCCGGCAGCCCCGCCTTGGCGGTCGCCGACCGCTGCTCGTAGGCCCGTTGCCGGCACGCCTGGCCGCAGTACAGGCGGGGACGGCCCACCGACCCCTGCTGCGGAAGGACACGGCGGCACCACCCGCAGCGCCGCTCGTCGTCACTCCCCCGGCTGGGGAGAGGAACGAGGGGTGCCGAGGTGACGCTCCCGGACGCGTGCTGCTGTGCCACGACTGCGCACGCTAGACGCCGCCGCCGACAGCTTCTGGTGACACGCCAGGACAACCGCACGGAAGGTGCGAGATGACCCATCCCTCCCCGGAGGACCTCTCCCCGGTTTTCGATGCGCTCAGTGAGGAGGGGCTCCGCGCCGCCGGCAGCCTCAAGTGGACCAGGTACGCCGGGGCCCTGGGCGCCTTCGTGGCCGAGATGGACTTCGGGACGGCGCCGGTGGTCACCCGCGCGCTGATCGCTGCGGTGGAGGCCGGCCGCTTGGGCTACCTCACACCCGTTGCCGCCACCGACATGGCCCGGGCCTGCGCGCGGTGGCAGTTCGACCGGTACGGCTGGGCGGTCCCGCCTGAGTGGGTGACCCCGTTGCCCGACGTCCTGGCCGGGCTCCAGGCCGCCATCGAGCACTTCACTCCCGCCGGGAGCCCGGTCGTCCTGCCCACGCCCGCCTACATGCCCTTCCTCAACGTCCCCGGCCTCCTGGGCCGCGAGCTGATCGAGGTCCCGATGGTGCGGCGCGACGGCCGCCCGACCTACGACCTGGACGGGATCGCGCGCGCGTTCGACCAGGGCGGCCGGTTGTTCGTGCACTGCAATCCGCACAATCCCACGGGGCGCGTGTTCAGCACGGCCGAGCAGCTCGAGCTGGCCGACGTCGTCGACCGCTCCGGCGCGCGGGTGTTCTCCGACGAGATCCACGCACCGCTTGTCCTGCCGGGAGCGGTGCACCGCCCCTACGCCTCGCTCGGCCCGGTCCCCGCGGGCCACACCGTCACGGCGACGTCGGCGTCGAAGGCGTGGAACCTGCCGGGCCTGAAGGCCGCCCAGCTGATCGTGTCCGCCGCCGCCGACGCCGAGCACTGGGCGCGGGTCGGCTTCCTCGCCGGGCACGGAGCCGCCACCCCCGGCGTGCTCGCAGCCACCGTCGCCTACGCCGAGGGTGGGCCGTGGCTGGACGGGGTGCTCGGCTACCTGGCCGGCAACCGCCGGCTCCTGGCCGAGCTGCTGGCCCAGCAGATCCCGGCCATCGGGTTCGCACCCCCTGAGGGCACCTACCTGGCCTGGCTGGACTGCCGCGAGCTGGGCCTGGCCGGGCGCGCCGGCGACTTCTTCCTGGAGCAGGCGGGGGTAGCCCTGGTCGACGGCGCCGACTGCGGCGCCCCGGGCCACGTGCGGCTGAACTTCGCGACGTCGCGGCCGCTGCTCACCGCCATGGTCGAGCGGATGGCCGCGGCGCTGGGACGGTCCTGACAGGGCCCCGCACGGGTCCGGTGCGCTGCCACTAGCGTGAACGCGTGCCTGCCGCGCGGTTCGCCTTCCTGGACGCGCCGACGCCGTTGGCCATGGCGCACCGGGGCGGCGCCATCGAGCACCTGGAGAACACCATGCCGGCCTTCCAGGCCTGCGTGGACCTGGGTTACCGCTACCTGGAGACCGATGTCCAGGTCACCGCCGACGGCGTGCTCGTGGCCTTCCACGATCCCACCCTGGAGCGGATCACCGACGGCACCGGGCGGATCGACGGGCTCACGTGGGCGCAGGTGTCCGAGGCCCGCATCGGCGGCCGGGAGCCGATCGTGCGCCTGGAGGACCTGCTGGCCGCCTGGCCCGACGTCTGCTTCAACCTCGACATCAAGGCGGCCGGCGTGCTGGCTCCGCTGGTGCGCCTCACCCGCCGCATGGCGGTGACCGACCGGATCTGCCTCGGGTCCTTCTCCGACGCACGGATCGCCGCGGCCCGGCGGCTGTTCGGCCCCACCGTGTGCACCTCGCTCGGGCCGCGCGGGGTCGCTGCGCTGCGGCTGTCGTCCTACTCCCCGCGCGCCGCCGGCCTGGTGCGCATCTCGGCCGGGTGTGCGCAGGTCCCCCTGCAACTCGGTGGCCGGGCACTGGTCGACGAGCGGTTCGTGGCCGCCGCCCACGCCCGTGGTCTGCAGGTGCACGTGTGGACCGTGGACGACCCGGTCGAGGCCGAGGCAATGCTCGATCTCGGCGTCGACGGGATCATGACCGACCGGCCGGCCATGCTGCGCGAACTGCTGGAGAAGCGCGGCCAGTGGACGCCGCGGTGAGCATCGGCGCGCGGCTGCGCCGCTGGCACCCGCGCACTCCGCCGCTGCCGCAGGACCTCGCCGACCTCGTCCGGGCCGGGGATCCGGAGTGGTTCGCCCGCGAGCTGGCGATCGCCGTCGCGCCGCCGTGGTGGGTGTGGACTCACCTGCTGCGCCGCTTCTCCTGGGTGGTGGGCATCTTCGGCCGGGTGGAGGTGACCGGCAGCATCCCCGAGGAGCTGCGCCGCGGGCCGCTGCTGCTGGCCGCCAACCACATCGGCGACTTCGATCCGTTCGTCATCGCCGTCGCTCTGCACAGGCTGGGTGTGGCGCCGCGGATCATGACCACCGGCGGGATCATCTCCGCACCCGTGGCCGGTGCACTCCTCGAGCGCACCGGCGCCATCCGGGTGGAGCGGGGCACGGAGCTGGCCCGGCACGCGGTGCGGGTGACCGAGGTGGCGCTGGTCCACGGCGGGCACGTCGTCGCCTATCCGGAGGGGCGGGTGGGCCTGGCGCCGGACTTCTGGCCCGAGCGCGGGCGCACCGGCATGGCTCGGCTGGCCCTCGGGCTGCGGGTCCCGGTGATCCCGGTGAGCCAGTGGGGGGCGCACGAGGTGCTGCAGTACGGCAACGACTGGGGAAAGCTGCGCACGCTCTTGCGGGCCGTCGTGCGGCGTCCGGCGCTGCGGGTCCACGTCGGCCCGCCCGTCGTCTTCGACGACCTGCAGATGGGCCGGGTCGGGGACGCCAACCGGGCGCGCATGCGCATCGCCGCAGCGTTGACCCGCGGCCTGCGCCCGCTGCGCGCCGACGAGCTGGACGCCCCGGCCTTCCGCGACCCGACGCGCCCGACGACGGCCGTCGCCGCGTTCCCCGGCGGGATCGTTCCGGACGACATCCCGTGACGGGGTCGCCCCGGTACTGGACCGGGCCGGAACGGACTGGAAATCTGCCGCGGTGACCACTGCCCCGCCCGCCACCGGTCCGTCGGTGCCGCCGGTCGATCGCGCGCTCCGGCGCGAGCGCTTCGGCTGGTACTCCTACGACTGGGCGATGTCGGTCTTCAACACCTCGGTGACGACCGTCTTCCTGGCGCCCTACCTGACCTCGATCGCCGAGGCCGCCGCGGACGCCGACGGTCGCATCCACCCGCTGGGGATCAGCGTCCCGGCGGGGAGCTTCTTCGGCTACGTCCTGTCGCTGTCGGTGCTCCTGCAGGTGCTGGTCCTCCCCCTCACCGGCGCGATCGCCGACCGGAGCGGCCGCAAGCGCCAGCTCCTGGCCGGGTTCGCCACCCTGGGCTCGCTGTGCACGATGGCGATGTTCTTCGTCGCCGACGACCGGTACCTCCTCGGCGCCTCGCTGTTCATCGTGGCCAACCTCTGCTTCGGCGCCGCGACGGTCGTCTACTACTCGTGGCTGCCCGACCTCGCCGGCCCCGACGAGCGGGACAAGGTCTCCAGCCGCGGCTGGGCCTTCGGCTACCTCGGCGGGGCGCTGCTCCTCGCGCTGAGCCTGGCCCTGTTCACCCAGCACGAGAGCCTCGGCCTGACCGAGGGCGAGGCGGTGCGGATCTCCCTGGCCTCGGCCGGCGTCTGGTGGGCGGGCTTCACCGTCGTCAGCGTCACGCTGCTGCGCAACCGCCGGCCCCAGCACGTCGTCCCGGCCGGCCGGTCGAGGGGCGCGCTGTCCGGTGGATTCCGGCAGTTGGGCGCCACGCTCAAGGACCTGCGCCGCTACCGCCTCACGCTCTGGTTCCTGGTGGCCTACCTGCTCTACAACGACGGCATCCAGACCGTCATCGGCGTCTCTGCCCAGTACGGCGCCGAGCAGCTGGAGCTGAGCCAGACGACGCTGGTCTCGGCGATCCTGCTGGTGCAGGTCGTGGCGTTCCTCGGGGCACTGGCTCTGGGCCGGACGGCAGCGCTGATCGGGGCCAAGCGGACCGTGCTGGGGGCCCTGGTCGTCTGGACCGGCGTGCTCGTCGCCGCCTACTTCCTGCAGACCGGGGCCGCCGTCCAGTTCTACGTGCTGGCGTCGGTGATCGGGTTCGTCCTGGGCGGTAGCCAGGCGCTGTCCCGGTCGATGTTCAGCCAGCTGATCCCGCCCGGCAAGGAGGCCGAGTACTTCGGTCTCTACGAGATCAGCGACCGCGGCACCAGTTGGCTCGGGCCGTTCCTGTTCGCCCTGACCTACCAGCTGACCGACTCCTACCGGTACGCCATCTTCAGCCTGATCTTCTTCTTCGTCGCCGGCTTCTACCTGCTCGCCAAGCTCGATCTGCGCCAGGCGATCGTCGAAGCCGGCAACACCCCACCGGAGCGCGTGTGACCGCGGTCGAATCAGGGTCCCCGACCACTCCTCAGCCGCTGTCGTTCCCGGCCGCGGTGCCGGCGTCCGGGGACCGGCGCCGGCACCCCGCTCCGGCGCACCTGCGGTTCTTCCACGGGCCGATGGACTGCGGGAAGTCGACGCTGGCGCTGCAGGTGGACCACAACCACAGCCGGCAGGGTCGGCACGGCCTGCTGGTCACCCAGGGCGACCGCTCCGCCGCGCCGCAGATCAGCTCCCGCGTCGGGCTGTGCCGCGACGCCATCGACATCGACGGGGGTACCGATCTGCGGCTGCTCGTCCGGGACCGGTGGGCGGACGGCCACCGGGTGGACTACCTGATCGTCGACGAGGCGCAGTTCCTCTCCCCCGGCCAGGTGGACCAGCTCGCCGAGCTCGTGGACGAGTCGCACGTCGACGTCTACGCGTTCGGGCTGACGACCGACTTCCGCACCCGGCTGTTCCCGGGCACCCAGCGGCTGCTGGAGGTGGCCGACGACGTCCAGCGCATCCAGGTCGAGGTGCTGTGCTGGTGCGGCCTGCCCGGGCTGCTCAACGCCCGCGTCGTCGACGGCGTCATGGTGCGCTCGGGGAAGACCGTCGTCGTCGCCGACACCGCCCCTGCCGAACTGCCCGGGAAAGCCCCCGGCCCCTCCCCCGCCGTCCGGTACCAGGTGCTGTGCCGACGGCACTATGCGCGGGGTGAACTGGGGCCCACGGCGGCCGGGCCAGGGCAGCTGGCCCTGCCCTGAGCCGCGCTCTCACCCGTGCGAGGGGCGCTGACAGCCAAGATCCCACCCCATGCGATGATGAGCAGCCGATTCGGCGGAATCTCTCCGCCTTTTTCGTCGTTTATCTCTCTGACTCCCCGATCAGCTGGGTAAGGCCCTGGCGATCGGACGTCGAGTCCCGACCGACACAAGACGAGAGGACGGTGTGCCATGGGTGAGCGTTCCTTGCGCGGCAGCCGACTGGGCAGCGTCAGCTACGAGACCGAGCGGAACACCGCTCCCATTGAGCGGCAGTACGCGGAGTACCGGTGCGCTTCCGGCCACCTGTTCACGGTGCCCTTCGCCGACGACGCGGAGCTCCCCGACACGTGGGAGTGCAAGTTCGACGGCGGCGTGGCGAAGCTGATCGGCGGGGCCGAGCCGGCGCCCAAGAAGGTGAAGCCCCCGCGGACCCACTGGGACATGCTGCTCGAGCGTCGCAGCGTGGAGGATCTCGAGGAGGTCCTCGCCGAGCGCCTCGAGGTGCTCCGCGGCCGGCGTACGCGCGCCAGCTGAACCCAGCACCACAGCGGACGGCCCCGGTGGAACCCCCACCGGGGCCGTTCGGCGTCTGCGGTCAGTCCCGCGGGCGATCCCTCGTCGGGCCGTCGACGATCTCGCCCTCGACCACCAGGTGCTCCCCGGTCCCGGCGCTCCCGAACGGGCCGGCCGGCGGCACGTGCCCGCTGCGGGTGCTGCCGACCCGGACCGGGCCGCGCACGTGATCAGGCAGCCGGGCGAGGACGACCCGTGACAGCACCCGGCGCAGCAGCCCGCGCGTGCCGGGCAGCAGGCACAGCAGGCCCAGCAGGTCGCCGATGAACCCGGGCAGCACCATCAGCAGGCCGCCGACGGCGGCCAGGCCGGCGTCACCGAGTTCCTTCCCGGGCGCCTGCCGCGACGCGGCCCGCGCCCGGAGGTCGGTCAGCGCACGCCGGCCCTGCCGGGCCAGCAGGATCCAGCCGAGCGCGCTGGTGGCCAGCATGGCGAGGACCGTCCAGCCCACCCCGATCCAGGCGGCCACGAGCACGAAGACGACCAGTTCGGCCAGCGCGGTCGACCCGACGACCAGGCGCAGCCGCCGGCGCAGCAGGTCAGCCACGACGATCCCTCCTCCGGGGCCGGAGCCCCTTCTCGGCCCGGCGGTGGTCCCGCCGGCTGTGGGTCACTGCCCGGGCTCCTCGGCCGGGCGGGGCAGCGGCGGCGGCACCCGGCTCGGCAGCCAGCCGGCCAGCCGGTCCTGCACCCCCCACACCGTCACCCGTACCCACGCCTCTCCAACGATCGAGCCGCTCATCTTGCTCCGGCCGAGGACGCGCTCGGAGAAGGTGATCGGTACCTCGGTGACCCGGGCGCCGGCACGAAGATCGCGGGTTCGAACAGCTCCGATGAGCGGACGACGCTGCCGTCGGGCGCCACGATCGCGGAGATGCCGCTGGTCGCGGCGACCGCCACCGTCCGGCCGTACTCGACGGCGCGCAGCCGGCTCATCGCCAGCTGCTGGGCGCTCTCGTCGGTGTAGCCGAACGTCGCGTTGTTGGTCTGGACGACGAGCATGCCGGCGCCCGCGTCCACGACGTCGCGGACCAGGTCGTCGTAGACCACCTCGAAGCAGATCAGGTCGCCCAGCCGGATGCCGCCCACCTCGAGCAGGCCCTCCTCGTCGCCCGCGGCGAAGTCCCGGCGGACCAGGTCGACCTTCTCGCTGAAGAAGCGGAAGAAGTCCCGCGCCGGCACGTACTCGGCGAAGGGCACGGGGTGCCGCTTGACGTAGGTGTCGCCCGCGCCGTCCTCCGGCGTCCAGACGATCGCGGTGTTGCTGATGTACTCCCCCGGGCCGTCGACGACGGCCCCGACCAGGATCGGCGCGTCGACGGCGTCGGCGGCCCGCTGGATCTGCGTGGCGGCGTCGGCGTTGGTGTAGGGGTCGATGTCGGAGCTGTTCTCCGGCCACAGGACGACGTCGGGCTGCGGCCGCTCCCCCGCTGCCACGTCGTCGGCCAGCCGCAGGGTCTGCCGGACGTGGTTGTCCAGCACGGCGCGGCGCTGGGCGTTGAAGTCCAGGCCTGCGCGGGGGACGTCGCCCTGGATGACCGCGACGGTGGCGGTCGGCCCGCCCGCGGTCAACGAGGCACCGGGCAGCGGCAGCCAGGCCAGTGCGCCGATCAGCGGCACGGCCAGCACGGCGGCGACCAGCCGCAGCGCCGGACGGCCGGCGCCGCCCCGCTCCCCCGCCGGACCGCCGGCGGCACGCCGGGACCGCCCGAGGGCTAGCGCGGCGGCGGCCAGCAGGGTGCCCACGAGGGCGACGGCGAAGCTGACCAGGGGCACGCCGCCATAGGCGGCCAGCGCGAGCAGCGGTCCCTCGCTCTGGGAGAACCCGAGCCGGCCCCACGGGAAGCCACCGAAGGGGAACCGGCCCCGGATCGCCTCGTCGGCGACCCAGAGCGCCGCGACCCACACCGGCCACGCCGGCAGCCGCCAGGTGAGCGCGGTCGCACCCCCGAGCAGCGCCAGGAAGAGCGCCTGGCTGACCGCGAGCGCCAGCCACGGGAACGCGCCGACGTAGATGCCGGTCCAGGAGAGCAGTGGCACGAAGAACGCCAGCCCCATGACCAGGCCCAGCCAGAGCCCGGTGCGCACCCGGACCCCCCGGACCGCCACGGCCAGCGCGGCCGGCCCCAGGACGGCGAGGGCGGTCAGGTCGTGGCCGGGGAAGGACAGGAACATCGCCAGCCCACCGGCGGCGGCGAGCAGCGTGCGCCACGGCGCCCGCAGCGGGCGTCGCCCACCCGCGCCGGGGTGCGCCGTGGATCCCGGCGTGCCGGGGCCCGGCGACCGCGCGAGCGTGCCCGTCGCCGGCCCACCATCGCCTACGGGCACGCAGAGCCTCCGCGAGATGCCGGCGCCCCGAGGGGCGGAACGTCCCCGCACCGCTCGGGCAGGGTCCGGACCGGCGGATTCGCGCGGTCCTGACCCAGCATCCCATTCCGGCCCGGCGGGTGAGCGGGCCTTGCCCCATCCCACCCGTCCGGGCTCCGGATCTCCCGCACGGGTCGCGCCGGCGGTCGCCGCACGCGGGCGACGCACCTTCGGGCCGGACGGCTCCTCGCTGGCGGCGAGGGGCGAGACCGTTGTCTGATGGCGCGGGTCGGCGTGGGCTCCGCCGGGATGCCCGCCTCCGGGTCCGCCGGCGGCGCACCCGTCCCCCACGACCCGGAGGCACGGACGGCGGCTGCCGGCCGCGCCGGCCGGGGGGCCTGGCGCGCCTGCCGGGAGTGCACGTCGGCGGTGCGTCCGGTCAGGAACTGCAGGCACTGTAAGAACGACGGCGGCCCGGAATCGAGATCCCGGGGGCTACGAGTCACAGTGTGATCGGATCGTTACTGATCGTTGCCTTGTCGCCGCGGTCCCGGCCGGCTCACGCACGGCCCAGCGGGACGCCGTCCACGACCAGCAGCCGGCACTCCGGCCGCGACCGGTCGGCGAGAACCCGGGACAGCCCTTCCCCGGTCTCCCACAGGGCGAGGTCGGCCGGCGCACCGACGGCGAGCGGGCCCGCGGGGTGCTCGGCGCGGGCGGCGAACCAGCCGCCGTGGGTGGCGGCGTCGAATGCGTCGAACGGGCGCAGGCCGGAGCCGGGCGTGCGGTGGTCGACGGCGGCGTGCACGCCTCCCCACGGGTCCAGCGGCGTGACCGGTGCGTCGCTGCCCAGCGCCAGCGCGACGCCGCTGTCGGCGAGGTCGGCGAACGGGTTGGTGGCCAGGGCGCGCGCCACGCCCAGCCGCTCGGCGTACATGCCGGCGTCTCCACCCCAGGCGGCGTCGAAGGCCGGCTGGACGCTGGCCACCATGTGCCAGTCGCTCATCCGGCCCACCACCTGGGCCGAGGGCATCTCCAGGTGTTCGAGGCGGTGCCGGCAGGCGCGGACGGCGGCGATCCCCAGCTCGGCGACGACCGCGGCCACCGCGTCCAGCACCTGGGCGACGGCGGCGTCGCCGATGCAGTGGAAGCCGGCCTGGATCCCGGCCACCGTGCAGGCCCGCACGTGCGCCACCAGCGATGCCGTCTCGAACCGCAGCGCGCCGGACGTGTCGCCCCGGTCGTCGTAGGGGGTGCTGAGGGCCGCGGTGTGCGAGCCGAGCGCGCCGTCGCAGAAGAGGTCTCCCCCGGCGCCGGCCAGCCCGAGCTCACGGACCAGCTCGAGGCCACCGCGCTCGGAGAGCTCGCCCCAGTAGCCGAGCACCCGCGGGCCGGGCTCCGCACCGGCCAGGCGCAGCAGCTCACCGAGGTCGTCGGCCGAGGAGACCTCGGGTCCGGCCATCTCGTGCAGGGTGCCGATGCCCAGCGCGGCGGCGGCCGCCCGGGAGGCCCGCTGGGCGGAGCGGCGCTGGGCGGGCCCGACCGCGCCGTAGGCCGCCTGGCGGGCGACGTGGTGGGCGTCCAGGCGCAGCCTGCCGTCGGGCGAGAAGCCCGGTAGGTCGGTGATCCCCGGGACGAGGTCCAGCAGTGCGGTCGAGACCGTCGCGGAGTGGACGTCGACGCGCGCGAGGTAGACCGGCCGGCTCCCGGCCACCGCGTCGAGGTCGGCGCGGGTGAGACCGCGGCGCTCCGGCCAGCCGGTCTCGTCCCAGCCGGTGCCCAGGAGGATGCCGGCAGGGGTCGCTGCGACGTGTGCCCGCAACGACGCGAGCGCGTCGGCAAGGCTCAGGCTCGAGTGGAGGTCGAGACCGGTGAGTGCCAGCCCGGCCGCGGTGGCGTGCACGTGGGCGTCGACGAAGGCGGGTGTGAGCAGCGCCCCCTCTCCCCCGATCACCCGGCCGGCAGCCGGCGCATCGGCGGCCGCACCCAGCCAGGAGATCCGGCCGTCCACGACGTGCACCGCCCTGCCCGGCCGGTCGCCGATGGTCACGTCGGTGAGCAGCAGCGATCCGCGCACCTGCGCGTCCCCATCGGAACCGCACATCCGCCGCCGTCCTCCCGGGTCGTGGCCCCGCCCGGGGACGGCGGTGCTCCGGCACAGCAGACCACGGTCGACGCGCGCGCTTCCCGGCGGCCGGCGTCGTGCTCCCCGCTGCTGTCGCTGTACCCGGCGACGCACCGTCTCGCCCGGGTGGCCGCCGCACCACGGCGACGGTAGGCAGGAGCGATGGACGTGGTCGAGCAGGTGCGCACCGGGCGGCTACGGCTCCGACCCTGGACGACCGGCGCCGCGGACCTCGCCCGGCTGGCCGACGTCTACGGCCGGGACGAGGTGACCCGGTGGCTGGGCGGCGGTCCGTCCGTGCCCCCCGCCGAGCTCGTCGCCCGCTGGTCTGCGGTGCACCAGCTCGACTCCCGCTTCCTCTGCTGGGCCATCGAGCGGCCCGACGGCGTGCCGGCCGGGACGGTGCTGCTCAAGCCGCTGCCGAACGGGGTCGGGGAGGTGGAGGTCGGCTGGCACCTGCACCCCGACTCGTGGGGCGGCGGCTACGCCACCGAAGCCGCGCGGGCGGTGGTGGACCGGGCGTTCGGGCTCGGCCTGCCGGAGGTCTACGCCGTCGTACGACCCGGCAACGAGCGGTCGATGGCGGTCTGCAGGCGGCTGGGGATGACACCGCTGGGCCGGATGACCCGGTGGTACGACGTCGAGCTCGAAGCGTTCCGGCTCATGGCCCCCGTCGTGGTGGAGTGAGCTTCAGCGGCGCCGCAGCAGGCCGCTGATCCGGCGGCCCAGCGTCCGCTTGGTGGTCCGCGTCTCCCGCCCGGCGGCACGCACCGAGTCGGCGGCGGCCGCCTCGGACGGCGTGGGGGCGGTTCCCCCGAGGTGGGCCGGCTGCCACCACCGGTCGTCGTCGCCGGCCGGCTGGTCGGGGTAGCTGCGCTGGGCCTCGTCCAGCAGCGTCTCCATGGCGGTGCGCACGCGCGCCAGGACTGCAGGGATCTGCTCGCCGGGCTCGGCGATGATGGGCTCGCCGAAGACGATCGTCACCGGAACGCCGCGACGCAGCTCGACCTTGTGGTTCTTCGTGGCCACCCGGTGGCCACCCCACACCGCGGCCGGGATGATCGGCACACCGGAGTCGATCGCCATGCGCGCCGCGCCGGCCTTGAGCTCCTTCACCGTGAAGCTGGTGCTGATCGTCGCCTCGGGGAAGACGCCGACGACCTCGCCGTCCTTCAGCGCGCGCACGGCGGCCTCGAAGGCGGCGGAACCGGCCTTCCGGTCGACCGGGATGTGCTTCATGGCCCGCATGAACGGGCCGGCGAGCCAGTGGTCGAACACCGCTGCCTTCGCCATGAACCGCACCAGTCGGTGCTGGGGCAGCGCACCGAGGCCGAGGAAGGTGAAGTCGAAGAAGCTGACGTGGTTGCTGCAGATGATCGCGCCGCCGGCCGCGGGGACGTGCTCGGATCCGCGGACGTCGAACCGGAAGCGCAGGAGCCGGAAGACCACCAGCGCGATCCGGATGACGAACCGGTAGGGCTTGTCCCGGGGGTCGGGTGAGGCACCGAACAGCCCCGGACGGACGACGTCACGCCAGCTCGCGGTGTACATGCGCGGAATCTAGCTGCTGGCCCCGACGGCCGCCCGGGGGTCCCCTTCCGTGGTGGCGGCGACCGCGGCGCGGACCACGGCGGTGAGGTCGCCGGTGTCCTGGCGCACGCGGCGCTGGAGATCGGCGCCGGTGCCCCGGGACAGCAGGGCCGCCACCCCGTCGGAGACGCGCTCCTCGTCACCTGCGTCGGCGAGTGCGGGGCGGACGTGCTCGAGGAGATCGGTGAGGACGGCGGCGGCCGCGACCGGGCGGCCGGTGCGCGGGTGGACGAGGTCCCCGGACAGACCGGACCGCCCCGCCCGCCAGGCGGCCAGGCGGAGGATCTCCGGCCGCATCTCCGGCACCGCTCCCCCGTCGCGTGCGTCCCGGGCGGCCGTCTCGACCAGACCCCGCACCAGGCCGGCCAGCGTGACGGCGTCCTCCACCCTGAGCGCGACGTCGGCCGAACGCACCTCGACGGTCGGCCAGCGCGCCGAGAGCCGGGCGTCGAAATAGACCATGCCGGCGTCCAGGACCGTCCCGGTCTGCAGCATGGCGTCGACGAGCCGGTGGTAGTCCGCGGCGTCGGCGAATGGCCCGGTGGGGCCGGCCGAGGGCCACCGCTGCCACACCTGCGACCGGAAGCTGGCGTAGGCGGTGTCCTGCCCCTGCCAGTACGGCGAGTTGGCGGTCATCGCGGTGAGCACCGGCAGCCAGAGCCGGATCCGGTTGAGGACGGCCACGCCCTCCTCGTCGTCGGCGACCGAGACGTGCACGTGGCAGCCGCAGGTGAGCACGTCGCGGGCGGTCTGGCCGAAGTCGTCCACCAACCGCCCGTAGCGCTCGCCCGCCGTCGTGACCGGATCGACGGCGACCGGAGAGGTGGCGAGCGCCGCGATCCGTGCTCCGGCGGCGAGCGCGGCGGCGTCGGCGCGCTCGCGCCAGTGACGTAGCTGGGCATCCACCTCGGCGAGCGTCTCGCAGACCGGCGTCCCCAGTTCGACCTGCTGCGCCTTGAGCTCGGGTGCCAGGTGGGCCGTCTCCGGGGCGGCGTCGGCATCTCCCCGGTCGGCGCGGTCGTGCTGCTCGACGTCCTCCCCGTCACCGCGCCGTGCGGCGACGGCCAGCGCCTCGGGGCCCTCGGGTACGGGCACACCGTCGGCATCGACGACCAGCAGTTCTTCCTCGACGCCCATGGTCCGCATCGGACCCATCATGCGGGCCGAGATGTCCCCGCGCAGCGCCGGCAGCGGTTGTGCGGCTTGGCGTCGGCGATTGGCGCCCGGAGGGCGCCTTTGGTTGGCAACGGCAGGTGACGACAGTTAAAATTTGTATTATTGTTGGGGATAACGGTAGATTGGTGTCATGCCACGTGCCTGGCAGCAGTCGCTGCCCGCCATGCCGCCGATCCCACCGGCCCGTGCCTGGGCGCGGCTCTCCGCGCCTCCCGGCTACGACGTGCAGTGGCGGCGGCTGGCCGATGCGGCCCTGGAGCTGGGGCTCGGTCCGGAGGATGTGGCGGGTGTGGGCCTGGACGTCATCGCCGGTGCCCGCGGCTGGAAGCCGGCGACCGTGGCGCTGTACAGCAAGGTCGCCCGCTACGGCGGCCTCGCGCTGCCTCTCCCTGCCACGCCGGAGCCGGATCCGCCGGCGCTGGACCTGCGGCCGCTCACCCAGCTGCGCGGTGACGACCCCGAGCACCTCCGCTCCGCGGCCTGGTGCGCCCTCGCGCTGAGGTGGCCCGCCCCGGTGGGGATGTTCCGGTCCCTGCGCCGGGACCAGGTGCGGGCCACGGCGCGCCGGTTGCTGATCTCCAGCGACGACGGCGACTGGGCGGTGCCCGGTGCCAACACCGCCTGGCACGCGTGGGAGGCGGCACGCAACCGGTATCCCGCGCTGGCGGCCAGCCCCTGGGTGCTGCCGGCGCTGCGCCGCGGCCCGGGGCTGGAGTCCCGGATCGGTGGACGGCTCTCCAACCAGGCGCTGCAGGTCACGTTCACCAAGCACGCGCGGAACACGGTGCGCGAGCTGCGGGCGGCGGCCCCGCCGTCCCGCCGGGACGCCGTCGAGGAGCTGGCCGCCGCCTACCGGACGCTCTCCTACGACTCCTACCGCCGGCTGGCGCTGGCCGCGGGCGCTCCGCCGGTGGCCGCGCGCGGCGTGGTCCGGGCGAATCGGGCCACGGCCCGGGCCGCCCGCGAGGCCGGCTGACCGGTCCTCACAGCAGGGTCAGCTGCTCCGGTCCACCGGTGTCCTCGGGCGCGACCCCGGCCGGGCGCGGCGGGTCAGGCGGCCGGATGCCGGGCAAGCCGCCCGTCGGGAGGCTGCCGTCGGGGAACCCGACCCCCTCGTCGCCGGGCACCGCGGTGGCGACCGGACGGTCGATTTGCCGTGCGGCGCCCCCGGAACGGCGGTCCAGACCGTGCCGCGCCAGCAGCGGGGCCACCCGCCGCGACAGCCAGCTGCGGTACTCCGCCGGCACGTAGGCCCGGCGGGCGTACAACCGCTCGTAGCGCGGCACCAGCCCGGGGTGGGCGCCGGCCAGCCAGGCCATGAACCACTCCCGTGCACCCGGGCGCAGGTGCAGCGGGATGACGGTGACCCCGGTCGCGCCGGCGGTCGCGATGGCGCCGAGAGCCGCGTCCAGGCTCGCCTCGTCGTCGGTGAGTCCGGGCAGGACCGGGGCCAGGAATACCCCGCACCGCAGGCCGGCGTCGGCCAGGGTGCGGACGAGGTCGAGCCGGGCGCGCGGCGTGGGCACACCGGGCTCCAGACCCGCGTGCAGTGCGTCGTCCCAGATCGCCATGGAGATACCGAGCCCGACCGGCACCTGGCGCGAGGCCTCGGCCAGCAGCGACACGTCCCGGCGCAGCAGGGTGCCTTTCGTCAGGATCGAGAAGGGCGTGCCGGAGTCGGCGAGGGCGCGGATGACGCCCGGCATCAGCCGGTACCGCCCCTCCGCGCGCTGGTACGGGTCGGTGTTCGTGCCCAGGGCCACGTGCTCGCGCCGCCACGTCGGCCGGGTGAGCTCCTTGCCCAGCACGTCGGCGAGATTCGTCTTGACCACGACCTGCGTGTCGAAGTCGCGGCCGGAGTCGAACTCGAGCCATTCGTGGGTCCGGCGCGCATAGCAGTAGAGGCACGAATGACTGCACCCCCGGTACGGATTGATCGTGTACGGGAACGGCACGGCCGAATCGCCGGGCACCTTGTTGAGGGCGCTGCGCGCCCGCACCTCGTGGAAGGTCAGCCCCGGGAACTCCGGCACCTGCACGCTGCGCAGCAGACCGCGGATCGACGGCATGCCCGGCAGCGCCGAGGGGTCCTCGACGTCGATCCGCTGGGCCTCCCACCGCACGACAGCTATCCGAACACATGTTCGAGCGGCTGTCCAGCGGATCAGAGCGGCGGGCGGGCCTCGTAGGGGGTGGAGAGGACGACGGTCGTCCGGGTCGTCACGTTCGCCGCGGACCGGATCTCCTTGAGCAGCACCTCGAGGGCGTCGGGCGAGGCGACCCGCACCTTGAGGATGTAGCTCTCCACCCCCGCGACCGCGTGGCACTCCTCGATCGCGTCGAGGTGCGCGAGCAGGGCCGGCGCGTCGTCGGTCTGCGCGTCGGACGGGGTGATCGACACGAAGGCGGTCAGCGGCAGCCCCAGCTGCTTGGCGTCCAGGGTCGCGCGGTAGCCGGTGATCAGCCCGCGCTGCTCGAGCCGGCGCACCCGCTGGTGCACCGCCGAGACCGACAGCCCGACCCGTTCCGCGAGGTCGGTGTAGCTCGCCCGCCCGTCCCGGGCGAGGGCCGCCATCAGCGCGTGGTCGACGTCCACGGCGACGCCGCCGGCCTCAGCCGGGGAGTTCGACGAGCCCACGGGGACCGTTGTTCAGGACGCGGACGCCGTCGTCGGTGCAGACCACGATGTCCTCGATGCGGGCGCCGTGGCGGCCGGGCAGGTAGATGCCGGGCTCCACGGAGAACGCCATGCCCGGCTCCAGCGGCAGGTCGTTGCCGGCCACGATGTAGGGCGCCTCGTGGGTGTCCAGACCGATGCCGTGGCCGGTGCGGTGGATGAAGTACTCGCCCCACCCGGCACTGCTGATCACCTCGCGCGCGGCGGCGTCGATCTGCTCGGCGGTCACCCCCGGCCGCACGGCCGCCGTCGCGGCCTGCTGCGCGGCGTGCAGCACGCCGTACCACTCAGCGACCTCGGCGGACGCGCTGCCTCCGACGACGTAGGTGCGGGTGCAGTCCGACCGGTAGCCGGTGGCCGTCTCCCCACCGATGTCGACGACGACGAGCTCCCCGGCCTGCACCGTGCGGTCGGAGAGCTCGTGGTGCGGGCTGGCCCCGTTCGGCCCCGAGCCGACGATGGTGAAGTCGACCCCGACGTGCCCCTCGGCGCGGATCGCCGCGGCGATGTCGGCCCCGATGTCGGCCTCCGTGCGGCCGACGGTCAGCCACTCCCCCATCCGCGCGTGGACCCGGTCGATCGCCGCGCCGGCCAGGGCCAGCTCCTCGATCTCGGCGGGCGTCTTCACCATGCGCAGCCGGTCGACGACGGGTGCGGCCAGCTCCAGGGCCGAGCCGGGGAGCGCCCGGTGCACGCCCAGGGCGTGCTCGGCCCACGTCCGCGAACCGACGGCGACCCGCGCGGGTGCGGTGCCGAGCCGTGCGGTGGCGGCACCGGCGAGCACCGCGAACGCGTCGTCGGTCTCGTCCCAGGCCAGCAGTTCCAGCCCCAGCGCGCCGGCCGGGCCGGCGTCGACCATCGGTGCCTCCAGCCGCGGCACCACCAGGAACGGCTCCCCGCTGCGCGGCACGGCCAGCGCGGTGAGGCGTTCCATCGCGTGGGCGTCGTACCCGCACAGGTAGCGCAGATCGGCGCCGGGGGTGAGCACGAGCAGGTCCACCCCCAGCTCCGCGGCGACCGACCGGGCGGCGTGCACCCGGTCGATGGTCACGAGCGGGTCGGATCCGTGCGGAGCTGTCGGGTTTCCCACCAGCGCAGAGTAGCGACGGGGACCGCCGTTGCCCGCAATCGTTGCCAGACCGCTACCGTCCGCCATCGTGAGCGAGTGGGCGAGGCCAGGCAGGAGCACGGGACGGGCGAGCGTGCGCGGGCAGCGCTCGTGACCACCATGCTGCTGGACGCCGCGTCGCTGTACTTCCGCGCGTTCTACGGGGTGCCCACGAGCGTCACCACCCCCGACGGGCGGCCGATCAACGCCGTCCGCGGCTTTCTGGACATGACCGCCCGCCTGGTGACGGCGCACGGCCCCGACCGCCTCGTCGCCTGCTGGGACGACGACTGGCGGCCGGCCTTCCGCGTCGAGGCGCTGCCGTCCTACAAGGCCCACCGGCTGGCGCCCGACGGCGGTGAGGAGACCCCCGACGAGCTGGGGCCGCAGGTGCCGATCCTCGTCGAGGTGCTGGCCGCGGCCGGTCTCGCCCGGGTCGGCGCCCCCGGCTACGAGGCCGACGACGTGATCGGGACGCTCGCGACGCGGTCGCGCGGGCCGGTCGACGTCGTCACCGGTGACCGGGACCTGTTCCAGCTGGTCGACGACGCCCGCGGCGTGCGGATCCTCTACACCGCCCGCGGCATCTCCGACCTGGATTTCGTCGACGAGTCCGCGGTCACCGCCAAGTACGGCATCCCGGGGCGGGCCTACGCCGACTTCGCCGTGCTGCGCGGGGACCCCAGCGACGGGCTGCCCGGCGTGGCCGGCGTCGGCGCCAAGACCGCCGCGGCGCTGATCGACGAGTTCGGCGACCTGGCCGGCATCCGGGCGGCGGTCGCGCGGACGGTCGTCCCGAAGCCGCCGCTCACCGCGGCCGTCCTGAAGAAGCTGCACGCGGCGGCGGACTACCTCGACGCGGCGCCGGTCGTGGTAGCCGTGGCCAAGGACATCGACCTGCCCCCGGTCGAGGGTCCCCTGCCCCGCACCCCGGCGGACGCCGGCGCCCTCGCTGCGCTGGCCGAGGCGCACGGGCTGCGGTCCTCGCTCGGCCGGCTGGGCGCGGCCCTCGGCTGGCCGGAGGACGTCCTGGGCTGAGCGCCCTCAGGGCTCGGTCCAGGTGTAGTGGGCGCCGTCCTCGTCGGTGATCTCGATCCGGAGGGTGACCTGCTCGTCGTCGGACGTGACGCCGGTGCACTCGTAGGCGGCCCCCTCCTCCACCGGCATCTCCTGCGCGCACTGGAGATCGACGGCCACGCCCTCGCGCCGCTCGAACTGCGCCGCGACGTCCTGCTCGACCGCGGTCCGGGACAGCACCGTGGGACCCGTGGACAGGGCCAGCACGGCGATGCCCGCGAGCACGGCGACCGCGACGGTGGCCAGGGCGGCGACCAGGCCCGCTCGGCTCCGCCGCCGCGCCGGCGGCTGCCCGTACTGCTGTGGCGCGCCGTACTGCTGCCCCCACGGGGGCCGCGGGACCTGCCCCGGCGGACCGAAGTTCGCCGGGAGCTGCCCGTAGGGCTGGGTGGCGCCGAACGGCGGCCCACCCGGAGCGGCACCGGGCTGCGGCCAGGGCTGCTGGCTCCAGAGGGACGCCCCGTACGAAGGGGGCCCCGCCGGCGGCTGACCGGCCTCCGGGGGCCGGCCGTCCGGCCCCGGCGAGCGATCGGGCTCGGCGTCGCCGTGCGGCAGGTTGGTCATCGTCGCTCCCGGGTGCCTGACGCCCCCGTCGGGACGTGCCGGCATTCTGTCGCACCCACCGCCCGGTCCACGGGCGGCGACCCGCCGGTCAGCCGCCGACCGCGACGGCGACCACTCCTCGCCGCACCCGCTCGACGGTGGTCCGGGCGGTGCGGGCGACGGCGTCGTCGGCGACCTTCCCGAGCTGGTCGAGCAGATCCAGCAGCTGCCGGGTCCAGCGGACGAAGTCGCCTCCGGAGAGCTCCGTGCCCGCCTGCTCGGCGCCGGCGAGCACCCGGTCCAGGCCCTGCCCGTCGGCCCAGCGGTAGGCGGCCCAGGCGAAACCCAGGTCGAGGTCGCGGCTGGGCGGCACCCCGTGGTCGAGCTCGACGTCCAGCAGCCGCGCGCGGATCCCGCGCATCTCACCGATCGCGGCGGCCACCGTGCCGGCCGGCACCGCGGGCAGGCCGGGCGTGTCCCGGCGGGCCTCGAACACCAGGGTCGACACCACGGCCGCCAGCTCGGGTGGGGTCAGCCCGCGCCACACCCCCGCCCGCAGGCATTCGGCGACCAGCAGGTCCGACTCCGACCAAATCCTGGCCAGCCGGCGGCCGTCGTCGGTGACCACGGGGACGTCGTCGACCGCGCCGACGACCTCCGTGTCGGCCGGCACGAGCGGCGCGGGCTCCGGCACGAGGTAGCCGAGCTCCTCGAGCACGTCGCAGGTCCGGTCGAACTGCCGGGTGAGCGAGCCGGTGCGCTCGGCCATGGTCCGCTGCAACGACTCGGCCTCGCGCACGGCTCGCAGCCAGCGCTCGGCCACCCGCACCCGCTCCTCGCGGTCGGGCAGCTGGTGCACCGGGTGGTTGCGCAGCGCCTGCCGGAGGTCGGCGAGCACCGGGTCGTCGGCGGCCGCCGAGCGGTGCTTGATCCGCCGGGCGCCCAGGTCGTGCTCGACGCGGGCGTTCCGCAGCGTGGAGGCGAGGTCGCGGCGGGAGTGCGGGCTCCGGTGGTTGAAGTTCTTGGGCACCTTCACCCGCGCCAGCGCCGACACCGGGCTCGGGAAGTCGACGGAGCCCAGCCGCCCGGCCCACTTGTCCTCGGTGAGCACCAGCGGCCGCGGGTCGGCGAGGTCGGTGATGCCCGGGTCGAGGACGACCGCCAGCCCCTGCCGCCGGCCCGACGGCACCCGGATCACGTCCCCCGGACGCAGCGCGGCCAGCGCGTCGGCGGCCTCCATCCGGCGCTTGGCCTGGGAGTCGCGGGACAGCTCCTTCTCGCGGTCGGCGATCTGCCGGCGCAGCTGGGCGTAGGCACCGACGTCCCCCCGGTCCGAGCGCATCTCGGCGGCGGACTGTGCGGCGTCCCGCTCGTGGCGGGCCGCTGCCCGGGCCAGGCCCACCACCGACCGGTCGGCCTGGAACTGCGCGAACGAGCTGGCCAGCAGCTCCCGGGCCCGCGCCCGACCGAACGAGCTGACCAGGTTGACCGCCATGTTGTAGCTGGGCCGGAAGGAGGACTTCAGCGGGTACGTGCGGGTGCTGGCCAGGCCGGCGACCACCGAGGGGTCCATGCCCGGCGCCCAGATGACCACCGCGTGGCCCTCGACGTCGATGCCCCGGCGTCCGGCCCGCCCGGTGAGCTGGGTGTACTCCCCCGGCGTGACGTCGACGTGCGCCTCGCCGTTCCACTTCACCAGCCGCTCGAGGACGACCGTGCGGGCCGGCATGTTGATGCCCAGCGCCAGCGTCTCGGTGGCGAAGACGGCCTTGACCAGGCCGCGGACGAAGCATTCCTCGACGGTCTCCTTGAAGGCCGGCACCAGCCCGGCGTGGTGGGCGGCGAGGCCGGCGAGCAGGCCCTCGCGCCACTCCCAGAAGCCGAGGACGTGCAGGTCCTCCTCCGGCAGCGAGCCGGTGCGCTCGTCGATGATTGCGGCGATCTCCGCCCGCTCGACCTCGTCGGTGAGCCGCAGCCCGCTCAGGAGGCACTGGTGCACGGCCGCGTCGCAGCCGTTGCGGCTGAACACGAAGGTGATCGCCGGCAGGAGCCCTGCGCGGTCGAGCCGCTCGACGACGTCGGACCGGGCCGGCGGGCGGTACCGGGGCCGGTGCCCGGAGTCCCGGCGCCGGTCGCCGCCCCAGCTGTCGATCCGCCGCTCGTGCTCGCGCACGTACCGGACCAGCTCCGGATCGACGACGGAGGCGCCGCGCTCCCGGGTGGACAGCGGCCGTGGGCTGTCCCCCTGCTCAGCGGCGTGCGCGGCCGGGCGCAGCGAGAACAGGTCGAACACCCGGTTGCCGACGAGCATGTGCTGCCACAGCGGGATCGGCCGGACCTCGCTGACCACGACGCTCGTGTCGCCGCGGACGGTGACCAGCCAGTCGGCGAACTCCTCGGCGTTGCTGACCGTCGCGGAGAGTGAGATCAGCGTGACCGACGGTGGGAGGTGGATGATCACCTCCTCCCACACGGCGCCGCGGAAGCGGTCGGCGAGGTAGTGGACCTCGTCCATGACGACGTAGCCCAGACCGCGCAGCGCCGGGGACTCGGCGTAGAGCATATTGCGCAGGACCTCGGTGGTCATGACCACCACGGGGGCGTCGCCGTTGACCGCGTTGTCACCGGTGAGCAGGCCCACCCGGTCGGCCCCGTACCGCTGGACCAGGTCGTTGTACTTCTGGTTGGACAGCGCCTTGATCGGCGTCGTGTAGAACGCCTTGCGCCCCTCGGCGAGAGCCTTGTGCACGGCGAACTCGCCCACCACGGTCTTGCCGGCCCCGGTAGGCGCGCAGACCAGGACGCCGGAGCCGTCCTCCAGCGCCTCGCAGGCCGCCACCTGGAAGGGGTCCAGGGCGAAGCCGAGCGCAGCGGTGAAGTCGGCCAGCGTCGGGTGGGAGGTCCGCCTGCGGGCAGCGGCGTACCGCTCTGCGGGGCTGGACATGCCCCCACGTTAGGCGCTGGGCGACCGATGATCAGGTCAGCTGATCGTTTCGGGTCCTGGCTCAGCACCGGTGGTGAGCCAGGACCCCGAATGATCAGGTCACTTGATCAAAGCGGCATGAGGCGGGATTCGCGCCGGCCACCCGCAGCGCCCCGGAAACGCACTCGCTGCGCACTGGAAGCTGTGCCACCGGCTCCCCGTCGGCGTAGGCGGTGACGCCGGCGCAGGACAGGTCCACGCGGGCGGCGCGGTGCACCGTCACCGCCGGGTGCGCCACGTGGGTGCCGTCGGCCAGCCGCGGTTTGGTGCGGATCAGCTCGAGCCGGCTGGTGGCGCCCACGACCGTGACGTCGAACAGCCCGTCGGCCGGGTCGGCGGCCGGGCAGACCATCAAGCCGCCGCCGTACCAGGCGGTGTTGCCGACGGCGACCATCGTCGCCGGAAGTGTCCGAGCCACCCCGTCCAGCGTGAGCGTCACCTCGTAGGGGCGCAGCCGGGCCAGCTCGGCCAGGACGGCGACGTCGTACCGACGTCGTCCCTTCGGCCAGCGCAGCCGGTTGGCCCGGTCGGTGACCGCGGAGTCGAATCCGCAGGCGAGGACCGTGGCCCACCACCGGCCGGCGGTGCGTCCGGCGTCGACGGTCCGGGCTCGGCCGGCCCGCAGGTCGGCGGCAGCGGCACGCGCAGCCGCCGTGGGATCGATCGGCACGCCCAGGGCGAACGCCAGGTCGTTGCCGGTGCCGGCCGGGATCAGCGCCAGCGGCGTCGCGGTGCCGGCCACCGCCTGCAGGCCGGCGTGCGCGACGCCGTCTCCCCCCACCGCCACCACGGCAGCGGCGCCGTCGCGGATCGCCTCGGTGGCCTGCCGCTCGGCGTCGGGACGGGTGAGGGCCCCGAGGACCCGGGGGGTGAGCCCGGCGTCCCGCAGGACGTCCAGGGCCGAGGCGGCCACGGCGCGGGCCCGGCCGCGACCGGCGACCGGGCTGATGATGACGGTCACGTCCACGGGGTCAGCCGTCGCCAGCCTCAGCCGCGCGGGGACGGCGAGGAGTCGACCGGCGCGTCGAGGGGCGAGGGGCGGGTGTCCAGCGGCGAGGCCTCGTCGTCACCGAGGTCGTGGAAGTGCGCCAGGGCGTCCCGCCGGGCGCGCCGCCGGTCGACGAACCGGGCCACCTGGATGGCCAACTCGAACAGCACGATCATCGGCCCGGCCATGACCAGCATGGTGAACGGGTCCTGGGTGGGCGTGACGAAGGCGGCGAAGACGATGGTGAGGAAGAAGATCCACCGGCGGCTCCTCCGCAGCACGTCGTAGCTCAGGACGCCGACCAGGTTGAGCGCGACGGCGATCAGCGGCACCTCGAAGCTGACCCCGAACGCGATCAGCAGGGAGATCGCGAAGCCGATGTAGTCCTGCGCGGTCAGCGCGATGACCGTGCCGCTGCCGGCCAGACCGAGCAGCAGTTCGAGGCCGGCGGACAGCGAGATGTAGGCCAGCGCCGCGCCCAGGCCGAACAGCGTCGAGGAGACCGCCACGAAGGCGATGCCGTAGCGCTTCTCGTTCTTCTTCAGCCCCGGGGTCACGAACGCCCACAGCTGGTAGAGCCAGAACGGGGAGGAGAGCACCGCCCCGGCGAGGAACGCGACCTTGAGCCGGATGAAGACCCCGCCCAGGACGTTGGTGATGAGCAGCCCGCACTCGGACCGGTCGCCGTTGGTGAACCGGAGGTCCTCCGGCAGCCCGCAGTACGGGGCGCGGATGAACTCGCCGAGGCCGTGCTCGTACCACCAGAAACAGACCGCCGTGACCACCACCAGCGCGAGCAGGGCCTTGGCGATCCGGTTGCGCAGCTCGGTGAGGTGCGCGATCAGCGTCATCGCCGCCTCGGCGTCCCGGGGAGGGCGCCGTCGGCGGCGTGCCCCGCGGGTCGCCTCGCTCACCGCTCGAACTCCCGGGAGATCAGCGGGGGCCGTCGGTCGTGCGCGCCTGGTCGGCGCGGGCCCGCAGCTCCGCGGCCCGGACCTCGGCTGCCCGGGCCTCGTCCTGCAGGCGCGTGTTCAGCTCGTCCGACGGGGCGGACGCGGGGGCGACGATCTCGCCGCGGACCGGGGTGGTGGTGGCGGCGTCCCGGGTGCGGACGTCGTCCTCTTTCATGCCCTTCATCTCGCCCTTGAAGATGCGCAGCGACCGGCCCAGCGAGCGCGAGGCGTCGGGCAGCTTCTTGTAGCCGAAGAGCAGCAGGATGGCCAGGATGATCAGGCCGATCTCGAGCGGGCCGAGTCCCATGGCGCGTCCTCCAGAAGTCGGGTGGCTCCGGCGATGCTACGCCGCGGAGCGTTCGCTCCCGGGCTGCACGCGGATGGTCCGGGCGGCGTTCAGCTGCCGGACGAGCGCCCGTCCCGCAGCTGGGTGGCCCGGTCCGATGCCCGTTGCACCTGGGCGAGCACCGGCGCCACGTCGCGCTCGGCCGCCGCGACCTCGCGGTCCAGCCGGCCGAAAGCCCCCAGGACCCCGTACGCGACGACGCCGAGGACGACCAGCGCCAGGACGACGACTCCGGCGAGCACGATCCAGAACACCACGGCGGAACCCTAGCCGTCCGCGCCCGGAGCGATGCCGTATCGGGCCAGCGCGGCCCGGGCCTCGGCAGCGACCTGGGTGCCGATCTCGGCCGGCTCGTCGACGACGGCGTTCCCGCCGAGCGTCGCGACCAGCCGACGGGCCCAGGCCAGGTCGGCGGTGCGCACGGTGACCGCCAGGCCGCCGGCGGGGTCATCGACCGGGGTGACGTCCTCCACCGGGTAGTAGTCGGCCACCCAGCGGGCGCTGCGGGCGAGGCGGAGCCGGACCTGGGGCGCGTCGGCGCCGGGCTGGTAGACCCCGTTGTCGACGTTGCGGCCGGTGGCCTGGGGCGGCGGCGCCGCGGGCTCGTCGAGCACGGCGGCGTCGTCCACCCGGTCCAGGCGGAACAGCCGGACCCCTTCCGCCCGGCGGCACCAGGCCTCCAGGTACCACCGGCCGTCGACCAGCAGCAGCCGCATCGGGTCGACGGTCCGCTCGGTCCGCTCGTCCCGGGTGGGCACGTAGTAGTGCAGGTGGAGGGCGCGGCCGCCCTCCAGTGCGGTCCGGACGACGGCGAGCGTCTCCTCGCGGGCGTCGACGCTCACCGCCACGGGGGTGACCCGGTCGGCCGCCGCGCCGGCCGCCGCCGAGACCTTCGCCAGGGCCCGGCTGACCGCATCCCGCTCGGCGAGACCCGGCAGCTCGAGCAGGGTGCGCAGCGCCACCACGAGGGCGACCGCCTCGTCGGTGGTCAGCCGCAGCGGCCGGACCATGCCGGCGCTGAAGGTGACCCGCACCCGGTCGCCCTCGAAGGCGACGTCGATGAGGTCACCGGGGCCGTAGCCGGGGAGGCCGCACATCCACAGCAGCTCCAGGTCGCTGCGGAGCTGGCGCTCGGTCACGCCGAAGTCGCGGGCCGCCTCGGCCACGGCCACCCCGCCCGCCCGGGCGGACAGGTACGGGACCAGGGCGAGCAGCCGGGTCATCCGGTCGGTGGTGCCCGAGGTCGTCATCGCTGCTCCGCAGGGGAACCGGCCGGCTCCGGCGCGCTCTCTCGGGCTGCGCCCATCGCGGCCAGGCGGGTCAGCCGGGCGATCACGGCGTCGCGCATCCCGGTGGGCGCCTCGACCACCACGTCGGCCCCGTAGGCGGCCAGCTGGTCGGCCAGCGCCCAGGGCTCGGTGGTGCGCAGCTGCAACCGGTCCTCGCCGTCGTCGGCCGGGCCGAGCGAGGTGGCGTGCCGTCGGAGGCCCACGGCGGTGCCCGGCCGTGCCCGCACCACGACCAGCTGCTCCTCTCCCCCGGCCTGACCCGCCACGACCGCGGTGAGGTCCAGGTCGGCGGGGGGCTCGAACGCTCCGGCCGGCCCGACGGCCTTCGGGGTGCCGACGACGCGCCCGAGCCGGAACACCCGCGGGGCCTGCCGGTCCAGGTCGTGCCCCACCAGGTACCAGCGCCCGTGCCAGGCGACGACTCCCCACGGCTGCACGTCCCGGCGGACGGCGGTGTCCTCGTCGGGACGGCGGTAGTCGAACTGCAGCCGGCGGCGGTCGCGGGCCGCGGCGTAGCAGGGCTCGAACGCGGCCTCCCCCCGGTCCAGCCGCGGCTGGATCGGAAGCGTCCCGGAGGTGTCGACGTCGACGCCGGCGGCCCGGAGCTTCACCAGCGCGCTCTGGGCGGCGCCGGCCAGCTGCGCGGACTCCCACAGACGCAGGGCCAGGGCCACCGCGGCCGCCTCCTCGCCGGTCAGGTGGATCTCTGGCAGCTCGTAGTCGGCGCGCGCGATGCGGTAGCCGTCCTCGGTGTCGAAGACGCTGGTGCGGCCGGTCTCCAGCGGCACGCCCATCTCCCGCAGCTCGGCCTTGTCCCGCTCGAACATGCGCTTGAACGCCTCGTCGGCGCGGGCGGAGCCGTCGTCGGCCTCGTAACCGGGCACGGTGGCCCGGATGCGCGCGGCCGTGACGAACTGCCGGGTGCTGAGCAGCGCGATGACCAGGTTGACCAGTCGTTCCGCCCGCTTGGCCGCCATGCCCCTCAGGCTAGTGCCGCGGCCGGCCCGCCGTCGTCGCCCGGCCACCTCCGGGCGCGCTCGCTAGCCTGCCGGTATGAGCAGCGCAGCCGGATCCGTGCCCACCTCGCGCATCCGGTGGCGCCGCGGGCGGGTCAGCGCCACCGGCCGGTCGTGGCGCGACGCCCTCGAGCTGACCGTCGAGGTGCCCGGCGACGGCGAGCTGCAGGCGCTCGCCTACCCGTCGCTGGTCGGCGTTCCCGAGGTCGGCGACGACGTGCTGCTCAACACGACGGCGCTGGCGCAGAACCTCGGCACCGGCGGCTACGCGCTGGTCGTCGCCGTCCCCGACCGGCTGCCGCCGGACCCCGAGATCCCCGGGCACCTGGTCAAGGCGCGGTACACGCCGCTGCAGGTGACCGTGCAGGGCGTCGACGAGCAGGACACCGAGCACCACGCGGCGATCGCCGCCGCCGACGACCTGGCCGGCATGCCCGTCGTCGTGGCCGACCTCCACTCGGCGCTGCCGGCGGTGCTCATCGGCATGCTCGCCACCGACCCGGACCTGCGGGTGGCCTACGTGATGACCGACGGCGGCGCGCTGCCCGCGGCGTTCTCCCGCGCGGTGGGTGCGCTGAAGAACTCGCTGGCCGGGGTGGTCACCGTCGGGCAGGCGTTCGGCGGCGACCTCGAGGCGGTCACCCTGCACACCGGGCTGCTGGCGGCCAAGCACGTGTTGAACGCCGACCTGGCGATCGTCACGCAGGGGCCCGGCAACCTGGGCACCGGGACGCCGTGGGGCTTCTCCGGCGTCGCGGCGGGCGAGGCGTGCAACGCCGTGAGCGTGCTCGGCGGCCTGCCCGTGGGCGCGCTGCGCATCTCCGACGCCGATCCGCGCCCCCGGCACCGTGGCGTCTCGCACCACTCGCTGACCGCGTTCGGCCGGGTGGCGCTGGGCGGGGTCTCGCTGGTCGCCCCGCGCGGCCTCTCCTCGGAGCTGGGTGGCCAGGTGGACGAGGACCTGGCGGGCCAGCCGGAGCGCAACGTCGTCGTCTGGGTGGACACCGACGGGCTGGACACCGCCCTGGGGCTGTCGCCCGTGCCGCTGCGCACGATGGGCCGCGGCTACCCCGAGGAGCGAGCGTACTTCCTGGCCGCGGCGGCGGCGGGCCGCTACGCAGCTCTGCAAGTCCCACTGCCGGAGGATGCCGAGAAGGAACCGGCGGCGCTAGGGACGAGTGACTGACACAACCACGGTGATCGTGCCGAGTGGGCCCCGGAGGGGTCCGCGCAGGCACGACGCAGCGGCTCGACGGCCGTCGGGGACGGCAGTTGGCCGCGGTGCGGTCCGGAGGACCGCGATGTCATAGCTCACATCGAGGCGATGAGCTTCTCCACGCGCTCGTCGACGGACTTGAACGGGTCCTTGCACAGCACGGTGCGCTGGGCCTGGTCGTTGAGCTTCAGGTGCACCCAGTCGACGGTGAAGTCGCGGCGCTTCTCCTGGGCCTTGCGGATGAACTCCCCGCGCAGGCGGGCCCGGGTGGTCTGCGGCGGCACGTTCTTCGCCTCGAACACCTGGGGCTCGTGGGCGACCCGCTCGACCTGGCCGGCCCGCTCGAGCAGGTAGTACAGCCCGCGGGTGCGGCTGATGTCGTGGTACGCCAGGTCCATCTGAGCGATCCGCGGGGAGCTCAGCGGCAGCTCGCGCTTGGCGCGGTACCGCTCGAGCAGGCTGTACTTGATGGCCCAGTCGATCTCGCGGTCGATGAGGCTCAGGTCCTCGCTGTCGACCGCCTTGAGCACCCGGCCCCACAGCTCGAGCATCTGCCGGTGCACCGGCGTGCAGCCCTCGCGGTCGACGAACTCCATCGCGCGGCTGTGGTACTCGGACTGGATCTCCAGCGCCGACATCTCGCGGCCGCTGGACAGCCGGACCTTGCGGCGGCCGGTGATGTCGTGGCTGATCTCGCGGATGGCCCGGATCGGGTTCTCCAGCGTCATGTCCCTGATCGGGACGCCGGACTCGATCATCCGCAGCACCAGGTCGGTCATGGTGACCTTGAGCAGCGTCGTCGTCTCGCTCATGTTGGAGTCGCCGACGATGACGTGCAGCCGCCGGTAGCGCTCGGCGTCGGCATGCGGCTCGTCGCGGGTGTTGATGATCGGCCGGGACCGGGTGGTGGCGCTGGAGACGCCCTCCCAGATGTGCTCGGCGCGCTGGCTGACGCAGTAGATGGCGCCGCGCGGCGTCTGCAGCACCTTGCCGGCGCCCACCACGATCTGCCGGCTGACCAGGAACGGGATGAGCACGTCGGCCAGCCGGGCGAACTCGCCGTGCCGGCCCACGAGGTAGTTCTCGTGGCAGCCGTAGCTGTTGCCGGCCGAGTCGGTGTTGTTCTTGAACAGGTAGATGTCGCCGGTGACGCCCTCTTCGGCCAGCCGCTGCTCGGCGTCGACCAGCAGGCCCTCGAGGATGCGCTCGCCGGCCTTGTCGTGGACGACCAGTTCGGCCAGGTCGTCGCACTCGGCGGTGGCGTACTCCGGGTGGCTGCCCACGTCGAGGTAGAGCCGGGAGCCGTTGCGCAGGAAGACGTTGGAGCTGCGCCCCCACGACACCACCCGCCGGAACAGGTACCGGGCGACCTCGTCCGGCGACAGCCGGCGCTGACCCTTGAAGGTGCACGTGACGCCGTACTCGGTCTCGATCCCGAAGATCCGTCGGTCCACGCTCCGAGACTAGGCGCCGGGAGCGACAGTGGCCCGGCACCGGACCGCGGACCGGCCCGGATCCCGCTACCGCTGGGCGTCGAGCCGCTGCAGCAGGTCGTCGAAGGCCTGCTCGATCTGGTCGTGCCCGTTCTGGGACGCCCGCTGCTTGCCGTGGATGAGCGCGGCCCGGTTCACCGTCGAGAAGTCGCCGTACGGGAAGTGGTAGCGCTTCTTGGTCTCCTCGTTCGCCTCCGGGTCGACGCCGAGGTGCCAGGCGGCGTAGTCGTCCCAGCCGTGCTTCTCGATCTCGGTGTTGCCGTCGTCGGCCGAGGGTGCGGCGTCGGACCACTCCGTCCGGTCGTCGTAGGCGCCGTTGCCGATCAGCGTCCGGGCATGGGCGACGGCGTCGTCGTTGACCTCGTAGTCCGGCATGCCGGCTCCCCTACCCCACGAGCGCGGATCAGTCCCCCGTGTCGTCCCCGGTCTGCGGATGCGCCTCGCCGGTGTGGGCGGCACCGCCGGCCGTGTCCGGGGCCGCCGGGTCGCCGAGACCCGCGGGCGTCCCCGGCGCGGGGTGGCTCGGGGGATGCGTGTGCGCCGGTGCCGGCGCCGGGCCGGTCTCGCCGTCGCCCAGGAGGGTGTGCAGGGCCGCGCCGACGATCCGGCGGAAGGCGCGCTTGGGCCGCCGCCGGTCGAGGACGGCGACCTCGAGCTGCTGGGCCCCCAGCCGGCTGGGGCCGCCGTTGCCCGCCCCGGCGGTGGCGGGGCTGACGGCCGACAGCGCGTCGACCCCGACCTTCAGCGCGTCGGCCAGGCCCATGCCGGCGTGGAAGTGGTCGCGCAGGTGCGAGGTGACGGAGTCGGCCTGGCCGCCCATGACGACGAAGTCGGGCTCGTCGACGACGGAGCCGTCGAAGGTCAGCCGGTAGAGCTGGTCCTGCTCCGGGGTCTCCCCCACCTCCGCGACGCAGAGCTCGACCTCGTAGGGCTTCATCTGCTCGGTGAAGATCGCGCCGAGTGTCTGCGCGTAGGCGTTCGCGATGACCCGGCCGGTGACGTCGCGACGGTTGTAGGAGTAGCCGCGGACGTCGGCCAGCCGCACCCCGGCCACGCGCAGGCTCTCGAACTCGCTGTAGCGGCCGACGGCGGCGAAGCCGATCCGGTCGTAGATCTCACCGATCTTGTGCAGCGTGGAGCTGGGGTTCTCGGCGATGAGCAGGACGCCGTCGGCGTAGGTGAGGACGGCGACGCTGCGGCCGCGGGAGATGCCCTTGCGGGCGTACTCCGAGCGGTCCCGCATGACCTGCTCGGCGGAGGCGTAGTAGGGCATGGTCATGGCTCAGGCCTCCCGCTGGGTGTTCTGGCGGTCGGCGGCCGCGCGCTCGGTGACGATCTGGTCGGCGACCGCGGCCACCTCGGCGTCGGTGAGGCGGACGGCGCCCTCGGCGTCGACGCGGTAGACGATCGGGTACAGCCGGCGCACCGGGTCGGGACCACCCGTGGCGGAGTCGTCGTCGGCGGCGTCGTAGAGCGCTTCGACGACGGTGCGGGTGGCCTCGTCGGCGGGGAGTCCGTACCGCCAGGTCTTCTTCAGCGAGTTTTTCGCGAACAGCGATCCGGAGCCGACGGCGGCGTAGCCGCGCTCCTCGTAGTTCCCGCCGGTGACGTCGTAGCTGAAGATCCGCCCCGGGGCGGTGCCGGGCACGGCGTCGAGGTCGAAGCCGGCGAACAGCGGGACCACGGCGAGACCCTGCAGGGCCGCGCCGAGGTTGCCGCGGATCATCTGGGCCAGCCGGTTGGCCTTGCCGTCCAGGGACATGGTGAGCCCCTCGATCTTCTCGTAGTGCTCGAGCTCCACCTGGTAGAGCTTCACCATCTCGATGGCGATGCCGGCGGCCCCGGCGATGCCGATGACGCTGTAGGAGTCGGCCGGGTAGACCTTCTCGATGTCGCGGCTGGAGATCAGGTTGCCCATGGTGGCGCGGCGGTCGCCGCCCATGAGCACGCCGCCGTCGTAGGCGGCCGCGACGATCGTGGTGCCGTGCGGCGCGATGTCACCCACGGGCAGCTGCGGCGTCGGGCGCCGGCCGGGCAGCAGATCCGGCGCGGCCGAGGACAGGAAGTCGGTGAACGAGGAGCCCACCCGGTCCAGGTAGGCGGGCGCGAACCCGCTCCGGCCGGCTGACGATTCGTTCACGTATCCACCTCTCCCGCCGTCTTTCGCCGGCGTGACCGCTGTCCTCGACCGGACCCGCGCGAGTCAGTGCCGCGGTTCTCCGGACGTCGCTGCGACCCTACCGGTGGCTTCCCGGGCGGATGGCTCGGACCGGTCCTATGCCAACAGCCTCGAAGGCAGTGACCAGGTACTGACTCAGCGTGTGGAAGCCGACGTAATCGGCAGCGGCACGCAACACGTACGGATCGTCCTTGAACTGCCCCAACCCACCGTTGCAGTTGAAACACAAGAGGGCTCGCACACGGCCGGTCGCGTGATCATGGTCCACATGTGCCGCGGGCGCTGTCCGGCAGATGGCGCACTTCCCGTCCTGCGAGGCCAGCATGGCATCGGCTTCCTGGACGGTGATGCCGTAGCGCCGCGTGAGGTGGTACGTCCGTGCGCCACCCACCTTTTCCCTCGACTTGTGTCCGCGGAGGTTGTGACACGGAAGACAATAGGTGGCTCGCCCCGAACGTGAAGCCACCGTGCGCGGGAACTGCTCGAAGGGCTTTACCTCGGCACAGTCTGGACACCACTTGTACCCCTCCGGGATGCGGAGCTCCGACGGGGCGAGACGGTTCTTGCGCGGCTGGAGGCGCCGAGCATCACGGCTTCTCGCGGAGCGCTCGGCGAGGTGCTCACGGCAGTAGAACGCCAGACCGTCACGCGACCTTCTGTTGTTGCTGAACTCGGCAACCGGGCGATGCACCCCGCAGTCCCGACAGAACTTCGTCTTCACGGCATGCGATCCTCGAGGCTAAATGATCTTGGTCACTCCCCCCCTTTTTGTACGTAAGCACGCACAAAGTCCTCGCTGTTCTCCTCAAGTACGCCATCGATCTCGTCCAGCAACGAGTCGACGTCCTCAGTCATCTCCTTGTGCCGCTCGGCGACCTCGGTGTCGACCGAGGCCTCGACCTCGTCCGTCTCCTCGCGCGACCGCGTCGCCTTCTGCTGCCCGCCGGTGTCTCTGGTGGCCATGGTGTGCCCTCCGGTTCCTCGGATCCGCTGCTGGCTGAAAGCTACCCGCCGGCACCGACATTCTGCGGCTGCCGACCGAGCACCCGCAGGGCTGCGCGGAGCTCCGTCGGCGCCCATGTTGCGCCGACGTCATGGGACTGTCACGGGTTTGCACTCGTCCGATGGTCGCCCGCTGGGAACACCAGGGATGCGCCAGCCACCGCCCCGGTCCACCCGGACCGCGCGGAGGCGGCCTCTCCACCGCGGCGCCCGCCAAGGACGGCGCGGCCGGCAGGAACCCGGACCAGTACACGAGGAGATCCACCGTGAATCTGCGACTTCGAGGACGACGAGGCACCGTGACCGGGGCCGGCGCCGCGGCCCTGACCGCTGCGGCGGTGTTCATGGCCCCGGCCGCGGCCGCCGCCCCGGCCGACGAGGTGCGGGAGGCCGCCGAGGCGGTCCAGGAGCAGGCGCAGCAGGCGGTCGACGAGGCGGAGCAGGCCCTCGAGGACGCCCAGCAGGAAGCTGAGGAGGCCGCCGAGGACGGCAGCAACCAGGCCGAGCAGGAGGCCCAGGAAGCCGTCGAGGAAGCCGAGCAGGCACTCGACGAGACCCGGCAGCAAGCCACCGTGGCGGTCCAGGAGCAGGCCCAGGAGGCGGTGCGGGCGGCGGAGCAGGAGCTCGAGGATGCTCGACAGGCCGCCGAGCAGGCCGCCGAGGACGGCAGCAACCAGGCCGAGCAGGAGGCCCAGGAAGCCGTCGAGGAAGCCGAGCAGGCGCTGGAGGAGGCCCAGCAGCAGGCCGAGCAGGCGCTCGACGAGGCGCAGCAGCAGGTCGACGACGTCTTCGGCGACGTGCCCCAGGTCGACATGGGCGACTGGCTGCCCGAGGACCTCCAGCAGGATCTGCAGGGCCTGCAGGACCTGCCGGCTTCACAGCGGGCCCAGGAGCTGCAGGACATCGTGCAGTCCGGCCTCAGCGGGGACTACGGGGACGAGGTCGAGAGCTGGACCGAGCGGATCGGCGGTCTGATCTCGTCGATGCCGCAGAACCTGCGTCAGGACATCCAGTCCATCTTCGGCCAGGAGCCGGAGGAGGCGCGTGCCGATGTCCGGCAGATCGTCGAGGGCGCCGTCGACGGCGAGTACGGCGCCGACGCCGAGAAGTGGGCCGACTGGCTGCGGGAGACCGCGCAGCGCTGGGACCTGGCCCGCGCCATCCAGGGCGCCCCGATGGACATGTCCGAGGTCCCGATGGACATGCCGGGCGACATGATGGACGACATGCAAGGCAACCTCATGGACCGGATCCCCGAGGACGTCCTGCAGCGGATCCCGAACGACGTCCTGGAAGAGATGCAGAACCGGCTCGGGGGCAGCAACTGACACATCATCCGGCCGGCCCTCGCCCAGGAACGGTGTCCGCACCGCCCCACCGGCGAGGGCCCGGACCGGCCGGCAGTCAGCCGCCGGTGATGGTGTCGACCAGTTCCTCCGCCGTCGCGGAGGCCTCGAAGAGCGCGCCGACGTGTTCCCGGGTGCCGCGCAGCGGCTCCATCGTCGGGATCCGCACCAGGTTCTCCCGGCCCAGGTCGAACACCACCGAGTCCCAGGACGCCGCGGCGACCTGACCGGGGAAGCGACGCAGGCACTCGCCCCGGAAGAAGGCGCGGGTGTCGCCCGGTGGCGTCACCATCGCCCGCTGCACCTCCTCGTCGCCGAGCAACCGCTGCATGGCCCCGCGGGCGACCAGCCGGTTGTACAGCCCCTTGTCGGGCCGGACGTCGGAGTACTGCAGATCGACCAGCCGCAGCCGCGAGTCGCCCCAGGCCAGCCCGTCGCGGGAGCGGTATCCCTCGAGCAACCGCAGCTTGGCCGGCCAGTCCAACCGGTCGGCCAGCCGCATCGGATCCGCCTCGAGGTCGTCGAGCACCTCGGCCCAGCGGCGCAGGACGTCGGCCGTCTGCTCGTCGGCCTCCCCGCGCGTCTCGACGAAGTGGACGGCCTTCTCCAGAAAGCTCCGCTGCACCTCGACCGCGGTCATCCGCCGCCCGTCGCGCAGCAGCACCCGGTGCGTGAGCGTCGGATCGTGGCTGATCGCCTGCAGCTCCCGGACCGGCTCTTCGATGGCGAGGTCGTGCGGCAGCGCACGGGCCTCGATCATGGCCAGGACCAGCGACGTCGTCCCGATCTTGAGGTAGGTCGAGAGCTCGGCGAGGTTCGCGTCGCCGATGATCACGTGCAGCCGCCGGTACTTGTCGGCGTCCGCGTGCGGCTCGTCCCGCGTGTTGATGATCGGCCGCTTGAGGGTCGTCTCCAACCCCACCTCGACCTCGAAGAAGTCGGCCCGCTGGGACAGCTGGAACCCGTCGGCGCGGCTCTCCGTGCCGATCCCCACGCGACCGGACCCGGCGAACACCTGCCGGGTCACGAAGAAGGGCACCAGCCCGCGGATGATGTCGAGGAACGGGGTGCGCCGGTCCATCAGGTAGTTCTCGTGGCTGCCGTAGGAGGCGCCCTTGCCGTCGGTGTTGTTCTTGTACAGCTGGATGGGCTGGCTGCCCGGGATGCGGGCCGCTCGACGCGCCGCCTCGGCCATCACCAGCTCCCCCGCCTTGTCCCACAGCACGATGTCCCGCGGCGTGGTGACCTCCGGAGTCGAGTACTCCGGATGCGCGTGGTCGACGTAGAGCCGGGCGCCGTTGGTCAGGATGACGTTGGCCATCCCGTGGTCCTCGTCGAAGTCGTTGTGGTCCAGCGCCTGCGCCGGGGTGAGGTCGAAGCCGCGGGCGTCGCGCAACGGCGACTCCTCCTCGAAGTCCCAGCGCGGCCGGCGTGGAATGGGTGCCTCGGCCACCGCCCAGGCGTTCACCACCTGGCTGGACAACGTCGTCGGGTTGGCGCCCGGCTGCCCGGGGACCGAGATCCCGTACTCCACCTCGGTGCCCATGACCCGCCGCACGCTCATGCCCCAACCCTAGGCGGCCCGCCGCTCCCGCCCGGGCGTCGGCACCGGAGCCGGCGGGTGGCACGTACCGGATCGGTTCCGTAGCCTCGGGACTGCCCGGGCCTGAGCAGAATGGCCACGGGATGCGCACGGGTACCGCGGCCGTCGAGTCGCTCCCTGCACCCACCGGACACGCCGCGCGCCCCGTTCCGCCCTGCGGTGATCGTCTCTCGTCTCTCCGGCTCCGTGGGCGGAGCGTGCTGCCGCCGATGGCCGGCGATCACGCGGGCGCCCGCCGTTCGAGAGGATCATGACGAACCCGAGCACCACCTCCCGCCCGTCCACCCGCTCTCTCCGGCGCCGCACCGCGGGACTCGCCGCTACCGGTGCCGTGCTGCTGGCACCCTTCATCGGTGCCGGCACCGCCGGGGCCGCCGACGGGTCCACCTGGGACCGCCTCGCGCAGTGCGAGAGCAGCGGCAACTGGTCCATCAACACCGGGAACGGCTACTACGGCGGCCTGCAGTTCTCCCAGTCGACCTGGGAGGGCTTCGGCGGTACCGCCTACGCCCCGCGGGCCGACCTGGCCACCCGCGAGCAGCAGATCGCCACCGCCGAGAAGACGCTGGCCGTCCAGGGCTGGGGCGCCTGGCCGGCGTGCTCGGCGAAGCTGGGCCTCGGCGAGGCCGACAAGGCAGGCAGCGCCGCGGCCCCCGCACCGGCCCCTGCGCCCGCACCGGCACCTGCCCCCGCCCCGGCGCCTCGGGTCGCCGCTGCCGCCCCGGCCCCGGCGCCTGCGACGGCTGCTCCGGGCCGGTCGTACACGGTGCGTTCCGGCGACACGCTGTCCCGGATCGCCGCGGCGCACGGCCTCGACTGGCGAGAGGTGTTCGCGGCCAACCGCGCAGTGCTCGCCGATCCCGCGGTGATCTTCCCCGGCCAGGTGCTGACGCTGGGTGGCGTCCCCTCGGCGGCTCCCCCCGCAGCGGCCCCCGCCGCCGACGCGGGCCGGTCGTACACCGTGCGTCCCGGCGACACCCTGTCCGGGATCGCGGCGACGCACGACCTCGAGTGGCGGAGCCTCTACGCGGCCAACCGCGACGTCATCGGGCCGAACCCCGCCGTCATCGTGCCCGGCCAGGTGCTGCGGCTGGGCTGACGCGGACGATCGGCGCACAGGGGCGCGTTCCCCGCCGCCGTCCTGGCTCAACGCACGGGGTCCTGGCTCACGGTCGACCGTGAGCCAGGACCCCGCTCGATCAGGTGACCTGATCATCAGCGAGCCATCGACAGTCGAACGGCCCGGCCACGTGCGTGGCCGGGCCGTTCGTCGTCCTGCTACAGGTACTGGCCGGTGTTGGTGGCCGTGTCGATGGCCCGGCCCGCCTCGTTGCCCTTGCCGCTGATGAGCGTGCGGATGTAGACGATCCGCTCGCCCTTCTTGCCCGAGATCCGCGCCCAGTCGTCGGGGTTGGTGGTGTTGGGCAGGTCCTCGTTCTCCTTGAACTCGTCGAGGCAGGCCTGCATCAGGTGGCTGACCCGGAGACCCGACGTACCGGTCTCCAGGTGCTCCTTGATCGCCATCTTCTTCGCCCGGTCGACGATGTTCTGCAGCATGGCGCCGGAGTTGAAGTCCTTGAAGTACAGGACCTCCTTGTCACCGTTGGCGTAGGTGACCTCGAGGAAGCGGTTCTCCTCGCTCTCGGTGTACATGCGCTCGACGGTGCGCTGGATCATCCCGGCGATGGTCGCCTCGCGGCTGCCGCCGTGCTCGGCGAGGTCGTCCGGGTTGATCGGCAGCGACGTCCTCAGGTACTTGCTGAAGATGTCGCGCGCGGCCTCGGCGTCCGGACGCTCGATCTTGATCTTCACGTCCAGCCGGCCGGGCCGCAGGATGGCCGGGTCGATCATGTCCTCGCGGTTCGAGGCACCGATGACGATGACGTTCTCGAGCCCCTCGACGCCGTCGATCTCGCTGAGCAGCTGCGGCACGATCGTCGACTCGACGTCGGAGGACACCCCCGAGCCACGGGTCCGGAAGATCGAGTCCATCTCGTCGAAGAACACGATGACCGGCGTGCCCTCGCTGGCCTTCTCCCGCGCCCGCTGGAACACCAGCCGGATGTGCCGCTCGGTCTCGCCGACGTACTTGTTGAGCAGCTCCGGGCCCTTGATGTTCAGGAAGTACGACTTCCCCTGGTTCGCGTCGCCGTCCCCCGTGGCCGCGGCGACCTTCTTCGCCAGCGAGTTGGCGACGGCCTTCGCGATCAGCGTCTTCCCGCACCCGGGCGGGCCGTACAGCAGGATGCCCTTCGGCGGGCGCAGCTCGTACTCGCGGAACAGGTCGGCGTGCAGGAACGGCAGCTCCACGGCGTCGCGGATCTGCTCGATCTGCCGCGACAGGCCACCGATGTCGGTGTAGTCGATGTCGGGGACCTCTTCGAGGACGAGCTCCTCGACCTCGCTCTTGGGGATCCGCTCGTAGACGTAGCCCGAGCGGCTCTCCAGCAGCAGCGAGTCGCCCACGCGCAGCGGCTGGTCGGTGAGCGAGTCGGCGAGGTAGACCACCCGCTCCTCGTCGGTGTGCCCGATGACCAGGGCGCGCTGGGTGACGCCGTCGATCGGCTCGAGCAGCTCCTTGAGCATGACGACGTCGCCCTGCTTCTCGTAGCCGCGCGCCTCGACGACGTTCATCGCCTCGTTGAGCATGACCTCCTGGCCTGGGCGCAGGTCCTCGGCCGGCACGTTCGGCGACAGCGAGACACGCAGCTTGCGCCCGCCGGTGAAGACGTCGACCGTGCCGTCGGCGTAGCCGGTGAGGAAGACCCCGTAGCCCGACGGCGGCTGGCCGAGGCGGTCGACCTCCTCCTTGAGTGTCACCAGCTGCTCGCGGGCGTCCCGGAGGGTGCCGGCGAGCTTGTCGTTGCGCTCGGAGAGGAAGGCCGCGCGGCCCTCCGCCTCGGCGATCCGCTCCTCCAGCGCGCGCACCTGGCGCGGGCTGTCGGCCACCTTGCGGCGGAGCAGGCCGATCTCTTCCTCGAGGTAGGAGATCTGGCTGAGCAGCGCGGCGACGTCGCGCTCACGCCGCGCCTTCAGCTCGTCAGGACCCAGGCCCATCACGCACCTCCGCACAGTCGGGGGAGCCAGGACGCAAATCTATACACGGGCGGCGACAGTTCGCCGTGGGCTCGCGGAGGTCGTCGGCGGCTGCTAGGACGCCCGGGACGTGCTGCAGCGGCCCTCCTGCAGGGACCCGCCGCGAGCGTGCGAGCGGTGGGGGCAGGAGCGTCCGTTCAGTGCTTCTGCGCGCGCCGCTGGCGGATGGGCGCGACCGCCCCCTCGGCGAGCCGGCGGGCGGTGACGAGGAAGGCGGTGTGCGCCACCATCCGGTGTTCCGGGCGAACGGCCAGGCCGACGGCGTGCCACGGCCGCAACAGCGACTCCCAGGCGTAGGGCTCGGTCCAGACGCCCTGCGCGCGCAGCGCCTCGACGTAGGTGGACAGCTGGGTGACCGTGGCGACGTAGCCGACCAGGACGCCGCCGGGGCGCAGCGCCGCGGCGACGGTGGGCAGCACCGCCCACGGCTCCAGCATGTCGAGGACGACTCGGTCGACGACCTCCTCGGCCGGGTGGTCGGCCAGGTCGCCCAGGCGCAAGGTCCAGTTGCCCGGCACCTCCCCGAAGAAAGCGCCCACGTTGGACCGGGCGACGTCGAGGAAGTCCTCCCGCCGCTCGTAGCTGGTGAGCGACCCTCCCGAGCCGACGGCGCGCAGCAGCGAGCAGCTCAGCGCACCGGAGCCGGCGCCGGCCTCGAGCACCCGCATGCCGGGGCCGATGTCGCCGAAGCCGACGATCTGGGCGGCGTCCTTGGGGTAGATGACCTGGGCGCCGCGCGGCATGGAGAGGACGTAGTCGGCCAGCAGCGGGCGGAGCGCCAGGTAGCCGGTGTTCGCCGTGGAGTGCACCACCGAGCCCTCGGGCGCCCCGATCAGGTCGTCGTGCTCGATGGCACCGCGGTGGGTGTGGAACTGCTTGCCGGGGGTGAGGACGACGGTGTGCAGCCGGCCCTTGGGGTCGGTGAGCTGCACCCGGTCGCCGGCGACGAAGGCGCCCTCCACCGGCTCCGCCCGCTGGGCCGGTGGCTCCTGCGGCGTCTCCTCCGGCGTGTGCTGCGCCTCGTCGACGACGTCGGTTGCCGGTTCCTGCGAATGCTCCACGGGCGACCAGCGTACGGACGGCGTTGCTGTGACCCGTGTCCTCGACTCGGCGCGGGCGCTCGGAACTGTCGGAGCCGCGACCTAGCCTCGGGCGCATGACGGCGATGGTGCGGACCGACATGCTGCAGACCGACGACGTGGCAGACGACTCCGTCGCCGTGGTGGTCCCGCCCACGGCGGACCCGTCCGCGCCCCGCCGGCCGTCGCTCTCCCCCAGCCGCGCGGCCGACTTCAAGACCTGCCCGCTGCTCTACCGCTTCCGCACCATCGACCGGCTGCCCGAGCGCAAGAGCCGCGCCGCGGTGCGGGGCACGCTGGTCCACTCGGTGCTGGAACGGCTGTACGACCTGCCTGCGGCCCGGCGCACGGCCGAGAGCGCACTGAAGCTGCTCGAGCCGGCCTGGGCCGAGCTGCGCGACGAGCCGGGTGTCGCGGAGCTGTTCGCGACCGCGCACGCCGACGGCGCGGAGACCGCCGCCAAGGCCCCGGAGTCCGTGGAGGCGTGGCTCGCCTCGGCCGGGAAGCTCGTGGAGCGGTATTTCACGCTGGAGGACCCCCGCCGCCTCGAGCCGGAGGGCCGCGAGCAGCTGGTCGAGGTCACCCTGCCCGACGGGCTGCTGCTGCGCGGGTACGTCGACCGGCTCGACGTCGCCCCGAACGGCGCGCTGCGGGTGGTTGACTACAAGACCGGCTCGATGCCCCGTGAGGCGTTCGAGTCCACGGCGCTGTTCCAGATGAAGTTCTACGCCCTGGTGCTCTGGCGCACCCGCGGTGTCGTGGCCGCCCAACTGAAGCTGCTGTACCTCGGCGACGGCGACGCGCTCACCTACGCGCCGGACGAGCAGGAGCTGATCCGGTTCGAGCGGACGCTGCTGGCCATCTGGTCGGCCATCGAGCGGGCGGTGGCCACCGGTGAGTTCCGGCCGAACAAGACCCGGCTGTGCGGCTGGTGCGACCACCAGGCCCTGTGCCCGTCCTTCGGTGGCACTCCCCCGCCGTTCCCGGCCGAAGCGGCGGCCGCCGCCGGCTGGCGGACGACGCTGCCGGTCACCCCGGCCTGACGACGCCCAGCGGCCGGGTCAGCGGCCGACGTTCTCCATCGCCGGGCCGGCCGCCAGCACCGCCGCCAGCTCGGGCGCACCGATTTCCGCGAGGCTGTCGCGCAGCGTCAGTCCCCGGGCCGGCGGCACCGGCTGCAGGGCCGGGACACCGAGCACCGCCATCCCGGCGGCCAGCCCCGAGGTGACGCCCACCAACGAATCCTCGACCACCACGCAGGAAAGAACATCGGCACCGAGCGCGGTGGCGGCCTGCAGATAGGGCGCCGGGTCGGGCTTGCGGGCCGGCACCTCGTCGCCGCAGACGGTGACGTCGAACGGATCGGCCCCCAGATCGGCGGTGATGCTCGCCAGCACGATGTCGGCCAGGCGTCGCGGTGTCGTCGTCACCAGGGCGGTGGCGAGCCCGGCCGCGCGCACGTCGGCCAGCAGGTCACGGGCGCCCGGCCGCCACGGGATGCCGGCGGTCGCCATCAGCTCCCCGGTCCGGTCCTCGACACGGCGGGCGTCGGCCTGGAGCTGCTCCTCCGTGCGCACGACCCCCAGGTCGGCGTACAGCACCTGCATCGAGTGGCGCATGCTCGTGCCGACGGTGGCGGCGCGTGCCTCGGTCGACATCTGTCCGCCCAGCGCATCGGCGAGCTCGAACATCGCCTCGCCCCAGTACTCCTCGGTCTGCACCAGCGTGCCGTCCATGTCGAACAGCACCGCGCGCAGCTGCGGGGCTGGGGGTGCGGTGCGTCCACCCACGGGCTCCACCGGCACTCCGTCAGCGTAGTCGGCGGGCCGTCGACGACCGCGGGGCACGGTCAGGCCGGGCGGGTCCCCACCAGGGACGCGAAGGCGATGACGTTGTCCTCGTAGCTGCGGACCGAGGAGTCGAAGTCCCCGCCGCAGGTGATCAGCCGCAGTTGGGCGTCGTCGGTGTTGCCGTAGACCTCGAGGGTCGGGAAGTCGTCCTTCGGGTGCACCTCGATGCGGTCGACGGCGAAGACGGCGACCGTGCCGTCCTCGCGTGCCACGGTCACCTCGTCGCCGGGCTGCAGGGCGCCGAGGTCGAAGAAGATCCCGGGGCCGTGCTCGGCGGAGTCCACGTGCCCGAGGAGGACCGCGGGCCCCACCTCACCGGGTGCCGGGCCGGGCTCGTACCAGCCGGCCCGGTCGTCCGCCTCCAGGGGCGGCACCTCCACCGTGCCGTCGTCGTTGAGCCCGAGCCGCAGCAGGTCACTGGTGACGTCGATCGCCGGGATGGTCACCGACACGGGCTCGGCCACCTGCACCTCGGCGGGCGGCGCGGTCGCCGGGGCCACCGCCTCGCCCGCGGCCGGGTCCTGGGTGGCGGACTGCTCAGCCGGCGGCTCGATCCGGTCGCTGGTCGCCGCGGGCCGCGGCGCCTGCTGCTGCCCGGTGATCGCCACCACGAGGGCCACGACCCCCAGGAGGGCGAGCGCAACGGCCAGTGCCGTCCACGTCCGCGCGCCCGGTCGACGTCTGCTCTGCTCGGTCACGCGAGGTTCCTTCCGAGGGGGGTGCGGGGCGAGCGCGGAGCCGCGCGGAAGATCATGCCTCCCGCGCGGCTCCGCGGCCGGATCAGGCCTGGTCGGCCTGGCGGCGGCGGTACGCGAGCGCACCGGCACCGGCGGCACCGGCGAGCGCCAGCGCGCCGACGCCCATGGCCGCCTGCTCCTCGACGCCGGCGGTGCTACCCGCACCGGTCTCGGCGCCGCCCGCAGGAGTCGTGCCCATCTGGGCCATCGTCAGCGGCGCGCAGGCGGCCGGAGCGGTCGCCTCCATGGGCAGCGACGGGTCCAGGTCGCTCATGACGTCGCCGTCGTAGGCACCCGAACCGTTCTTGTCGACGCCGTGCAGGACCAGCACCGCGGTGCCGGCGGCGAAGGACTCCTGGACCTCGGTGGAGATCTCGAAGGTCCGCTCGTAGGAGACCGTGCCCCCCTCGGCGGTCGGGAACCGGTCGATGGCCAGGCCGCTGTCCGGGCTGGTGTCACCCTCGGTGGTCAGCGACGTGCCGATGGCGCCGTAGGCGGGCGCGCCCTCGGTCGTGCTCAGGAAGCCGTCGCCGTCCGTGTCAGCGGCGTCGGTGGGGCACTCGCCCTTGGCGCCGATGTGGAAGTGCTGGGCATGCGGGGAACCCGCCAGGAGACCCGAGGCCTCGATCATGACCGTGGCCGAGTTCCCCTCGAGGGTGACCATCCCGGTGCCGGACACGCCGGATCCGTTCAGCGCGCCCAGGTCACCCTGGTAGCTGCCGTCGTGCGCGGCCGAGGCAGCGGACATGGTCAGCAGCGGGAAGGCCGCGGCAGCGATGGCCACGGTCGGGAGTGCGAATGCCTTGCGCAAGGTGAGCTCCTCATGGTCGGAAGAGTCGACACCGCCCCGGGGCGGTGCCGGCGGGCGGCGATTGGGAACCGTTCGCCCGTCGTGCCGGTGGACGCACTGGTGCATCCACCGTGGAACGGGGTCCGGGAGGACCCTGACCAGCGGGCGGGTTCCCCCGGCGGGAGAGGACTCCCCCGCCGACCACGCTGACCGTCCGGTATTCGCACCAGGTGCCCGAGCGGTTCATTTCCATGCACACACACCCGATCGTGTGCCCACGAGTTGCGTCCTATCTTGTCCCGCTCGACGCTGAGCGGATCTTCGCCGCCTCCGCCGTCCTCTGCCCCGGCCGACCGAACCGGCAGCCCCCACGCGCACGAAGGATGGTCATGACCGCTTCAGGACTCGAGTTCCCCGGCCGGCAGCGATCCTCCGCCCTGCGACGGACGACGGCGCTGCTGCTCGGCGTCGGAGCGGCCACGGCCCTGTTGCTCGGGTCGGGCGTGGCACCGGCCGCAGCGCACGACGGGCTGGTCAGCACCTCCCCTGCCGCCGATGCCACGCTGGACACGGCACCGCCGGAGATCCAGTTGCGGTTCAGCGGGCCCCCGCTCCCCCTCGGCACGGAGGTGGTGGTGGCCGGCCCCGACGGCGCGGACATCGCGGAGGGACCAGCCGAGATCCGCGACACGGCGGTGGTGCAGCAACTGGCCGGGACGCCGGCGCCGGGCCGGTACACCGTGCAGTGGCGGAGCACGTCGTCCGACGGGCACCCGCTCTCGGGCTCCTACACCTTCACCGTCACCGGATCGGGCCCGCCGCCGGTGCCGGCCCCGGCTGCTGCCGCCACCCCCCTCCCGGAGGTCCCTGCGGCGCCGCTGGTGGAGGCCGCCGCAGCCGAGCGGTCGGACGGCAGCGGCGCGGCGATCGGCTGGGTCGCGGCCGGTGTCGTCGTGCTCGGTGCACTCGGGGTCCTGCTCGCCCGCCGTCTGCGTGGGCGGGCGTGAGCAGCGCCGCCCCGGCGACTCGCACGCCGTCGCCGGAGCACGCTCCGGCAGCGGTCTCCCCGGCCGGTCCGGCCACCTCCCGGGGACCCGTCGCCGCGCTGGCGGGAGTGGCTCTGACCGCGCTGCTGCTCGGGGCGATCGAGCTGGGTCGCGACGGCTCCGCGGCGGGGTCGCCGGGCCTGGCCGGTGCCGGCCAGCTGGTCGAGTGGAGCCTGCCGGTCGTCACGCTGGCCGGCCGGATCGCGGCCGTGGGCACCATCGGCACGCTGCTCTTCGCGGCGGTGCTGCTCCCCGGCGGACGGGTGGGCCTGTCATCCGCCGGCCGGCGGGCGACCGTGGCGGCGTCCTGGTGGGCCGTCGGCTGGGCCGCGGCGACCGCGCTCGGCGCGGTCCTGACGCTCAGCCGGCTGGTGGGCGCGCCGCCGACGGCCCTGACCTGGTCCGCGGTCCGCGTGTTCGTCGGCGACACCGGAGCCGGACGGGCCGCACTGCTCGTCGTCGCGCTGACCGCGGTGCTCGCGTTCGGCGCCCGCCGGTGCAGCCGCCCGGTGGTCGCGCGGATCCTGCTGGCCGGCGCCCTCGTGGCGCTGATCGTGCCGGTGGTCCTCACCGGGCACTCCTCCGGCGCCGGGGACCACGCCCTCGCCGCGACGACCCTGGCCGTGCACGTCGTCGCCGCCGGCGTATGGGTCGGCGGGCTGCTGGCCCTGGTCGCCCACGGCCGGCGCAGCGGGGAACTGGCAGGAGCCGTCGCCCGGTTCAGCCCGATAGCGCTGCTGTGCCTGCTGGTCACCGCCCTCTCCGGGGTGGTCGCCGCCGGGGCCGTCCTGGGCGGCGCCGCGGCGCTGCTGGGCGCGCTGGACAGCGGCTACGGATGGCTGCTGGTCGCCAAGACAGCGGCGCTGGTCGTCCTGGGCCTGCTCGGGTGGCAGCACCGGCGGCGCACGCTGCCCCGGCTGCACGCCGGGGAACCCGGCAGCTTCCGCCGGTTCGCCGCCGTCGAGGTGCTGGTCATGCTGGCGACCCTCGCGCTGGCCGTCGCCCTGGCCTCCTCCCCTCCCCCGCAGTCGGCCGCGGCAGCCGCCACCGGGTCGGGCAGCCCGGTCGCCGCGGCGCCGGGGACAGCTGCGGACCCCATGGCCGGCCACGACCACGGGGAGCTGTCGGTCGCCGTGCTCATCGACGGCGAGCGCTTCCACGTCGCCGGCCCGGTCGCCGCCGGTTCGCGGGTCACCGTGCACAACAGCACCGTGCAGGAGGGGACCATCACCGCGGCCGACGGGTCCTTCGACGTCGTCGTCCCGGGGCGCTCGCTGATCACCTTCCTGGCCCCGGCCGAGCCGGGGACCTACCCGTTCACCAACCGCCACTCGACGACGTTCGGCGATGTGCTCGTCGTCGAGTGAGGCCAGCGGCTCATTCGTCCTCGGTGCGGTACCCGAGGTTCGGCGAGAGCCACCTCTCCGCCTCGCCGACGCTCCAGCCCTTGCGCCCGGCGTAGTCCTCGACCTGGTCGCGGCCCACGCGGCCGAGGACGAAGTACCGCGACTGCGGGTGGGAGAAGTACAGGCCGCTGACCGCGGCCCCCGGCCACATGGCCATGCTCTCCGTGAGCTCGATGCCGGTGGCCGCCTCGACGTCGAGCAGGTCCCAGATGGTCCGCTTCTCGGTGTGCTCCGGGCAGGCCGGATAGCCGGGCGCCGGCCGGATGCCGGTGTACTTCTCGGCGATGAGGGCCTGGTTGTCCAGGGTCTCGTCGGCGGCGTAGCCCCAGAACTCGCGGCGCACCCGTTCGTGCAGCCGCTCGGCGAATGCCTCGGCCAGCCGGTCGGCCAGGGCCTCCAGCATGATCGCGCTGTAGTCGTCGTTGTCCTTCTTGAACGCCGTCACGCGCTCCGTCGACCCCAGGCCGGCGGTGACGGCGAATGCGCCGACGTAGTCGCGCAACCCCGTCTCCTTCGGCGCCACAAAGTCGGCCAGCGACTTGCGCGGGGAGCCCTCACGTCCCTCCGTCTGCTGCCGGAGCTGGTGCAGGACCGTCCGGACCCCGGTGCGCGACTCGTCGGTGTAGACCTCGATGTCGTCGCCCTCGACCTGGTTGGCCGGGAACAGCCCGAAGACGCCGCTGGCCCGCAGCCACCGCTCCTCGACGATCCGGTCGAGCATCGCCTGGGCGTCCTCGTACAGCCGGCGCGCCGCCTCGCCGGTCGTCGGGTTGTGCAGGATGTCGGGGAACCGGCCGCGCATCTCCCAGGCGTTGAAGAACGGCTGCCAGTCGATGTAGCCGCGCAGCTCCTCCAGCGGGTAGTCCGGGAACGTCTTCCCGAACTGGGTCGCGGTGTGCCGCAGGTGGTCGCACCCCGCGCCCGAGCAGGTGTCGAGCGCCTGCTGCAGCAGCATCCGCGGCCGCGGCGGGAGGTAGTCGCTCCAGTCGATCGGGGTCGCCGCGGCCCGGGCCGCGGCGATCGGCAGCAGCTTCCGGCTGTCCTGGCGTGCTGCGTGCCGCTCGCGCAGCGCTGCGTAGTCGGCGTCGGTCTCGGCCAGCAGCTTGGGGCGCTGCTCGTCCGAGAGCAGCGCGGCGACCACCGGCACCGACCGCGAGGCGTCCTTCACCCAGATGACCGGCCCGTGGTACTTCTGCGCGATCTTGACCGCCGTGTGCGCACGCGAGGTCGTCGCCCCGCCGATGAGCAGCGGGACCTCGAAGCCCTGCCGCTCCATCTCCGTGGCGAGGGTGACCATCTCGTCCAGCGACGGCGTGATCAGCCCGGACAGCCCGATGACGTCGGCGCCTTCGGCCTTGGCGGCGTCCAGGATCTTCTGGGGCGGAACCATGACGCCGAGGTCGACGACGTCGTAGTTGTTGCACTGCAGGACGACGCCGACGATGTTCTTGCCGATGTCGTGGACGTCGCCCTTGGCCGTGGCCATGACGACCTTGCCGTTCGTGCGCTCGGCGTCGCCCGGCTGCTTCTCCGCCTCGATGTACGGGATCAGGTAGGCGACGGCCTTCTTCATGACCCGCGCGGACTTCACCACCTGCGGCAGGAACATCTTGCCCGCGCCGAACAGGTCGCCGACGACGTTCATGCCGTCCATCAGCGGGCCCTCGATCACCTCGATGGGCCGGCCGCCGCGGGCGGCGATCTCGGCGCGCAGCTCCTCGGTGTCGCTCTCGGCGAACTCGTCGATGCCCTTCACCAGGGCGTGGGTGATCCGCTCCCCCACCGGCAGCGACCGCCACTCCTCGGTGGCCACCTCCTTGACCGACCCGTCGCCGGCGAAGTCCCCGGCGATCTCCAGCAGGCGCTCGGTGCTGTCCGGACGGCGGTTGAGGATCACGTCCTCGATCCGCTCGCGCAGCAGCTCGGGCACCTCGCTGTAGACCTCGAGCTGGCCGGCGTTGACGATCGCCATGTCCAGCCCGGCCGCGATGGCGTGGTAGAGGAAGACCGAGTGGATCGCCTCGCGCACCGGGTTGTTGCCGCGGAACGAGAACGAGACGTTGGAGACGCCGCCGGAGACCAGCGCACCCGGCAGGTTCTGCTTGATCCAGCGGGTGGCCTCGATGAAGTCCAGGCCGTAGTTCGCGTGCTCCTCGATGCCGGTGGCGACGGCGAAGATGTTCGGGTCGAAGATGATGTCCTCGATCGGGAACCCGACCTGCTCGACGAGGATGTCGTAGGCGCGCCGGCAGATCTGCGTGCGACGCTCCAGGGTGTCGCCCTGGCCGGCCTCGTCGAACGCCATGACGACGACCGCGGCGCCGTACTTCCGGCACAGGCGCGCGTGGTGGACGAACTTCTCCTCGCCCTCCTTGAGGGAGATCGAGTTGACGATCGCCTTGCCCTGGATGTTCTTGAGGCCGGCCTCCATGACCTCCCACTTGGAGGAGTCGACCATGACCGGCACGCGGGAGATGTCGGGCTCGGCGGCGATCAGCTTGGTGAAGCGGTCCATCGCCTCGACGCCGTCGATCATCCCCTCGTCCATGTTGATGTCGATGACCTGCGCGCCCGCCTCGACCTGCTGACGCGCGACCGTGAGCGCGGTCGGGTAGTCACCGGCCTTGATCAGGTTCCGGAAGCGGGCCGAGCCGGTGATGTTGGTGCGCTCGCCGACGTTGACGAACAGCGACTCCTCGGTGACCGTCAGCGGCTCCAGCCCCGACAGCCGCAGCGCCGGCCGGACCTCGGCAGGCGTGCGCGGCGCCTGCTCCTCGACGGCCCGGGCGATCGCGGCGATGTGCGCCGGCGTGGTGCCGCAGCAGCCGCCCACCATGTTCACGAACCCGCTCTCGGCGAACTCACCGACGATCGCGGCCGTCTCGTCGGGTGCCTCGTCGTACTCACCGAACGCGTTGGGCAGGCCGGCGTTCGGGTAGCAGGACACGAAGGTGTCGGCCACCCGCGAGATCTCCGCGACGTAGGGCCGCATCTCCTTGGCGCCCAGGGCGCAGTTGAGCCCCACCAGCAGGGGGTGGACGTGCCGCACCGAGTGCCAGAACGCCTCGGTCACCTGACCGGACAGCGTCCGGCCGGAGGCGTCGGTGATCGTGCCGGAGATCAGCACCGGCCAGCGGCGCCCCCGCTCCTCGAACAGCGTCTCCAGGGCGAAGATCGCCGCCTTGGCGTTGAGCGTGTCGAAGATCGTCTCGACCAGCAGTGCGTCCGAGCCGCCGTCGACCAGCCCGTTGGCCTGCTCGAGGTAGGCCGCCACCAGGTCGTCGAAGCTGACGTTGCGGGCGCCGGGGTCGTTGACGTCGGGCGAGATCGACGCCGTCCGGCTGGTCGGCCCGATGGCACCGACCACGAAGCGCGGCTTGCCCGGGGTGCGTGCGGCCATCGCGTCCGCCTCGCGGCGGGCCAGCCGGGCCGAGGCGACGTTGAGCTCGTAGGCGAGGTCCCCCATGCCGTAGTCCGACAGCGAGATCGTCGTGGCGTTGAAGGTGTTGGTCTCGATGAGGTCGGCGCCGGCCTCGAGGTACTCGCGGTGGATCGCGGCGATGATCTGCGGCTGCGTGATGCTGAGCAGGTCGTTGTTGCCCTGCACGTCGCTCGGCCAGTCGGCGAACCGCTCCCCGCGGTATCCGGCCTCGTCGGGGCGGTCCCGTTGGATGGCCGTCCCCATCGCGCCGTCGAGCACCAGGATGCGCTGCCGCAGCAGATCCGTCAGCTGGGCCGTGACGTCAGGACGGAGGGTGGGTGACTCGGACACAGAAGATCCCCAGTGGCTCATCTTGATTGGGCGTGCGGGCCTCGCGCTCCGTCACCCCGGCGGGCTGGCCCAGGCCTGGGCGTTCCCGATGTCGCCTGTCATCATCTCACCTCACCGCCGTCGAGCACAGCAAGGCCGTGCCCCGGGCATGCGCGAGCATCCGAGGTGGACGGCCGGACCGACGTAGGCTGACACGGGTGATCGATCCGAAGTCCGGCGCCGACGACCTTCCGCAGCTGACCGACCCGCTGGTCGTGGTCGCGTTCGAGGGCTGGAACGACGCCGGGGACGCCGCCACGGGGGCCGTGGAGCACCTGGAGCTGATCTGGGACGCCAAGCCACTGGCCGCGCTGGACCCCGAGGACTACTACGACTTCCAGGTGAACCGGCCCACGGTCTCGCTGGTCGGCGGCGTGAGCCGCCGCATCGAGTGGCCGACCACCCGCATCTCGGTGGCGCACCCCGAGGGCCTGGGCCGCGACGTCGTGCTCGTCCGCGGCATCGAGCCGAACATGCGCTGGCGCGGCTTCTGCGAGGAGCTCCTCGAGATCCTCGACGAGCTCGACGTGTCGATGGTCGTCGGGCTGGGTGCCCTGCTGGCCGACACCCCGCACACCCGGCCCACACCGGTCACCGGGTCCGCCTACGACCAGGAGTCCGCCCGGGCCTACGGCCTGGAGACCTCGCGCTACGAGGGCCCCACGGGCATCCTCGGGGTGTTCCAGGACGCCTGCGTCCAGGCCGGGCTGCCGGCGATCAGCTTCTGGGCCGCCGTCCCGCACTACGTGTCCCAGCCGCCGTCCCCGCGGGCCACCGTCGCGCTGCTGCAGCGCGTCGAGGAGGTGCTGGAGACCGCCGTGCCGCTGGGCGCCCTGCCGCAGCAGGCCGACGAGTGGGTGACGACCGTCGACGAGATGGCGAACGAGGACGCCGAGGTCGTGGAGTACGTGCGCTCCCTCGAGGAGCGGGCCACCGAGGTCGACCTCTCCCAGGCCAACGGCGACCAGATCGCCCGGGAGTTCGAAAGGTATCTGCGCCGCCGCGGCGGCTCCGCAGGCGGCACCTGAGCGGCGACACCGCGGTCCTCCGGACCGCACCGCGGCCAGGTGCCGTCCCGGCCGTCGCTGAGCCGCTGCGTCGCTCGATCGCGGAGACCCTCCGGGCCTCCACTCCTCGCGACAACGCGCCTCAACACAGCAGGGAGATCATCCTCGCGGCTGCGTCGGCGTCGAACAACCGGTCGTGGGTGGCGAGGGCGAACCGGTCGGTCATCCCGGACACGTAGTCGACGACCTGGGTGAGCTCGTCCGCCGCGGTGTCGCGGTAGGACACCGGGATGAGCTCGGGGTGCGCGAGGTGGTGGTCGACCAGCCGGCGGATGACGCCGATCGCCAGGTGCTTCTGCCCGGCGGCGACGTCGGAGGCGTAGACGCGGGCGAACATGAAATCGCGCAGCTCGTGCATGGCCTGCAGGGCCTCGGGGTCCATCACCACGGCGCCCGCGGCGTTGGCCGGGGACAGCGATCCGGTGACGACGGCGCCGATCATGGCACCGACCATCTGGCTGCCGGGCTCCCCGAACACGGCGACGGCGCGCGCCGGCAGGTCGGCGGTGCGGATGACGCCGGCGCGGGCGGCGTCCAGGGCGTCGTGCGAGAGGTAGCCGATCCGGTCGGCGTATCGCACGCACTCTGCCTCGCGGGTGGCCGGCGGCGGGGCGATCTTCCAGCTGTGCGCCCGGATGCCGTCGCGGACCTCCCAGGTGAGGTTGAGGTCCTCGAGGATCTCCACGATCCGCACGCCCTGCGCCGCGTGGTGCCAGCCGCCGGGGACGTAGGGGTCGAACGCCTCCTCCCCGATGTGCCCGAACGGTGAGTGCCCGACGTCGTGCGCCAGCGCGATCGCCTCGGCCAGCGGCTCGTTGAGGCCGAGCGCCCGGGCCAGCGACCGCGCCACCTGCGTGACCTGCAGCGTGTGGGTCAGCCGGGTGACGAAGTGGTCGCCCTCGGGGTTCAGGAAGACCTGGGTCTTGTGCTTGAGCCGCCGGAACGCCTTGGCGTGCAGGATCCGGTCGCGGTCGCGCTCGAAGGCGGTGCGCAGCGCGTCCTCCGGCTCGGGACGCGCCCGACCGCGGGACGTCGCCGACCGGGTGGCCGCGGGCGCGAGCTGCTCCTCGGCCCGTTCGCGGGCCGCTCGGTCGGTCAGCCGGAACGAGCCGGAGGGCGCACTGGTCATCAGCAGCCCTGCAGCTCCACGCCCAGCAGCGCGTCGATGGCGTCGCAGACGACGCTCGGCGCCTGCTCCTCGAGGTCGTCGCCGCCGGCCAGCGTCTGCGCCGCCCACGCATCGACCAGGGCGATGGCACCGGGGCTGTCCAGGTCGTCGGCCAGCCGGTCACGCAGACCGTGGAGCACCGGCCCGGCGGGTGCCCCGGCGTCGCGGGCGACCGCCCGGCGCCAGGTGGCCAGCCGGTGCTCCGCCTCGCTGAGCAGGCCTGCGGTCCAGGCGCGGTCGGTGCGGTAGTGACCGGACAGCAGGGCCAGCCGGATCGCCATCGGGTCGACGCCCTCGCCGCGCAGCTTCGAGACGAAGACCAGGTTGCCGCGGCTCTTGCTCATCTTCTCGCCGTCGAGCCCGATCATCGCCGCGTGCACGTACGCCTTGGCGAACGGCTTGGTGGCGGTGAGCGCCTCGGCGTGCACGGCGGAGAACTCGTGGTGCGGGAAGACCAGGTCGCTGCCGCCGCCCTGCACGTCGACACCCATGCCGATGGTGTCCAGCGCGATGGTGGCGCACTCGATGTGCCAGCCGGGGCGGCCGGCGGCGCCGCGCGGGCCCGGCCAGGAGGGCTCGCCGTCGCGCCGCCCGCGCCACAGCAGCGGGTCGAGGCGGTTCCGCTTGCCGGCGCGGTCGGGGTCTCCACCGCGCTCGGCGAAGAACCCCAGCATGGTCTCCTCGTCGTAACCCGACTCCGAGCCGAACCCCGGCGCCGGCGCCACGTCGTGGTAGACGTCGCCGGTGCCGTCGTCGAGCACATAGGCCAGGCCGGCGTCGAGAAGCTGCTCGATGTGCCCGACGATCCGCGGGATCGCCTCGACCGCGCCCACGTAGTTCTCCGGCGGCAGCACGCGCAGCGCCGTCATGTCCTCGCGGAACAGCGCCGTCTCCCGCATGCCGAGGACGACCCAGTCCTCGTTGTCGCGGTCGGCGCGCTCGAGGAGCGGGTCGTCGATGTCGGTGACGTTCTGGACGTAGTGGACCGCGTGCCCGGCGTCGCGCCACATCCGGTTGATGAGGTCGAAGGCCAGGTAGGTGGCGGCGTGGCCGAGGTGCGTGGCGTCGTAGGGGGTGATGCCGCAGACGTACATGCGCGCGGTCCGGTCCGGTGTCGTCGCGACCGTCTCGCCACGGGCGGTGTCGTAGACCTTGAGGACGGAGCCGGTGCCGGGCAGGGTCGGCAGCAGCGGAGCGGGCCAGGAGAGCACGGCACGAGCCTAGAGGCGAGGTCCGACGACGCCGTCCCGCACGTCCGTGCGGATCATCACGTCGGAGGGGACGCACCGCCGTCCTCCCCGTCCGCGGCCCGGCCGCAGGAGGAGGAGCGATGGAGCTCGACGAGTACCTGCCGGCCCTGCAGCGGGCCGACGCCCGGTTCGCCGAGGCCGCCGCGGCCGCGGTGCTCGCCTCGGGGTGGGGCGCCCGCGTGCCGGGCTGTCCCGGCTGGAGCCTGGCCGACCTGGTGTGGCACCTGGCGGAGGTGCAGCGGTTCTGGGCCTGGGTGGTGCGCACCCGGGCGGTGGACCGCTCCGCCTACGTGCCACCACACCGACACCCCGACGACGAGCTGCTGGGCTACGTGGCCGCGCGCAGCGCCGAGCTGGAGACGGCGCTGGCCGGCGCCGGCCCGGCCGAACGGGTGTGGACCTGGGCGCCGCAGCAGGACGTCGCCTTCGTGCTGCGCCGCCAGCTGCAGGAGGTCACCGTGCACACCGTCGACGTCGAGCAGGTGGTCGGTGACGTCCGGCCGATCCCGCCGGCGGTCGCCCTGGACGGCCTCGACGAGTGGCTGGAGGTCATGGTGCCGGCCGCGCTCCCCGACGGCCCGCCCGCCGACGCCCACCCCGTCGTCCTGCACGCCGTGGACGCCGACGCCGAGCGGACCCTGTTCCCCGGGACGAAACCGTTCCCGATCGCGGCGCTCACCGGCACCGCCGGCGACCTGCTGCTGGCCGTCTGGCGCCGGGCGCCCCTGGACCTGCTCACCGTGGACGGCGACGGCCTGCAGGCCGCGGCGATGATCGGCCTCGTGCGCCTGGAGTGAGGGGCCGGCCCACGGCGGCGCACGGGCGGGTGCGGTGTCACTCCTCCTCGTACGGCTCGATCCGCCAGGGGAAGCCGGGCCCGTAGCGCTCGGCGAGGTGGCCGACCGGCAGCCCGGCGAGCGGCCGGAGGTCGTCGGGCAACTCGTCGAAGAGATGGTGGGCGTGCGTGGTGAGGAGGTGGTCGACGTCGACCGGAGTGCCGCACAGGAACTGCCAGCTGCCGTCGTCATTGCGGACCACCAGGCGTAGCGGCTCCGAACCGTTGAGGATGCGCGTGGAGACGATCGACAGCGGGTCCGTCGGTCGACACACGTGGCCACGGGGCGCGGGTCGTCGGGCACCCGGGCGGCGGCTGCGCTTTTTCGGGCTCACGGCCAGCTCACCGCGTGACGGTCGAACTCCTCGCCGGTCTGGACGCCGACCACGCAGAACACCAGGCCGGCCGGGTCGCGCAGCTGCCAGATCGAGCCCATGTCCCGGTGCCGCCTCGCTCCCAGCGCCTCCAGGCGGGCGACCTCGGCCGGGATGTCGTCGGTCTCGATGTCGACGTGCCAGCGTGGCGGCGTCCCCTCGCCGGTCCGCTGGATCTCCACGTGCCAGCCGTCGGTGAACGAGCCGAGCGAGGCCCACGTCTCGTCGTCTGCATCAGGGGTGGCGGTGCGCCCGGTGGCGCCGGCCCAGAACCCGCTACCCGCGGAATGGTGCTCCGGCGGCAGGTCCAGCAACAGGATCGACAAGCGGCTGCGATGCGGCATGAACGGGATACTGGCGCAGGGCACCGACAGGGCGCCGGCCAGCGGCGCGAGTGCGACGACGTGGTGGCGATCAGCGTCCGATGGCCACGAGTTCGTCGCACTCGCGGGAAGATCGCGCGGAACAGCCGGTCAGAACGGCGGCCAGGGCAGGGCCGGCCACTCCCCGCTCGGTTCCGGGTGGCGGCCGGTGCGCAGCAGCTCGGCGACCCGGCGCTGCGTGCAGCGCACCTCGGTGCGGGTGAGGTGCTCGTGCAGCTGCTCACCCAGGTCGCCGCGCAAGTCGTGGGCCAGCCGGTCGAGCACGTCCAGCGCCTCCGCGGTCAGCGGCGTGCCCGCCCACCGCCACAGCAGGGTGCGCAGCTTCGGGTCGACGGAGAAGCAGATGCCGTGGTCGACCCCGTAGACGTGGCCGTCGGGCATCGGGATGATGTGCCCGCCCTTGCGGTCGGCGTTGTTGACCACGGCGTCGAACACCGCCATGCGCTGCAGCGCGGGGTCGTCCCGGCGGACGAACGCGGCGAGGTCGACCTCCGGGTCGCCGTCGATCCACAGCTGCACCATCCCGGGACCGAACGGGCCCTCGCGCAGCACGGTCGGCGGCACGACGTGCCAGCCGGTGGCCTCCGACACCAGATAGGCGGAGATCTCCCGCCCGGCGAGCGTCCCGTCGGGGAAGTCCCAGAGCGGCCGCTCCCCCGCGACCGGCTTGTAGACGCACTCAGCGGCCAGCTCGTCGGTACGGATGGCGCCCACCAGCGTCACGTTCGACGCCTCGAGCATCCGGCCCTCGAGGTCGATCACGCCCTCGGTGAGCAGCTGGGCGGCCTCGGCGTCGTCGGCAGGAGGGCGGAGGTCGGGCTCGACGGGCTGCTCGCTCATCGAGGAGCCGCCGCTCAGCGGCGGTAGCCGTTCTGCCGCGGGCACACGTGGCCGACCGGGTCCAGCGGCAGGGAGCACAGCGGGCAGGCCGGGCGGCCGGCGGCGACGACCCGGCGGGCCCGCGCGACGAAGGCGCGCGCGGCCATCGGCGTGATGGTGACCCGCAGCGCGTCCGGACCCTCGTCGCTGTCGGAGAGGATCGCGTCCTCCTCGATCGGCTCCTCGCCGGCGGCGACGGCCTCCACGACCACGGCCTCCTCCGTGCCGTCCCAGGCCAGGCCCATCGCGGCGACCCGGAACTCCTCGTCGACCGGGGCGCTCAGCGGCTCCAGGTCGTCGACGTCGGCCTCCGCGGGGATGGCCGCGTCCGCCCGGTTGCTGATCTCGTCGAGCAGATCGTCCATCCGGTCGGCCAGCACCTGGACCTGCGTCTTCTCCAGGGCGACGCTGACCGTGCGGCCGGAGTCGTCGGTGGCCTGCAGGTAGAACGTCCGGTCCCCGGGCTGACCCACCGTCCCTGTGACGAACCGGGTGGGGCGATCGAAGAGATGGAGCTGACGGGGCACGCGCCCAGGTTACGCGGGGACGCCGACGGCCCGCCGGGACGACCCGGCCGGAAAAGCCGACGTCACGGCCTCAGGCCGGTGCACCGGCCCCGCCACCCACCACCGCGTCGGACGACGCCTTGCGCCGGCGCGCCTTGCGGGGCGGCGGGATGAGGGCGGACACGTCACCGCCGGTGTCGTTGATCCGGGCGACGAACGGCCGGGTCTCGGTGTAGGTCACCACCGAGATCGAGGCCGGGTCGACGACGATGCGCTGGAAGAAGTCCAGGTGCAGGCCGAAGGCGTCGGCGAGGATCGCCTTGATGACGTCGCCGTGGCTGCACGCCAGCCACACCGCGTCGGGGCCGAGTCGGGCGTTCCACGCCCGCACGGCGGCCACCGCCCGGGCCTGGGTCTGGGCCAGCCCCTCCCCCTCCGGCCCGGGGAAGACCGCGGCGGAGGGGTGCTGCTGAACCACCTTCCACAGCGGTTCCTTGACCAGCTCCTTGATGCTGCGCCCGGTCCAGTCGCCGTAGTGCGCCTCGCCCAGCCGGTCGTCGGTCTGCGGCTCCAGCTCCCGGCCGGCGACGACGGCGCCGACGGTCTGCCGGCAGCGCTCCAGGGGGCTGCTGACGACGGCGGCCAGCGGGACCTTCGCCAGCCGCTCCCCCACCGCCCGTACCTGCGCCTGACCGGTCTCGTCCAGCTGGACACCGGGCGTCCAGCCGGCGAGCACGCCACCGGTGTTGGCGGTCGTCCGGCCGTGCCGGAGCAGGATCACGGTGGTCACGGGGCGAGCCTAGGCGGTGCCCTCACCGCTCCCCGGTTCTGCGGCTGCCCGGCCACACCGCCCACCGCGGCCAGCATGTCGTCGAGGAAGGCATCGATCACCCCTCGTTCGTCCGCGGTCCGGGCCTCCAGGACGGCGGTCGTCGCATCGATCAGCGGGCCGGGCCTCACGGGTGCCGGCCGAGTCCGACCCGGGGCGCGCCGGCGACCGGCGGGCATGACGATCCGGTGAAGGGACGCCGGAGCACGTTCGCGCCCGCCCGTCGTGGGCAGGCCCTCGATGACCGGAACCCTCGAAACCGGAAGGCGAGACCGCGATGATGCGTCTCCTCCTCGCCGGGCTGGGCGCCAGCTCGCTGCTGGTGACCACCGGCGCACCGACAGTCCCCCCTCCGTCCGCCGCCCCGACCGGACCAGCCGCACCCGCGCCGGTGCAGCTCGTCGACCAGCCGCTGCCGCCGGTCGGGACCCCGGGTAGCGAGGCGGTGGAGACGGAGGACTTTCCCGCCGGTGGCTTCGCGACCTACCTGACCGACGTGCGTGCCGCCGGGCACGAGAGCTTCGACCGGTTCGTCCTCGAGTTCGAGGGCGAGGAGGTGCCCAGCTACCGGGTCGGCTACGTCGAGCCGCCGATCACCGAGGACGGCTCGGGCCGGCAGGTGGACGTGGACGGCTCGGCCTTCCTGGAGGTGCGGGTCAGCCCGGCCAGCGGCGTCGACCTCTCCGGCGACCAGCCCCGCGAGACCTACACCGGGCGCGAGCAGCTCACCGCCCCCGGCGGCCAGGTGATCACCGAGGCGGTCCAGACCGGGGACTTCGAGTCGATGCTGGCCTGGACGATCGGGCTGGAGGAGCGGGTGCCCTTCGGGGTCACCACGTTCCCCGACCCGGCCCGGCTGGTCGTCGACGTCCTGCACCAGCCCGGTGGGGACGGCGGCTCCGGCGGCCTCGAGCCGGTCGGTCAGGGCGGCACCGCCGACGTCGACGTCGACGCCACCGGGTCGCCGGTCACGCTGACCGACGTCCGGCTGGGCGCGCACGACGACTTCGACCGGATCGTGTTCGAGCTGGCCGGGGAGGGGACGGCCGGCTACGAGGTCGGCTACACCGAGGACCCGCGCAGCCAGGGCTCCGGCGAGCCGGTGCAGGTCCCCGGCGACGCGACCCTGGGCATCACGCTGACCAACCTGCTGCTCCCGGGCGACGCCCCCGAGGCGGTCACGCCCTGGGCGGGCCGGGAGCAGCTCGAGATAGCCGGGACGAGCACCCTGCAGGCCCTCGTCGCCGATGCCCTCTTCGAGGGGCGGTACTCGTTCTTCGCCGGCCTCGACCAGCGCCGCCCGTTCGCCGTCACCCGACTGTCCGATCCACAGCGGATCGTGATCGACGTGCTGAACCGGGAACCGGGCACCGGCGTCTCCCTCGGCGAGACGTGCACCAGCCCGGCCGGGTACGCCGTCGACCATCCCTCGGACTGGTCGGTCAACGCCGGTGAGACCGTGCCGTCCTGCAGCCGGTTCTCCCCGCAGGACTTCGACGTGCCCGACGCCACCGACGTGCGCGTGGCCGCGATCGCCTTCTCGATCGAGTCGGTGGCCTTCGACCGGGTGACCCAGGAGCAGCCCGGGGAGCAGGCGCGCCGCGAGCTGACCGTGGACGGCCGGGAGTCGGTGCGGATCCAGCGGACCGCCACCGGTGAGGGCCTCTGGGCCGAGGGCACGCCCTCGACCCGGTACGCCATCCGGCTCGCGGACGGTGCGGACGGCCCGCGCACGCTGGTCGCCGACACCGTCGGCCTGCCGGGGTTCGACTACCAGCGCAACGTCGCGGTGCTCGACGCCATGATCGGGACGCTGGACCTCGACACCGGCACGGAGGGCTGAGCCCCCGGCACCCGTGGCGACCCGGAGCCGGTCCGGCTCCGGGTCGCCACTGCCCTGCTCCGGCGGCGTGTCGGAGCGCTCGCCGCCGGCCGCAGCCGGAAGAACGTCGTCGTCGCGCACTCCGAGAACGCCGCCGGGACGCTCGGGCTGGACCCGACCGCCTGCTTCACCGGCGTGCGGCCCGGCCGGCTGCTGCGGGGCGGGCCGTCGCTACAGCGGGACCGGGTCGACCTCGACCGACCCTCCCGGATCCAGCACGCCGGCGAAGACGAGCGCCAGGATCAGCGCACCGAGCACGATCCGGTAGACGACGAAGGGCACGTAGCTGCCGCGGTCGAGGTAGCGCAGCAGCCAGGCGATGACCACCAGGCCCACGCCGAACGCCAGCACGGTGGCCAGGATCGTCGGGCCCCACGCGAGGGGTGGCCCGGCGACGTCGCCGCTGAGCGCCTCGTACATCTGGAAGAAACCGGCACCGAGGACGGCGGGGACGGCGAGCAGGAACGAGTACCGGGCCGCCGCGGACCGCGTGTAGCCGAGGAACAGCCCCGCGGTGATCGTGCCGCCGGACCGCGAGACGCCGGGGATCAGCGCCATCGCCTGGGCGAAGCCGAAGGCGATGCCGTGGCCCACGGTCAGCCGGTCGAGCTCACGACGCTTGGCACCGGCCCGGTCGGCCCAGAACAGCACCAGCGAGAAGACGATCAGCGCGGTGGCCGTGATGCGCAGGTCGCGGAACGTCGTCTCGATCGAGTCCTGGAACAGCAGCCCGAGCACCACGATGGGCAGGGTGCCGATGATGATCAGCCAGCCCATCCGGGCGTCGGGGTCGCCCTTCCGGCGGCCGCCGAGGGAGGCGCTCCAGGCGGTGATGATCCGCCAGATGTCGTGCCGGAAGTACAGCAGGACGGCGGCCTCGGTGCCGATCTGGGTGATCGCCGTGAACGCCGCGCCGGGGTCGCCCCAGCCGAACGCCTCCCCCACCACCCGCAGGTGCGCGCTGGAGGAGATCGGCAGGAACTCGGTCAGTCCCTGCACCAGCCCCAGGACGACGGCCTCGACCCAGCCCACGTCAGCACCCCTCGGGCGGGACTGGGGCGGCTGAATGGGAGAAGGGTCGGGCAGGCACGACCGCTGACCTTAGGTGCCGGGCAGGTGACGCCCGGTGCGGCACCCCGAACGTTCCGGCGCTCCCGGGTGCCGGCCGGCCGGCGCCGGTAGGTTGGCCGGTCGTGGAGCAACGGGCGTTGGGACGCAGCGGACTGATCGTGTCCCGGCTCGCGCTGGGCACGATGACGTGGGGCCGCGACACCGACGAGGACGAGGCCGCGATGCAGCTCACGGCCTTCGTCGACGCCGGCGGCACGCTCGTCGACACCGCCGACGTCTACTGCGAGGGCGAGAGCGAGCGGATCCTCGGGCATCTGCTGGCCGACGTCGTCCCCCGATCCGACGTGCTGGTGGCCACGAAGGCCGTCGGCCGGACCGGACCCGGACCGATGGGCCGCGGCGCCTCCCGCGGCCACCTCATCTCCGCGCTGGACGCCTCGCTGGAGCGGCTGGGCCTGGACCACGTCGACCTCTGGCAGCTGCACGCCTGGGACGAGACGACGCCGCTGGAGGAGACCCTCGCCGCCTGCGACCTCGCCGTCGGGTCGGGCCGGGCCCGCTACATCGGGATCAGCAACTTCACCGGCTGGCAGACCGCCCAGGCGGCCACGTGGCAGAAGGCCTGGCCCGGCCGCACCCCGCTGGTGAGCACGCAGGTGGAGTACTCGCTGCTGCAGCGCGGCGTCGAGCGGGAGGTCGTGCCCGCCGTCGAGGCGCTCGGGCTCGGCGTGCTCGCGTGGTCGCCGCTGGGGCGCGGGATCCTCACCGGGAAGTACCGGCACAGCACGCCCTCGGAGTCGCGCGGCGCCTCTGCGCAGTGGCAGGGCTTCATCGACGGGCTCCGGTCGGCGAAGTCCGACCGGATCGTCGAGGCGGTGATCACCGCGGCCGACGGGCTCGGCACCAGCCCGCTCGCCGTCGCGCTGGCCTGGGTGCGCGACCGGCCCGGCGTCGTCGCCCCCGTGGTGGGCGCCCGGACGGCGCAGCAGCTGCAGGCGTCCCTGGACGCCGACATCGTCCGGCTGCCCGCGGCGATCCGCACCGCGCTGGAGGACGTGTCCGCGCCCCCGTTCAGCTACCCCGAGCACCGGTCGGACCGGTGATGGGCGAACCTCCCACCCCCGGGCCGGACCTGATCTTCGCGGCGTTCTGCACCGCGGGTCTGTGGCCCGGTCTCGGCAAGCGCACCGCCGCGGAGCTGCCGGCCGCCGGCATCACCACGCCGGACGACGTCTCGGCCGACCGGCTCGTGAAGCTGCCCAGGGTCGGCCGGCAGCGGGCCGAGCGGCTGTTCTCGAGCTTCCTCGCCGCCGCCCCCACCTACGAGGTGGTGGAGATGCTGGTGGCGGCCGGGCTGCCGGCCAAGCTCGCCTCCGGGGTCGCCGACGGGCTGGGGCCCGACGCCGCCCGCCGGCTGCGGGACGACCCGTGGGGGCTGCTGGGGCTGCCCGGGGTGACCCTGGCCGACGCCGACCGGTTGGCCATCGCCGTCCTCAAGGGCGCCGACCGGCAGGACACCCGGCGCGGCCGCGCGATCGTGGCGCTCACCCTGCGCACCGCGACCCGCGACGGGCACACCGTCCTCCCGCTCGACCTCGTCGTCGCCGCGCTGCAGGCCGAGCGGATCGCGGATCCGGTGGCCGCCGTGGTGGCCGCCGTCGACTCCGGGGAGGTGCTCGAGCACGAGCCGCCGGAGCCGGAGTTCGACGAGGACGCGGAGGAACCGCCTGAACCTGATCCGGCGCTGCGCACGCTGTCGCTGGCCAGGTTCGGCATGGCCGAGGAGGCCGTGGCCGAGAACGTGGCCCGGCTGGCCGCCGCGGCCGAGCAGATCGCCGACCCCGCCTCGGTGCGCACGGTGGCCCAGGGCCTGGACGAGGCGCAGAAGAAGGCCGTGGCCCAGGTGCTGACGGCGGGGGTCAGCCTGCTCACCGGCGGCCCCGGCACCGGCAAGAGCCGCACCGTGGCTGCGGTGGTGAAGCTGCTGAAGGCCAAGGGCACCGACGTGGCGCTGGCGGCGCCCACCGGGCGGGCGGCCAAGCGGCTGGAGGAACTCACCGACCACCCGGCGGGAACGGTGCACCGGCTGCTGGGCGCCCAGGGCGCCTCGGGCGGCTTCGCCCGCGGCGAGGAGTGGCCGCTGGACGCCGACGTGGTGGTGGTCGACGAGGCCTCGATGCTCGACGTCGAGCTGGCCGCGGCGCTGCTGGAGGCCTGCCCCGACGGCACGCACCTGCTGCTGGTGGGCGACCCGGCGCAGCTGCCCTCGATCGGGCCCGGGCACGTGCTCGGCGACCTGATCGACTCCGGCATCGTCCCGGTGACCGAGCTGACCACCCTGTACCGGCAGGCCGAGGGCGGTGCGATCGCCCGGCTGGCCTCGGCGGTGCGCAGCGGTGAGCTGCCGCCGGTCGACTCCCCCGACCGAGAGGTGGTCGTGGTGCCGGCCACCGGCAGCGCCGAGGCCGCCCGCCGGGTGGTGCAGCTGGTCACCGACTCCATCCCCCGCGCGCTGGGTATCGAGCCGGGTGCGGTGCAGGTGGTCACCCCGGTGCACCGCGGGCCGGCCGGGACCATCGAGCTCAACAAGGCGCTGAAGGCGCAGCTGAACCCGGGCGAGGGCGCGGTGTTCGGCTTCGACCCGGGCGACCGGGTGGTAGCCACCGCCAACCACCTCGATCTGGAGCCGACCGGCTTCGCCAACGGCGAGGTCGGCGTGGTCACCAAGACCGGCGACGGGTCGATGGACGTGGCATTCGCCTCCGGGCCGGTCACGGTCAGCGGGCAGGCGCTGTTCGACCTGCGGCACGGCTGGGCGATCACCGTGCACCGGGCGCAAGGCTCGGAGTGGCCCGGAGTCGTGGTGGTGCTGCCGCCGGAGGCCGGCGGGATGCTCTCCCGGCCGCTGGTCTACACGGCGCTCACCCGGGCACAGCGGCACCTGTCGATCGTGCACGCCAGTGGCGCCGCGCTGGCCCGGGCGGTACGCGACGTCGACGTCCGGCCGCGCCGCACCCGGCTGGCCGAGCTGCTGCGCGAGATTGCGGGCTGAGGTCAGCTCGGCGCGGCTCGGGCGGCGCAGAGCACCCGGGCAACGGCGGCGCCGAGCTGCCCGGCGCAGGTGAGCGGCCGGGCGAAGGGCACCCGCACGTCGACGTGCCCGAACCGCCGCTCCACGCGCAGCCGGAAGCCGAACCGGTCCAGGCCCAGCGGCCGGACGACGTCGCCCGGGCCGAGCAGGTCCGCCGGGAGGCGGGCGGCGAGGAGCGCCAGCACGTCGGCGTGGTCGGCGGCCAGGTGCGTCAGGTGGTCGGACTCGATGCCGGCCAGCGGGTCGGGCCGGGCGGCGAGGAACTCCTGCAGCCCGACGTCGACGGCTGTCCCGGCCTCCCCGAGCACCACCTCGGCCAGGTCCAGGCGCAGCAGGTCGGCCGTCCGCCCGACGTCGAGCAGCGACGCGTCGGGACGCGTCTCGGCGAAGGCGAGGGCGGCGGCGCGCCGGTCCGCCGGCCGGACGGGCGTCGCCCAGCCCGAGAGCCACAGCTGCGCCCGGACCGGTGAGCGCACCGGCACCGGGGCGTGGTCGCTGACCATCAGCAGTGCGGAGAGGTCCTGATCCGGGGCGCCGCGGACGGCGGCGGCCAGGTCTCCGTCGTGCGGCACCACGAGCAGCACCTGCCCGGCGCGCGTGACCGTGTGCGTGAGCACCCGCCCGCCCTGCAGGCCGGGGGCGCACACGGTGGCCGCCTGGCGCATGGCGACCGTGCGGGCACGTTCGGCGGGGTCCGGCCGGCAGGCCACCGGCCCGGGGCGGCGCTGCGGCGCAGGGTGGCTCGGCATGACCCCTCCTCGATTCAGTTAGGGCAGCCTAACCATATGAACCGTCGAGGAGCCAGGGATGTGCTCGGTGCGGTCAGCCTGCGGAGCCGGTCCGGTGCCGGCCGATCCGCCGCACGAGCAGCACGACGGCGAGCGCGACCACGAGCCACAGACCGTCGGCGGGTTCGTCGAGCGAGCTGAAGACGAGCATCGGCACCCCGATCAGGCCCCCCAGCAGGAAGCCGCGCAGGAAGCGCCGGGCGAGCGACGTCCGGGACTCGTACCCCTGGGCGACGGATTCGGGCACGCCGGCGGCGGCTGCCCAGCGCGCGACGGCGGCCTCCACCTCGGTGCCGTGCTCGCTCCGGCTGTCCTCGCTCGTCGCCGCTCGCTCCACCTGCACCACCATGACGGAGCGTGACGATCGCGGCAGCACAGAAGGCGAAATTCACCCGCGCGGGCACGAGCCGGACGGCAGACGGGGCCCGGCGGATGCACCGCCGGGCCCCGTCGGGAACCGCTCCCAGGAGCGACGCGCGTCAGCCCTTCAAGGTCTCCGCGACCTCCGGGTTGGCCTCGAGCCAGGCCTCGACGCCCTCGGCGTACTGGCCCTCGCCGTACTCGTTGACGACCGTGTTCTCCAGCGCTGCGTACTGCTCGTCGGTCAGCTGCAGCTCACCCATGAGATCGGCCACCTCGGCGCAGCGGTCGCTGAAGCCCTCGGTCGCGAGGATGTGCAGCGCCTCGGGCTCGCCGAGGGCGCCTTCCGGGTCCTCGAGGTCCTTCAGCGGGAACTGGCTGTAGGCCCAGAAGGGGTGCCACAGGGTGACGACGATGTCCTCCTGCGCGTCGACGGCCGACTGCAGCTCGGCCAGCATCGCCGTGGTGGAGGACTCGACCAGCTCGTAGCCGGCCTCGTCCAGCCCGTAGGCCGGGATCACGCTGTTCTTGGTGGTGTCGGTCAGGCCGGCTCCGGGCTCGATGCCGACGATCCGGCTGTCGAACATCTCCGGGTTCTCGGCCAGGTCCGCGATCGAGTCGATCTCGGTGTACTCGGGGACGGCGAAGGTGAGCACCGCGCCCTCGTACCAGGCGCCGAGGTCCTCGATGCTGTCGCCGTACTCCTCCATGTACTGGGCGTGGGTGACCTCCGACCACGCGGACGGGTAGACGTCCACGTCGCCCTCGGCGAGGCCGGTGTAGAGCGGCGCGGCGTCGGAGATCTCCTCGAACTCCACCTCGTAGCCCCGGTCCTCCAGGACGTTCTGCCACAGGTAGGCGTTGCTCAGCCCGTCGGTCCAGGAGGGGATGAAGCCGAGGGTGACCGAGTCGCAGCTGCTGCCGCTCTCGCCCGCGGCGGTGGTCTCCTCACCGGTCGCGTCACCGCCGCAGGCGGTGGCGCTCAGGGAGACGGCGGCGAGCCCGGCGGCGAGCCGGAAAGCGTGCTTGCGCACAGGTGGTGCTCCTCTCGTTACTGCTGGCCCACGAAGGTCGCGGACCGGATCCACGTGCCTGGTCGACCCCTGCGGGCCGTCGGATCAGACGCGCGGGAGCCTGGGAGCCGACGCAGCCGGCACGGCCGGGTCGGTCTCGGGTGCGGGGGCGGTGCCGTGCACCGCGTTGGCGGGGGCGGTCGCCGTCCGCCGCCGGCGCAGCCGCCACAGGGGCGACTTCTGGTCGGTCCGGCCGAACGCGCCGGTCAGCCGGTCGAGGTAGATGGCGAGGATGACGACCGCCAGGCCGGCCTCGAAGCCGAGGCCGACGTCCAGCCGGGAGATGCTGGTGACCACGACGCTGCCCAGCCCCCCGGCGCCGATCAGCCCGGCGATGACCGCCATCGACAGGCCGAGCATGATCACCTGGTTGATCCCGGCCATGATCGTCGGCCTGGCCAGGGGCAGCTCGATGCCGCGCAGGATCTGCCCCGGCGAGCTGCCGAAGGCGTGCCCGGCCTCCACGGTCTCCGCGTCGACCTGCCGGATGCCGAGCTCGGTGAGCCGGACGCCGGGGGGCAGCGCGAAGACGATCGTGGTGATCACGCCGGGGACCACCCCGATGCTGAAGAAGATCACCGCCGGCACCAGGTAGACGAACGCCGGCATCGTCTGCATGAAGTCGAGCACCGGCCGGACGGCGGCGCTGACCCGGTCGTTCTTGGCCGCAGCCACGCCCAGCGGTACCGCGATCAGGACGGCGATGACGGTGGCGACCAGTAGCAGGGACAGCGTCTCCATGGCCGCGCCCCACAGGTCCATGCTCTGGATGAGGAACAGCCCGAGCAGCGACCCGATGCCGAAGGTCACCGAGCGCACGGCCAGCCCGAGCAGCGCCAGCAGGACGGCGAACAGCAGGGCCGGCGGGGCGAGCAGCACCTCGGTGAGCCCCTCGACCACGGTCTCGATGCCGTCGCTAAGGGCATCGAAGAACGGGTCGAAGTTCTCCTTCAGCCAGTCGAAGCCGGTGTCGATCCAGTCGCCGACCGGCACGCGGGGCAGCGCGCCGTTCTCGGCGGCGGTGATGAGCAGGGTCTCAGGCACGGGGCGCCTCCAGGGAGTGCGTGTCAGCGCCGGCCGGCCCGCCGCGGGCGGCGAGGTCGTCGCTGCTCAGGCCGCCGAGTGCGGCGAGCACGTCGCTGCGGGTGACGACGCCGAGCGCCTCGCCAGTGTCGTCGGCGACCAGCAGCGGAGCGTCGGACAGCGCGGAGGGCTCGAGCAGGTCGGCCAGCGGGGTGTCGGGGGCGACGGTGACGGCGGTGGCCACGGGACGGCCGTCGGCGCCGTCCACGGGTGCGCTCATGACGTCGCCGGCGGTGAAGACCCGCGACCGGTCGACATCGGCGAGGAAGCGCTCCAGGTACTCGTCGCCCGGGTCGGCCAGGATCGCCTCGGGCGTGTCCAGCCGGACGATCCGGCCGTCGCGCATGACGGCCACCCGGTCACCCAGCCGCATGGCCTCGTTGAGGTCGTGGGTGATGAAGACGATGGTGCGGCCCAGCCGTGACTGCAGCTCCATGAGCTGGTCCTGCATCTCGCGCCGGATGAGCGGGTCGAGCGCGCTGAACGCCTCGTCCATCAACAGGATGTCGGTCTCGGCCGCCAGCGCGCGGGCCAGCCCGACCCGCTGCTGCATGCCGCCGGACAACTCGTCCGGGCGGTGGTCGGCCCAGGCCTCCAGGCCGACCATCTCCAGCGCCTCGCGGGCCGCCGCCAGCCGGGTCCGGCGGTCGACCCCGCGTACCTCCAGTGCGTAGGCGGTGTTCTCGACGACGCTGCGGTGCGGCAGCAGGGCGAAGTGCTGGAACACCATGCTGATCCGCCGCTGCCGCAGGTCGCGCAGGCCCTTGGGGTCGAGCGCGGCGACGTCCTCGTCCCCGACGAGCACGTGCCCGGCGGTCGGCGTGACCAGGCCGTTGAGCATCCGGATCAGCGTCGACTTGCCCGAACCGGACAGCCCCATGACCACGAAGATCTCGCCCGGTTCGACGTCGAAGGCGGCGTCGATGACCGCTGCCGTGGCGCCCGACGCCTGCACCTCGGCGGCGGAGGCGCCGGCTCGCAACTGGTCGACGACCTCGTGCGGTCGTCGACCGAAGACCTTGTAGAGGCCTTCCACTCTCAGGACAGGCACGCATTACCTCCAGCGATCGTCGTGCGGATCCCGGGCAGGCGCCGTCGCAGCAGGTGTGCTGGTCATCCGGTGCCCCGGTCGCGACCGCGCACCGGCGCAGGGCACGGCGGGGTCAGGACGCGTGCGGCGCTGTGGTGCGCCGCCCGGGAGGAGTGCCACCGCGTCGCTGGGACGCAGCCGGGACGGGCCCGCGGGCACCCCTCGATCCGTCTCTGTCTGCGCCCACCTAACCGGCCGCGGAAAACGAAACGGTCACAGCGGCGTCACCGGAGTGGTTTCGTCATGGAACCGTCATACCCGGCGACCCCGACGAGTGGTTTCCTGAGGGATCGCTCACACGGCAGCGCCCCGGCCGGCGTCCGGGGACGCGGCCGGGGCGCTGCCGGTGGATGGCTCTCCGGAGGTCACTCCCCCGGTTGGTCGTCCTCGATCGGGACGTCGGTCTCCTGCTCGAGCACGTCGGCGTCGTCGGCCTCCCGGTAGCCCACCGGGCCACGGGGCCCGCCGGCCTCGCCGGGCCGGGCGGCCAGCTGCTGCTCGAGGGCGTCGGCCTCGGGCACGTCCCCGGCCGGCGGCGTCGCATCCGCGGTGCGGACAACCGCGGACGGCTCGAGGAGCGCCTCCTGCTCCGCGCGGTCGGCGTCGGGCACGTCGCTCGAGGATGCGGGTTCGGTCACGTCGTCCTCCCCTGGTGCAGGCGGTTCCGGTCGGTCCCCATCGTGCCGCCCCGCCGCCGCCCCGGCAGGGCGAACGGTGTGAGGGGGACGACGGACGCGTGACCGGAAGGGGAACGGCAGGCACAATCGCTGGCGATGGACACCGCCGGGGACTACGAGTTCGCGCCGCTGCGGATCCCGCCGGGCACCTCCCGGTCCGCCGCCGCCACCATGCTGAGCCTGCAGTCCGACGTCGGGGGGTGGGAGCTGGCCCGGCTGCAGCTGCACGCCGACGGCACCCGCAAGGTGATCCTCCGCCGCCGCGCGCGGCTGTCCTACCTGCCCAAGCCGGTCATCTAGCGCCGGTCATCTAGCGCCGGACGTCGGCGGCGCGCGGGTCGGCGCCGCGCACCGCGAGCAGTCCGCCCGCAGGTGCGACCGGTCGTCGACGACGGGGAGCGGGGCTGACGGCACGGCGACGCCCAGGCGGGAGCGCGTGGCCGATGCCCCCTTCCACGGCAGGGAACGGGGCGCCGGCGCACACGCTCGCGGCGGCTACGGGACGAGAACGACCTTGCCCACGGTGTCACGGGACGCCAGCTGGGCCAGCGCCTGCGGCGCCTCCTTCAGCGGGTGCACCGCCCCGACCAGCGGGTCGACGTGGCCCTCGTCGACCAGCCGGGTCAGCTGCTCGTGCACCATGCCGAACACCGCCGGGTCGTGTTTCCGGTACAGCCCCCAGTGCAGGCCGACGACGCTGTAGTTCTTCACCAGCAGGTGGTTGGCCGGCGCGTCGGGGATCCGTCCGGAGGTGAAACCGACGACGACGATCCGACCCTCGAAGGCGATGCACTTGCGCGACTTGTCGAAGACGTCGCCACCGACCGGGTCGTAGACGATGTCCGCGCCGTGCCCGTCGGTGACCTCCTTGACGATGGGGACGAAGTCCTCGGCCGTGTAGTCGATGACGTGGTCGGCGCCGAGGTCGCTGCACACCTGGGTCTTGCGGCCGCCGCCGGCGGTGGCGATGACCTTCGCTCCGGCGGCCTTGGCCAGCTGGATGGCCGCCGTCCCGACCCCGCCCGCTCCGGCGTGCACGAGCACCCAGTCACCGGCCGCGATGTTCGCGCGGCGGTGCAGCCCCACGTAGCCGGTCTGGTAGGTCAGGTGGAGCGAGGCGGCCTTCTCGTCCGACAGCCCCTCGGGCGCGGGGAACGCGGCGGCGGCGTCCATCAGCGCGTACTCGGCGAAGGCGCCCGGGCCGCCGGCCGGGGAGCCGATGACCCGCTGTCCGGTGCCGACGATCTCCCCGCACAGCTCGACGCCGGGCGTGTAGGGCAGCGGCGGCTTCTCCTGGTATGTGCCCATGGCCATGAGCACGTCGGGGAAGTTCAGGGCCGCGGCCTTCACCTTGACCAGCACCTGCCCCTCCCCCGGAGTGGGCTGGTCGACCTCGTCGAGGCTCATGACCTTCGAGGGATCACCGAGTTCGTGGACCCGCCATGCACGCATGAGCCCGACCTTGCCAGATGCCCGGTGACCGCCGTCACGGGGGCTCCCCGGTGCCCCTGGCCCCGGGAGGGCACGTCGTGTCAGGGTGCGTAGCGGTGGCCACCCTCCGCGTCGGTGGCCGAAGAGAGGACCTGATGATCGAGCACCTGACCGACCGGCTGCGCTTCCTGGGCGCATTCCTGGCCAACCCGCGACAGGTCGGCGCCGTGCTGCCCACCTCGCGTGCCGCCGTACGGGACATGCTGGACATGGCCGATGTGCCGGCCGCCGATCTGGTGGTCGAGCTGGGAGCGGGCACCGGGGTGCAGACCCAGGAGATCCTCGCCCGGCTGGGCCCCACGGCACGGCTGATCACGCTGGAGATCGACCCCCGGCTGGCGAAACTGCTCGACGAGCGGTTCGACGACCCGCGGGTCCAGGTGGTGTGCGACTCCGCGGAGAACCTCGACGCCCACCTGGGCGAGGCGCGTGCCGACGTCGTCGTCTCGGCGCTGCCCTACACCTCGCTGGAGCCGGGCCTGCGGCGGCGGATCCTCGACGTGCTCCCCCGCTCGATGGCGCCTGGGGGCACCACCGTCGTCATCCAGTACTCGCCGCTGCTGCTGCCGGAGCTGCGGAAGCGGTTCACCACGGTGCGGTGGCGGGTGACCCCGTGGAACGTCCCGCCGGCGTTCCTGTTCGCCTGCCGGCAGGACTGACGTTCAGCGCATCGACGGCGGGCGCAGCGCCTCGGGGACGACGGCGGTCTCACCGGCCGCCGTCTTGGCGCTCGGCACGCCCTTGAACCGGTAGGGCACCGTACCGACGCCGGGCTGGATGACGTAGGCGGCACCGGGCTCGCCCGAGACCCACGCCATGATCATCGCGTCGGCGACCTCCTCGGCGGAGAGCACGGGGAAGTTCGCCGCGGTGAACTGGTCGCGGATCCGGTCGATGATCGCGGTGTCGGCGAAGCCCGGGCAGATGGCCGAGATGATGATGCCCTCGCGCTGGAGGCGGGGCGCCATCGACCGGACGAACGCGATGGCACCGCCCTTGGCCACGCTGTAGCCGGGGTCGCCGGCCATCGGGGAGAGCCCGGCCAGCGACGCCGTCACGACCATGGCACCGCCGCCGGCCCGCTTGATCGCCGGGCGAGCGGCCTGGACGCCGTAGACGACGCCGAAGAGGTCGATGTCGACGACCCGCATGAACTCGTCCAGGTCGAGGGCGTCGTCGGATTTCGCGGCGGAGATGCCGGCGTTGAGGTAGGCCGCGTCCAACCGGCCGTGGTCGGCCTCGATCCGGGCGACCAGGGCCTCGTTGGCCGCGCGGTCGGTGACGTCGAGAACGGCGAACTCGCAGCCGAGATCGGCGGCGACCTGGCGGTTGCGCTCGCTGTCGAGGTCGGCCAGGACGACGGTGACCTCGCGCGCGCGCAGCTTGGTGGCCAGCGCGCGGCCGAAGCCACCGGTCCCTCCGGTGACGAGGGCGACGGAACCGGGGGCGGGAGTGGTGTCGGTCACGCGCCCATCCTCGCTGGCGCTCGTCCGGCGCGCTCCCCCGGGGTGCGCTGCCCTTGCGCGAGCCTCGCACGTTCGGTCGCGGCGCATCACATCACGTCCGGCCGCCCCGGAACCGGCGAGGGTCAGCCCGGCCCCGGGCGCTCGGGCCGAGAAGGTGACCGCGTTGCGGTCGGCGTCCAGGGCGGTGAAAGCCCGGCCCCACCGACCGTCGTCCAGGCCGCCGTCCGGGTGCACCACCCCGCTGGCGCGCAGCTCCGCGTAAGCGTCACCACGTCGGCGACCGCGACTCGGAAGGAGGCGCTCCCCGCCAGGTGCGGCTCTGTTCCCGCCACGCCGGGCGAGTTCGCCGGCCAGAGGTGCAGCTCCACCCGGTCGCGGGTGGATAGGCGGGGCCCAGCATGGAGCACGCGGCCCGTCCCGCGGGTGGGTTCAGCAGTGACGGAGGAACCGGTCGAGCACGCGGACGCCGAACCGCAGCGACTCGACGGGAACGCGCTCGTCGATCCCGTGGAACAGCGAGGCGAAGTCCAGGTCCGCCGGCAGCCGCAGCGGGGAGAAGCCGAAGCAGCGCATGCCGAGGCGCTGGAAGCTCTTGGCGTCGGTGCCGCCGCTCATCGTGAACGGCACCGGGCGCGCGCCGTCGTCCTCGGCCTTGAGCGCGGTGACCATCTGGTCGACCAGCGGGCCGTCGAACGTCGTCTCCACGGCCTGGTCGTGCACCAGCCACTCGCGCTGCACGCCCTCGCCGATCAGCGCCACCAGCTGGCGCTCGAACTCATCCTCCTGGCCGTAGAGGAAACGGCCGTCGACCGTGGCGCTCGCCGTCCCCGGGATGACGTTGGCCTTGTAGCCGGCGTCGAGCATCGTGGGGTTGGCGGTGTTGCGCAGCGCCGCGCCGATCATCCGGCTGATGCTGCCCAGGCGGGCGAGCGCCACCTCGGGTTCCGCGGGGTCGATCTCGACGCCGTAGGCGTCCTCGACCGCCGCGATGAACTGGCGCATCGGCGAGGTGAGGGTCAGCGGGAAGCGGTGGGCACCGACGCGGGCGACCGCCTCGCAGAGCCGGGTGACGGCGTTGTCGTCGTGCAGCATCGAGCCGTGGCCGGGCTTGCCGGCGGCGGTCAGCCGCATCCAGGCCAGGCCCTTCTCGGCGGTCTGCACGAGGTAGAGGCGCAGGTCGTCGCGGACGGTGATGCTGAAGCCGCCGACCTCGCTGATCGCCTCGGTGCAGCCCTCGAACAGGTCGGGGTGCTCGTCGACCAGGAAGTGCGCGCCCAGCGTGCCGCCGGCCTCCTCGTCCGCGACGTAGGCGAGCACGATGTCCCGCGGCGGCCGGACACCGGTGCGGGCCCAGTCACGGACGAGCGCCAGCACCATGGCGTCCATGTCCTTCATGTCCACCGCGCCCCGGCCCCAGATGTAGCCGTCGCGCTCCTCCCCGGAGAACGGGTGCACGCTCCACTCGGCGGGGTCGGCGGGGACGACGTCGAGGTGGCCGTGCACGAGCAGGGCCGGACGGCTGCGGTCCGCGCCGGGGATGCGGGCGACCAGGCTGGCCCTCCCCCGCTCCGACTCGAAGATCTGCGAGCCGATGCCGGCCTCGTCCAGCTTGCCGGCGACCCACTCGGCGGCGGCCCGCTCCCCGGCACTGGTCGCCGTGCTGCCGGTGTTGGTGGTGTCGATCCGGATGAGGTCGCTGAGCAACTCGGCGACCTCGTCCTGGGCGCCGGCCAGCGGGGCGGGGGTGTCGGCCATGCGTCCGATGGTGCCGCACGTCGAGGCCGGATGCCCCGGACGGGTGAAACGTGCCTACACCGTCCGATTCCGGCTCCCGTTGACACCCCCGTGACGATCGGACAGTCGCTCCGGGCACGGGACCCGCAGGCGGCGGCGCACGGAATGTGGCTGATCATGCTGGTCTGCGCGCCCGCGATCGCCGGGTGGGCGTGGTTCCAGCCGGCCGGCACCGCCACCGCCACGCTCGCGGCCCACTGGCTGGGCGCCGCCGCGCTCCTGCTGGGTGCGCTGGCCTGCCGGGCCGCGGACCCCCGGGTGGTGGATCGGCTCTGCCTCGGCGTCACCGCGGCGCTGCTGGGCGTGCTGCTCACCTGCGGCTTGAACCTGCTGAGCCGCGACACCTCGGTTGCGGCCCAGGCCTTCCTCGCCTTCCCGATCCTCTGGGCGGCGTCCAATCTCCGGGCGCCCGCCGTCGCGCTCGTGACGGCCACGGCCCTGGCCGCCCAGTGCGCCACCCTCCTGCATCTCCTGCCGCCGGCCGCGGCGCTGACCGACGTCGCCTTCTTCGGCGCCGTCCTGGTCGTGATGGCCGTGACACTGGTACGGAGCAACACCGTGCAGGAGCGCCTGGTCGGCGCCCTCCAGCGGCAGGTCACCGTCGACTCGCTGACCGGCCTGGCCACCCGGCGGGCGTTCGACGACGCACTGGAGGCCGCGCTGACCCGGTCGATCGCCGGAGGGACGGCACTGGTGCTCATCGACGTCGACTCGTTCAAGTCGATCAACGACACCCACGGCCACCCGGTCGGCGACGACGTCCTGGTGCACCTGGCCCGGATCATGCGGGGCCGGATCCGCACCGACGACGCCGTCCTCTCCCGGCTCGGTGGCGACGAGATCGCCGTCCTGCTGCCCGGGTGCGACCGTGAGGTCGCCGCCCGCCGGGCCGAGGAGCTGCTCGACGCGGTACGGGCCGAGCCGCTCCCCCTGCCCGACGGCACGCTGCTGTCGCTGTCGATCAGCCTGGGCGTCGCGCACGTGCCGGCCTCCTCGCGAGACCGGCGGGCGCTGTACACCTCGGCGGACGGGGCTCTCTACGACGCCAAGCGCGCCGGTCGCGGACAGGTAGCGCTGGCTCCCGTGTGACCTGCCACGGCGCCTCGGGGGGTGCGTGATCAGGGCCGGGCGGTCAGGTAGTCTTCTGCTCGCACTCGTCCGGGTGGCGGAATGGCAGACGCGCTAGCTTGAGGTGCTAGTGCCCTTTATCGGGCGTGGGGGTTCAAGTCCCCCCTCGGACACCATGTGATGCACACCGGCGTCTTCCCAGGCGGCCAGTGGCGGTCGTCAGGACGCGCGGCGTTCCTTGTCGAGTCGGTCCAGGAGCCACGCTCGGGCCATCGTGGACATCGGCAGGTGCTGGCTCTCGGCGATCTCCTGAATTGCAGCGAACTGTTCGTCCGAGAGGCGGACATTGAACATCCGACTCGCCTGGTTGGGACGGGTGACGACCGTGCCGTCCGGGTACGGCTCCCTGGTATCGGCCTCCGCTTCCAGTCGCCGAGCGTCCTCGCGCGCGGCGCTAGCCTCGTGAGGATCAAGCTTCTTCGCCATCGTCACCCTCCTTCAGGTAGGTCGCGAGATCCCGGCCGCTGGCCGGCCAGGCGTTCATGCCGTGGAGATCGCCGTCGAGATCGCGATAGACGATGACGACGATCACCTTGTCGGCGGACGGCGAATATCCGATGAAGCCGGTCGCGCCAACCCGAGACGTCGGGTACGGCGAGAGTTCGACAAGCCGTGCATCGGCCATCACCTCCACCGTCCAGGCCGGCTCGATGTCGAGCGCGCCCGCGTACCGAGTCGAGCGGGACCGGATGTAGGCGGCGTCTTCGTCCGCCCAGTGCAGCCCCACTGCGGCAGTGTAAGACGGCGATTTACGGAGCGGGCCTCCTTCCACGGCGAGAAGCTGCTCACGACCGGGCACTGACCCGTCCGCGGCATGTGGCAGCTACGGGCCCTGCCGCGAGGTCGCGCTCCCGGGACAGTATGGAGTCGTGCCGATTCCGTCCGGGTCCGCTGTTCAGGGCACGCTGCCGTTGATCGGTCTGGACGACGAGCTGTTGGCGCTGCGTGAAGAGGTCGCCCGGCTACGGACGGAGAACGCCCGACTCCTCCGACTGCTGGAACTGACGCCGCGGCAGGCGCGCCCGCCCGGTCCCGTGCAGACCGGCGTCTTCGACGGCGAGCCGGGATTGGTAGACGCCGGCTCCCCGGCGGCGGCGAAGGTCGCCTTCTTCGCCAACCTGTTCGCCGCCCGGACCGACGTGTACGCGCTGCGGTGGGAGAACGCTCGAACCGGGCGCGCGGGCTGGGTCCCCGCCGTGCGCGGCGGGTGGCGCAAAGGCACGCCCGCTGCGGAGCGCGAGTACCTGCCGCTGACCGACGAGATCATCACCGCGCACCTGTCCAGCGAGCTGGAGCTGGGCCTGTATCCGCTCCTGCACGGCGGACGCTGCCACTGGCTGGCCGCCGACTTCGACGGCTCCACCGCCATGCTAGATGCGCTGGCCTACCTCAAGGCCGCCCGCACGGTCGGCGCCTCCGCGGCGCTGGAGGTGTCCCGCTCGGGCCTCGGCGCGCACGTCTGGCTGTTCTTCACCGCCCCCGTCCCCGCGGCCACCGCCCGCCACGTCGGTACCGGTCTGCTGCGCGAGGCGATCGCCGTGCGCGGGCGGATGAGCCTGGCCAGCTACGACCGGCTCTTCCCTTCACAAGACGTCGTCGGAACCGGCGGCTTCGGCAACCTGATCGCCGCTCCGCTGCAAGGCCGTGCCCGCCGCCGCGGCGCCACCGTCTTCCTCGACCTCACCACCATGGAGCCGCACGAGGATCAGTGGGCCTACCTGTCCAGCCTCGGCCGGCTCACGCCCAAGGAGGTCAACCGGCTGGCGCAGCGGCTCGGCCAGGTCGCCGTCGGCGCGGAGGTGAACCGGCTCCGCTCCCCCACCTCCACGAAGATCGCTGTGCAACCGCCTGCCGTCGTGCAGGCCCGGCTCGGTGCCACCATCACCGTCAACGCGGCAGAACTGCCCCCCGCGTTGCTGGCCACACTGAAGCACGCCGCGTCGATGCCCAACCCCATCTTCTACGAGCGCCAGCGGCGCCGGGCCTCGACCTGGGGCACCCCGCGGTTCCTGCGCAACTACGACGAGACACTTACCGGGGACCTGCTCCTGCCACGTGGACTGCAGGCCCGGCTCACCGCACTCGTCGAACAGGCCGGCAGCCGCCTTGAACTCACCGACGAACGGACCGCCGGCAAAACGCAGTCCTTCGAGTTCACCGCAGCACTCGATCCCGAGCAGCAACCAGCCTTCACAGCCCTCGCGGACCAAGAATCTGGCGTGCTGGTTGCCCCGCCCGGAGCCGGCAAGACGGTCATGGCCTGCGCACTGATCGCTCACCACGAAGTTTCCACACTCGTGCTCGTCGACCGAAAAGCTCTCGCCGACCAGTGGCGGGCCCGCATCGGCGAACTGCTCGGCGTGAAGGCCGGGCAGCGCGGCGGCGGACGCGGCAAGACCACCGGCATCATCGACGTTGCCACCCTGCAGACCCTCGCCCGGGACGAGGACGTCGCCGCTTGGACCAGCGACTACGGGCTGGTGGTGGTCGACGAGTGTCACCACGTGCCCGCCGCCGCGTTCGAGCAGGCTGTGCGGCAGATCCCGGCCCGCCGCTGGCTCGGGCTGACCGCCACCCCGTACCGGCGCGACCAGCTCGACGACCTCATCACCCTGCAGCTGGGACCGATTCGCCACACAATCGCGCCCCCACCCGCCGGCGCTCTCAGCGGCCGGTCGCCCAACGCCCAGACACCGGAACCGGTCCTGCACCTCCACCCCACCGACTACCGTTACACCGGCGACGCAGATCCGGCCGCACCCGGCGGCATCGCGGCGATCTACCGCGACCTGGTCGCGGACGACGCCCGCACCGGCCAGATCACCGACGACGTCGTCGCCGCCCTCTCCCGTGGCAGGCATGCCTCCTGCTCACCCAGTGGACCGCACACCTGGACCGGCTCGTCGCCGCACTCAGCCAGCGGGGCCACAAGCCGGTGGTGCTCCGTGGTGGGATGGGCGCGAAGTCCCGCGCCGCCGCCCTCGCACAACTCGAGCCACGGCCGAACGGGCCGCCACTGCTCGTCGTGGCCACCGGTCCCTACGTCGGCGAGGGCTTCGACTGCCCGGCGCTCGACACCCTCTTCCTCGCCGCACCGATCGCCTTCAAGGGCCGACTCGTGCAGTACACCGGCCGCATCCTCCGCCCGTTCCCCGGTAAGACCACCGCCGAGGTCCACGACTACCACGACGTCGCGACCGGCGTCCTCGCCTCATCACTGATCAAGCGCGCCCCCGGCTACACCAGCCTCGGCTTTCCGGACCCGCGCCGCCTCGTCCGGTAGCCGGCCCCACGCCGGGTCAGACCATGCCGAGCCGGTCGAGCCGCTGGATGAACGAGATCTTGCGGCGCTGCTCCCGGCGAAGCTGCTGAGCCCGGACGGCGAATGCCTCGCTCGTCCCCTCGCGGCGGCAGACCTCAGCCAGTTCGTGGAGCAGACCCGCCGCCGCGTCGTAGTCGGCCGCCGTACGTCGCTCGACAAGCTCGACGACCTCGCGCCACGCCTGGTCCTGGCGCCCCGCGAGTTCGCTCAGGTGGTTCTCGCGGGCGAGCTCAGCGGCGCGACGGCGCTCCTCTGCCCGTCGCTGGGCGTGCTCCGCGGCCGCACGCTGCCGGTCTTCACGGCGCCACCGGGAGGCCGTGAGCAGGTCCGCCGCGGACCGGCCGGAGACGTCGCCGGTCTCGATCGGCGCGGCCGCCCGCCGGCAGCCGGCCAACAGTTCGGCGCGCACCCTCACCCCGTCCCCCCGGGCGACCCGCAGCAGGAGATCGTCCTTGTTCTCCGCCGGTAGCTGCGTCAACCAGCCGGGCAGCTCCGCGAGCGTGTCGGCGGCATTCAGCGGCGCACTGCACTCTGCTGCGACAGCGACCAGATCCGGGTCGATGCGCAGGAATCCGGCTACCGCACTGAGGGCGGCGCTCAACTGTCCGAGGCCCGGTGGGACGAGCGGTTCGACCGCGTCCTCCTCGACCTCGTGATTCTGGACGGCGAGCAGCCAGGCAAAGTAGAGCAGTCGGAGATCCCCGGCCATCAGCTCGGCGCGGACCGGGACGATCGAGGCCAGCAGGCCGGAGCCGTCCAGCCACTCCGCGTCGTACTCGCCGTCCTCGTCCTCGGCGAGCAGGTCGATGACGACGAACCCGTCGGCCGTCCACGCGGTCGAACAGTCGCCGACCAGGTACTGCCCCACCCCGGCCGTGACCGAGGCCCTGAGCACCTCGGCGGGCAGCCGGAACATCAACCGGTGCGTCCCCCAGTTGGCCAGGTAGAGGAACGCGTCGAAATGGTGCTCGACCAGCCGGCGCGGATCGGCCTTCAGGTCACGCCACTCGTAGTGGTTCACGAAACTCGTCGGCGTGATCTGGGCCCGTGTCGAGATGGCACGCAGGCCGGCCTGCTCGTCGACGGACAGCGGCCGGTCGATGGCCGCGAACTCGTAGTACTGGTACTCGCTCATCGCAGCCAGTCCTCCGGGGCTACCGGGCTGACAGATTGACGATCGGTTCCAGGGCCACCGCTGAGAACCCCTGTGCCTCTGGCCGCGAGGCCGGGGGTAACGGGGCGGGTAGGCCCGGGCAGGAAGCACTGTATCGATCACCGCCGCAACCGTGTGCGTATGTAGCGTGTCGCCCCTCGGACACCAGTTGATGCACACCGGGTTCTCGCTCCAGGAAGCAAGTAACCTTGACACTCGGCAGGCTGCAAAGTAACTTGCCAGGGGTTCGGGAGCCGATCATCCTCCCGAGCGCCTTCCGCCATGGCATCGAAGAACCAGACATCCTGCACGCGTACCGCAACGCTTACCGGTCCGTTGAAGACCGCGGCGACCACTCATTGATCATGCTGACCGGGGCCGCCCGCAACGGCGTGACGATCCTTGAAATCGGTGTCGTGATCCGGGACGGACAGTCCTTCGTCATGCACGCCATGCGAGCCCGAGACAGCTACCTCTGAGGAGCGGTGATCACCTTGCGACGCAGCAGCCAAGACATCATCAACCAGGCGGAGGAACTCGCCGACTACTTCGAGCACGGCTTCGTTTCCGACACTCCCCCGGCGATCGCCAAGCTCCGCGCAGCGGCTCACCGGCGAGCGTTGGCCGAGACCGACGTAGCCGAGGCGGTCGGTGAGGCTGCTCGTGCCGGTCACTCCTGGCGGGTGATCGGGGCGGCGGTGGGCACCTCCGGGGAAGCCGCACGCCAGCGATACGGCAAGGTGGTTGGCCAGCGCCCCGCGTGAGGAACGCTGCGGTCGACGACGTCGGGAACGCGGCGGCAGGTCTCAACTTGCAAGACGCGACGCGCCCCGCACGGGCAGAGCTGTCGCACAAACCCGGTGCACCGACTCACTACTCGAGCCGCCGAAGCCGTGTGCGCAAGTAGCGTGTCGCCCCTCGGACACCAACTGATGCACACCGATGGGTACCGCTCTACACCGTCCGCGTTGCAGGACCCACCGGTACTCGAAGGTCGGGAACCTCGGCAGTGATCTCGGAGTCGCTGTCGGAGTACAGGACGGTCGTTTCGTGCTCAGTTGCCAGCACGGCGGTCAGCAGGACGGCGATGCCGACCGCTCGATACCGCCCGGTGCCCGCCAAGCGGCGCTGCGCGTGCACGCTGCCAGTGACCGTCTTTCGTCGGCAGCTACTCATGGGCCTGTACTCATGGGCCTCGCGGCGGGTCAGCCGCCAGCTGCTCGTACTCCCTGGGGCACGAGGCCTGGACAGTGGCGCGGTTGGGGCCCGGGGCGTGCCGACTCGGGTGATCAGGGTGCGGTTCAGGGTCCTCCCTGATGATCGTGCCCCCACCCGGATCTAGCGTTCCGCGCAATGACCAGGACGCACCGAGGGGCAGCGATGAAGGCGATCGTCCAGCACGAGTACGGATCCCCCGACATTCTGCGACTCGAGGACGTCGACCGCCCGGACGCCGCCCCGGGCCGCGTCCTGGTGCGGGTCCGCGCCGCCTCGGTGAACGCGGCTGACTGGCACGTCATGCGCGGTGATCCGAAGCTGGCCCGGCTGCAGCTCGGGTTTCGCCGCCCCAAGGCTTCGATCCGCGGCCGAGACTTCGCCGGCGAGGTCGTCGAGGCCGGCGCCGGAGTGAGCCACGTGCTGCCCGGCGACGAGGTGTACGGCGAGACGGGCATGATCGACGGCGCCTTCGCCGAGTACGTCTGTGCGCCGGCCAGCCAGGTGGCGCCCAAGCCCGCCGGCCTGACGTTCGAGCAGGCCGCAGCCCTGCCACTGGCCGGCTGTACCGCCCTGCAGGGGCTCCGCGACGTCGCGCGCGTACAGCCTGGCCAGCGGCTGCTCGTCAACGGCGCCTCGGGTGGGGTCGGCACGTTCGCCGTCCAGATCGGCAAGGCCCTCGGCGCCCACGTCACGGCCGTCTGCAGCACCCGGAACCTGGATCTGGTGCGCTCGCTCGGCGCAGACGCCGTCATCGACTACACGACCGAGGACATCCTCGCGGCCGGTCAGCGCTTCGACGTCGTCCTCGATCTGGTGGGCAACCGAGGCCTCGGTGAACTGCGGCGGGTGCTCACCGAGCACGGAACCCTGGTCCTGGCCGGCGGAGGGGTGTTCGACGGCGGCACCTTGGTCGGTCCGATGGGACTGATCATCGGCGGCGGACTGGTCGGCCGAGTGGTCCGTCAGCGGATCGCGCCGTTCACTGCGACGCCGACCACGGAGCGGCTGACCGCGTTGGCTCAGCTGACTGAGTCCGGACGAGTCCGCCCGGTGATCGACCGCGCCTACTCGCTGGCCGAGGTGCCGATCGCGATCCGCTACCTGGAAACCGAGCACGCCCGTGCCAAGGTCGTCGTCACCGTCCCCTGAGCGTCATCGGCCCGCGCCGCCCCGCGCCATCTCCGCATGGCTGGCGGTTGGACGCAGCCAAGCGTGTGCGTATGTACCGTGTCGCCCCGCGGACACCAGCGATAGGCACACCGGTCGCCCGGCGGTCGCGGCGTTCACACTCGGCACTGCATGGAACAGCGCTGCGACCTCGACCATCTCGTCGAGACGATCCTCGTCGACGCTTACGGCGAAGATGAGCACAATCAGCCTTCCTCGCTGTTCTCGACGAGGAGTGCCCAGTCCCGGCCGTCGCGACGCTGCCGGGCATCCCCGTCAGGGTCACCCACTCTCGCTACATCGCCCCGACGCGAGGGTTGGTCGCGATATGTCAGGGACCGCAGGAGGTCGGCGAGGTCTCTCTCGCCGACCTCGCCTTTCCACCGGACACGGTCGCTGCCTGGGTCCACGCCGCCTACCGCCACTACATGGGCCTGCAGCCGTTCCCGGCCCGGCCACGCCCGGGCTGGACTTGGCCCTCGTACGGCTGCGCTCTGCCAGCCGGCCCCACACGATCGGCTCGATGCTGTCATCGCGGAGAGCCCGCAGACCCACCCGAATTCAGCACTGGCCAGCCGGACATCGCAGGAAAATGTATCCGCTGGAGATCGTCACCTGCGGCCAGTGGACTCCACATCAGCTACGGCGAGAGATCCTGATGTACCACGTCTGCGTGGTACAGTCTCCGGCGTGGATGCCAGCGTGATCGTCGACAGGATCGTGGCGCTGCTCGATGCCCCGAGCGAGGCGACGGTGAACACCTCCATGCGGCTGCCGACGGCGCTGCGTGACGCCGCGGCCCTTGCCGTCGATGGATTGGGGGTTGCGCCGTCCACAACCATCCTGACCGCGACGGCCTTGCGCGCCGCGATCGAGACAGCGGTGATGGACGCGGCCCTGCGCGCCCACTACCGCGCACATCCCGACGCCCGGCCCGAACTCGCCGAGGTGGCACGCGCACTCGCCGCTCAGGACGGCTCGCCGCTGGCCGACCGGCCGGATCTGCTCGAGCAGGCGGCTGCTGAGGTCACCGCACGTCATCCGGACGCCGACGCCGACGACGTGCTGCTGTGGGCAGAGGCACAACAGTTGGTGCTCGAGCGGCGTAGCGCGTGAAGACGGTTGTCCTGGACAACGAGGCAGTCGGCGCGCTGTCCGATCCCGGGCATCACAAGCACCGCCCGATGCTCGCCCACCTCGCCGGCGTGGTCGACCGCCGCCGGCGAGGGGTCGCCACAGGCGTCGTCGTGCCCACCGCGGTGCGGGTCGAGGCCGGCTGGGACCGCACTGTCCCTACGGCGGCTGTGATCAATCGATTGCGCATCGTCGACGTTCTGCTCGACGGGGCCTCCGCCGATGTCGCCGCGCACATCGTGGCTGACACCCGCGTCAGCGTCGCCGACGCACACATCGGCGCTGTCGTGCGGTCGCTGGCCCGTTCTGGCGACGACGTCCTGGTGCTGACCAGTGACCCACAGGACATCACCCGAGCCGCCGGGCCAGCTGGCGTCCGCGTGGTGCGAATCTGACGCCGCTGCCCGGCTGTCCACCACCCAGCAGCCGAAAGCATGCCTGTGGTCGGCAAGGAGAAGCCGGTCACCACCGGCCGCTGACAGCAGCGCGCTCCCGGCGCCCTGGGTCCAGCTATCGGGCATCGGCTGGTTCACTGCGCGGTCACATCCGCGTGCCGCAGCCCGGGCAGTAGAGCAACGCGCCGCTGTGCGAGCAGGACCGCTGCCACAGATGTTCCCGGATGGTGCGCACGATGACATCGAGGTGTGCGACGGGGTCCGAGCCCAGCGCTCCCTCGAGGCCCTCGGCGATGACCCCGCCTTCGGTCAGCTCCACCGGCTCGGTGACGGGTCGACCGCGCTCGTCCACACCGGCGACGCGCTCCGCGAACCTTCCGGACGGCTGCAGGTCCAGCTCGATACGCCACTCGCCGTGCCGCTCGCGGAAGTAGAAGCTGTGACCGTCGACGGTCCCTTCCCACTGCTCCGGCGCGTAGGAGGTGGTGCGCTGCGCCGTCACGTCGACCTGGCCGGCCAGCCATTCGCGGATCTCGCGCTCCTCCGCCGCGTGCCGCGCACGCGCTTCCTTCGCCCAGTCGCTGTCGCGAAGATCGGTCAACCACGTGCGCCGCGTAGCCTCGCGCTGCTGCCGGCCCCAGGTGCACGGGCAGTCCATGCCGTCGCCGTGCTGCGGCGTGAGCTGCGGGTGGCAGCCGCACAGGCACCGGGACCCGTCGTCCTCGAAATGGTCGAAGACCGCGGCCACCGCACGCTCCGCAGTTGCCTCGTCCAGACCGGCGCGGACGATCAGCCGCTCGACGTAGGCTCGCCGGACGCGGGCCCGCTCGGCCTCGCGCTCGGTACGGTGACGGGCACGCTCCTCGTCGTCCCCGAGGTCGACGAAGTACAGGTCTCCCACAGCGCGACGGTAGAGCCTCCGGACAGGAGCTGTCTCGCGGTTTACAGGCTGAGAGCGGCACGCAACCGATCGGGACCCATCTGTCCCGGACCACCCGCCGGCGGGAAGCTGGCCAGCAGTCGGACCAGATCCTCGCGCCGGCTCGGGTCGGCCGCGGCCTCGCGCGGCGTGGCGCCGGAGAGCGCGGGGATCGACTCGTCCAGCCACGCCTGTTCGTGCTGGCGGATGAACTGCTCGAGCGCCGCCGCGAGACGCGGGTCGGCCGGAGGCGACGGCACAGCCGGCTGCGCGGGCGCACGCTCCATTGCCTCGAGCACGTCGGCCACCGGCTGCCGAGTCTCGCGCAGCACCTGGAGCTCGGGGTCCATCGCCCGGAGCACGTCAAGGATGAGGTCGAACCTGCGCTCGCTGTTCGCCTCGACCGTCACCTCCGCGCCGTCGAGCGTGATGATCCCTCGAACGCGCTGCATGCCGTGCATCCGGACGAAGTCGTGCCAGCGCGGCTCGGCCCCGTCGCGTTCGTAGGTCTCGTCGAGCGCCTCGGCGAGCTCGTCCTGCTCGGCGCTGCGCAACGTCGCCTCGCACTGCACCATCGGGTCGCCCTCGGTGTTGCGCAGCTCGGGCGGGGCGAAGCGCGCCGACAGGAACTCGACGAGCGCCTGCGGCTCGGGCTCACGATCGAGTAGGTCCAGCAGGGCGTCGCGCTCGTGCAGCTGGACGGGCTCCATGCCGCCGAAGCACTGGATCGTCTCGCCCGCGGGCACGAACCGTGCGCACACCAGCATGTGCTTCCGGACGGCGGTGCTCCCGGCCCGTTCGCGGACGTCGACGCGATCGCCGGTGCGCAGGTCGCGAGCGCGGAAGCCCGAGCCGGGCGTGACGTCCTCGATCTCGTACAGGGAACGTTCGGCGAGCAGCCACTGTTCGCCCAGCAGCCGCTCGTCGTCGGGCAGCAACGGGCCGCGCTCGCCGAGGAACGCTTCGAAGGCGCCGCCCTCGAACAGCAGCACGTCCATGACCGTCGGGTCCTGGGTCGCCTGCCACAGCGGCACGTCGGCCCGGTACCGGCTGCGGACCGCGGCGAGGTCGAGGACGTCGCCACGCCAGGGTCCGTCCGAGACGTACATGCCGGACTTCTGATACAGCCACGCCGCGCGCTCCGCCAGCGGCAGCTGCTCGCGGTTGCGGTGGCAGACCTTGTACTTGCGACCCGAACCACACCAGCAGGGCTCGTTGCGGCCGATGTCGGTGCGCTCGACCGGACGGAAGTGCTGCAGCAGAACGACCAGCTCGTCATCGGGACGAGCGTCGGCCCGGCGCAGCAGCGCCAGACCACGCCCGGCGTCGCCGCGGTCGCTCGCGATGCGGGCCAGGTCGAACAGCGCCGGCGGCCACTCGGGGTCCAGCGCCAGCACGCTGTGGTACGCATCCTCCGCCTGGAGGGCGTCGCCGAGCCGGTCGAGGGCCTTGCCCCTCAGCCAGCGCAAACCCGGGCGCGCCCGGCGTGGCGCGCGGGCTTCCAGCGACTCGGCCAGCATGCCGAGCGCCGCCGCGCCGGCGCGCCCGGTGCCCATCGCCTCGGCGGCAACCGCCTCGGCGACGCCCGGCTCGGCCAGGAACTCCAACGCGGCGTGGACGACCTCGCCGTCGTCGTCCTCCGCCTGGGGCTCACGGACCTCCGGCTCGTGCGGCTCCTGCCCGGCCGCGTCAAACGGGTCAGCCATGTCCGACGCAAGCTGCAGGAGCTCGCCGGCGTTCTCGTGCAACCGCTTCAGGACGAGAACGGCGAGAGCCGCATCCCCGTCTATGCCGTGGATGCGCTGAATGTGTTCCCGTTGCCGCTCGGCGCGCCAGCCGGGCAGGTCGAAGCCGGGCGCAGCGACCTGATCGTCGTCGTGCACGAACAGGTGCTCGTCGAGCAGCTCACGCAGCGGCGGGAGCGGAGTCGTGAACAGCGTCTGGTCGTCGGCGCACAGCTCCCAGACGACGTCGTCGAGCATCGCCGGCTCGTCGTGCCCTGCCCTCGCGATCGCGGCGGTGAGGCGCTCGACGAGATCCGCCGGCGGCTGCGTGGACGTCACCAGGCCCAGTTCGAAACCGTCGGGACGGACGGCGACGCCGACCAGATCGCCTCCGGCCCTCCCACGGAGCGCCCCGGGGGCGAGCAGCCAGACGGCGTCCGGGATCGCGTCCACGGGGAGGCCGCGCTCCCGCAGGAGTTCGTCGTCCATACCCGCGAGAACCTCGATGACGGGCGAGCCGTCGCGCAGACGTTCGTAGCGCGGGTCCTCGGTGAGCGCCTCCAGGGGACGCAGGTCTGCGCCGAGCTGGAGATATCCATGCGCCACCTCGGGGGCGGTGAGCCGGTGGGTGAACGTGCGGCCGTCGAGCAGCGCCGGTAGGTAGGTGACCCGTTCGTCGGCGAGCGGTAGCACCACTCCGGCCTCGTCGGATTCCAGGGCCTCCTCGAGCATGTCCGCAGGGTCGACACCCAGGTCGAAACCGCGCCGCTGCAGCTCTGCGAGCAGGCCTTCCCTCGACATGGTCGCCTGGTCGCCGAGGACCTCGCGGATCGCGGCGCCGATCTCGGGCAGCGTGGTCGGGATGCGCACGACAGCTGACGCTACTGCCCGTCACTCGCCGGCAGGACCGGCGGTGAACTGCACGTGGGGCGGAGGGTCGCGGACAGCACCCGAGGGCCGACGGCATTCCCGTCGCGGCGTCGGCTGCCGGTAGCCTGGCTGCGACGTCCGGCCGAAAGGGGAAAGCGGCGCATGCTCGTCGTCCACGCCCTGTGGTCGCCCGGCCGTGGGCCGCTGATGTGGGGCCTGGACAGCGATCGGGCCGTCAAGAGCACCAGCCAGGCCGTCCGGTCGGCGCGTGCGCACCCGTTCGCGGCGGCTGCGGAGGTACTGACCGAGGTCCACGCCGGAAAGCCCGCCACTGCCATGCTGCTGCTTCCGTCACTGCGGACGGCGCCGCTCGACTCCCCGGAGCTGGTGCGCAGCACCCCACGTCCCTCGCCGCAGCGGCCTCCTGCCCTGCTGCCATGGGTCGTGCCGGCGCTGCTGGTGGACGTGGCCGATCTCGCCGAGGCATCTCCGCGGGTCCGATACGGAGCCTCGGTCGTTCATCTCCGGGCACTGGCGACCTTCGCCGACGACCTTGCCGCGCGGGGCCGCGTCCTGCCGTCCGTCGACTTCGAGACGGGGCAGCCCGCGGCGCGCTGGCGGCCGGTCGTGACCGGCCCGGACGCGGTGCGGATGCATGGCCTGATCGCCACGATGCCGCCGGTGGCGCGCGCCGAACAGGAGGGGCCGAACGGAACCGCCGGGCAGGATCCGTCCCGCCTGGTGGCCGACGCCCTCGCCGTCCTCGTCGACCGGGCGGTGCGGGAGTCCCTCGCCCGGTCAGCGTCTCCGCTCGCCCTGCTCCCAGCTCGTCGCGGTCGCCGCCCCCGCCAGGCACCCGCGGCCGAGGCATGGCTGTCCGCCCTGACCACCGCCGATGCCCGGTTCCCCGCCGATTGGCCCGTCTCGGAGGCGGACGTCGCCGCATTGGCCGAGAGGCTGTCCGCCTGGGATGCCGTCGGCGCCGAAGCCACCGGCCCGGCGCGTGCCCTCTTCCGCCTGACCGAACCGCCGGTGGACCCGTCCGGACGGGATGAGACGGCCCTGCACCCCGAGTCGTGGCGGCTGGAGTTCGTCCTCCAGTCGACCACCGACCCGAGTCTGCAGGTCGGCGCGGAGCAGGTGTGGTCGGCCCCGGCGGGGTTGCAGCGCTGGATCGACCGCCCTCAGCACCTGCTGCTCGGCGAGCTGGGACGCGCCAGTTCGGTCTACCCGGACCTGGGTGCGGCGCTGCGCGCACCGGAGCCGTCCGGCTGGGATCTCGACGTCGATGCCGCCCACCACTTCCTGACCACTGGCGCCGAGCTGCTGGACGCCGCGGGCTTCGGGGTGCAGCTGCCGGCCTGGTGGGACCGCAAGCGGAGGATCGGGCTGGTCGCCTCCGGGCAGAGCACCCCCGCCGACGCCGCTGTCGTCTCCGGCGGGATGCATCGGGAGGCGCTGGCCGACTTCCGCTGGTCGATGGCCGTGGGCGAGGACGTGCTCGACGAGGAAGAGATCGCCGAACTGGTCGCCGCCAAGGCGCCGCTGGTGCGGCTGCGCGGCCGGTGGATCGCCGTCGACCCCGACCGGCTGCGCCGCGGCCTGGAGTTCCTCCGCCGACCCCGGACCACCGTGTCGGCGGCCGACGTGCTGGCGCTCGCCGCGACCCACACCGACGACCTCGACCTGCCGCTCCCCCTCGTCGATGTCCACGTCACCGGCTGGGTCGGCGACGTGCTGGCCGGCACCGCCGACCGCACCCTCCGTCCGGCCGACCCACCGGCCACGTTCACCGCGCAGCTGCGGCCCTACCAACGGCGCGGCCTGTCGTGGCTGGCATTCCTCTCGGCGCTCGGCCTCGGCGCTTGCCTGGCCGACGACATGGGGCTGGGCAAGACGATCCAGCTCCTCGCCTTGGAGGCCACCGATCGCGCCGCGCCCGGCGCTGCCGCTCCCACCTTGCTGCTGTGCCCCATGTCACTGGTCGGCAACTGGCAGCGGGAAGCGAGCCGATTCGCCCCCGAGCTGCGTGTCTACGCACACCACGGCCCCGGCCGCCTGCACGGCGAGGAACTGACGGCCCAGCTCGCCGAGGTCGATCTCGTGGTCACCACCTACGGGACCGCCGTCCGCGATGTCGAGGAACTGGCCGCCCATAACTGGCACCGGCTGGCGCTCGACGAAGCCCAGGCGATCAAGAACAGTCAAGCGACCGCGAGCCGGGCTGTGCGCCGGATCAGCGCACGCCACCGGATCGCCCTGACCGGCACGCCGCTGGAGAACCGCCTGTCCGAGCTGTGGTCGATCATGGACGTGCTCAACCCCGGGCTGCTCGGCGCCCCGGAGCGGTTCCGCTCCCGGTTCGCGATCCCGGTGGAGCGGCACGGGGACGACGAGGCAGCGCAGTTGCTGCGGCGGATCACCCGGCCGTACCTGCTGCGCCGGGTGAAGACCGACCCGACGATCATCGACGACCTTCCCGAGAAGATCGAGGTCGTCCAGGACTACCGGCTCACCCCCGAGCAGGCCTCGCTCTACCAGACCGTCGTCGACGACATGATGGAGAAGATCGAGGACTCCGACGGAATCGAACGGCGCGGCCGGGTACTGGCCGCAATGGCCAAGCTCAAGCAGGTGTGCAACCACCCAGCGCAGCTGCTGCACGACGGCTCGCCGGTCGGGAACCGGTCGGGCAAGGTGACCCGGCTCGAGGAGATCCTCACCGAGATCCTGGCCGAGGGCGACAAGGTCATCTGCTTCACGCAGTTCACCGAATTCGGCGACATGCTGGTGCCGCACCTGTCGGCCCGATTCGACCAGGAGGTGCTGTTCCTGCACGGCGGCGTCTCCCGGCGCCGGCGCGACGAGATGGTGGCCCGCTTCCAGTCCGCCGACGGGCCGTCGGTCTTTCTCCTCTCGCTCAAGGCCGGCGGCACCGGGCTGAACCTCACCGCTGCCAACCATGTCGTCCACCTGGACCGCTGGTGGAACCCGGCGGTGGAGAACCAGGCGACCGACCGGGCGTTCCGCATCGGTCAGCGACGCACCGTCCAGGTCCGGAAGTTCTGCTGCGCGGGCACCCTGGAGGAACGCATCGACGCGATGATCCAGAGGAAGCGCGCGCTCGCCGATCTCGTGGTCGGTGACGGCGAGGGCTGGCTGACCGAGCTGTCCTCGGCGGAACTGCGGCAGCTGTTCACTCTCGGTGCCGAGGCGGTCGGCGAATGAGCTACGACTGGTACCCGCCTTCGCGGCCGCGCCCGGTAGACGGCGGCGTGCGGGCCCGCAGCCGGCGCGGCCACATCGGGCAGCACTGGTGGTCGGCGCGGTTCATCGAAGGGCTGGAGTCGATCGGTGTGGGCGGCCGGCTCTCCCGTGGCAAGCGGTACGCCCGGGCGGGGCAGGTGGTCGAGCTGCGCATCGATGCCGGGGCCGCGGTCGCGCTCGTCCAGGGCAGCCGGGCCCGGCCGTACCGGGTGCGGGTCGGGGTCGTCGCCTTCGGCAAGAGGGAGTGGGCCGGCATCGAGCAGGCCCTCGCCGCCGACGCCTGGTACACGGCGAAGCTGCTGGCCGGTGAAATGCCGCCGGACATCGAGGAGGTCTTCGCCGCCGCGGGGCTCGACCTGTTCCCGGCGGGGGTCCGCGACCTCGCCATGGATTGCAGCTGCCCGGACAGCGAGGTCCCGTGCAAGCACCTCGCCGCCACCCTGTACCTGCTCGCCGAATCGTTCGATGACGATCCGTTCGCCGTCCTCGCGCTGCGCGGCCGGTCCCGGGACGAGCTCCTGGCGAACCTCGGTGCCCGCCGCGGCGGCACGGCAGCGGGCGCCGGCTCCGTCGAGGCGCCGGGTCCTCCCCCGCTGTCGGAGGTCCTGGATACCTTCTACACGGCACCGCGACCGCCGGCGGGCCCGTCGCCGGCCGCGGTCGCCATCGACAGTCTGCTGGACCAGGTACCCGCGGGCGGGATCGCTGTCCGCGGGCGGGACGTCGTCGAACTGCTCCGGCCCGCGTACCGGGCGTTGGGCGATCGCGCGGCAACCGCGCCTCCACCCGCCGAACGGTGATCCTCGATGCTGAGACGGTTCACGTCTTCGGGCCGCTGTCGGCGGACAGATGCGCGGAGGTATGCACGCTGTGGGGACGTCGATCGAGCAGCGGGTCGCCCGGGCGGCCGAGGCCGCGTTGCAGGACCACGACTACGTGGCCGCCGTCGACGTGCTCATCGGCATGGGCTGGCTGCAGCCGGTGCACCGCGATCAGTGGCGGCAGGGTCGGGTGCCCTACCTCGAGCGGGTGGTGCAGGCCGGCTTGGGCAAGACCTCGACGGCGATGCGGGCGTTGCCGCGCTGGGCCCGCGAACAGGGACTGCAGCCGAGCGAGACCGCCTACCTCGCCCGAACCCGCGACCGCAGAACGCTGCGGTTCTCCGCCAGCGGTGACCCGTCCATCGAGCGGGCCTACCGCACGCACTGGGTTTCCACGGCCCTGTCGGAGGCCAAGCGCACTCGCGTCACCGAGCAGGCCAGCCGGCCGCCGGACCTCGTCGTCGTCTCGCCGCTGAAGGACTGGACGTGCGCGACGTGTGGCGGGACCGGGGAGTTGCTGCTGATGGCGGACGACGCACCGCTGTGCCTGGTTTGCGCCGGCCTCGACCACCTGGCCTACCTGCCCGCCGGCGATGCCACCCTGACCCGCCGCGCGAGGAAGGCCAGCCGCCTGTCGGCGGTGGTGGTCCGCTTCAGCAGGTCCCGGCAGCGCTACGAGGGCCAGGGGATCCTCGTCGACGAGCAGGCGTTGGCCGAGGCCGAGTCATCGTGCCTGGCCGATGCAGAGGCGCGCGCCCGCCGGCGTGCCCGCGATGAGCAGCGACGGCGCGAAGCGGACAGCGAGCTCGCCGAGCAATTGGCCGAGGAGATCAGGCGCCTGTTTCCGCGATGCCCGCCGGAGCGCGCCGCCGCGATCGCCGCCCACACCGCGGCACGGTGCAGCGGGCGAATCGGCCGCACCGCCGCGGGCCAGCGCCTGGACGAGCAGGCGGTCGAGTTGGCGGTCGTGGCCGCCGTTCGCCACCACGACACCGACTACGACGCGCTGCTCATGGCCGGCGTGCCGCGCAACGAGGCCCGCGAGCGCATCCACGGAGACCTTGCCGCTGCCCTCGACCGCTGGCGCAGGCACTGAGGAGAGGCAGGCGGACACCGGCGTCCGGCGGGAACGTGATGCCGGCGAGGCTCGCCTTCGAGACCTTCGCGGCATCATGCGGCCCGGTAGCGTCTTGGTCCGCACTCCGCTGAGAGCAAGAAGCAGCAGGCGACACCGGAGAGTGTCACGGCGGCAGCTGTGTGCGTATGTAGCGTGTCGCCCCTCGGACACCAGCTCATGCACCCGTGGGAGTGCGCCTACACGGACCCTCGTGGCACAACCCATCGGTGTTCGAAGTCGAGCACTTCGGCGGCGATCTCGAAGTCGCTGTCGTAGTGCAGGACCATCGACCCGTGCTCGCCCGCGAGCACTGCGGTCAGCAGATCGGCGATGCCCACCGCCCGGTGGCGCCCGGTCAGAGCCAATGAGCGCTGCGCGTCGAAGGCGCGCTGCCAGTGGACGTCGTCGGTCGGCAGGTACTCGTACGCGTCGCGGCGGTCGGAGCGCACCTGCTCGTACTCCGCCGGACCGCGGGCGCTGTAGAGCGCCTCGGCATCGAGGGTGGCGCAGGTCGCCACGAGGCCACCGATGATGAGGGGCTCCAGCCGATCCGCTACGGCCGGCAGCCGCATCCTGGCCGCGGCGCTCGTGTCGATGAGGAACCGCGCGATCACCGCCACACGTCAGCCCGCTGACCGGGGTCTGCCAGCGTCTCCACACCACCCTCACGCAGCCAGGCGACCTGCCGCGCACGGGCGGCCGCGCTCGCCGCCTGGCGCAGGGCGGCGCGGACCGTATCCGACACTCCGGTCGTGTTCAGCTCCCGTTGAGCCAGCGCCAGCAAATCGTCGTCGAGGTCGATCAAGCGCTTCGTCATCAGCCAAGTCCTCTCCGCGTATATACCGATCTATAGCAATATATATGCAGCGGCAGTGCCGCACAATCAATCGAATACCAGCCGTCCTCAGGCTCGAAGCCGTGTGCCTATGTAGCGTGTCCGCCCTCGGACACGGAACGGAAGCCCACGGTGGGACCCGTGGGGCTTCCGTCGTTCCGGGGAACGGCGTCGCTCCCGTCGTCACGACGGCGGAGCCGTCTCGTCGGAGTACACGTCGATTCGGCCTGCGCGCCGACGGGTGTCACGCCCACGCTGGTGCAGCCGAGTCAGCGCATCCACTCGGCGACGGTCTGTACAGCCTCGTGCGGCGTGCGAATCAGCCGGGGCGCCGCGGCGGGGCCGCGCACCTGCTGCGGCTCCGCTGCATCGGAGCCGGTCAGGCAGGCGACGATCTGGTCCGACACCTGCAGGGGCAGGGACTGCGGCGTATCGGGCGGCAGGTGGTTCTCGGCGCATCGGGACCCGTCTCGCTCGAAGGCTCCTATCCGGTTCGAGCGGCTGACCGCCGCTATGCCACGCTCGAAGTGCCGTCCTACCGGGACCATGTCGTGCCGCGCTTTTCACCTCACTCCCGGCGGAGACCACCCGGCCGTCGAACGAACCAGCTGAGAGGGACACCTGATGCAGACCGCTGAGCCAACGGAGCTGTTCGACCTACGCATGAGCGAGGAGGCCCGGCCGCTCTACGACCGCGTCGTCCGGTTCCTCGAGGACGTGGTCGCGCCGATGCAGGAGGAGTACTTCCGGCTCGGCGAGGGGCGCGCCGACCCGTGGACGTACGCGCCGGGTCAGGTCGAGGCGCTCGACGCGGCCAAGGCCAAGGCCAAGGAGGCCGGCCTCTGGAACTTCTTCCTTCCCGACTCCGAGGTCGGCGGCCTGACGAACCTCGACTACGCCTACATCGCCGTCGAGCTCGGCAAGTACCCGCTCGGCTCCGAGTCGCTCAACTGCTCGGCCCCCGACACCGGCAACATGGAGGTGCTCGAGCGCGTCGGGACCCCCGAGCAGAAGGCCCAGTGGCTCGAGCCGCTCCTCAACGGCGAGATCCGCTCCGCCTACGCCATGACCGAGCCCGACGTCGCCAGCTCCGACGCCAAGAACGTCCGGCTCCAGGCGGTACGCGACGGCGACGAGTACGTCCTCGACGGCGAGAAGTACTACATCTCCGGGGCCGGCGATCCCCGCTGCAAGATCATGATCGTCATGTGCCAGACGAACCCGGACGCGCCGGCGCACGCACAGCAGTCGCAGATCCTCGTGCCGATGGACACCCCCGGCGTCGACGTGCTCGGCCCGATGCAGGTGTTCGGCCGCGACGACGCACCCCACGGCCACATGCACATCCGGTTCACCGACGTGCGCGTGCCCGCCTCCAACATGCTCCTCGGGGAGGGCCGTGGCTTCGAGATCAGCCAGGTGCGCCTGGGGCCCGGGCGCATCCACCACTGCATGCGAGCCATCGGCCAGGGCGAGAAGGCGCTCGAGCTGATGGTCCGCCGGGGCAAGTTCCGGGAGGCGTTCGGCAAGCCCATCCTGAACCTCGGCAAGAACATGGAGCTGGTGTCGCGGGCGCGCATCGAACTCGATGCCTGCCGGCTCATGGTCCTGAAGGCCGCCAAGGCGATGGACGTGCTCGGCAACTCTTCGGCCCGCGTCTACGTCTCGGCGGTGAAGGCGATGGTGCCGGAGAAGGTGTGCCAGATCATCGACCAGGCGATCCAGATCCACGGCGCCACCGGGGTGTCGCAGTGGACGCCGCTGGCCGGCATGTACACCAGCCAGCGCACCCTCCGCCTGGCCGACGGCCCCGACGAGGTGCACCACTTCGTCGTCGCCCGCCACGAGGCCGGTCGCTACGCCGAACCCGCCCCTGGTCGTTCCGAGGCCCTCGGCGACGGGGTCTTCGCCGGCCCCTGAGCACAGGCCCGCGAGCGGAGCGCCACGGGCACGCGGACCACGGCGTCGCGGTGGCCACCTACCAGCACGCGTTCCCGGCAGGGGCGTCGATGCTGCCGAGCGGTCCAGCCGACCGCTCGGCATGGATGGCCGGTAGACGGCTACCGAGTTCGTCGTCTCCGACGCTCAGTCGCAGCGTCGCGGCCGGACGGGTCGGCAGACGCTTCCGATGGACGTCTCTCGAGCCCACCGACGAAAGGGCCCGGTCACCGTGGTGGCCGGGCCCTTTCGTCGGTGGTAAGGGGGACTGCGCCGGCCCGCCGTTTGCGGCGCAGCGGCGGCGTGCGGGGGTTCTTCTGTCTCTGGTGGCGGCGCCTCACAGGCCGAGAGCGGCACGCAGCCGGTCGGGATTCATCTACCTCGCGCCGACTCGGGTCTGCCGCCGCCCGCCGTGGCGTGACACCGGAGAGCGCCGGGATCGACTCGTCCAGCCACGCCTGCTCGTGCTGGCGGATGAACTCCTCGAGCGCATCCGCGAGGCGGGGCTCGGCCGGACCGGGCGACGTGGTCGACCTGCGTGTCGTTGCGGAGTTCGACGACCAGAGCATCCCCCTGCACTGAAGCGCGCACATCACAGCCCTGCTCGCACTCAGCCGCACGGTCATCGCGGACCGGGTGCAACCGTGTGCGCATGTAGCGAGTCGTCCCTCGGACACCGAGTTGAACCCCCACGGCCACTGGCCGATGGGGGTTCTGCTGTTTCTGCGTCGCGACGTCAGGCGTAGTCACCGTCTCCCTGCCGGGGCCGACCAAGGCCCGCGCCGGACTCGCCACCGGTCATGCCGCTGGGCGCCCGCGGGTGGTCGACGGCCGGGGAGGGACGGCCACATCCTGCGGAGGCCCCCTCGACGGGCTCGTGAACCACGGCGGGCATGACGTCGAAGCCGGGCAGTCGTAGGGAGAACACCGGATGTCCCAGTCGGGCCCTGTCCCTAGCGTGCGAGATGCGTTCACACAGGAGCCGCGAACGCCACCACGAGCGGACAGGAGAAGGCCATGAGCGGAAAAGCCGTGATAAGCCTGAGCACCGGACTGGAGGACAGCGAGAAGGTGACGGTCGCGTTCCTGGTCGCGGTCGGGGCCGCCGAGTCGGGGCGGCCGACCCTGATGTTCCTCACCAAGGAGGCCGTTCGACTCGCCGTCGACGGTGTCGCAGTCGCCGTTGCCTGTGACGGCTGCCCGTCGCTGACGGACCTCATGAAGCGTTACGAGGTTGCCGGCGGCCGGTACTACGTGTGCCCGATCTGCCTCAACGCCAAGCGGCTCGACCAGGCGACCCTCATCGGCGCCGCCGAGGTTCAGGGAACGGTGCCCATGTGGGCATGGATTGGCGACGAGGGCGCCACGACCTTCAGCTACTGAGCGGCTACTGGGCCGCGCGGCACACGGTGAGGGGGCGTGCGGTGGCAGCAAGGCGGGGACCCGTCTTCGCTGCCACCTACCTCGCCAGCCACGATGGCTCTGTGCGGCAAGTCGATGTCCGTCCCCTCGATCCCGGCACGCCGGACCGGACACGTCTCGTCGGGCGTACCGCCCTGACCGACGTGGCATTCGGCGAGACGACGATCACCCGTGAGGTGATGCAACCCGGCTGGCGGTGGTCGGACGACGTCAAGCCCGTGGTCGGCACCGACCTCTGCCAAGCCGGCCACAGGCTCTACATCGTGTCCGGACGGATGCAGGTCGTGATGGAGGACGCCGACCTGAAGCTCGGCGAGGGCGATGCCGTCGTGATCCCCCCAGGCCACGACGCCTGGACCGTGGGCGACGACCCGTGTGCACTCGTGGACTTCTCCGGTGACTACAGCCACCTCATCGCCGCCGGTGATGCCTACCGCCGGATGGCCGAACCGGCACGACCGTCCCGCGGTCACCGCGGTATCCGTACGGACGCCGTCGCGGAACTGCGGGCCGACGCCCGCGCCGGTCGGCTCGACGGTGCGGCCGTGGAGATCGTCCTGAGCGCGGTCAGCCGGAGATCGAGACGGCTCTCCGGACCGGCGGGCCTGACTCCGCGGGAGACCGAAGTGCTGGTGCTGATCGCCACAGGAGCGTCCGCCAAGCAGGTGGCTCGCATGCTTGGCATCACGCCCAAGACCGCAGCGACGCACATCGAACGCATCTACGCCAAGATCGCCGTCACCAGCCGTGCTGCGGCGACACGCTTCGCCATCCACCACGGCCTGATTGATCCCGTGTGCTGAGAATCTCGCTCCAGGGTTTGCGCATCCAGTCGACGTCGCTGTCGTAGTGGAGAACCGTCATCCGCGCTCAGCCGCAGGACCACGCTCCACAGATCGGCGATGCCTACTGCTCGACGGTGGCCGGCCGGGCCGGGGCGCGCTGGACGTCGATACGCGGCGACCGGTGACCGTCGTCGGTGGCTCGTAGCAATGTTCGTCGCGACGCCCTGCTCGCGCTCCGCCGACGACAGCGCGTCCCCCTCCAGGGAACGTCGGAAGCCTCAAGGAACCCGCGAAACCGTCACGCGCGCGTCGTCAGGCCCTCCCGCAGCTCGTCCATGGCCTGCGCGAGGCTCACCCGCGGCGCCCAACCCCACCCGCTCGCCCGGTCGGTGAGCAACTGCCCGGTCCAGACCGGCTCGTCGGTCCACTCGGGCACGACACCCAGCGCGTCGGCCACCGTGCCGAAGTAGTTCCGCCACGTCGCCGGCTCGCCCGCGACGATGACCGGAGTCGTGCCACCGGCCACGGGGCCTCGCTCCGCGTCGCCGGCGGTCGCGACGGCGCCCGTGGCGACGTCCGCGATCAAGGCCGCCAGGTCGTCGACGTGCACCCAGGCCCAGGTCTTCGCCGGGTTCACCCGGCGCTCACCGTTCCGGATCTCCTGCGGTCGCAGCGTGTTCCAGACCGAGGTGTCGCCGGCGCCCATGATCGCCGGCGGGCGGACCAGCACGGTCGTGAGCCCGCCGACCTGCGCAAGCGCGGCGTCGGTGGCGTTCTTGGTGTCGGGGTAGTCACCGCTGCCCTCGGGCAGGAGGGCGCCGTCCTCGGCCACGTCCCCGACACCGGCCGAGCGGTCGTAGACCCCGGCCGTGGACACGTGCACGAGCCGGGCGACGCCGGCGTCCCGGGCAGCCCGAGCGAGGACCGGCGTGCCCTCCACGCCCACCCGGTGCTGGACCTCTCGGGACGAGCCCATCGGGTGGACCGTCGTGACGACCGCGTCGGCGCCCTGCGTCACCGCCCGGGCGAGGCCCTCGTCGGCGAAGTCGCCGACGTGCTCGGTGACTCCGTCGAGCGCGGGCGCGCTGGCGGCACGGCGGACGACGGCGCGCACCTGCGCCGACCGCTCGACGAGCGCCCGGCACACCGCGGTGCCCACCAACCCGTTCGCACCGGTCACCACGACGACAGGAGAGGACCTGACCATGCCGCCCACCCTGCCAGCGACCACACGACGGCGCCCACTGCGCGGTACGGCGCAGCGCCTCCCGCGAGAAGCGCGCTACGCCCCCGTGCCGGAGGCTTTCTCGACGAAGGTCGCCCCGGACGAGTAGCAGGCGGATCCCCTACGGACTCCTTCACCATGATCGGCTCACCCGACCACGATCGCGGTCATGACGACGTGCCGCGGTCAAGGCTCACTTCAGCCAGGTCATGGACGAGGTCTCCGGCACCCATGAGCGGGTGACGATCACCAAGCACGGCAGCCCGGTGGCCGTACTCCTCGCTGCCGAGGACCACGAACGACGACGTGATCCTCGGCATCCGGGGACCACCCGGTCCGCCGCGAGGACCATCGCCCCTGTCCCGCCGACGGCACGAGGGGCACAGTGATGCCTCGCCGGGGACGCCGACCGGGCGGCGGGTGGACGCGGGGAGCTCCCCGCGGGGGCCGCCGTCCCGGCACCGCACCACGGTGGAGGGGGCACCCGTGCTTCGCTGCAACGGACGGGGACGACCGCGCCGGGCGCTGGCCGGGTGCGGCCTGCTGCTGGCGGTCACCGCCGGTTGCGCGCGGCCCGTCGACGATCCGGGCGCTCCGCTGGACGGCCTGCGCGCCTGCCCGGCGGCCGGGTCGGTCATCGGGGTGTTCGTCGGCGCCGGGCCCACCGCCGATGCGGGCGACGGCCCGACCGTGCAGGGCGTCGACACGTGGACGCTGTCGGTGGGTGGTGACGTGCGGCGCCTCACGGACGACGGCGTCCACACGGGCGCGGTGATCGCTCCCGACGCCCGCACCGTCTACCAGCTGCGGAGCAGCGGCCGCGTCCTCGGCGAGTCACTCGAGTCCGCCGGCCTGGTCGAGACCCACGACCTCACCACCGGGCGGGTCACCCGGCTCGTCGAGCTCGGCGGGATCGTCGACCTGGGCGTCTCCGCCGACGGCCGGTGGCTGGCCGCGGCGCACACCGTCGAGGAACGCCCGGGCGCCGGGCACGACGTCAACAGCGTCACCGTGGTCGACCTCGTCTCGCCGGGCGTCACCCGGACGCTGCCGCGGGCACCCGACGCCGCCGCCGGCCTGTTCAGCGCGGTCACCGCCGTCGCGCTGAGTCCCGATGGCGCCCGCCTGGCCTATGCACAGGTGATCGAGATCGCGCGCGGCTCGGTCGCGCACACGCTGCGCATCCGCGACGTGGCGACGAACGCGGACGCCGTCGTCCACACGGCGGACGGGACCGACTTCCACGCCGACGTGGGGTGGTCGGCCGACGGCAGCACGGTCGTCGCGGCCGTGCGGCACCAGGCCGCGGGCGACACCGTGGAGTCCCCGCCCCGGTTCCGGACGGTGCGCCACGACGTGACCAGCGGTGCGACGACGGTCTCGGAGGGCTACGCGCAGGACGTCACGCCGGTGGCCCCGGACGCCGGCCGGCTGCTCGGCGTGGTCCCCGCCGCCGGGCAGGACGATCCGTCCCGCGCGCTGGTCGCGTGGGATCGGGGCGGTGGCCCGGGCCGTCCGCTGGCCATCGGCCGAGGGGCCCAGGACATCTCCGTCGCGACGTGCAGCTACCGATGAGCTCCAGAACGGAGCGGAGGAGGACGGGCCCCATGTCCACCCGGGCAGGCAGGTCATCCGGACGCGGGCTGGCGGTTGCCCTGGCCCTCGCCCTGGGGCTGACCCTGCTGGCTCCCGTGCCGGCCACGGCGGCGACGGTGCGCCTGCAGCTGTGGGACTTCAACGCCTGCGACCAGTACGGGCGCAACTTCCCCGACTGCCAGGTGACCCCCGAACAGCGCGCCGCCGCGATCGCGGCGAGCCTCGGCTCGACGTCCTGGACACCGAACGCCGCGACCCTCCAGGAGATGTGCCGCTCGACCTTCGACATGGCCCTCGCGGACCTCCCGCCCGGGTGGGTCGGCGCCTTCCACTCGACCTACACGACCACCGACACCCGCTGCCAGTCCGCCGATCCCGCGTGGGGCATCGCCGTCTTCGCCCGCAGCGACGTCCTCACCGGTCCGGTGCACCACACGCTCGGGGTGGAGACGAGCGGGGAGGAGCGGACGCTGCTGTGCGCCGACGTCACGGTGGGCATCGGGATGCGGCTGTGCACGACACACCTGACGTCGTCGTCGCAGAGCGGGGCCGCATCGCAGGCCGTCACGGCCGACCGCCTGGTCGACGAGTGGACCGCCGCCGGGATGCTGGTGGTCGTCGGTGGCGACTTCAACCTCGACGTGCGCCGGTGCCGCAACAGCAACGTCTCCACCGGTCTGAAGGGCTGGTACGCGGGCCGGTTCGGTGCCGGCAAGACCCGCTGCTACTCCGGCTCCGGAGACATGCACGAGGCCGACCGCTACCGCTCCGGCGGGGACGGCGTCTACGACGAGGACACCCTGGGCTCGGCGAAGATCGACCTGGTCTTCGCCCCCGGCCGGCGGTTGGCCACCGACTACGCCGGCGATGCGACGAGCTCGAGCGTCTCCGACCACGACCCGCTGCGGGCGGCCTTCACGGCCTCCGGCTGAACGAGCCGACGGGCTGCCGACACCGCTCGTGGGCACTACGCCCGTGCGAGCACCGGCTTCCGAGGACCGGTCGGACGAGACCGCCGGGTCACGGCGCCAGCACGGAGAACGGCGGTACCGGCAGGTTGCGGGCGACGGTCCAGAGGATCAGCAGGAGGCCGGCCAGCGGGCCGGCCCACCGCCGCGGGCGGGTGGCAGGGCGGTCGGCCAGAGTTCTGATCCCGATGACGGCGGAGGCCACGAGCACCACGACGAGCAGTGCGTTCCGGTCCAGCGCGACCAGGAGGTCGCCGTGGGTCAGGGCGTGCATCGCGCGGAGGCTGCCGCAGCCAGGACAGGCGAGCCCGGTCGCCGCCAGGAACGGACAGGTGGGATAGGTCCCGGGCCGTGACGGGTCGACCAGCCCGGTGAGCGCCGCCACGAGACCGAGCGCCGCCGCCCAAGCCGGAACTCTCCGCCACGGGCGCGCCCCGGCGCGGCCCTGGGGCGAGCACATCAGAAGGAGGTGCCCGAATCGGTGCCCGTGCTCCCTATGAGGATCAGCCAGACCACCACGCCGATGCCCAGGGAGATCCAGCACCACATCTTGGCCTTGTTGGACGCCTCCAGCGCGCCCGCGTAGTCGCCCCCGCTGTGCCGGTTGGCGACCTGGCTGGAGAAGTAGATCGCGGCCGCTCCGGTCGGCAGGAAGCAGAAGAGAGTCACCAGGACTGCCTGCACCAGGTAGTTCGGCGGCGGTGCCATCGGCCAGCCGGAGTGGTGCGGCCACGGGGGCGCCGGTTGGTAGGGGGACGGCCCACCGTAGCCAGGCGGGGTCACATACCCCTGGCCCCCGTAGCCCTGCTGTGGCGGGGCCTCGTGCGGCGTGGTCCACGCAGGACCGGCGGACCCCGGTTCCTGCGCCGGTCGCTGCCAGTCGGTGGAGCCGCCCCAGTCGTTCTCCCGATCCGGGTCGTGCGGGATCGTCACGGTGTCCCCTCCCTGGCCGGCGCACCCGTCCGTGGCTCGAACCGCAGCCAGGCGCGCTCCTGCGGGTCCCACACCCAGCGGCCCGGCTCCTCCCCCGGATCCAGGGCGAGGGCCTGCCGGAACGCCTCGTCCGGCAGGCCGGGCGTGAAGACGAACTGCGCTCCCGTGCTCTCGCTCTCGAAGATCACGCTGGCCGGAGCCCGGCCGACCCCATCGCGCTCGCGGCCGAGCAGCCGCTGCACCCAGGACTGCAGCGCGGCGTAGGTGTCGCCGGCCAACCGCTCGAACACGGTCTTCAGAAACGGGCCCACCACCGAGCCGCAGAGCAGGACGACGACCGACAGGTCGGCGCTGCGCCGCACCGGCTGCACGCGGCACTCGACGTCCAGACCGGCGCGCTCGAGTTCGGCGACCGCGTCGAGAGCCGGGTCTGCTGACAGGCTCGCGGGCCAGTAGATCTCCACCGTCGGCGTCGTCGCGGTCATGCAGGGCTCCCTTCGGACGACGAACGCCAGATCTCCAGCCGACCGGCCGAGTCGACCGTCAGGAGGGAGCCGTCGACGCGGAAGCGCAGCCCCTTCAGCGACCGGGACAGCGTGGTGCGGCTGAAGGCCTGACCATGGCGGCCCCACACGCACAGCGTGCGGTCGGCGCCTGCCGTGGCGAGGAGACCCCCGTCTGCCGCGAAGGCAACCAGGTCGACGCTGGCGCCCTGCTCCGTGCGATGCAGCAGAGCGCCGGACCACCCCCAGACGCTGGCCCGCCCGGCTGCCGATCCGGTGACGAGCCGGTCGGGAGCGACGTCCATGCACCGGAGCGCGGTCGGATGCCGCCAGACGGCGGTGACGCGCCCCTGGACGTCGAACTGGCGAGCCATCCCGTCGTCGCCGGCCATGCAGACGTGCCGGTCGTCGGGGGAGAAGGCGACGGCGGAGATCTCGCGCAGCCCGCGGGACTCCCCATGCACGCTGGCGTCCGGCGGGACCGGGAGGTCGCGGACCTGGGCACCGTTGCTGTCGTAGACACGTAGCCGTCGCTCCCCCGCCGCGGCCAGCCAACGGCCGTCGCCGCTGAAGGCGACGGCCTCGACTCGCCGGCTCGCGGCGCGCAGCACCCGGACCGGCACCTCCGTCTCCAGATCCCACACCACCACCAGCCCGCCGTCATGGGTGCTGGCCACGTGCCGGGGCCAGGGGCCCCAGGCGACGCGCCGAGCGGGCTCCCTGCCCGGCAGCGCGCACTGGGCGAGACACCGCCCTGACCGCGGCGACACGATCCGGACGACGCCGTCAGAGCAAGCGAGAGCGACGAGGTCACGCGGCCCGACCGCGGCGTGGCTGCACGAGCCCACGCCCTGCAGCGCCCCGATCCGGTCCGCCGCCGGTACAGAGGCTCCCCCGTCCGGTTCTCGGACGTCCGGAGTGCCGAGGCGTCCTGCTCCGGTCTGCCCCATGGCCTCCGGCCGGCCGCGTAGGTCCGGGCCATCCACCCAGTCACGCGCGGCTGCCGGCCGCGGCGGCAGGGAGGGCGCCGCGGCGGTGCCGGCGCCGGATGGGCTGTCGCGTCCCGCCGATGGGCCCGAGCCGGTGGCCGTCCTGGAGCCGGAGGCTTCGCCGGCCCGCAGGGTCTGAGCCAGCCGCATGCGCGTGGCGCCGAGCCAGTCGGCGCCGGCCTGCACCATCCCGCTCCCGCCGTACGTCCCGGTCGCGGCGGGCACCACGCCCCGTTCGTCGGACCGGCTGGGTGGGCTGAAGAGATGGGTCTCCTCCGAGGCCAGGAAGAGGACGGGTGTGGCCCACTCGAGACTGGTCATCGTCATCTTGACGCTCTCTCGTGCCAGTCTGACGGCCTGGTCGACCGGCAGCCCTCGGGCCAGCCCCTCGTAGAAGGAGCTGGAGAAGGCCAAGGCGGCGGCGTCGGTGATCTCGTACTGCATGGCGACGACAGCGGGCACGCCTTCGCGCATCAGCTTGGCGGCGGTACTGGAGAAGAAGCCCCCGGCACCGGTGACCGCCGACTCGCACGCGTTGAGCACCACCAGGCGCAGGTCGTGGTTGGCGGCGAGGAGTCGCCCGAGGTCGGTGGCCAGGATGGGACGGGCGTGGCCTTGGTCGTCGGAGAGTTCCAGGTATCCGGATTCCTGATCCTCGTCGAAGCCGCCGTGGCCGACGAAGTGCAGCACATGCCAGGGCCGGGAGCGGATCGCCTCGGCGAGGTCGCTCCACCGGTCTCCCGGCAGCCACTGGATCTCCACCATGTCGGTGCTGAGCCGGTTGAGTGCGCGGGTGAGGTCAGCTCGCTCGCGTTCCGCATCCAGCGCCGGCAGGTCGGCCGGCCGGGAGAGGATGCCGAGGACTCGGAGGGGTGGGGCGAACGGAAGCGGCGCGACCGGCTCCATGAGATGCGGGGAGCGTGCGACTGGCAGTCGCAGCGCCAGGTAGTCGTCGTCCCGGTCGGGATCGATCACGAACTCCCAGGGGATTCGCGAGACACCGGGACCGTCGGGGTTCACCAGCACCCGCAGGTCCACCCCCTGCTCCCGCGCCTTCTCGCGGCACCGGGCGAACAGGATCCGGATCCGGCCCGTCAGGAGTGCCCGGGAGAGCTCCGCACCGAAGTCCTGCGCCGTCCGTTCCGGTGCGGCGGCCCGGCGGGTGACGAGGTGAGCCGACGAGCGAACGAGGGACTTCTCGACCGCCGTGAGCCGCCGCTCCAGCTCGGGGCCGGAGAAGGGCGCGGGCAGCTTCTGCACGGTCCGGCCGAAGGGTGAGTCGCAGAAGACGACCCAGGTGTCATCGGACTCGACGACGTCGAGCCGGAAGGAGATATCCCCCACCGCATGCCCCCTCCGACGGTCAGTGGAGTGCCGATGCCGCCCGGTGACGGAGGGACGGCGACAGGTGTCCCGAAACTGCCACCCGCATCGGGACGGGCGTCTCCACGTGGGGACGGCGGAGGACGCGTGGACCCGCTCCAGTGCTGGTGCACTGGACGACCCGGGCCGGCGCTGTCCGGCGGCCCGGTTCCTGACAGGAAACACCGGCCGCGTCACCGCCGCGTCACCGCCGCCGCACTGCCGCACCTCGGCGCGGCCATCTCGGTCCGAGCCCCGCCAGGAGCCGACTCGCACCGTCACCCGGCGCTCGGTTGAGGGGGTGGCCGTGTGGAGGTACGGAAGGGATCGACCCGGCCCTCGGCCCAGACCTGCACCACCCCCGGCCGCTGCTCGATGGACGCGATGGCGTCCTGCGTGTCGACCGTGCCCCGGATGACCACCGTCGGGCCACCGGCTGCGCCCCCGGAGGACATCGGCACCGGGTCGAAGTCCGGATCGCGGGTGAAGCCCGGCAGGGACGCCCCCAGGTCCAGCGCGGCCAGCGGCGCGGTGACCGGCGGCGCGCTGAGCTCCACCATCACGGTCAATGGGGAGCCCGGCGCGGACACTGTGCCTCCTGGGGGGACGACGCGCCGAGCCTAGCCGTGCCGGAGGGCCGCCCGGCGCTGCCGGGCGGCCCGACCGGGCCGCCCAGCGGCCGTCAGACGTACCACTTGTGCCACATGGCGTGGTCGCCGCCGATGGCGAAGACGTCGATGCGGTCGGGCCCCCAGGAGACGGCGGCGGGGTTGCTGTACAGGTGCCCGCCCAGGCCCTCCCAGCCGCGCCAGGCGCTGCCGTCCCACCACTTGTGGAACAGCTGCCGGTCGTTGCCGACGACGAAGCAGTCCAGCCGGTTCGGTGCCCAGGACGACACCCCCACGCCGTCGGTGCAGAACCCGCCCAGGCTCTCCCAGCCGCGCCAGACGCTGCCGTCCCACCACCGGTGCCACATGGCGTGGTCGCCGCCGACTGGCGAAGACGTCGATGCGGTCGGGCCCCCACGGAGACGGCGCGGGTTGCTGTACAGGTGCCCGCCCAGGCCCTCCCAGCCGCGTCCAGACGCTGCCGTCCCACCACTTGTGGAACAGCTGCCGGTCGTTGCCGACGACGAAGCAGTCCAGCCGGTTCGGTGCCCAGGACGACACCCCCACGCCGTCGGTGCAGAACCCGCCCAGGCTCTCCCAGCCCGACCAGGCCGCCGGCCGGGCGACCTCGTCGTAGGCGGCCTTGGCCCGCAGGATGCCGGCGCCGGAGTGCCGGTCGAAGCCGGCCGGCCCGATGTCCTTGGCGGTGGACTTGATCGCCGACAGGGCTTGGCTCTGCGTGAGCCCGGGAACTCCCTGCTTCATCAGCGCCACCACGCCGGCCGCGATGGGCGTGGCCGCCGAGGTGCCGCTGTCGCTGTCGAACCATCCCTTGAAGTGGGTCACCGAGCAGAAGTCGGGCTTGTCGGGGTGCAGGGCCGCCGGTCCCTGGCTGCTGTAGCCGACGAACTGCTCGTTGCGGTTGACCGCCCCCACCGTGATGACGCGTTCGTGCCCGTTGGCGCCCCAGATGCTGCGGCCCGGTCCGGTGTCGCCACCGCAGCGGCCGTCCGGGCAGGACCCGCCACAGTTGCCGGCCGCGAACAGCACGAGGATCCCCTCGTCGATCGCCTCGAGCACCTTGCGCGTGAACGGGTGGGTGGGGTTCTTCACGTAGTCCGGTGCCCAGGTCTCCTGGAACATGCCCCAGCTGTTGGTCAGCACGTGCGGGGTGCCGTCGGCGCGGTGCCGGTCGATGGCCCACTGGAACGCCTGGAGCGCGTCGGACAGCGCGCCGCCGTCGGAGATGCGCAGGTCGTACAGCTGCGCCTTCGGCGCCATGCCCAGGACGTCGGTGCCGCACATCATGCCGTGGTCACCCCAGGCCGCGGCCGTCGTGCCCCAGCTGGCCACCGGCCACCCGCCGATCACGCGGGCGAGCTGGGCTCCCGACTCACCCTGCTTGATGGGCCGGCCCGCGGCGCGGATGCCGCCGTCCACCACGCCCACGACGATGCCGCTGCCGTCGATGCCCTTGCCCCAGATCCCGTTCACACCCAGGTACGTGGCGACGTCGGCGATCGTGCCCTTCGCGGTGCGCGGAGAGTAGTCGCAGGTGCCGATGGGGCAGGCCGCCATGGCCTCGGTCACCTTCAGGAAAGGCGCGGTGCCGTGGATCTCCTCCGGTGCCTCCGCGGGGGGCGCCGTGCCGGTCCGCTCGGCCGTGACGCTGAACGCGGCGACCGGCCCGTTGACGTACACCTTCACGACGGCGGGGTGCTGCTCGAGCTCGGCCACGCGGTCGTCGTCGACCGTGGCGAGGACGACGACGGTGTTCGCATCCGCGAGATCCGCTCCGGCGTCCCCGGCGAGGCCGCCGGGGGCCGACGTCAGCGGAACCGGCGGGAACCCGGGCTCCGCGTGCATCCCGGGGAGGTCGAGCGACTCGACGGTCGCCCCGAGCGAGTCCGCGGTGGCCTGCTCGCCGTTCCCGGACGGCAGCCGCAGCTCGACCAGGAACTGCCGGGCTCCCGAGGCGCCGGCGGTCCCGCTCATCGGCATCTCCCCCATGGCCGGTGCCGTCTCCTGCGCGGCCGCCCCCTCGGCAGGCTCCGCCCCCATGGTGCTGCGGGGCATCTCCGACTCCGACTCGTCCCGGCCGGCGTTCATGGCCGCAGCCGGCATCTCGCGATCGTCCATGGTCAGCTCCTCCTCGACCGATCGGGGCATCGGTGCGGCGCCAGCCTCCGCAGGCGGCGTCACCGCGCCGTCACAGGTGGCGTCGCCGCTGGTCGGGCCTGCGCAGACCACTCCCCGATCCACCGCGTCCTGTCGACATGTCCTCTCGACGCTGGTCCGGTGGCGGGGCGGCGACGTCCGGGCTGTCGCCGCGCGTCCACCAGCTAGGCGGGAACGGGGAAGACCACCTCGCTCCACAGGTCCCCGTGCACGGTGACCTGCCCCGGACACGCGACCGGGGCGTCGGCCCGGACCACCGTGTGGTTGTGCTCGGCCAGGGCATCGAGGAGCTGCCTCTTCGGGATGCTGTCCTGCCAGCGCTTCACCAGCCCCCACGGGAGCATGGCGACGTGCCCGTCGCGCCAGACGTCGTTGACGAAGGCCTTCGGCGTGGCGTTGTGCGAGCCGTGGTGTCCGACCTTGTACAGGACGGCGTCCTGGAGGAGAGCCGCCTTCTCCGGATCACGGAGCACGTGCTGCCAGGCGCCCTCCTGCGCGTCGCCCGGGAAGACCAGCCGCGTCCCGTGGACGTCGAGCACGAAGAACAGGCTCGTGTTGTTGACCGACCGCTCCAGGATGGACGCCGCGCCGAGCAAGTCCTCGTCGCTGGTGATCTTCGCGAGCCGCAGCGAACGCTTCGCCTCGGCCAGGTGCTCCGGCACCCGTCCATCCTCGGGCACGGCGAAGCGCGGCTCGAACAGCGGCGTGCCCTTCAACTCGACGTCGTCGGCACCGTCGTCGTCGAGTCGTAACCAGCCGGCGTTCTTCGGCGGGTCCATCCGCTTGAGGTCGTCGGGGTCTCGGGAGGGACCGAGCACATGGGCGACCGCGGCGCCGTCTGCCACGGAGATCCGGTTGCGCCGCTGGTCCGGCCGGGGCAGGAAGCGCACGCTGTGCGGCTGTGCGAAGCGTCGGCCGTTGCGCCCGAGGAGCCGGTCGGCCGCGTCGGCGTTGCGGAGCGAGTTGAGCGCGAACGATCGGGCCTCCGCGAGGGCGGCCGGCCATCTCCCCGGATCGACGCCGAGCGTGCGGCGGTCGATCAGCGCGGTCAGCCGGCGGGCGGTGTCGGACTGCTTGCGCCGCAGGGCGATCGCGTCCTCGTCCTGCGGGTCCTCGACGAACGGCAACCAGACCTCGCCGACGTGCACCTGTTCCCACGCCTCCTGGGTGAAGCCGGAGATGTGGTCGGCGTGGTGGTGCGTGGCCACGACGACGTCCAGCCGCGGGACGCCGTCGGGGCCGGCCGCGGACAGGTCGCCGATGATCGCCTCGACCGACTTCGCGATGCTCCGGACCTGCCCCTGGCTGTGCACCCCGCAGTCGACGAGCATCCGCCAGGGGCGGCCGTCGGTGTCGACCGTGACCAGGAAGGCATCGCCGAATCCGACGTTGTACATGCGCACCGCGACCGTGGTCGTCATGACGGCGTTCTCCCCGCCTCGTCGCCGTGCAGCGCGGCGAAGTCCAGTCGGTTGAGCGCCGGCTCGTCGGTCCACGCGCTGAGCGCATCCGACTGCTCGACCTGCTCGATCCAGTCGCACAGGGCGCGGAGGCGTTCCTCCCCGGCCTCGTGATGCCTGCGCCCTGCGTGTTCCGGCGGCAAGCCCGCCAACGTCTCCGGGGTCAACGGCAGCGGCTTGGCGACCATGAACTCCACCCGCCCGTCGACGCCGGCGATCAGGGTGGTGCCCGCCCGGAAGACGGGCCGCCGGTTCTCGTCGAGCGACTGGTCCTCCAGGTCCCTGCGGCGCTGGGTGAGGACGAGGATGATCTCCGGCCGGGGCTGCCGGTCGGCCGCCCGTCGGTAGGCGACGTGGACCCCGCGCAAGGCGATCCGGTACCGGCGGTCGAAACCGATGTCGGCGGCGTGCTCCCGCGCCCATGCCACGACCTGGCCGTACATCGACTCGTCCTCGTCCGGCGCGGCCGAGGTGACCGACGGTGCCGGGTCGTCGGGGTCGACACCGGGGGGAACCGACCGCGTGGGGCCTGCCGCGCCCCCGGGATCGAGGTCCATCGTCGCCGAGAGGATCCAGCCCTGCAGGTCGATGGAGGTCCCGGGGCCGTGCAGGTGGAGGCCGTCCGGGGACGGCCAGGACAGGGCCGAGTCCGCCAGCGAGGTCACGCGGGGCGGGTAGATGCCGCGGCGTCGCAAGGCCTCCACGAGCGTGCCGCGCAGGTTGTCGGTGTCGTCGGGGAACAGCGCGCGGTCGGCGGTGACGACGGCCCGCACCACGTCGCCGAACGTCACGTCGACGACCGGCAGGTAGTCGAAGGCGCGCACGACCATCCCGAGGAGGCGGTCGGCCATCCTCACCGCCTCGGCGGCGACACGGTCCACCAGATCCGGGTGCAGCCGGCCGGCCGGCAGGACGCCGGTGCCACCGGTGGCGATGCGCAGCAGGTCGGCGATCGCGGCCTGGTGGAGGTCGAGGTAGGCGTCGAACACGGCGGCGACGAAGCAGGCGCCACGCTCGTGCGGCTCGGTCGCCGTCTGGAAGCGGTCCGGCGTCCGCGGGGTGCCGATGGCCGACCGCAGCGCGGCACCCTGGCCGGTCGACTGACCGAACTCGCGGGCCAGGTCCACGATGGCTTCGCTCTTGCCGATGTCCCCCGACGTCGCGGTGACCGCGCGGACGACGACGTCACGGTGCACGAAGTGCTGGAAGAGCGCCACGAGGTCGGCGAACGCCTCGTGCCAGGCCAGCACGTCGGGGTTGGTCGGCTCCATGAAGTACGGCCGGATGCGGTGCACGATCGCGTGCGTCACCTCGTGCGCCACGATGTCCGACGACAGGCAGGTGAAGATGACCTGGCCCGGCAGGTTGGGTCCGGGGTCGCGCCGGTCGGCCTTGTAGTAGCCGAAGAGCACCGCCCGGCGGCCCGGGTCGAAGAACGCGTTGCGGCCCTCGAAGGCGTGCGGCACCAGCCGCAGCTTCTGCTCGCCCCGCCACCGGAAGCGCCGGCCGACGAACCGCTCGAACCGCTCGATCACGCTCATCGCCACGGCGTAGACGATCTGCTGGTGGGTCCGCGGATCGCTCTCCATCGGGAGCAGCCCGTCCTGCGCCAGCACGGCGAGGTCGTCCAGGACCAGCGGCTGGTACCAGGTGTCGCGGGTGGCGTCGAAGTCGACGACCTGCACCAGCTCACCGCAGGGGCCCGGTTGCAGGTCGTGCTCGAACGGTACGTCCAGGGTGAGGTACCGCCCCGACAGCCGGCTGGTCATCGGGTCGAACGCGAAGGCGCGCAGCCGGCGGCGGTCGGGAGCCCGCACGTACGGCGTGTTGCGGGTGGCGATCGTCATCCCCGCTGCTCCTCGGTCAGGGGGTGCTCCGGGTACGGCAGGGAGCCGGGCTCCAGGTGGCGGTCGACGAAGGACCGCAGCCCCGTGTCGCAGATGACGTAACCCCAGTTGATCAGCCGTTCCTGCGCGTCGTCGTCCAACCGGTCCAGCCTGGTCGGGATGGCGGCCAGCCGGGCGGTCACCGAGGGCGCTGCCTGGAGCGCCTCCGCCACCGGATAGTCGCCCACCTGGCTGCGGATGCCGACGTACATGCCCGTCCGACGCCCGGCCGCGAAGGCCGCGATCGCCTGACGCTTGCGCAGCGACCGCACCTGGTTGTCGATGACGTCGAGCACCCGGTGCATGTGCCCGGCCCAGTTGTCCGGCGGGTCGTCGTCCGCCGCCATGCGCCCGCCGGCGTCGCTGATGAGCACCCGCGCGCAGCGCTTCCAGGCCGTCTCCAGACCGAGGTTGTCGTAGACCCCGCCGTCGGACAGCCGGACCTCGCCCCGGAAGGACGGGTGGGCCAGGTCGTTGCCGTCGTCGGTCACCCACTCCTCGTGCCCGAGATCGACCGTGCACGGCGACAGCACCGGCGGGAAGGCCGACGATGCGGCGACGGCCACGGCCAGTGGCAGGTCGGGTGCGACCACCCGCCCGACGCGGTGGTCGCCCAGGTACGGCTTGCTGAAGCGCATGAGCACGCCGGACTGGAGGTTCGTCGCGTTGATGACGAACCGTGGCTCGTCGGGCAGGTCCTGCAGGGTGGCCTCGCCGAACAGGTGTTTCTGGTACGCCCTGATGACGCGGTCGGAGATCGACGTGAACGGCAGCACCGCGCCGGTCAGGACCGCCGAGACGTCGACGTGCTGGCGCGCCATGTGGCGGACCGGCTCGACGACGTGCTCGATGACGTCCGCCTCCGGGGCGATCCCGGCCGCGTCGAATCTCAGCTGCGACCAGTGCAACCCGAGCACGCCGGCGGCGAGCGAGCCGCCGGAGACACTGGAGACCCGGTCCAGCCGGGCCAGCAGACCCGCCTGGTTGAGCCGCCAGAGGACGCCGACGTGGAAGACCATCGCCCGATATCCGCCGCCCGACAGGCACAGGGCGGTGCCCCGACGGGTCGTGGGTGGCGACTCCCCGGGGAGCCGCCGCACCGGCTCGTCGACGAGTTCGACCTCCTCGAGCACCGGTGCCGACGTGCTCGTCCCCACGTCAGACATGCGGAAGCCCCGATCCAGTCCGATGGTCGACGCTCGACGCGGCCTCGATCGCGCGTCCCCGACCACGGTGTCAGCGACACCGTCACAGCACCGTCACCGCTGCATCACCGGATCCCGGTGCGGCGACGGTTGTCCCGCCTCGGGGGACGCGACCCAGTCCGTCCGCGGCGGACGACCTCCGGGACCTCGGAGAGCATCGACAGCACGACGTCCCGGTACTGCTCCTGGCCGAAGCGGCCCGTCCATTCCTCCGCGCCGCCGGTGGTGTCCAGGAGGAGCGTGTAGCGATAGGAGCCGGGCCGGTCCGGACGGAACGTGGTGAAGGTGGACAACGGCATGCATCCGCAGGCCGAAACTGGCGGTCGGCTCGAACGACTGGCCGGTCCCAGCCACCGGAGGTGCTCGGGACGCACAGGTCCCGACGCGGTGTGGCCCCGCGCCGGCGTGCAGGGCGAGCGCCACGCCGGCGCCGCCGGTGGCGGCTGGGGCGGTCACCCGGCCATCGTGGACCTCCAGCGGGACCTACGGGCTCGCGGAGTTCTTCGCCCTCGAGCGGCGTGCCGGCTTCCCGTCCCGTCCACCCGGGCCCCCCGCCCGCCGCGTCCCCCCGTCGTCGCCGGTCAGTGCCGTGATGGCGACCGCCGTCGCGTCGGCCTGCCGCCGGATGGTCTGGAGCACCGCCGAGTTGAGGTGCTTCTGCTCGAAGACGCCCACCATGCGCTCGGTGACCTCCCGGGCTCGGTCGGGGTTGCCGGCCTTGGCCTCGGCCAGGGCGAGGGTCCGCATCGCGGTGTTCAGGGTGATGTTGTCGACCCCACCCTCACCGACGGACGCCTGCTCGACCTCGGACAGCAACCGGATGCTCTCCTGCGGATCAGCAGATCGCACCCGGAGGATCCCGTCCGCGCCGAGGTCCTTGAAGTCCCGCTGGGCGTCGACGCCCTTCACCAGCCGGGCGTAGACGGCCAGCGGGTGCGCGGCGTGCTCCGCGAGCACGGTGTCGATCGCGGTGTTGCCGTGCCGCAGCAGGTCGCTGCTCGACCCCAGCAGGGCCAGCACCTGTCCTTGCTCCTCCCCCAGCAGGAGATCGCCGATCTCCTCGTCCTCGGCCGTCAGCGGCCGGCGGACGCGCAGCTCCAACGGGGCGGAGAGGACACGGGACCCGTCGTCGCCGAGGTAGACGGCGCGGAGCGCGTACCGGCCGGGTTGCTCGAACAGGTGACCATCGCCCCCGAACCCGATGTAGGCGCTGTCGTAGACGGCCGGTCGGTCCGGGTCCAGACGGACCCGGCGGTCGCCGTCGACGCAGTGGCGGAGCAGCGGCCGGAAGAGCACCGTTCGGCCCGAGGGCTGGCGGACGGCGACGGACACGAACTCGTCGTTGGGGTGCAGGTAGCCGTGCGTGGCCGTGCCCCGCAGGTCGGTCGCGCTGAGCTTGATCTCCACCACGACCGGCTCGCCGTAGGCGAACGTGCGCTTGGCCCGCAGCTCCAGCGCGAGACCGGACCGGTCGACCACCGGGTCGGCGAAGACTTCGGGGTCCATCTCGGTCTCCGCGGCGCCCGTGCCGAACGGGTGCGCTCCCATCACGACGTCCCGGTAGAAGCCGTGTCGCAGGTGCACCACTTCGTTCGCCGTGAAGGAAAAGGGAAAGGCACCCCAGTACGCCTGCTCACCGCCCGGGGCCGGCGGCGGCGGCTGGTACCGCCAGGGGTAGTTCATCCAGGACAGATCGGCCAGTCCCCCGTGGGGACTGGGGACGATCTTCTGCCAGGAGTGCAGGAGGTTGAACGCGTGTCCGAGCTCGTGCACGTAGGTGCGCAGCGCGGCGCGCCGGCTGGCCGGGTCGTCCCCCTTGACGGCGTCGTAGAAAACCGCGCAGCCCTGCCGCTGGAACGCGTCCGCATGGTCGAACATGATTCCCCGGTAGCCCTGGTCGTGGGCGGTGGCGACCAGCAGCCACACCTGCCAGCGAGGTGCGTTCGCGAACAGGCTCGAATGCTTGACCATCGCGTTGTGCAACTCGCTGTCGCTCCACCGGGGGGACGCCTCGACCCCGGCGTCCGAGACCGGCAGCACGTTGACCGCACCGGAGGACAGCAGCTGGATCCCGGCGTCGGCGTACGCCTGCGACACGGTGAGTCCCCGGGCCGGGACATCGGGCGGACACGGCAGCAGGTCGGTGTCGTAGGAGACGAGCGGCACGGCTCCCGCGACCGAGTCCTGCTCCCATACGACGGTGCGGAACCAGGGCGACACGTACGTGCAGGGGAAGGACGTGGCCGGGCCGTCGGTGGCGCCATCGCCGGCCATGGCATCCCCGGTGGTGTGCGCCACGGTGGAGAACCGCAGCTCCGCCGGCGCCTGGGCGGACCCGACCGGGACACGAGGCAGGACGACCGAGACCTGATGGGGGGTCGCATCCCAGGTGAACCGACCCCACCCCCGGACGGAGACCTCAGCGGAGGTGACGGTGGTCTCGGGCGTGTCCACGACGAAGGAGCCGAAGTAGCTCGTCGTCGCACCCGTCGTGGCGAAGAGGTCGCCGCTCAGCCGGTGCGTCGGCCGGCCACCGTCCACGTCGACGCGCAGCTCGACCTGCCACCCGGTGACCGAGCCCTGGTAGCGGCCGCTCACCGCGGTCGCGGTCCGGGCGGTGGTCCCCTCGGGAATGGCCGTGCGGTCCTCGGCGGGCAGCTCGGGGCCGGACGAGTCGGACGCCCCACCTCGGGGAACCGGGGCGCCGGGGTCGAGGACGTCCTCGGATGCAGCCACCCCGCCGTCGCGGCCGGTCGGGTCGAGCGTCGTCGTCATGACGGGCCTCCCTGGTTCCGCGACGGTTCCAGCGTCTGCGGATGCCGTCACGGCGTCGTCACCCCGCCGTCATCGGCGCGTCGAAGGGCCGGCCATGGCTGAGCCAGGAGGGGACGCAGGAGGCGAGTGCCGGAGGAGCCAGCCAGTACTCGACGTGCGCGTCGTCCACGAGAACGGGGCGTCGTCGCGGACGCGGACGACGACGGTCGTCTCCCTGACGCTAGGACGCGGCCGTCACCGATAGGCCACGGGCGCGCGGCCAGGAGCCGCCCGCAGGTCGCGGCGCCGGGTGAAGCCCCGCGACGAGCCGGGTCATGTGCTGGCTCGGCTGCACTCCCAGCTCATCGGCGAGGACGACCCGGAACTGCTCGTAGGCCCGCAGCGCCTCAGCGGCATTGCCTTCCGCCAGGTGCACACGGACGACAGTGCGGTGGGCGCTCTCCCGCAACGGCTCGGCGTGGACGGCTGCGTAGGCGGCCTGCAGCGCATCGCCGTACCGCCCCGCCGCGGCAAGCCGGGCGGCGACCTCCTCCAGCGCGTGCATGCGCAGCTGCCGCAGACGTTCACGCTCGAGCAGGACCCAGTCGTCGTACCAACCGGGCAGCAACTCGCCGCGCAGCCCCAGACCGGGGACGTCGACGTCGGCCAGGCAGCAGGTGGGGTCCCCGACCCGCCGGGCCCAGTCCCCCAGGTCCTGCACGTCCACCCGGACGCCGGCGGCCAGGGTGAGAACGCTGCCGGACGCGTGCAGCAGGCCCGGAGCCACCCGGTGCAGGCGCCACAGGGCCGAGCGGAGACTGCCGTGGGCATGTTCCTCCGGAACGTCGGGCCACAGGTGCCCGGCGATGGAGGCCCGCGGAGGTCGGCCGGCCAGGCACACGTGTGCCACCAGGCGCTGGACCCCGCGCGGGAGGTTGTCCACCGGTCCCCCGCCGGCTCCCTCACCGAGGTGGACGGAGAAGCCATCGAGCAACGAGATCCGCGGGGTCAGGACGACAGTCACGGCGAGGAACACCCCCCGGGGCACCTGCTGGCTGTGGGGCGATGAGGCGAAGGCCTCGGAGTGGAGATGCTCCGAGCGCTCGCCCCACGTGTCAATCCGTTGCTGTCCCGCGACGGACGAAACCGTCCAGCCAATCACCGACCGCATCCACGACCTCACGGGGTGACGATGCGAGAGCGACGAAGCGGTCTTCCTCTGACTCGTCGAGTCCGACCGCGGTCACGCGAGCCCGGAACTGATCAGTGCCGTCCTCGAGCCAGACCCGGAGAAGGAGCGCAGCGCTTCGGTCCTCGGGCACGGCCATCCTTCGCATGGTCGGTCATGCAGCGTCGGACTGCACGGCTTGCACGGGCGTCCTACGCCGCCGACCGAGAATGATCCTGCTGTTCCGTGAGGAACCGCGAGTGCACTCCCCCGACCTGATGAAGTCAATGGCATCCCGGAATGGACGCCGGGAACCCTCTCCGGTGGCCGACCTCAGGGCCGAAGCCGGATGCGCATGACCGGGTCGCCCCTCGGACACAGCTGAGCACCCTCGCTGATCAGTCATGCATGCCGCACGTCCGCCGCCCAGGGCCCAGCACGGCGCGCCGCGGCCTCATGAGCGACCGACGCTGAGCACGGTCAGGTAGGCGGCCAGCCCGAGGGCCAGGCATCCGGCGATGGCCGGGACGTAGGAACCGAAGGCATCGACAGCCGCACCTGCGAGCGGAGCGCCCAACGCCGACCCGATCCCCGCGCTCGTGTAGAGCACCCCCAGCAGTCCACCCAGGCGTGTGGTGCCGAAGCGCTCGGCGACGACTGCGGGACCGATCGCGACGAACCCCCCGTAGCCGACACCCAGCACGACGGCGAAGGCGACCAGCACGCCGTAACCGCCACCGAGGCCCCACAGCACGAAGCTCAGGCCCATGGTCAGGAAGCAGCCCTGGAAGGTGCGCAACGTACCGGTCCTCGCCGCCACCAGCCCGAGCAGCAGTCGACCGGCGGTGCTCGCCGCGCCGATCACGCCGACCAACGCCGCCGCCGCGACCGGGTCGACCCCGGCCTCCTCGGCGTATCCGGGCAGGTACACGAACGGGACGAACAGCGCGACGGCCATGAGGCCCGACGCCAGATACAGCCGGCGGTAGTCGCGGTTGCGCACGGCCTCGCGCAGCGTCAGCGCCGCCGGGCCGGCCTGCACCGGCGGGCGGCTGACGACCAGGGAGCAGGCCACGAGGACCACCGCGCCGGCCAGGCCCAGCACGAGGTGGGTGTTCCGCCACCCGAACTCGCCGATCAGCGCGGCGGCCAGCGGCGCGACGGTGAGTGTGCCCAGGCCTATCCCGGTCACCGCCACCCCGATCGCGAGCGTGCGACGTCGCTCGAACCATCCGCTGACCACAGCCACCATCGGGACATACGCGCAGGCCACTCCGATGCCGACCCCCAGGCCATAGGTGACCAGTCCGATCCACAGCTCACCGGCTTGCGATGTCGCGGCCAGTCCGGCGCCGAGGGCGAGGCCACCGACCAGCAGCACCCGCCGAGGGCCGTAGCGGTCCACCGCAACGCCGCTGAGGGCGCCGAGGCCGAAGTACGTGAGCGAGGTCAGGGCGAAGAAGACCGACGTCGTGCCACGACCGGATCCGAACTCCTCCGCCATCGGCTCGAGGAACGCGCCGAAGGAGTAGGCGATCCCGAACGAGACGAACATCGCGGCGAACGCCGCGGCGACCATCACCCAGCCACGGATCGAGTCGACCGATGCAGAGGGTCGCATGCCGGAGGAGGGTACGAGACCCGCACACGACCGCCGGGAACCGCGAAACCAGATCCCGGCGCTCAGCGTCCTGGACGCCCCGGACCGTCGGTCGAGGACACACCCTCCGACCGGCCCGGGAAGAGGTGACGGCCGGCTGGACGGCCCAGGCCGGCCTGAACGGGCACCTCAGGTGCGGCTGGGCACTCCCGAATCCACGCTCGCGACGTGCTCGGCGAGGATCCGGTTGACCTCGTCGGCCGCCTCGAGGGCGACGGAGTGGCCGACCCCCTGGACCACGACGCAGCGTCCGTTCGGCGCGGTGGCGGCGATCCCTTCCGACAGCGGCACCTCGTAGGCGTGGTCTTCCGCGCCGGCGATGGCGAGCACCGGCACCGACGTCCCGGCGAGTTCCTCCCGCACGGCGGTGCGGTAGACGACTCCGTGGGCGGCGTCGCCGATGGACGGACCGAGATCCACCATGTACTCGCGCCACGGCCCGGTCAGGTCCGGACGCTCCGCCAGGCTGGTGTCGCCGAACATGATGTACATCAACGTGTCGATGACGTCGCGCGCCCCATGTCCCTGCATGTGCTCGACGAGCGGACCGAACTCGGCCTTCTTGCCCTCCTCGTCGCCGGAGGACCCCAGTGCGACCGCCGACCGGAGCAGCTCGGGACGTCGCGCAGCCAGGCGCAGGGCGACGAAGCCGCCCATCGAGTTGCCGATGAAGTGGCAGGGCGCGAGGCCGAGGGTCTCGATCAGAGCGGCGGCGTCGTCGGCCAACGTGTCCATGTCCAGCTGGTCGACCGGTGCCGCGGCGCTCCGCCCCTGGCCCCGGTTGTCGTAGGTGACCACTCGGTACTCACCGGAGAAGCGCCCGACCTGGGCGGCGAACATGTCGGCGTTGAAGAACAGTGAATGGCAGAAGACGAGGGCGGGCGCGTCGCGCGGACCGACGTCCTGGACGTAGAGCTCGGTGCCGTTCACGGAGACCATGGTCACAGGAGCTCCCTCATCCAGAGTGGGACAGGAGACCGCACTGTCTCAGCGACCGTGCGCTCTGACAACTCCATCCCGGACCCGACCACATCCCGAGCCCGCGTGCGGACAGCCGTGCCAGGGACTTCCCGCAGCAGTCGACACACCGGTACCGTCTGTGGCTCACATCACAGCATCACTGTGGAGGTCGGCCCATGACCGTGACCGAGCAGCGCACCGCCCCGGAGCGACGCGACGACCCGTCCCACCCGCAGCACGTCGACGTCCTCATCGTCGGGGCCGGCGTCTCCGGTATCGGCGCCGCACACCACCTGCAGGAGCGCTTTCCGGAGAAGTCGTTCCTGCTCCTCGACGCGCAGGACGACCGCGGCGGCACGTGGTGGACCCACAGGTACCCAGGCGTGCGGTCCGACAGCGACCTGTTCACCTACGGCTACCGCTTCAAGCCCTGGCGCGGTCCCTCCATCGCGGCCGGCGAGGAGATCCTCAACTACCTGGACGAGGTCATCGCCGAGGACGACCTGGCGTCGCGCATCCGCTACCAGCACCGGGTGACCGCAGCCAGCTGGTCGAGCGAGGACCGGCGGTGGACGGTGCAGGTCACCCGGGTGGACACCGGCGAGGACCTCCGGTTCACCACCGACTTCCTCTGGATGTGCCAGGGCTACTACAACCACGCCCAGCCCTACCAGCCACGCTGGGAGGGCATGGACCGCTTCGAGGGGCAGGTCCTGCACCCGCAGCAGTGGCCCGACGACCTGGACCTCACCGGGAAGCGCGTCGTCGTCATCGGTTCGGGCTCCACCGCTGCGACGCTGATCCCGGCCATCGCCCAGCAGGCGGCGCACGTGACCATGCTGCAGCGCTCGCCGTCCTACTTCCTCGCCCCGCCGCTCACGCACGAGCTCGCGGTGACGCTGCGCCAGCTGGAGATCCCCGAGGAGTGGACCCACGAGATCCTCCGCCGCGCCTACACCGCCCAGTTCAACGAGCTGGCCCGGCTGGCGCACGAGGCGCCGGACGAGCTGCACGCGTTCCTCATGGAGTCCATGAAGCCGCTGCTCCCCGAGGACTTCGACGTCGACAAGCACTTCACCCCCCGCTACCGCCCGTGGCAGCAGCGCATCGCGATCGTCCCGGAAGGCGACCTCTTCGCGGCGCTCCGGGAAGGCAAGGCCTCGATCGTCACCGACACCATCGAGACCTTCACCGAGAAGGGGATCCGGGTCAGCTCCGGGGAGGAGCTCGAGGCCGACGTCGTCGTCACCGCCACGGGCTTCAACCTGTCGGTCCTCGGGGACGTCGCCTTCACCGTGGACGGCGCGGCGGTGGACTTCACCGAACGCGTCACGTGGCGCGGCCTGATGATCAGCGGGGTCCCCAACATGGCCTACGTCTTCGGCTACTTCCGGCACAGCTGGACGCTGCGCGTGGACCTGGTCAGCGACCTCGTGATCCGGTTGATGGAGACCATGCAGCTCAAGGACGCGACCATGGTCGTCCCGACGCTGCGCGACGAGGACGCCGGCATGCAGCTGCGCCCGTGGTCGGACCCGGAGGACTTCAACGCCGGCTACGTCATGCGCTCCCAGCACGTGCTGTTCAAGCAGGGCGACCGCGAGCCGTGGACGCACATGCTCGAGCACGGGGCCGAGATGGAGATCCTGCCGAAGGCCGACCTCGAGGACGGTTCGCTCCTCTACCGGTGACCCAGTCCGGCCTGCCCAAGAACTCCCGGCGGGCGCCGTGCCCGCCGGGCCCCGACGAGGTGAGGAGTCCCCATGCCGCAGACGGCCGTCCGGACCGGAGTCACGCTGAACTACGAGGTGAGCGGCGAGGGCGATCCGCTGCTGCTCATCATGGGGACGTCGGGATCGATCCCGCTCTGGGGCGAGATCGTCCCCCGGCTGGCCGAGCGGTACCGGGTGATCGCCTACGACAACCGGGGGTTGGGTGGCAGCGAGCGCGGAAACGGGCCGATCTCCGTGGCCTCCCTGGCCGAGGACGCGTCGGCACTGCTCGAGGCGCTCGACGTCCCTCGCGCGCACGTCATGGGCTGGTCGCTCGGCTCCGCGATCCTGCAGGAGCTGGCCCTGGCCCACCCGGAGCAGGTCGCCACCGCGGTCATGTACGCCAGCTGGGGCCGGTGCGACGGTTTCCAGCGGTCCGTCCTCGCCGCGCTGCGGCACCCCTACGCCACGAGGGACATGGAGGCGGCGCTGGCCGCGGCCGGCATCGCCTTCTCACCGCAGCTGCTCGACCACCCGGACTTCGAGCAGATGCTGGAGCCGATGCTGCCGGCGTTCCCGCAGACCGAGGACCAGATGCAGGTCACCGTCGAGCAGTGGGACGCCGATCTGGCGCACGACACCCTCGACCGGCTCGGCGGGATCACCGCCCCCACCCTGGTGATCGTGGGCGAGCAGGATCTGCTGACGCCGCCCTGGCAGGCGAAGAAGGTCGCGGACGCAGTCCCGGGGGCGCGCTTCGAGCTGCTGACCGGACCGGGATCGAGCCACGGCGTGCACGTCGAGCGCCCCGAGGACGTGGTGCGCATCGTGACCGGCTTCCTGAGCGAGCACACCCTGCTGCAGTCGAGCTGACTGCCCGACTTGCATCGGGACGGTCAGCCGTGCTCGGACCGGCCGGGGCACAGCCGTGTGCGCATGCGCCGTGTCGCCGTCCGGACACGGAGGTGAGCCCCACCTGGGTGGGGGCAGCGGCCGCACCCTGGTGCGGTGCGGCCGCTACCTCCCATGGGGGGACGGCGACGCCTATGCGGAGCCGCCCTGCAGGTGGCGGACGACCTCCTCGAGCTCGGCGGTCGGCGAGACGTCGAGGTACTCGCAGTCCTCGAGCGCCTCCGGAGCGTGCCCGGGGGCCCAGTAGAAGGCCTGCCCCGCCTCGTAGGTCGAGTCGCCGTCCTTGGTGTGCATGACCAGTCGGCCGGAGATCATGTAGCCCCAGTGCGGACAGGGGCAGAGGTCACCCGGCAGGCCGGCCAGGCCCGGCCGGAGGTCCGCTCCCGCAGGCAGGCGAACCCAGGCGATGTTGTTCTCGCCGGCCCGGTCGGTCCGGAACTCGACACCTCCTTCCTCGATCGCCATGGGCAGGTCGGTGCGGTCGATGACGCGCATGATGTCTCCTCGGTTCTGGCGGCGCGGCTGCGCTGATCGGATCAGGGCTCGATGTTCTGGTTCAGGTGGAACAGGTTGCCGGGGTCGTAGCGTCGCTTCACCTCCCGCAGCCGGGCGTGGTTGCTGCCGTAGTTGGCGCCGGCCCGCGACTGGTCGTCGGCCGACGCGAAGTTGACGTAGCCGCCCGCCTCCGAGTGCGGGGCGATCGCTGCGTAGTAGTCGCGGACCCACGCGGTGTTCCGCTCGTTGTCGGCCGGGTCCGGCCACATCCCGGCGATCACCGGCGCGAACGACGCGTCGCGGTGCCCGAACGCCGTGGCGTCGCCCGCGACGTCGTGGACGGCGCCGTTGATCGGGTAGAGGTGCACCGTGGAGTTGACGGTGGGCACCTTCGGCCCGTGCGCCATGTGCGCGGTGATCGCCTCGTCGGTCAGCTCGCGCACGAAGGCGGCCTTCCAGTAGTGCTGCAGCCCCGGCGGTACCAGGCCGTCGAACGCGCTGTTGAGCGCCGCGTACGGCATCTCGCCGATGTGCTCGGCGACCGGGCGGGCCACCTGCCGGAAGCCGTCGAGGATGCGCTCGCCCTCGGCGGGGCTGCCCGTCCAGCAGGACACCAGGGCCACGAACGGCTCCCCGGCCCGGTTCTCCGGCACGAACGGCAGCGGGGGTGCGATCTGGAAGGCCGGGAAGCCCCCGTACTCGCGCGGCGCCGTCCGGATGAACTCCCGGAAGTGCGTGAGGATCGCCGCGCCGTCGGACAGCTCGAAGAACATCGGGCCGCCGTAGACGGTGGTCACCGGGTGCAGCCGGTAGGTGAACCGGGTGACCGCACCGAAGTTGCCGCCACCGCCCCGCAGCGCCCAGAACAGGTCCGGATGCTCGGAATCGCTCGCGGTCACGACCGACCCGTCGGCGGTCACCACCTCGGCCGACAGCAGGTTGTCGCAGGAGAGCCCGTAGCCGCGGCAGAGGTACCCGATGCCACCGCCGAGGGTCAGGCCCCCGACGCCGGTGGTGGAGATGATGCCGCCGGTCGTGGCCAGGCCGTGGGCGGCGGTGACGTCGTTGAAGCGCCCCCACGTGGTCCCTCCCCCGGCCGTGGCCGTACGGACGTCGTCGTCGACGTCCACCGCCTGCATGGCCGACAGGTCGGCCACGATCGCGTCGTCCGCCGTGCCGAAACCCGGCACGCTGTGCCCGCCGCCGCGCACGGCCAGCGGACTGCCGGTGTCGGCGGCGTACCGGACGGTGGCCACCACATCGGCCGTGTTCGTGCACCGGACCACCGCCGCCGGGTGCGCGTCGATCATGGCGTTGTAGACGTGCCGGGCGTCCTCGTAGTCCTCGTCCCCGGGGCGGACCAGAGGCCCGCTCACCCGCTCGGCGAGGGTGTCGAGTGCTGACATGACCATGGCTGCTCCTCGGGATCGGTCCGCTGCTCCGGCGGGACGCAACCGACGCTAGGGACCGCCGGATGGCCGGCACATGACCAGAAGTGCGCGACTTCCCGCCGGCCGGGCATGGTCAGATCTGGTCATCGACGCCTGGCCGCGACGGGGCTAGCGTCGGGTTCGTGTCCGGCTGGGCGCCACCACCGCTGCCGGCGCGCTGGTCGTCGCCCGCGCGTCCGTCCTTCGTCGGCCGGTGGGCGGAGCTGGCCACCTTCGAGGAGGTCTGGTCGGCCGTCCTCGCCGGGAGCCGGCAGGTCGTCTTCGTCGGCGGTGAGCCGGGGGCCGGCAAGTCCCGGCTGCTGGCCGAGGTCGCGACGGCGGTGCACCGGCACGGTGCCGCCGTCCTGGTCGGGACCTGCGCCGCCGAGTTCGGGCCGCCCTACCAGCCCTTCGGGCAGCCGCTCGAGGCGCTGATCGGCGCCCGGGGCGACACCGCCCAGGACGAGCGGCTGTCCACCCTCGCGGGGCGGGGCTCGCCGGAGGACGCCGACGGGCCCTCGCACGAGCACCGCCGGGCGCTGTACGACGCGGCGGTCGACGCGCTCTGCGCGATCGCCGCTCGGCAGCCGCTCGTCCTCGCGCTGGAGGACCTGCACTGGGCAGGGCCGTCCTCGCTGCAGCTGCTCGCGCACCTCGTGGAGCGGACCGCGGACTGCCCGATGCTGCTGCTCGGCACCCACCGCACCACGGCGCCGGACCGGTCACCGGAGCTCGTCCGCGCCGTGGCGCAGCTGTACCGGCTCGACGGGGTGCGCCGCCTGGACCTGGCCGGCCTGGCCGCCGAGGACATTGCCGAGTACCTGGTCCAGGAGGGACACCTCTCCCCACGCGCAGCGCGCAGCGCCGCCACGGTGCTGCGGGACCAGACCGGCGGCAACCCCTTCTTCCTGCGTGAGCTGTGGCGCGACCACTCGGCGCGGGGCGGGGCGGACCTCATCGGGCGGCAGGCACCGGCGTCGGTCCGCGACACGATCCTCGCCCGGCTGGAACGCCTCACCCTGCCCGGGCGCCAGACCGCCGAGCTGGCCGCCGTCGTGGGCGAGGACGTCGACGTCGCGACGGTGCTCGCCGCGGCGCAGTGGGGCCGGGAGACCACTCTTGCCGGCCTGGACGAGGCCGTCGCCTTCGGTCTGCTCGAGCCCGTGCCGCCGTCGGACGACGTGCTGCGCTTCCCGCACGCCCTGTCCCGGCAGGCCGTCCTGGACCTCATGCCGGCCTCCCGCCGCCTGCAGCTGCACGCGGAGGTCGCGCAGGCGGTCGAGTCGACGGTGCCCGCGTCCGAGCGGCGAACCCAGCAACTGGCCTTCCACTACGCGCAGGCGCAGGCCCTCGGCCACGCGGGCAGAGCGGTGCGGTACCTGACCGACGCCGCCCGGTCCGCGGCGCGGAGCCTCGCCCACGAGGACGCCACGCGATGGTTCGAACAGGCCGCCGCCCTCAGCGAGGACGACGCCGAACGAAGCCGGCTGGTGCTCTCGGCGGCGGGCAGTCACCTGCTCGCCGGCGACTTCGCCCGCGCTCGGGCGCTCGCCGAGCAGGTGGCGATCGGCGCCGGCGGATCTGCCGAACGGCTGGCCGGCGCCATCGCCTACGAGGACGCGTCCTGGCGCCCCGGGCTCCCCGGGCACAGGGCGGTGCAGCTGCTCACCGACGCCCTGGCGGGGACCCACCCGGACCCGGCCGATCCCCGCTACGTCCGGGGCCTGGCCAGCCTCGGCCGGGCCATGGCCTTCACCGGTGCCACGGAGGAGGCCGGGGCCCTGGGCCGCCGGGCGGTCGACCTGGCCCGGGAACACGGGGACGACGAACTGCTCGCCCACGCCCTGCAGGCCAGTCTCTGGAACGGCCTGCGCCCGAAGGACGCGCCGGACAAGCTCGCCCGAGCCGGGGAGCTGTCCCGGCTGGCCGACCGGACGGGGGCGCTGGGGCATCTCGGCCCCGCCGCCTACTACCGCGGCGTCATCGCCTATCTGCAGGGTGAGCCGGTCGCCCTCGCGCAGGCCCATGACGACCTGGTCCGGATGGCCCGCGGCACGGGGCAGGCGTTCTTCGACTACATGGCCGGCTGCGTGAGCTACGCCCGGCAGTTCACCGCCGGGGACTTCGCCACGGCGCACCGCACCTGCGGGGCCCTGCTGGACCTGGGCACGTCCTTCGGCAGCGACGACACCGAAGGGCCGTGCGCGGTGCAGAGCTACATGATCCGGCGGGAACGCGGGGTGGTCGGGCACGTCCGGGGTCTGGTCACCGGCGACGAGCGACCCGAGGAGCACTGGGCGCCGGGTCTGCTCGCCCTCTACACCGAGCTGGAACTGGCCGGGCCGGCCGCGCGGCTGCTGGCCTGGCTGCTCGACGGCCGCCTGGCGGGTTTCGAGGACTCGGCGCAGTGGCCGTGCGTCCTGGCGTACGCCGTCGAGGCGGCGCTGTTCCTCGAGGATGAGGCGGCCGCCCGGGCGCTGCGCCCGATGATGGCCGAGTACGCCGGCACCAACCTGGTGGCCGGTCAGTTCGTCGCCGTGTTCGGCAGCGCCGATCGGTACCTCGGGGCCCTCGACTCACTGCTGGGCGACCCCGCGGAGGAGGAACTGGCCGCGGCCCTGGAGATGGACGCCCGGATGGGCTCGCCCCTGCACCAGGCCCACACCCTGGTGGCACAGGTGGTCCACGGCCGACGGGCGGGTGCCGACGCCCAGGTGCTGGACGACCTGGCCGGACAGGCTCGCCGGCTGGCTGAATTACTCGACCTCCGGCGCGTCCTTCGGCTCCTCGAGGGGCCGGTGCTGCGGCTCCCGTCGCCCCGGGGTCCCGCCGGCCTGACCGCTCGGGAGACCGAGGTGCTGCAACTGCTCGGCGAGGGGCTGCTGAACCGGGAGATCGCCGGGCGCCTGGTCATCAGCGAGAACACCGCCGCCAACCACGTGCGCAGCATCCTGGCCAAGACCGGGTCCGGGAACCGGACCCAGGCCGCGATGTTCGCCGCGGCTCACGGACTGCTGGAGTAGCCGACGCCCGCTCACATAGGGGTCAGCGAGCCGTCCGGGCGGAGCGTCCCGGTCATCTCGACGATGACGTCGGCGGGCAGTCCGGCGCGGGCTGCGGCGCGGCGGATCGCTTCGGCCGAGGGCGCCTCGTAGAGGCAGTACGTCTTGCGCTTGTCGGCGGACAGGAACGAGTAGAGCCACTGCACGCTTTCGTCGGAGTTGATCCGGTTGACGCCGTCCGCGTCGTCAGCCGTGAGTTCGAGGTCGTCGGCGTATCGGCGTTCGATCATGAAGACAGGCATCGGGCGGGCCCTTCGACGGGGTTCCGACCGTACTCGCGAATGCCCGTCGCGGACCGCGCGCCGTCTCCGGGTCCGGCCTGCGACGTTCGGGCGACGGACATCGCGGTGCACCACTGACCTCCTGTCGTCCCGGCCACCGAGGGCGGTCGGTTGGCCGTAGGTTGGTCGCGTCGCCGCGGAACAGCCATCCCGGGGTCCGCGCGGCGTGCACGACATGAGTCGAGAGGGGAAGCGGATGGCGGGCAACCGGCCTGACCCAGGAGAGTTCTTCGACCTGGCGCAGCGGATGCTGCGCGAGTTGTTCGGCGATCCGGGGAGCGATGACGAGCCGTGGGCGGAGGCGACGCGTCGCCCACCCGAGCGGGCCGGGACCCCGCACGCCAACCGCGAGCTCAGCGCCGAGCGGCAGCGCGAGAACCTCACGTTCGCGCTGGCCACGCGGGCCGTCGAGGCGCTCGAGGACCTGGCGCTCAACGTCGCGGCGATCCGTCAGCGTCTCGAGCGCACGGACCCGCAGGCCTCGGCAGCGGGGCCTGAGCAGAAAGGGCGAGGCCCGGACGGGGCTGGCACCGCCGGGCAGTGACCCGATCCGGCTGGGACCAGCCACAACTGGATGCGTCGGGCTACGTGCCCCTCGGAGATCACCGTGCCCGCGTCCTCCGGACAAAACCCTGGTGGACTCATGGCCCAGCAGTCGCCGGCCGCGTCGGTGACGTGCGCCGCAGGCGGTACCAGCGCGGCGCGGTCCGCTTGAGCGGGCCGGGCATCCCGGTCACGTCGGCGGGCTCCTCATCGGTGACCGCCCAGCCGGGAAAGGTCGACCCGACGTCCGTACGGCTGGCGCCGCGGGGCAGGAGCGGGCGCCGTCCGGGTCGGAAGGCGAGGACCAGCAGCGTGGCCTCCCGCGTCGCGACGGCGGTGAGCCTCTCCCCCATCGCCGCCCGCTGGGCGTCCGTCAGGCCGTGGAAGCACCCGACGTCGAGGAAGAAGTCGGTCTCGCCCACCTCGTCCCGTCGCAGGTGGGTGACGTCCCCCTCGATGAACCGCACCTCGTCCCCGCGACCGCAGGCCCGATCCTGGAGGAAGCGGCGCGGATGGGGATGCTCCACGCGGACAGCGACGAGATCCTGCGTCGGCTGCCGCGGGAGCACCCGTCCGCACCGATCACGCCAGGTGGTGCACCTCCTGGAGGCGGTACACCGGGGTCGACACCTCCTCGTACCGGGCCTTGAGCTGCAGCGCGAGGTAGAGCGAGTAGTGACGTGACTGGTGCAGGTTGCCGCCGTGGAACCACAGCGCCTCCTGCTGAGTGGGCTTCCACATGTTGCGCTGCTCCCCCTCCCACGGCCCCGGGTCCTTCGTGGTGTCGGAGCCGAGGCCCCACACCTTGCCGATCCTGTCCGCCACCTCCTGGCTGATCAGGTCCGCGGCCCAGCCGTTCATCGACCCGTAGCCGGTCGCGTACACCACCAGGTCGGCCGGCAGCTCGGTGCCGTCGTCCAGGACGACGGCGTCCTCGGTGAGGCGCACCACCTGGCCGTGCACGAGCTTCACCTGGCCGTCGGCCACGAGCTCCGCTGCGCCGACGTCGATGTAGTAGCCCGAGCCGCGGCGCAGGTACTTCATGAACAGTCCGGAGCCGTCGTCGCCCCAGTCGAGCCAGAAGCCGGCCTTCTCCAGGCGGTCGTAGAAGGCGGCATCCTTCTGCTTCATCTGCTCGTACAGCGGGATCTGGAACTCGTGCATGATCCGGTACGGCAGCGAGGCGAAGATCAGGTCCGCCTTCTCCGTCGTCACCCCGGCGGCCACCGCCTCCTCCGAGTACAGGGCGCCCAGCCCGATCTCCATGAGGCTGTCGCTCTTGACGATGTGGGTCGAGGAGCGCTGCACCATGGTGACGTCGGCGTCGTGTTCCCACAGCGCCCCGCAGATGTCGAAGGCGGAGTTGTTGCTGCCGATGACGACGACCCGCTTGCCCGCGTAGGCGTCTGGGCCCGGGTGCGCCGAGGAGTGCTGCTGGTCACCGCGGAACACCTCCTGCCCGGGGATGACCGGGATGCTCGGCTTGCCGGACATCCCGGTCGCCAGGACCAGCTGCTTCGGGCGCAGGGTGAGCGGCGTGCCTTCCCGCTCCACCTCCACCTTCCACTCGCCGAGCTCGGGGTCGAAGGCGGCCGAGGTCGCGGTGGTGCTGCCCCAGTAGGGCACCTCCATGACCCGCACGTAGGACTCGAGCCAGTCACCGATCTTGTCCTTGGGGGCGAACACCGGCCAGTTGTCCGGGAACTTCAGGTACGGCAGGTGGTCGTACCAGACCGGGTCGTGCAGGCAGAGGGACTTGTACCGCCCGCGCCACTGGTCGCCCGGCCGGGGGTGCTTGTCGACGACGAGGGCCGGGACGCCGAGCTGGCGCAGCCGGGCCCCGAGCGCGATGCCGCCCTGCCCGCCGCCGATGACGAGCACCTCGGGGTGGATGCCGACGCCGAGCTCGGCCTCCTCCTGCTGCCGTCGTTCCAGCCAGGTGCGGCGGTGCTTGTCGGCGCCGTGCACGGCACCCATCGGCCGGGCCGGCCCGCGCGGCTCCTCGAACCCCTTCAGCTCGTGCACCGTGGTGAGGAACGTCCACGCCTTCGGCGCGCCGTCCTCCTCGACGAGCCGCAGCAGGCCCCGGCCGCGCCCCACGGCGGTCTCGAAGGTGAACCACCCGGTGGTGACGCCGTCGGCCTCCTCGGGCGGCTCCGCCAGAGCGAAGGACGACGGATCGGTGCGCTCGAGCGTCGCGGTCAGCAGGTCGGTCACCCCGGCCGGGTTCTCGACGGTCGTGATGTTCCAGGTGAAGGCGATGAGGTCGCGCCAGAAGCTGGTGGTGGCGAACATCCCGGCCGCGCGCTCGACGTCGCGGGCGCGCAGCGCGTCGTCGAAGTCGGCGAGCCAGCGCTCCGCCCGCTGCGCCGGGGCCTGCGTGGTCGTGTCGAGGGTCTGCGTCATGCGGTCTGCCTCCTGCGGGCACCGTTCGGCGTGGTGTGATGGGGAGCACACCGCCCGTCGCCCGGCTGGGGAAGCGTTGCAGCGTGTTGCACGCAGCCGGCCCGGGCGCGGGAGGCCCGAGGTGGAGGTGCGGCATGACCGGCTACTCGGCGATCGCCCCGGGCACCGACCTGTCGCAGTACGCCCGGGTGCTGGTGCGCGTGCACGACGCGGTGCTCGGGGGCGGCCGGCCACCCGTGCGTCCCCGGGGTGTCGTCGCCCGCTCGTGGTCACGCGTCCTCGGTCTCGGACTCGACCCGTCCCGCACGAACGCCCGCGAGCCGCTGCTCCCCGACGAGGTCGAGCGACGACGCCGGTGCTCCCCCCTGCTACCGGTGATCGGCGAGCTCCGGCAGGTCCTGGGCGGCGTCGCCGACGCCTCGGCCTTCCTCATGGTCGTCACCGACGCCGACGGCGTCATCCTCTGGCGCGAGGGATCGGCCCGGATACGGCTGCGCGCCGACGCCCTGGGCTTCACCGAGGGCGCCCGGTGGACCGAGGGGACGGTGGGCACCAACGCCATCGGGACGGCGCTGGCCGAGGCGGCCCCGGTGCAGCTGTTCTCCGCCGAGCACTTCGAGCAGGCCCAGCACCCCTGGTACTGCACCGCCGCCCCCATCCACCACCCGGTCAGCGGGGACCTGCTGGGCATCGTCGACGTCAGCGGGCCTGCGCTGACCCTGCACCCCGTCATCGGCGCCCTCGTCGAGACCGCCGTCAAGCTGGCGGAGTCCCAGCTGTGGCGGCACCACGAGCTGCGGCTGGAGCGCGTGCGCCAGTCGGCCCGCGGTGTGCTGGCCACCGTCTCCGGCCCGCTGCTGCTCGTCGACGACCACGGCTGGGTGGCCCACCAGGCGGGCATCGCCGCACGCGACCGGGTCGCGGTGCCGCGCGGGGGCACGTTGCTCGCCGTCCCGGGCCTGGGGCTGTGCGCGCCGGAACGGGTCGGCGAGGGCTGGCTGGTCCGGCCGCGTGGGTCCGGGGACGACATCGTCGCCGAGCTGGACCTGACCGGCCCACCGGTGCTCCGGCTGCAGTCGCACACCGACCTGTGGGTGACCCCGCTGAGCCGGCGGCATGCCGGTGTCCTCGGCCTGCTGCAGCAGGCCGGCCGGCCGGGGCTGAGCGCCGCGCAACTGAGCACCGCCCTGTTCGGCGACGAGCAGCACTGCGTGACGGTCCGGGCAGAGATGTCGCGACTGCGGAAGGTCATCGGCGGCCTCGTCACCACGACCCCCTACCGACTCGCGGCCGGCGTCACCCTGAGAGTGGTCCGCCCCGACGACGAGGAACGCACCGTCCACCGAACGGACGCGCACCTCCCGCTGGACGCGGGGTCAGCGACCGCGCGCGCCGAGCCGCTGCCGGACGACGGCGACCTGCTCGGATGACCCGATCAGCGCGCGGAACTCGTCCTGCTCGGCCTGGAGCCCCTCGGCGAACGGCACCCGCCCGGCGAGGTCGAGCAGTCGCTTGCCGGCGCGCGTGGCGTTGCGGCTGTGACCGGCGATCTCCGCGGCGAGCGCGAGCGCCTGGACGAGCGGTTCGTCCGCCTCCCGGGTGGCCAGGCCGAGCCGCGCGGCCTCGGTGCCCGAGATCCGCCGCCCGGTGAGCGTGAGCTCCTTGGCGACGTCGCGGCCGACCAGCTCGGGCAGCAGCTGCGTACCGCACATGTCCGGGACCAGTCCCCACTGGACCTCCATGACCGACAGCTGCGCATCGGGTGCCACGATCCGGATGTCGGCCCCGAGGGCGATCTGCAGGCCGCCACCGAGAGCGACGCCGTGCACGGCGGCGATCACGGGCGCCGGCACCAGGGACCAGACGTGCACGGCCTGCTGGCCACGTGCCCGGGCAGCACCCAGCGGCTCGCGGGGCGCGACGACGCGGCCGGCCCCGTCCTCGGCCAGCGCGGCGAAGGACCCGAGGTCGAGCCCCGCGCAGAAGGCACGGCCTGCCCCGGTGAGGACGACGGCACCGACGTCGTCGCGGTCGATCAACTCGGTGCCGACGGCGATGAGCGCATCGAACATCGCCGCATCCAGTGCGTTGAGCTTCTCCGCGCGGTCCAGCCGGACGGTCGCCACGCCCTCGGTCACCTCGAGCGCCACCCGGCGCGGGACATCGGTCACCGGCGCTGTCTACGGTCCCGCTGCCGCTCGTGTCAACGAACGGCGGCGGGACCGCGTCGGCCGCCGGGTCAGGCGCGGACCCGGCTCCGCGGCCGCCGGCGGCGGGCGAAGAACCGTTCGACCCGGCGCCACCGGTTCGGCGTCTTCTCCGGGTCCATCACCTCCGTCTCGGCGAGCACCCGGTCGGCCGGGCCGAGCTCGGGCGGCTCGAAAGGCACCAGCGAGCGGCCCGCCGGCCGGCGCAGCCGCTCGATGCCCTGCACGAGCGAGCCGGTGTCGGCGATGGCGGCGGCGACGTCGTCCGGCGTGCAGCCCAGGTGCTCGGCGAGCAGACGGTGGCGGATGCCGACGATGGTCGCGGCGAGCCGGCCGGCCCCGGGCCGCCCCTCCACCGCCTCGATCGCCAGGTCGCACTCGGTGTCCAGGCCCATCGAGCGGTTGTTCACGTTGCTGGAACCGATGCGCAGCAGGCGGTCGTCGATCACGGTCACCTTGGCGTGCACGTAGATGTGCTCGCGCCGCTCGGTCACCGGCGTGTAGAGCCGGAACCGGTCGTGCACGTCCGCCTCGCGGACGATCTCCAGCACGCGGGCGCGCGCGGTGCCCATGGCCTTCTCCGAGAGCCAGCCGTCGGCGGTCCGCGGGTTGACCACAACCACGTCGGGGCCATCGGGCTCGCGCAGCCGCTCCGCGATCGCCTCGGCGATCCGGCGGCTGGCGAAATACTGGCTCTCCAGGTAGATCGAGCGGCGGGCCGCGGCGATCGCGGCCAGCCACAGCAGCTCGACCTCGTGCACGAGGGGCGCGCCGCCGTGCTCCGGTCGGGTTCGGGCGATCGCGACGTCGACGTCGGTGAACAGGGGCTCGACGTCCTCGGGCCAGCACTCCCGCTCCTCGGACAGCGGCTGCAGCCGCTCCCCGGTGCCGCTCTCCCACCGCTCGCGGGCGAGCTCGGCGACCGCACGGGCGGCGGGCCCGGTCATGATGCTGGTCGCGTCGTGCCACGGCCCGGTCAGCCGGCCCTGCGCGCGCCCGGCTGCCGGTCGACGCCGGTGCGGGTTGCCGTCGGCGTGGTCGGAGGTGTCCCACCGGTCGGCGGTGACGTCGATGCCGCCGGCGAAGGCCAGGCAGTCGTCGATGACCACGATCTTCTGGTGGTGTGCAGCACCGAGCGGGTGCTGGGTGTCGATCGCCAGGGTGAGGCGATCCGGGGTGCGCCGGTCCAGCAGCACGATCGGCTGCAGACCCCGGCCGAGGGCGCGCAGCATGCCGAGATCCCACTGGAGGACGCCGACCTCCAGCCGCGGGTTCTGCTCCACCGCCCGCTCGAGCACAGTGCCGAGCCGGTCGTCCTTCGGCCGGCCGCGGGCGAGCGGGTCCAGCCGGATCCGCGGGTCGAAGTCCCAGCCGATGAACAGCACCCGCCGTTCGGCGCGCAGCACGGCACGCTTGAGGGTGGCAAAGTAGCCGGCGGCGTCGACGAAGATCGCGAAACGGGTGGCCCGCTCGATCCGCCAGCAGGTCTCCCCGGGAACGAGCAGCGGCGCGCCCTGCTCCGGCCGGGCCTCCGCAGCGGCGTCGCACGGGGCAGGGAGCGCGATACCGGGATCGGTATCGGGCTCCGTCGTCACCTGGCTGCCGTCCATCACATCCGCAGTGTGCCCGTCGTCGCCGACCGAACCAATGACCGACGTTCCGTGGTACACCTCCTCACCCGCCGGAACCGACCTCCCGCACCGGTACCGCGGCGACCCGCTCGCGGACGTACCGGCGCGTCGCGCCGTCGAAGACCTCGTCGAGCCGTCGTCCCGCCCCGTCGCGCAGCGGTCCGGCGTTGTCGGACTTCCAGTGCTCGAAGTCCTTGACCAGGTCGCGGGCGGCGGCCTCGCGGCCGGTGATCATCGCCTCCGTGTAGGGCAGGCCGAGGGCGGCGCACAGCTCGGTCAGCGTCCCCTCGGGGTCACGGACCAGCCGGTCGTAGCCCACGACGGAGTGCCGTTCCCGGCCGCGGTACCGGTCGGTGATCGCGATGCACTCGGTCCACTGGTCGATGGCGGTGTCCACCGAGTAGGTGGTGCCCCAGTTGCCGGCGACGGCGCACAGGCTGGCGACGACGTCGGCGCCGTCCCGGACGATGTGCACCACCAGGGCGCCGGGCACCAGCCGCTCGATCAGGTCCAGCGCGTACAGGTTCGCCGGCGTCTTCTCGACCCAGGCACCGGCGCCGTGCTTTCGCGCGGCGGCGTCGGCCATGGCGAGGAACGCCGCTCCGTGGCGGCGCACCGTGGGCAGCAGAGGCCGGGCACGCGGAACCCCGAGCCAGCCGGCGGCGTCGTCGAGCCGCTGCGTCGCACCGGCCGCGGCCAGCCCGGCCGCACGTCGCAGGCCCCGCGGTGCGCGCAACCGGTGGAAGACGTGCGTCTCCGGGAACGAATGGATGTCCGGGTGCGCGGCCAGGAACGACTGCAGCAGCGTGGTGCCCGACCGCGGGCAGCCCACGACGAAGATCCGCCGCATCGAACCTCCCGTCCGCGCCGACGCCGTGACGGGACGATCCGTGCGGGGCGGCGGTGATGGTCACCAGCCGGCTCCGGCCGGGTGCCCGCAGCACGCGGGCACCCGGCCGGGTCCGATGGAACTGCTAGCGGCGACGGCCGCTGAAACGGCTGAACAGTCGCTTGAGCAGGTTGAACTTGATGAGCCCGGACACGAGTCCCATGGGGTTTGCCTCCTCGGATCGAAAGGAGAGGCATACCCACATCCGTCGTCGATCATGTCCGGATCGCCCTCGCCGGAGGTGACGGGAGCCGGCCGTGCGGCCGCACCGTTCACCGCCCGCAGCCGGGCGACCGGCTCAGAACGCCGGCAGGACGGCGCCGGAGTAGTTCTCCTCGATGAACTGGCGGACCTCGGCGGAGTGCAGCAGCTCCTCGAGCTGGCCGATCCGCTCGGCGTCCTCGTCCCCGCTGCGGACCACGAGCAGGTTCGCGTTCGGGTTCCCGTCGGCCTCCTCGAGCGCGAGGGCGTCCTCGGCCGGGGAGAGGTCGGCGTCGATGGCGTAGTTGCCGTTGATCACCGCGGCGTCGACGTCGGCCAGCGAGCGGGGCAGCTGGGCGGCCTCCACCTGCTCGATCTCCAGGTTCTTCGGGTTGCCGTCGATGTCCAGGGCCGTCGGGGCGGCGTCCCCGGTGTCGGCCAGGGTGATCAGGTCGTTGGCCTCGAGCAGCCGCAGCGCGCGGGCGGCGTTGGTCGGGTCGTTCGGGATCGCGACCGTGGCGCCGTCGGGCAGGTCGGCCAGGTCGGTGAGCGACTCGGAGTAGAGGCCCAGCGGCTCGATGTGCACGGGATCCAGCGCGGTGAAGTCGTAGCCCGCGCTCGCCTCCTGCTCCTCGAGGTAGGGCACCGTCTGGAAGTAGTTGGCGTCCAGCGAGCCGTCGTCGAGGGCGACGTTGGGCTGGACGTAGTCGGTGAACTCGACGATCTCCAGGTCCAGCCCCGCCTCGTCGGCGAGCTCCTCGTCGACGAACCGCAGGATCTCGGCGTGCGGCACCGGGGAGGCGCCGACGCGCAGCGGCTCGTCGGCGGCCGACAGCTCGGCCTCGCCACCCCCGCAGGCGGTGAGCCCGAGCAGGGTGGCGGTGGCGACGGCGGCCAGGGTGGACCGGGTGGGGCGAAGCATGTGGGTATTTCTCCTTGCGATGGGTCGGGTGGTGCGGGAGGTTCGGGGGGAGGGTGGGAGGCAGCTCAGGCGTGCGCGAGCCGGCGCGCCCAGCGGTCGCCGGCCCACTGCAGCAGCTGGACGAGGACGAGCAGCAGGACGACGGTGGCCACGGTGATGTCGGTGCGGAACTGCTGGTAGCCGTAGCGGATGGCGAAGTCGCCCAGCCCGCCGCCGCCGATGGCGCCGGCCATCGCCGAGTAGCTGACCAGGGCCACGACGGTGACGGTGACGCCGGCGACCACGGACGGCAGCGCCTCGGGCAGCAGCACGGTGCGGACGACGTCGCGGCGGCGGGCGCCCATGGCCAGCGTCGCCTCGACCTTGCCGTGCCCGACCTCGCGCAGGCTGGTCTCCACCAGCCGGGCGAGGAACGGGACGGCGCCGATGGTGAGGGGCACGATCGTCGCCGTGGAGCCGATCGTCGTCCCCACGATCCCGCGGGTCACCGGCGCGACCAGCACCAGCAGGATGATGAACGGCAGCGACCGGCCGAGGTTGACCAGCAGGCCGAGGACCCGGTGCACCGCCGGGCTCGGCGACAGCGCGCCGGGCGCGGTGGTGGTGAGCAGCACGCCCAGCGGCACGCCGATCAGCACGGTGAGCAGCGTGCTGACACCGACCATGTAGAGCGTCTCCCAGGTGGCCTCGGTCAGCTGCGGGGCGATGCGGGACCACTCGTTCATCGCTGCACGTCCGGGGCGTCGAGGAACCGGGGCTCGTCCGGCTCGCGGTTCGGCTCCGGCGCCGGCTCCTCCTGCTCCTGCCAGGGCGGTGGCTCGTCGCCGGAGGCGGCGCGTTCGACCAGCGACCCGCCGTCCCGCAGCCGGTGCAGCGCGGCGTCCAGCCGGCCGTCGTCGCCGGTCACCGACAGCAGCAGGCGACCGAAGCGCCGGCCGGCCACGGTCTCCACCGATCCGCCGACGACCTCGACGTCCAGCCCCAGGTCACCGGCGAGCGTGCGCAGCACCCGGCCCTCCGGCGCGGACTCGGTGACGGTGACCCGGATCAGGTCGCCGGTCGCCCCCGCGACCGGCGGGGCCGGCAGCAGCTGCGCGGCCAGCGGCGAGTGCGGCCGGGTGAGCACCTCGGAGAGGGGTCCGCCGTCGACGACCCGGCCGCGGTCCAGCAGCACGGCGCTGTCGCACACCGCCCGGACGACGGCCATCTCGTGGGTGATGAGCAGGACGGTGAGGCCGAGCTCGGTGCGCACCTGCCGCAGCAGGTCGAGCACGCCGGTGGTGCTCGTGGGGTCCAGTGCGCTGGTGGCCTCGTCGCAGAGCAGCACCTTCGGCCGCGCGGCCAGGGCGCGGGCGATGGCGACGCGCTGCTTCTGGCCGCCGGAGAGCTGCGCCGGCCGGGAGGCGTGCCGGTCCCCCAGCCCGACCAGGTCCAGCAGCTCGGCCACCCGGCGGCGCCGCTCCGCCTTGCCGACGCCGGCCAGCTCCAGCGGGTGCTCGACGTTTCCGGCCGCGGTGCGCGAGTCGAGCAGGTTGAAGTGCTGGAAGACCATGCCGACGGTGCGGCGGGCGCGGCGCACGCCGTCGGCGTCCAGGTCGGTGAGCACCTGGCCGTCGACGGTCACCCCGCCCGAGGTCGGCCGCTCCAGCAGGTTGACCAGCCGGGCCAGCGTGCTCTTGCCCGAGCCGCTGGGGCCGACGACACCGGCGAACTCGCCGTCGGCGACCGACAGGCTGACGCCGTCGACGGCGACGACCTCGGCCGCCCCGCGGCGCGCGGGGAAGACCTTGCGGACGTCGGACAGCTCGATCACAGGGACCTCGGGGTGGCTCGGCAGCGGGTGGCACGGGCGGCAGCGAGCCCCGGTCGGAGAACCGGTGGCGCGCCACCGGCGTCGCGTCGCGCGGGTGGATCCGCGCGGGCTCGGCGGCTCCGGGCTACAGCAGGCTGGCCGTGCGCAGCAGGTCGACGGCGCGACGACGCGTCAACGCAACACTCCTCCGCACCGTTCGAGCATCCCCCGCCGGCGGCCCGCCTGCCAGCTCGCCTGCGGATTGTGAGAGAACGCTCAACCAGGGCCGGCGGCTGGGCGCCGATGTGCTCGGTCGCCGGTGGCCAGCCGGTAGAGCGCGGTGTGGTGGACGTGCAGCACCGGCTCGGCGTCGGCCAGGACCAGTGCGTCGTAACGGACCTCCTCGTGCCCGCCACGCTCACCGACGTCGGTGACGCGCCCGTGCACCGTCATCTGCGCGGGCAACCGGGCGACCCCGAGGAACCGGCAGTCGCTGGAGGTGTGGATCCACGGTCCGAGGGCGACGTTGTGCATGAGCAGCCTGTTGACCAGGCGCAGCAGCAGGCCGGGATGCGCCCACGAGTTCTCCCGGTACAGCGGCAGTGGCTCCCCGACGGCGTCGAGGTACCACTCGTTCTCCTCGACGGTGCCGGCCTCGTGGACGCTGCCGAACGGGCCCGGCACCGGGTCGGCCACCCGCTCGGCGGGAGCCGACGCCTCCGCGAAACCGGCGAGGGAGGGCCGGTCCCCCGTGCGATCGGCCGAGCCCAGGCAGCGCACCTCGCCGTCCGGGCCGGTGACGGTCAGCCGGCCGTCGGTCAGGTCGACGAGCAACTCCTCGCCGTCGTACACCGGCCGGCGGAAGCGCACGTCGGCCCGCCCGCCGGACAGCCACTCCTCCCCCCACGCCGCCATCAGGGGCGTGGTGGTGCGCGCGAACAGCTCCACCCCGGGCACGAGCGCGCCGGAGAAGCCGAACCGGCGGGCGACGCCGTCCTCGTGGATCTTGTTCTCGGCCTCCTCGATGACTCGGGCGACGAAGCGGTGCGGCGCGGGAGCCTCCATGCCACCGGATGCTGCCACGTCGTGGTGGCCCACGATGGCGCCATGTCCCCCAGCTGCGACCCGTCCTGGCCGGCGGACGCCGAGGTGCTGCACGACCTCCAACGGCGGCTCGGGGCGCTCCAGCCGCCGCCCTGGCATCCGGGGACGTCGGCCCCCGAGCTGGCGGCCGCCGCCGTCGTCCACGACCCGGACCGGGGTGAGCGGGCCTGGGCCGGGGCGGTGCTCACGCGGGGTCCGCACGTCCTGGCGGCGGAGGTCGTCGTCGGGGCCGTGCGCGCTCCCTATGTCCCCACCCAGCTGTCCGCCCGTGAAGGTCCGCTGCTGGTCGCCGCTCTGGAGGCCCTCGGGGGGCGCCCCGACGTGCTCCTGCTCGCTGCCGCCGGCCGGGACCACCCGCGGCACGCAGGCCTCGCGCTGCACGTGGGCGCCGTGCTCGGCGTCCCGAGCGCCGGGGTGACCGACCGGCCGCTGAGAGCAGCAGGACCGCCACCCGGTCCCGGGCGCGGCGACGCGTCGGCACTCGTGCTCGACGGCGCCGAGGTGGCTCGCTGGGTACGTACCGCGCCCGGCGTCCGGCCGGTCGTCGCCCATGCCGCCTGGCGCACCACCGGAGGCGTGGCGGCAGCGCTGGTCCTCGCTGCCACCACGAGCGTGCGGACGCCGTGGCCGCTGCGGGAGGCACGCCGGCTGGCCCGGCAGGCGCGCGCAGACGGTTGATCGTCGTGCCGGCGACCCGACCCCCCGCGCAGCTACGCCCGTATCCACCGCGAACACGCCCTCCTCGCCTCCGGCGGGCTGATCGCCCACATCCGCGCAGGTGGCCGCTCTTCCGTCCAGAGCCAGGGCTCTCCCCCGGCCAGGGACTACACCAGCTGCCGCGGCACCGTCCGGTCCCAGTTCAGCGACACGACGCGCCGCTCACCCTCGAAGGCATCCAGCTGCGCATGCAGGCAGAAGTCCGTCGCGGTGGACGTCAGCACGGTCCGCGTGACCGTACGGACGTGCCAGTCCCCCCGGCGGAACGCCACCTGCCACGTCGTCTCCCCGCAGACCGACCCCACGTCGTCCCCCACGGAGCTGTACCGCTCCTCGGCCCGACGGGTCACCTCCAGGTCGATGTCGTCGAACCGCACGACCCCGAGGTCGTTGACGACCTCCAGTGCGGACCCGTAGCCGATCAGGTCCCGGGTGACCTGCCAGCGGTGCTCGCCGGGCTGCACGTTCGTCACCGGGATCGGCTCGGCCCCTTTGGGCTCCCCGAAGGGCTGCACCGAGACCTCGTCGGACTCCGCGAGGGGACGGTTCGGCAGGAGCAGCCGGCTCGAACCGGTCGTCACCTCCAGGCGTGGTGACTCCGGTGAGGGCCAGGCCAGCGGCCAGTACGACGTCGAGAGCGACAGACGGATGCGGTGACCGGCCGCGAAGGCGTGGGCGACACCGTTCATCTGGACCTGCACGCGGTAGCGCTCCCCCGGCACCAGCGGCCGCGGGTCCGCGTGCCCGTCCCGGTGGGTGAGGTTGAGCAGCCCGTAGGTGACCCGGGTGGCCCGTCCGTCCGGGGCGACGTCCGAGAGCCGGACGGCCACCATCGCGTTCGGGTGGCTGCTGGTCACGTCCAGGTCCACCGCCGGGGCGCCAAGGATTTCGTACTGCTCCTCCAGGACGTCGCTGTCGAACACCAGCGAGCCGCCGTCCTCCTCGCGCTGGTCGTACGGCAGGTCCGGCGGCGCGTTGTACGAGCACCACTTGCCGGCGAAGTGCCCCACCGACAGCGGCGACTCGATGCCCAGCGACTCCTCGGGCAGCACCTCCCCGTCGACGGCGATCCGGTTGCGGGCCAGCGGGTGGGCGACCTGGCGGATGTGCGGCGAGGGCCAGCTGGGCTCCCCCACCCACCGGCCGGGGCGCTCCTCGTAGGCGGTCAGCGGCGGCACGCTGTCCTGCATCCACACCCGGAGCGCCGGCTGTTCGGGAACCCCGTTGTCGATGCCCTTCAGCCAGCGGTCCCACCAGCGGACGACCTCCTGGAGGAAGCCGATGGCCGGGCCGGGCTGGCCCAGGTGCGGGTACTTGTGCGACCAGGGGCCGATCAGCCCCTGGCGCGGTCCTTCGAGGCTCTCGATCATCCGGAAGACGGCGTTGGAGTACCCGTCGGCCCAGCCGCTTACCGCCAGGACGGCGCACTGGACGTCCGAGTAGTCCTCGCAGATGGATCCGTGCCGCCAGTAGTCGTCCCGGGTCTGGTGGCGCAGCCACTCCTCGAGCCACAGGCCGCTGTCGTGCAGCCGGTCCAGCCACATCTCGCGCCACCGCTCCCCCACCACTGCGGGGTCGGGCGGGCACGAGTTGTAGGCGAACATCGTCGAGGCCCAGGAGAGGTTGTCGCTGAGCAGGCAACCGCCCATGTAGTGGACGTCGTCGGCGTACCGGTCGTCGGTCGAGCAGACCGTCACGACCGCGCCCAGCCCCGGCGGACGGCGGGCCGCCACCTGCAGGGCGTTGAAGCCGCCCCAGGAGATGCCCATCATGCCGGTCGAGCCGTCGCACCAGGGCTGCTCGGCCAGCCAGGCGAGGATCTCCTCCGCGTCCTGCAGCTCCTGCTCGAGGTACTCGTCGGTCAGCACGCCCTCGGAGTCGCCGCTCCCGCGCAGGTCCACCCGCACGCAGGCGTAGCCGTGGCCGGCCATGTACGTGTGGTGGATGGAGTCGCGGTAGGCGGTGAGGTCCCGGTTGCGGTACGGGATCAGCTCGAGCACCGCCGGCACCGGCCGTTCCTCGCCGTCGCTCGGCCGCCAGATCCGGGCGGCCAACCGGGTCCCGTCCGACATCGGGATCCACACGTGCTCGTCCTGGACGACCTCGCGCGGGAACTCCCGCACGAAGCGTAGCCCGGCGTCAGCCATGCGAGACCTCCTCGAACTCGAAGGGCAGCATCCGCACGCACTGGTCGTACTTGGTGTTCAGCTCCGCCTCGTCCTGCGCGCCGATGAACAGCAGCGCGAGCTCGTAGCTGTAGCTGTCCTGCTGCGACAGCTCCGACAGCCGGTGCCCCTGCTCGGCCACCACCTCGACGGTGACGCCATCCACCTCTCGCTCGACGCGCGCGACGTCCTCCGGTGACGGGGCGCGAACCACGAGGGCGTCGTCGAAGGCCCGCAGGAAGCACTTGCCCGCGACCCCGTAGTCGCCGTCGCCCCGAGGCTCGGTGGGCTCCTCACCGAGCGCCAGCTTCACCAGTACCTCGTGGTTGGAGACGCCGTCGACCCGCTCGAACAGCAGCGCATGCGACTGGGAGTGTCGTGGGTTGACCTCCAGCAGCCGGATGCGGTCGGTATCCGGGTCCCAGAAGTACTCGATGTTGAAGGTCATCTGGTCCAGCCCGATCTGGTCGATGACCCGCTCCGACAGCGTCGCCAGCCGGCTCTGCATCTCCTCCGGCAGCCGGGAGGGGTACTGGTAGCGCAGGAAGCTCGACGTACCCGGGTAGTGCAGGGAGTCGACGATGCCGTAGACGTGCGATCGGCCCGCCGTCCGGTAGCCCTCCACTGTCACCTGCCGCCCCACCGCGGCCTCCTCGGCCAGACAGACCCGGGCGCCCACCTCGGCGATCTCGGGCGGCAGCTCGTCGAGCTGGTCCATCACGAACTCGAAGGGCTCGGCATACTTCCCGATGCCGTCCCGGATCTCCTCGAGCGCCCCCGAGAGCTGGTCGTCGTCCTCCACCCGGAAGGCCATCTCCGAGGAGACCGACTTCACCGGCTTGACCCACACGGGGTAGCGGAGGTTGGCAGGCAGCCGCGCCGGCTCGTCGACGTCGATGAGGGCGAACTCGGGCACCTCCTCGATCGCCTTCCGCTGCTCCAGCCGGCTCCAGTACTTGTGCTCGCACTTCGTGACCGCCTCGAGCGGTGGGCCCGGCACCCCGAACCGGCGGCACAGGATCGGAACCATGGAACTCACTGGGAAGTCCCAGTAGCCGATGATCGCGTCGATGGGGCCGTCGAAGGCCTCGAGGTGCGCCTGTGCGCGGTCGAGCAGCGCAGGCAGGTCGATGTCCTCGATCCCGATCAACTCGTCCTTGCTCAGCAGCGGATGGAACCGGTACCGGTCTTCGGGCAGGTCCCGGAGGATCTCTGCGTTGAGGTCGTCCATTCCCAGTACGAACACGTTGGCAGCCATCACGGCTGCGCTACCCGCCGCCTCGGGGATCACACAGCGGAGCGCGGAACCGGTGGCATCGACCCCGGCTCGTCACCCACCGCCCTTCGCCGACTCCTGCCGCCGCATGGCCTCGATCCACTCGTCGATGGTCTCCCACCAGTGGTAGAGCCACTCGGTCTGCCCCTTCTCGTCGCGCGGCACGTCGGCGGCCGCGACGTTCCACCAGCGCAGGTGCAGCGTCTTGTCCATCGGCAGGCTCCGCCACAGGTCGCGGACGGTGTTCAGGTGCTCGAGTCCGGTGTGCGCGACGAAGACGACGTCGGCGTGGGGGGCCGCCCGCAGCGCCGCGGTGACCCCGGCCGGGCGCGGCGGCAGCACGTGCCGCATCGCCTCGGCCCGGCGGACCGCGCGCAGCAGCCCCCGGTCGCGCAACCGCGCGATGGCCCGGATCCGGCGTCGCGGGGTGAAGTTGGCGCCCTCCGGGAAGATCAGCAGCGCGTCCTCGTCGCCCAGGTCGCGGGCGAGCTCCGCGATCGCCTCCGCGGAGCTGGACCCGGCCGGCCCACCGGGGCTGACGAAGTGGTTGGGCAGCCGGTTGAGGTAGACGTCGATGAGCGGGTCGAACTGCAGCACGTCCTTGAGCACGATCCGCGGCCGGCGGAGGTGATCCCGGTTCATGAGGGTGTGGACGAGCAGGAACGAGTCACCCGGACCGGCGTGCCGGGAGAGCACCAGCATGGCGTTCGTGGAGCCGGGCTGCCCGTCGTCCAGCGGTGACCAGGATTCCCCGTCGGTGACCAGCTCCAGGACGAACAGCCGCCGCGCGACCCGCAGGAGCACGTCGAGCAGCAGCCGCAGCAGGGTGTAGTGCGCCGCGCGGAACCTCGGGGCGGCCAGCCGGCGACCGAAGCCGCTGAGCACCCAGAGGGCCCCCGCGGCCACGAGCCCGGCCACCTCCAGCCCGAGGTACACCAGCGTGAAGCACAGCAGCCGCAGCGCGCGCCAGCGCCCCGGCAACCACGCGGAGACGACCGCCGCCACGATCACGAGCACCGGCAGCAGGACGACCCCGACCGCCAGCGCACCGATCAGCAGCGGTCCGGTGAGCCGGCGGACGGGCCGGGGCGGCAGCACCTCAGGCCCCGCCCTCGGGCCCGCCGGACCGGTCGAGGTAGTCGCCGGCCGCGACGTACGCCCGGTCGATCCGCCCCGGAACGGCGGAGAAGTCGCGGTAGCGCAGGTTCCGCAGGTCCCCGGCCGCGGCCGGGCCCGCGTTCCCGGACGGCAGCACGTGCAGCGTGACGCCGGACGGGAGCGCGGCCAGGTCGGCGGCGAACCGGTGCCGCCGGGCGATCTCGAAGGCCACCAGCGCGACCTCCCACGGCCGGGCCGGCGGACGCAGCGGACGGTCGATCCGGCCGACGTGCAGCACGTAGATCGTGTCCGCACCGAGCGCCACCGCCCGGCCGACCGGGATGCTGTGCACCAGCCCGCCGTCCAGGTAGTGCTCGCCGTCGAGCTCCACCGGGGGCAGCAGCCCGGGGACGGCGCAGGAGGCGAGCACCGCCTCGATCAGGTCACCGTCGGTGAACCAGTGCTCGGCAGCCCGCTCGATGCTGGCCGCGACGCACTGGAACGGCACGGTCAGCTCGGCGAACGTGCGCACCGGCAGATGCGCCGCCAGCAGGTCCCGCAGGGGCTCGCGCGCGTGCAGGTGGGTGGGTGCGGGTGCGCACCAGCGTCCGCGCACGGGCGAGCACGGACCCGGCGAAGACGCCCTCACAGGTCAGCTCCGCCCACACCGCGCGCAACCGGTCCACCCCGCGGGGGGTCGGATCGGCGGCGACCAGCGCACCGTTGATCGCGCCCACCGAGGTGCCCACGATCACGTCCGGCCTGATCCCGCGCTCGAACAGGGCACTCAGCATCCCGATCTCGGCGGCGCCGAGCACTCCCCCGCCACCGAGGACGAACGCCGTGCGGCCGCCCTGCCCCGGTATCTCTGTCGCGGCCATGGGAGGCATCGTGCCAACCCGGGACGAGCCCGGCAGGACGTGCGCGGCCCCGGCTCCGGGTACCCGGCGATCAGGTGGCAGCGCTGTCGCCGGTTCCCGCGACGCGGGGCGGGCTCAGCGGTCGACGAGCGGGGAGGTCATCTCGGCGGTCGCGGCCATCCGCCGCGGAACGGCCGGCCCGAGCGCATCGATCCACCGGTCGTCGACTGCCGGGGACGCGCCGGTGACCACCACGGTCGCCGTCCACTCGGACAGCCGCGTGCCGCGGTGCGCGCCCCGTCGGACCGGTCCCTGCACCCGGAGCGTCGACCAGTCCGGGTCCGCCCCTGCGGCAGCGGCCATCACGCGCAGCTGTCCGCGGAGCCCCGCGGTCACCCGATCCGGGTCGTCGAACGGCACGGCGGCGGCGGCGCGGTACATCACGGGTGGATGGCTGCCCGATCCCGCGTCGGTTACACAGCGGTGCGGGCATCGTCACCCGATCGCGACCTTCTGGCGATAAACCGTTTGCGCGGATTCCCTCCGACGTTGCGGCACCGCGCCGCCGGGGGTGGGATGTGTCATGGCTCTGGCTCGGGAGGACCGGCCCCCGGCCGACCCGGGAGGCCACGGCCTGGAGAGCGCGGGCAACGACGCGGACTCCCCGCGCGCGATCCCTGCCGCCGGCTGGCGCCACGTGCTGCGGCGCGTCGTCCGCCACATGCTCAGCGATCGCCTCATGGTGCAGAGCGCCGGGGTGGCGTTCTTCGCCGTCCTGTCCGTCGCCCCGGTGCTGGTGACGGCGCTGTCCATCTACGGCTTCGTGAACACCCCGGAGTCGGCGCGCCGGCAACTGTCGGAGGTGGCGGAGATGCTGCCCGCCGATCTCGAGTCCGTCGTGGCCGACCAGCTCACGTCGATCACCGCCGCCTCGGCGCAGGTGCTGACCTGGCGCGGGCTCGCCGGGCTGCTCGTGGCCCTCTGGACGGCGACGACCGCGATGACGTACCTCATCGACGGCGTGGGGATCGCCTACCACCAGACGGAGACGCGCGGCCTCCTGCGGCGCAGCGGGCTCGCCCTGCTGTTCGTCCTCGGCGGCGCAGGGGTGCTCGCCGGTCTGATCACCGTGTCGGGTGTCGTGGCGGGGGCGTTCGCCGGGGCCACCGGGCCGGTCCGTGCGGCCGCCACCGTGGGGTCGTGGGTCGCGGTGGCGGCCCTCATGGCCGTGGCCCTCGCCGTCCTCTACCGGTTCGCCCCCGACCGCACGCACGCGCAGTGGCGGTGGATCACCGCCGGTTCGGTGCTCGCGACGGCCGTCTGGCTGGCCACCACCCTGGGCTTCTTCGCCTACGTGCAGAACCTGGGCAACTACCAGTCCACCTACGGCTCGCTCGCCGGGGTGGCGATCAGCATGTTCTGGCTGTGGACGACGGTCACCCTGGTCTTCCTCGGGGCAGCGGTGAACGCGGAGGCCGAGCGCCAGACCGTGTGCGACTCCACCGTCGGGCCGGAACGGCCCGTGGGTGACCGGGGTGCGGTCGTGGCGGACAGCACCCCGCCGTACCCCGATGGATGAGGACGTGGAGCGGCTCAGCCCAGCCGGTGGGCCGCCGCGGCGGCGACCAGGCCCAGGGTGTTGGTCGCCAGGTGCAGGAGCAGCGGCGCCAGCAGGCTCCCGCTGCGCAGCCGCAGCCAGGTGAACAGGACACCGGCAGCCGCGGTGACCAGGCAGCCGACGGCCACCGCCACGACCGGTCCCAGGAGGCCGTCGGACAGGTCGTTGGCCGCGGCCGCGCTCAACGTGGGTCGGACGTGCCACAGCCCGAAGACGACGGCCGACACCCCGACCGCCGCCCGCAGCGGCAGCAGCCGCGCCAGGCCGGCGAGCAGGACGCCGCGGAACGCCACCTCCTCCCAGACGACGGTGCCGAGGGGGATGCGGACCAGCGTCTGGTAGGCGAGCTCACCGCCGTCGGTTCCGGCGGCGCGGGCGTCGGCGAACAGCGGGCGGGTCGCCGGGAGCGCGAGGCCGGCGACCAGCCCGGCCGCCATCAGGGCGGCGCAGGCCCCGCCCCACCGCAGCCCCGCCCCGAGGTCCCGGCGGTGCAGACCGAGCTCGGCCCAGGACAGGCCCGCGGTCCGGGCGGCCGCCAGGACCAGGGCCGTCGCCACCACGTTGGCCGGCACGTAGGACCCCGGGTAGCCCGGCAGACGGGGGACGACGACGTTGTTCCACGCGACGAGGACGAGGACGAGCGGACCGGTGAGGAGAACGACCCTCCGGCGCCCGGAGCGACGAGCATGCACCCGTGAGGTGTTCCCCGTGCGCGCGCCGGCTCACGTCGTCCGCCCTGGCCGTGGCCTGCGTCACGGCCGTCGTGGTCTGGGGTGAGCTGTCCACCGGCGCCCTGGTCGCCGTCGGGCTCACGGGGGCCGCCATGGCCGCCGTGGGCGTCGCCCGGCGCTCCGGCGGGGCGGCTGCCCCCGTCGGCCGGCGGGGGCTGCCCTGGCTGGGCTGGTTCGCCGCCGTCCTCGGGTGGGAGCTGGTGACCTTGGCCGACGACGACCTGCCGACGGTCAGCGACCTGGCCGATCCCCTGCTCGCCTCCCCCGCCGTGCGGGGGCTGGCCACCCTCGGCTGGCTGGCGGTCGGTGCCTGGTTGCTCGCCCGCCCCCGACGGCGGACGACGGCGTCGTGAGCGGCACCGCGACCAGCATCACCGGGTTCACGGTGCTGGCCCTGCTCGCCACGGTCATCGAGGTCCGCGCCCGCCGCGGAACGGGCCCGGTGACCGCGGCCGACGCGGTGGCCGCCGCCATGCGCACCACGCCGGGCCGGCTGGCCGTCCTGGCGGCGTGGGTGTGGCTCGGCGTCCACTTCCTGGCGCGCTGACGCCGGCGGAGTGGTACGGAGGTTCCGACCGCGCAGCGAGCCGACGCGGCACAGGCACCACGACGGGTGGCACGGGGTCCGTGCCCGACCAGGATCGCGAGCGAGCATGCAGCAGAAGACGTCCGAGGCCGCAGCGCGGGCCCGGCCTGCGACGAACTGGGCGGGGAACGTCACCTACCGGGCGGCGCGGCTGCACCGGCCGACGAGCACCGCCGAGCTCCAGGACGTCGTGGCGAGGAGCGAGCGGGTCAAGGTCCTCGGCTCGCGGCACTGCTTCAACGACATCGCCGACACCACCGGGGACCTCGTGGTCCTCGACGGCCTCGGTTCCGACGTCGAGATCGACGGGTCCCCCGGTGCGGACGGCGGGACCGCGTGGATCCCGGCGGGCATGCCGTACAGCCAGCTGGTCCCCGACCTGGCGGCGCGCGGCTACGGCCTGCCGAACCTCGCGTCCCTGCCGCACATCACCGTCGCGGGCGCCACCGCCACCGGCACCCACGGATCCGGCAACCGGAACGGCTCGCTCAGCACGTCCGTGGTGGGCATGGACCTGGTCCGGTCCGACGGCGGGACCGTCACGCTCACGCCCGGGGACCCGGACTTCCCCGGCGCCGTCGTCCACCTCGGCGCCCTGGGTGTCGTCACCCGGATCGGCCTGCGGTTCCAGCCGACGTTCCAGGTCCGCACCAACGTCTACGTGGGGCTGACCTGGGACCGGCTCGTCACCGACTTCCAGGCCGTGACGGACGCGGCCTACAGCGTCAGCGTGTTCACCGACTGGCAGGAGGTCACCCAGGTCTGGGTGAAGTCGCGCACCGACGAGCTCGGCAACGCCGCGCAGGAGAACACGGCCCCGGAGGAGTTCTTCGGGGCCCGCGCAGCGACCGTGCCGACCCACATGCTGACGAACACCCCGGTCGAGAACCTCACGGAGCAACTGGGCGTCCCGGGTGAGTGGCACGAGCGGCTGCCCCACTTCCGCACCGGGTTCACGCCGAGCAACGGGAACGAGCTGCAGACCGAGTACTTCGTGCCCCGCCGGTACGTGCGGGAGGTCTGCGACGCGCTGCGCTCGCTCGGCCCCCGCATCGCGCCCCTGCTCCAGGTCAGCGAGCTGCGCACCGTGGCCGCGGACGACCTGTGGCTGAGTCCGGCCTACGGCGCCGACGTCCTGGCCCTGCACTTCACCTGGTTCCGCGACGAGACCCGGGTGCGCGCGCTGCTCCCGGAGATCGAGGCAGCACTGCGTCCGTACGGCGCCCGCCCGCACTGGGGCAAGGTCTTCACGGCCGACGCCGACGAGCTGGAGCGGCTGTACCCGCGGATCCCGGACTTCCGGGCCCTCGTCCGCCGCTTCGACCCGCGCGGCGCATTCCGCAACGACTTCCTGGACCGGACGGTGGCGGCGTTCGGCTGATCCGGCGGCGCGAAGGGGCCCGCGCCCGGGACGACCGTGCCAGGGTGGCGGGGTGACCCCGAGGGCTGCCGAGCTGGTGAGCGAGCTCGGTCGGCTCCTGCTGGGTGCACCGCTGCCGATGTCCGTGCGGTGCTGGGACGGCTCCCGGACCGTCGTCGACGGGGCGCCCACCCTCGTCGTCCGCCACCCGCGGGCCCTCCGCCGCCTGGTGTACGCGCCCGGGGAGCTCGGGCTGGCCCGTGCCTACGTCAGCGGGGATCTCGACATCGAGGGTGACCTCTTCGCGGCGCTCGGCTTCCCGGACGACCTGCCGTCCCGGCCGGAGCTGGCCCTCGACCGGCGGGCCCTCGCCCGGCTGGCCGGCCCGCTCCTGAGGCTGCGGGTCCTGGGACCCCCACCGGCGCCCCCGCCGGAGGAGGCGCGTCTGCGCGGGAGCCGCCACTCGCTGGGTCGCGACCGGAGCGCCATCAGCCACCACTACGACGTCGGCAACGATTTCTACCGCCTGCTGCTGGGCCCCTCGCTCGTCTACAGCTGCGCCTACTTCCCGGAGCCGGGCGCGACGCTGGAGCAGGCGCAGGAGGCCAAGCTCGACCTGGTCTGCCGCAAGCTCGGCCTGGAGCAGGGGATGCGGCTGCTCGACGTCGGCTGCGGCTGGGGCTCGTTCGCCCTCCACGCGGCGTCCCGGTACGGCGTCTCGGTGGTCGCCGTGACCATCTCCGATGCCCAGGCCGGACTGGCCCGCCGGCGCATCGCCGACGCCGGGTTGACCGACCGCGTCGAGGTCCGGCTGCAGGACTACCGCGAGGTCGACGACGGGCCGTTCGACGCGATCGCCTCCATCGGCATGGCCGAGCACGTCGGTCACGCCTCGTTGCCGGGCTACGCCGCCAGGCTCCACGGGCTCCTGCGCCCCGGCGGCCGGCTGCTCAACCACGCCATCGCACGCGGCCCGGCGGCCGGCCCCGACCGCCCCGACCCCGGGTCGTTCCTCACGCGGTACGTCTTTCCCGACGGCGAGCTGCAGTCGCTGGCCACCCACGTCCAGGTGCTCGAGGAGGCGGGCTTCGAGGTCCGCGACGTCGAGGCCCTCCGCCGGCACTACGCGCTCACCTGCCGGTCCTGGGTGCGCAACCTCGAGCAGCGCTGGGACGACGCGGTCCGCTGGTCCTCCCCGGGCCGGGCCCGCGTGTGGCGGCTCTACCTGGCGGGCTCGGCGCTGGCGTTCGAACGCCACCGGACCGGCGTGAACCAGCTCCTGGCCGTCAAGCCGGGACGGCGTGGAGCCGACCCGCTGCCGCTGCTCCGCCCGGACTGGAGCCGCCAGGCCACGTCGGACGACCGGCGGCCCGGTGCGGGCTGATCGCGGAGAGCCGCCGGCGTCGGCCCCCGGCGGATCGGCCGCCCGTCGCTACGACGCCGCCGCCAACGCGTCGGTCAGCAACGCGACGAGCGCCTCGTGCTGCACGTCGGCCGAGGACGACATCTCCTCGTCCGATCCGTCGAGCGCGCGGGCGGCCAGCCCGGCCTTGCTGTCGATGAGCTCGGCGATCCGGGAGTCGAGGGTCTGCGCGGCGATGATCCGCCACGCGGTGACCGGCTCGGTCTGCCCGATGCGGTGGCTGCGGTCGATGGCCTGGGTCTGCTCCGCGTCGGTCCAGGACAGCTCGGCCAGCACGATGTTGGAGGCGACCTGCAGGTTGAGCCCCACCCCGGCCGCGGTGAGCGAGCAGACCGCGACGGCGACGCCGGGATCGGTGACGAACGCGTCGATCTGCTTCTGCCGCGCCGACGGCGTCTGGTCGCCGCGGATCGAGGAGAAGCCGATCCCCTGCCGGCTGAACGACTCCTCGGCGGCGTCCATCACGTCGACGTGCTTGGCGAAGAACACGACCTTGCCCGCGCTGCGGGCCAGCTGTGCCGCGTAGTCGGCGGCCGGGCCGGCCTTCGCCTGACCGATGCGCCGCATCATGCTGAACACGTTCTCGCCGGTGGCCGACGCGGTGGCGTCCTTCAGCTCCCACCTGGCCACCTTGCGCACCAGGTCGGCGTCGACGCCCTCCACGACGTCGGCGGACTCGCGGGCGGCGAGCGCGCTCTCGTACCGCTTCACCAGCCGGCGTGCGAGCTCCTGCTCGGCCGCCCGGATCGACCGGCCGGCCTTGTCGTCGAGCTCGACGGGCAGGTCGGCGATGCGCCGGGCGGGGATGTCGGCGGCCACGTCGACCTTGCGCCGACGGACGATGCCCTGGTCGATCACGCACCCACGGGCGGCGGGGTAGAAGCCCGGGTCCGCCGGCGTCAGGCCGGTCTCCTCCAGCGCGTTCATCAGGTCGCCGAGCGGCTTGCTCTCGTCGATCCAGCCGAGGAACTGCCAGATGGCCAGGAAGTCGTCGATGTCGTTGATCAGCGGGGTGCCGGTGAGGGCCATCAGCAGCGGGCGCGGAAACCGCGACCGGATGCGGTCGGACAGCTCCAGGACGTGCTGCGAGCGCTGCGAGGTCTTGTTCTTGATGAAGTGCGCCTCGTCGACGACCATGCCGCGGAACCCGAAGTCGCCGAACCAGCCGATGTGGCGGTCGAGCACCTCGTAGTTGACGACGACGATGTCGGCGAACCCGTCGACGGTCTCCCCGTTGCCGTGCACGACGGTGGCCGCGCGGTGCGGCACCCAGATGCCGGCCTCGCGGGCCCAGTTGGTCTTGACCACGCTCGGCACCACCACGAGCAGCGGATAGGCGTTCGCCGCCTCCGCGGCGAGCAGCGCCTGCGCCGTCTTGCCCAGGCCCGGCTCGTCGGCGAGCAGGAACGTCCGGTGGCCGGCCGCGGCGGCGGCGACCACCTGCGCCTGGTGCGGCATCAGCTGCCGGCCGCCCGCCGCCTGCAGGGAGGACGGCGCGGGCAGGGGCATGCACGCCGGGACCCCGCCACCGGCGCGCTCGAAGGAGTTCAGCAGCGGGTCGAGCAGCTCCCAGCCGACCAGCCGCCGCGGGCGGGCCTGGGGCGGCGGGGTGGCGGAGAAGTCGGGGGCCAGGAACGGGTTGGCCAGCTGCCGGGAGATGACCGACTGGGGCACCACGCGGCGCTCGGGAGCGGCGGAGAAGACCGCCGGCTGCGCCGGCGGCTCCTCCTCGGGCTCCGGCTCGATACCGAGGTCCGTCAGCATCTCCCGCTTCATCGACCGGGCGGCCTCGGAGACGACGGCGTCCTCGCTCAGCAGCGACAGCAGCCCGGAGTCGCGCACGGCGGTCCTCGCCAGCGTCGTCGCGAACCCGTCCAGGCGCTTGAGCTGGTCGGCACGGGAGGCGGCGCTGCCGGTCTCGTCCGCCCGCACCCGCTCGCGCTCCTCGCGCAGCAGCAGGGCGACCACCTGGAACTTCGTACGCACCGCGGGCGTCACGCGGCCGCGCTGGGCGGCGGTCTCGACCTCGCGGATCGCGCGGGCGATCACCGACCTGACGTCGTTCGCGCCGCGGCCGCGCCGCTCGTTGCGCGGGGCGGTGCGGCGGGTGCGCCCCTGGCGCTGCCCTGGTCGAGCCACGGACTCCTCCTCCGGATGCCCGGCACGGGAGCCGGGCAGAGTGCTGCGCACCGGCCCGCGGTCGCGGGCGACGGACGTCCCGGGCAGCGGGCCGGGTGCTCCAGCCGCGACTGCGCGCCTGGAGCCCTGGGGGACCCACGCCCGGGGGCGAGGCAGCCCGCCCTCCGGGAGGAACCCGGAGCGGCCGGTCGATGGCCGGGGCGACGAGCGCACACGGGGCGTCGTCACCGGACGAGCGCCGTCTGCCGATGAACGGTGCTGGTCCGATGCTAGACCCTGCCGGCCCACGGAGCTCCGTCGCGCCGCGGAACGTGCGGGAATGCCGCCGCCGGCCGCCGTGGTTGCGCCGGTCGTGAAGGTCGAGATCTGGTCCGACGTCGTCTGTCCCTGGTGCCACATCGGCAAGCGCCGGTTAGGGGCCGCCCTCGCGCGGTTCCCCCACCGTGACCAGGTGGAGGTGGAGTGGAAGGCGTTCGAGCTCGACCCCGGGGCGCGGTCGGCCGCTGCCGGGGACGGGGTCTCGGCGACCGGCTACGCGGAGCGGCTGGCCCGCAAGTACGGCACCTCGGTCGCCGGCGCGCAGCAGATGACCGACCACATGACGCAGCAGGCCGCCGCGGAGGGGCTGGACTTCCGGTTCGACCGGGCGGTGCGCGCCAACACCTTCGACGCCCACCAGGTGATCCACCTGGCCGCCGAGCGCGGGGTGCAGGACGCGGTGAAGGAGCGGCTGCTGACCGCCTACTTCAGCGAGGGCGAGGCCGTCGGCGACCGCGAGACCCTGGTCCGGCTGGCCGCCGACGCCGGTCTGTACGCTGACGAGGTGCGCGCGGCGCTCGAGGACCAGCGGTACGCCGGTGCAGTCCGCGGCGACGAGGCCGAGGCGGCCGCGCTGGGCATCAGCGGGGTGCCCTTCTTCGTCGTCGACCGGAAGTACGGCGTCAACGGGGCCCAGTCGGCCGACGCGTTGCTCCAGGTGCTGGAGCGGGCGTGGTCGGAGCGCTCCCCGCTGATCTCCGTGGCGAGCGACGGCGCCGTCTGCGGACCGGACGGCTGCACCGCCTGAGGTCCCCGGGCCCGGCGCCGGTCACGGGCGCTCCGGCCCCGGGCGGTCCCGCGCGACCCGTAGGTGCTGCGCCATGGCCTGCGCGAGGGTGGCGGCGTCCGCCGCGGCGGTGACGATCGTCGCTCCCTCGGCCGCGTAGCCGGCGGCCTCCTCGCCGTTGTGCGCGTACACGCCCACCGGTACGCCGGCGGCGCCGGCCCGGGCGACGATCGACGAGAGGACCCCGCGCAGCTCCGCCCGCCGGTCCGCACCGGTCAGGCCGAGCGCCAGCCCGAGGTCGCCCGGACCGACGAACACCCCGTCCAGCCCGTCGACGGCCAGGACGGCGTCGAGGTCCTCCAGCGCCGTCGCGGTCTCGACCATCACGATCGCGAGCGGGTCCTCGGCGCCGCCGGAGAACCGGCCGATCGACCGGCTGCCCGCCGGCGCGTACCGGCAGGTGGCGACGACCTCCCGGGCGTGCTCGGCATCGCGCACGTTGGGCACGATGACCCCGCAGGCGCCGAGATCCAGCGGCCGTCCGACGTCGGGGAACAGCGAGCTGCGGGTCCGGACGAGCGGCACCGATCCCGCCGCGGTGATCGCCGCCGCCACCCCCGGCAGCTCGGCCTCGGACCGGGCCCCGTGCTGCAGGTCGACGACGACGAAGTCGGCGCCGGTCCGCGCCAGGATCTCGCCGGTCACGGCGCCCGGCAAGGCGCTCCACAGGCCGTGGCACGGCTGTCCTTCCGACCACCGCCGCCGCAGGTCGCCCTCGCTGATCGCCATGCCCGGCCGCTCCCTTCGTCGAGTTCTGCGTCCGCGGCGGTGTCGTCAGCCGTCGCCCGACGATCCTGCTCGTCAGCCCCGGTGCCCGCGACCGCACCGGCGCGCCACCGGCTCAGCCCGCCGACCCGGCGGCGCCCTCTGTGCCCCGTGGCAGCCGGCCCATGAGGAAGAACTCGGGGTTGGGCGCGAGCGCGGCGAAGTGCGCCAGCCGGTTGGACAGCGCGAAGAACGACGTGATCATGCCGACGTCCCAGACGTCGTCCTCGGTGAGGCCGTGCTCGGCGAGGCTCGCCAGGTCGTCCGCGGTGACGGCGGCCGGATCGGCGGCCAGGCGGGTCGCCACGGTGAGCACGGCGTGCATCCGCGGCGACAGCGGTGCCTTGCGCCAGTCGACGGCGACCTGGTCGGCGATGTACGGGTCGCGGGCGCGGATCCGCGCCACCGCACCGTGCGCCACGACGCAGTACAGGCAGTCGTTGCCGGCGCTGGTCGCGACCACGATCAGCTCGCGGTCGGCCTTCGACAGCCCCGGCGTCTCCTTGTCCATCAGGGCGTCGTGCATGGCGAAGAACGCCCGCGCCTCGTCCGGCCGCCAGGCCAGCGCCGCGAAGACGTTGGGCAGGAAGCCCGACCGCTCGGCCACCTCCGCGTACCGCTCGGCGAGGTCGGCCGGCAGCTCGTCCGGTGGCCGGAGGGGAAAGCGGCTGAGGGGTGTCTCGGTCATCGCCTCACTCTGGCAGCGGCTGACCGCGCGCGCACCCATGGCGCCCGCCCGCGCGACTCCCGGCCGCCGGGAGAGACTCTCCGGGACGCCGCTGATCGAAACGGGAGACGACTGACATGTGGGCCCAGGTGCTGGACGGACCGTTCACCTTCCGGGAGGTCGAGGTCGAGGCGCCGCGCGCCGAGCAGCTCGCCGACGGCCAGGTCCTGCTGGCCACCAGCGCCGGCGGCATCTGCGGCAGCGACCTGCCGTTCTTCAAGGGCGCACCGTTCCTGCACGCCGCCAACCGGGGCACCCCGGCGTCGCCCGCGCCGGGCTTCCCCCTGCACGAGGTCGTCGGCGAGGTCGTGGCCAGCCGGCATCCGGCGCACGCCGCCGGCGACCTGGTCGTCGGCTGGGCGTCGGCGTTCGACGCGATCGCCGAGCTCGTGGTCAGCGACGGCGAGGGGCTGGCCGGCTACGACACCACGATGGCGCCCACCACCGCGGTCATGCTGCAACCGCTGGCGTGCGTGCTCTACGCCGTCGAGCAGGTCGGGGACGTGCGCGGGCGCACGGTGGCGGTGGTCGGCCAGGGGCCGATCGGGCTGCTGTTCAGCCACGTGCTCAAGCAGCGCGGAGCCGGCCACGTCGTCGGGGTGGACCGGATCGACCGGAGCCGGGATGCCGACGTCTTCGGCGTGGACGAGACCGTCACCGCCAGCGCCAACCTGTGGTCGGCCACCCTCGGCGAGACCGACCGCCCCAGCGTGGTCGTCGAGGCGGTGGGGCACCAGGTCACGACGCTGAAGGACTGCCTGGACAGCGTCGCCGCCGGCGGGGAGATCCTCTACTTCGGCATCCCCGACGACGCGGTCTACCCGCTGGACATGCTGACGTTCCTGCGGAAGAACATCACGCTGCGCGCGGGGGTCACCCTCGAGCGGCGCCGGGTGCTCCGGGACGCCGGGAGCTACCTCGCGGCGCACCCCGCGCTCCGGGAGGTCTACGTGACCGACGTCCACCGGGCCGGCGACGTGCAGCAGGGTTTCACCGCGGCGATCCAGCCGCGGGCCGGCCAGTACAAGGTCGCCCTCGACATGGCGTGATGCGGCGGGCGTGGGTTCCGCTGTGCGGGGACGCCCCGCCTGCGTGGCACCGTCGGACGATCAGCAGCTGGGCGGGTTCGGCCCGGTCAGCGGCGCAGTGGGCTGGATCCGGCCAGGCCCAGCAGCTCCTCGCTGACGTACAGGCGCGCCGGCCGCCCCCGCCCGGGGGAACCGATGGTGCCGGAGGCGGAGTCGTAGGCCGTGAGCACGCCGACGTCGGCCAGCGTCCGCAGTGCCTCTCGGGCTGCCTTACCGGTCACCCCGAGCGCCTCGGAAACAACCGGCGCGGTGAGGACCAGATGCCGCGGCAGCAGCGCCAGCACGCGCCAGGCGGCCGCGTCCGCGCGCAGCGCCCTCGCCCGGCCGTGCGCGGCCAGCTTCGTCTGCCAGCCGGCCCGGATGCGGTCCACCGCCCCGACGAGCTCGGACTGGGCGCGTCCGGCTCCGGAGACAGCGTCGGCGAACCACGTGACCCAGGCGCTGGTCTGACCGAACCGGTACTGGGTCAGCCCCGCGGTGTACCCGCCGACGTCAGCGGCCAGGTGCACGCTGACCGGGGGTGGGGTGAGCAGCCGCAGCCGGCGGGTGAGCAGCCAGGAGACCAGCACGCGCCCGATCCGGCCATTGCCGTCGGCGAACGGATGGATCACCTCGAACTGGGCATGGGCGATCGCGGCCGCCGCGATCGGGTCCACGGCGCTGCGCGAGATGCCCGCGTCGTTGACGAACACGACCAGATCCTCCAGCAGCCCGGCCAGCTCTCCGGGCGGCGGGGTGACCAGGTGCGCGTCCAGGGGACTGGTGCCACCGATCCAGCCCTGCTCCTCGCGGAGGCGACCGACGTGCTGCGCCGGCGTGGGGCTGCCGGCCATGAGCGCCGCGTGCCAGCGGCACAACTCCTCGACGGTGAGCCGCTCGGTGCCCCCGGCGTGGACGATCGCCTGTTCCGTGGCGGCGAGGTTCGCCGCCACCCAGGCCGCCGGAGTGTGCCCACCGGGGCCGGCGTGCTCGGCCAGGATGACGTCGACGACCGGCGCCGCGACTCCTTCGATGTAACTGGACGCGACTCCCTCGGCGCGCAGCAGCAGCCGGGCCAGCGGCGCGTAGTCGTCGGGCAACGCCTCGGCTCCGCGGTCCACGCTCGTCCCGGCCGCGCCGCAGCGGCTGGCTGCCTGGTGGTCGAGGCTCAGATCGCGGTCCGCGAGCAGTTGGGGAACGAACGCGTGAACACGGCGGCCCCGCCAGACCACGGGTACCTCCATGCCGGCCCGTTTCACATACTTCCCCTTTCGAACCGATATCGCGCTATCCGTTCGATATTACGTTGCCGCATGCGCGGTCGTTGGCGAGGCCGGCCGTGCTGCCGCACGGTCGACGGAACGCCCGGCTCGGTGGTCCGGATCCCGGGAGTTCCTCCCGTCCGGCCGGGAAGGCGCCGGATGACACGGGAACCTCTCTCGCCGACCGTTGCGGCGTCCGAGAAGGCACGGCCGGAGCCGGGTGGCAGCGACCCGGTCACCGGTCCGCCGTGTCGCCGCCCGCGCAGCGAAGAGGAAGACCCGTGTCCACTCCACTCACCGACCGCATGCCCGTCGCCGCCGGCGTCGCCTTCGCCGTCCTCGCCGTGGCGGGCAACGCCCTCCAGGGCAGCACCCCCGCCCTGCACGGGGACGCCGCAGCCGTGGCCGCCTTCTACTCGGCCGGCTCGACACGCATCGCCGTCGCGATGATGGTGTCGTTGCTAGCCGCTCGACTACCGGCTGGCCGGGGTCCGCAACCCGATCGGCCTGCCGACCGGCTGGCGCCCGGCCGTGGACCTGCTCCCCGTCGCGGGTCTGGCCCTGTCGGTCCTGAGCGCGCTCGTCGGTCTCCTGGCCGTCGCCCACCGCTGGCGGCGGGCCGACGCGCTCACGCGCCAGCAGATCGGCGCACTCGTCCTCGCCGCCGCCGCGTCGCTGCTAATCGGTGTCTGGATCGTCGTGGACCTGAGCGAGACGGCGATCGCCTTCCCCCTGGCGGTCGCGGGCGTCCCCCTCGCCGTCGGCACCGCCGTGCTGCAGCACGATCTCTACGACCTGCGCCGGGCGGTGAACCGCACCCTCGTCTACGGGCTGCTGACCGGCGTCGTGGTCACCGTCTACGTGGTCATCGTGGGCGGGGTCGGCGCCGCGCTGAGCGCGGAGCTCTCCGGGTGGCTCTCGCTGGTGGCCGCGGCCGTCGTCGCGGTGGTCTTCCTCCCGCTGCGCGACGCGGTCCAGCGCTCGGTCAACCGGATCACCTACGGCGCCTGGGAGCGGCCGACCGAGATCAGCCGGCGGCTCGGCGACCGGCTGGTCCGGCGCGGCCGCCCCGGACCAGACGCTGCCGTCGGTCGTCGACGCGCTCGTGGAGTCGCTGCGCCTCCCCTACGTCGCCGTGCTGGGGATCGACGGTTCGGTCCTGGCGTCCCGCGGTGTCCCCGTGACCCCTGTGGACGACGTCCCCCTGGTCCACCAGCGGTTGGTGGTGGGCGTGCTCCGGCTGGCCGGGGTCCGCGGCGGCCCCGTGGTGGGGCCCGTGCTCGGTGCCCTCGCGCACCAGCTGGCTCCGGTCGTCCGCGCGCTGGACCTGTCCCGGGAGCTGCAGGCCTCCCGGGAGCGGCTGGTGCTGTCCCGCGAGGAGGAACGGCGTCGCCTGCGCCGAGAGCTGCACGACGGTCTGGGGCCCGCTCTGGCGGGGCTGACGCTCCGGGTGGACACCGCGCGCAACACCGTCGGCCGCGATCCCGCGGTCGACCGGGCCTTGAGGGGACTGCGCGACGACGTGCAGGAGGCGGTGGCCGACGTGCGCCGCATCGTCGAGGACCTGCGCCCGGCGGCCCTGGACGATCTGGGCCTGGTGGGCGCGATCGACGCCCTCGCCCGGCGGATGGGCGCCGGCCCCCTGCGGGTGGCGGTGGAGGCCGACGGCCTGCTGCCACCGCTCCCCGCCGCCACCGAGGTGGCGGCGTACCGGATCGCCCAGGAGGCGGTGACCAACGCCGTCCGTCACGCCGGGCCCACGGCCGCGGAGGTCCGGGTCCGCGTCGGGACGGACACGGATCGGTCGCTCACCCTCGTGGTCGAGGACGACGGCTGCGGCCCCAGGACGGCACCCGGACGACCGGGCGGCGGCAACGGACTGGCCACGATGCGGGAATGGGCCGAGGAGCTGGGCGGCGCCCTCGTCGTCGGCCGCCGTTCCGGCGGCGGGACCGTCGTACGGGCCACGCTCCCGTTGGCCGCAGCATCCGGCGGCACCGCATGACCACGCCGATCCGCATCGGCGTCGTGGACGACCACCCGATGTTCCGGCGCGGGCTGCGGGGTCTGCTCGAGTCCGTCGGCGACACCACGGTGGTCGGGGAGGCGGCCTCCGGCGAGGAGGCCGTGCGGCTGGCCGCCGAGCACCGGCCGGACGTCGTCCTGATGGACCTGAACCTGCCCGGCATGTCCGGTGTCGAGGCCACCCGTCAGGTGCTGCGCGCCAGCCCCGACACCGCCGTCCTCGTGATCACGATGGTCGAGGACGACGACGCCCTCGTGTCCGCGATCGAGGCCGGTGCCCGGGGCTACGTCCTCAAGGGAGCCGGCCAGGAGGAGCTCCTGGCCGCGGTCCGTGCGGTCAGCAGCGGAGCCGCGGTGTTCGGCCGCGGCCTCACCGCCCGGGTTCTCGGCAGCGTGCGCGCGGGAGGCCGTCCCCGGCCGGTCTCCGTCCCCGGGCTCAGCGATCGGGAGAGCGAGGTGCTGCGCCTGCTGGCGGACGGCCACGACAACGCCGTGATCGCGCGCCGGCTCGGGCTCACGGTCAAGACGGTCCAGAACCACGTCTCGCGCATGCTGGTCAAGCTCGACGCCCGCAACCGGGTGGAGCTGGCCCTCCGGTTCCGGGGCGCGCGCTGACCCGGACCGCCTAGCCTCGGGGGCGTGGGTTTCACCGTTCCCGACGCGCACCTGCTCGCGTTGGACGCCCACGAGGGACAGTTCGACGAGCACGGCCGCGACCACTACCTCGCCCACCTGCGTCCCGTCGCCGAGCTGCTCCGGCCGTACGGACCGGACGCGGTGATGGCCGGCCTGCTCCGCGACATCGTCGGCAGCACCCGGGACCACCCGGACCCCGCCCGGCGCTACGACCTCGACCGGCTGCGTCTCCTGGGGGTGCCGGAGGTCGTCGTCGAGGCCGTCGACGCGGTGACCCCGCGCCCCGGCGAGCCGTACATGTCCGGCCTGATCCGCCGCGCGGCCACCCATCCGCTGGGCCGCCTGGTGAAGCTCGTCGCCAACAGCCACGACCTCGCCGCCAGCGCCGCGCTGGCCGAGCACGACCCGGACAAGGCCCGCACGCTGCGGGAGGGCCGCTACCGGCCGGCCCGCCGGATCCTGCTCGCCGCCGAGGCCGCGGACCGCCTGCACGGCTGCCGCATCCTCGTCTGACCCAGCGCCTCAGCCGGTCAGGAGGTCGAGCCGGATGGTCTCCGGCAGCCCGCGCAGCCGGTCCACCACGCCGTCCCCGACCGTGCCGCGGACATCGGTCACCGCGTACCCCACCGTCCCGGAGGTCGTGAGCAGCTGCTGCTCGACGTTGAGCCCGCCGTCGGCGAGCACCCCGGCGAGGTGGGCCAGGGCCCCGGGCTGGTTCCGGTGCAGGAGCAGCAGCCGGGTGGCGCCGTCCAGCCGGGGCAGCTGCACCTCGGGGAGGTTCACCGACAACCCCGTGGCCCCGGCGCGCAGGTAGCCCAGCAGCTTGCCGGCGACGAAGTCGCCGATGTCCTGCTGCGCCTCCTCGGTGGAGCCGCCGACGTGCGGCGTGAGGATGACGTTGGGCAGCCCCCGCAGCTCCGACTCGAAGGGGTCACCCGGCCCGGCCGGCTCGTTCGGGAAGACGTCGACGGCGGCGCCGGCCAGGTGATCGCTGACGATCCGCTCGCGCAGGGCGGAGTGGTCGACGAGGAAGCCGCGGGAGAGGTTGAGGAAGATCGCGCCCCGGGGCATCAGCCCGAACTGCGCGTCGCCGAACATGCCGCTGTTGCCGGGACGGCCGTCGACGTGCAGGGACACGACGTCGGAGTCGGCCAGCAACTCCTCGAGCGTGGCGCACCGGCGGGCGTTGCCGAGGGCGAGCCGGTCGGCGGTGTCGAAGAAGCGCACGTGCATGCCGAGCGCCTCGGCCAGCACGGAGAGCTGGCTGCCGATCTTGCCGTACCCGACGATGCCCAGCCGCCGGCCGCGCAGCTCGTGGCTGCCCTTCGCCGATTTCCGCCACTGCCCCGCGTGCATGGCGTCGTCCTGGACGGTCAGCCGCCGGGTGAGCGCGATGATCTCGGCGATGGCGAGCTCGACAACGCTGCGGGTGTTCGAGAACGGGGCGTTGAACACCGCGATGCCGCGCTCGGTCGCCGCCCGCAGGTCGATCTGGTTGGTGCCGATGCAGAAGGCGCCGATGACCCGGAGGTCCGGCGCCTGCGCGAGCACCTCGGCGGTCACGTGCGTGCCCGAGCGCAGCCCCAGCACCTGGACCCCCGCCAGCCGCGAGACCAGCTCCTCGCCACCCATGGCCCGGCTCTCCCGGTCGACCTCGATACCGGACGAGGCCAGCACGTCCGCGGCGACGGGATGGATCCCCTCGACCAGGAGTGCCTTCAAGTCGTTCACCCGTTCTCCCCTGCTGATCCGCACCTCCATCGACGGTGGGCGTCTGCCCGCCCAGCGTCCGGAGGCACCTCCAGCATGCCCGACCGCTGTCAGGACAGGAGCGGGCGGAGGTTCTCCGTCCACACGTCCCAGCCCAGCCGGCAGATCAGCGCGGTGACGACGACGAGGAAGACGACCCGGATGAAGCGGGTCCCGCGCGCGGTCGCCGCCCGGGCGCCGAGGTAGCCGCCGAGCATGTTGGCCAGGCCCATCAGGATCCCGAGGCCCCAGAACACCGCGCCGTGGGGAACGAAGAACAGCAGCGCCCCCACGTTGGTGGCGACGTTGACGATCTTGGCCTTGGCACTGGCGTTCAGGAAGTCGTAGCCCAGCAACGAGACCATGGCGAACACCAGGAACGACCCCGTGCCCGGGCCCAGGATGCCGTCGTAGAACCCGATGGCGGCCCCCAGCGCTGCCGCGATGCCGTGATGCCGGCGGCCGCTGTGGCGCAGCGCCGTCACCTCGCCGAGCGAGGGGCGCAGCGCGGTGAACAGGGCGATGCCGACGAGCGCGACGACGATGATCGGCTTGAACACGCTGGCCGGCAGGGCCGCGGCGACCGACGCGCCGGCGAAACTGCCCACCAGGGCCACCGCGGCCATCGGGAGGGCGGTGCGCAGATCGGGGTGGACCCGGCGGTAGAAGGTGGTCGCGCTCGTGGTGGTGCCGAAGAGGGACGCGAGCTTGTTCGTCGCCAGCGCCTGCACCGGGCCGATCCCCGGGACCAGCAGCAGCGCGGGCAGCTGGAGGAGCCCGCCGCCCCCGACGACGGCGTCGATCCACCCGGCGGCGAGCGCGGCGAGCAGCAGGAGCAGGAGGACGCCGCCGCTCAGGTCGGCGGGCAGCAGGTCGGCCGGGAAGGCATCCACCATCCCGCGGCCGCCCCCCTCGTCTCCGCGGCCCGCCCCGGGCACGCGAGCAGAACGGTAGGACGCGCCGGCCCCCCGCCGGACGGCGGGTTCCGGCCGACACGCGCGGCCGACGGTCGACGATCTTGCTCCTCCGTCGGCCACCCGTGAAGGTGGCAGGCATGCGCAGACGGACGTTCCTCGCCGCAGCCGGGACGGTGCTGCTCGGGGCCTGCTCGGCCCCGACCAGCGACCGGTCGACCGCCCCGACGACCCGCGGCCCGCGTTCGCCGGCGCCGAGCCCGTCGCCCTCCCCCAGCACGCCGCCGGCCACCAGCGCCCCGCCCACCCCCGCGACGGCCGAGGAGGTGCTGGCCCGCTCGACCGTGCCGGTGCTGTGCTTCCACCAGCTGCGCGAGTTCCGCGCCGGGGACAGCGCGTACGCCCGCACGATCATCACCCCGCCGTCCGTCTTCCGGGCCCAGCTGCAGGCCTTGCGCGACGGCGGTCGCACGCCGATCAGCACCGGGCAGCTCCTGGACCACCTGCAGTTCGGCACGCCCCTCCCTGACCGGCCGGTGCTCCTCACCTTCGACGACGGATCGGTGACCCACCATTCCGTCGCGCTGCCGGTGCTCACCGAGTTGGCTTTCCCGGCGGCGTTCTTCCCGATGACCGTCGTCCTGGGCAAGCCGGACTGGCTGAGCGCGGACCAACTGCGCGACCTCGACCGGGCCGGCATGACCATCGGTGCGCACAGCTGGGACCACCAGCGGGTCGATCGGCTCACCGGCGACCAGTGGGCCGTCCAGCTGGACCGGCCGCGGGCCGAGCTGGCCGCGATCCTCGGCCATCCGGTGGACCTGCTGGCCTATCCGCACGGCGTCTGGTCGCCCGAGGCGCTGCCCCGGGTCGAGGCGGCGGGCTACCGGGCGGCGTTCCAGCTCTCCGACCCGCAGGACCCGGCGTACCCGTTGCTGACCATCCGCCGGATCATGCCGCCGCCGACCTGGGACGGACCCACGCTGCTCGCCCAGCTGGACGCCGCGTTCTGATCACGGTTCCGCACGGGTCGGGCCGGTGCGGCGAGCAGTGGCGCGCCTCAGCGCGTCGGACCAGTCGCCCGTCCCCCGGCGGCCCGGGACCGGAGCATGGCCTGGCGGCGGTCGGGAACCTGGTCCGGGTCGAGCTCAGCGGCCAGGCTCAGCGCCTGCTCACCGGTGGCCGCCTCACCGACGACCGTCAGCCCCGGCTCCTGTCCGAGCACGAACCGCAGGCCCTCGCGGAACATCGCGTGGTCGTCGGCCAGCAGGACGGTGACCGCCGCGGTCATGCCGGCACCTCGTGGCCCGCCCCGATTGGCAGCCGCGCCGTGACGGTCGTCCCCCGGCCGGGAACGGACTCCACCACCACGTTCCCGCCCAGCTCGTCGGCCCGCTCGCGCATCGCCTGCAGCCCGACGCCGGCCGGCCGGCCGGGCTCCACACCGGTGCCGGCGTCCCGGATGCGGAGCTCGACGTCTCCCCCGGTCCGGCGCACGGACACCTCGACGTCGGGGCTGCCCGCATGGCGGGCGACGTTGTGCAGCGCCTCGGCGGCGATGAGGTAGCCGGCCACCTCGACGGCCGCGGGCGGCCGGGGCGCGTCGGGGGCCACCACGGACACCCGGAGCCCCAGGGACTCGGCCAGCTGCCGGAGCGCACCGGCCAGCCCCAGCTCGTCCAGCGCGGGCGGCCGCAGGCCGTGGGACACCCGGCGCACCGTCTCCAGCGCCGAGGCGGCCGCGTCCTGCAGCCGCAGCAGCCGGTCGGCGGCCGCTGCCGGATCGGCATGCAGCAGCGGACGGAGGGCGCCCAGCTGCATCGCGAGCCCGGCGAGCGTCGGACCCACCTCGTCGTGCAGGTCCCGGCGCAGCCGACGGCGTTCCTCCTCGCGGGCCACCACCAACCGCTGGCGGCCGGCCCGCACGTCCTCGGCCAGCAGCGCCGCCTGCACCGCCACCCCGCCGTGGCGACCCAGCTCCGCCAGCAGCCGTCGCTCGTCGGTGCCCAGCCGCCGGCCGGGCCCCAGACCGACGCTGAGGGCGCCGAGCCGGATCGACCCGTGGAGCAGGTCCGCACCGGCCTCGGTGCCGTCCGCGGGTCGGTGCCCCCAGGTCCCGACGCACCCACCGGCCGACGCCGCGCTCCAGGGCGCCCGCAGGGACGCCGCCGCGCTCGCCGCCAGCCCACCGAGGACCATGTCGATCGACGGTTCCCGGTGCGTCTGCTCGGCAAGCCGCTGCAACGCCCGGTACGGATCGGCCAGGTCCCCGTAGAGCAGCCGGTGCACCAGCCGGGCCAGCCGCGCCCGGAAGGGAGAGAGCGCCAGAGCCGTGCCGCCGGCGATCACCGCGGTACCGAACGCGGGGAGATCGGCGCCGCGGCGGGTGAGCAGGATGCCGATCCCGATGGCGACGCCGCCGACGACCACCGTCAGCACGGTGTGGACGAACGCCTGCCGCACCAGCACGGCGACCAGCCGCGGCCGCCGGCCGAGCACCGTGGCCGTCAGCTGCAGCGCCAGCAACGCGCCGGCCAGCACGTCGAAGGCGTCGGCCAGCTGGGGCCACCAGGCGTGCCCGATGACCACCAGGAGCACGAAGGTGGACGCGGCCAGCAGGACACCGACGACGCGCACCCGCTCCTCGGCGGCCGCGCGCCGTAGCCGTACGACGGTGGCGACCAGGCCGAGCAGCAGCGGGAGCTGCAGCAGCACCGTGTCCAGCCCGTCCAGCCGGCCGGCCAGCCCCGGGGGCAGCACACCCACCGGGTTGGGCAGCTGCAGCGTGTACCCGGGCAGGGAGGTGTCCGGCGCGGCGGCCGGGCCCCGCACGGTCGCGAACGCCCCCACCGCCACGCATTGCAGCGTCACCACGGCACCGACGACGGGCCGCCATCGGCGCGACGGCAGCCGTCCGTCCGGCAGCAGGAGCAGCAGCAGCAGGACGCCCACCACCAGGAACGCGGAGAAGCGGTCGGCGGTCCAGGCCGCCCAGGCCACGGCGCTCCCCCGGTCGCCGTCCGGCGCATGCCTGGTCCACTGGGCCCCCAGTGCCGCCGCCCCGAACAGCAGGGCATCGGCCAGGGCCAGCCAGCCGAGCGGGTTCCGCGGCCGGGCGGTGGTGAGGACCGCGCCGACGCCGGCCATGATCGCGGCCAGCAGCACCGGCTTCGCCCAGCCGGCGACGCTGCCGGCCTCGGCGTCGAGCAGACCCGGCCACGCCGCCGTGCCCGCGCAGGCCAGGGCGACCGCGGTGGCGGTCGAGGCCACCACCGCGGTTCCCCGGGCGGTCAGCTCCACGCCCGAAGTATGGGGCGCCGGAGTGGCTCGTCGGCCCTCAGCGAGCGCCGTCCATGACGCCTCGCCAGCGAGCCGTGGGCATCCGGATCAGGGAGCTGCCGAGCCAGATCCAGGAGATCACCAGCAGCAGGTGCGGACCGACCGGACCCAGCGGCGGCAGGAGGAAGTCCCAGACCAGGAAGCCCACGAGCAGGACCGCCGCCGGGCGCGGAAAGGCCCCCGACCGCCAGACGGCGACGCCGAGCAGGACCAGTCCCGGGAAACTGCCGAGCAGGTGCGGCACGAGCGCGGCGGCGACGGTGCCCGGGTGTCCGCTGAGCGCGTCGCTGAGCGCCACCGCCTGATCGACCGGCAGCACCGTGGGAGCGACGGTTCCGGCCACGTACCCCGTCGCCAGGACGTTGGTGAAGCCCCACATCCCCCAGACCACCAGCGGTGTGGCGAACGCCGTCAGCACCGGGGCCCGGAACCGGCAGACGTGCGCCACGCCGAGCAACCCGGGGACCAGGAACAGCGAGCTGACCAGCAGGGCGGTCTGCTCGGCCCGGTGCGCGAGCGGGTGCTCGGTCGCCCAGACGATCTGCTCGCTGAACGACAGGTCCCCGGTGAGCGCGTGCCCGATCAGCTGGGGCAGGCCGTTGAGGAGCGCCCCGGCGATCAGGCAGCACCCGGCGGCCATCCGCAGCGACCGGGAGAAGGGTGGGGAGGTCGCCGTTCCCGGCGACGGGACGGGGATGGCGTTGACCGTGCTCATGGGGCGTCCTCGGGTCGGCGTCGATCGGGTGCCGTCGATGCTGTCCGCGTCCCCCGGGGCGGCACATGGTGCAGACGTCCCCATGGCGGTCCCAATCGCGGGTGCTGCCCCGCTCAGCCGGAGCCGAGCTCCTCGAGCACCGCGAGCACTGTGGGCCAGACGGCGCTGCGCGGGTCGATCAGGCCGAAGTGGCCGGCGGGGACGGGCAGCAGCACCGCTCCGGGACGGCGCCGGACGTAGGACTCGCTCACCTCGATCGGGACGGTCCCGTCCTCCGTCCCGTGCACGATCCGGACCGGGCCCGCCGGGGCCGGCAGCCGGGCCGGGTCCAGGTCGGGGCGGGCGGCGGCGTCCTGCCCGAGAAAGGCCACGACGGCGTCGTCCCCGAGCCCGAGCCGCTGTCCCTCCCGGAGATCGGCCACCGGCGCCAGGGCCAGCACCCCGGCGGGCGCATGCAGCGGGTCCGCGGTCGCGGCCGCCTGCAGTGCCAGGTGACCGCCGGCGGAGTGCCCGACGAGCAGCACCCGCGGGTCGCCCCGGCCCAGCTCGGGCCGCATGCCGACACTGCGCACCGCGGCGTGGACGTCCGCGACGGCCAGGTCGGGCCGGCCGGTGACGCGCCGGTACTCCGGCGTCACCGTCGGCCAGCCGGCCGCGGCCAGCGCCTCGGCCATCGGCCCCAGGTGCGCCCGGTCGTACTCCGGCCGCCAGAAGCCCCCGTGCACGACCACCAGCACCGGCCGGTCGGCCGCTCCGGCCGGGGGAAACCGGACGTCGGCCACCTGGTCCGGACCAGAGGCGTAGCCGAACTCCGCGTCCGGAGCGGAGGCGGGCCGGGAGAGCACCGACCGGTCCTCGGATCCCACGGCCTCGATCATCGACGGCGCCTGCGCCGGGGTCCAGCCGGTCCCGGCGGGACCGCCGGACGGCGCTACCGTGCCGGTGGGCCCAGCCGCCCGCTGACCGCCGCCGACCCGAGGATCCCCATGTTCCCGTCCGACCCGCTGGAGGTGCTCTCCCCGGAGTTCCTCCGGCTGGCGGCCGACCTGGACGAGCGGGACCCGCTCGCGGCCTGCCGGACCGAGTTCGTCCTTCCTCCCGGGGTCGTCGCCTACCTCGACGGCAACTCGCTCGGCCGGCCGCTGCAGGTCACGCGGGAGCGCCTGTCCGCGTTCGTCGAGTCCGACTGGGGCGAGCGGCTGATCCGCGCCTGGGACGAGCAGTGGCTGGACCGCCCGACGGCCGTGGGCGACCTCATCGGGAGCGCGGTCCTCGGGGCGGCGCCCGGGCAGACCGTCGTCGGCGACTCGACGACCGTGCTGCTCTACAAGCTCATCCGGGCTGCGGTGGACGCCCGTCCGGACCGCTCGGAGATCGTCGCCGACACCGAGAACTTCCCCACCGACCGGTTCCTGCTCGCCACGATCGCCGCGGAGACCGGCCGGACGATCCGGTGGATCGAGCCGGACCCGGCCACCGGCGTGCAGCTCGCCGAGGTGGCGGCGCTGCTGTCGGACCGGACGGCACTGGTGCTCCTCAGCCATGTCGCCTACAAGTCGGCCTACCTCGCCGACCTGCCGGCGATCACCGCAGCGGCGCACCGGGCGGGCGCCCTCGTGCTGTGGGACCTGTGCCACTCCGCCGGCGTGGTGGAGGTCGGCCTGGACGCGGCGGAGGTCGATCTCGCCGTCGGCTGCGGCTACAAGTTCCTGAACGGCGGGCCCGGCGCGCCGGCGTACGGCTACGTCGCCCGGCGGCTGCAGGACGCGCTCATCCAGCCGATCACCGGCTGGATGGGGCACGCCGAGCCGTTCGCGATGGGCCCGGAGTACGTGCCGGCCACCGGCATCCGCCGTTTCCTCAGCGGCACGCCCCCGATCCTCGGGATGATCCCGCTCGAGGACATGCTCCGGCTCATCCAGCGGGCCGGCATGCCGGCCGTCCGGCAGAAGTCCGTGGCGCTCACGGAGTTCGTCATCGCGTTCGCGGACGAGGTGCTCGCCCCGCTCGGCGTCGGGGTCGCCTCCCCCCGCGACCCGGACCGCCGGGGAGGGCACGTCACGCTCGAGCACGAGGGGATGCGGACGGCCGTCGGCGAGCTGTGGGGTCGCGGCGTCCTCCCCGACTTCCGGCCGCCGCGCGGCCTGCGCATGGGCCTGTCACCGCTGAGCACCAGCTTCACGGAGGTGGCGACCGCACTCGCGCACCTCACCCAGCTCCTCCGCGCAGCAGAGGGCTGAGGACCTCAGACCGGCTGCGAGCGCGACCGGGGCCCCCGGTGCACCGGGCGGTCCCGGTCGGCCGGGTCCGAGGCGGATCCCGCCGCCCCGGACGGCCGGGAGTCCAGCCAGTCGCGCCACTCCGACCGCCGGCTGCCTGCCGCGGCGGCGGCGAGGACCACGACGAAGAGCAGCGCGGTGACCAGCGCGAGGACCACGACGGTCACCAGGTTCTCCCAGCCGAACAGCACGGGGACAGTCAGGTTCCCCGGCATCTGCGGGGTCGGAGCGGGCGCCATGGAGGCAGGGTGCGCTCAGCCACGGATCCCGAAACGCCCTCCGGAGGCTCCGTCACCCGCACGAGGGAGGTTCCGCAGGGAGACCGCGACCGGCGCCCGGCCCCGGGCGCAGCCAGGCCCCCGCCCCGGACGGGTGACACCGGGCCCGGCAGCAGGCGCGCTCCCGGAGCGGTCGCCGTAGCGTTCCGTACTCGACCGACTGCGGAAGGAGGCAGCTGGACATGACCACCGACCTGCACACCGAGGACCGGCCGGCCACCGGGCCGGGCGGGCTCGAGGCAGTGGCGGACGACGAGCCGCTGGACCGCACGCGGCCCAACGTCTCCGGTGACCTGCCGACGATCTTCGAGCTGGCGCCGATGTTCCGGCGGGTGCTGTTGGGCTACGACCGCTTCCAGGTCGACACCTACGTCCAGTGGGCAGAGCACCAGCTGACCACCGCCGAGCAGGAGCGGGAACACCTGGAGAGCCGCCATCTGCATGCGCTCGCCGAGCTCGACGAGGCGCGCGAACTGCTCTCCCACTCCTCGGGTGGCGCCGAGTTCGTCTCGTTGTCCCGGCGGATGGGCGCCATGCTCGCCGTGGCCGCCGACGAGGCCGACGGCATCCGGGCCGAGGCCGACGCCCACCGCTCCGCCGCCGCCGCGGAGGCCGAGGGGACGCTCCGGATGGCCGAACGCGTCCTGGCCGACGCCGAGACCGAGGGTGGCCGGCTGGTCGCCGTGGCGACCAGCGAGGCACAGGAGCGGACCAGCCGCGCCGACCGGATCGTCGAGGCGGCCGAGGCGATCCGGACGGCGGCCTCCGCCGAAGCCGCGGCGCGGCTGGAGGAGACCCGTCTCCTCGAGCGCCGGGCCGCCGCGGAGGCCGGGCGGATCCGCCGGCAGGCCGAGGACGACGTCACCGCCGCCCGGCTGCAGGCGCGCGAGGAGATCGTGCGCATGCTCACCGCCGGCCGGGAGGAGCGGCGCCGGGCCGACGCCGAGGCCGAGGCCGACCGGGAGCGCCTGGACCGGCGGGCCACGGCCCTCCGCTCGGAGATCGGGGCCCTGGAACAGCGGCGAGCGGCCCTGCAGGCCGAGGTCGCGCTGCTGACGGAGCAGGTCGCGGCGCCGGTCGCCGAACGGCCCGCGGCCGCCCCGCGTCGGCTCCGGGCGGGAAGCCGGGCGCTGCGCGCCCGCTGACCGAGCTGTCACACAACCGTCGTGCCTGGCCGGCCCGGCGGCGGGTAGCCCGTGGACCATGGATGTGCCCCAGCTCGCGACCACCACCCCCGCCGAGGGCCGGCAGCGGATCAGCTCACGGGTGGAGGCGTTCCGCTCGCTCGCCGAGGGGCGGGCAGCGGGGCACATGGTGCCGATACCGCGCCTGCTGGCCGGGAACGACCGCCGAATCCACGTCCGGGAGACGGTGCGCGAGGACCACGAGACGCGCATCGCCAGCCACGACGTGGAGGCGCAGCAGAAGTTCGACAAGCTGGCCCGGTCGGTCTTCCACTTCTTCCGCGGCACCGCCCTCCTCTTCTACCGGGACCTGGCCGGTGAGGATGCCCGGATGCCCACGGTGCTCGCCCTCGGCGACGTCCACCCGGGCAACTTCGGGGTGATGCCCAGCGCGGACAACGTGCCGGTCTTCGGGGTGAACGACTTCGACGACGCCTACTACGCCCCCTTCACCTGGGACCTCAAGCGCGGCGCCGTCGGCTTCCTGCTCGCCGCGGAGGAGAAGGGCGGCCACGGCCGGAAGAAGCAGCGGGCCATCGCCGGCCACTTCCTCCACGGCTACGCCGCCGCGATGGCCGCCTACGCCGCCGAGGGCACCGAGGGCGGCGAGCAGCTGCGCCTGGACAACGCACCGCCGCTGGTCGCCGACCTCATCGCCGGCGCGCTCGAGCTTGCCCGGGCCGACTGGCTGGCCGGCCTGCTGGACGACTCCCGCAGCGGCTTCCGCCCCGACGAGGAGGTCGTCCCGGTGAGCAGCCGCCGCGCCGAGTTCCAGGAGATCGTCGACCGGTTCGTCGCCCAGAACGAGGTGCCGGTGCCCGAGCGGGCCGGCCGGATGCGGGTGAAGGACGTCGCCGAGCGCAAGGGCGCGGGCACCGCCTCGCTCGGTCTCACCCGCTTCTTCGTGCTCGTCGAGGGCAGGAGCGCCGACGGGACCGACGACCTCCTCCTGGAGTTCAAGCAGGCCCGTCGGTCCGCGCTGTCCGGCCTGGTCCCGCCCACGGAGTACCAGCAGGACGGCCTGGCCGACCGGGTCCGCCACGCCCAACGGGTGCACCTGGTCGACGGCGACGTCTTCTACGGCAGCGTGGACATCGACGGCCGCAGCTTCATGGTGCGCGAGCGCGCGCCGTTCCGGGACTCGATCAGCCTGGGCTCGCTGTCGGGCAGCGAGTGGAAGGACTACGCCGAGATCTGCGGCCGGGTGCTGGCGCACACCCATGCCATGTCCGACGACACCGGCAACGTCGACTACGACGTGGAGCCCGCGATCCTCGATGCGATCGGCAGCCGGGAGCTGTTCGTCGACGACGTCCTGCGGTTCGCCGAGGAGGCGGCTGCCCGGGTGCGCCGGGATCACCAGCACTTCGTCGCCGACCATGCGCTTGGCGCATTCAGCAGCGTGGACGTCGTCTACCGATGACCGCTCGCCGGCGGGTGGGCGTCGTCCGCGTCGTCCTGCGCGACGTCCCCGGGGAAGCCCTCGGCGTCGGCGGGGCGCTGCTCCTCGTCCTTGCGGAACGAGGCCTCGACCCGCTGGAACCCCTTGTACCGCTCGCTCCGGGCGTAACCGGTGTAGGCGCGCACGTCCGCCGTGGTCAGCTCGACGTCGTCGGTGAACGGGGTCAGCAGCGAACGGGGGTACAGCCGCCGGTGCCGGACGACGTTGATCTCCGCGGCGAGCACGACGACGAGCGCCTGCAGGTAGATCCAGACGATCAGGCCGAGGATCACGCCGAAGACCCCGTAGACGTCGCTCGACCGCATCACGTAGGTGCCGAAGTAGTAGGTGCCGAGCAGGTGCAGCAGCTCCCAGAGCACCGCGGCGATGACGGCGCCGACGGCGACGTTGCGCCAGCCCAGCCGGCGCGCGGTGAGCACCTGGTAGACCACCAGGAAGATGCCGACGTTGATCGCCAGGCTGGCCAGCGTGACCGTGGCCGTGACCACCGGCTCCGGCACCGGCAGGGCGCCGGAGAACGTCGACACGAATGCGGTCAGCCCCGTCGATGCCACCGCGGCCAGGCCCAGGGCCACGACGAGGAGCAGGCTGCGCAGCCGGGACAGCACGGGGTTGGGCTGGGCGAAGCGGGGCACGGCGTAGATCCGGTTGAGCGCCGCCTGGGCCGCCTGCATGACGCCCAGCCCACCGTAGAGGCTGCCCACGATGCCGATCACCAAGGCGGCTCCGCTCCCCCGGAAACCGCCGATGTTCTCGACCAGCGCCGGGCCGAGGAGCGGGAAGTCCGACAGCGCGGACTCGAGGATCCGCTGCTGGAGGCCGGGATCGTCCTCCAGCAGGAAGCCGAGCGTGGAGGTCAGGATGAGCAGCAGCGGGAACAGCGAGACGAACCCGTAGTAGGTGATCAGCGCGGCCAGGTGCGGCCCGCGGTCGTCGACGAACTTGTAGACCACGGCCAGCGGGAAGGCCGCTGCGGGATGCCTGGCCTGGAACGCATCCAGCCGTGCCACGACCGGCATGCAGGCACCCTCCCTCGTCGGCGGCTACCCGCCCGTCGTGAGGGTAGCCAACACCGCGGGGTAGGCCTGCTCCGCCGCGGCCCGGAGCTCGGCGTCGGTGCGGTCCTGGACCGGGTGCGGGACCAGCACGCACGGCGCCGGGAAGCCGAGCGCCGCGCCCTGCAGCCGGGCCGCCTCGGCGAATGCCTCGCTGGCGAGGAAGACTCCGACCACGCCGCGGCGCTCGAGATCAGCGATGTCGTGCACACTGCACGACGTGCACGAGCCCTAATCGGCCAGCGCCTCGATGACCACCTCGCACTGCTCGGCGATCTCGTGCCGCAGGTCCACCGGGGCGGTCCGGGCGAAGGTCGGCTTGCGGTACCGGCGCACCCGCGCGCCGTCCGCGGTCAGCAGCTCCTCGAGCCGGTCGAGGACGACGTCGCCGCGAGCCTTGCTGATGTCGAGCAGGCCGACGCTGCGGCCCCGGAGCGATGTCGGGCGGGGCAGCAGCTCCCGGGCCGACGTCCGCCGCTCGCCGGTGGGATCCAGGACGGTCCTCATGCGTGCACCTCTCTGGTCACCGGGGCGCTCCCGGTCTTCCCGGACACCCAGCCGCCGACGATCGCACTGAACAGCCCCGCGTCGCCGCCGGCGTGCGCCACCAGCAGGCCGCCGGGGCGGAACTTGGGCAGCTCGCTGCCGGCCAGGGCGGCCGGCACCCCCTCGGCCATGCCCCCGGCCCCGCGCACCAGCTCGTCGGCGGGGAGGGTGAGCAGGTCGTCGAGCTCGGCGAGCAGGCGGGCACGGTCCCAGCCGGCCTCGCGGAACACCCGGCCGTGCTCCGGCGAGACGACGAGCATGGCGTCGAACCCCATCGGCAGCTTGGGGTGGGCGTTGACCCGCAGGCAGGCCGCGAACGTGCGGGCGAGCGACCCGGGCTCGCGGCTGAGCTGGTCCACCACCGGCTGCACGCCCGACCCGGCGAAGACGGTCACCGCGTTCCCCGGCACACCCCGGTCGGCGGCGAGCGGGGCGAACGGGCTGTCCTGCTCCCGCTCGGCGAAGCAGAAGGTGAACTTGCCGGGGTTGCCCAGCGTGGCCCGGTCCACCTCACCGGGGCGCCCGCCCCCGACGTTGCGCACCACCAGCTGGAGCGCCCGGCCGATCGTGGCGTTGGCGCGGTTGCCCTGCCCGAGCGCGTTGACCCCGCCGTTCATGCCGATCCGCTCGGCCACCGGCCCGTTCACCACCACGACGGGCCCGGAGAAGTACGTGGTCGCCAGCAGCCCGTGCAGCGCGAACTCCTCCGCGGACGCCGCCTCCAGCGCGGCCAGCACGACCGGCAGGTGCTCCGGCAGGCACCCGGCCATCACCGCGTTGACCGCCACCTTCTCCACGGTGCACTCGACGAGGTCGGGCGGCACGACGGCGACCACCTCGCCCGGGTCGCGGGTCGTCCCCCGCAGCATCCGCAGCACCCGTTCCGGCGTGGGCGGCACCACCGGCAGCCCGTCGGTCCAGCCGCGGTCGAACAGCGCCTCGTGCTCGTCCTCCAGGTCGGCCAGCTCCACCCGGCGGCTGGCCAGGCCGCTGCCGCCGTACCGGGCCTCCAGGGCGTCGATCCGGAAGGGGTCCACCGACAGCGATCCGCAGCCGGGCCGGTGCTCGGGCAGCCCCTCCCCCAGGTCGGGCACCCCGGTGAGCTCCGCCCACTGCTCCCGGCTCCACCCGACCACGCGCGCCGTCTCCGCGCCGCCCTCCACGCGCAGGAGCGTGGGAACGGTCTCGACACCCAGGCGGTAGGACAGCTCCAGCTCGGTGTCGTCGCCGTCGAACCACCCGGCGTCGTCCTGGCACCACACGGCCGCACCCAGCTGCCGCAGGACCGGCTCGACGAGGACGCACGTGGGGCAGTCGTGTTTGACCACGGCCACGAGGCCGTCCGGGAGCCGCACGCTCGCGACCGTAACCCAGTTCCCGGTCCCTGGCGCATCCGCCCACCGGGGCTCCGGGCGAACCTCCGGGGACGGCCCCACCCGGCCGCGCCGTGAGCACGCGAGGGGCCGCATGCTGGGCTCCACGTGGGCGGTGCGGTGCCGAGCCAGCCGCCGACGCGCGGGCGAGCGGCCTCCGGACCTGCTCGACGGCTGACCGGACGCCGCGCCGGCGAACCGGTCACGAGGGCCCCCGGCAAGGGAAGGATTCCGCAGAAAGTCCAGCGGGAACGCTCAAGCTTCTCCGGCCTGAACCGATGCCATGGCAACGGCCAGAGGAGGCATGCGGTGTCGAGAGGTACCGGGAGCAAGCCCACGAAGGGACGCACCACGGGCGCGCTGGTGCTGTCCGGCCTGCTGGTCGGGGTCATGGGCGTGCTGGGCCTCGTGTCCACGCACAGCGCCGGGGCGCTCGCGATCGACCAGCACCGGGAGGACCGGGTCGACCAGACCCGTGTGCTCGGCCAGCTGACCGCCCAGACGGTGCGGAACGCCTTCCACCAGCTGGCCGCTGTCCTGGCGCTCCAGGACGAGGACGGCGTCCCACCCTTCAGCGCCGAACCGGGGAACGGACCGGCGGCGGACCGGGACACGGCGCGGGTGCGGAGGATCGTCGAGATGTCGGCCGGCGCGATGGAACTCGGCGCGGCGGTCTTCAACACCCGCGGCCAGGTCGTCGCCTCCTACTCCCCGACCGGCGCGTCCGCCTCGCCCACCGATCCAGGGTTCCGGCCGCTGGTCACGGCGGCCACAGATCCGGGCGCCGGCCGGATCCCGATCTCCGGGATCGTGACCATCGACGACGAGCCGGCTCTCGCGCTGGGCGCGCCGGCGACGCTGTCCGACGGCACGTCGGGCCTGTTCGTCTGCTTCTGGTCGGCCCGCAGCACCACGACGGAGTTCTTCACCGCCGGGGAGGGCGAGGGCTGGATCGTCGACGCGGAGGGGCTGGTCGTCGGCGCGCCGGACCCTGCGCTGATCGGCACATCGCTGCCCTATCCCGCGGCGTTGCAGGCCGCTCGGTCCGGCGGGGACCACGGCATCGTGGACACCGACGACGGCGGGACCGACCACGTCAGCGCCTGGCAGGACATCGACGGCACCACCTGGACGGTCCTGAACGTGCAGACGCGGGACGCCTTCCAGGGCCACCTGGAACGCGCGAGCCTGCGCACGGAGCTGCTCGTGCTCGGCATGCTGCTGACGACCGGTACGGCGCTGGTCGTGCTGAGCCGCCGCCGCGAGCGGGCCATGGCCGTCATCGCCTCGACCGACGAGCTCACGAGGATCCACAACCGGCGTGGCTGGTTCGAGCTGGCGGAACAGGAGCTCGCCCGCGCCGCCCGGGCCGGTGAGACGCGGCTCGCCGTCTTTCTCGACCTGGACGGGCTCAAGCAGGTCAACGACGTCCTGGGTCACGAGGAGGGCGACCGAGCCATCGCGTCGGCCGCAGCCGTCCTGCGGGCGGCGTGCCGGTCGGGTGACGTCCTCGGCCGTCTCGGCGGGGACGAGTTCGTCGTCCTGCTGGGCGACGGCGCGGACGCGGCGGTGGCGCGCCGGCGGGTGCACGAGGCCCTCGACGACTTCAACGCCGGATCGAGCGCCGCCTTCGAGCTCCGCTTCTCCATCGGCGCCGAGCCGTGGGACCCCGAGCGTCCGTGCTCGGTGGAGGACCTGGTCCGGCGCGCCGACGAGCGGATGTACGCCGACAAGCAGTCACGGACCGACCGCTACGACAACCTCATCCGAGTGCCGGCCAAGGTCCCGGTCGGCTGACCGGTCCCCTGCGGTTCGTACGGCCGGCCGGGCCGGGGCGCGCGGAGGTGCGCAGCCCGTCGAACATGGTGGCGACCAGCGCGTCGGCCACGGCCGTCGCGTCGAGCCCGCCGTCGGGGCGGTACCACTCGGTGAGGGAGTTGACCGCGCCGAACAGCAACCGGCTGGTGACGGCGGGATCGACGTCGGGCCGGACGTCGCCCTCCTCCTCCGCGGCGCGCACCAGCCCGGTGACCAGCCGATCGAACTCGCGCCGCCGCGCCAGCGCCTCCTGCTCGACCGGCGAGTTGCCGCGCACCCGCAGCAGCAGGGTCACGAACGGCAGTTCCCGGGTGAGCACCCGGACCGATCCGCGGACGACGTGCTCCAGCCGTTCGATCGCCGGCCCGCCGGTGGCGCCCGGTTCGCGGGTGACCGCGAACAGCGCGTCCAGGGCCCGGTCGAGGGCCAGCCGCAGCAGCTCTCCCTTGCCCGGCACGTGGTGGTAGATCGCGGACTTGCTGACGCCGGCCCGGGTGGCGAGCTCCTCCATGGTCGTGGCGTCGTAGCCGCGCTCGTTGAACACCGCGACGGCGACCCCGAGCAGCGAGTCCAGCGAGTGGCCCGGACGACCCCGCCGGGCCGGACCGGCGTTCCCGGGACGCGTCATGCGCGCTCGCGCAGGTCGGTCAGCCGCTTGAGCTTGCCCAGCGAACGCTCCAGCGTCTCCGGATCGACCACGACCACCTCCACGCTGGTCCCGACGCCGTCCTTGACCGCCTGCGCGACCTCGGCGGCGGCGGCCGGACGGCGCGGGGCCGGGCAGTCGGGCCGCGCCTCCACCCGGACCGTGAGGTGGTCCATCCGGCCACGGGTGCTCAGCTCCAGGGCGAAGTGCGGCGAGAGACCGGGGGTGCGCAGCACCACCTCCTCGATCTGGGTCGGGAAGAGGTTCACCCCGCGCAGGATGATCATGTCGTCGGTGCGGCCGGTGATCTTCTCCATCCGGCGCATGCCGGGGCGGGCGGTGCCCGGCAGCAGCCGGGTCAGGTCGCGGGTGCGGTAGCGGACGACCGGCATCGCCTCCTTGGTCAGCGAGGTGAGCACGAGCTCCCCCTGCTCCCCGTCGGGCAGCACCTCGCCGGTGACCGGGTCGATGACCTCCGGGTAGAAGTGGTCCTCCCAGATGTGCAGGCCGTCCTTGGTCTCCACGCACTCCTGGGAGACCCCCGGCCCCATGACCTCGGACAGGCCGTAGATGTCGACGGCATGGATGTCCATGCGGTCCTCGATCTCCCGGCGCATCTGCTCGGTCCAGGGCTCCGCGCCGAGGATGCCGATCTCCAGGCCGGATGCCCGTGGGTCCAGCCCCTGCCGCTCGAACTCGTCGATCACGGTGAGCAGGTAGGACGGCGTCACCATGATGATCCGCGGCGCGAAGTCGGTGATCAGCTGGACCTGGCGCGGGGTCATGCCCCCGGAGACGGGGACGACCGTGCAGCCGAGCTTCTCCCCGCCGTAGTGGGCGCCGAGGCCGCCGGTGAACAGGCCGTATCCGTAGGCGTTGTGCAGCCGGTCGCCGGCGCGGCCGCCCGCGGCCCGGATGGAGCGCGCCATCAGCGCCGCCCAGGTGTCCAGGTCCCCCTCGGTGTACCCGACCACCGTGGGCCGGCCGGTGGTACCGGACGAGGCGTGCACGCGGCGGACCTGGTCCTGCGGAACGGCGAACATGCCGAACGGGTAGTTCTCGCGGAGGTCGGCCTTGCCGGTCGTGGGGAATGCGGCGAGGTCGGGCAGCTCCCGGCAGTCGTCGGGGTGCACCCCGGCCGCGTCGAACGCCCGCCGGTGGTGCGGCACGTTGTCGTAGGCGTGCCGCAGGGTCCACCGCAGCCGTTCGAGCTGCCGGGCGCGGAGCTCGTCGACCGGCATCCGCTCGGCGGGATCGAGGAGGGCGGGGTCGGGTGCGGCCCCGAGCCGGCGCGTGCTGTCGGTCGTCGTCATCATCGGCCGTCCCCTCGGACGTCGGCCCGGACCGGTCGGCCGGACCGCTTGTGCGGTTCCGTGTCACGGGTCACACTATTACCGACCGATCGGTCGGTAAATGCCGCCCACTGGAGGAGCCCGATGTCCGCACCCGCCCTGGAACGGCCCCGTGCCGACGGCCCCCCGGATCCCGCCGCCCTTCAGGAGCGGTTCGACGCCACCATCGCGGCCGGCCAGCGGATCGAGCCGCGCGACTGGATGCCCGGGGGCTACCGGAAGACGCTGATCCGCCAGATCGCCCAGCACGCCCACTCCGAGATCATCGGCATGCAACCCGAGGGTGACTGGCTGCTGGCCGCACCCAGCCTCCGCCGCAAGGCGATCCTGCTGGCCAAGGTGCAGGACGAGGCCGGGCACGGCATGTACCTGTATGCGGCGGCCGAGACCCTCGGCGCGGATCGGGCCGACCTGACCGACAAGCTGATCGAGGGCCGGCAGAAGTACAGCTCGATCTTCAACTACCCGACGCTCAACTACGCCGACGTCGGGGTCATCGGCTGGCTCGTCGACGGCGCGGCGATCTGCAACCAGGTGCCGCTGTGCCGCTCCTCCTACGGCCCCTACGCCCGGGCGATGATCCGCATCTGCAAGGAGGAGTCCTTCCACCAGCGGCAGGGCTACGAGCTGCTGATGACGATGATGCGCGGCACCCCCGAGCAGCGGGCGATGGTGCAGGACGCCGTCGACCGGTGGTGGTGGCCCTCGCTGATGATGTTCGGCCCGCCCGACGAGGACAGCCCCAACTCCGCGCAGTCCATGGCCTGGGGCATCAAGCGGCACGGCAACGACGAGTTGCGCCAGCGCTACGTGGACATGTCGGTGCCGCAGGCCGCGTTCCTGGGCGTCACGCTGCCCGACCCGGAGATCGCCTGGGACGCCGAGACCGGGCACTACCGGTTCGGCCGGATCGACTGGGCCGAGTTCAAACGGGTGATCAGCGGCGACGGCCCGGCCAACGCGGAGCGGATCGCCCGCCGGCGGGCCGCCCGCGACGACAACGCCTGGGTGGTCGAGGCGGCCACTTCCTACGCGCAGAAGCAGGCGGAGGCGGCGGCATGACCGACGTGACGGCGGAAGGCGGCCACGGCGCCGTCCCCACCGGGGCCGGGGTACCGGTCGAGCCCAGGCCGGCGCTGAGCCGCCGGGACTGGCCGCTGTACGAGGTGTTCGTCCGCGGCAAGCGCGGGCTCAACCACGTGCACGTCGGCTCGCTGCACGCCCCGGACGACGAGATGGCCGTGCACGCCGCCCGCGACGTCTACACCCGCCGCAACGAGGGCGTGAGCATCTGGGTGGTCAAGTCCGCCGACATCACCGCCTCCAGCCCGGACGAGAAGGACCCCATGTTCGCGCCGAGCGGCGACAAGGTCTACCGGCACCCCACGTTCTACGAGATCCCCGAGGGCGTTCCCCACATGTGAGAGGACCCCCTCTCCCCCCACCCCCTCGGTCCGCGGGGAAGGGGCCCCGAGAGGGAGCCGACGGCTGATCACGCGGAGCATGGAGAGGAACCCTGCGATGGGTCACGAGGAGACCGTCTACGACGCGCTGGACTCCGCCCACGACGGCGACGGGCACTGGGCGTTCGGTACCGGGTTCGACGAGCCGCTGGCGGGGGTGGACACCACCGTTCCCGAGGGCATCGACCCGGCCGATCTCGGCGCGTACTGCCTGATGCTGGGTGACGACGCCCTGGTGCTGGCCCAGCGCCTGATGCAGTGGGTGACCTCCTCCCCCGAGCTCGAGGAGGAGGTCGCGGTCGCCAACGTCGCGCTCGACCTGCTCGGTCAGGCCCGGCTGCTGCTCGCCCGCGCCGGTTCGGTCGGCGTGCTGGGGCGCAGCCGCGACCACGCCACCGCGAGCATCGCCGACGAGGACGCACTGGCCTACTTCCGCGACCCCGACGAGTTCCGCAGCACCGGCCTGGTCGATGCGCCCAACGGCGACTTCGCGCAGACGATGGTCCGGCTCCTGGTCGCCGCCACGGTGCGGCTGGCGGTGTTCGCCCGGCTCCGCGGGTCCCGCGATCCGGTCCTGGCCGCGATCGCCGCCAAGGGCGTCAACGAGCTCGCCTACCACCGGGACCACGCCGCCCGCTGGGTGATCCGACTGGGCGACGGCACGGCGGAGTCCCACCGCCGGGCGCGGGACGGGGTCGATGCCGTGTGGCCGCTGCTGGCCGACCTCTTCACCGCGACCGACGTCGAGCAGCGGCTCAGCACCGCCGGTGTCGCCGTCGACCCGGCGGACGTCCGCGCGGAGGTGCGATCGGTGCTCGGCGAGGTGCTCGACCGGGCCACGCTGCCGGTGCCGGCCTGGCCGGCGGACGCAGCCCCGCAGGGCCGCGCCGGCCGGCACGGCCCCGAGCTTCCCGACCTGCTGGCCACGCTGCAGGGCCTGGCCCGGGCGCACCCGGCGGCCACGTGGTGACCGCCGGGCGGACGGACCCCCGCGCCGTCGCCGAGGCGGTGACCGACCCCGAGCTGCCCCTGGTCACGCTCGCCGACCTCGGCGTGCTGCGGGACGTGCGCACCGAGGGCGACGGCACGGTGGTCGTCGAGATCACCCCGACCTACAGCGGCTGCCCCGCGATGGGCGTGATGCGCGCCGACCTGGTGCACGCCCTGCACTCCGCTGGCTTCCCCGACGTGGACGTCCGGACCGTCCTCTCCCCCGCCTGGACCACGGATTGGATCTCCGACGCGGGCCGCCGGAAGCTGGCCGCCGGCGGGATCGCCCCACCGGGCGCCGCACCGGCCCGCACGGACGGCCCGGTGCCGCTGCAGCTGGGACCGTCCCGACGCACCGCCGCCTGCCCGCTGTGCGGCTCGCCCGACACCGAGGAGCTGAGCGAGTTCAGCGCGACCGCCTGCAAGGCGCTGCGCCGGTGCCGGAGCTGCCGGGAGCCGTTCGAGCACGTCAAGGAGATCTGAGTGGCATCGACATCTGCCCCGCCGAGCGCGCGCAGACGGCCGCAGTTCCACGCTTTGACCGTCGCCCGCGTCGAGCGGCTGACCGACGACGCGGTGGCGATCACCTTCGCCGTCCCCGAGGAGCTGGCCGCGGACTACGCGTTCCGCCCCGGGCAGGCCCTGACCCTGCGCCGGGTCGACGGCGACCGCGACGAGCGCCGCTCGTACTCGATCTGCGCACCGGTCGGCGCCCCGCCGCGGGTGGGGGTCCGCGAGGTGCCGGGCGGCTTCTTCTCCTCCTACCTGGTGCACGAGGTGCGGACCGGGGACCGGATCGAGGTGCTGCCGCCGTCGGGCACCTTCACCGCGGACCTGTCCGTGCCCGCCGACCACGTCTTCGTCGTCGCCGGCTCGGGGATCACCCCGGCGCTGTCGCTGGCCGCGAGCGTGCTGCGCGACGGACGGTCGACCGTCACCGTCTTCTACGGCAACCGGCGGGCCAACACGGTCATGTTCGCCGACGAGCTGGCCGACCTGAAGGACGCCTACGGGCCACGGTTCCAGCTGGTGCACGTGCTCTCCCGGGAGCCCCGGGATGCGGAGATCACCAGCGGGCGGCTCGACGGCGCCCGGCTGCGCGCCCTGGTCGAGAACCTGGTCGACGTCGAGCACGTCGGGCACTGGTGGCTCTGCGGACCGCACGGCATGGTCGGCGACGCCCGGGAGCTGCTCGCCGGGCTGCACGTTCCCACGGAGTGCGTGCACCAGGAACTGTTCTACGTCGACGACGTCCCGCCGCAGCCGGTGCGCGGGGACCAGGAAGTGGTCTCGGGGCCCAGCAGCGAGGTGACGGTCGTCCTGGACGGGCGCACGACGACGCTGGCCCTCCCCCGCGACGTGCCGGTGCTCGACTCGGCGCAGCGGATCCGCGGCGACCTGCCCTTCGCCTGCAAGGGCGGGGTGTGCGGCACCTGCCGGGCGCGGGTCACCGAGGGCCGGGTGGAGATGCGGCGGAACTACGCCCTGGAGGCCGAGGAGCTGGCGGCGGGGTACGTGCTCACCTGCCAGAGCCTGCCGCTGTCCGACACCGTCCGGGTCGACTTCGACGCCTGAGCAGCCCCGCCCGCGGCCGGCTCAGCCGGTGAAGGCGCGGGTCTCCGCGAGCCGGGCGGGAGTCACGGTCTTGAGCCGGGCGACGGCGCGGGCCAGCGGGACCAGCTCGATCTCCGTGCCGCGCAGGGCGACCATCTGGCCGTGGTGCCCCTCGTGCGCGGCGGTGGTGGCGTGCAGGCCGAAGCGGGTGGCCAGGACCCGGTCGAACGAGGTCGGCGTCCCGCCGCGCTGGACGTGCCCGAGCACCGTCGCCCGCACCTCCTTGCCGGTGCGCCGCTCCAGCTCCTCGCCCAGCTGCTGGGCCACGCCGGAGAACCGGCGGTGGCCGAACTCGTCGATGCCGCCCTCCCGGAACGCCATCGTCCCCGGCAGCGGCATCGCGCCCTCGGCGACGACGCCGATGACGTGCGAGTCGCCGCGCGCGAACCGCTCGCAGACCAGCCGGACCACCTCGTCGACGTCGAACGGCTCCTCGGGCACCAGGGTCAGGTGCGCGCCGGCGGCGAGACCGGCGTGCAGCGCGATCCACCCGGCGTGCCGGCCCATCACCTCCACCAGCAGCACCCGCTGGTGGGACTCCGCAGTGGTGTGCAGCCGGTCGATGAGCTCGGTGGCGATGCTGACCGCGGTGTCGAACCCGAAGGTCAGGTCGGTGCCGTCGATGTCGTTGTCGATGGTCTTCGGGATGCCCACCACCGGGACGCCGGCCTCGGACAGCACGTGCGCCGCGGTGAGGGTGCCCTCCCCGCCGATCGGGATCAGCACGTCGATCCCGTGCTGGTCGAGGGTCGCCCGCATCTCGTCGATGCCGGCGTGCAGCTTCTCCGGAGCGACGCGGGCCGAGCCCAGCGTCGTCCCCCCGCGGGTCAGCAGTCCGTCGACGGCGGCGACGTCCAGGGGCGTGGACCGGTTCTCCAGCAGCCCCCGCCAGCCGTCGCGGAAGCCGATGACCTCGCTGCCGTAGTGGACGCCCGCAGTGCGGACCACCGATCTGATGACCGCGTTGAGGCCGGGGCAGTCGCCGCCTCCGGTCAGGACTCCGATGCGCACCGGCTGGCTCCTCGCGGTCGTGGGCCGGGACGCGACCGACCATACGTCATGACGTCTAGACGACCCGGGCGCCGCGCGCTACCGCGGCCGTTGTCAGCGCCCCGGGCGGAACGGGTTCCGGCCCGGCCGGAACAGTGTCTCCTGCGTGAAGCTCGCCGCCAGGACGCCGCTCGGTGTGGCGATCGACCCGGTGTACCAGCCTCGCCCGCCCGAGACCGTGCCCGGGACCATGTCCATGAGCACCCAGTCGTCGAGCCGGGCCGGCCGGTGGAACCACAGCGCGTGATCCAGCGTCGGGCCCGGGCTCGCGTCGTTCTCGGGCAGCGCGGACAGCCCCGTCCCGATGTCGGACAGGTAGGTGAGCACGCAGGCGTGCACCAGCGCCTCCTCCGGCAGCGGCACGGTCGCCCGCGCCCAGAACCGGTTCGGGAAGCGCCCCTCGTACGGCTGCGACGGACGGCGGCTCTCCATGGAGAACAGCCGCGGCAGCGCCAGCGGGGGCAGTTCCCCGGGCGGGTCCACCCGGGGGGTCTCCTGCACCTGCACGTCCGGGCCGGGCCCGGGCACCTGGAAGGAGGCCGACATGCTGAAGACGACCTCGCCGCCCTGGATGGCGACGACCCGCCGCGCCGAGAACGACCCACCGTCCCGGTCGCGGTCGACCCGGAAGATCGTCGGCCGGGCGGCGTCGCCGCTGCGCAGGAAGTAGCCGTGCAGGGAGTGCGGCAGGCGGTCGGCCCCGACGGTCCGGCCGGCGGCGTACAGCGCCTGGGCGGCGACCTGGCCGCCGTACAGCGGGAACGGGTCGGCGAACAGCAGGGTGCTGCGGTAGAGATCGCGGTCGATCTCCTCCAGCGCCAGCACGTCGAGCACCGTCGGCTCGGGCGCCGATCGGTCCCCGGCGGCAGCAGAAGCGAGCGTCTCCACCTCCGGACCATAACCGGGCGCCGGGAGATCACCTCTGTACCGTCGCCAGTCGTGACGAGCCAGCCAGCACCGACCGGCGACGGCCGACCGCCCCGCAAGCGCACCCCCCGGATCGGCGAGGTGGTCCGGTCCGCCTGGATCACGCCGCACATGGTCCGGGTGGTGCTCGGCGGCGAGGGGCTGACCGGTCTGCGGGTCGGCGAGTTCACCGACTCCTACGTCAAGCTGCTGTTCCCGCCCGCCGGCGCGACGTACTCGGTGCCCTACGACGTCGAGCAGATCCGTGCCGAGCTGCCGCAGGAGCAGTGGCCGGTCACCCGCACCTACACCGTGCGAGCCTGGGACCCGGCAGCCGGCGAGCTGACCGTCGACTTCGTGCACCACGGCGACGAAGGGGTGGCCGGCCCCTGGGCGGCGGCGGCCCGGCCCGGTGACCGGATCCAGTTCATGGGACCCGGCGGCGGCTACGCGCCCCGCCCGGACGCCGACTGGCACCTGCTGGCCGGTGACGAGTCCGCACTGCCCGCGATCGCGGCCACGCTCGACCACCTCCCGCTCGGCGCACGGGCGGTGGTGCTCGTCGAGGTGGCCGGTCCCGCCGAGGAGCAGACCGACCTCGCCGTCGGGCCGGGCGTCGACCTGCGCTGGCTGCACCGCGGGGACGCCGAGCCCGGCACCGCTCTGGTCAGCGCCGTCCGGGCCCTCGCCCTGCCGACCGGCTCCGGGCACGTCTTCGTGCACGGTGAGGCGCACGCCGTCCGTGAGCTGCGCCGGCACCTGCGGGCCGAGGGCAGGCTCGACCCGGCGTGGACGTCGGTCTCCGGCTACTGGCGTCGCGGGGACACCGAGGACCGCTGGCAGGCGACCAAGCGGGAGTGGAACGCCGCCCTGGAGGCGGAGGGCGCCGGCCCCGCGCGCTGAGCCGTCAGGACCGGGGCCGCGCCCGCAGGGCCTTGCGATCGATCTTGGCGACGGCGGTCAGCGGGATGGCGTCGACCACGTGCACCTCCCGCGGGTACTTGGCGGCGCTCACGTGCCGCCTCGCGTGCTGGACGACGTCGGCCGGCTGCAGAGTGGCACCGGGGACGACCGTCACGTAGGCGACGACCTCCTCCCCCACCCGCGGATCGGGACGGCCGACGACGGCCGCCGCGGAGATCTCCGGATGGGCCACGAGCGCGTCCTCGACGTCCCGCGGGTACACGTTGAACCCGTTGCGGATGATCACGTCCTTGATCCGGTCGACGACGTACAGGTAGCCGTCCTCGTCGAAGGTGCCGACGTCACCGGTGTGGAACCAGCCGTCGCGGACCGCCTCCGCCGTGGCCTCCGGCGACCGCCAGTAGCCCTGCATCAGCACCGGTCCCCGTACCCGGATCTCCCCGTGCGCGCCGGGCGGCACCGGCCGTCCCGCCTCGTCCACGACCTCCACCTCGGCGCCGGCGACCGGCTTGCCCACCGACCCGAGCCGGCGCGCGCCGGCCGGCTGTGCGGAGATCAGCGAGCTGGTCTCGGTACAGCCGTAGCCCTCCCGCACCTCGGCCGAGGGCACCCGCCGCTCGAACTCCAGGGCCACCTCCCGGGGCAGGGGGGCGCCTCCGCTGCTGACCAGCAGCAGCGAGGACAGGTCGTGCTGTTCCAGCGGCTGCTCGAGGAGCCGCTGGAACATCGAGGGGACGAACGCCGTCTGCTGGACGCGGTGCTGCTCCACCAGCGCGAGGAACCCGGCCGGGTCGAACCAGCGCATGACGACGCTGCGCCGGATCTCCGGCATGTGGTAGCCGGCCACGGACATCAGCAGCCCGTAGACGTGCGCCATCGGCAGGCACAGCAGGCCGACGACGACGTCCGGCTGGGCGGCGGCGGCCAGCGCCGCGCCCGAGGCGTCCAGGCCGCCGTGGGAGAGGGCCACCCCTTTGCTCCGCCCGGTCGTCCCGCCGGTGTAGAGCAGGACGGCGAGGTCCTCGGGACCGCGCGGGACGATGCCGAGCTCGGCGGCGGACTCCAGCTCCTCGAGCGGGAGCGTGCGCCCGTCGCCGCCCCCGACGACGATCACCGGCAGGTCGTCGGCCACCCCGGTCACCGTGTCGGCGAACTCGGGCGTCGTCACCACCGCCACCGCGCCGGAGTCGCGCAGGACGTGCCGGAGCTCGTCGTCGCTGAGCAGGAACATGGCCGGGGTGACCACGGCGCCGGCTCGCCAGAGGGCAGCCGAGACGATCATCACCTCCGGGCAGTTGGCCATGAACAGCACCACCCGGTCCCCCGGGCGCACGCCCAGTCGGGCGAACCCCCCGGCGGTCCGGCGGGCCCGGGCGGCGAGCTCCTCGGCGCGGTGCCAGCGGCCCTCGAACCACAGCTGGTCGTGGTCGCCGAGCCGCTCCAGGCGCGCCTCGGCGCGGCGGGTCAGCGACACCGCGGTGCTGCTGGTCACGACCTCCCTCCCGGGCGGGCGGCCGGCGTCACGGGGCGGCCGGTGCGGGCAGGTCCAGCAGGCCGGCCAGCCGGGTCCGGTGGGCGCCCGGTGTGCCGAAGGCGATCTGGTCGGCCTTGGCCCGCTTGAGGTACAGGTGCGCCGGGTGCTCCCAGGTCATCCCGATGCCGCCGTGCAGCTGGACGGCCTCCTCGGCCGCCCGCACGGCGACCTCGCCGCACCAGGCCTGGGCCACGGCGCTGGCCACCGCGCGGTCCGGATCGTCCTCGGCGACGGTCACCGCGGCGTAGCGGGCCGCCGCGGCCGCCTGCTCCACGGCGACGAAGAGGTCGGCCAGCCGGTGCTTCAGCGCCTGGAAGCCCCCGACCACCCGACCGAACTGCCGGCGGTCCTTGAGGTAGGCGACGGTGCTGGTCAGGCACCACTGCGCGACCCCGAACTGCTCCGACGCCAGCAGCGCGGCACCGACCTCGAGCCCGTGCCGGACGGCGGCGTCTCCCGCCTCCGCACCGAGCACCTCCCGGCCGGCCGGTCCGTCGAGGACCACGTCGGCGAGCTGACGGCTCATGTCCAGGGAGATCACCGGGTCGATCCGCGCGTCGCCGGCCGGCACGGCGTGCACGCTGATCCCGTCGGGGCCGGTCACGGGCACGAGCAGGACGTCCGCCTCGAGGGCGCCGGCGACCCCGCGCACCTGCCCGGCCATCGTCCCGGTCCCGTCGACGGCGAACCCGGGCAGGCCGCCGCCGAGGGCGGTACCCAGCGGCACGAGCAGCGCCGCGGTCCGCTCGCCGGCGGCCAGAGCGGCCAGGAGGTCGTCGCCGGCTCTTCCGGGCGCGGCGGCCGAGAGCACCGTGGTGGCCACGATGCTGCTGGTCAGGAACGGCACCGGCGCCACCGCCCGGCCGAGCTCCTCCAGGACGACGGCGGCCTCCCGGGCCGACGCCCCGGCTCCCCCGCGCGTCTCGGGGACCAGCAGCCCGGCCAGGCCGAGGTCGGCGGCCAGTGCCCGCCACAACGGCGCGACCGACGACCGGTCGCCGTCGTAGACCGGCACCACCGCCGAGGGCGGGCACCGGTCGGCGAGCAGCTCGCGGACGCTGGCCCGCAGGTCGTCCTCGACGTCGGTGGGCAGCAGGTCCAGGTCGCTCATCGGGGCAGGTCCTTCCAGGGCAGGTCCTTGTCGACCCGGAGCTCCGGTGGCAGGCCGAGCACCCGCTCGGCGAGGACGTTGCGCAGGATCTCGGAGGTGCCGCCCTCGATGGAGTTGCCCTTGGCCCGCAGGTAGCGGTAGCCGGCGTCCCGTCCGGTGAAGTCCACCCGCTCGGGGCGCACCATCGTCCAGTCCGAGTAGCGCAGGCCCTCCTCCCCGAGCAGTTCGAGCTCCAGCCCGCTGGCCTCCTGCGCGACGCGGGCGAACGCCAGCTTCATGCCCGCGCCCTCCGGCCCGGGCTGACCCACGGCCAGCTTCTGCGCCAGCCGCTTCCCGGTGAGCCGGGTGACCTCGGCCTCCACCCACAGTCGGAGCATCCGCTGGTGGGCGTCCGCGGTGCGCAGCTCGGGGCGCTCCCGCCAGGTGCGGGACAGCACGCCGACCATCCCGCCCTCCCGGGGCGCGCCGCCCCCGATGGCGACCCGCTCGCTGTTGAGGGTGGCGGTGGCGACCCGCCAGCCCTCGCCCTCCGCCCCGAGGCGGTGGCCGTCGGGGAGGTGCACGTCGGTGAGGAAGACCTCGTTGAACTCCGCCTCGCCGGTGATCTGGCGCAGCGGGCGCACGTCGACGCCGGGGGCGGTCATGTCGCAGAGGAAGTAGGTCAGCCCGGCGTGCTTGGCGACGTCCGGGTTCGTGCGGGCCACCAGGATCGCGAAGCGGGCCTTGTGCGCCCCGGAGGTCCACACCTTCTGGCCGTTGACGACCCACTCACCGTCCTCCCGGACGGCGCGGGTGCTGACGGCGGCGAGGTCGGATCCGGCACCCGGCTCGCTGAACAGCTGGCACCACAGCTCCTCGCCCGTCCACAGCGGCCGGAGGAAGCGGCGCTTCTGCTCCTCCGTGCCGAACGCGAGGATCGTCGGCGCCGCCATGCCCAGGCCGATCCCGTTGGCCCGGGGGTCGTTGTCGGGGGCGCCGGCCCGGGCGAACTCCTCCTCCACCTGCGACTGGAGGGACCGGGGCAGACCGAGCCCACCGTGGCCGGGTGGGAAGTGCACCCACGCCAGCCCGGCGTCGTACCGGGCCCGGAGGAACTCCAGCCGATCGGCGGCGGCCGGCGGGTGCGCGGCCAGGAAGTCCGCGACCCGCTGCCGCAGGTCCCCGGGAATGGTCGGTGCGTCGCTCATCGGTGCTCCCTGCGTCGTCGGTCCTGGCCCCGGCCGTGCGGAGACGGTCACGACATCGTCGCGACCCCCGCCACCGCGTCGGCCGGGGCGTCGGCGGCGTGCACGGGGAAGTGGCAGGCGACGAAGTGGTCCTCGCCCACCGGCCGCACCAGCGGCTCCTCGCGGGCGCACCGCTCCTGCGCCCGGGGGCACCGGGTGCGGAATCGGCAGCCCGACGGCGGGTCGACCGGCGAGGGGACGTCGCCCTCGAGCGGCACCGACGTCGAGCCGGCCTCCGGGTCGGGCCGGGGCACCGCGGCCAGCAGCGCGTTGGTGTAGGGATGCGTGGGGCGGGCGTAGAGCGACTCGGCGGGGCCCACCTCGCACACCTTGCCCAGGTACATGACGGCGACCCGGTCGCTGATGTTCTTCACCACGGCGAGGTCGTGCGCGATGAACAGCATGGTCAGCCCGTACCGGGCCTTCATGTCCTCGAGCAGGTTGAGGATCTGCGCCTGCACCGACACGTCGAGGGCCGACACCGGCTCGTCGCAGATCAGCACGTCGGGGTCGAGCACCAGCGAGCGCGCGATGCAGATGCGCTGGCACTGCCCTCCGGAGAACTCGTGCGCCCGCCGCCCGCCGGCGGTCTCGGGGTCCAGGCCGACCGCCGACAGCAGCTCCTCCACCCGGCTGCGCGCCGCGCCGTCGCGGTCCCGGTTCCAGATCGAGAGCCCCTCCCCCACGATGTCGCGGACGCGCCGACGGGGGTTCAGCGACGAGATCGGGTCCTGGAAGATCATCTGCATCTGCGGGCGGGTCTTCCGCAGGTCGTCGCCGTGCAGGCCGGTCAGCTCCCGGCCGCGCAGCCGCACCGACCCGCTGGTCGGCCTCGGCACCTGCATGATCGCCTTGCCGGTGGTCGACTTGCCGCAGCCGGACTCCCCGACCAGGCCGAGGGTCTCCCCCGCGGCCAGGTCGAAGCTCACGCCCGACACCGCGTGCACCTTCCGGCCGCGGCCGAGCGGGAACTCCACGACCAGGTCCTCGACGGTGAGGACGATGTCGTCCCGGTCCCGCAGGTGCGCCGTGCCACTGCCCGCCATCTAGGCGCTCGCCTTCGTCAGGAGGTCCATGGTCGTGCCGGCCGCCGTCGAACCGGCACGTTCGTTGCGCTCGAGCGCCTCCGCGCCGGCCGCGGTGCCGACCGGGAAGAAGCAGCGGTACTCGTGGCCGGGCTCGTCGCTGAACAGCGGCGGGTTCTCGGTCAGGCACTCGGGCTGCGCGTAGCGGCAGCGCGGGGCGAAGCGGCACCCCGAGGGCAGGGCGGCCAGGTCCGGTGGCCGGCCGGGGATGGCGTCCAGCCGGGTGTGGCTGGGATTCTCCACCCGCGGGATGCAGCGCATCAGCGCCTCGGTGTACGGGTGCCGCATGGTGCGGAACAGCGCCTTCGTCGAGGCCTTCTCGACGATCTGGCCGGCGTACATGACGGCGATGTCGTCGGTCCGGTTGGCGACCACACCGAGGTCGTGGGTGACCAGGACCATGCCCATCGACCGCTCGGCCTGCTGACGGGCCAGCAGGTCCAGGATCTGGGCCTGCACGGTCACGTCCAGCGCCGTGGTGGGCTCGTCGGCCATGAGCAGCTTCGGACCGCAGGCGAGCGCGATCGCGATCGTCACGCGCTGGCGCATGCCACCGGAGAGCTGGTGCGGGTACTCGCGGAGCCGCCGCTCGGGAGCGGGGATGCCGACCGAGGTGAGCAGCCGGACGGCTTCGGCATCGGCGTCCTGGCGGCTCAGGTCCAGGTGTTGGCGCAGGCTCTCGGTGATCTGCCGCCCGATCTTGACCACTCCGTTGAGCGAGGTCATCGGGTCCTGGAACACCATCGCCATCTGCGGCCCCCAGTAGGACCGCATCTGCTTCGACGACAGCGGCCGCAGGTCGCGGCCCTCGAACAGGACCTCCCCCGAGGCGGGCACGGCTGCCTTCCTCGGGAGCAGGTTCATGATCGACCGGGACAGCACGGTCTTCCCCGAGCCGGACTCCCCGACGATGCCGATGCTCGCGCCGCGCCGCAGGGTGAAGGAGACCCCGTCGACGGCGCGGACCATGCCGCGGGGGGTGTCGAACCAGGTGTGCAGGTCCCGCACCTCCAGCAGCGGCGCCACGGGGTCGGGCGTGGCCGGCGGCACCGGCAGCTCGGCGGTGGTGCTCACAGGTTGGCCTCCCGGACGTCGAAGCGGCTGCGCAGGACGTCGCCGACCAGGTTCAGCGACAGGACGGTCAGGAACATGACGACCGAGGGGATCAGCGCGATGTGGATCGCGTCGTCGAGGTGCCGCTTGCCCTCGGCGATCATCGAGCCCCAGGTCGCGGCGGGGGCCTCGACGCTCAGCCCGAGGAAGGCCAGCGAGCCCTCGAGGACGATGACCACACCGAGGGCGATGAGCCCGAAGGCGGCGACCGGCAGGATGACGTTCGGCATGATCTCGCGGAACAGGATCCGGGTGGTCTTCCCGCCCATGAGCCCGGCCGCCAGCACGTACTCGCGCTGGCTCACCGCGAGCGTCGCCGCGCGGGCCACCCGGGTGTAGACCGGGATGGAGAGGAAGCCGATCACCACGGTGATCGCCAGCAGGCTCTGCCCGACGAAGGCGACCAGCGCCAGCAGCAGCACCAGGCCGGGGAAGGCCAGGATCACGTCGATGACCGCCATCACGGAGGTCTCCAGGCGGCCGCGGAAGTAGCCGACGACCATGCCCAGCGTGCCGCCGACGATGATCCCGACGGCGACGGCGGCCACGCTGATCACCAGCGACACCCGCGCCCCGTAGGCCAGCCGCGACAGGATGTCGCGGCCCAGGCCGTCGGTGCCGAGCAGGTGCCCCTCGCTGAGCGGCGGCGCCGTCTTGTTGATGATGTCGATCGCGTTCGGGTCGGGGATCGGCAGCCAGTTGGCGGTGATCGCGGCCAACACCACCAGGGCCAGCCAGCCCAGGCAGAACCAGTACACGACTCCCTTGCCGCGCTTGCGGCGTCCGGCGGGTGGATCCGGCGTCAGCGGGGTGACGCCGGTCTGCGTGCCGGCCTGGAGCTCCGCTGCAGCGGTACCGGACGGCGTGGCGCGTTCGGCGTCGGCGCCGACGAGGGCGCCGGTCCGGGTAGGGGCCACCGGTACGGCGGCGTCGTCAGGCGCGGACACGGGCGGCTCCTGAACGGATGCGGGGATCGAGGAACGTGTAGAGCAGGTCGACGACGAAGTTGACCAGGACGAACGACACGGCCAGCACCAGCACGACGCCCTGCACCATCAGGAGGTCGCGGCTGTTGATGGCATCGAAGAGCAGCCGGCCCACGCCCGGCAGGGCGAAGATCGTCTCGACGATCACGGTGGCGCTGAGCAGCGTCCCGACCTGCAGCCCGGCCACGGTGAGCAGCGAGAACGACGAGGGCCGCAGCGCGTGGCGGAACAGGATCCGCCAGGTCGGCAACCCCTTGGACCTCGCCAGCGTGACGTGGTCCTCCTGCAACGTGGTGATCATGTCGGTGCGCAGCAGCCGGGTGAACACCGCGATGTTGGTCACCGACAGCGCCAGCGCCGGCAGGAAGGCCGACGTCAGGTTCTCGCCCAGTCCCTCGGACAGCGGCTGCCAGCCGGTGGCCGGGAACAGGTCGAAACGGACCGACAGGAAGAAGATCAGCAGCAGGGCGAAGATGAAGTTCGGCAGCGCCAGCAGGCCGAACGTCGTGCCGGTCACCGCCTTGTCGAACCGGCTGCCGGCGCGGTAGGCGCTGAAGACCCCGAGCGGGATCGCCAGCGCCAGCGCCAGCACCAGCGACACCACCATCAGCTCCAGCGTCACCGGCAGCCGGTCGAGGATGGCCCCGGTCACCTCCTGGCGGGTGATGTAGGACTGCCCGAGGTCGCCGGTGAGCGCGTCGCCCAGCCACGCCAGGTAGCGCACCGGGAGTGGGCGGTCGAGCCCGAGCTCGGCCCGCACGGCGGCGATGGACTCCGCCGACACCGACTGCGGGCCGAGCACGAGCAGCGCCGGGTCCCCGGGGAGGAGGTTCAGCAGCAGGTAGGTCAGCAGCGAGACCGCGAGCAGCACGGGTATCAGCGTCAGCAGTTTCTGGCCGATCAGTCGTGCCACGGTCCTCGCTCCTCCTGCCCCGGGGTCGGCGTCATCGGATCAGTCGCTCACTCGGCGTCGGCGAGCCAGGTCTGGCCCCACAGGGCGGTGCCGCCCGTGAAGAGCCCGGTCCCGATCCCTTCCGCACCGCTGGGCAGCTCCCAGCCGGACACGTTCTGCAGCTCCGGACGGGTGCCGATGAGCGTGGCGGTCGCACCGGTCCACAGCTGCGGCACGTTCTCGGCGAGGTCCAGGCCGATCTTCTCCACCGCCTCCTTGCGGGTCTCGAGGTCCTGGGTGGTGGCGAGGACCTGGAGCTGCTCGTCGATCACGTCGCTGGTGTAGTTGGTGAAGTTCAGCGGCTGCTTGGCCACCGGGCCGAACTCGTTCCTCAGCACGATGTACGGGTCGTTCTGGCTGCCCGACCGCCAGCAGTTGGCCGTGAAGTCGCCCTTGAACGGCGGGTCCGTCGCCGGGGACCCGATGGCGTTCTGGATGTGCGAGGCCTGGTCGACCGCGTTCAGGGAGACGTCGACCCCGACGTTGCTCCAGAAGGCCTGGTAGGCCTGGGACAGCTCGACGAGGCTCGGGTCGGGCTGGCAGTTGTACTCGATCGCGATCGGCGAGCCGACCGGCAAGCCGTCCGAGCGCTGCGGGTCGTCGATGTACTCCTGCAGCAGTTGCTCGGCCTTCTCCGGGTCGTAGTCGGGGTACGCCTCGGCGACGGCCTCGGAGTAGTACGGGCTCTCCTCGCTGAAGAACTGGGTCTGCGGGGGGCTGATCCCGGTGCCGCCGAGCACCTCGATGAGCTGCTCCTGGTCGACGGCGTGGGTGAGCGCCTGCCGCACCCGTGGGTCGTCCAGCGGCGGCACCAGGGTGTTGAAGATCGAGTTGCCGGCGTTGTTGCCGAGGAAGGTGTGCAGGGCCATGCCGCCGTCCGCGGCCTCCTCCTGCGCTTGGCGGATGACGCTCTGCCGCAACGTCTGGAAGGCGTCGACGTCACCGGAGAGCAGGCTCTGCAGGCGGCTGTCCTCGTCCGGGATGGGACGGAAGGTGATCTCGTCCAGGTAGGGGCCGAGGCCCAGGTCCGAGCCCCAGTACGACTCGTTGGCCGTGACGGTCAGCTGGTCGTCGCGCCGCCACTCCTCGAAGACGAAGGGTCCGGTGCCGACCGGCTCGGCGTTGGCGCCGTCCTTCCCGAGCGCGTTGTAGTTCTCCATCGAGAACGGCATGCCGGGCGTGGTGGTCAGCAGGGCGGGGAAGGCGGCGTTCGGCGCGGCCAGGTCGTAGCGCACGGTGAGCGGGTCGACGGCGGTGGCGCCGGTGACCTCGGCCAGGGCGCCGGCGACGTTGGACGTCGGCTCCTTGAGGATCGCCAGGTTCTGCGCGATCACCTCGGCGGTCAGCGGGCTGCCGTCGTGGAAGGTGACTCCCTCGCGCAGCTTCATGGTCCAGGACGTGAAGTCCTCGTTCGGCTCGATGGACTCGGCGAGGTACGGCTCGTAGGTGCCCTCGGCGGTCTGCATGATCAGCGGGTCGTAGATGGAGTACAGGACGTTGTACCCCGGGGCTGCGGCCGCGCTGGTGCCCGGCAGCCAGCCGTTGGACTCGCCCTCCAGGGCGACCGTGATGCTGCCGCCCTCCTGGGGCTCGCCCGTGGGCTCCGGGTTGTCGGTCGCGAGGGTCGCGGCGCCGCCGGCTTCCTCCTCGTCGTCACCACCGCTGCCGCCGCACGCCGCGGTGGCCGCCAGCGCCAGGGCGGTGAGCCCGACGGCGAGGCGGCGTGCGGACCTGTTCGGCCGCGCTCCGGGAATGGAGGTCATGTAGCTCTCCCTGCTGTTCGACCGCGAGGCGCGGCGGGACCGGTCATGAGCGACCACCGGGATGGCGGTCCGTCGTGGAATGCGCATGTCAGCTCTCTCCTGGACGTGCGGGCGCCGGCACTGGGCCGGCAGCTGCGGACGGCAGCACCGGGTTCCCCCCACCGGTCTCGATCGGGTCGGCGACCTGCGCGCCCGGCGCGATCAGCCGCTCCAGGTGGCCGAGCAGTTCCAGCCACCCGCTGAAGGGCAGGCCGGCGTCGGCGGGATGCCCGGGAGCACCCTCGCCCGGGCCCTGACCGGTCTCGGGCAGGCAGCGGAGCACGCCCTCCACCTGACGAGCGGAGCCATCGACGGCATCTGCCGCGGTGAGCGACACGAGGACGTGGACCATGCCGGACCTCCGATGACCCGTGGACCCATCCGCCGTCGGTGGCGGCCGGGTCGGTACGGAGGTGACGCTAGGTGTGACCTGGATTACAGACGAGGGGGTGGGTCCCTACGGTCACCCGCCAGGGTCCCTACGACCTGGAGCTGCCCGCGGTCGCGCCGAGCCAGCCCTCCCGCTCCGCGGTGAGGACGAGGCTGATCCGGGAGGTCGATCCGGTCTTGCGGTAGAGTCGGGACAGGTAGGCCTCGACGGTCTTGCGGCTGTAGTGCATCGCCTCGGCGATCTCCCGGTTGTTCAGCCCGTCGCGCACCAGCTGCAGCAGCTGGAGATCGATGTCGGCGAGCCGCGGGGTGGAGCCGGCGGGGACGGGGCGGCCGCGCCCCAGCAGGATCCCCCGGCTGCGCGCCAGCGCCTGCGCCCGCTGCACCCACGCGCGTGCGCCGAGGGCCTCGAACCCGCCGGCCGCCGCGCCCAGGTGGGTGGGCGCGTCGTGGTCCAGCAGGGCGAGGAGGAAGTGCCCGCGCGCCGTCGCCAGCGGGATGCCGGCGTCCTGCCCGCGCCGGAGCGCCTCCACCGCGCGCGCCGGGTCGCGGTCCAGCAGCGCTTCCGCGGTGTCGACCGCGCGCAGCAGCCGGACCGGGATCGACTCCGCGCGCTGCGCCAGGCGCCGGACCAGCGGGGCAGCGGACGCCAGAGCGCCGGGATCGTCCCGGTCCAGGGCCGCGTCGACCAGCGCGTTCAGGCTCTCGGCGACCACGTCGTGCCAGCCGGTGCGGGCACCGGAGTGCAGGCACTCGGCCAGCCGCTCCGCGCCGTCGCCGCCGGGGTCCCGGGCCAGGTCGATGCGCGCCCGCATCAGCTCTCGCTGGGCGCACCAATAGGCCGACTGCTCCTCCAGCCGGATGCTGTCCACCACCTCCTGGGCGGCGACGGGGAGTCCCTGGGCGAGCAGGATCCGGGCCTCGTGCATCCGCAGCCACGCGAGGTTGGTCGCCAGACCGGCGAACTCGAGCGCGATCACCCCGCTGTGGATGGTGTCCAGGGCGGCGTCCCACTCCCCGCGCAGCCACTGCACCCGCGCGAGGGCCGAGACGGCCTGCCCGCCCAGGTCCTGCCAGCCGGCCCGGGTGGACAGCGACTCGATCAGCTCCCGGGCGGCCGGCGTCTCCTCGGTGCTGTCGGTCAGCCGGCTGACGAACGTCCAGGACTCCAGGGCGCTCAACCGCGCCCCGACCGGGAGCGCGTCCGCGTCGTCGATCGCCAGGTGCCAGAGCCCGTCCAGCGCCTGCTCGGCGCGCACCCGGCTGCCCACCATGTTCTCGACGAACGCCAACGAGCTGTAGGTGACCGCCCGGGCCTCCGGGTCGCCGCAGCGCAGCCGGGTCCAGGCCAGTCGCGCCAGCTCGGCCGCCTCCTCGGTGCGGCCGAGGTAGGTGAGCAGGAGGCTGCGCTGGGCGACCACCGCGGCGGGCGCGTCCTCGCCGGGCACCAGCCGCTCCGAGAGCTCGAGCGCCTGGCTCGGCCGGCCGGTGGCGTACGCGGCGTTGACGACGGTGAGCGCCGTGGAGGTGCGGCGGCGGCGCGCCGGCAGCAGCTCCGCGGCCCGGACACCGGCGGCGATGGCGAGATCGGGGCGGGAGCCCTTCCAGTACGCCTGGGTCTGCAGGGCGAGGATCTCCGACGCCTGCGCCGAGCCCGGGGGGACGAGCTCCAGCGCGCGGTTCAGCCAGCGGGCCGCCGACAGGGGCGCGGTGTCCCGGGTGGCGCGGGCGGCCTCCATCGCCGTCTCGATCGCGACCGGATCGCCCGGGCTGGCCGCCTCGACCGCGTGCGTCGCGCGTTCCAGGAGTCCGATCCGCGGGTCGGGATGGGTGACCGTGTGCGCGCTGATGGCAGCGTGCACGCGGCGCCGTTCCACCGGCCCCAGGTCGTCGTAGAGCACCTCGGCCATGAGCGGGTGCGCGAACTCGAAGCCGCCCGAGCCGACCCGGGAGAGCACCGCCGACTCGGTCAGCGCGTCGAACGCCCGCTGGATCCTGGGTTCGTCCAGCCCGGTCAGCTCGGCGATCAGCGAGAGCTGGTCCAGGTGCACCCGGCCGAACGCGGACATGACCCGCGCGAGGCGCCGGGCGTCCTCGTCCTGCTGGAAGATGCGGTGCAGCAGCGCGCCGCGCCGGGACACCAGGCCGCGCCCGGGCTCACCCGACAGGTACAGCCGGCCGTGTGCGCTCCGGATGGCCCGCTGGGCGGTGAGCGCCAGCAGGGTCTCCCACGCGAAGAGCGGGTTGCCGCGGCTCTGCGCGAACACGTGCTGGACCAGGCGTGGGTCCGGCGAGCCGTCGAGGGCCGTGGAGATGAGCGTCCGGGTGTCCTCCTCGCTCAGCGGCGCGAGGTGGACGACCGGCCCGGCCCCCTCCTCCACCAGCCGGCCGACCGTCGCCGCGAAGGCGGTGCCCGGGACCGGCTGGCCGCTGCGGAGGGCGAACACCAGCAGCAGGGGCCGGTCGCGCAGGTGGCGTGCGGCCAGGCAGAGCGCCGCGAGGCTCTCCTCGTCGGCGAGGTGGGCGTCGTCCACGGCGATGACGCAGGGCCGCTCGTCGGTCAGCGAACGCAGCAGCCGGGTCGTCATGACGTACGGCGACTGGCGCCGGCTGACCTCGTCGCCCTGCGGCGCGGTCACCGACCGGTCCATCGCCTCCAGGAGGCCGTCGAGCTCGACGCGCACCCGCGCGCCGACGTCGGCCCGCGGCGTCGAGGCCAGGGCATCCTTGAGGACGGCGTAGGCGATGGAGCTGTCGTACTCCTGGGCCCGGCCGTGGAGGACGTGGTGCCCCTGCGCCCGGACCCGGCCGAGCAGCTCGCGCAGCACCCGCGTCTTGCCGACGCCCGGCTCCCCCGTGAGCACGCAGACCCCGCTCCACCCGGCGGCGAGGCGCTCGGTGAGCTCCGTCAGCGTGCTCAGCGTGCCGTCGCGGCCGACCGGCGGCAGCTCCGCGATGCGGGGGCCCACCAGGGTGGTGGCATCGCCGTCCGGGCACGCGGCCGACGCCGTGCCCACGGCCCGGGGCCGCGGCGCAGCGTCCTCCGGCGAACCGCGCATGCGGCCGACAGTAGGACATCAGCGGTTCATGCCGGGATAACACTTTGGTTGCCTTCGCACCAGGGCTCCCCGCGCCGACCTGCGCCGATCAGGGCGTCGTTCACGTCACGGACGGGGCGTCCGCCGGCACGTCGAGCGGGTGTCGCGGCTCGCCGAGGCGGGCCGGGTGCCGACGCAGTAGGAAGGACCGATGACCGAACCGTTCCCGCCGCTCGCCCAGCTCGCCGCCGACGAGGAGGAGCTGCAGTTCTCCTCGTTCACCAACGAGGACGCGTGGGAGCTCGGGTCCGCGCTGGTCGCCGCCGCCCGCCGGGAGGCCGCACCGGTCGCGGTGGAGATCGCCCGCAACGGGCACCGGCTGTTCTCCGTCGCCCTGACCGGCGCGACCCCCGACAACTGGAGCTGGATCGAGCGCAAGTCGCGGGTGGTCCACCGCTTCGGGCACAGCTCCCTGTACGTGCGCCAGGCGAGCGTCGAGCGGGACACCACGTTCGAGGCGGAGTTCGGGCTGGACCCGCAGCGGTACGCCGCCCACGGTGGCGCGTTCCCGCTCCTCGTGCGCGGCGTCGGCCCGGTCGGCGTCGTCGCGGTGTCCGGGCTCCCCCAGCTCGACGACCACCGGATGGTCACCGGGGTGGTCCGGGAGCAGCTCCGCAGCTGACGGTCGGCCGGCCGGTCGGCCCCGTCGGCCACGGGCGACAATGCCCGCGGGCCACGCCGGGTCGGCGGGGCGCCGGAGGCGCTGGCGCGGCGGCGTCGACGAGGAAGGGGCACGGGGACGGAATGCGGCCAGCACCACCGACCCGGCCGGCGGACGTCGCCGGCCACCGCGTCGGCGAGCCCGGCTACCGGTGGATCAGCGTCGCGCTGTTCGCCGCGGGGCTGGCGACGTTCGCCCTCATCTACAGCACCCAGGCGCTGCTGCCGGAGTTCTCGCGGGTGTTCTCCGTGTCCGCCGCCGAGAGCACGCTGACGGTCTCGCTCAACACGGTCGGCCTGGGGGTCGCCCTCCTGGTGGCCGGCCCGCTGTCGGAGGTGGTGGGTCGGACCCGGCTGATCCACCTCTCCCTGGCGGCGTCCGCGGTGGTGGGGATCGGGTGCGCCGTCGCGCCGACGTGGGAGGTCCTCCTCGGCCTCCGCCTGCTCCAGGGCGTGGCACTGGCCGGGCTGCCCGCCGTCGCCACCGCCTATCTGCGCGAGGAGCTGCACCCCGGGACCCACGCCCGGGCGGCCGGGGTCTACATCGGCGCCACGGCGCTCGGCGGGATGACCGGCCGGCTGGTCACCGCGCCGATCGCCGAGGTGGCGGGGTGGCGATGGGCGCTGGGCGCCGTGGCCGCGATCGCCCTGGTGTGCGCGGTCGTCGTCCGTCTGCTGCTCCCGGCTTCGCGCCATTTCGTGCCGGCACCGGCGCGCCTGGGCCACCTGGTGACCATGACCCGGCGGGCACTCGGTGATCCGGCTCTGCTCGCGCTGTACGGCATCGGGGCCTGCTCGGTCGGTGCCTTCATCGGCGTCTACAACGCCGTCGGTTTCCGGCTCACCTCACCGCCGCTCGACCTGGGCCTGGGCGCCGCCGGGCTGGTCTTCCTGGTGTATCCGCTCGGCACCCTGGGGTCGATGGTCGCCGGGCGCCTGGCCGACCGCTTCTCCCGGCGTGCCGTGGTCCCGGTCGGCTGCCTGATCACCGTCGCCGGGATCCTGCTCACCCTGGCCGGCTCGCTGCCGGTCGTCGTGCTGGGCCTGGCGGTGATGACCGGCGGCTTCTTCGCCGTCCACGGGGTCGCGAGCGGCTGGGTGCCCACCCGTGCGCACGCCGGTGGCGCAGCCGCCGGGCAGGCCGCGTCGCTGTACCTCTTCGCGTACTACCTGGGCGCGTCGGCGTTCGGCAGCCTCACCGGCCGGGCCTGGACGGTGGCCGCCTGGCCCGGTGTCGTGGTTCTTGCCTGTGCGCTGCTCGCCGTCAGCGGGCTGCTGTCCCTCTGGCTCCGTCGGCTGCCCTCGCTGGACCCGCTCCGCCGCTGAGCGGCCGGCTCGCCGCGCTCGGACTAGGCGCCGTGGTCCGCCGCGGCCCGGAGCAGCTCCGCGGCCCCCGGCGTGGCCGCGTGGGCCCCCGCCCTCAGGAACGACTGCTGGACCACCTCGTCCAGCCGGCTGCGCGACATCATGTCGGTGCCCATGACCTGCTGCTCGCCGGGTCCGGGGGCGAAGACGACCGTCCGGATCCCCTCCGCCTCGAGCGCCCGGACCTCCCGCTGCAGGAGCCGGTCGGAGTACCGCCGGGCCGCCGGCAGGACCCCTGGCCGCCAGCCCGCGGGGCCGCTCATCGGCGCGATGACGATGACGACGTCCAGACCCTGCCCGCGGAGGACGGCGGCGTTGGTGGGCGAGTGCACACCGCCGTCGAGGTAGCTGTGCCGCCCGATGCGCACCGGGGCGAAGTAGCCCGGCACCGCGCACGAGGCCCCGATCGCCAGGTGCAGCGGCGCCTCCTTCGTACCGGGACGGCCGAACACGACCCGGCGGCCGTCCCGGCGGCGCACGGCGCAGATCCACAGATCCGGTTCGGGCCAGCCCGGCCCCTCCAGCTCCCGGAGGGCCGCCAGCTGCTCGACGATGTCGTGCCGCCCGGGCGCCATGAGGGCCATGCCGGCGGCCATCGGCCGGAACTGCAGCGGCCGGGTCAGCGCCCGCTGCACCATGTGACGTCCGGGCAGCCGCAGCGGGCGGCGCACCAGCTCCCACGGCCGGAACGGCGCGAGCTCGGGCACGGGAGCCTCCGCCATCTGGCGGAGCACGTCCTCGGTCCCGGACAGGGGTGCCTTCACCGTCCAGGCGGCCAGGTTCTCCGCGGAGACGCCCAGCCGCAGCAGCGCGCCGGTGATGGAGCCGGCCGAGGTGCCGACGATCACGTCCGCCGTGCGCGCGTCGAAGGCGAAGTCGTGCTGGAGGACGGCCAGCACGCCCGAGTGGTACGCCTGCCCGACGACGCCGCCGCCGCCGAGCACCAGCCCCACCCGAGTCACGGCCCCGAGCCTGCCACGGGCGCCGCGGCCAGGCAGTTCGTCCCCGGCCGGCGCACACCGCTCGCGTCCGGCTCCCGGCTCGTAGTCTTCCTGCTGGGGGTCGTGGTCCCCGTGGTCCGCACCGCCCTCGCCCACCGGCACCCCGCCGGGGGCCGCAGCGACACCGAGGAGCCCGTATGACCGTCCTGGTCGGCTACGTCCCCACGTCCGAGGGTGAGGCCGCCTTCACCGCCGCACTGCAGGAGGCCAAGCGACGGGCCGAGCCGCTCGTGGTGCTCAACTCGGCGCGCGGCGGCGCCCCGGTCAACATGGACGTCGCGCCCGAGGAGGCCATCGAGCGCGTGACCGCCCGCGCGAAGGCCGACGGGGTCGAGGTCGACGTCCGGCAGAACATGCACGAGGGCGACGCGGCCGACGAGGTGCTGCGGGTGGCCCGCGAGGTCGACGCGTCGGTGATCGTGATCGGGCTGCGGAAGCGCTCCCCCGTCGGCAAGCTGCTGATGGGCAGCAGCGCGCAGCGCATCCTGCTGGCCGCCGACCGGCCGGTCCTCGCCGTCAAGCCCTGACGACCGCGGCGCGGCGACCGCCCGTCAGCTTCCCCACCGCAGGGCGAGGATGACCGTGTCGTCGCGCCCGCCGTCGTCGATCGGCAGCTGCATGAGCCGGTCGAGGACGGCGGGCAGCGGCCGCCCGACCGCCGCCACCGCAGCGGTCCGCAGGCGTTCCAGCCCGGTGTCGACGTCCTCCCCACGGCGTTCCACCGCACCGTCGGTGAAGGCGAGGAGCGTCGCGGGGCCCGCGACCCGCGTCTCGGTCACCGCCGGCACATCGGTCGCCACCCCGACGGGCGGACCGACCCGGCAGTCCAGGTACTCCGCTCGGGAACCGCTGATCAGCAGCGGGGGGAAGTGCCCGGCGGAGGCGATCCGGACGACGCCCTCGGCCGGGTCGAGCTCCCCGAGCAGGACCGTGGCGAACTGGTGGTCGACGTGGACGTCGAGGAGCCCGCCGAGCTTGTGCATGACCGTCGCGATGTCGTCCCCCTGGGCCACGTAGGCGCGCACCGCGAACCGCAGGGAGGCCATGGTGGTCGCGGCCGGCAGCCCCTGGCCGGAGATGTCCCCCACGACGAAGACCCACCGCCCTGCGGGGCCGGGGATCACGTCGTACCAGTCGCCCCCGACCTCCAGCTCGTCGGCACCGGCGACGTAGCGGGCCGCGAGCTCCAGACCCTCCACGCGGGGCACCTCGGGCAGCAGCGCGTGCTGCAGGGTGCCGGCGATGCCCCGCTGGCGCCGGTAGAGCTCCGCGTTGTCGGCGGCCAGCCGTTCGGCGACCGCCCGGCGCCGGGACAGGATCTCCACGATCGTCCCGCCCCCGACGGCGAGCGCCCCGCCGACGCCGAGCACGATCCACGGCAGCGCCGCCGACAGCGGTCCGGTGAGCGAGGAGCGCGACGCCGCGACGACGGTGAGTTCGCCGTCCCCGAAGGGCACCCGCCGGGTGGCCGTGTCTCCCTCGATCGGCAGCGGTGCGGTGGTCTGCACCAACTGCTCCGGCGACGTCGTCCGCCCCAGGAACACGGCGAGGTCCAGACCGCTGTACGCATCGCCCGCTGGCACCGACACCCGGCGGTTCAGCGGCACCTCGGCGTGGACGACCAGCCCCCCGGTGTTGCCCGGCCTCAGCGCGTAGGCCAGCCGCGGCTCCGGCCCGTCGAGGATCCCGGCGACGCTCAGCTGACCGGCCGGCTCCAGGCCGGTGAAGAAGGACGTCGCCTCGTCGCCCGCCAGCAACGGAGCGGGGCCGTGCACGGCGACCTGCTCGACCTGGTTCCCGCTGACCCGCCACAGCGACAAGGACAGTTCCGGCGGAGAGACCGTTGCGGCCGCGAAGCGCGTGAACGGGCCGGGTTCGCCGGCGGTGGCGGCGGCGACCTGCCCGGCGTCGGCCATCTGGGTCTGGAGGACCGCTACCTGCGCCGACAGCAGGGTGGCGATCTCGGCGATCTGCTGCTCGAGCAGCCGCTCGTTGTTGCTGGCGTTGACGGCCGAGGTCACCCAGGCCAGGCCCAAGGTCAGCAACAGCACCACGACCGCGACGGCGACGCTCAGCCGCCGTGGCAGGCTCCGGGATCGGCGGCGCCGGTCCGGTGCCGTGCCGGCTCCGCGGGTCACCCGGGGGCCGGCGCCGGACGGGGATACCGGTGCGGCGGCGCCGACCGGCGCCGCTGTCACAGGTGCCGGCGACGTCGCCACGGGGGCCGCCGCGGAGCCGGTCTCGCCGGTGAAGTCCGCCCGCGCCCACACGACCTTGCGCCCGTCCCCGTCCGCCGTCCACCCGTGCGCACCGGCGATCTGCGCGACCAGGTACAGCCCCAGTCCCCCGAGCGCGGCGTCCCGGCCGACCGCCGGGACCGGCGGGACGTCGCCGGTGGCGTCGCCGACCTCGATCAGCCAGCCGGTGCCGGTGTCGGTGACGACCACCTGCACCGGCGCTCCACCGTGCCGCAGGCCGTTGCTCACCAGCTCCTCGAACACCAGGAGCAGCCGTTCGAGGTCGTCCTCCGCGGCGCCCGGCGGCAGACCGCCGTCGTCGAGGGAGGCGCGCAGGCGCAGCCGCAGCGAGCGGAGCTCGGCGAGCGTGGTGGGCCGGCCGTCGACGACCGCCCGTGCGGGCGGTCCGTGCTCCGGCCGGGGCAGGCATGCCCACAGCGCCTCGGTCATGACCCTCGTTCCGGCGACGGTGCCGGCCGGCGGCACGGACTGTTCCGACCGGGGACGGCGACGCCCCCGCGGCCTCGAGCCCACCACAGCGAAGCGGGGCGCCGTCCCGGCCAGGTGGTCACGCTAACCCAGTCGGGGGATGGTCGCGCCCGAGCACGGCCAGTGACTCGCCGTCGGCAGCCCCGCCCCCGGGCCGCGGCATCCTCCTGCCCGCCGGCCGCGGCCGGCGGGCGCGGTCTCGGCTGCTGTGCTGGAGTGGGTCGGTGATCCGCAACGTCGTCGTCGGCCGGGTGCGCGCCGGAGTTCCGCGGGAGCAGGTCGAAGGAGCTCTGGCGGCGATCGTCGCCCTCGACCCGCCGGGTTGCCTCGACATGCGGGCCGGGATCGACGCCGGCCTGCGTCCCGGCAACTGGAGCTTCTCGATCACTGCCGACTTCGCCGACGCGGACGCCTACCGGGCCTACGACGCCGAGGCCGAGCACAACCGGGTCCGGCGGGAGCTGTTCGCCCCGATCAGCGAGGAGATCGTGCGGATCCAGTTCGAGACCTGAGCGCGTGCGCCGGCGTCACCGCCGCCCGCGCGGTTCTTCCATGGAGGACACCAGTCATGAGGATCGTCGGCATCCGCCGGGACGGCGGCGCGGTCGAGGTGGCGTCGCTGTCCGAGGGCGGCACGCAGATCACCCTCGTCGCCGGCCTCGAGGAGTTCTGGGCCGACGCCGCCGGCCACCTCGGCCGCCCGCCGGCCGGGCCGACCGTGCCGGCGGCGGACGTTGGAGTTCGTCCCGCCAGTGGTGCCCGGCGCGCGGGTGATCTGCATCGGGCTGAACTACCTCGAGCACGTCGCCGAGGGCTCCTTCCGCGACCAGGAGATCCCGCCGCACCCCACGCTGTTCGCCCGCTGGACGGCCTCGCTCACCGTGGGCGGCGCGGAGGTGCTGGTCCCCGCCGACGAGGACGGCCTGGACTGGGAGGGCGAGGTCGTGGCTACCTGGGCTCGACGCTGGTCGACGCCTCCCCCAACGAGGTGCTGGCTACCGTCGTCGGCTACTCGACGTTCAACGACCTCACCTCCCGCCGGGCGCAGAAGCTCACCAGCCAGCAAGAACGGCGACAGCTCCGGTCCGGGCCTCTGGTTCCCGCGGCCGAGGTCGGTGACCTGCGCGACGGCCTGCGCGTGCAGACGCGGGTCAACGGCGAGACGGTCCAGGACAAGCAGCGGCGAGCGTGCGGGCCCGCAGGTCGTCGTCCACTGACTGCTCCACTCCGGCGGGCGGCGTCTGAATCGATTCATGCAGCAAACGTGACGCACCCTACGAAATGCCGCATCAGGGTTCCAAACGTCTAGCGGAGCCGTGATGAGACGTTTCACCTGGGTGGCGAGGGCAATCTGCGCCTCAGGAAAGGGACGCCTCCGCGGGTGCACGAGCCGCCCGGCCGTCATCCGCCGCCTGCACCGCCCAAATTTCGGACCGCGGACTGTGCAGAAATCGAACAGTCCAGCGTCATGTGACCCGCGCCATACTCGGCGGCACGGCAGCACGCCGGACCGCTCGAGCCGGGGAGGGGCGCATGTCCACCGTCGACGCCTGGGAGGCCTTTCAGCGCGGCGAGGACGCCGTCGGTGTCCGCGACGAGGTGCTCACGTCGTGGCGCCGGTCCCGGTGGAGCGGCGTCGACCCCCGGCTCGACGTCCCCCCTGTCGGCGACGCCGACGACGACTCGCCCTTCGTCCGCGTGGCGGCACCGATCCTGCTCGGCATGGCAGACCTGCTCGCGGAGAGCCGGACCTGCCTGTCGCTGGCCGACCCAAACGGTCACGTCGTGTGGAGGTGGGTCTCCGACAGGGCCTTGAGCGACGAGTGCGACCGGTCGGGCATGCAGTTCGCCTCGGTCTTCGACGAGCAGCGCGTGGGTACCTGCGGGATCGGCGCCGCCCTGGAGACCGGGCGGCTGGTCACGGTGCACGGTCCCGAGCACTTCGTGGAGTCCTTCCAGCGGTGGTCGTGCGTGGCCGCCGCCGTGGCCCACCCGATCACCGGGCGCACGGTGGGAGCCGTCAACGTGACGTGCCGGGCCGCCGACGCCAACCACTTCCTGCAGGTCGCCGCGCGGTCGCTGGCCGACGAGGTGCGTTCGGCGTTGTCAGCGGCCGCGACCGCGCGCGAGCACCGCCTGCTCCAGGCGTTCCTGCACGCCCGCCGGAGCACGACGGCGCCGGTCCTCGCCGTCACCGAGGAAGTTCTGCTGGCCGATGCCGCCGCAGCCGAGCTCGGACTCGACCACGCCGACACGTGGGCCCGCGTCGTGGCCGCCGGGGCGGGGGGCTCCGTCGTCGCCCTGGGCGGAGGCCTGGTCGCCGACGTCTGCCCGGTCGGCGACGACCGGGACGGTGCCGTCCTGACGCTGCGCAGCACCGCGCCGATCGACCTGTCGAGCACGACCGCCCCGCAGCAGCGTCCCACCGCGCGCCGGCTCACCCGGCTGGAGCAGGCGGAGTCCGCCGCCATCGCCGCCACCCTCGCCGAGTGTGGCGGCAACAAGTCCGCGGCCGCGGTCCGGCTGGGCATCTCGCGCGGCACCCTCTACCAAAAACTGCGGCGCTACCGCCCGCTCACCGCGTAGAGCCCCCGATCCCGCAGCCGACCACAGCTGCGTGCCATGACCCACCGATGCCCTGAGGAGTCCTCGCGTGTCCAAGATGCGTTTCGGCCTGTTCATGCCGCCCTTCAACAGCCCGCCCACCCAGAACCCGACGACCTCTCTGCAGCGCAACGTCGAGACCATCCAGCTGCTCGACCGGCTCGGCTACGACGAGGTCTGGGTCGGCGAGCACCACTCGGCCGCCACGGAGATCATCGCCGACCCGCTGACCTTCATCGCCCACGTCGGCCCGTTGACCAGGGACATCAAGCTCGGCACGGGCGTCGTGTCGATCCCATACCACAACCCGCTGTGGATCGCCGACCGCGCGATCCTGGTGGACCACCTGACCCGCGGCCGGCTCATGCTCGGTGTCGGTCCGGGGTCGCTGCCCACGGATGCCGCGATGATCGGGCTCGAGCCGGACCAGCTGCGCCCGGCCCTGGCCCAAGACCTCGACGTCCTGATCCGGCTGCTGACCACCGACGAGCCGGTGTCGGTAAAGACCGACCGGTACGAGCTGGTCGAGGCCCGCTGCCAGCTGGCGCCGTACCAGGACCCGTGCTTCGAGATGGCGGTGGCCGCCACGGCCTCGCCCACCGGCCCGCGGCTGGCGGGGAAGTACGGGCTTGGCATGCTCTCGGTGGGTGCGACCACGCAGATGGGCTTCGACGCCCTGGCGCTGCACTGGGACGTGCTCGAGGCCGAGGCCGCCGCCGCGGGGCGAACCACCGACCGCTCCCGGTGGCGACTGATGGGCCCCATGCACATCGCAGAGACGCGGGAGCAGGCCGTCGAGGACATCCGCTACGGCTTCGACGCCTTCGTCGATTACACGCAGAAGACGCTGGCCCTGCCGCCGGTCCGCATCCCCGGGGACACCTTCGAGGAGCGGCTGGCGTGGATCGACGAGAGCGGCTGGGGGATCGTGGGCACACCCGACGACGCGATCGCGCAGATCCAGCGGCTGGTCGACCAGTCCGACGGCGGATTCGGCTGTTACATCCTGCTCCAGCACGACTGGGCGAACTGGCAGGCGACCCAGCGGAGTTTCGAGCTCTTCGCCCGCCACGTCATGCCGGTGTTCCAGCCGTCCCAGAAGCGACTGCTGGCTGCCGAGGCCTGGGCGCGCAGCAAGCACAGCGAGCTCGACGCCAAGAACGGCGCGGCGATCCAGGCCGCGACCGACAGGTACGCCCAGGAGAAGGCCGCCCAGCAACCGGCCGACGCCGGGCAGGCCTGAGCAGGGGGGAGGCCGCCGGAGCCCCCGGCGGCCTCCCGCCCCCCCACCGCACGCGGCGCGCCGACCGGTCCGCCGCCCGGAACCTGCACGCCCTGATCCGTCCGGGATACGAGGAGCCCACCGTGAGCACTGAGGAGAACCACCCCGTGGCCCCGGCCTTCCGTGAGGTCATGGCCGCCGTCTGCACCCCCGTTTCGGTGATCACCGGGCTCGATGACGGCGTTCCGCACGGGACGACGGTCAGCGCTTTCGCGTCGCTGTCGATGGCCCCGCCCATGGTCCTGGTGTCCCTCGACCGGGGCTCCGACCTGCTCGCACTGGTCCGCAGGACCGGGCTGCTCGGGGTCAACGTCCTCGGCAGCGGGCAGTCGGAGCTCGCCACGCAATGCGCGCGCAAGGGGGCGGACAAGTTCACCGACGTCGCTTGGGAGCTGCACGCCGGCGTGCCACGGATCGCTGGGGCGGCGGGCTTCCTCGGCTGCACGGTCGCCGGTCTGGTTCCCGGTGGGGACCACGTCATCGTGCTGGGTGACGTCGTCGCCGCCGAGACCGTCGCCGATGCGCCGCTGACCTACCACGGCCGCGTCTTCGGCACCCACTTCGCCCTCGAAGGCGTGACCCGATGAGCCGCGGCACCACGGCCGTGTCGGTCCAGCGCGCGGTCGCCGCGCTGGCCGCGGGGCGGCTGGTCGTGGTGGTCGACGATGCCGACCGCGAGGACGAGGGCGACCTCGTCGGTGCGGCCGAGCTGGTCACCGAGGCGCAGATGGCGTTCATCGTCCGGCACAGCACCGGCATCGTGTGTGCGCCCCTGCCCGCCTCCCGGGCCGACGACCTGCGGCTCGGGCCGATGGTGGCCCACAACACCGACGAGCACGGCACCGCGTTCACCGTCAGCGTGGACCTCGCAGGCACCGGGACGGGCGTCTCGGCCGGCTCCCGCGCCGCAACGATGCGCGCCCTGGCCGACCCCTCGACCGCTCCCGAACGGCTGCGGCGTCCCGGGCATGTCTTTCCTCTGCGTGCGCGGGACGGCGGGGTGCTGGTCCGCGCGGGTCACACCGAGGCCGCCGTCGACCTGCTCACCGCAGCCGGGCTGTCCGGCGCGGGCGTGATCAGCGAGATCGTGGCCGACGACGGGTCCATGCGCCGCGGCCCGGACCTGCGTCGCTTCGCCGCCGCCCACGACCTGCCCCTGCTGGCCATCGCCGATCTCGTCCGTCACCGCCGGGCCACCGAGCGCCTCGTGGAACCGGTGGCCACGTCGACGATGCCCACCGCGTTCGGAGACTTCCGGGCAGTGGCCTACCGAAGCGTCCTGGACGGGACCGAGCACCTGGCCCTGGTGATGGGGGACGTCGCCTCGGCCGCCTCGGACCGCTCCGGCGTACTGGTGCGGGTGCACAGCGAGTGTCTCACCGGCGACATCCTCGGCTCGCTCCGCTGCGACTGCGGGGCCCAGCTGGAGCAGGCCCTGCGGGCGGTGGCCGCCGAGCGCTGCGGTGTCGTGGTGTACCTGCGGGGTCACGAGGGCCGCGGTATCGGGTTGGGGCACAAGATCCGCGCCTACGCCCTCCAGGAGCGCGGGCTGGACACGGTCGACGCCAACATCGCGCAGGGACTGCCGGTGGACTCCCGCAGCTACGGGGTCGGGGCCCAGATCCTGGCCGACCTGGGGGTGCGGCGGCTACGCCTGATCACCAACAACCCGGCCAAGTACGGCGGGCTGGACGGCCACGGGCTGGTCATCACCGACCGGATCGCCCTTCCCGTGAACGAGACGGCGCACAACGTGCGGTACCTGCGCACGAAACGCGACCGGATGGGACATGATCTGCCCGGCGTACCCCGTGCCGACGCCGGCACGGCTGTCTGCGCGCCGGCCATCGCGCCGGAGGACCACCGGTGAGGCCGAGCAGCCCGGGCGCTGCTTCCTCGTCCGGACGAGAGCCCCGGTCATCGCACGCGCGTCCGCCCCCGGCCGGAGGAGCCGATGCCGGTCCGCACCGCCCTCCCAGCCGGGGGCGCGCCATCCGGCTGCGCTGTTTGACACGTTTCACCACGCGGCTCACGCTGACCCGGACGCGGGACCACCGGTGCCGCCAGCACTGCCGGGAAGACCGCTGACCGCGGGCATCCGCGACGTCGCCCACCGGGCCGGCGTGTCCGTCGGCACGGTGAGCAACGTTCTCAACCGCCCCGAGACGGTCACGGCCGGCACCCGCACCCGCGTCCTGGACGCCATCGCCGAACTCGGCTTCGTGCGGAACGAGTCCGCCCGCCGGCTGGGCGCCTGACATCGAGCTGCAGCGGGTGGAGGGCGTGCACGGTCCCCGCACCCTCGTGGTGGTCGTCGTCTCCTGAGCCGCACCGGGGTGACGAAGGTTACCGACCACATCGGTCGGTAGACCTACCAATCCGGTCGGTCGCCCGTACCCTGGGCGCGTGGCACGACCGTTCCGGCAGCAGATGGACGAGGGCATCCTCGACCGCGCGGCCGCCCTCTTCGCCCGGCGAGGCTTCGCCAAGACCTCCCTGCAGGACGTCGCCGACGCGGTCGGGTTGTCCAAGGCCGGGTTGCTGCACCACTTCCCCAGCAAGGAGGCGCTGCACGGGGCGGTGCTCGCTCAGGCGGGCCGCCTCGGGCAGCGGGTGCTCGACCAGGTCGCCGGCCTGCCGCTCGGACCGGCGCGCGACCGGTACGCGCTCGACGTGCTGGTCGACATCGCGCTGGCACACCCCGGTCTCGTGGCCCTCCTGCTCGCCCCGGTGATGCAGGGCAACCCGGCGCCGGAGGTCGACGCCGCCGCGGCGACCGCGCTGCTGGCCTTCGGTGTCACGGCCGGTGATCCGGTGTCCGAGCGCGCCGTCCGGGTGGTCGGCGCGCTCAGCGCTCTCGCCGTCCTCACCCTGGCCGCGGGCCAGCAGGACGCCGCCACCACCTGGCGTCCCTTCATCGTCGCCACCTGCTTCGACGCGCTCGGCCACTCCGCTGCCGGCGCTGCTCTTCCCCGTCCCGACCAGGTGGAGGCCTGATCCCCCATGGCTGTTGCGCTGTCCCGACTCGGCGCGTTCGCGCACCGGCACCGCCTCCCGGTGATCGTCGTCTGGCTGGTCCTGCTCGTCGGCGGAGGGGCCGGCGCGGCCACCCTGGCCGGGGAGACGTCGAGCAGCTTCTCCATCCCCGGACAGGAGTCGACCACCGCGCTCGAGCGGATCGGCGAGGAGTTCGGCGCGCGCGGCGAGGGCGCCACCGCCCGGGTGGTCGTGGCGGCACCGGACGGCGAGACGCTGACCACGCCGGAGAACGCCGGCGCGGTCTCCGCGCTGGTCGCCGAGCTGGGCGGGCTGCCCGGCGTCGTCAGCGCCACCAACCCGCTGGACCCGGCCGCCCCGTCGGTCAACCAGCAGCAGGACACCGCCTACAGCACGGTCACCTACGCCGCCGCCCCCGGCGAGGTGACCCCCGAGCAGCAGGACGCGCTGCTCGCGGCCCTGGACGATGCCCGCGACACCGGGTTCACCGTCGAGGCCTCCGGCGAGGCCACCCAGCAGGCGCCGCACGTCGGCGGGCCGACCGAGGTGATCGGCGTCGTCGTGGCGCTGGTGGTCCTGGCGGTCACCTACGGCTCGCTCGCGGTGGCCGGCATGAACCTGCTCACCGCGATCGTCGGCGTCGGCATCGGCGTCCTGGGCGTCACGATCGCCACCGGCTTCATCGACCTGTCCTCGACCACCCCGACGCTGGCCGCGATGCTGGGCCTGGCCGTCGGCATCGACTACGCGCTGTTCATCGTGACCCGGTACCGGCAGGAGCTGCGCGCCGGGTCCGACGTCGGCACCGCGATCGCCACGGCCGTCGGCACGGCGGGTTCGGCGGTGGTCACCGCGGGCCTGACCGTGGTCATCGCGCTCGCCGGGCTGTTCGTCGTCGGCATCCCGTTTCTGACCCAGATGGGTGTCGCCGCGGCACTGACCGTCGTCATCGCCGTCCTGGTCGCCCTCACCCTGGTCCCGGCCGTGCTGAGCTACCTCGGCCACCGGGCACTCCCCCGCCGGCAGCGCGACGCGGCGAAGGCGGCGACCGTCGGCGACGGCGTGCCCACCGGGGGCCGGGGCTTCCTGGCCGGCTGGGCGCGCACCGTCACCCACCAGCGCGTGCTGTCGCTGCTGCTCACCATCGCGGCGCTGGGGGTCATCTCGATCCCGTTCTTCTCGATGCAGACCACGCTGGTCCAGACCCCCGGGGAGGACTCCACCCAGGCCCGGGCGCAGGAGCTGCTGGCCGAGGGCTTCGGCGCGGGCTTCAACGGCCCGATCACCATCCTGTTCGACGGCGACGACGCCGCCGGGGCGGCCGCCGCGGCGAGCACGTCGATCACCGAGCTGGATGACGTCGAACTGGTTCCCCCGCCGGTCCCGAACGCCGACGGCAGCGCCGCGCTGCTCACCGTCATCCCGCAGTCCGGCCCGACCGACCCCGGAACCGAGCAGCTGGTCGCCGACCTGCGGACCCAGCTGGCCGACCTGGCCGGGGTCCAGGCGTCGGTGACCGGCCAGACCGCGGTGAGCGTCGACGTCGCCCGCAGCCTGGACGAGGCGCTGCCGGTCTACCTCGCCCTCGTCGTCGGTCTGGCACTGGTGCTGCTGGTGCTCGTCTTCCGCTCCCTGCTGGTGCCGCTGGTCGGCGTGCTGGGCTTCCTCCTCACCATCGGGGCGTCGCTCGGGGCCACCGTCGCGGTCTTCCAGTGGGGCTGGCTGGCCGACGCGGTGAACCTCGACACCACCGGCCCGCTGATCAGCCTCACGCCGATCCTGGTGATCGGCATCCTGTTCGGGCTGGCGATGGACTACCAGATCTTCCTGGTGTCGCGGATGCACGAGGCGCACAGCTCCGGCGCCAACCCGATGGACGCCATCCGCACCGGCTTCCGGCAGGCCGCCCCGGTCGTCGTCGCGGCCGCGCTGATCATGTTCTCGGTGTTCGCCGGCTTCGTGCCCGCGGGTGAGGCGACCATCAAGTCGATCGCCTTCGCCTTGGCGACCGGCATCGTCTTCGACGCGTTCGTCGTCCGGATGGTGCTGGTGCCCGCCGCCCTCGCGCTGCTCGGTGACAAGGCGTGGTGGCTGCCGCGCTGGCTGAGCTGGCTGCCCGCGCTCGACGTCGAGGGCGCCGCGCTGGAGAAGGCGGCGCCCGCGCACGGGCGGCACCGGGAGCCGGTCGGCGCCCCGTCCTGACGCCGGATCCCGCATCGGCCGGCCCGGCCTCCCCGGCCGGGCCGGCCCCCCGCGGGCATGGATCGACTACTCCCGGTGTTGGCTGGGGGAACGGTCCGCCGCCCGCGCGGCGTCGACCCCCCATGCTGCTCGTCCGAAGGATTCCGCTTGCCTGACACCCCCGCCCGGTCCGCCGCCACGTCGCGACGCCGGGAACGCTCCACCGGCCGCCAGTCCGCGGCGCTCGACACCGACCGCGCCGCCGCCCGCCAGGAGCGGCTCGCCCAGGCGAGCTGGGTGGAGGGGGCGGCACCCGCGCTGCCCATGCGGACGGTGCGACCCACCGAGGTCGTGTTCCACCTCGGCCCGACGAACTCCGGCAAGACCTACGAGTCGCTGCAGGCGCTGGCCGCCACCGGCTCCGGGGTCTACGCCGCACCGCTGCGCCAGCTCGCCCACGAGGCCTACGCCAAGCTGTCGGCCCAGCTCCCGCCCGGCACGGTGGGCCTGTCCACCGGCGAGGAGGAGATCGACCCCTACGCGCCGATCGTCTGCTGCACGGTCGAAAAGGCGCCGCTGCGCGGCGAGCTGCTCGTCCTCGACGAGTCGCACTGGATCGCCGACCCCGACCGCGGCCACCACTGGGCCCGGCTGCTGCTCACCGGCGAGTACCGCGAGATGCACCTGATCTCCGCGGCCGAGGCCTACCTGCTGCTCAAGCCGCTGGTGTCCGACGCCGAGCACGTGACGGTCGTCAACCACAAGCGGCTGTCCCGGCTCGACGTGCTCCGGGCACCGGTCCGGCCCGCCGACGTGCGCCCGCAGACGCTCGTGGTCGCCTTCTCCCGCAAGACCGTCTACGCCGCCGCCGCGGAGCTCGACCAGCACCGGCCGGGCAAGGTCGGGGTCCTCTACGGGGCCCTGCCGCCGGCCACTCGCCGCGAGGTGATCGAGCGGTTCACCAGCGGCGAGGTCGAGGTGCTGGTCACCACCGACGTGATCGGCCACGGCATCAACGTGCCGGCCACCACGGTGCTGTTCGCCGAGACCACCAAGTTCGACGGCACCAAGGTCCGCCCGCTGCGCAGCTGGGAGACCGCCCAGATCGCCGGGCGGGCGGGCCGCTACGGCCTCACCGGCCACGGCCAGGTGGGCGTGCTGACCGGGGTGACCGGGCTGCGGGCCGACCAGGGCGTACTGACCGCCGGCGCGGCCGTGGCGCGCGGAGACGCGATGAGCGACCTCCCCAAGCGCGCCCCCCGGCTGCGGCCCGAGCTCGCCGACCTCGGCGCCTTCGAGGCCGTGGACCTGCCCGAGGCGCTGACCCGGTGGATGGCCTGGGCCCGGGCCGCCACCCGCGACCACGCGATGACCCCGGACGACGTCACCAGCCTGATCGTCCGCGTCCACGCGCTGCTGCCGCTGCTGCGCGGCCCGCTCGGCGCGGCCGGCGACCTCGACACGGTCTGGCGGCTGGTCAACCTGGCCATCGACTACAACCCGCCGCGGCGCACCCGGTGGCTGGTCCTCGCCCAGGCCGCGCTGCGCCACGCGGCCGGGCTGCCGGTACAGCCGGAGACCGTGCTGCCCGACGTCCCGCGCGGCGGCGGCGTCGAGGAGTTCGAGCAGGCGGCCGCCGCCGCCCGCGACGCTCAGACGCTCCTTCGCCAGTTCCCCGGTGTCGCCGGGCTGACCAGCGACGACGCCGCGTGGGTCGAGGAGGAGTGCGCGGAGATGATCAGCGAGCTGCTCCCCGACGCGATCTCGCTCGGCCGGTCGGGGAAGTGCGTGGCGTGCGGAAACGCGATCGCGCCGTGGTTCACCACCTGCCGGCCCTGCAGCGGCGGCCCCGCCGGACGCCCCGGTGGGAGCCGCGATCGCCGTCCCGCCGCCGGGGGCCGGCGTACTGCGGGCCGCGCGGCCGGCCGGGCGCTCGGTGGGCGCCAGGGCGGGCCGCGGGGCCGGGCCCGGCGCGGCTGACGGCTCGGCTGCGTCGGTCCGGGCGCCACCGGGGCGCTGCGCCAGGGCAGGACTTTCCAAACGGACGCGGCCGTTTCGGATTTTTGTGCCCGTGCCGGGTGGTCCGCGTGCCCGTAACGTCACTGACAGCAAGCGCGCCCTGTCAGATCGTCATCCGGCGTGCACCCCGCCTCCGAGGAGCTTCCCATGCCTTCCTTCTCCCGCCCGTCCCTGACCCTGCTCCCCGGCGTCCCCGCCGCCATGGAGACGCCCGAGCCGTTCGCCGCGCAGGAGTGGAGCCGGCCGTTCGACGGCCAGGAGTGGTCGGCCACCGGCGCCGACGACGAGTGGCGGCTGGACGCGCTGTGCGCCGAGACCGACCCGGAGGCGTTCTTCCCGGACAAGGGCGGCTCGACCCGGGACGCCAAGCGGGTCTGCGCCGGCTGCCCGGTGCGGGCCGAGTGCCTGGAGTACGCCCTGGCCAGTGACGAGCGGTTCGGCATCTGGGGCGGGCTGTCGGAGCGGGAGCGGCGCCGGGTGCGCCTGCAGCGCCGCAGCTCGATCAGCGCCTGACGACAGCCGAGGGAGCATTCCAGCGAGGGACGAGCGAGGAGCGGACCGAGGCGCGGAGTCGGGCCCGTGGACACCGCCTGACGACGCCGCCTCCCGGTCAGGAGACGGCGTCGCCGCGCATCAGCCGATGGCCAGCGGCAGCGCACGGGGCCCGCGAATCTGCCCCGCCGACCACACGACTCCCGCGGGGTCGGCCAGCGAGAACTCCGGCACCCGCTCCAGCCACACCTCGAGCGCGACGCGCAGCTCCATCCGCGCCAGGTGCGAGCCGACGCAGCGGTGGATGCCCAGGCCGAAGGCCGCGTGCCGGTTCACCTGCCGGTCGATGACCACCTCGTCGGCGCGGTCGACGTGCTCGGGGTCGCGGTTCGCGGCCGGGAAGGGCAGCAGCACCCAGTCGTCGGCCTTCATGTCCACCCCCTGCCAGTGCATGTCCTCCTTGACCAGCCGGGCCATGGTGACCGGAGCGTAGGCGCGCAGGAACTCCTCCATCGCCGTCGGTACCAGCTCCGGCTCGGCGACCAACCGCTCCCGGTCCGCCGGGTGGCTCGCCAGGTGCCACAGCGAGGCGCCGATGGCGCTCCACGTGGTGTCGATCCCGGCGATGAGCAGCAGGGCCATCGCGCCGGCGACGTGCATCGGCTCGAGCTTGCTGCCGTACAACTCGGCGTCGATCAGGTGCTGGGTCAGGTCGTCACGCGGGGAGGCGACGTGGTCGCGGATCTGCGCCAGCAGGTAGTCGAACAGGGCGGCGCTGCGCTCGATCCGTTCCTCGGGCGGCTGGTTGGCCGACTCCAGGGCGTCCTCCACGAACACCCGGAACTGCGGCCCGTCCTCAGGTGGGAAGCCCAGCATGTCCGCGATGACCCGCATCGGGATGTGCATGGCGTACTCGGCGGCGGCGTCGACCACCGGCCGCCCCTCGAATGCGTCGATCAGCGAATGGCAGAACGCCCGGGTGGACTCCTCCTGCTTCGCCACGGCCGTCCTGGTGAACGCGGGCAGGAGGAGCTTGCGCGCGTCGTGGTGGAACGGCGGGTCCGACGAGATCGGCGGCGCACCCCCGACCGGCGCGAGGGTCACCGGCGGCCGGAAGTTGGTCACGATGATCGCGCGCGAGGAGAACCGGTCGGTGTCGTAGGCGATGGCGGCGACGTCCTCGTAGCGGGTGGGCAGCCAGGCCCCGCCGAAGCGGTCGGTGTGCGCGATCGGGCAGCGCTGCCGCAGGTCGTCCCAGACCCCGATCGCACCGTCGGCGTACTCCGGCTCAAGGTGGGAGAAGTCGGTCGTCCAGTCGGTGACCGGCCCGGTGACGGCCTCGTTGCTGCGGCCCTCCTGCACATCCCGGCGCAGGTCCCGGTAGTCGGCGGCGAACCGGTCGTCGACGGTCATCGCACGGCCTCTTCCAGAACGGCGACGGCCGACTCGGGGCAGTTGGCGGCGGCCAGCCGGGCACCGTCCTCGCGCCCGGGCGGTACCTGCCCGTCGCCGGGCACCGTGCCGTAGCCGTCCTCGTCCTCACCGAACAGGTCGGGGCTGAGGTCGTAGCAGCGGCCGTGCCCCTGGCACAGTCCCGCGTCGATCTGCACTCTCATGCGTCGGTTCCCATCTGTTCTCCGGTGTGGGCGGGGGTGAAGGCGGCGACCAGCCGGACCAGGACGTCCGTCCACTCGTCGTCGTCGACGTCGTGCACGTCGGGGCTGACCAGCGCCGCACCGACGGCGAGGGACAGGCACAGGTGTGCCACCGCCCGGCGCGGCAGGGCCGGGTCGAGCTCGCCGCGGGACTGCGCCTCGCCGACGAGCGCGGCGAGCCAGCCGGCCCGCTCGCGCACGTAGTCGCGCATCGGTCCGGCGACGTCCTCGTCCCTCCGGGCGGCGACCAGCGCCTCGATCACCAGGAAGGCGTCGGCCTCCGGCCGCCCGCGCAGCGACCGGCCGGTCTCCAGCAGCAGGTCGGGGATCGACCGGGCCGGTTCCGCGGCGACCAGGTCCGCGAGCTGCCGGCGGCCGTGGGCCCGCAGCGCGCCGACGAGGAGCTCGGCCTTCGAGGTGAAGTAGGCGTAGAGCGCGCCGTTGCTCACACCGGCCGCGTCGGCGATGTCGGAGACGCGGGTGCCCTCGTAGCCGCGGCCGGCGAAGACGTCGGCGGCCGCCCGCAGCAACCGCGCACGTGTTCCGGCGGCGGTAGCCCCGGCGGTGCGGCCCATGGCCGGAATTGAAGGGTGATTCAATTCACACGTCAAGAGGCTCGGACGGGAGAGGCGCGACATGGACCTGCACCGCGGCGACGACCCGCCGGCACCGCCGCGCCGGCCCGGCGTGGCGCCCGCGGGGCTGACCGGTCTGCTGCGCCTGACACCGGTCGAGGAGGGCGTCTTCCGCGCCGGTCCCCGCAGCACCGTCACGGGGCACGCCTTCGGCGGCGCGGTCGCCGCCCAGGCCCTGCTGGCCGCCGGGCACACGGTGCCGGCCGAGCGGGCGGTGCACTCCATCCACGGTCACTTCCTGCGGCCGGGCGACATCACCGCGCCCACCGACTTCCGCGTCACGCCCGTCCGGGACGGCGGGAGCTACACGCTCCGCTCCGTCGTCGCCGAGCAGCACGGGGCCGCCGTGTTCGCGCTCACCGCGTCGTTCCAGGCGCCCGAGGAGGGATGGCGGCACCAGCTGCCCGAGCTCGACGCGCCGGCCCCCGAGGACCTGCCGCCGCTGGAGGAGGCGGCGGACGCGACCGACGGCCCGGTACGACAGTGGCTCAGCCGGCTCGCCGAGCGGCACGGCTTCGAGTTCCGCTTCGCCGGCGAACTGCCACGCGTCGCCGCGGCGCGAGACGAGCGCGCGCACCCGCGCCAGCGCTTCTGGTTGCGCAGCCGCGAGCCCCTGGCGGACGAGCCGCTGGCACACAGCTGCGCGGTGACCTACGCGTCGGACATGCTGCTGCTCAGCACCGCGCTGGCACCGCACGCGACGGTGGTCGGGGCGCCGGGCGTGGCCGCGGCGAGCCTGGACCACGCCGTCTGGTTCCACGAGCCGGCCCGGGTGGACCAGTGGCTCTTCTACGACCAGGAGAGCAGCTGGGCCGGCGGCGGCCGCACCCTCTGCCGGGGCCGGATCTTCGACCGGTCGGGCCGGCTGGTCGCCACCGTGGTGCAGGAGGGCATGGTCCGCCGGCGCCCCCGCTGAACCCCCGGCGCACGCCGGACCCGCCGCCCGTGGTCGTCGCGGAAATCCACGTACCCTCGAGCCGGTGAGCGTCGCACCGCCGCCGACCGTGTCCCTCTCCGACCGCTTCGCCCGCGAACTCGGCGAGATGGCGCTCCCCTGGCAGGCCGAGGAAGCGCCCGAGCCCCGGCTGCTCGCGCTCAACGAGCCGCTGGCCACCGGGCTCGGCCTCGACCCGGCCGCGCTGCGCACCCCCGAGGGGCTGCGGCTGCTGGTCGGCACCGGGGTCCCCGACGGCGCCACCCCGGTGGCGCAGGCCTACGCCGGTCACCAGTTCGGCGGGTTCGCCCCCCGCCTGGGCGACGGGCGCGCTCTGCTGCTCGGTGAGCTGGTCGACGCCGAGGGCCGGCTCCGGGACCTGCACCTCAAGGGATCCGGCCGGACGCCGTTCGCCCGCGGCGGCGACGGCCTGGCCGCGATCGGGCCGATGCTGCGCGAGTACGTGATCAGCGAGGCGATGCACGCCCTCGGCATCCCCACCACCCGCTCCCTGGCCGTCGTGGCGACCGGGCGCCAGGTGCGCCGGGAGACCTTGCTGCCCGGAGCGGTGCTCGCCCGGGTGGCGAGCAGCCACCTGCGGGTGGGCAGCTTCCAGTACGCGCGGGTCACCGACGACCTGGACCTGCTGCGCCGACTGGCCGACCACGCGATCGCCCGGCACCGGGTCGGGGCGGGTGAGGAAGGAGCTGCCCGCGCGGAGAACCCCTACCTCGCGCTGTTCGAGGCGGTCGTCTCCGCCCAGGCCTCGCTCGTGGCGTCGTGGATGCTCGTCGGCTTCGTCCACGGGGTCATGAACACCGACAACATGACCATCTCCGGCGAGACCATCGACTACGGTCCGTGCGCCTTCCTCGACGCCTTCGACCCGGCCACCGTCTACAGCTCCATCGACACCGGCGGCCGGTACGCCTACGGCAACCAGCCGCTGGTGGCCGAGTGGAACCTCGCCCGGCTGGCCGAGGCGCTCCTCCCCCTGCTCCACGACGACGAGGCGCAGGCCATCCCGGTGGCCGTGGAGGCTCTCCGGGGCTTCCGCCCGCGGTACGAGGCCGCCTGGACGGCCGGCATGCGGGCCAAGCTGGGCCTTACCGCGGCCTCCGACGACGACACGGTGGCGAGCCTCGCCGTCGACCTGCTCGAGCTGCTGCACCGCGACCACGTCGACCTCACGTCGTTCTTCCGCGGACTGGCGTCGGCCGCCCGGGGGGACGCCGAGCCCACCCGGCTGCTCTTCCTCGACCTCGCCGGGATCGACGGCTGGCTGGCGCGCTGGCGTGCCCTGCAGCCGGACCCCGACGGCATGGACCGGGTCAACCCCGTCTACATCCCGCGCAACCACCTGGTCGAGGAGGCCCTCGACGCCGCGACCGGCGGCGACCTGGGCCCGCTGGACCGGCTGCTGGACGCGGTGACCGCCCCCTACGACCAGCGGCCGGGCCTGGAGCGCTACGCCGCGCCCGCACCGCAGGACTTCGGCGTCTACCGCACCTTCTGCGGAACCTGACCACGGACCCGGCCGCGTTCGGCGTCGCCCGGGGCGGGTAGACGACGCCAGTGCCGCGTGAGATGGACCCTCAGGACCCCGACACCCTGTACGCCGAGGGGCCGGTCGCCGCCGAGCCGCCGGACGACGACGTGCCCGACACCTCGCCCCTGCCCGACTCCGGCGGCACCGACCCCGGCCCGGACGACCTCGACCGACTGCTCTGACACCCCCTGCCCGGTTGCGCCACCGGGGCCGTCCGTGGCCATGAACCGATGCGCCTCCGCCCGAGCGGTCGTCAGCGCTCGCGCAGCGGTCGGTCGTGTTCCGCGCCGACGGCCTCGGCGGGCGAGACCTCGCGGGGCCGGGGCAGCCCGACCGCAGAACCCGATCCGGCCACAGGGGCGGCCACGGGACCGGCGTGCCGGGCCTTGAGCAGTACGGAGGCAGCAAACCGCGGCCGGAGCAGTTTCTGTGGCGGATCGGTCAGGTTGGCCACCAGGAGGAACGCCCGGCCCACCGCAGCGTCCACCGCGGAGGCCGCCTGGACCCGGGCCACGTAGGCGTTCATCACCCGGACCCGCAGGAGCCGCGGACCGGAGACCGACGGAATCCGCAGGTCTCCCCCGGCGGCCATGTCCCACGGCACGTCGATGAGCCGGGCGACCCGCCGGAAGAAGCGCCGGGCGGACCGGTCCGCGCCTGCCGCCAGCACCTTCCGGAGCGCCAGCGCTTCCAGCGCCGCCACGGTGATCCCCTGGCCGTACACGGGGTTGAAGCTGCTGAGCGCGTCGCCGGTGACCAGGAGGCCGTCGGGGAACCGGGTCAGCTGTTCGTAACGGCGGCGCGTGCTGCTGGCGAAGTGGTATGTGTGCGGGTCGTCCACCGGTTCGCGGTCGGACACGAGTTCGCAGAGCTCCGAGGCGGGCAAGGTCGCCACGTAGTCCCGGAAACCGGCCAGGTCGGTGGGGGCGGCGTCCCCGCGGTACCCGCCGGCCCCGACGATCCACCGGTCGCCCTCGACGGAGAGCGCGGCACCGAAGCGGGGCCGGGCCACGGTGGCCCCGATGAGACAGGCCCGGTCCCCGCCGAGGTCCCCGGGCCGCCGCGGCAGGACCCACGTCGTGTAGCGCATGCCGACGTCGATCCTCTCCTCCGCCGGCCGCGGGAGGCCTTGGGACTCCAACCACGCCGGGGTGTGCGAACCGCGCCCCGTCGCGTCGACGACGAGATCCGCCGGCAGGACGTCAGTGGTCTGCGGACCCGCCGACCGGTTCCCCCGGCGAATCCGTACGCCTGTCACCCGGCCGTCGGCCAGCACGAACCCGTCCACGTCGGCCGGCGCGACGACGTCCACCCCTGGCAGGGCGAGGACGCGCGCGCGCACCCGGTCCTCCAGCAACGGCCGGGTCAGCCCGATCCCCTGCATCCCGATCGGCTGCTGCCGCAGGAGGTGACCGTCGACGTACCACCGGACGTCCTGCTGCATGTCCCCGACCACCGCCCCGTGCGCGGCGAGTTCCTCCAGCAGCGCCGGGAAGAGCTCATCGAGGACCTGCACACCGCGGGCCAGCACGCCGTGGGGATGGCGGCCCTGCGGAACGCCCCGGCGGGGGACGGGCTCGGCGGGGAGGTCGTCCCGCTCGACGAGCGTGACCCGGTCGAAGGTCTCGCTCAGCACCCGGGCGGCCAGCAGACCGGCCATGCTGGCCCCGGCGACGACCGCCCGCGTCCTCGAATCGGTCATGGCAGGTTCCTTCCGCGTCGCAGTGCCGCGACGAGCCGATCCTGCTCAGGGTCGCCGGGCACGGAAAGGGTCCTAGTGCTCACGACCGGGCGCCGCCGGCGGGCTGTCGCGCGCAGCACGACCACCTGCTGCGGCGCGTCCGCGGTGAGGGCCGGTCAGACCGACGCCGGTGTGGTGGGGTCGGCGTCCGCCGTCGGGGTCGCGCCGGTCCCCGTGCCGGTTTCCGTGCCACCGTCGTCCGGCGGCGTGGTCGGTGTCGGGCTGCCCTCGTCGTCCGGCGGCGTGGTCGGCGTCGGGCTGCCCTCGTCCTCCGGCGGCGTGGTCGGCGTCGGGCTGCCCTCGTCCTCCGGCGGCGTGGTCGGCGTCGGGCTGCCCTCGTCCTCCGGCGGCGTGGTCGGCGTCGGGCTGCCCTCGTCCTCCGGCGGCGTGGTCGGCGTCGGGCTGCCCTCGTCCTCCGGCGGCGTGGTCGGCGTCGGGCTGCCCTCGTCCTCCGGCGGCGTGGTCGGCGTCGGGCTGCCCTCGTCCTCCGGCGGGGTCGTGGGTGTCCCGGTGCCCGGATCCGCGTCGTCGGTCGGGGTGGTCGGCGTGGCGGTGTCCGTACCGTCGTCCGTCGCGGTCTCGTCCTCCGGCGTGGCCGGGGCGTCGCTGCCCGCGCCCGTCGTCTGCTCCGCCGGGGGTGCGGACGGGGAGTCGACCGGTGGCTCGACGGTCGCCGGCCCCGCATCGCCCTCCGGCGCCCTGGGCGCGACAGGTTCGACGACCGGCTCCGGAGTGCCGACCGGGGAGGGCACGGCGGGCGGCGGGGCGACCATGTCGGCCGGCGCCACCGCGACGCGGAGCAGGACCTCGTCACCGCGCTCCAGCACCGTGCCGGTCAGCTCCAGCCCGACCACGGTGCCCGGGGCGCTGCCGGAGGTGATCTCCTCCTCCTGGCGCACGGTGAGGCCGAGGGCGGTCAGGTCGGCGACGACGTCCTCGACCGGGCGCCCGACGTAGTCGTCGACGGCCAGTTCGATGCCGCTCGCCGTCGGCACGGAGGTCACCTCCGCGGACCTGGCGACGTCGGTGGGCGGTGAGTCGCCGAGGGCGACGTACGCGCCCAGCCCGAGACCGAGCAGCGCCAGCAACGGCAGCAGGACCAGCAGGGCGCCGCGCCGCCGGGGCTGCTGCTCGACCGGCGGGCTCACCACCGGCCGGGCGCGGTGCTGCGGCCGGGCCGCGACGGCCACCGGCCGGGTCAGCGAGGCCGTGACCGACGGCCGGGCGAGGGTGTCCTCGAGGGCGGTCAGGAACGCCTCGCCGTCGGGCAGCCGCTCCTCGGGGTCCTTCACCAGGGCCGCGTCGATGAGCGCGCGGACGTCCTGCGGGAGCTCGGCCGGCAGCGGCTCGGGACGCTCCTGCACCTGCTTCAGCGCGACGGTCACCGGGTTGTCGCCCTCGAACGCCGTGTGACCGGTCAGCGACTCGTACCCGACCATGCCCAGGGCGTAGACGTCGCTGGCCGGGCCGACCTGCTCGCCCATGGCCTGCTCCGGCGACATGTACTGCGCCGTGCCGATCACCTGGCCGGTACGGGTGAGGGGCACGCTCCCCGCCGACCACGAGATGCCGAAGTCGGTGAGCTTCACCGTGCCGTCGTGCCGGACCAGGATGTTGGCCGGCTTGACGTCGCGGTGGACGACGCCCGCCCGGTGCGCTTCGGCCAGGCCGGCGGCCGCCTGCCGGAGCACCGACAGCGTGGTTCCCGTGTCGAGCGAGCCCTCGGCGTTCAGCCGTGCGGACAGCGGCGCGCCGTCGACCAGTTCCATGACCAGGTAGGCCAGCTTCTCACCGGTGCCCGCAGCCGTCGTCTCCCCGTAGTCCAGGACGGCGGCGATGTTCGGGTGGCTCAGGGCGGCGGCATGCCGCGCCTCGGAGCGAAAGCGGGCGATGAAGACGGGGTCGCCGGCGGTCTCGCCGCGCAGCAGCTTGACCGCCACCAGCCGGTCCAGGAGCGCGTCGCGCGCCCGCCAGACCTCTCCCATGCCGCCGACGGCGATCAGTTCCTGGAGCTCGTAGCGGTCGTTCAGAAACCGGTGGCCCGTCTCGACGGTGCTCACTCCCGGTTCCTCCGTGCTCCCCGGCGCGGGGTCGTCCCCGCCCGTCGTCCGGTCGCTGTCCAGGACGAAGAGTGCCCGCCCGGCGCCGCGCCGAACCCTCGACGTGCTGCCGGGGCGATCCCCCGGCCGGCCGCGTTCAGCCGCGGTAGTTCACGTGCACGTGGTCGTAGTGGTTGGCGGTCGCGCTGCCTCGGTTCTCCATCGCCTGCCAGGAGCCGCCCGGGGAGGAGAGCATCCGCTGCTGCCAGATCAGGTAGTCCACGCCCAGCTCGGCCCAGTGCGCCCGGTGGTAGGCGACGATCGCGTCCCCGAGAGCGGCGTCGGACATGACCATGTAGTCCAGCGCCAGCCCGGAGGGGTGCCCGCCCGGGTCGGCCGCGCTGGCCCGGGTGCCGCCGAGGGTGATGCTCCCGGCGCCCGGCACATTGCTGACCACCGCGTCGGCGGCGCGCTGGACCTGCGGTCGGACGCTTCCGGCGTTGTTGGTGATGCGGGCGACCGCGGTGGCCGCGACCGAGGCGGCCGCCGTGACCGCCTCCTCCGCCTGCTGCCGGGGGGTGGGCGCGGCCGCCTGGGCCTCGGCAGCGGCCCGCTCCTCGGCAGCCCGAACCTCGGCCTCCGCGGCCGCCTGGGCCTCGGCAGCGGCGGCCGCCTGGGCCTCGGCAGCGGCACGGGCGGCCGCCTCGGCCTCCGCCTTCTGCTGGTCGAGCACGGCCTGGTCGGCGGCGGCCTGCGCCTGCTGCGCGGCGACCTGCTCCGCCTCCCGCGTGCTGCGGCTGGCCGCGAGGTCCTGCAGCGGCTCGAGGTCCTCGGTGACGTCGATGGGCGCGGACTGGGCGCTGAGCCCCAGTTCCTGGGCGACGCTGACCGACTGCGGCGTCCCGGGCTCGGCCTGCGCGGCGGGGTCCACGCCGACGAGCACGTTGACCATGACGGCACCGGCGGCGGCCATGCCCAGGTACAGCGCGGGGCGGCGGACGGTTGCCGGCGGACGGCGGTGGCCACGGGGGGCCGGGCGACGACGGCCGGTGGTGGTGGTGCGGGGATCCATGGGTACGGGGTGCTCCGGAGCGGGTGCGCGGCCGGCCCTCGGGGGGCGGCTGCGGCGGGGATGCGGGCAGCGAGAGGGGGGTCTCACCAGGCGGCGGGAGACCTGCTGGCGGCCACCAGGCAACGGCGTTCAGCCGGTCGAGCGAAGAGGGCTCGGGGTGGTGGGCCGGCAGGCGCGGGTCGCCGGGCGAGGTGCGGTCAGATCCGCGGACGCGCCCGGAGGCGGCGGCGTCGGGTCGAGCAGGGTCGTGCAGCAGGGCAAGGGCGCGCCATCCGGCGGCTCTCCGTTCTTCCGTCTGCCGCCTACCGGGTTAGCTGACGGATTCGGGCGGGAAGTGGCCCTACCCGCGCCGCGACGTGCGCGGCGCGCGATTCACCCCAGTGCTGCGGTGGGTCCCCGGCTCGCCCTGGCGGGCGACTCGGCGGCGCCCGTTCGGACTCCCCGGGTGGGGAGGTGCGACCGACCGGACGCCAGCCACCGTAGCCGCCGTTATGCAGTCGTGACAATTGCGCGCAACGATTCTCCGGGCGTGATGCGTGTCGCGCGGCCGGACCCGGGGCTCCGGAGGTGTAGGCGCCGACGTCGGTTCAGCCCGCGTCGGCCCACGACCGGACGACGGCGACGTCCAGCGGGAAGTCGACGGGGAAGGTGCCGAAGAGCAGCCGGCCCGCGGTCCCCGCCGCCGCCCGGACCTCCTCGACCACCGCCCCGGCGAGGTCCGCGGGGGCGTGCACCACCACCTCGTCGTGGAGGAAGAAGGCCAGGTGCGGCCGCTGGTGCAGCGGTCCCGTGCCCCCGAGCCGCCAGAGCCGGTTCCGCAGGTCGGCCAGCCAGCACAGGGCCCACTCGGCGCCGGTGCCCTGGACGACGAAGTTGCGGGTGAACCGGCCCCACGCACGGCGGGCGCGGTCCCGCTCGTCCCGCGGACCGGCGGACTCGGCCGGCTCGCCGAGCTCGGCCTCGCGCTGCGCCCACGCACCGGTGGGCAGCGGGGAGCCCCGGCCGAGCAGCGTGTGCACCACCTCCCCGCGCTCACCGGCCCGTGCCGCCTCCTCCACCAGGCCGATCGCCCGGGGGTAGCGGCGGGCCAGCCGGGGCATCATCCGGCCGCTCTCACCGCGGGTGCCCCCGTACATCGCCCCGAGGATGCCGACCTTGGCCTCCGCCCGGCCGGGCACCACACCGGCGTCCACCATCCCCTGGTAGAGGTCCTTGGCGCGCGCCGCCTCGGCCATCGCCGTGTCCGCGCTCATGCCGGCGAGCACCCGGGGCTCCAGCTGGGCGACGTCGGCCACCACGAGGCACCACCCCTCGTCCGCGACCGCCGCCGGGCGGATCTGGGTGGGTACCGACAGCGCCCCTCCCCCGTTGGACGCCCATCGCCCGGTGACCACCCCGCCGGGCAGGAAGGTGGCGCGGAACCGGCCTTGCCGCACCCAGCTGTCCAGCCAGCTCCAGCCGTTGGCGGTGAGCAGCCGGCTGAGCTTCTTGTACTCCAGGAGCGGTGGGATGCCTGGGTGGTCGACCTGCTCGAGCGTCCACGACCGGGTATCCCCGACGGGCAGGCCCGCGTGCTGCAGGGTCCGGAGGAGCTCGGCCGGCGAATCGGGGTTCAGGCCCGGGGCGGCGAACGCCTCCCGGATCTGCCGGAGCAGCCACTCGAGCCCGGCCGGCCGTCCGCCGGCGACGGGGCGGGGCCCGAGGAGCTCGGTGAGCAGCTGCTCGTGGACGTCGGCCCGCCACGGCATCCCGGTGTGCGTCATCTCCGCGGCCACCAGCGCACCGGAGGACTCGGCGGCGAGCAACAGCTCCAGCCCCTGCCGCCGCGGCGAGGCGGCGAGCGCCGCCTGCTGCCGCGCGTGCTCCGCGACCGGGTCCAGCCGGTCGGCGGGGTCGGTCGGCGGGAAGAGCGCGGGTTCGGCCACCGGCACCGGCTGCAGCTCGTCCCATGCGGCGGTCTCGTCGGCCGCCAGGAGCGCCTGGTCGGCGAAGGGTGACCGCCGCAGGATCGCGTGCGCGAGCCGGAGGTCCGTGCAGCGCTCGATCCGCACCCCGGCGGCCAGGAGCGCCGGGTACCAGCGGGTCGTGTCGTCCCACACCCAGCGGACGGGTACGGCGGCCTCTCGGTCCCCGACGAAGGCGGGCAGCTCCTCGGCCGCGAACCGTGCCACGCCGGCGGGAGCGCCGCCGTCGGCCAGGTCGTGCGCCTCCACGACGGCCTCCCGCCGGCGGAGCACGACCCGGTTCACGACCGCAGTCTCGCCGACGGGTACGACCGGCCGGCCGGCCGCACCGTCCCGGACGAGCGAGTCCGCCGTCCCGAGTTGTGTCGGTGCACCGGTAGAACGACGGAGGTGTCAGGACGGAGGTGTGGACAGCGGACCCGGCATCCCTGCTGTCCGCCGACATTGTCGTACCCCGCCGTTAGCGTGTCAGTGTGCCCCGGATCTCCGGTTCCTCGACCTTCGAGGGTGTGCTGATCGACTGGTCGATCGACCAGCCGGTCAGCCCCGCGCGGCTGCCGGTGGAACTGCTGTCCCGAAATCAGGTGGCCGCGGAGCTGCAGCGGCGGCAGCGCCGGCAGGCGATGGAGGCCGCCTACGAGGCGGAGCTGATCCTGCGGCTGGCCGAGCTGACCTCCGACGAGCACGACCCGCCCGCCGGCACCCCGGGGGCGCGCAACCCCGGCTGGGGAGCCGGGGACGATCCGGTCGGAGTCAGCGAGTTCTTCGCCGGCGAGCTGGCGATGGTGCTCAACCGCGGCCGCGGCACCGCCAACCACCTGCACTGCCGCGCGCAGGCGTGGCGGGACAACCTGCCCGCCACCTTTCGCGCGCTCGCTGACGGGGAGCTGGATCTCGCGCGGGCGGCGGCTCTGGCCGACGTGCTCGGAAACACCCGCTCCGAGCTGGCGGTTGCGATCGAGGCCCTGCTGCTGCCCGAGGCGGTCGACCTGTCGGTGGCCGGGCTGAAGAGGCGGGCGCTGGAGTTGCTGCTCGAACTCGACGCCGCCGCCGCCGAGGAGCGCCGCGAGCAGGCCAAGCGCTCCGCCGACGTCTTCCTGCAGCCCGGCGCCGACGGCATGGCCACCCTCGGCGCGGAACTGTCCGCCGACGAGGCGGCCGAGGCCTACGCGCTGATCGACCAGTTGGCGAGGATGCTCAAGGCCGACGGCGACCAGCGGCCGATCGCCCAGCTCCGCACCGAGCTGTTCTCCCTGCTGCTGCGCCGCCCCGGCGGGCACGACCAGCCCGCCGTCACCGCGCACCTGACCATCACCGCCACCCTGGACTCCCTCGCCGGCGTTTCCACGACAGCGGGATCGATGAACGGGCTGGCGATCACCGCCGCGCACGCCCGCGAGCTGCTCACCCGGATCGCCGCCCTTGGCCTGCAGGCCCCGCCCGGTGGCAACCTCACCTTCGCGATCACCGACCCCGACGGCCGGCTGCTGGCCACCACCAGCGTCGCCGAACTACTGCGGGTGGCGAAGAAGGGCTGCGCCGAGCACCCGGGCGGGAACTGCGGCTGCCCGGTGCTCGGCCCGGCACCGGACACCGATGCCTACCAGCGCACCGACCGGCAGGAGGCCTTCGTCAAGACGAGGGACCGCACCTGTCGCATGCCCAACTGCGGGCAGCGGGTCGGCTGGACCGACCTGGACCACGTCATCCCGCACGCCTGCGGCGGTGCGACGGCCTGCTTGAACCTCTGCTGCCTGTGCCGCTCCCACCACCGGCTGAAGACCTTCGCCCCCGGCTGGCGGTTCGCCATGGAGCCCGACGGAACCCTGTACGTCACCACCCCCACCGGCATCACCCGCACCACCCGGCCACCCGGCCTGCGCACACCCCCACCCGAACCACCACCCGAGCCGCCGACCCAACCGGACCACGACCCACCACCGTTCTAGCTCCGCCGGAGCATCTCGCTCCGCGAAAGCCCGGAAGGCATGCGGCCCGCCGGGTGGTCGACGAGTCGACAAGTGCCCACGGGTAGCCGCGGAATCTCGCGTCGCCGCGCCGCGAGACCGGAGCCTTGCTGCGCCGCTGCGCCGCTGCGCCGCTGCGCCGCTACGGCGCACGCCCCTGCTCCGCCGACGCCCTTCCTCACCCAGCGACGACCCGATCAGCAGCGGCCGCACGTCCCGACCCGGCGACTCATCGGCGGCGGCAGGATCCTGGGCCAGCGCTTCAGAACCTGGACGAGAGCTTCATCCGCCGAGCACCCGGCGCAGGCAGCCCACCGACCACCGGGTCACCGAGAGCGGTGCGACGGCCAGGGCCCGAGCGACGTGCACTCCCAGCCGGAGCAGGTCGGCGTAGTCGGGCGGGCGGACCGGCGGCACGGTCGGCGGCGGGGTTCCAGCTGCGGGCGGCACGGGCGGCGGGGCCTCGACCATGGATGGCACGGTCGGCGGGTTCCCAGCCGCGGTCGGCGGGGTCTCAGCCGCGGACGGCGGGGGCGGCGCGTCCGGCAGCAGGAGGTCGACCGCCGAGCGACGCCGCGGGCCGCGCAGCGAGGCGAAGGACGGGATCGTCGGCGCAGCCGGCGACTCCTCGTCGTCGGGGACGAGGTCGGCCGCCCCGCCGGGCGCAGCACCACGCGGCAGGACCGCCGGGGGTTCGGGGACGACGGCACGGATGGCTGCGATCATGCCTGCCCCGAGGCCGGGCACCGCGGCCAGTTCGCGCCGGGTGAGCTCAGCGAGCGCGGCGGTGTCGGTGATCCCGGCGCGGGCCAGCGCCGTCACCGCCCGCCCGGGCAGGCCCAGATCGCGGATGGTCCGCGCGGGGAACTCCGGGAACCTGGTCGGCATGTCGGGCAACCCTAGTGCGGCCGCCCGGGAGGTGCGGAACCGCTCCTGCTGGAAGAGTGCCGGGTAGGCCCGATCAACAGGAGGTCCCGGTGGCAGAGATCGCGTACGTCTCGAAGGTCCGCGTCGAGCGCATGGGAGGCCCGCTGCGCGCGGCCTACCTGCCCGGCGAGGAGGAGCCCACCGTCTACGGGATGCACGGTGCCATCGCCGAGCACTACGGGATGGATCCCGGCACGGCACCCAGCCACGCGAGCACGATCGACCACCTGGTCGGTGCGGCTCTCGGTTAGCTGACCGGGACGTTCGCCGGGGCCCTGGCGGCCCGGCGGATCGACCCCACCGGTCTGGTGGGGCACGCGCGCGGCGAGGTGGAGCTCGAGGGAAAGGTGCTCGTGCTCAAGCGCATCGGAGTCACCTACACCGGCCTGACCGTCGGCGAGTCGGACGCGGAGAAGGTGCAGCGGGTGCTGGCCGTCCACGCCGACGGCTGTCCGGTCGCCCGGAGCCTCCGGGGGGCCATCGACATCACGACGCGGCTCGGCTGAGCGCCCGCGCCGGCCGCGGCCTTCGATCGACCGGCGACACGCCCGGCGGAATACCGGAGGACTCGAACGCGGGCGACCGGGTAGCGGATGCCTAGCGGAACGTGACCGCGCCAGCGGGGGGCTAGTCGACTGGCAAGGAGGACACGTGCTCTCTGATCGATCCCGTCCCGTCGTCGAGGCGACGTTGCCCGTGGTGGCCGAGAACATCGAGGAGATCGCCACCCGGTTCTACGCGCATCTGTTCGGGGAGCACCCCGGGCTCTTCGACGGTGTGTTCAACCGCGGGAACCAGGCGGAGAAGACCCAGCAGCTGGCGCTGGCCGGCTCGGTCGCCGTCTTCGCCTCCTCGCTGCTCAAGGTCCCCGAGCAGCTGCCCGAGCACCTGCTCTCGCGCATCGCGCACAAGCACGCCTCGCTGGGCATCACACCGGCCCAGTACGACGTCGTCCACGAGCACCTGTTCTGGGCGATCGCCGACGTGCTGGGCGACGCCGTGACGCCGGAGGTGGCCGCGGCCTGGGACGAGGTCTACTGGCTGATGGCCTACGCGCTGATCAACCAGGAGCGCGGCCTCTACAGCGCCCGCGGGGTGCGTCCGGAGACGGTCTGGCGGGAGTGGGAAGTCGCCGAGAAGGTCCAGGAGACCACCGATGTCGTCACGTTCCGGATGCGCAAGGTCGACGACCGCCTGGTGAAGACGTCGCTGCCGGGCCAGTACGTGACCGTCCAGGTCCCGATGCCCGACGGCGTCCGCCAGCCCCGCCAGTACAGCCTGACCCGGGCCGACGACGGAGAGCACCGCCAGTTCTCCGTCAAGCGGGTGCACGGCAGCGACAAGCCCGACGGCGAGGTCTCCAACCATCTCTGCGAGCGGGTGCAGGTCGGTGACCGGCTGACCATGTCGGTACCGTTCGGCGACGTCGTCCTGGACGACTCGGGGCGCCCGGTGGTCTTCGCCAGCGCCGGCATCGGCATCACCCCGATGGCCGGCATGCTCTCCCACCTCGCCGCCGCCGGGTCCCGGCTGCCGGTCACGCTGTTGCACGCCGACACCGACGAGTCCTCCTTCGCGCTGCGTGCGCAGGTGCTCCAGGACCTGCGCGCGCTGTCCGGCGGCACGGCGCACGTCTGGTACGAGCGCGGGGCGGAGAGCAGCCTCCCCGTCGAGGTGCACGCCGGCGTCATGAACCCGGACGACGTCGACCTGCCCGAGGGGGCGATGCACTACCTGTGCGGCCCGCTGCCGTTCATGCAGGCCGTGCGCAGCGCGCTGGTCGACCGTGGCGTCCCCGCCCGCGACATCCAGTACGAGGTGTTCGGCCCCGACCTCTGGCAGGCCGACCTCGCCACCGAGGAGAGCCCCGGCGCCTCCGAACGCAGCGGCCGGCACGCGGCCGCGGGCGTCTGACCCGGACACCTCCACCCGAGGAGATCCACATGGACATCCCGGCGATGCGGGCGAACTTCGCCAAGGCCGCGGCCACCGGCGACGAGGCACCGCTGTACTTCTACTCGCACCTGTTCCTGAGCCACCCCGAGACCCGGCAGATGTTCCCCGTCTCGATGGCGCACCAGCGGGACCGCTTCTTCGCCGCGCTGGGCGACGTCGTGACCCGGGTGGACGACCTGGACGCGCTGGTGCCGATCCTGCGCCAGCTGGGCCGCGACCACCTCAAGTTCGGGGTGCTGCCGGCGCACTACCCGGCGGCCGGCGGCAGCCTGCTGGCCACCCTCGAGCACTTCGACCCGGAGTGGACGCCGGAGCTGGCCAAGAGCTGGGCCGAGGCCTACGACGTCGTCGCCACCGTGATGATCCAGGGGGCGGAGGAGGCCGCAGGGCAGCCGGCGTGGTGGGACGCCGACGTGGTGGGGCACGAGCGCCGCACCCTCGACGTCGCCGTCCTCCGGATCCGGCCGCGGGTCCGCTACGACTACCTCCCCGGGCAGTCGCTGTCCCTGGAGACCGAGCTGCGGCCCCGGCTGTGGCGGTACTACTCCCCCGCCAACGCACCCCGGCCCGACGGGCTGATCGAGCTGCACGTGAAGGCACGCGACGGCGGCCCGGTCAGCTCGGCGCTGGTGCGCAGCGTCGGGGTCGGCGACGTCCTCCGCCTGGGACCGCCGATGGGCGATTTGACCGTGGGCGAGGACTCCGACCGGGACCTGCTGCTGGTCGCCGGCGGCATGGGGCTGGCGCCGCTGAAGGCGATGGTCGACCAGGTCGCCCGGCAGGGACCGCTGCGGCGGGTCGACCTGTTCGCCGGCTTCCGCACCGAGGACCAGATCTACGATCGGGCCGACCTGGAGCAGCTGGCCCGGGAGCACCCGTGGCTCAGCGTCACCTTCGCCGTCTCCGACGGCGCCGCCTCGTCCCTGGTGCACGGCGAGGTCGGCGACGTGGTGCGACGCGCGGGTCCGTGGTCGAGCCGGGAGGTGCGCGTCGCCGGGCCAGAACCCATGGTGACCGCCACCGTCGCAGGGCTCCGGGAGGACGGCGTCCCGGAGCGCCGCATGTCCAGCGAGGTCTTCGCCCCGAGCCGACCGGGGCCCAGTGTTGACGGAGAGGTGACCGAATGACCAGCGCACCGAGCGGGCCCGGGAACGCGGACCGGGGGCTCACCCCGGCCGACCTGCACAACGTGCGGTTCACCCGCGCCTCGATGCTGCACCCGGGCTACGTCGAGACGGAGGTCGACCGGGTGATGCACCGGGTCGCCGAGGAGCTCGCGCGGCACGTCGCCGAGAAGGCCCAGCTCCGGGAGCAGGTACGCACCCTGCAGGCCCAGCTGAACGGTGCGCCCGCGCACGAGCCGCCCAGCGAGCAGGCTGTGCGCATCCTGGCCAGCGCCCAGCAGACGGCCGACAACTACGTGGCCGAGGCGGAGAAGTTCAGCCGGCAGGTGACCGGCGAGGCGCGGACCGAGTACGAGGAGGCGGTGCGGCTCGCCCGGGAGAACGCCGGGGCGATCATCCAGGCCGCCCAGGAGGCGGCCGCCCGGCTGACCGGCCCGGCGCCCGACGGCCCCGACCAGGGCGGCGGGCGCACCGTGGCCGAGCTCGAGGAGCAGGTGGCCTATCTCAAGGCATTCGGCCAGGCGTGCCGCGTCCAGCTGCGGTCCTACCTGGAGGCGCTGCTGAGCGACGTCGAGAACGAGTGGGGCCACGCCGACCCGGCCGCTCTCCCGGTGCCGGCCCGCCCACCGGCCCAGCGCCCCACCGAGGACGCCGACCCCGACCGGTCGACGACGTTCGAGGCCAACACCGCCGCGGAGAGCCAGGGCGGCGACGCCGTCAACGGGGTGCCGGCGGCGACCGGGACCCGCCCGTCCTAGCCCGGTGGACGGCCGGACCGGCTGCCGAGCCGGTCCGGCCGCCGCGGCTCAACGCGCCGTGACCTCGTAGGTGTGACCGGCGGCGCGCAGCCGCTCGACGAGCACCTCGCCCAGCGCGGTCGCCGGGGTCAGCGAGCCCGCGCGGTCGGGCAGCCGGTCGCCGTCGAGGACCAGCGCGAGGGCGGCCTCGCCGAGCATGACCGCGGTCGTCGCGTACCCGGGGTCGCCCGTGCCGCCGGCGGTGGCGCGGTAGCGACGGCCCTCCTCGGTCTCGGCGTCGACGACCATCCGGAACCAGCCCTTCTCCCGGGCCTCCTCGCCGGGGCCGGTACCGGGCGCCGGGAGGACCCGGTCGAGCAGCGCGCGGGTCGGCGCCAGACTCATGGCGGACACGGCGGCGACCAGCCCGCCGGCGACCCCGGCCGCGGTCACGGCACCCAGCGGCCCGCGGCCGGTGCCCATGACCTCGCCGTAGCGCAGCCCCCGCCCGTAGGCCCAGCCCTGCAGCGCGTTGCTCCGCCGCACGATGCGGGTGTTGAACGGCGCCATCACGAAGGGCGCCGTCCACCGCCCGTCCGGCGTCCGCACCGGTAGGCCGGCATCCCGTGGCTGAGGGGTGTCCGGCTCTGCCGCCCGGTCCGGGCTCAGGACGAAGGGGTCGCCCAGCGCCCGGCGCAGCGTCGGGTCCCCCTGCAGCGCCTCCATCTGGGCGCGCATCGAGTCGATGGTGCCGCCGCTGAAGCCGCCGCGGGCCGTCGCCACCAGCTGGACGTCCCGCAGCCCCCCGGCCCCGTCCTCGCGGGCGCGCCGCGCGAGCAGCATCGTGCTCAGGTCGGAGGGGATGGAGTCGTAGCCGCAGGCGTGCACGATGCGGGCGCCGGTCTCCCTGGCCACGGCGTCGCACCGGTCGATCGCGTCGCGGACGAAGAGCACCTCACCGGTGAGGTCGGCGTAGTGCGTCCCGGCCCGCGCGCAGGCCTCGACCACCGGCAGCCCGTACCGGGCGTACGGGCCGACCGTCGTGGCCAGCACCCGGGTGCTCTCGGCGAGCGCGCGCAGCGAGTCCGGGTCGGTGGAGTCGGCCTCGAGGAGCCCCCAGTTCCGCCCGGCCGCCGGCAGGGCGGCCCGGACCTCCTCCAGGCGGCCCCGCGACCGCCCCGCCAGGGCGACCCGCATCCCCTCCGGGGCGTGCTCGGCCAGGTAGCCGGCGAGCAGCCGCCCGACGAAGCCGGTGGCTCCGTAGACGACCAGGTCGTGCATGCGTGCGTCCTCTGCTGCCATGCCGCCATCCTGGTCTGCCCCGGACGGGCCGGCAGGGGCCGGGGTTCACCTCACGGAGTGATAACGACGGGTCACACCGGCCACTCGACGCCCCAGGCGGCGCAAGCCGGGGGCGGCTCCTGCCGATGGTGGTCGCATGGCAGTGCGGCTCGCAACGGTGCGGACCGCGACCGAGAAGCAGGTCGCGGCCCAGTCGGCGTCCCCCTGGTGGCGGACGGCGGTGGTCTACCAGGTCTACCTGCGCTCGTTCGCCGACAGCAACGGGGACGGGATCGGCGACCTCGCCGGGCTCCGCTCCCGGCTGCCGTACCTGTCGTGGCTGGGCGTGGACGCGGTGTGGATCAACCCGCACTACCCCTCGGGCGGTGCCGACGGCGGCTACGACATCGTCGACTACCGGGCGGTCGACCCCGAGTACGGCGACGTCGCCGACCTCGAGGCACTGGTCGCCGACGCCCGGAACCTGGGGCTGCGGGTCGTGCTCGACGTCGTCCCCAACCACACCTCCGACCGGCACCCGTGGTTCCAGGCCGCGCTGGCCGACCCCGACTGCCCGGAGGCTTCGCGCTACCACTTCGCGCCACCGTCGGAGAACCCGCCGAACAACTGGCAGTCCCTCTTCGGCGGGCCGGCCTGGTCGCGCACGCCCGACGGCCGCTGGTACCTGCACCTGTTCGCCCCCGAGCAGCCCGACCTCAACTGGCGCGACCCTGCCGTGGCCGCCGACTTCGAGCGCACCCTGCGGTTCTGGCTCGATCGGGGCGTCAGCGGTTTCCGCGTCGACGTCGCCTACGGCCTGTTCAAGGACGCCGGCCTGCGCGACAACCCGGGCGCCTACTCCCCCACCCTGTTCGGGCACGGCCCCGAGCAGGCGATGACCTGGAACCAGCCCGAGGTCCACGACGTCTGGCGCCGCTGGCGGTCCGTCTGCGACGAGTACCCCGACACGATGCTCGTCGGCGAGGTCTGCCTGGCCGATCCGCGGGAGGTCGCCCTCTACTCGCGGCCGGACGAGATGCACCAGTCGTTCTGCTTCCGGCTGCTGAAGTCGCCGTGGTCGCTCGCGTCCTTCGCCGACGGCGTGCGCTCGGCGCTCGACGCGTTCGGCACGGTCGGCGCGCCGGTGTCCTGGGTCCTGGGCAACCACGACAAGGACCGGCAGGTGACCCGGTTCGGCGGCGGCGCGGTCGGCACCGCCCGCGCCCGGGCCGCGGCGCTGCTGGTCCTGTCGCTTCCGGGCTCGGCCTATCTGTACGCCGGCGACGAGCTGGGCCTGCCCCAGGCGGTCGTCCCCGACGAGGCGAAGCTCGACCCGATCTTCTTCCGCAGCGGCGGCGCCCGCTCCGGGCGCGACGGCTGCCGGGTGCCGATGCCGTGGAACGGCGACCCCGGCGTCGGTTTCTCACCGGCCGGGTCGGCCGAGCCCTGGCTGCCGATCCCCGAGGACTGGGACCGGTACGCGATCTCCGCGCAGTCCCGGGACGGCGGCTCGATGCTGACCCTCTACCGCCGTGCGCTGGCCCTGCGGGAGGCCCACCCGGCGCTCGGCTCGGGCGACGCGACGGTGAGCACCCGCGGCGACGTCCTCACCGTCCGGTGCACCGGCCCGGACGGCGGCGTCATCCGCTGCGTGGTGAACATGGGCCCCGACACGGCGCTGGTCCGCTCCCGCGGCACGGTCCTGCTCGCCTCGAGCACGTCGGTGCGCCGGTCACCCGCCAGCGTGGCGCTGCCGCCGGACACCGCCGTGTGGCTCGCGGACGTGTGAACAGCTGCGCCGTGTCACCCGTACGGTCGAGGTCAGGTGCTGGGCCGCTCAAGTTCCGGCGCTGGACGCCCGATGGGGTCTGGTGACCAGCGTGGCGGAGCGAACCGGTGGAGGTGGCTTCGCCGTGCCCGCACCGGTGGCCACGATCGCGATGCCCGTGGCGCTGTGGGTGGAGATCGCCGAGCTGGAGGACCGCTCCCGGTTCGATGACGACGGCCTGGAGCAGCGGGCCGAGCGGGTCCTGGCCGCGGTCCGCGAGGTCGGGCGGACCGAGCTGGAACGGCGCGCCCGGCTGATCCAGGCCGACCTGGTGCGGCGCCGCGGCAACGTCGCCGAGGCGGGCCGGGCGGCCGAGGAGATCCACCGCTGGGCCGCCGACCACGGCTCCCGCTGCCTCCTGGCGCGCAGCCACTTCGTCCTGACCGCAGTCTTCCAGGAGCTGGGCGACCTGTCCCTGGCTCTCGAACACGCCGTCCGCGCCGTCGAACTGCTCGACGAGGACGTCCGGCCGCAGGCGCGGATCGACCACCACGCCCGGCTGGCCGACTGCCTCGGGCTCAACGGCGACCTGGCCGCCCGCGACCGCTACGACCACGTGCTGCAGCTCGCCGAGGAGATCGGCGACGTCGACCGGCAGCTGCTGGTGCTCAACAACCGCGCCTACTGCGAGAGCCTCTCCGGCCGCTTCGAGGAAGCGCTGGTCTGGAGCACGAAGCTGCAGGACCTGGCGGCGCGGCACGGCGTCCCCCTCCGGGTCGGCCGGCTGGACACCGTCGGCCGGGCCCTTCTCGAGCTGGACCGGCTCGAGGACGCCGAGGCCGCCATGCTGCCCGGCCTGCACCCGGAGGTCCTGGACGCGTCCCTGGACGGCGACGCGGGCGCCGACTTCCTGCTGACCCTCGCCGAGATCCGCCGTCGCCGCGGGCACCTCCAGCAGGCCCAGGAGAGCCTCGACGAGTGCGTGCGCCGCTGCGAGCGGTACGGGCTGACGGCCATCCGCGTGCGCGCCCGCCGCGAGGAGGCCGAGCTCCATGCGGCCGACGGCCGCTTCCGGGCGGCGTACGAGCAGCACAAGCTGTACTGCGCCGAGCTCATGGACCTGCAGTCCACCGAGCGTGACGCGCGGGCCCGGGCGCTGCAGGCCATGTACGAGACCGCGGAGGCCCGACAGCAGAGCCGCCGGTACCGGGAGCTCTCGCTGCGCGACCCGCTGACCGGGCTCTACAACCGCCGCTACGTCGACGAGGAGCTGCCGCGTCTCCTGACCGGCCGCCCGGGCACGATCGCCGTCGCACTGCTGGACCTCGACCACTTCAAGCGGATCAACGACACGTGCTCCCACGAGTCCGGTGACCAGGTGCTGCGCACCGTCGCCGATCTCCTGCAGCGGACCGGCGCGCTCGAAGACCCTGGTCGTGACCCGAGCTCGTTCGTGGCCCGGCTGGGCGGCGAGGAATTCCTGCTCGTGCTCGCCGGTGTCGACGCTGCCACGGCGGAGATCCACGCGGAGGACGTCCGCCGGGCGATCGCCGCGCACCCGTGGGCGGAGGTCACCGCCGGCCTGCCGGTGACGGTCAGCATCGGCCTCGCGAGCTCCGAGGGGCTCACCGACCCGTCCCCCGCGGACCTGCTCGGCCGCGCGGACGCGCGCCTCTACGCGGCCAAGCGCCAGGGGCGGAATCGCGTGGTCACCGCCGCCTGAGCAGGCGACGGTGCGGCTCGGCACTCGCGGAGCCGGATCGCCGGCGCCGCGCCGCCGTAGGCCAGGGAGCTGAGGCGGCGGTGCGGGCGCACCTGGCCGACCGCCTGGTCCGGGCCGATCCGCCGGGTGGCCGAGGAGGTGGCCGGACCGACGCCGTCAGGTCGGCTGGACGCCGAACACCAGGGCCAGCCGCTCGATCTTGCGGGCCCGGCCCAGTCGGGGCAGGTCGCTGCCGTCGCGGATCACCTGACCGCGGGCGTCGAAGTCGGCGAGGAAGTCCCGGGCCCAGGCCACGTCGGACGGCGTCGGGCTGATGACCTCGTTGATGACCGGCAGCTGGTCCATGTCCAGGCACAGCTTGCCGGTCAGGCCGAGGGACACCGTGACGGCGGTCTGCTCGCGGAGCACCGGGTGGCTGCTGCTCACCGTCGGGCCGTCGATCGGGCCGGGCAGCCCGCCGATCCGGCTGGCCACGACCAGGCGGGACCGCGGGTAGGCCATGGCCAGCTCGTCGGCGCTGGTGCCGGTGTCGCGGCGGTAGTCACCGCTGCCGAACGCCAGCCGGAACGCGCCCCGTGCCCGGGCGATGTTCACCGCCTCCTCGATGCCGAGGGCCGACTCCACCAGCGCCAGCACCGGGCTGGACCCACCGAGCCGGTCGAAGGTCTCGGTCACGTGCCCGGCGGCCTCCGCCTTGGCGAGCATGACCCCGAGCAGGCCGGGCAGCCCGGCCAGGGCGGCGACGTCGTCGGCCCAGAAGGGCGTCGAGCGGTCGTTGATCCGCACCCAGGCGCTGCGGTCCTCGCGGGACAGCCACTCGACGACGCCGTTCCGGGCCTCGCCCTTGTGCGCCGGGTCGACGGCGTCCTCGATGTCGAGCACGATCTGATCGGCGCGGGAGTCGTGGGCGACGTCGAACAGCGCTGTGCGGGCGCCGTTGACCAGCAGCCAGGAGCGCGCGTCGTTCGGTCCGACCTTCCGGTTCTTCACCACGCCCCCATCCTCGCGCGGATCGCGCCGGCCCACCGGTCGGGGGGTCCTCCGGCGCGCCGCGGCTCGGCACACCAGCTCGCCGCGCGCTCCGGACCCGCCGGGCGCACGGCCGGACGGAGCCCAGATCCTCGTCGGCTCCCGGCTGCCCATCGCTCCGTGACCGATCCACGGTGCCACGATGGCGGGATGCTGCTCGCCGAGGTCGTGGCTGCGTCCACCGCGGTGGCGGCCGCCCGCGGGAGGAAGGCCAAGGCCGGTCTCATCGCCGGCGCGCTGCGCCTGGCGGACGGCGACGAGGTGCCGGCGGTGACCGCCTGGCTCTCGGGCGAACCCCTGCAGCGGCGGCTCGGGATCGGCTGGCGGTCGCTGGCCGCGCTGACCGGCGGCGCCGCGGCGGAGTCGACCCTGACGGTGGCCGACGTCGATGCGGCGTTCGCCGAGCTCGCCACCACCTCGGGTCCGGGATCGGCCGCACGGCGGGAGGAGCTGCTGCGCGGCGTGCTGTCGAGGGCTACCAGCGAGGAGCAGCGGTTCCTGGTCCGGCTGATCACCGGGGAACTCCGGCAGGGCGCCCTGGAAGGCGTCGTGCTGGAGGCGGTGGCCACGGCATCCGGCGTCCCCGCCGCCGATGTCCGGCGGGCGTTCATGCTGTCCGGCAGCCTCCCGGACACGGCGACGGCGGCCCTCCGCGGCGGGGCCGAGGCCCTGTCGGCGATCAGCCTGCAGGTCGGCCGGCCGGTGCGGCCCATGCTGGCCGGCCCGGGGTCCTCGCTCGACGCGGCGCTCGCCGATCTCGGCCCGGACGTGACCGTGGAGTTCAAGCTCGACGGCGCCCGCGTCCAGGTGCACCGCGACGGGAACCAGGTGCGCGTCTGGACCCGCACGCTGCGCGAGGTGACCGATGGGGTGCCGGAGCTGGTCGAGCGGGTGCGGGCGCTGCCGTGCCGCACCGCCGTCCTCGACGGCGAGACGCTCGCCCTGGACGATGACGGCCGGCCCCGCGCCTTCCAGGACACGATGAGCCGGTTCGGCAGCGCCGGGGCGGGTGGCGAGATGCCCGACGCCGGCGTGCTGCTCAGCCCGTTCTTCTTCGACCTGCTGCACCTCGACGGCCGTGACCTGCTGGACGAGCCGCTCGACATCCGCCTCGACGCACTGGCCGGGCTGCTCGCCGACGACGCCTCCGCCCCGCTGCGCATGCCCGGCGTCCGCCGGCCGCGGCCCGGCCAGGCCGCCCAGGTGCTGGAGCACGCCCTCGACGCCGGGCACGAGGGCGTCGTCGTCAAGGACCTGGCCGCGCCCTACGCCGCCGGCCGCCGCGGCAAGGCCTGGCAGAAGGTCAAGCCGGTGCACACGCTCGACCTCGTCGTCCTCGGTGCGGAATGGGGCTACGGCCGGCGGACCGGCACGCTCTCGAACATCCACCTCGGCGCCCGCGACCCCGACGGCGGCGAGCCGGTGATGGTCGGCAAGACGTTCAAGGGGATGACCGACGAGCTGCTGGCGTGGCAGACGCGCACCTTCCCCGAGCACACCCGGGAGGAGACGCCCTGGGGCGTGCTCCTGGAGCCGGCGCTGGTCGTCGAGATCGCCGTGGACGGCGCCCAGCGCAGCCCCCGCTACCCCGGCGGCGTCGCCCTGCGGTTCGCCCGCGTGCTGCGCTACCGGCCCGACAAGACCCCGGCCGAGGCCGACACCCTCGAGGCGGTGCGGGCGCTGCTGGCCGGGGGCTGATCCCTCAGGAAGCGGCGACCCGCGGGGCGACCTCGGTGCCCAGCAGCTCGATCCCGCGCAGCAGGTCCTCGTGCGCCAGCCGCGGGTTGGTCATCTGGATCGACACCCGGTCGACGCCGCCGAGCTGCCCGGAGATCCGGACCAGCTTCTCGGCGACGGTGTCGGGGTCGCCCATGAAGAAGGCGCCGTCCGGGCCGCTGGTCACGTCGAACTGGGCGCGGGTGGGTGCGGCGAACCCGCGCTCACGGGAGACCTTCGTGAACAGCTCGTGCCAGCCGGGGAAGATGGTGTCCGCGGCGGCCTGCGTGCTCTCGGCCACGAAGCCGAACACGTGCAGCCCCACCTGCAGCTTCTCCGGCGGGTGCCCGGCGTGCGCCCCGGCCCGCCGGTACAGGTCGATCAGCGGGGCGAACTGCCGGGGCTCCCCGCCGATGATCGCCACCATGAGCGGCAGCCCGAGCAGCCCCGCCCGGGCGAAGGACTCCGGCGTTCCGCCCACGCCGACCCAGATCGGCAGCGGGTCCTGCAGCGGCCGCGGGTACACGCCCTGGCCGGTCAGCGCCGGCCGGTGCTCCCCCGACCAGGTGACGTGCTCGGACTCCCGGATCCGCAGCAGCAGGTCCAGCTTCTCGGCGAACAGCTCGTCGTAGTCGGCCAGGCCCAGCCCGAACAGCGGGAAGGCCTCGGTGAACGAGCCACGACCCACCACCAGGTCGATGCGCCCCTGGGAGATTAGGTCCAGGGTGGCGAACTGCTGGAAGACCCGCACCGGGTCCGCGGCGCTGAGCACCGTCACGGCACTGCCGAGGCGGATGCGCGAGGTGCGGGCGGCCGCGGCGGCGAGGATCACCGGCGGCGCGGAGTCGTAGTACTCGCTGCGGTGGTGCTCGCCGATGCCGAAGGAGTAGAGCCCCACGCGGTCGGCGAGCTCGATCTCCTCCAGCAGGTGCGCCATGCGCTCCTCGGGACCGATCACCCGCTCGGTACGGGGATCGGTGACGGCGGAGACGAAGCTGTCGACGCCGAGGTGCATGGCCGTCCTCCGGACTGCTCGGGTGCGGGCCGGCCGGGCGGCCGGTCCCCGCGGCAGTCAACACCGCGGAGGCCAGGCCATTCCACGGCGCCGGCGCAGATCCCGGCGAGGTCCGCGCCGGTCAGCCCGCCGGCACGACCCGGTCGAGCCAGCGCAGCAGGTCGGCGACGACCTCGGCGCGGTTGGTCTCGTTGAAGACCTCGTGCCGGGCGCCCTCGTAGACCTTCAGCGTGACGTCGCTCAGCCCCGCGGCCTGGAGCCGCTGCACCAGGCCGTGCACGAGGGCCAGCTGCCCGGTGACCGGGTCCTCGTCCCCGACGGCCACGTACACCGGCAGGTCGGGACGGACCCCGCCGAGCCGCTCCCGGTCGGCCAGCTGCCGGGCCGACACGAACATCTGCTCGTTGTCGGCGGCAGACAGGCCGAACCCGCACCGCGGGTCGGCGACGTAGGCGTCGACCTGCCGGTGGGTCTCGTCGCGCGGATCGGGGACGACGTCGAGCCGGGCCAGCGCGATGTAGACGACGGGCGCGGTGAGCATCGGCAGCGTGACGTGCACCAGGTCGTCGAACCGCACGAAGCGGTCGTAGAGGCCCCAGACCTCGCCGAACCCCTGCAGCGCCATGCCGACGGTCACCGAGAGGTCGTGGACGCGCGGCAGGTCCACCGCACGGGCGAGCAGCGTGACCCCGCCCATCACGGCCAGCACCGCGGCCGCCCCGGCGTCGCCGCTGAGCGCGTACCAGGCCGCGGCGCCGAGGACGACCAGCCGCAGCACGTCGATGCCGTCGCGGACGACCGGCGTCCAGTCGCCGAGGAGCAGCGTGCGCGTGTCCACGCCGGGCGCCTACCCAGCCCCTGCGCCGCTCATCCGGGCTCCGGCGGCGGGCCGGGGCTCCGGGAGACCGGGGCGGTGTAGGTTCGCTCCAGGCGCGGGGCGACCCGCGTGCCGATGATGCGTCAGACAGCGGCGTGCGTCGTCCGGAGGCCGTGCCGGCCTCCGCGACCGAGGCCACCCACCCCGGTATACCGAGACCGGAGGCGGCCGCTGTGGCCAGCACCGAGAACCCGCAGCGGTCGGCCGCAGCCGAGGCGCTGGAGCAGCTGGGCCGGCTCTCCCTGCGCGAGCACTCGATGAAGTCGGTCCTGCAGACGGTCGCCGAATTGACCAGCGCTGTGATGCCGGGCAACACCGAAGCCTCGGTGAGCCTGCTACGCAACGACAAGCCCAGCACCCCGGTGTCCAGCGGCAGGCTCGCACTGGATCTGGACGAGAGCCAGTACAGCCGGGGCCACGGGCCCTGCCTGCATGCCGCCTCCACCGGCGAATGGGTCCAGGTCGACGACGCGCGGACCGAGACCCGCTGGCGCGACTACATGGACAAGGCCGTCGAGCACGGCAGCCTCAGCTCGCTGTCCGTGCCGCTCCCGATCGCTGAGGGCATTTCCGGGGCGCTGAACATCTACGCCCGGGAGCCGCACGCCTTCTCCGCGGAGAGCCGCTCGGTCGCCGACCAGCTCACTCCCTACGCCGCAGTGGCCGCGGGGAACATGTACGCCTACGAGAGCGCTCGATCGATGGCCGAGAACCTGCAGGTCGCGCTGGAGTCGCGCGCCGTCATCGACCAGGCCAAGGGCATCCTCATGGAGCGCTACAAGGTGACCCCCGACCAGGCCTTCCAGCTGCTGGCCCAGGCCTCCATGAGATCCAACACGAAGGTCCGCACCGTGGCCGACACTCTCGTCCGCACCGGCGAGTTCCTGCTCCCGTGAGCTGACGGAGTGCGGTCGCCGGCCGGCGACCGCGGCTGCGGCTCCGGGTGGCTGCTGACGATGTCGGAGTGGTCGGCGCACGGACGCTCCCTTCCCCGTCGACACCGCCGTCCGGCATCGGGAGTGGGGGCACGGGGTGGTGCTGTCCGTCGAGCCCGACCGGCTCACCGTCCTGCTCGACCAGGAGGGCTGCCAGACCCTCGCCACGGAGGCCGTGGCGGCCCAGGGCCTCCGCGAGCCCGTGGTCGACCCGGAGTGACGCCGCTCGCTCTTCGGTGGTGTCTCGCAGTCGTCATGCGTGGCGGCGGAGGCGCCACGGGTATGCGCGCCCCGTGGAAGAGCTGCTGCTGGACGTCGTCAACGTGCTGGTCGTCATCGTGGAGGCCTGTGGCGCCGCGGTCATCATCATCGGGGCGGTCTGGGCGTTCCTCCTCTTCCTGTGGGTCGGGCTCACCCACCGGGACGCCGGCTCGTTCGTCCCCGTCCGGCTCACCCTGGGCCGGTTCCTGGCCCTGGGGCTGGAGTTCCAGCTGGCCGGCGACATCCTGAAGACTGCGGTGGCGCCCAGCTGGGAGGAGATCGGGCAGCTCGCCGCGATCGCCGCGATCCGGACCGCGCTGAACTACTTCCTGGGCAAGGAGATCGCCGAGGAGCGCCGCCAGGTCGACGAGGAGAAGGAACGATCCTCCGACGGGGCGGCGGACTCCTCGTCCGGCTCGACGTCCCACCCGTCGTCGGACGATCCGCGCGGTACGGCGTCGGGCACGCGCACCGGGCGGAGGGGGTGAGCTCGACGCTGGCCGCCGTCCCCGGCATCGCCTCGCAGTTCATCGCGGCAGCGGCCCTCGTGGCCGCCCTCCTCGCCCTGGCCGCGACCCGCCGGCCGGCGCTGGCCCTCGGCATCCTGCTCGACATGCTGGTCGCCGCCGGCCTGCTCCGGCTGGTCGGCGACCCCAGCTGGCGGGCCATCGCCACCATCGCGATCGTCATCGCGATCCGCCACCTGGTGGCCCACGGCCTGCGGCTGGCAGCGCGGTCCTGGAAGGAGACGGAGAAGGAGCCACCGGACCGGACGCGGCGGCGGTACGAGCAGACCGTGCGCCACCTGCTCCAGCCGGCCTGGCGGCGGTGAGGTCGCCGCCGGGTCACGGCGAGGAGCGGCTCAGCGCCGCGCCCGCTCCAGCACCGCGAAGGTCTGCCGGGCCATGAGGTCGGCGTCCATCCCGGCCACCGCGCGTCGCCGCGCCCGTCGGCCCAGTTCGGCACGGCGAGCCCCGTCGGTCAGCAGGCCGGCCAGCGCCGCGGCCAGCGCGGGGGCGTCACCGGGGGGCACCACCACGGCGTCCTCGCCGACCGCGACGGCGACGTCCCCCACGTCGGTGGTCACGCACGGCAGCCCCTCGGTCATCGCCTCGAGCAGCGCCAGCGGCAGCGCCTCCCGGCGGGACGGCAGGCAGAAGACGTCGAGGCCGGCGAGGAACCGGCGCCCGTCGCCGACGAACCCGCAGAAGGTGATCGGGAGCCCGGCCGCGGCGGCGCGCAGCACCGCCTCGTCGCGGCCGGCGCCACCGATCAGCACCTGGAGCGGGATCCCGTCCGCGACGAGGGTGCGCACGGCCTCGGCGAGCACGTCGAACCCCTTCTGCGCGGTCAGCCGGCCCAGCGCGCCGACCCGGGGCACCGGGTGCCCCGCCGGGCCGCTGGGGATCCCGGGGACGTCCACCCCGTTGGGGACGACGCGCACCCGGGAGGCCGGGACGCCGAGGTCGGCCAGCACCTGGTCGCGGCCCTCCGCCGACGGGCTGAGCACGGCCACGAAGCGCTGGTAGAGGGCCGCCAGTTCACTGCGCCGCACGCCCGTGCCGGTGTCGCCGGTCAGGTGGAGGACGCCCACCGTCGGCGCGACCTCGAGCGCGGCGGCGACGGCGGCCGCGTTGGACCCCGGGTCGACGAGGTTCACCAGCACGACGTCGGGTCGACCGCCGGCCAGCGCGGCGGCGACGGCCGGTGCGCGCTCCTGGTGCCGGGCCACGGGGACCGTGGTGACCCGGCCGGGCGGGACGACGGCCGCGAAGTCCGCTGCCACCGGCTCCGCGCAGACGAGGGACGCCGACCAGCCGTTCCGGTCCGCCCGCCGGAGCAGGTGGGTCAGGTACACCTCCGCGCCGCCCCAGGCGTCGGAGTCGGCGACGAACGCCACGCGGCGGCTCACCGGGCGTCCTCCTCCCCGAGCACCTCGTGGACGGCGGCGAGCACCGCGGCCGGGCGGACCGAGGCCGCGCACCGGAAGTCGATCGGGCAGACCAGGTGCGGGCAGGGCGCGCACCCGACGTCGGCCACGACCGCCCGGTGCCGGGGGCCACGGTGTGCCCACCGCACCGGATCGCCCGGGAGGAACACGGTCACGCTGCGCGCGCCGACCGCGGCCGCCAGGTGCGCGGAACCGGTGTCGTTGCCGATCAGCGCGGCGCAGTCGCGCAGCAGCGCGGCGAGGCCGCCCAGGCTGGTCGCACCGGTGAGGTCGGTGACCGGCGCGGTCATCCGGGCCCGCACGGCCGCGCTGATGTCCCGCTCCCCCGGCACGCCGGTGAGCACCACGTCCCAGCCGTCGGCGGCGAGGGCGTCGCCGACGGCCGCATAGCGCGCGGCCGGCCACCGGCGGGTCGGCGACGACGCCCCCGCGTGCAGGACGACGTACCGGCCGGGCTCGAGACCGGCCCCCGCCAGGGTGCCGGCGTGCTCTGCCTCATCCCCCGCCCGAGAGGGGAAAGCTCATCGGGGCCGGAGCACCGGGCGGCAGCCCCAGGTGCTCGAACAGCCGCAGGTGCCGGTCGACCTCGTGCACGTCCAGCGGGTAGCGCAGGTGCAGGCCGCCGGTGCCGCTCGGCGGCTGCCATCCGGTCGGGGCGAACCCGCCGGTCAGCCGGGCCCCCAGGGCCGCGGTGACCCGGTTCGCCGCCGGCCGGTCGCCGTAGACCTGCAGGGCCAGGTCGAACCGCCGCTGCGCGGCGGCGACGAGGAACGGCGCCCACCCGGCGGGATCGGGCGCCCGCTCGGGGATCCCCTCGGCACCGGGAAAGGGCAGCAGCTCGTCGACCAGGCCGGCCATCCGGTCGACCACCGGCGCCATCTCCGCCCACGTGATCAGGCTGACCCGCAGATCCGGGCGGGCATCGCGCAGCCGGCGCAGCGCCGGCATCGAGCAGACCAGGTCCCCCAGCCCCACACGCAGGCGCACGAGCGCCACCCGCCGGACGGCGGGATCGGCGAGCGGAGCGGTCACGCCGGACCTCCTGCCCCCTGTGCGGCGGGCCAACCCCGTGCTTGACTGCGGGGCCGCCGACCAGGAGGTTCGCCGTGCCGCACTCCGCCGACAGGTCCGCGGAGCCGCACGTTCTCCGGCTGTGCAGCGTCTTCGAGCCCGCCGGCCTGATCGACGGGGAGCTGGACCACGGCGCCGCGCGGTTCGACCCGATCGGCGGCATGCAGAACCACACGGCCGCGCTGACCCGGTGCCTCGACGCGCACGGCCTGACCCAGACCGTGGTCACCTCCCGCCTGGCCGGTCCCACGGGGGTCTCCCGGCTCGGCCGGCGCACCCGGATCCAGCGCACCGGCCTCCCGACCGCCCGGTTCCGGCAGCTGTGGGCGCTCAGCGCTCTCCCCGCGGTCCTGCGCACCCCTCCCGGCGGCCGGGTCGACGTCGTCCACGCCCACCAGGGCGAGGACATCGCGACGCTGCTGCTCGCCCGGCTGGCCGCTCGCCGGCACCGGTGTCCGCTCGTGGTGAGCGTGCACTGCAGCGTCGGCCACACCCTGCGCGGACGCTCGCCGCGCGCCCGTCTCCTGCACACCGTCGGGGGCGCCGTCGAACGGAGCACCCTCCGGAGGGCCGAGGCCGTCATCGTCCTGACCGCACGCACGGCCCGCGCCCTGGCCGACGACGGGGTGGCTGCGGAACGGGTGTCGACCATCCCGTCCGGCTTCGACCCGGCCCTGTTCGGCGGCCACGGGAGCGACGTCTTCCCCGAGGCCGGCCGGCCGCGGATCGGGTACGTCGGCCGGCTGGCCGAGCAGAAGCGGGCCGACGTCCTGGTGCACGCCTTCGGCCGGATGGCGGAGGAGGCCGCACTGGTCGTCGTCGGTGACGGGCCGGAACGGGAGCGGGTCCGGCAGCTGGTGCGCGCGAGCCCGGTGGCGGAACGGATCACGATGACCGGCTTCGTCGACCACTCGGCCGTCCCGGGGGTGCTGGCCTCGCTGGACGTCCTGGTGCTGCCGTCGGCGTACGAGGAGATGGGGTCGGTCCTGGTCGAGGCCATGGCCGCCGGACTGCCGGTGGTGGCCAGTGACGTCGGCGGGATCCCCGAGGTCGTCCGGGACGGCGAGACCGGGCTCCTGGTCCCGCCGGGTGACGTCGACGCGCTGGCCGGCGCGCTGGACCGGCTGGTCGCCGACGGCCGGCTGCGCTCCCGGCTGGCCGCGGGCGCTCGGATCCGTGCGCGGGCCTACGGCTGGCCGTACCTGTCCGGATGCGTGGCGGAGGTCTACCAGCGGGTCCGGGCCCCGGACCCGCTCCTCGCGCGGCCGGCGTGACCGCGCCCCTGGTCGCCGTGCTGATCCCGGTCCACGACCAGGCGGCGTTCCTGCCGCGGGCCCTCGACGGCCTGCTGAGCCAGCGGGTTCCGGACTGGGAGGCCGTGGTCGTCGACGACGGTTCCCCCGATCCGGCAGCCGTGGCCGCCGTCCTCGCCGCCACGCCCGACGACCGGATCCGCCTCCGCCGCCGGCCGGGCAACCTCGGGCTGGGCGCCACCCTCAACGAGGCACTGGACGCGACCAGCGCACCGGTCGTCGCCTACCTGCCCGCCGACGACGTCTGGTTCGCCGACCACCTCGTCCGGCTCCTCGACTGCCTGGCCGACCCCACCGTCGTCCTGGCCCGGAGCGGCCTGTCCGAGCCGGCGGAGACCCCGTACCCGCAGCTGGTCCAGGTCGCGCACCGCCGGACCGGCGACCGGTGGACCGAGCGGGCCGAGCTGGAGAGCGACGACCTCGGCCGGCTGTACTGGGGCGCGGTCTCCCGGCGGGGCCGCTCCGCGGACACCGGCCGGGTCACCTGTGCGTGGACCCGGCACCCCCGGCAGCGGTCGCGGGCGATCCGGGAGTCCTTCGACGGCGGGCTCAACGTCTTCCGCGGCCGCTACCGGGTCGCCGGGCCGCTGCGGTTCGCCTCCACCGACGGCGGCGAGACCGACGAGGTGGCCCGCTACGCCCGATTCCGGGACGCCGCCCATCCGGAGGCCTCCGACGGCCTGGACGTGCTGGTCGTCGGTGAGCTGGCCTTCAACCCGGAACGGGTTTTGGCGCTGGCCGAGCGCGGCCACCGGCTCGCCGGCCTCTGGACTCCCGACGGACTGGGGGACGCGACGATCGGGCCGCTGCCGTTCGGCCACGTCCCGGACCTGGACCGCGACCACTGGCAGGAGGCGGTCCGCGCCCGCCGGCCGGAGGTGGTGTGGGCCCAGCTGAACTGGCGGGCCGTCCCCTTCGCGCACGCGGTGCGCAGCGCCTTCCCCGAGCTGCCGTTCGTCTGGCACTTCAAGGAGGCGCCGCAGCGCAGCATCGTCCGGGGCGAGTGGCCGCTGCTCGCCGACCTCGTCTGCGGCGCCGACGCCTGCCTGCTCGCGACCGAGGAGGAGCGCGACTGGTTCGCCGCCGCGCTGCGCGGTCGGGTCGACCCGGCTCGCCTGGGCGTGCTGGACGGCGACCTGCCCAAGCGCGACTGGCTCGACTCCCCGCTGAGCCCGAAGCTGTCGGACGCCGACGGGGAGAGCCACGCGGTCGTCGTCGGCCGCCCGTCCGGGTTCGACGCGGAGTGGGTCGTGGAGCTCGCCCGGCGCGGGGTGCACACCCACCTCTACGGGCAGGTGCGGGCGCCCGGCCCGAAGGGCGCGTGGGTCGCCTGGCTGGACGAGGCGCTGGCCGCCGCTCCGGAGCACGTGCACCTGCACCCGGCGGTGGGGCCGGAGGACTGGGTGACCGAGCTGTCCCGCTACGACGCCGGCTGGCTGCACCGGTTCGCCAGCGACAACGGCGGCGAACTGGCGCGGGCCACCTGGGACGACCTCAACTCCCCCGCCCGGCTCCCGGTGCTGCTCGCCGCCGGCCTGCCGCTGCTGCAGCAGGCCAACCCCGGATCGCTGGTGTCGGTCGAGCGGGTGCTGCGTGCGGACGGGACCGGGTTGTTCTACCGGTCGGCCGACGACGTGGCCGCCGTGCTGGGCGAGGAGCGGGCCGGGCGCCGGGGCGGGCAGGCGGCGCTGGCGGTGCGCGAGCGCCACACCTTCGACGCGCACGCCGACCGGCTCGTCGGGCTCTTCCGGTCGATCGCGGGCTGAGCTCACCGGGCGGCCGCGACCGCCGCGTGCAGCCGCACCAGGTCGTCGACGTGCCGGCCGGGGTCGTGCAACGACCTCGTGCCCCGCGCGGCGCAGGAGCTCCGCGGTCCGGACCAGCATGGTCCCGGCGCCGCCGGGGCCGTCGGTCCAGTGGTTGCCGACCAGCAGGACGTGCACTCAGCCCGGCTCGTCGAATCGCAGCACCGCCTGCAGCGGTGAGCCGGGCAGCCGACGGGCGGCCAGGTCGGCGAGGAGAGCCGGCCCGTCCTCGAACCGGAGGACGTCCGTGACCAGGTGCCGGCGGACCTCGTCCCCCCGCTGCCGCAGCAGGTCGAGGGTGACCGCGGCCAGCGCTGCACGGGGCCAGGTGCCGGCCATGCCGCGCGGCACCCGGCCGATCTGCGCGCAGACCACCGACAGGCCGTTGTGGTGGAACTCCTCGCCGAGCCGGACGTTCGGCGCCCCGCCCTGGTAGAAGCCCAGGTCCACGACGACGCCTTGCGGCCGCAGCGCCTTCAACGCCGTGGCCAGCGCGGCGTCGTGGCCCCGGCACTGCAGGACGACGTCGGCGCCGTGGTCGCCGGGGCCGTTGCGCCAGCGCTGCTTGACGGCGGACCAGGCCTGCCCGTCCGCGTCGTCGACGGCGGTCAGGCCCAGGGCCTCGGCGACCGCGCGACGCTCGGGCGACGGCTCGGCGACCACCACGTCGCCCGCCCCGTACCGGACGGCGAGCAGCGCGCTGAGCAGGCCGATGACCCCCGCTCCGGTGATCAGGACCTGCCGTCCGCGGACGCCGTCGTCGATCGTCGCCCCCGGCCCGGCGAAGGCGGCCGCCGCGTGCAGCAGCCCGTTTCCGCAGATCGGCCCCATCTGGGCGAGGTAGATGCCCAGCAGCGGGTCCAGGTCGTCGGGCACCGGGATCACGACGGCCCCACCCGGGTCGGCGCACCGGCCGGTCCGGTGGCCGTAGGCCATGGCGACCAGCAGGCCCTCGGGGAGGGCGCCCGCCCGGCTCTCGGTGATCCGGCCGACCTCCATGTAGCCCAGGCCGGGCACCGGGTAGCCCGCGAGCCGCCCTCCCGGGCCGAACGCCCGCAGCTCCGGGTCCCAGCCCGCCCGGTGGTGGGGATCGGTGCCGCGGACGAGCGCGACCTCCGTGCCGGCGCTGATCCCGCTCCACAGCGTCGTGACCCAGGCCTGGCCCGGGGCGGGTTCGGGCTCGACGTCGTCCAGGATCGCCGGCCGGCCGGGCTCGGGAACGCCGATCGACCGGACCGCCCGCCCGCTCACCGCTGCGCCCCGATGGTGGCCGGCAGCTGCACGGTGCCGTTCCCGGCGGCCGCCGCGGCGACCGCGGTCACCAGCCGGTGGGTGCGCAGCGCCTCCGCGTACGGCGCGCGGACGTCGTCGTCCGCACCACGCACCGCGGCCACGAAGGCCCGGTCCTCGGCGGCGATCGGATCGACCTGCCGGTCGACGGTGCGCCGGCCGTCCCGGTCGGAGACCACCAGCTGGTGCTCGGTCAGCTCCAGCCCGAGCCCGGGGGCGACCAGCTCGATCCCGATCCGGGTGCCCCGCGGCAGCAGGCAGCTGCTGGAGAAGGAGCCGACCGCGCCGGACTCGAACCGGAGGGCGGCCGTGCAGACGTCGAGGATGTCCCCGGGGCCCTCCGGCGACCGCGAGCCGACCGCCGACCCGCCGGAAACCTCCCCGACCAGCATCCGGGCGACGTCGAACAGGTGGGTCGCCTGCTCCACCGTCTGCCCTCCGGACTGCTTCTGCCGGGCCCACCAGTCGACGCCGGGCGCCTTGTCCAGCCAGGCGGCGAGCACCATCCGGGCCGGGGTCTCCGCCAGCAGCCCGCGGGCGGTCTCCACGGTGTCCAGGTAGCGCCAGTGGTAGCCGACCGAGGTGAGCAGCCCGGCGTCCCCGATCCGGGCGGCCAGCCGCTCGGCCGTCGCGAGGTCGGTGGCGAGCGGCTTCTCCACGAACAGCGCGAGACCGAGCCCGATCGCCGCCTCCTCGACCGCACCGTGCCCGTGCGGCGGGACGCAGACGTAGAGGGCGTCGAGATCCTCGGCGTCGAGGAGATCGGCCCAGCCGGCGTAGGCCCGGGCGCCCACCCGCCCGGCCACGGCCGCTGCGCGGTCGGCCCGCGGGTCGGCGACGCCGACCACCGCCACCCCGTCCTGGGCGGCGAGCGAGTCCGCGTGCCGCCCGCCGATGAAGCCCGCGCCGACCAGCCCGATGCGTGTGGTCATCCGGGGCACCTTCCCCCGCGCGGCTGCCTCAACCCGGCCGGCGCGACCCTGAACCGGCCGGAAACAGGAGGCACCGCACTCAGGCGGAGCGCGGCCGACCCGACGGGCGCGTCGGCCGCAGATCCGGTAGGCCTGGGAGATGGATCTTCAGCTGGGCACGCGACGGTTCGACCTGGACGATCGGCCGGTGGTGGTCGGCATCCTGAACCGCACCCGCGACTCGTTCCACGACGGCGCCGCCTACTTCGAGCTCGACCGGTTGCTGGCCCGCGCCGAGCAGCTGGTGGCCGACGGGGCCGACGTGCTGGAGGTCGGGGCGCGCCCCGGAGGGGTCGGCGTCGCCGAGGTGTCCCCCGAGGAGGAGTGCCAGCTCGCCGCCGGGACGATCGCCGAGCTGCGCGCCCGGTTCGACCTGCCGCTGGGTGTGGACACCAGCCGGGCCGCCGTGGCCGTCGCCGCGTTCGCCGAGGGCGCCGTGCTGGGCAACGACATGAGCGGCTTCCTCGATCCGGGCTACCTCCCCGCGGCCGCTGCCGCGGGGGCGGCGGTCGTCGCCACCCACATCCGCCGGCCACCCGGCGTGCCGGATCCGGATCCGGTCTACGCCGACCTGGTCGGCGAGGTCTGCGGGCGGCTCGAGGAGCTGGCGGGAGCCGCCCAGGACGCCGGCATCGGGCCGGATCGCGTCGTCGTGGACCCGGGCATCGACCTGGGCAAGACCTGGCAGCAGTCGATGACGCTGCTCGCCCGCCTGACCGACGTCGCCGCCCTGGGGCTGCCGGTGCTGGTCGCCGTGTCCAACAAGATCTTCCTGCGCCGGGCCCTGCAGCTCGACGACGGATCGCGGGACGTCGCCACCGCGGCCGCCTGCGCGCTGGGGGCGATGCGGGGCGGGCACGTCGTCCGGGTCCACGACGCCCGCATCGGCCGGCAGGCCGCGGATCTGGCGTACGCGGTGCGGGCAGCGGCCTGACCGTGCCGGCGGCCATGGTCGTCCGGGGCGACGCCACCGAGCTGCTGGCCGGCCTGCCCACCGCGGGCGTCGACGCCGTCGTCACCGACCCGCCGTGGAACCTGGGCCGCCCGTACGGCGGACACGACGACCGGCTGCCTGACGACCAGTACGTGCGCTGGCTGAACGGGATCCTCCGCCAGTGCGCGCGGATCAGCCGGGGGCCGGTGGTGGCCTGCGTCGGCACGCACAACGCCGGCCGGCTCCCCCGGCTGCTGGCGGGCACCGGTCTGGGCGTCGCCGCCCGGCTGTGGTGGCACCGGGAGCCCGGCAGCGCCGAGGCGGTGGTCGTCACGGCCCCACCCGGCTGGCAGGTCCGCGGTCCCCGGCTCGACGCGGCGGAGCGGGTGCTCGCCCGGACCCCGGAGACCCGCCGCCGCTGGGGTCACCCGGTGCCGAAGCCGCTCCCGGTCATGACCGCCCTCGTCCGGCTGTCCGCTCCGCCGGGAGGACTCGTGCTCGACCCGTTCGCCGGCTCGGGAACGACGCTGGCAGCCGCTCGGCGGGCCGGCCGCCGGTCGATCGGCGTCGAACTCGAGGCCCGGTTCTGCCGGACGGCCGTGCGCCGGCTGGCGCTCGCCCCGACCGGCCGGAGCGAGCGCCGGGCCTGACCTCAGCGCAGCGGGACCGGGCCCGCGTCGATGCGGGCACGGAACAGGACGTAGGACGTCCGCCACCGTAGGGCAGGCGACGGGAAGGCCACCGCCTTCCCGTCGCGGATCTCCCTCACGGTGAGTCGATGTCGCCCTCATTCGAGTAGCAGGCGAAGATGCGCCCGCCGTGGGAGACGGTCACCCCGGTCGGCATCGCCTCGGGGAACTGGGGGACGACCTCGAGGTCGCCCCCCGCTCGTCGGTCGCGAGCCGCGACGGGGCCGACGTCACAGGGCCGTGCTGCCGGACGGTGTGGCGCCGACCGCCGGTCGGGCGGCACCGAAGGCGCGGAGGAAGTGCTGCGCCGCCTCCTGCTGCGCCTGCTCGGCCTTGTCCAGCACGGCCGCGGCACCGAAGAACTCGTGCATGACGCCCGCATAGGACTGGTGTGTCGTCGCCACCCCGGCGGCCTCCAGGTCCTGCGCGAACTGCTGGCCCTGGCTGCGCAGGACGTCGCGCTCGTCGGTGATGACCAGGGTCGGCGGCATGCTCGCCCGCTGCTCCCGGCTCCAGTCGAGCAGCGCGATCCTCGGGTCCTTCGCCGCCTCGGGCTTGCCCTCGAACTCGTGCATCGCCATCCAGGACAGCAGCGCCCGGTTCAGCGGTCGGGCGTCGGCGGCGTCCTCCATCGACTCGCCGAACTGCTCGCCGGTGGTGACGGGGTAGACGCAGACGACGGCGTCGGGCACGCGCTCCCCCGCCTGGGCGAGCTGCAGCACCGTTGCGGGCGCCATGTTCCCGCCCACCGATTCACCGCCGATGCCGATGCGCGACGGGTCCCCACCGAGCTCGGCGGCGTGCTCGGCGGTCCACCGGTAGGCGGTCAGGACGTCGTCGTGCGAGGCGGGGAACACGGCCTCCGGCGCGCGCCGGTAGTCGGGGCTGACCACCATGGCGCCGGTCTTGTTGCACAGCCCGCGGCAGGAGTCGTCGTAGTGGTCGTCGATGTCGAACAGCACCCACCCGCCGCCGTGGATCCACATGATCACCGGCAGCGGCCCCTCGGCCGCGCCGATCGGCTTGTAGACCCGCATCCGCATCTGCCCGCCGGCGGCGTCAGGGATCACGATGTCCTCGACCGAGCCGACCGGCTCGGGGCCGTCGATGCCGCGCTCGGCCATCACCTTCTGGACCGCCTCCTTCGGCCCCGGCTGCTTCCGGGCCTGGTCCGGCTCGAGGATCTCGAACGGCAGCGGCCCCAGGGACGAGTGCGCGTCGACGATCGCCTGCGCCTGGGGGTCGAGCAGCCCCGAGGCGTCGGTCGCCATCTCCTTCTGCTTGCCCGACAGCATGTCGCGGACGTGGTCCAGCGGCTTGGCGAGCATGCCGGCGATCCGTTCGGCGATGCCCTCGTCTGGCGCGTTCGGGTGCGGCCGGGTGGGTGCCATGCGCTTGGCGGCGAGGAACTTCTTGCCCAGCTCGGCCATGCGCTCCGGGCCGGCCTTGGACCGGAACTCCGGCAGCTCGTCGGACTCCTCGTCGTCCACGTGGTGCCGGACGACGCCGATCAGCTTGCTCAGCGCCTCCTCGAACTCCTGCTCGCCCGGCTCGGTGCGACCCAGGGTGACGAGCAGCTCCTTGATCTGCTGGTGCTCGTGCTCGGCGTCGTCGTGCTCGTCGGTCATCCCCAGCTCGGGCCAGATCGGGTAGAGGACTGTCTCCTCGGCGAAGGCGTGCAGGGCCAGCTCGAACGAGACCTGGTCGACCAGCACGCGCCGGTTGCCGCGTCCGGCCTCCAGGTGCTGGAACTGCCGCTCGACGATCGCGTGGTCGTCGGCGATCAGGTGGTCGATGTCGCCGGGCTGGGTGGGATAGGACAGGGCCACGGGTGTCGCCTCTCGTCGGTCACGCCGACGCCGGATCTCAGCGCCGGGGGTCCGCACGACCTACCCCTCGGGCTGTGCCCTACACCGGCGGAGCCAGGACGCCGGGGCCCGTCGTGATCGGGACGGGCGTCGCAGCGACCTCCGGGAGTCCGTGCGCCGCAACCGGTGTGCGACCGGCCCCGGCGGGGCACGTCCGGGCCACCACACCCGACCCGACAGGAGGGGCCATGGCCGCGCACGCCGGCGAGAAGGCGCAGAAGACCGGGGACTTCTACTGCGCCTCGTGCAGCGAGAAGGTGCACGTGACGCAGGGGGACGAGATCCCGCCCTGCCCCAACGGGCACAAGACGTTCGAGGCACGGCGGAACGAGCCGGGCAACAAGAGCTGAGCTCGGCTTCGCCGCCGGCGATCCGGACGGCCCGATCGCGAGAGCCTCACCGTGAAGATGGGGAACTGCAACCACCGCCGGTACATCCCGGACCTGCTCGACCTGGTGCGTACCGGTGCCATCGACCCCTCGACGGTGCTCACGCAGGTCGAGGACCTGCCCACGGTGCTCGACGCCTACGAGACCTTCGACCAGCGGCAGAGCGGCTGGACGAAGGTGGTGCTCGGCCCCTCCTGACGCCCGACCGGGCCGGTGAGGTGACGCCGACGGTGGTTCGTCCGCCGTGCTGCGTTACCTCGCCGGCCCGACGGGTAGCCCTGCGCAGTCGCGCGGGACCGCGCGCGGCCGGGCGTATCGGGAGGGCAGCAGCGTGGCCGGAGCGGTGACGGCGGACGAGGTCATGGGACACCTGACCGACGTGGACTACCCGGCGGACAAGGACGCGCTCCTGGCAGCCGCGTCGAGCCGGGGTGCCTCCGAGGAGGTGCTGCGGGCGATCCGGGCGATCCCGCCGGTCGACTACGGCAACGACGACGAGGTGATCAGATCGCTGCGGCTGGATCCGTCACCGGGGCAGGAGCCGGGCGCGCAGGCCCGGGCCGAGGCGGCCCAGGGCGTCGGCCAGGCCGTCCGGGACCCGCAGGAGGACCGGGTCACGGGCGAGGAGCGCCGCACGGTCTGACGTCGGCGGTAGCGGACGGCAGCCACCGGCCGAGCCAGTCGACGGTCCGGTCGATGACCTGCTCGAGCGCTCCGGGCTCGGGGAACAGGTGGGTCGCACCGGGGACCACTGCGATCTCGTGCTCCGCGGTGAGCCGGGCGGCGGCCTCCCGGTTCAGGTCCAGGACCTGGGCGTCGGCACCCCCGACGACGAGCAGGGTCGGAGCCCGGACGCGGCCCAGTGCGTCGCCGGCCAGGTCGGGGCGGCCCCCGCGGGAGATCACCGCGGCGACCCTGCTCGGACGGTCGGCGGCGGTGATGAGCGCGGCGGCCGCTCCGGTGCTCGCGCCGAAGGTGGCCAGTGACAGCCCCGCGGTCCCCTCTGCCCGGCCGAGCCAGTCGGCAGCGTCGGTCAGCCGCCCGGCCAGCAGCCCGATGTCGAACCGCAGCTCCCGGGTACGGGCGTCGACCTGCTCCTCGGCCTCGGTCAGCAGGTCCAGGAGCAGCGTGCCGAAGCCGGCATCGTGCAGCGCTGCGGCCACCTGCTGGTTTCGCGGGCTGTGTCGGCTGCTGCCGCTGCCGTGGGCGAACAGGACCACCCCGCGGGCCGCCCTCGGGACGACGAGATCGCCGGCGAGTGCCGCCTCGGAGGAGGGCACCTCGACGGTTCGACGGACGGGCGCAGCTGCTGGGTCAGTCGGCATCGGGACAGGTCTCCATCTCCGCTCCTGATGGGTGGACGTCGTGCAGTGGGTCAGGGCGCGGGACTCGTCGAACCGGCAGAACTCGTCGTAGCGGCGGCCGAGGACCGTGGGCACGTCGTTGCCCCACCGTTCGGCACGGGGGTGGTGGACGACCTCGACGGCGCGGTGCGCCCGTTCGTCGCCCAGCCATCTGGGCAGCTCACGCGGGAAGACGACCAACGCGCTGGGGTCCGTCACCGCGTCGTGCACCAGCGCCTCGGTACTGCCGCGGCGGGCCGGCGGCAGCGGCATCCGCTGCATCGGCGCCCCCCGGCTGTCCCCGGCGATGCGCACCATCCGCGCGTCGCCGATCCGTTCCAGCAGCGGATCGAGGTCCCCGGGATCCCGCAACGGCCGGGCACGTTCTCGCACCTGCGCGGTGGGATCGGGCATCGCTCCGGTCCTCCGTCCCGATGACTCCTGCCGCCGTCGTGGTCAGCGGCCTTACCCCCTCCGCCGGTCGCGATACCTGCGCACGCCACGATCCACGCAGCCGCCTGCGACGGGACGGTCACCACTGCGCGGCAGCGACTCGGGTGTTGATACGTGCCGCCGGTTCCGACGGGTGGTGGGGAGCGAACGACCGTGCCCGAACAGCACCGTGCTGGTCAGGAGGAAACCCATGTCCACGACGTCCCGACCGTTCACCGACCGGACCGAGGCCGGCCGCGCCCTGGCCGTGCGCCTGGCCGAGCACGCTGCCCCGGAGCTCGTGGTGCTCGGGCTCCCACGCGGCGGGGTGGTGATCGCCGCCGAGGTGGCCCGCGCTCTGCGGGGAGCCCTCGACGTCGTCGTCGTCCGGAAGGTCGGCGTGCCGTGGCAGCCCGAGCTGGCCATGGGCGCCATCGCCGCCGTGGACCAGGACGTCGAGACGGTGCGCGACGAGCGGGTCATCGGGCACCTGCAGATGGACGACGAAACCTTCGACCGAGCGCGCGAGCGGGAGATCGTGGAGCTGCGCCGCAGGGAGGAGGCCTACCGCCAGGGTCGCCCGGCGCCGCCGCTGGCCGGTCGTCCGGTGATCCTGGTGGACGACGGCCTGGCGACCGGCTCCACCATGCGCGCCGCTGTCGCGGCGGTCCGCCGGCAGCAGCCCGCCCGGCTCACCATCGCCGTGCCGGTGGCCTCGCCGCAGGCTTGCGAGCGGTTCACGACCGAGGTCGACGACGTCGTCTGCCTCTGGGCCCCCGAGACGTTCTCGGCGGTCGGTCAGGCGTACGAGGACTTCCGCGCCACCACGGACGACGAGGTGCGCGGTGCGCTGGCCCGCTCGGCCGCCGCGTGACCCGCCCGCCCGGACGGCCGGGAGCCCGATCGGGGCTGTCGGTGTGACCGCCCCCCCTCCGCCGAGCGGGTCGGCGTAGGTCCACGCGCCGTCGGGCATCAGGGCAGGCCGGGCAGGAGCTTGTCCAGCGTCACCGGCAGCTGCCGCACCCGGACACCGGTCGCACGGTGGACGGCGTTGACCACCGCCGCCGCGGTGCCGCAGATGCCGATCTCGCCGATTCCCTTCGCGCCCATGGCGTTGACGTACGGGTCGTGCTCGTCGATCCAGTGGGCCTGCACGTCGCCGACGTCGGCGTTGACCGTGATGTGGTAATCGGCCAGGTCGTGGTTGGCCACCTGGCCGATCCGCGGGTCCCAGACGCTGTTCTCGTGCAGGGCCATCGACAGCCCCATGGTCATGCCGCCGATGAACTGCGACCGCGCGGTCCGGGGGTTGATGATCCGACCGGCGGCGAACACCCCGAGCAGCCGCGGCACCCGGATCTCGCCGGTGTCGGCGTGCACGCGTGCCTCGACGAACTGCGCACCGAAGGCGTACGGGGCGTGGTCCTCGTCCTTGGCGGCCTCGTCGACGTCCCCGGTGATCTCGTCGCCGTCGGACGGCGATGCGCCGAACTTGTCGCGGAAGGCCCGGGCGGCCACGACGAGCGCCGAGCCCCACGTGTTGGTGCCCGACGACCCGCCGGCCACCGAGGCGATCGGGTACTTCGTGTCCCCGATCCGGACGTCCACGTCGGCGACGTCGACCCCGAGGGCGTCGGCGGTGATCTGCGGCAGGATCGTCCACGCGCCGGTGCCGAGGTCCGCGGCTCCGATCTCCGCGACGAACCGGCCGTCCGCGAAGCGGAGCACCGCCGTCGACTGGGCCGCCCGCATGGTCGGGTAGACCGACGCGGCGACGCCGGCGCCCACCAGCCAGTCGCCGTCCCGGTGCCCGCGCGGGCCACGGCCGCCCCAGCCGAACCGCTCCGCGCCCTCCCGCAGGCACTCGACCAGGTGCCGGCTCGACCACGGCTTCCCGGTCTCCGGGTCGACCTCCGGCTCGTTGCGGATGCGCAGCTCGATCGGGTCGATGCCCAGTTCGTCGGCGAGCTCGTCGAGGGCGACCTCGGGCCCGAACATGCCCGGGCACTCCCCCGGCGCGCGCATCCACGACGGCACCGGCACGTCGAGCGCGGCCGCCCGGTGGGTGCTGCGCCGGTTCGGCGCGGCGTACATCATCCGTGTCGGGACGCCGGCCTGCTCCGCGAATTCCTTGATCCGCGACGTCTGCACGACCACGTCGATCGCGATCGCCGAGAGCCGGCCCTCCCGATCGGCGGCCAGTTGCATCCGCTGGATGGTCGGCGACCGGTAGCCGGCCAGGAAGAACATCTGCTGCCGGGTGAGCGCGAGCTTGACCGCCCGACCGGGCAGCGCCCGCGCCGCCATCGTCGCGAGCATGACGTGCGCGTGCGGGGTGCCCTTGGACCCGAAGCCACCGCCCACGTACGGGCAGATGACCTGCACCTGCTCCTGCTCGAGGCCGAAGACCCCGCAGACGGCGGCGCGGTCCGGGTGCACGCCCTGGGTGGAGTCCCAGAGCACCAGCGAGCCGTCGCCGGCGGCGTCCCAGAACGCCGTCGTGGTGTGCGGCTCGAGCGGGTTGTTGTGGTACATCGCCGTGGCGTAGGTCCGCTCGAGGGTGACCTCGGCCGCGGCCATCGCCGCGGCCACGTCGCCCTCGGCGGTGTCGGTCTCGTGACCGCCGTTGACCTTCTCCGGCTCGTACAGGTCCTCGCGCTCGGCCGACAGCGAACTGTCGTGGGACTGCTCGTCGTAGGTGACGCGGACCGAGTCGGAGGCCTCCCGCGCCAGCTCGGAGGTTTCCGCGACCACCACGCCGATGAGCTGCCCGCGGAAGGCGACCTCGTCGGACTGCAGGACGGCGAACTCCCGGTCGGAGGTATCGGCCAGCCGTTCGGCGGTGAACAGGGTCAGTACCAGGAGGACGCCGTCGATCGCCTCGGCCTCGGTCGTGTCCATGGCGGTCACCCGGCCGCGCGCGATTGTAGCCTGCACCGGGTGGGCGTAGGCCGGCAGCTCGACCGCGGTCTCGTAGGCGTAAGGCGCGGTGCCGCGCACCTTCAGCTCGCCGTCGCGGCGGACGAGGCCCTGGCCGATGGCGCGCGGCTCCAGCAGCTCGGTCACGTCAGGCCTCCGGGGTGAGCTGGCGCAGGGTGGCGACGAGGGTGCGGCGGAGCAGCGGGATCTTGAACGCGTTCCCGTCGTCGATGCCCGGCTGGGCGACCGCGTCGGCGAGCTCGGCGTCCGCAGCGGCGCGGTAGGTCTCCTCCGTCGCGGGGCGCCCGACCAGGGCCTCTTCGGCGCGGGTCGCGCGCCACGGCTTGTGCGCGACCCCGCCGGCGGCGATGCGGACGTCGCGCACCACCCCGTCGGCGACGTCGAGCGCGGCCGCCACCGAGACCAGCGCGAAGGCGTAGGACGCCCGGTCGCGCACCTTGCGGTAGGTCGAGCGCGCGGCCACCGGCAGCGGCGGGAGGTCGATCGCGGTGATCAGCTCCCCGTGCTCCAGGACGGTGTCCCGGGAGGGGTCGTCGCCGGGCAGCCGGTGCAGCCGGGCGAACGGGACGGTGCGCTCGCCGTCCGGCCCGAGCACCTGCACCTGCGCGTCGAGCGCGGCCAGTGCCACAGCCATGTCCGACGGGTGGGTGGCGATGCACTGCTCCGAGGCGCCCAGGATGGCGTGGTACCTCGTGTAGCCACCGACTGCCGAGCAGCCGGTGCCGGGCTCGCGCTTGTTGCACGCCGTCGTCACGTCCTGGAAGTAGACGCACCGCGTGCGCTGCAGCGGATTGCCGCCGCTGGTGGCCATGTTGCGCAGCTGGCCGGTGGCGCCGGCCAGCACCGCCTCGGCGAGCACGGGGTAGCGCTCGCGCACCCGCCGGTCGGCGGCGAACTCGCTGTTGGTGACCGCGGCGCCGATCCGCAGGCCGCCGTCCTCCAGATCGGTGACCTCGCGCGAGGTCAGTGTGCGGACGTCGACGACGAGGTCGGGGCGGGCGACGCCGAGCTTCAGGTGGTCGACGAGGTTGGTGCCGCCGCCGAGGAACACCGCCGCCGGCGCGGCGGCGACGGTGCGCACCGCCTCGGCGACGTCGCTCGGCCGGGCGAAGGCGAACGGCTTCACGCGGGTCCTCCCCCGGCCTGCTGCACCGCAGGGACGATGTTCACGTAGGCGGCACAGCGGCAGAGGTTGCCGCTCATCCGCTCGGCGACCTCGTCGTGGCTGAGCTCGGGGTCTGCGCTGAGGTCCGGGCTGGCGTGGCTCGGCCAGCCGCGGGCCACCTCGTCGATCACCCCGACCGCCGAGCAGACCTGCCCGGGAGTGCAGTAGCCGCACTGGAAGGCGTCCCGGTCGAGGAACGCCTGCTGGACCGGGTGCAGCTCGCCGTCGGCGGCGAGGCCGTCGGCGGTGGTGACCGCCGCACCGTCGTGCGCGACCGCCAGGGCCAGGCAGCTCAGCGCCCGCTCGCCGTCCAGCAGGACGGTGCAGGCGCCGCACTGCCCGTGGTCGCACCCCTTCTTGGGGCTGGTGTTGCCCAGTCGCTCGCGCAGCGCGTCGAGCAGCGTCGTCCGGGTGTCCACGCGCAGGGTGTGCTGCGCGCCGTCGACCGTGAGGGTGACCTCGGCGTCCATGGCTCGCGCGGTGCCCGCCGTCCCGCTCGGCAAACGCGATCGGCACCTTCCTCGCGCGCGTGACCGCCGGCGCCCCGGGTAGTGAGGCGGCCATGCCTGTCGACGTCGCCCCCGGGACCGTGACCGTCTACACCGACGTGGTCTGCGCGTGGTCCACCGTGGCGCTGCACCGCTTCTACGCGGCGCGCTCGCGCCTGGGACTCGACGACGACCTGCGGGCGGACCTCCGCCTGTTCCTCCTGGAGGACGTCAACCGCTTCGCCATCCCGCAGCGGATGCTCGATGCGGAGATCCCGATCGTCGGGCAGCTGGAGCCGGGCCTGGGGATGTCGCCGTGGCAGCAGGAGCCCGACGCCTGGCCGGTGACGGCCCTGCCGGCCGACGAGGCGGTGCACGCCGCCAAGCAGCAGTCCCTCGCCGCGGCCGAGGAGCTGGACATGACGTTGCGGCTGGCGTTCTTCCGCGACAACCGGTGCATCAGCATGCTGCACGAGGTGGTGGACGTCGCCCGCGGCTGCGGCCTGGTCGACGCCGACGCCGTCGCGGCGGCGCTCGACGACGGGAGCGCGCGCGGCGCGATGATGGCCGACTACCGGGCGCACCGCGACGACGTCCAGGGCAGCCCGCACTTCTTCCTCACCGACGGCTCGGACGTCCACAACCCCGGCATCGCGATGCACGCCGACGAGGACGGCGGCTACCCCGTCGTCGACTCCGACGACCCGTCCGTCTACGACGACCTCGTCCGGCGGGCGGCCGACGCGGCGGCTTCCCCCGGCACCGGACGCACGGACCGATGACGCTGCTCCAGCGGCTGGCGGGGAGAGCTCGGCGGGAGCCCCGGGGAGCGCTGCGCGTGGTGGACCCGAACCCGCTCAACTGGCTGTACATCACCTACAACACCGTCGAGGAGCCGGTGCGGGTCACCCGGCGCGGGAAGGTCCGCCCGGCGGCGATGAGCTCCTACCGGTGGCGCGGGGACCGGACCCTGGAGATCCGGGTGCGCCCGGACGAGCGGTTCGCCGACGGGACGCGCCTCGACGCCCGCTCGGTGCACCGGGCGTACACCGAACAGGCGCGGTGGCACTCCCCGCACCCACCCGGCACCCACTTCAACATCGACCCGCGCACCCGTGCGGAGGTCGTCGGCGAGCGCACCGTGCGGCTGCATCTCCCCGAGCCCGACGGGTCGGTGCTGGGCAAGCTGCGGGCCACGCACGTCATGAGTGAGCGGTTCTGGCGCGACCTCGGGTTCGGCTACGCCCGCGACGAGACCGGCGAGGGCCACTGGTAGGTGATCGACGCACCGGGGCCGTGGGCCTCCGGACCGTTCACCCTCGTCGAGGGCCGCTCGCTCATCGCCACCGAACCGGTCGTCACCGACGGCGAGGACCGGACCTGGCTGCAGACCGAGGACCGCTCCCCCACCGTGCGGCTGCGCGCCAACCCGCACTACTGGGACCGGGTCCGCGGGCCACGGGTGCGGGAGGTCGAGTTCCGCAACGACCTCGACCGCCCCCGGGCGCTCGACCTCGTGTGCGACACCGTCGGCGAGGTCGACCTCGTCACCGAGGTCCCGCACCGGGAGGCCGAGCGCGTCCGCCGCTCGCGGCACGCCCGGCTGGTGGCCGTGGACGCCGTGCGCGCGTTGGCCGGGGCGATCGACCGCGGCGCCGACGGTCTGCCCCTCGACGACGTCCGAGCCCGGCGGGCGCTCAACCTGGCCGTCGACCGCGCCGCGCTGGTCCGCGACCTGTTCGGCGGGCAGGCCCGACCGCTGGCCGGGCTCACCCCGCCGACCCCGCTCACCGCGCTGCACCGCGCACCCGGCCGGCTGCGGCCGTACCCGCACGACCCGTCCCGCGCGGCGCGGCTGTGGCGGGAGTCGGGCGGTGCCCGGCGACCGCTGAGGCTGGCCGCCATGGCGGAGTGGGAGGCGGTGGCCCACGCCGTCGCCGCCCGGTGGCAGACGGTGCTGGGCCTCGCCGTCGAGGTCCGGGTCCTGCGCAGTTCCGACGAGCAGCGGGAGGCGCGGCGCCGGCAGGCGGCCAAGGAGCCCCGCGACTGGGACGTGCTGCTGCTCGAGCAGGGGTCGCAGTCGGTCGACGTCCCCCCGCTGGAGCTGCACCGCGCGTTCGCCGGCCGGTCCGGTGAGTTCCGCGCCGGGCCGGTCGATCCGGAGTTCGAGCGGCTCTTCGACCACCTGCGGTCCCGGCGGTCCCAGCTGCGGCAGGTGCTGGCGGCCAACCGGCTGGACCGGTACGTGACCGACCAGGCGCTCGCGCTGTTCCTCGTCGCACCGCGGGTGCTCTACGCGGTGAACGAGCGGGTGGACTTCCAGCCGTACGCGACGACGTTCGAGCTGGCCGACACCTCCGTCCGCCGCGGGCACTGGTCGCTGCGGTGACGCCGTTCCGTCCGCACCGGCTGCCACAGGCGTAGTCCCCGCCCGCTGACGCCGGGATGACGGCACCGACCGGGACCACCCCCCGCACCGTCGTCCTTCGGCGACGACGACGTCACCGACGCCGCCGGCATCCGCGCGGACGAACTCCGGGTGCAGGTCCCGCTGCGCCATGCCGGGACACGCATCGGCCGGTCGGGTTTCTCCAGAACCCGTGGCCGTAGCGCATCCGACCAGGCTCCGGAGGAGAAGAATGGTCACTGCCCCACCCACCCGGGAGTCCTCATGGCACGGCGACCGCACCTCCTGCACCGCACGACGCCACGCTCGGCACCGGCCGGCGAGCCACACCTCGGGGCGCGGGTGTTCATCGTCCAACGCGCCGGCGCCGTCCTGGTGGCGGTGTTCCTCCTCGTCTTCGGCATCCTCGGCTTCGCCGGCGGCCTGGACTACTTCTCGACCGACGGCCAGCGCATCCTCGGCCTGTCGTCCAACGGGTTGCTGTCGACGATCTCGGTCATCGTGGCGCTCGTGCTGCTGGCGGCCGCCGCGCGCAGCCCACGAGTCGTGTCGACGGTGATGATCGTCATCGGCTCGCTGTTCCTGGTCTCCGCCCTGGTGAACCTGGCGGTGCTGCGCACCTCCGTCAACCTGCTGGCGTTCGAGTTCGAGAACGTCGTCTTCTCGGTCGTCGTCGGGCTTCTCCTGCTGACCCTCGGCGCCTACGGCCGGATCAGCGGGCACCTGCCGCCGGACAGCCCGTACGCCCGGCCGCGCACGGAGGACGACGAGGACGTCGACCTCACCAGCGAGATGCCCTCCGGGCCGGCCGAGGTCGCCGCGGAGCAGGCGATGCGAGATGCCGAGGTGGCCGTCGTCCAACACGTCGCCACGGAGGACCAGCGCCGCCGGGTCGCGGCCATGGCGGGGTTGCACAGCCGCGCCGAACGCCGCCGCAGGTGGATGTCGTTCGACACGGGCCCCCGAGGCCCGGCCGTCAGGCGGTAGGGCCGTCCCCGCGGTCGGCGTCCCGCCGCTGGGCTCGGGGAGCGACCACGGGCTGGGACCGACAGCGACGACGCGGGAGGACGGAGCTGGCGCCGCTGCACGAGCCGACCCGCCGTCCGGGAATGCGCGGGAGATCGTTGCTCTTGGCCACCATCGTGGCTCCCCCGACCCTTGGCAGGACCCCGGCGTTCTGGATCACGGCGGCCCTGCTCCTGCTGGTCCTCGCCGCCTCGGGCGTTCCGACCCCCCTGTACCGCGTCTACCAGGAGCAGTTCGGCTTCGGTCCCGGGGTGCTGACCGCGGTGTTCGGCATCTACGCCCTGGCCCTCCTGGCCGCGCTGCTGGTCGTCGGTGGCCTGTCCGACCACGTCGGCCGCCGGCCGGTGCTCGTCGGCGGGCTGCTGCTCCAGGCCGTCTCGATGGTCGTCTTCCTCGCCGCCGACGGCGTGGGCTGGCTGCTGGCCGCCCGCGTCCTGCAGGGGCTGTCCATGGGTGCACTCACCGGCACGCTGGGCGCGATGCTGCTGGACACCCAGCGCCGGGGCCGCCCGCTCGGGGCGCTGGTGAACAGCGCCGGCCCCGGCATCGGGCTGTCCCTGGGAGCCGTGGGCGCCGGCCTGGTCGTCGAGTTCGTCGCGTCCCCCACCCGGTGGGTGTTCGCCGTCCTCACCGCCGTCCTCCTGCTCGGAGCCGCCACCGCGGTGGTCCTGCCGGAGACGTCGCCCCGCGCGCCGGGCGCCCTGCGCTCGCTGCGCCCGGCCGTCCGCGTGCCCCGGCCCCAGCGAGCGGCGTTCCTCACCGCCCTGCCGGTGATCGTCGCCGTCTGGGCGCTCGGCGGGCTCTACCTCTCCCTGGGGCCGTCCCTGGTCGCCACCGTCTTCGGCATCGCCGACCACCTGGTCGGCAGCCTGCTCGTCCTGGCCATGCAGGGAATGGCGGCGGCCGGCGCGATCCTGGGCCGCAACCTCGTTCCCGAGCGCGCCATGGTCGCCGGCGCCTCGCTGTTCGCGATCGGGGTCACCGGCACGGCCGCGGCCGTGGTCTCCGTGCAGGTCACCGTCCTGTTCGCCGCCGCCGTCGTGTCGGGGCTCGGCTTCGGGCTGGCCTTCCTGGGCGCTGTCGCCACGGCGAGCGCCGGGGTGGCCCCCGCCGAGCGGGCCGCCCTGCTGTCCAGCGTCTTCGTCGCCGGCTACCTGAGCTTCAGCGTCCCGGCGGTCGTCGCGGGCGTGGCCGCGGGCGCGCTCGGCCTCGAGGCGGTCACCGAGATCTACGCCGCCGTGCTGGTGGTGCTGGCCCTCGGCGCGGTGGCCGGCGTCCGGCTGCGCCGCCGGGCCGCCCAGCGACCCGAGCCCGCGCCCGGCGCGGCACAGGAGTCGCTGGCGGCCTGACGGTCGGTCAGCTGCCCGGGTACGGAGTGGCCCGTAGCGCCCGGGCGAGGTGTGCGGTGTTCGCCGCCAGGGTCGCCGTCGTGGACGCCACCGCCTCGGGGGTCTCGTCCAGGTCCATGTAGTCCGTGCCGCCCATCGCGTGGTCGTTCCAGTAGGTGCCGCCCTGGGACGGGATCGTGAAACCGATGTCGTTCAGCCCCTGGAACAGGTCGGCGACGATCTTGTGCGCACCGTCCTCGTTGCCGACCACGGAGACCACGGCGACCTTGCCGGCGACCAGCGGACGACCGGAGTCGTCGGTCTCCGACAGCTCGCCGTCCAGCCGCTCCAGCACCCGCTGGGCGATGCTGCTCATGTGCCCGACCCAGGTCGGGGTGGAGATGACGAGGATGTCGGCCGCCATCATCTTCTCGCGGATCGCCGGCCACTCGTCGCCCTCGCCCATGTCCACCTCGACGCCCGGCTTCACGTCGTGGTCGGCGACGCGCACGACGTCGCCCGTCACGCCGTGCTTGCCCAGTTCCGCGAGTACCTGACGGGCGATCAGGTCGCTGCTGGACGGCGCCGGTGAGGGCTTGAGGCTGCAGATGAGGGCCAGTGCTCGGAGGGACGCGGTTTCGGTCATGGCAGTGGGGTGCCCCAGCGACCCGCGACTGCACACATGACGATCGGATTGCGCGCCACCGATAGCCCGGCTGCCGTCGTGCGCCTTTCCTGGGACCGCCTCAGAACGGGACCTGCTGGCCCAGCAGGCCCGGCCCGCTTCCCCGACCCGACAGCACCCGGCAGAACTCGACGGCGTCGAGCTGGAGCTGCTCCCCGTCCGAGCCCGACGACCAGTCGCCGCCGGCCGGACCGGTGAGCACCAGGCGGTAGGGCCGGCCGTGCCGCTGGGCCCACTCGGCGACGACGTCGGCGACCAGGACCCCGTCGTGCCCGGACGTGAGCTCCAGGTCGCGCCCGGTCGCACGGGACACGTCGACCCGGTGCATCCAGACGTCGCGGGTCAGCACGACGTCGAGCAGGAAGCCGATCCGCCAGTACTCGCGGACGGGGCCGGTGACCTGCTCCTCGGGCAGCCTCACCCGGCCCACCGCCCGGGACATCCGGCGTCGGCCCCGCAGGGCCCTCGACGCAGTGCTGTCCAGCCGGGCGACGATCGCCGCGCCGTCGAGGTCGGCGTGCGTGCGCACCTGCACGCCGGTCAGCGCGTCGATGCCCCCACCGGCCTTCGCCGCGAGTCGGTTCTGCCGGGCCATCTCCCGGATCGAGGCCGCCATCTCCGCCATACCGAGCACGTGCGCGGCCATCGCCCGCACGTCCCATCCGGGACACTCGGTCGCCCGGCTCCAGTCGGCGGCGTCCAGGTCGCGCAGGGCGGCGAGCATGCGCTCGTACTCGGTGGCGGCGAGCCGGTAGGCGGTGTCCCGATCCAGAGCGGCCGAGCGCGGGCGGGGACGGGCAGGAGCGGGAGCGGTCACGACGGACCTCCTCGGATCAGCGGGCGGACGGATTCCTGCGGTGGTGGTCCAGCCACATCTCCATGACGTCGGGCAGGACGGCGGTGAAGGCGCCGGTCTCGAACGGCTCACCGGGGGCGTTGGACAGCTGCTGGGAGATGACCCCGCCGACCAGCGCCGTCCAGGCGCGGTAGGCACGTTCCAGGTCGACGTCCGGGGCGAGGTGCCCGGCGTCCCGCAGCCGGGCGAGCAGCGCGCGGGACTCCACGTCGAGTTCGACGGCCGGCGCGTACGCCCGCTCCGACGGAGCGAAGCCGGGCACCGGACGCCAGAACATCAGCGCCGACTGGGCGGGGTGCTCGACCGCCCAGCGGACCAGCAGGGTGGTGCCGTTGCGCAGACCGGTGAGCGGGTCCGCGGTCTGGTCGATCGCCCCGGCCGCCCGGAGCGTCTCCAGCAGCGCCCGCCACCCCCGCTCGAAGAGGGCGTCGTACAGGGCGTGCTTGCCGTCGAAGTACCCGTAGAGGGACGGCGGCCGGATGCCCATGCGGCGAGCCACCTCGCCCAGGGTCAGCCCGGCGGCGCCCTGCTCGGCCATCACCTCGAGGGCGACGTCGAGCACCTGCTCGATCGTCTCCTGCCGCCGCCGCCGGCGACGGTCCGGCGGTGCAACCACGCTCACGGCAGCCATCTTCCTACGAGCATTAGGACGTCAACATGGTCATAGGTCCCTGGTCCACCTGCGCCGCGCCAGGCCGTGCCCGGTCATCGGACGACGATCGTCGCGGCGTGTCCGTGACGGAATGTGCACGCACCACCGCGCCGAGGCGAAGGTCGCTGTGAAGTCCTCCGCTTCCCCTGGTGACCCGCGCGATCGACCCCTAGCGTGGGGCCGTCCGGACGGCCCCCCTCCGTCGCTCAACCGGTGACAGCCGCCCGGACGCCGCCGAACCACCCGCCGGCACCGGCCGGCACCAGGACCGGGGACCCAACCGCACCACTGGGGTGAAGCGACCGACGGCCCGCGCGGCCACCGGACGCCGGGCGCCTTCCCGCCCGAACCCGTCAGCTCACCCGGTAGGCGGCCGTGGAAGAAAGGACGACCCGCCGCACATGGCGAGTTCGCACAACCCTGCCCACCGTCGGATTCCCGGCCGTCGGGCACTCGTGGCCCTCGTGGCCGCCGGCGGCGTCGGCCTGACGCCGTTCCCCGCCGCCGCCGACCCGCAGCGGCCGAGCACCTCCCAGGAAGCCGCGCAGCTCATCGCTGCCAAGGCGCACGACCTGGAGGTCCTCACCGAACGGTTCAACGAGATCCGCGAAGGACTGAAGGCGGCCCAGGAGTCCGCCGACCGCGCCGCGGCGGAGCTCGCCGCCGCCGAGGCCGACCTCGCGGAGGCGCAGGACCGGGTCCGCACGGTCGCCCGCAGCGCCTGGACCGGGAGCGGGCTCGGCACGCTGGAGGCCATGCTGACCAGCGAGTCGGCCACCGACCTGATGGACCGGGTCGGCATGCTGGGCACGATCGCCGATCACAACAACGGCGTGCTGGGCGAGGCGGAGGCGGCCGGTGAGGACGCCGACCAGGCCCAGGCCTCGGCCGAGCAGGCCGCGGCGGAGGCGCAGGAGCAGGTCGACCGCGTGACCGCCGAGCGCGCGCGGCTCGACCAGCAGATCGCCGTGTACCAGGCCCAGTACGCCCGGCTCAGCGCCGAGGAGCAGCGGGCCTCCCGGGCGGCCGCCGAGCGGCACGCGATCCAGCAGGCGGCGGAGGCGGCGGAGGCCGCGGAGGCCGCGGAGGCCGCGGAGGCCGCGGAGGCCGCAGCGGCCGCACCGGCCCAGGAGCCGCGAGCCCAGCAGCCGCGGGTCCAGCAGCCGCGGGCCCAGGAGGCCCCCGGCGCCGCTGCACCCGCGCCGGCCCCGGTCGCCGCGGCACCCGCCCCCGCTCCCGCGGCACCCGCCCCCGCTCCCGCAGCACCCGCCCCCGCTCCCGCAGCACCCGCCCCCGCTCCGGCAGCACCGGTGCCGGCCCCGGCCGGCGGTGGCAGCTCGGCCGCCGGCGTGGCGGTCGACACCGCGCTGGCCCAGGTGGGCGACCCGTACGTCTGGGCGGCCGCCGGGCCGAACGCCTTCGACTGCTCGGGGCTGACCCAGTTCGCCTACGCGGCGGCCGGGATCAGCCTGCCGCACTCCAGCCGGATGCAGTCGCAGATGGGCACCCCGGTGTCCCGCTCGGCCCTCCAGCCCGGCGACCTGCTGTTCTTCTACAGCCCGGTCAGCCACGTGGGCATGTACATCGGCAACGGGCAGATGGTGCACGCCTCGACGTCCGGCGTCCCGGTGAAGGTGGCCCCGATCGACTCGATGGGCAGCTTCGCCAGCGCCCGGCGGATGGCCGGCTGACAGCCCCGGGAGCATCGCAGCGAGGAACGAGCGAGGAGCGGACCGGGGCGCGGAAGCCGGCCAACTCCATGGCCTGACCGCCTGATCGGCTGGGCGTACGGGGCGGCGCGACCGCCGCCCCGTACGCCGGCGCGCCGCGTCTGCGCGGCGTGCGAGCATGGTCCCTCGTGCGGGTCGGGACACGGGGAGACCTTCCCCGCGAGGTCAAGGTCCTGGCGGTCATCGCCTTCGTCGTCGCCCTCGGCTTCGGCATCGTCGCCCCGGCGATCCCGCTGTTCGCACGGTCCTTCGGAGTGGGCACCACCGCCGTCGGGCTGGCGGTCAGCGCCTTCGCGTTCTTCCGCTTCGTCTCCGCGTTCAGCGGCGGCACGCTGGTCGAGCGGTTCGGCGAACGGCTGGTGCTCGCCTCGGGGCTGGTGATCGTCGCCGTCGCGACCGGAGCCGCCGGGCTGGCCGGGTCCTTCCCGCTCTTCCTGGGCCTGCGCGCGGCCGGCGGCATCGGCAGCGCCATGTTCACCGTGGCGGCGCTGTCGCTGCTGCTCCGGGTGGCGCCGCCGTCGCACCGCGGGCGGGCCGCCGCCACCTGGCAGGGCGGCTTCATCCTGGGCGGCATCGCCGGCCCCGCCTTCGGTGGTCTGCTGGCCGAGCTCTCACCCCGGCTGCCGTTCTTCCTGTACGCCGGGTTCCTGCTGGTGGCCGGCGGCGTCGGGATGCTGCTGCTCCGGTCCGCCGAGCCGGACCCGGCCGAACCTCCGGCGGCCGACACGGCCGGCCCCGACCTCGGCCCGGGCCCGATGGCGCTCACCACCGCCTTCCGTTCCCGCGCCTACCTCGCCGCCCTGCTGGCGAACTTCGGCGTGGGCTGGGTGCTGTTCGGCGTCCGCAACTCCCTGGTGCCGCTCTACGTGACCGAGGAGCTGGGCCGGACGGTCGCCTGGGCCGGCGCCGGCCTGCTCGCCGGATCGGCCGCCCAGGCCCTCGGGCTGCTGCGGTCGGGCCGGTTCGTCGACGGCTGGGGGCGGCGTCCCTCGCTGATCCTGGGCGCCGTGCTGGGCACCGCGGCGATGGCGATCCTCGTCGGCCCCCCGGCGATCGTGCCCTTCCTCGGCTCCATGGCCGTCTTCGGCCTCGCCGCATCCCTGCTCGCCAGCGCCCCCGCTGCGCTGGTCGGCGACATCAGCGCCGGCCGCGGCGGACGGGTCGTCGCGGTCTTCCAGATGTCAGCCGATCTCGGCGCGATCGCCGGGCCGCTGGTCGCCGGCTGGCTCACCGACGTGGCGTCCTTCCAGGTCGCCTTCGCCGCGAGCACCGCGGTGCTCGCGGCGGGCCTCGTCGGGGGCCTGTTCATCCCGCGCGAGGCGCCCCGCCCGGCGCCGGTCGCCGCGTCCCGCGTCTGAACCGCCGGCCTGACCTCAGCGGCTCCGGTACAGCCGGGTGGTCAGTGGCAGGAACACCAGGGCGAGCGCCGCCGCGACCGCCAGGGAGACCAGGATGGCCGTGAGGTCGGGCTCGCCGGCCATCAGCGACCGGGACGCCGTCGCCAGGATCGAGATGGGATTGACCTCGACGAATGCGGCCAGCGGACCGGGCAGGGTCGCCGGCGGCACGAAGACGTTCGACAGGAACGTCAGCGGGAAGATGCCCATGAAGCCGGCGTTCATCACCGCGTTCGGGGTGCGCAGGAGCAGCCCGAGGACCGAGAACACCCACGACAGCCCGAACGAGAACACGACCACCAGCGCCAGGGCCGACACCGCGCCCGGAAATCCCCCGTCCGGCCGGAACCCGAGGAGCACACCGAGCACGATTATCACCGTGCCGGCCAGGACGTAGCGCACGCTGTCCCCCAGCAGGGCGCCGAGCAGGGGCGCGGGCCGCCAGATCGGCAGGGAACGGAACCGGTCGACCACCCCCTTGGTCACGTCGGTGTTGAGCGCGACCCCCGAGTAGACGGTGGTGAACAGCACCGACATCACCAGGATGCCCGGCAGCAGGTAGTCCAGGTACGCGCTGGTGGAGCCGGCGATGGCACCCCCGAACAAGTACGTGAACATCAGCACGAACATCACCGGCGTCACGGTCACGTCCAGGAGCTGCTCCGGCACGTGCTTCACCTTGAGCATCCCGCGCCAGCCGAAGGTCAGGGCCGCCGACAGCGCTCCCGGCCGGGGTGGCCGCGCCGTCGACGCGATCGCCCGGCGGACGGCGGCGGTGTCGGCCGCATCGGTGGCGGCGGTGGGGGCGGCACTCATGACGGCTGCTCCTCGAGGGTCGGTGCGGGCGGTTCCTCGGCCGCGTGGCCGGTCAGCGCCAGGAAGACCTCGTCCAGGCTGGGCCGGCCGAGGGAGAAGTCGGCGATGCCGATCCCGGCGCGGGCGAGCTCCGCGATCCCGAGCGCGGCCTGGGCGGAGTCGGAGCACTGCGCCGAGAGCCCCGCCGGGTCGGGTTCGAGCACCACGGCGCCGACGGCCTGCTCCAGCACGGCCGCGGCCCCCGGGCGCTCGGCCGGGTCGAGCAGGCGCACGCGCAGGGCACCGGTGCCGACCGAGGCCTTCAGCTGACCCGGTGTGCCCTCCGCGATCACCTGTCCGCGGTCGATGACGGCGATGCCGTCGGCCAGCTGGTCGGCCTCCTCCAGGTACTGCGTGCAGAGCAGGATCGTCGTCCCCTCGGCCACCAGCGCGCGGGCGATCTCCCAGACCTGGTTGCGCGAGCGCGGGTCCAGGCCCGTGGTCGGCTCGTCCAGGAACATCAGCCGTGGGGTGACCACCAGGCTGGCCGCGATGTCGAGACGCCGTCGCATGCCACCGGAGTAGTGCTTGACCAGCTTTCCCCCCGCGGCGGCGATCCCGAAGGCGTCGAGCAGCTCGTCGGCCCGCGCGCGGGCCGCGGCCCGGCGCAGGCCCAGCAGCCGGCCGAGCAGGACCAGGTTCTCGCAGCCGGTGAGCTCCTCGTCGACCGAGGCCAGCTGCCCGGTGAGGCTCACCTGGTCACGGACGGCGTCGGCGTCGGCGACGACGTCGTGCCCGAGGATGCGGGCGCTGCCCGAGTCCGGCGCGATGAGGGTGGCCAGCATGCGGATCGTGGTGGTCTTGCCGGCGCCGTTGGGCCCGAGGACCCCGTAGATCACGCCGGACGGGACGGCGAGGTCGATGCCGGCGACGGCGGTGGTGGTCCCGAAGGACTTCGTCAGGGCGGTCGCCTCGATGGCCAGCGGTGACTGCAGCGTCATGGGTACCTCGCCCGGGATCGTCCGTGTCCGTCTCCTCTCCGACCGACCGTCCTCCCCGAAGTCATCGGTGGCGAGCGTTTATCTCCGGCGGTGCCGGACAGCCGGTTGCGCGGTCGGCCGGCACCCCGGCCCAGGGGCGGCCCGGCTCGGCTGCCCGGTGGCGGGCGTGGGGTGTCCCGGCCGGGTTCACGAGCGTGATCACCACGAGGCCGGCGCACGGTACGTTCGAGACGGCCCGCACGCCCATCGCAAGGAGGCCACCCGATGTCCGACGTGCTCCTCGTCCTCCTGATCGTCGTCCTCGTGGCCCTGGCGGTCCTGGCCACGGTCATCCTCGTCCTCCGCCGCCGGAACCTGGCGAAGGCCGCCGGGCCGCGCCGCCGGGTCGACCCCCTGGCCGACGAGCCCGACGTCTACGACCCGCACCAGATCGGCGTGGGCGACGTGATCACCTACGCCGGGATCGACCACGTCGTCCGCGGCACGATCGTGCTGGAGGAGGGCGGGATGACCTGGCGCGAGCACCTGCTCGACGGGTCGACCGGCCGCCGCTGGCTCACGGTCGAGGACGACGAGGGCGATCTCGAGATGACGTTGTGGATGCGCCGGGAGGGCACCGACCTCACGCCCGACGGCGATGTGATCCTCGACGACCGGGTGCACCGGCAGATCGAGCGCGGGCGGGCCGCCTACACCGCCGAGGGCACCACGGGCACCCCGCCCAGCGGGACCGTGGACTACGCCGACTACGCCACCGCGGACAAGACCGGTCTGCTGGCCTTCGAGCGCTGGGCGGCCACCCAGTCGTGGGAGGTCTCGACCGGCCGCGCGGTCAGCCGGGGTGAGCTCACCGTCTACCACCGGACGCCGGACCAGTGAGCGAGCTCGCGAGCTCACCGATGGGCAGGGCAGCCCTGCGAACGCAGCCGACGAGCGCCAGCGAGGAGGCCGCGTGAGCCTCCACCTGCTCGCCATCGAGCCGCGGGACGTGTCGGCCGCCGCGCTGGGCCTGCTGCTCGACCGGTCGGCGCCGGCGACGCTGGCGGAGCTGCGGCTGGTCGACGGCCGCGGCGGATCCGTCACCCTCGGGGTGCTCGGCGCCTCGCACGTGGTCACCGCCGCCGTCCCCGGCGCCCGGCTCACCGAGGAGGTCTCCTGCGACGCCGTCGGCGCCGGCGGCGACCCGCTCCCCCGGAGCACCCGGTCGGGCGGTTACGAGCTCACCTCGGCGGTGACCGCCACCGGTCGCGCCGAACTGGACGCGACGGCCGACCGGCTCCGGGCCCTCGCCGACACCGACGCCGCGTGGCTGTGCGGCGCCTTCCCCGGCTCGGTCGGCGCACTCACCGCCATGACCGCCCAGCCCCTCACCGCAGGCGGCTGGGCCTGGCAGACCTGGCACCTCTACCCCGCCGGGAACACCGGCGAGGTCGTCACCACACGAAGCAGGTGGACGCCATGAGATCTCTGCACCGGGTGCTGGCCGTCCTGCTGGCCACCGCCGTCCTCGTCGCCGGCTGCGGCAGCGGGACCCGCGTCCGCGACTTCCTGGACGACACCTACGAACGGACCGAGATCCTCGACGACACCTCGGTCTACTCCTCGCCCGAACCGGTGGGCACCACCACCGCCGCGATCGTCGAGGCCGTCCCGCCCGCCGAGCGGCAGGCCGACGGCGGCAACGAGTACCTGCGCTACAGCGACGACATCGTCATCGTGAGCGCGGCCGCCGGCGGCGGCAGCACCGTGCGGGTCGAGGACCTCGACGGCCGCTACCGCGGGGGCTTCTTCGCCTTCCTCGGGCCGGGCTTCCGGCCCGGCTCCCCCGTCGGCACCGGCGGCAGCGGCGGCCCCGGCTTCGGCAAGTGACCGCCACGCACTCCCCTTCCGTCCCCCATCCCAGGAGAGAACCCGACATGAGCACCACGTGGCAGGCGCTGGAGTTCGGCACCGTCGACAGCGACCTGCTGGTCCAGGGGGCCGTGGGGACGCTGCTCTTCTTCGTCATCGGGGTGGGCGTGCTGGCCCTCGGGTTCCTCGCGCTGGACCTCATCACCCCGGGCAACCTGCGGACGCAGGTCTACCTCGACCACAACCCGAACGCGGCGATCCTGCTGGCCGCCAACCACCTCGCACTGGCGATCATCGTGGTGACGGCGATCATGACCAGCGCGGACGGCCTCGGCCAGGGGCTGGTGGACACGGCGTTCTACGGCCTGATCGGTGTGCTGCTGCAGGCCCTGGCCCTGCGGGTGCTGGACGCGGTCATCCCGGCCGACCTGCGCTCGCTGGTGAACGAGCCGCGGATGCGCGGATCGGCCTGGGCCATCGGCGCCAGCCTGGTGGCCATCGGCGCGGTCAACGCCGCCGCCCTGTCCTGACGCCCGTGACCGCGCCCGCGCCCGAGGTCACCGCGCCGGGAGCCGGGCGGACGGCGGTCCGCTCGCGCCCGCTGCTGCTGGCCGCGGTCGCCGTCTGCGCGGCGTGCGGGCTGATCTACGAGCTGGTGCTGCTCACCCTGTCGGCCAGCCTGGTCGGTGGCGGGATCACTCAGACCTCGCTGATCGTCGCCGGGTTCGTCGCCGCACTCGGCGTGGGTGCGTTGCTGGTCAAGCCGTTCCTCGCCTCCGCCGCCGTCACGTTCGTCGCGGTGGAGATCCTGCTGGGCGTGGCCGGGGGCCTGAGTGCCGTCACCCTCTACGTGTCGTTCTCCTTCTACGGCACGAGCAGCGCCGTCCTGCTCGTCGCGACGGCGGTGCTCGGCATCCTCGTCGGTGCCGAGGTGCCACTGCTGATGACGCTGCTCCAGACCGGTCGCACCGGCATCGACGCCGAGGGCAGTGGCAAGCTGCTCGCCGATCTCAACGCCGCCGACTACGCCGGCGCCCTGCTCGGCGGCCTGGCCTGGCCGTTCATTCTCCTGCCGCTGGCCGGCCAGGTCCGCGGCGCCGCCCTCACCGGCCTGGTCAACCTGCTGGCCGCGGCCGTGGTGGCCGGGCTGCTGCTGCGCCGCCAGATGGGCACCCGCGCCCGCCGCACGGCCACCGCCGCCCTCCTGGTGGCGGCGGCCGGGCTGGCGGTGCTGCTCGTCCGCGCCCAGGACATCGAGACGACGGCCCGCCAGCGGCTCTACGCCGACCCGGTGGTCGCCGCCGGGCGCTCGGACTACCAGGAGATCGTGCTGACCGAGCGGTCCGGCGACCTCCGGCTCTACCTCGACGGCGACCTGCAGTTCTCCAGCGTCGACGAGCACCGGTACACCGAGGCGCTGGTGCACCCGGCGCTGGCCCGCGACCCGGAACGCGTGCTGATCCTCGGTGGTGGGGACGGGCTCGCCGCCCGCGAGGTGCTGCGCCACCCGAGCGTCCGCGAGGTGGTGCAGGTCGAGCTCGACCCCCAGGTCATCGCGCTGGCGCGCACCCGGCTGGCCGCCCTCAACGACTCCGCGTTCGACGACCCCCGGGTCGAGGTGGTCCAGGACGACGCCTTCCGCTGGCTGCGGTCCCCCGCCGCGACCGGCTTCGACGCGGTGATCGTGGACATGCCCGACCCGGACACCCCGGTGCTGGGCCGGCTGTACTCGACCGAGATCTACGGCCTCGTCTCGGCGGCACTGGCCCCGGACGGGCTGGTGACCGTGCAGGCCGGGAGCCCGTACTCGACACCCACCGCGTTCTGGCGGACCGTCTCCACGCTGGATGCCGCGGGGCTGGCGGCCACGCCGTACCACGTGCACGTGCCGAGCTTCGGCGACTGGGGATTCGCCGTCGCCCAGCGCGGGCCGCGGCCGCCGGACCTCGCGCTGTCGCCCGCCGCCCCGGCGACCCGGTTCCTCGACGAGGCGGTGCTGGACGCCGCCGGGGTGTTCCCGGCCGACCGGCCCCGGCAGCGGCTGGCACCGTCGACGCTGGACCGGCCGCTGATCGTCGAGGACATGCGCGGCGGCTACACCGGCTGACGCCTGTAGCGTTGGGCCGGACGCCGACGCCACGCCCGGCGCGGACGGCCGGACAGGCCCGCCCGCTGGTGCCCCCCGGCGTCCCCCGCACCACCCGCGCCGCCGCCCCGCGCCGGCCGCGGCGCCCCGCACCACGAGGAGACCATCGGTGACTGCCGCCCACCCCGCCGGCGACGCGGACCGCGCCGCCCGATCGGCCGTCGCCGAGGCCGCCCGGCGCCGCACCTTCGCCGTCATCAGCCACCCCGATGCCGGGAAGTCCACGCTCACCGAGGCGCTGGCGCTGCACGCGCGGGTCATCGGCCAGGCCGGTGCGGTGCACGGCAAGGCCGGCCGCCGCGGGACGGTGTCGGACTGGATGGACATGGAGAAGGCCCGCGGCATCTCCATCACCTCGGCCGCGCTGCAGTTCGAGTACCGTGACGCCGTCATCAACCTGCTCGACACCCCGGGGCACGCCGACTTCTCCGAGGACACCTACCGGGTGCTGACCGCGGTCGACGCCGCGGTGATGCTGGTCGACGCCGCCAAGGGCCTCGAGACCCAGACCATGAAGCTCTTCGCCGTCTGCAAGCACCGCGGCATCCCGATCGTCACGGTGATCAACAAGTGGGACCGTCCGGGCAAGAACGCCCTCGAGCTCATGGACGAGATCAGCGAGCGCACCAGCCTCACCCCGACCCCGCTGACCTGGCCGGTCGGTATCGCCGGGGACTTCCGCGGGGTGCTCGACCGCTCCGACGGCAGCTACCGCCGGTTCACCCGGACCGCCGGCGGCGCCACGATCGCGCCCGAGGAGGCCCTGTCCCCCGAGGCCGCCGTCGCCCGCGAGGGAGACGCCTGGCAGCAGGCCGTCGAGGAGGTCGACCTCCTGGCCGCCACCGGCGCCGACCACGAGCAGTCGCTGTTCCTCGACGGGGTCACCACGCCGGTGCTGTTCGCCTCCGCGGTGTCCAACTTCGGGGTGGGCGCCCTGCTGGACACCCTGGTCGACCTCGCCCCGGCACCGACCGGCCGACCGGACGCCGAGGGCTCGGTACGCGACCTGGGCGAGCCGTTCAGCGCCTTCGTCTTCAAGGTCCAGTCGGGCATGGACGCCGCCCACCGGGACCGGCTGGCCTACATCCGCATCTGCACCGGCGTCTTCGAACGCGGCATGGTCGTCACGCACGGCCGGACCAAGCGCCCGTTCACCACCAAGTACGCCCAGCACGTGTTCGGTCGCGAGCGGGAGAGCGTCGACCTCGCCTACCCCGGCGACGTCGTCGGGCTGGTCAACGCCTCCGCACTGGGGGTGGGCGACAGCCTCTACGCCGACCGGCCGGTCGACTACCCTCCGCTCACCACCTTCGCGCCCGAGCACTTCGCCGTCGTCCGGAGCCGGGAGACCGCCAAGCACAAGCAGTTCCGCAAGGGCATCGAGCAGCTGGACTCCGAGGGCGTGGTGCAGGTGCTCCGCTCGGACCGGCGGGGCGACGGCGCCCCGGTCCTCGCCGTCGTCGGGCCGATGCAGTTCGAGGTCGCCACCCACCGCATGGAGCACGAGTTCAACGCCCCGGTGGCCCTCGACCGGCTGCCGTACAGCCTGGCCATGCGGACCGACGAGGCGTCGCTGCCGTTGATCGCCTCCTCGGGCGGGGTCGAGGTCGTGCAGCGGGCCGACGGCGAGCTGCTGGCGCTCTTCTCCGACAAGTGGGCGCTGCGGATGCTGCAGCAGCGGCACTCCGGGATCACCCTGGAACCACTGGTGGCCGCCCAGCTGGCCTGAGCGGGTCAGCCCAGGAGCGTCGCGTAGATCTCCTCCGCGTGGTCGAACACCAGGAAGTGCCCTTCCCCGGCGACCCAGTGCCCCTCGCAGTTCGGGAGCATCGCGCTGAGCAGCTGCCCCAGGACGAGGGGGACCTGCCAGTCCTGCGCGCCGTGCCAGATGTGCACCCGCTGCTCGATCGTCGACAGCGGGAACCCCCACGGCCGGAACAGCAGCGCGCGGTCCTCGGCGAGCGGGGCGGTTCCGTTCCGCAGCCCCTCGGTGAAGGTGTCGGCCAGGATCCGCCGGACGGCCGGGCGGCCGATCACCCGCCGGTCGGCCGCGTTCAGCCGCAGCTGCAGGTAGCGCGGGATCGACGCCGGACGCAGCCCGAGCGGCGCGAACGCCGGGCGCAGCACCGCCGTCAGCTGCGCCGGCCGGTGTGCCGCCCTCCGCACCCGCTGGGGCACCCACCGCGGCCAGGGCCACGGGACGTCGGGCGGCGGCGCCCCGCCGAGGATGCCGACGGCACGCACCCGGTTCCCGAAGACGTGCGCGCAGGCCAGGGCGTACGCCGCGCCGCCGGAGAGGCTCAGCGTGGCGAACCGCTCGACGCCGCGGTGGTCGAGCAGCTGCCGGACGTCGTCGGGCCAGTCCATGACCCGGCGGCCGGGCTGCGGATCGGAGCGGCCGAAGCCGGGCCGGTCGGGGACGACCAGTCGCACCCCCCACCGCCGGTAGTCCTCGACGTCCTGGACGTGCCGTTCGAGCCGAGAGCTCGGTGAACCGTGGCAGCCGAGCACCGGCTGCCCCTCGGGATCGCCGTACTCGGCGTACGCCAGGGTTCGGCCGTCGGCCAGTCGGATCTCGCTCTCCTGGAACGGCACGCTCGCACGCATGCGGCCTCCCCTACCCGGGGCGGCCGGTCTCATCCGGCGGCCCGAGGCCCGTGGTGGAAGTGTCCACGGACCCTCGGCGGGTAGGGGCCACGAATGCATACCACCAGACGTCCATCGGCCGTCGCCGTGATCGGGCGCGGCGTTCTCGCCGGATTCGGCGGAACCGTCGTGATGACGGCCTTCCAGAAGTTCGTCGAGATGCCGCTCACCCAGCGGAGCGAGAGCTACGCACCGGCCGATTTCGCCCAGCGGGTCACCCCCGTCGATCCGGAGACCCCGCAGGGTCGGAGGCGGCTGAACTACGCGACCCACTTCTCCCTGGGCATGATGTGGGGCACCGCCTACGGCATCGCTGCCCTGAAGGGCCTCCGAGGGCAGAAAGCCGTGAACACGGTTTTCGCCACCGTGTACACCGGGGACGTCCTGCTCAACACCGCACTCGGGCTGTACCACCCCACGCAGTGGTCGGCGCGCGACTGGGCGATCGACGTGGCCGACAAGTACGTCCAGGCGCAGGGCACCGGGCTCGTCTTCGACCGGCTGCTCGACCCGGCGGCACGGCGCTGACCGCACGCTCCGGGGACGAACGATCGGACGATCACATGGCGGACACCGGAGGTGGACGGCCGGCGGGTGGCGGTCGTCACCGGCGCCAGCAGCGGGCTGGGTCGCGCGGTGGCGCTCCGGCTGGCCCGGGACGGCTTCCGCGTCGCGCTCCTCGCGCGTGCTGCCGGCGACCTCGCGGACGTCCAGCGGGAAGTGGCGCGCGACGGAGGGACGGCGCGGAGCCGGCCGGTGGATCTCGCCGACGCGGTGGCGGCCCAGGCCGCCATCGACGAGGTCGTCGGGGCCTGGGGACGGGTGGACGTCCTGGTCAACGCCGCCGGCACCGACGTCCCCGGCACCGTCGAGCAGACGACGGTCGCGGACTGGGACCGGGTCCTCGCCGTGAACCTGCGCGCACTTTTCGTGCTGAGCAAGGCGGTGTTCGCGCACCTGCGCGACGCGGGTGGCGGCACGATCATCAACGTGTCCTCGCTGGCCGGACTCCGCGGGTGGGCCGAGGCGGCGGCCTACTGCTCCTCGAAGTTCGCCCTGACCGGCTCCACCCAGTCCCTCGCCGCCGAGGGCCGCCCGCACGGCATCCGGGCCTGCGTGCTGTATCCCGGGGCGATGGCGACGTCGTGGGGCACCTGGGACCCGGCGGAGCGCCGGACGACCGAGCCGCAGTGACCCGAGCGCGAGGTACTCCGACCCGAGCAGGTCGCCGACCTCGTCGCCTGGATCGTCGCCGCGCCGGGCAACCTGGTGCTCCCCCAGGTCACGGTGACGCCACTGCACGAGCAGGGCTGGCCATGAGCCGGTGAGGTCCGGCAGGCCGCCGACCTGTCGACATGCCGCCGGACCGACGAGTCGGCACCGCGGTGCGCGCGTCCGGCGGCCGGTGCCGGTTGCTAGCTTCGCCGGCATGGCCATCGATCCCCGCGGCACGGACCTCAAGCGCTATCTGCAGGAGGACCCCGGCGGCCCCGTCGTGATGCTCAACCTGCTGCGCTACGCCGAGGGCGGCCGGGAGCTGTACGCCCGGTACGCCGAGGCGCTGGACACGACGTTCCTGCCCCGGTACGGCGGCGAGGTGCTCTACGCCGGCGACGGCTCCACCGCGCTGGTGGCCGAGGACGGGCAGGCGTGGGACACGGTGCTGCTCGTCCGCTACCCCTCGCGGGAGGCCTTCAGCAGGATGGTCGCCGATCCGGAGTACCAGCAGGTGACCGAGTTGCGCACCCGGGCGCTCAGCGAGGCCGTCCTGCAGGCCACCACCGCCTGGTAGCGCACGCCGCGCCCGGGGGAAGGGCGGTGCGCCTGCTCAGTGGCCGCGGAACGCCTCCTCCAGCCACCACGACGGCTCGTCGCGGGTGACCTTGGCGTCCACCAGCAGCGGCGTCGAGCGGGCCCCGGCCAGCCAGGCCGCGACGCCGTCCAGGTCCGCCGGGCGTCGCACGGTGACCGCCGCGTACCCGTGGCCGCGGCCGATGGCGGCGAAGTCGGTCTCGGGGAACCGGACGGTGTCCAGCGGGTGCCCGTCCGGCCCGAAGTGGTGCACCTCCGCGCCGTAGCCGGCGTCGTCGTAGACGACGACCACCATGGGCAGGCCGAGCCGGACGACGGTCTCCAGCTCTGCGGCCCCCATCAGCGCGCCGCCGTCACCCAGGGCCGCGACCGGCAGCCGATCGGGACGGGCCAGCGCTGCGCCGATCGCGGTCGCCAGGCCCAGGCCCACCGACTGGAAGGCCTGGGTGAAGCAGAAGCCGTGCTCGTCGGGGACGTCGAGGAACATGCTCGGGTAGCCCATGAAGTTGCCCGAATCGACCGCGACCACCCGCTCGGCGGGCAGCAGGTCGTCCAGCGCGACGGTCAGGGCGCGCGGGTCGATGCGCGCCTGGTCGCCCGTGTCGGCGAACGGCTCGTCCCGCCAGCGCCGTCGCAGCGTGAGCGCCTCGCGGACCTCCGCGGTGCGGTAGCCGGTGGCCCGGGCGTCGCCCAGCCTCGCGCTCACGTCCCCTGCCACGGCACGCACGTCGCCGACCACGCCGAACGACACCGCGCGCTGCCGGCCGATCGCGCCGGCCTCGTCGTCGACCTGCACGACCACGGCACCGTCCGCGATCAGCCGGCCGTGCCGCATGGTCCACATGTTCAGCGCGCAGCCCCAGCCGACGATCAGGTCGGCGCCGGAGATCAGCTCGGCGGCCAGCGGTGTGGCGAACCCCCCGGAGACGTCGAGGTCCCAGTCGTTGCCGCGGAACAGCCCCTTGGCCACCGCGGACGTCGCCAGCAGCGCGCCGCAGCGGTCGGCCAGCCCCTCCAGCGCCGCACGGCAGCCCGGACCGCGCGAACCCCGGCCGGCCACGAACACCGGGCGCCGCGCCGTCCGGAGCGCGTCGGCGAGCCGGTCGAGCTCCTCGGCATCGGCCACCGGCACCGGCCGCGCCGGGCCGGCCGCCGGTACCGGCTCCCCGGCATCGTGCTGTTGCACGTCCAGCGGCAGGTTCAGCACGACGGTGCGCCGCTCGTCCCGCGCGATGGCCACGGCCGCAGCCGCCTGCGCCGCCGCGTCCGACGGCGAGGTCAGCCGCACCGACACCGCCCCGACGGCCTCGGCCAGCGCCGGCTGGTCGACGAAGAAGTTCGAGCGCGGCGAGGTCGCCTCCGCCGTCAGCACCACCAGCGGTGTGCGGCTCTTCGCCGCCTCCGTGATGCCGGTCAGCGCGTTGGTCAGCCCGCACCCCTGGTGCAGGGTCAGCGCCGACGGGCGACCGCTCGTGCGGGCGTAGGCGTCGGCCATCGTGGCCGCTCCACCCTCGTGCCGGGCCGCGACGTACCGGGCGCCGGCGGCGACCATCGCGTTCGTCGCCACGAAGTTCCCCGAACCGACGACCCCGAAGGCCGTGTCTATCCCGCCGCGGACGAGCGCCTCCCCGACCGCGTGCGCCACCGTCTGCCGCGCGCGGGTCATCCCCGCTCGACCAGCGCCAGCACCCGTGACGGCGAGCCCGATCCGGAGACGATGGGCAGCGGTGCCGCCACGACGAGCGCGCCGGTCGGCGGTAGCCGGTCGAGGTTCTGCAGCTGGGTGAGGCCGTACTTCCCGCTGCCCATGAGGGCCGCGTGGCACGGGAACGGCGGGTCGAACGAGTGTGCCGCGCCGGCGTCGGTGCCCACCGTCTCCACGCCGAGCCCCAGCACCGGGGATTCCTCGGCGAGCCATCGCGCGCAGTCCGGCGACAGGCCGGGGGTGTGCGGACCGGTGTCGTCGGCGTTGAGGAACTCCTGCTGGGAGGCCGACCGCGCGGCCCAGCCGGTGCGGTAGAGCAGCCAGCCACCCTCGGGCAGCGGGCCGTGGGTCTCCTCCCACGCCCGGACGTGTTCCACCTCGAGCAGGAAGTCGGGGTCCTCGGCGGCCCGGGCGGAGAAGTCGAGGACGGCGGCCGGCGCGATCAGCCGCGCCGCCGGGACCGAGGCCACGTCGTCGCCGTCCCGGCCGGTGACCCAGTGGTTGGGCGCGTCGAAGTGTGTCCCGGTGTGCTCGCCGGTGCGGAAGTTGTTCCAGTACCAGGCCGGGCCGCGGTCGTCGTACCGGCTCAGCTCCTCCAACTCGAACCGGGCCGTCTGGGCGAACTGCTCGGGCAGCTGGATGATCGGTGTCTCCGCCGACAGCGGCGCGGTGAGGTCGACGACCTCGACCCGCGCGGTGGCCAGCGCCTCGGCGAGGCTGGACAGGAGCGACATCGCGGTCCCTTCGCAGGCGGGCGGATCGGCCGACAGCCAATCACAGCCGGCCCATCCCGCCCCGGCTCCGGTCAGCCCTCCTTGGGGATCATGATCCAGAGGATGATGTAGACGAGCTCCCCGACGCCGAACAGGCCGAAGAGGACGAAGCCGAACCGGACGAGCCCCTTGGAGAGCCCGAACCGGTTGGCCAGGGCGGCGCACACCCCGGCGATCACCTTCTGCGAACGCGGTCTGACCAGTGCAGATCTCATGCTCCGCCCCCTACCCGGTACGCCGGGCCGGGTACACGTCGGCCGCCCGATCAGGCGCGCGCCACCAGCCGCGGGACCGCCTCCTCCATGGCCGGGGATCGCCGGGCTGGACCCTGCGGGTGGCGCCGATGGGCGGGGCCAGGAGAGGTCCCTCCCCGCCCCGCCGGCATCGACCACCGGGTGCGGTGTCCGGTGATCGTGGCTATCCGCGGCGGACCGGGGTAGGGACCGGCCATGGATGCGATTTCCTTCGGAAAAGCCGGCCTCGGGGGCTGGCGCGCGAGTGTGGCCGACGCCGTGGCCGGACCGGTCGCCCGGCGGGCCCCGGTCACCGACGACCAGGTGCGCGCGGCGGTGGGAGCGCTGTTCCTCGCGCTCTCGGTGACGTACGTCGTGAGCTCGGTGAAGCGCCTGGCCGCCCGCTGAGCACGGTCCTCGGCGGTCAGCCGCCGCGGACGGCCGCGTCCCACGTGGTTGAGACGGCCTGCGTCCCACGTGGTTGAAGACGCCGTCGAGCAGCAGTCGCAGGCCGCAGGCCCGGCACTCCGCGACCAGGGTGTCGAGATCGGCGTCGTTGCCCAGCCGCGGATCGATCCGCCGATGGTCGGTCGTGTCGTAGCCGTGGGTGCCGGAGGCGAACACCGGGCCCAGGGCCAGCCCCGATGCGCCGAGGGCGATGGCATGGTCGAGCCACGGGGTGAGCTGCGGCAGCCGGTGGCGCACCGGCCGGCCGGGATCCGCGCTCGGCTCCGCACCGACGAACCCCAGGGGGTACCGGAAAGGGCTGGTGGGGGGTATAGTTCTCCCTGGTCGCTGTTGCGCCTCTGCTTTCGTTCTTGGACGTCCGCAGTCGTCTCTGCCTGACGTTCCTCTCGGTCCTGCCGGTCGGTGCGGCGGCCCCGCACCCGGTACGTACCTGTGCGGTCACCTCCCAGCACGGAAGAAGTAACGACATGGCTCAGGGCACTGTGAAGTGGTTCAACGCGGAGAAGGGCTTCGGGTTCATCGCCCAGGACGGCGGCGGCGCCGACGTCTTCTGCCACTACTCCGCCATCAGCGGCAACGGCTACAAGTCCCTCGACGAGGGCCAGCAGGTCGAGTTCGACGTCACGCAGGGCCAGAAGGGCCCGCAGGCGGAGAACGTCCGCCCGCTCTGATCGTCGCCTGACGGGAGGGGCCACGGCGCACTGCGCCGTGGCCCCTTTCGCGTTCCTCCCCCCGGCGCATCCGCCCTCGGGGGCAGCCACCGGCGACCGCAGGCGGGCCGCCCGGCACGACCCGAGGACAGCCCTTGACCAAGCACGTCGGACGTTGCGCGGAAGCCCATCTCGGTTGTCCCTGCCGGGGTGACGAGAAGATCCACGAGGAGCGCAGCCGCGCCGTCAGCGAGGCGCGGGCGAGCGCCGGGCAGTCGGTGGAGTGCCCCGAGTGCGGCGGACCCACGACCCCGTTGTGCATCGTCTCCTGGGGCAACTGCCGGGCCTGCCGGACCGCGCACTCGCGGTCCACCCACCCCCTGCGCTGGTGACCGTGGGCTACCGCGCCTGCACGTCCGCCCCGCGGGGCACCCAGTACCCGCCCAGCACCCGGTCGAGGACCACGTCGGCCGGTGGAACCCCCGACGCGCCGCGGACCACGTGCCGCTCCCGGTGGGCCTCGCTGTAGACCCACTCCCCCGTTCCGGCCCGAGCGGCTCCCCCGGCCGGCCGGCCGTGATCCGCCGCAGTGCCGCACCGTCAGGCCGCCCGGCGCCGTCGTGCACCGCACCGCGCGCCTCCGGCCCCGCAGGACCGGAGCGACGGCAGCCGGTCGGCGGCCGCACCGGGCCGGCCGGACACCCGCGAGGCTCCGCTGCGATCTGCCTCTAGAGCTCCCGCACCACCCGGACCGGGTTGCCGACGGCGACGACGTCGGATGGCAGGTCCCGGGTGACCACTGACCCGGCGCCCGCCGCGAGGTCGGGGTCGTCGGGGCGGTACGGCAACCCGGCCAGCATCCGGTCCTTCATCTCCCCCACGTGGGCACCGTAGCCACCGCCACGGGCACCGTCGGGCACGGGGAGTCAGGTCCCGAGGACCTCGGCGGCGTCCGGCACGGACCCGGCGCCCGACGACCGGCCCGGAGCGGTCAGAGACCGACCGCGACGGTCGCCGCCAGCTCGCGGCAGGCCTCCAGGTCGGCCGCAGACGGCGCACCGGTGAGGCTCAGCGGCGCGGCGACCTGCTTCCAGCGCAGCGCCTCGGTGATCCGCTCGACGCTGCGCAGCGCGCCCGCGGTGTCGTCGTTCCCGTGCACGTAGACCCCGTACGGCCGCCCCACCGTGGCGTCCAGGCACGGGTAGTAGACGGTGTCGAAGAAGTGCTTGAGGGCGCCGGACATGTACCCGATGTTCGCCGGCGTGCCGAGCAGCACCCCGTCGGCGGCGAGCAGGTCAGCGGGTCCCGCGGACAAGGCCGGCCGGAGCACGAGCTCGACGTCGTCGACCAGCGCGACGCCTTCCTTGACCGCCTCCAGCACGGCCTGCAGGGCCGGCGACGGCGTGTGGTGGACGACCAGCAGGCGGGGCATCCTGGCATTGTGCCCACTCCCGTACCCCGCGGTGGCCCCAGAGCTGCGGGTGTGAGAGTGGCGGCATGCATCTGGTGCTCGAGTACACGCTCGCCGAGGACTACCTGGAGCGGCGGACCGCGCTGCGCGCCGACCATCTGGACCTGGCCCGGGCTGCCCACGAGCGGGGTGAGCTGTTGCTGGCCGGTGCTCTCCCCGACCCCTACGACCGGGCGCTGCTGATCTGGACGGCGCCGCGCGCGGCGGTCGAGCGCTTCGTGGCCCAGGATCCCTACGTCACCAAGGGCATGGTGACCGCGTGGACCATCCGGCCGTGGAACGTGGTCGTCGGTTGAGTCAGCACCCGGTGCGCGCGGCGGCGTCGGGCCGCAGCTGCCCGTAGACGCGCGCGAGGTCGGGCAGCTGGAAGTGGGCGTTGAGACCGCTGGGGTTGGGCACCACCCAGGTGTCGGCACCACCCACCCGCTCGGGCTGCCGGCCGATCAGCGCCTTCGGCCGGCCGAACCCCTCCCGCCAGGCGGTGATCCCGAGGACGGCGAGGACCCGCGGCCGGTACCGGGCCACCAGCCGCTCCAGTGCCTCCGCGCCGGCGCGGAGCTCGTCGCCGGAGAGCTCGGCCGCGGTCCGGGTCGGCCGGTCGACGACGTTGGTCACGCCGAGCCCGTAGCGCAGCAGCTGTCGGTCCTCGACCGGCTGCAACCGCCGCGGCGTGAGCCCGGCCAGATGGATGGCCGGCCAGAACCGGTTGCCCGGCCGGGCGAAGTGGTGGCCGATCTCCGCGGACATCAGCGAGGGGTTGATACCGCAGAACAGCACGTCCAGCCCCGGGGCGATGACGTCGGGCAGTGGCTTGTCGGGCACCTGCCCATCCTTCCCGGGGCGATCGCGGGGTCACCGGCCGGCGGGCCCGGGCTAGCGGTAGCTGAGCAGGTTCCGCCGGTCGCCCGTGACGTGGGCGTGGTCGTTGAAGGCCAGCAGGGACAGCCCGCCGGCGCCCGCCAGCACCGAGGTGATCCCGACGTTCACCGCCGCCCGGTTGAGCCCGACCACGCCGTCGGCCGGTGCCGCGAGGAGCGCGGCGACCACCGCGGCGATCACCCCGGCAGAGGTGGCGACGACGGCGTCCCGGCCACGGGGCAGCCGGGCGACCAGCTCCTCGACCGCGGCGACCGCCCCGGAGGAGAACGCCGGCCAGCCGTCGGGCTCACCGGCGGCGATCCAGGAGCGCAGCGCGGCGTCGAGCAGCCGCTGCACCTGGCGGGAGCCGGACTCGCCGGCCGGCTCTCCCCCGGGATCGGTGGGATACCGCTTCAGCAGGTCCAGGTGGTCGTACTCGTCGAGCCGCGGATCGACGTCCCCGGGCACCGGCCAGCCGGCGGCCTCGGCGAGCAGCGCCGCGGTGTCACGCTGGCGGCGCAGGGTGCCCGAGAGGACCAGCGGGTCGCGGAGGTCGCGTCGTCGCAGCTCCTCCCCCAGGCAGGTCGCCTGCTGCCGGCCGAGATCGCTGAGGACGTCGTAGTCGTCGGACCCGAAGGAGGCCTGACCGTGCCGGACGAGGCAGATCAGCGGCATCCGGCCAGCCTCTCGGCGCGCTGGAGCAGGACGGCGGCGGCGATCCCGAAGTTCGCGAACCGCGGGTTGGTGGTGTGCCCGGAGCTGTAGCGGGCCCAGATCTGCTGGATGATCACCGCGAGCCGGAACAGTCCGAACACCTCGTAGAAGGTCCAGTCGTCGGTGCGGAGCCCCGTGCGGGCCAGGTAGCGCTCGACCAGCTGCTCACGGGTCGGCATCCCGGGCAGGATGCTCGGCTGGGTGGAGACGAGCCCGAACTCCTCCTCGTCGTCGGCGGTCACCCAGTAGGCGAGCGAGGCGCCGAGATCCATCAGCGGATCGCCCACGGTGGCCATCTCCCAGTCGAGGACGCCGGTGATGCGCGGCGTGCCCGAGAGGTCGAGCACCAGGTTGTCCAGCTTCCAGTCCCCGTGCAGCAGGCTCGCCCGCACGTCCTGCGGCTGGTGCTCGGCCAGCCAGGCCATGAGCTCCTCGGCCGGCGGCACGTCGTCGGTCAGCGCGTCGCGGAAGCGCCGCGACCAGCCCTCCACCTGGCGGCGGACGTACCCCGGCCCCTTGCCCAGGTCGGCGAGGCCGGCGGCGTCGACGTCGATGAGGTGCAGGTCGGCCAGCGTGTCGTAGGTGGTCTCGCCCAGGACCCGCGCCCGCTCGGGCGAGAGCTGCACGCCCTCGGGCAGCTTCCGGGTGAGGATGGTGCCGGTCAGCCGCTCCATGACGTAGAAGTCGCTGCCGATGACCGACGGGTCCGAGCAGAAGCCGTAGATCTCGGCGACCACGTCCAGGTGCGGGCGCAGCCGCTGCTGCACGCGCACCTCCCGGCCCATGTCGTGCGCCGAGGCCGCCCTGTGCCCGTGCGGCGGCCTGCGCAGCACCAGCTCCAGGTCGGCGTAGTCGAGCAGGTAGGTGAGGTTGCTGGCCCCGCCGGAGAACTGCCGCACCAGGGGTGCGGACCGCCCCTCGAGCGCCGGCACGCGCGGCGCCAGCCACGCGTGCACGGCCTCGACGTCGAAGGCGTCCTCGGGTCGGACCTCGCGCAGTCGGCTTCCGTTCTCGCTCATCGGCCCCATCCCATCACGGGCCGCCCCCGGGTACGCGGGGACGGCGTCAGCGCAGCTCCTCCCGAGGATCGTGCCGGTGGGGTTCCTCGGGCAGCTCGGTCACCAGTTCGCCGATGCGGCACAGCGGCTCGTCGGGAGCGGTCGTGGCCGACTCCCGGAGCGTGGTGGCGAGGGCGGACGACATCGACGGTTCCCCTGGTCGGTCTGCGTCGGTGTGAGTTGCAACGCGCCGCGGCCACCGGCGTGTGCGGCGATCGGCCGTCGCCGGACGCCGGTCGGGCAGGAGATGCACACCGGGACATGCGGGTCCGGAAGTGCTAGCGTCGTCAGCGGGTCGAAGCTCCGGCCCCAGCTGCGTCCGGGACATCGCGCTGCTACCGGAGCCCCACTCCGGGCAGTGCGCGCCCCAGGTGGGAGATCCGCCATGGATCTGCACGAGTACCCCGAGCACTGCGCCGCGGCCGAGCCCGCGGGGTCTCCCTTCACGGTCTCGGTCGACGTGCGCTCGGCGGAGGTCAGCGTGGCCGGTGAGCTCGACCGGGAACACGCCCACCACGTGCTCGACGCGCTGGCCGCGCTGTCCGCCACCGACCATGCGGTCTGGACCCTGGAGGCCCGGCAGGTCACCTTCTGCGACGCCGCGGGCCTGCGGTCGCTGGTGACCGCGCACCGCCTGGCCCACCGCCACGGTCGGGAGCTGTCGGTGCTGCCCAGCACGTGCATGCACCGGCTGGTGCTGCTGGTCGGGCTGGAACAGCTGCTGCACACCCCACCGGCGCCGGCCAGGCTCGTGACCGATGTCGCGGAGTGCCGGCGGGCCCACACGTCCCTGGCGACCGTCCGCGAACTCCGTCATCCGGCCGGGCGGCCGGCGCCGACGGACCCGGCACCGGCGGAGTCCGCGGTCGGCTGACGCCGGGACGGCTACTGGACGGGCGCGTCCGGCGGCGGGACCCGGTGGCTCAGCTGCTCGTCGACCGACACCACGCCCGCGACGCCGGACAGCGCACCCAGGGTGCCGGGCGGGACCGAACCGGTGATGATGCCCAGCCCGTCCAGCACCTGGTCCACCTGCATGCCGCGCGCCCGCAGCCCCTGCACCACGCCGTCGAGGGCGGACAGGTGCCCGTCGTCGACGGTGACGCTGACGTGGGTCATGTCCGGCGAGACTACGCGGACCCGCGCGGCCGGGGAATCGCTCACCGCGGCGCCAGCACCAGCCCGCTCCCCACGTCGAGCGACGGCTGGAGCAGCCGCTCGCTCTCCTGGCAGAGCGTCGCCCACAGCTCCATTCCGCGGCGGCCGGTGGCCTCGGCCCACAGCGCGGCCACCCCGGCCACGTGCGGAGTCGCCATGCTGGTGCCGCTGATCGTGCGGTAGCGATCCGGCATCGGCCACGACGAGAGCACCTCCCCTCCCGGTGCGGCGACGTCGACCTGGCCACCGCGCTCCGGCAGGCTGCGGGCCGAGAAGTACGCCATCTCCAGACCCGGGTCCAGCGCACCCACGGCCATGATCTCCACGCTGTTGGCCGGGGCGCCCACGAAGCCCGGGTTCCCCCCGCGCCGGTCGCCGTTGTTGCCGGCGGCGGCGATGATCAGCGAGCCGCGCTGCAGCGCCCGACGCCCGGCCGCCGAGTACGGCGGGTGCGCCTCCATGACATCCGCGCCCAGGGACATCGAGATGACCGGGCAGCCGCTGGTCACCGCCCAGTTGATCCCGGCGAGGATGCCGGCGTCGGTGCCGCTGCCCTCGTTGCCGAGCACCTTGCCGGAGAAGATCTCCGCGTCCGAGGCGACGCCGTACCGGGGCCCGGTTCGAGGCCCAGCGGGCCCGCACGCGGTCCCGATGCAGTGCGTGCCGTGCCCGTGGCCGTCCTGGGCGTCCTCCCCGGCGACGAAGGAACGGGCCGTCACCGCCCGGCCCACGAAGTCGGGATGGGGCAGGTCGAAACCGGTGTCCAGCACCGCGACCCGGATGCCACGACCGGAGAAGCCGCAGGCGTCGGCGCGCACCGCCTGCACCCCCCAGGTCGCCTCCGCGGTGTCCTGGAACCGCGCCCTGGGCGCCGCCCCGGCGGGCGTATCGGCGGACGCGAACCGCCCGGCCAGATCGCTGACGCCGTCCCGGTAGCCGCGCACGTAGGTGCCCATGTCGGCCGGGAGGACGTGGTGGACGAGTTCCGGCGAGACCGACAGCACCGGCCGGGCCGACCCCGCCCGCAGCTCGCGCAGCTGTCCCTCGTCCGCCGTGACGACGGCGATGCCGAGCGCGGCGAACACCGTGGCGCCGGCTCCCCGGAGGGTCTCCGGCGGGACGTCGCCGGCGGCGAAGTCCCGCGAGTCCGCGACGTCGCGCACCCCGGCGCGGGCCCAGTCGACCGGCTCCTCGCTGTCGGCGTCGGCGAAGACGACGACCTGGCGGCCGGTGGTCCGTGGCCGGGGGTCGGGGCGCTCCGTCTCCGGGACGGCTGGGCGGCGCGGATCCTTCATCGTTCCCCCTCGGGCGGTGCTCGGCGGCCGGGCGGCGCCACCTACAGCTAGTCGTGGCGTCGTCCCGCTCCGTCAGCGTCGCCGTGCCGCCGCGGACGGGCAACCCGGGAGCACGGTCAGCCCTGCACGACCGTGGGGTCCATCCACATGACCTCCCAGACGTTGCCGTCGGGGTCGGCGAAGCTCGCCCCGTACATGACGCCGTGGTCCTGGGGCGGCAGCCACGGCTTCCCTCCGGCGGTGACGGCGGTGCTCACCAGCCGGTCCACCTCCTCCCGGCTGTCCGCCGACAGGCAGATGAGGACCGACGTGGCCTGCGCCGGGTCGCCGACCGCACCGGTGACGAAGTCGGCGAACCGCTCGCGGGTCAGCAGCATCACGTGGATGTTCTCCTCGACGACGTAGGAGACGCACCGCTCGTCGGAGAACTGGTCGTTGCGCCGGAAACCCAGCGCGCCGTAGAAGGCGTCGGCCCGGTCGCGGTCGGTGACGGGCAGGTTCACGAAGATCATGCGCACGGGGACTCCTCGGACGTGGTCGCCGCCCGCCGGGTGCGGGAAACTCCGAGGGGAAGACCGGGAGGTCGCACGGAAGTCATCGCTGCCACCGGAGATTGCCGGGTGCGACCGGGACAGCTCGGCCCGGGGGCGCCGGCCGCGGGCCGGCCGGCGACGACCTCAGTCCCTCGACTGCACGATCGAGGCGTCGAGGAAGGGCTCCCCCTCCCAGTTCGCGTAGGCCTCGTCGGGGAGGTCGCTGCCGACGGCTTCCTCGACCGCGACGAGCTCGAACTCCTCCCAGGGCACGGCGGCGACCGCGACCACCTGACCGGGCGCCAGGTCACCGAGCTCCTCGTGCATGATCACGAGGATCGGCTCGACGTCGTCCTCGCCGCCGAGCGTGAAGGCTATCGGGGAGATGATGCGCTGCACCTCGCCGAGCAGCGACACCTCCAGGCCCTCGTAGCCCTCGATGTCGTCGCGGAAGGCCTCGCTGTAGAGCCCGCTGTAGGGGTCCTCGAGGTCCTCGACCGGCCGGACGCCGACGTCGACCGGGGTGGTCGCCGAGGTGTCGTCCTCCCCGCAGCCGGCGAGGGCGATCACGCCGAAGGTCAGTGACAGGAAGGCGCCGGCCACGGAGGGCCACCGACGCCGGGCGGCGTGCGACAGCGCCACCGGGCTCACCCGTCCCGCCGGATGCGGCCGCTCGCGGCAGGCGGCGGGGTCGGTCGCCGGCTGGTCGTCATGGCCGTCGTTCCTTCCGTGCTGAGGTCCGGCCGCGGAGTCCGGCGAAGCGGTCGGTGCGATGCTTCTACACTCCTTCCCGGTATCGGCACCGCGAGGCCGGCCCGCCGGTTTCGTCACCGGTTCGCAACAGGGGTGGACCCCTCGGCCCGTGTGCCCGTTGCGAAGCCGTGACAGCGCGCGCGGCCGCGTATCCTCCGCGACCCGCCGGGCATCCCCAGGCAGCGGACGGCCGTGCCTTGCCTCCGCACCCGGTGCGTCACCCGGCCACCGGCCGACGAGTCGAGGAGGACAGCCATGTCCAGCGCCGTGCCACCCGTCCAGCCCCTGGAGCAGCAGGCCCGCACCGTCGACCTGGTGCGCTGGGGGCCGGTGATCGCCGGCGCGGTCATCGGCCTGGCCGTCTACGCCCTGTTCAACGCGCTGTGGCTCGCCCTCGCCTCCAGCGCCGGCAACGGTTGGGTGAGCGACAACCTCGGCTGGTTCGTCGGCGGCACCGCCGCCGGTGCCCTGCTGTTCGCCGGCTTCCTCGCCGGGCTGCTGGCCGGCGCGCGGGGGGCCATGGCCGGGCTGGTGAACGGGCTCACCGCCTGGGGGCTGCTCTTCCTGCTCACCCTCACCGCGGTGGTGCCGGGCGCTCTGAACCTCAGCGGCAACCTCGCCGCGGGCCTCGAAGGCGGTACCCAGCAGGTCGGCAGCGGCCTCGGCTCCGCCGGTGGCGGGTTCACCGTGGAGACCGCCCTGTGGACCGGCTTCTGGTCGCTGCTGGCGGGCCTGGTGCTGGCCGTCCTGGGCGGGATCCTCGGCGGCAAGGTGCGCCGCCCGGTGAAGGTCGCCGAGTCCCACACCCGCGATGACACCCCGGCGCCGCCCCCGGCGCCGCCCGCCGACCCCGGCCCGGCGACCGCGCCGACGGCCGTGATCAGGGACAACCACGTCGTGGACCGCGCCCCCGGCCGCGAGGAGACCGTGGCGGGCCGGTCGGTCACCCGCGAGGAGCGCGTCGACCGCTGAGCCGGCGCCGGAGGCGGCGACCGACGTCGTCGGCCTCCGGCAGCCCGGCCGACGCGGGGGCACGCTGGTCGGGCAGTTCTTCCAGACCGATCCGTACGTGACCGTCGGCTGGACGGACACCTCGATCACCGCGGCCGGATGAGCCCGACCACTCCTCAGCCCTGTCCGGCGCCTCGGCGTCGCGTGCACCACTCCCCCCACCCGGAGGTCCTCCCCCCATGAAGCACTGGATCGGACGCGTCGCCGCCGTCATCGGCGGGCTGCTCACGCTGCTGCTCGTCTACGGCGTCCTGATCGAGCCGCGGCTGATCCTCGACGTGGAGCGGGCGGACGTCGTGCTCGCCCAGCTCCCGGAGACGGCCGACGGCACGGAGGTCGCGCTCATCACCGACCTGCAGGTCGGCATGTGGTGGGCCAACGAGGGCATGGTGGAGCGCGCCGTCGAGGAGATCGTCGAGGACGAGCCCGACGTCGCGCTGCTCGGCGGCGACTTCGTCTACAGCAGCAGCCCGAGCGTCGATGAGCAGGTGGACACGGTGCTCGACCTGCTGGACCCCCTGCTGCAGTCGGGCATTTCCACGTTCGCCGTCCTGGGGAACCACGACTACGCCGTGGGAGCGGCCGAGGAGGTGGCCACCGCCCTGGAGGCCGCGGGCGTCACCGTGCTGCGCAACGAGGCTGCGCCGGTACCGGGCACCGGCACCGGCGCCGCGGCCCTGCACGTGGTCGGTGTCGGGCCGGTGGTGCCGGGTGAACTCGACATCGACGCCGCGCTGGCCGACGTGCCGGACGGCGCCCCCCGCATCGTGCTGTCGCACAACCCCACCGTGTTGGACGAGTTCCCCGCCGGCACCGCCCCGCTCGCGCTGGCCGGTCACACCCACTGCGGCCAGATCGCCCTGCCGGGCACGCCGCACTGGGCCTACCTCGCACTGACCGAGGAGGAGAAGATCGTCGCGGAGGGCTGGGCGCCGGAGGACTACGCGGCCGAGGGCAACCGGCTGTTCGTCACCTGCGGCACGGGCTTCAGCGTCGTGCCGGTCCGGATCAACGCCCCGCCGGAGATCGCCTTCTTCACCCTGCGGTCCGAGGGCTGACCCGCGGACCGGCACCGGTCACCCGGCCGGCGCCGGTCCCTCCCGCCCGGTGATCCGGAGCGGGGGGAGCCCGACGACGTCGAACGTCGCCGACGCCAGCCCGATGCCGGCGGCGTCGAGCTCGGCCAGCACCTCGCGGGCCATCCGGTCCTTGACGTCGCGGACGCCGTACACCCCGGTGAGGAAGCGCACCGTCAGCTCGAGCCAGTTGTCGGTCAGCCGCCAGTACACCTGCGGCTCGAGGTCGGCGCCGCGGACGAAGTACTTCTCGCTCATCCGCCGCAGCGCCTCGGCCGGCATCTCCTCCTGGGAGACGGAGTGCCGGCGGGCGGTCTCCAAGAGGAGCTTCTCCACCCGGGCACGGTCGTCCTGGTACCGGATCGGGAGCGTGAGCTCCTCCCACAGGTACGGGAAGTCGCGGGTGTAGTTGTAGACCGCCTCGTCGAACACCTTGTCGTTGGTCACCGTGACCACGCGGCCGGTGTACTGGCGGCTGCGCACCCACTGCGCCGGATCCGCGCCCTGCACCGCGGGCGGCTGGCCCATCTCCATGATCGTGGTGCGGATGAAGCCGAGCGCGATCACGTCGCCACGGACACCGCCCATGGTGATCCGGTCACCGACGTCGAACGTGCCGCCGCGGAGGATCACCAGGTAGCCGGCCAGCGCGGTGATCACCTTCTGGAGGGCGAAGGCCAGCCCCGCCGTCACCAGGCCGATCCCCGTGGCGAGCCGGGACGGGTCGTCGAACCAGACCGACAGGACGCCGAGGAACAGCAGGACGGTGACGACCAGGTTGATGATCTGCCGTGCCCAGAAGCGGGGGCCGTCGCGGTCGATGCCACGCATCAGCATCCGGACCGCTCCGCGGGCCACCCAGCGCAGCAGCACGAGGCCAAGCAGGAGCACGGCGGTGAGGAACAGCTTGATGCCGTTCTCCTCGCTGACGAACAGCAGCCGGATCTCCTGGCCGAACAGCTCGATGATCACGCATCCCACTTCCATCCGGCGTCCTCGACCAGCTGGCGCAATCCTGCCCGGCGCCCGGCGGCCGCCTCGACCGCTCCCTGCCGCTCGGTCTCCGGCGCCAGCGGGACGCCTGCGGCGATCAGCCGGTCCACGGCCGGCGCCGGTGGCGGGTCGGCCTCGTGCACCTTCGCCCGGTCGACGCCGGCCGTCCCCACGTACCGCTCGACCACGCGAAGGACCGGTTGCACGGCCGAGGCCGGTGGCCGCACCGGCTGCGCGACCCCCGCCCCCAGCAGGTGCAGCGCGTCGTAGAGCCGCGCCATCGCCAGCGGGGCCGCCGCGCTCGCCGTCCGCGTGCGGAAGTAGTGCAGCACCGGATATGCCTCGTGCTGCTCGGCCACCGCGACCAGCTGACCGGGCAGCTGCACCAGCTGCTGGACGAAGGCGGGTTCGAACCCCTTCCCGTCCCATCCACCGAGCACGATGCCCTGCGCGCTGTCTCCCAGCGCGTGCAGTCGCGTGGCCAGCGCCCGGCGGCTCACCACCGCCGACGTCACCGACAGCAGATAGGTGATGGCCAGCGTCATCAGCGCCAGGCCGCTGAAGCCGGCCACCGCCGAGGCGACCCGCCATCCGGCCGTGCCGGCGACGAAGTCACCGACCCCGAGGGTGGACAGGGTCATCCCGGCGAAGTAGACGACGTCCGGCAGCGACGCCGGCGCCATGGTGTCTGCGTCGACCACCGCACCGCTGCCCAGGAAGACCAGCGACCACCCGGCCCAGTACACGACGATCCAGAGGACGACGGTGAGCCCCAGCAGCAGCGCCCCGGCGGCGCCGAGCAGTCGCGGCTGCCCCGCCCGTCGCCGGTGCAGCCGCAGCAGCGCCCGCCACGTGGCCGCGAGCACCCGGTTGGTGATCGGTCCGGCGCTCCCGCCCACCGTGAGCGTCATCGCGGCGACGTCCCACACCACCACCGCGACGACGAGCGCGCCGGCCACGAGGCAGAGCGCGGAGACGACCGCGCTCACCTGGCGCCGCCGGTCACGGCGCGCGGCACACGGCGGACGTCCCGTCCCCCGACGACGGGCGGGACGGGCGGGACTCTCCGGCTCACGAGCGGGGCTTCCTTCCTCTCGGCCGGGCCGACGCCGGCCAGGTCTCCCGACCCGGTAGCCACCAGCCGCCGGTGGGACCCACCGGTCACGAACTTGTCACACAGCGCCTTCGGCGTGCGGTGGCGTGCCGATGCGGCGGGGGGCTCGCGCACCGGCTCCCGGCACCGGACCCCCCGATCGGGAACCTGGCCTGCACGTCCCGCCGGAGGTCGGCAGACTGAGGGACATGTCGCGGTCTGTGCTGATCATCGAGGACGACCCGCGGATCCGGCGCATGCTCCAGATGACCCTGCAGCGCGAGGGGCTGGAGGTCACCGAGGCCGAGAGCGGAGAAGCTGCCCTGGAGAAGCTGGCCGAGCACCCCTTCGACGTGATCCTGCTGGACCTGATGCTGCCGGGCATGGACGGTTTCGAGGTGTGCCGGGAGATCCGCAAGACGTCCAACACCCCGGTGATCATGGTGACCGCCCGCTCGGACAGCCACGACGTCGTCGCCGGGCTGGAGGCCGGCGCCGACGACTACGTCTCCAAGCCGTTCGTCGTCAAGGAGCTCTCCGCGCGCATCCGTGCGCTGGCGCGGCGGACCCGCGCCCCCGAACCCCGGGTCCGGCTCACCGTGGGAGACCTGGAGGTCTCACCGAGCGAGGGCACCGTCACCCGGGGCGGCGAGCTGCTCAACCTGACCCGCACGGAGTTCCGGCTGCTCACCGAGCTCGCCGCGGAGCCCGGGCGCGTGCTCAGCCGCGAGGAGCTGCTGGAACGGGTGTGGGGATACGACTACTTCGGTGACTCCCGGCTGGTCGACGTCCACGTGCGCCGGCTGCGCAAGAAGATCGAGCCGGACCCCGCGACCCCGACGCTCGTGACCACCGTCCGGGGCATGGGCTACCGGGTCCCGGGGTGACTGCTCCCGCTCCTCCCGCCGACGGGACTCCCTCCGCGGCCGCGGAGGCCCCTCGGCCGGGTGCGGCCGCGGTCGCGGATCCGGCCGCGCCGTCGCCGGAGCGGAGCCCGCGGCCGGCACCGTTCCGCCTGCGGACGCTGCGCGCCCGGGCGACCGTGGCCTTCACCGCCGTCACCTTGCTGCTGTCCACCGTGCTCGCCGTCGCCGTCTGGGTGGCGGTCTCCCAGTACCTGCTGCTCCAGCGCGAGCGGGTGACGCTCGCCCAGGCGTCGACCAACGCCGCCCAGGTGCAGCGGTCGCTGGCCACCGAGGGGCTCAGCGTGGCCCAGCTGCTCGCCCAGCTGCCCCGCGAGACGGGATCGACCTCGCTGCTGGTCGACGACGGCGCCTGGACGACGACCTCGCTGCTCATCGGCCGGGACGACCTCCCCGCGGCGCTGCGCGAGGCCGTCACCGACGGGGAACCGGTCCGGCAGCGGATCACCGTCAACGGGGAGACCGTGCTGGCGGTCGCCATCCCCCTCGCCGAGCTCCAGCAGGCCTACGTCGAGGTCTTCCCGCTCTCGGAGCTGGACAAGACCTACCGGGTCCTCGCCGCTGTGCTCGCCGCCTCCGTGCTCGGTTCCGTGCCGCTGGCCCTCGTGGTCGGCTGGTGGGTCACCGGGCCGACGCTGCGCCCCCTCGACCGCATCTCCGCCGCCGCGGCGGCCGTGGCGGGCGGGGCCCTCGACACCCGCATCGACCCGCGCGGCGACCCGTCGCTCATCCCGATCGCGACCTCGTTCAACCAGACCGCGGAGGCGCTGGAGGACCGGGTGCTCAGCGATGCCCGCTTCGCCGCCGACGTGAGCCACGAGCTCCGCAGCCCGTTGACCACCATGCTCGGAGCCCTCGATCTAGTCGAGGCCACGGCCGACCCCGGCGATGCCGACCAGGCGGAGGCGCTCGGGCTGCTCCGCTCCGAGGTGGTCCGCTTCGAACGGCTCGTCGCCGACCTGCTGGAGATCTCCCGGGCCGACGCCGGCAGCACCGACGCGGCTGTCGAGCCGGTGCAGCTGTCGGCGCTCACCTGGGAAGTGCTGTCCCGGCGACGCCTGGACGGCAGCGCGACGGATCTGCTCTCGATCGGTGCCGGTGCCGAGGACGTCGTCGTGGCCGGGGACAAGCGGCGCCTGGAGCGGGTGCTGAGCAACCTGATGGACAACGCGGACCGGCACGCCGGGGGGGTCGTCGCCGTCACCGTCACCCGGGACGGCGACGAGGCGCGGGTCCTGGTGGACGACGCCGGCCCCGGCGTCCCCGAGGTCGACCGGACGCGCATCTTCGAGCGCTTTGCCCGGGGCGCGGGCAGCATCCGGACCCGGACCGAGGGCTCCGGGTTGGGGCTGGCCCTCGTGGCCCGGCACGTCCGCGCGATGGGCGGCCGGGTGTCCGTCGAGGACAGCCCCGCCGGCGGCGCCCGGTTCGTCGTCGAGCTACCCGTGGAGGACGGCCCGTGAGAGTGATCCTCGTACTGCTGTGCGGGCTGCTCCTGCTGGCCGGGTGCGGTGTCGAGCCGCAGGCCGCCCCTCAGCCGCTCACCGTCCCCGCCCCCCAGACGTCCCAGCCGGCACGCTCGTCCGACACCGCAGGACTGGAACTGACCGTCTACTTCGTGCGAGGCGCCGATCTGGTGCCGGCCCGGCGCACGGTCGACTTCCTGACCCCGGCGGAGGCGCTCGATGCGCTGGTCGCCGGGCCGACCCGCGCGGAGGTCATCGCCGGGCTGCGGACTGCGCTGGCCCCGCAGGTCCTGTCGGTGGACGTCGGCCTGCCCGGCGGGATCACCTCGGTGGCGGTGACCACGGAGTTCACCGGCATCAGCGGCGGCAACCAGCTGCTCGCCGTCGCGCAGGTGGTCTGGACGCTGACCGGTCTGGAGGGCACCCAGCAGGTGCGGTTCCTCCTCGACGGTGTCCCCGTGGAGGTGCCCACCGACACCGGGCTCACCGAAGCCCCGGTGGGCCGGGACAACTTCAGCTCGGTGGCTCCTCCAGCGAGCCCCGGGTCGCCCCCCCGGTGACCGGCGCCGGTCGCACCACCGTCGCGGCCGCCTCCGCCGCTGCGGGCTCCGGAGCTGCCGCGTCCCCGGAACACCCGCCGCACTAAGGTCTCGCGGGTGACGCCAGGATCTTGCGCGTGAGCCGTCCGCACCCCGTCGGCCGTTTCTGGCGCCTGATGCGCGGTTCCCTGTGGCCGCTGCCGCTGGTCGCCGTCACCCTCGCCGTCACCCTCGGCCTGCTGATGCCGGTGCTGGACGGGTACGTGGGCACCCCGGACGAGAGCTCACCGCTGAACTTCGTGTTCGGTGGCGGCCCGGCCGCGGCGCGTGACCTGCTGGCCGCCATCGCCGGCTCGCTGATCTCGGTGACCGGCGTGATCTTCTCCCTCACCGTCGTCGCGCTGCAGCTGGGCAGCAGCCAGTACTCCCCCCGCCTGCTGCAGACCTTCGCCACCGACCCGGTGGTGCAGGCGACGCTGGGCCAGCTGACGGCCACCTTCGTCTACGCGCTCACGGTGCTCAGGACGGTCCGCACCGAGGACGCCGACGGCCCGGCCTTCGTGCCACGCCTGTCGATCACCCTGGCGTTCGTCCTGGCCCTGGGCAGCGTGGCGGCGCTGGTCTTCTTCCTCGGGCACCTCGCCCGCTCGTTGCGGGTCGAGGTGATGCTGCGCGACGTCCACGACGAGGCGAGGGAGGCGATCCAGCGGGCCGGCGAGGAGCCGGACGAGCCCCCGATCGGGCTGCCCCCGGGCCCGGGCACACCGGTCGAGGCGGTCACCAGCGGCTTCCTCGTCGCCGTGGACGAGGAGCGCGTGATCGAGCAGGCGCGCGCACAGGACGCCGTGGTGGCCCTCTCCCCGCGCATGGGCGACTCCGTGGTGGCCGGCACACCACTGGCGCACGTGTGGTCCCGCTCCGGTGCCCCGCTGCAGGACCGGGAGGAGCTGGCCGGCGCGATCGCCGGCGCGGTGGCGGTCTCCCACGAGCGGACTCCGGAGGAGGACCCCGCCTACAGCCTCCGCAAGATCGTCGACATCGCCGGGCGCGCGCTCTCGTCGGGGATCAACGACCCGACGACCGCGGTGCACGCGCTGTCGCACGTCTCGGCCGTGCTCGGCGACCTGCTGCCGCGGTACACCGCCGTCTCGGCCCGCCGCGACAGGGACGGGGTGGTGCGGCTGGTGCTCCCCCGGTGGACCGCCCAGGCACTCCTGCGGCTCGGCCTGGAGGAACCGCTGGAGTACGCGTCCGGCCAGCCGGCCGTGCTGCGGCGGATCGCCGGCCTGCTGCGCGAGCTCGGCTGGCGGTTGCGCGGCCAAGGCCTGGACGCCGAACTGCAGGCGCTGACCGACCGCACGGCGAAGCTGGCGGTGGAGACCACCTCGGTGGACGAGCGCGAGGCAGCACTGTGGCGCGCGGCCGTCGAGGATGCGCTGGCCGGGCGGTGGCCGGTCGCCGCAGGGTTGATCCCGCCGCCCGCCGCCGCCGACCCGCAGCCCCGCTGACCGCCGGGCCCGCCCAGCAGTGTGGCGGGCACGGCGGGACGATCGGCGTCCCGGTTTCTGCGCGTCAGCTGGCGAGGACCTGCGGTGAGGCGACCTTCAGGTGCGCGTTGGCCCACCGTGCCTGGCGCAGCGACTCCGGGTGGCACTTCTCGGCGACGTCCAGCAGCTCCTGCTCCTTGGCTCCCTGCGCACCCTGGGCCAGCAGCTCCCAGTCCACCGAGGTGCCGGCCGCCTCCCGGTACAGGTGGCGCAGATCGGTCAGCAGCAGCAGCCCTGGAACCGACCGGCGTCCCATGAGGTCCGACGCCCGCTGCTTCATCGCGGCCAGGATGCTCGGGTCCTCCGACGCCTCCGGGTCGAGGTCCAGCCCGAAGTCCCGCCCGATCCGGGCGAGGTCGGCCACGTGCTGGCGCGACCACTTGGCCATGTCGCGCGTGACGTAGCAGACCTCGTGGTCGGCCTTGTGCTTGTCCGACATGGACGTCAGCACGGTGACCAGGTGGTTCTCCGAACGGTGCAGCTCCTCGATCGCCATGTCCAGTTTCATGCCGTGCCTCCCACCAGCTCCTGTGCGCGGGCGCTGTCGCCGCCCCGGGTCGGGGGCACGGTGCCGGTCACCGGCGCCGACCCCGTGGTCGTCGGCGCAGGGGCGGGCGTGCCCTTTCCCGATGCCACGCGCTCCGCCTGCGCCGCCGCGGTCTTGAAGATCGGTTGCTTGGACACCGGGTCCCAGTCGGTGAGGGTCAGCTCGTTGGCCGCCCGGCCGGCCTCCTTCTTCTTCGGCTGGGATCCATCCTTGGTGTCCCAGTAGCCGTAGTGGAACGGCAGGAAGAGCACCCCGGGACGGATGCCGCTGATCCGCAGCCGGGCCCGCACCCGGCCGCGCGGGGTGGTCACCTCGAGGACGTCGCCCTCGGTCCAGCCGCGGTCGGTCGCATCGCTCGCCGACATCTCCACCCAGACCTCCGGGGCGGCGGCGTCCAGCTGCGGTGCCCGCTTGGTCTTCGTCCGGGTGTGGAAGTGGTACAGCGTGCGGCCGGTGATCAGCTGGAAGGGGAACTCCTCGCTCGGCAGCTCGTGCGGGCCGATGTACTCGGCGGCCTTGAGCACCGCCTTGCCGGTCGGGTTCATCGCCCGGTACTCGGTCTCCTCGACCGGGGCCCCGGTGATCATGTCCCGGCCGTAGCTCTCGCAGTAGTCCGGCTGCGCCCAGAACTGCCCGTCGACATAGATCCGCTCCGTGCCGTCGGGGTTGTCCTCGTTGCACGGCCACTGGATGCCGCTGCCACCCCGCAGCTTGGCGTAGGACATGCCGGAGTAGTCGCACGGCCGGCCGCGGCTGCACTCCTTCCAGCCCTCGAACGCACCTTCGGCGTCCGACCACTTCACCAGCGGCCGGCCGTCCTTGTCCTCCAGGCCCATCCGGTGCGCGAAGTCGATGAGGATGTCCAGGTCGGACTTCGCCTCACCCGGTGGCTCCACCGCCTTCTCCGACAGGTGCACGGTGCGGTCGACGTTGGTGAAGGTCCCGGTCTTCTCGCCCCACGTGGCGGCGGGCAGGACGACGTCGGCCAGCTGGGCGGTCTCGGTCAGGAAGATGTCCTGGACGACGAGGAACAGCCGGTCCTGCTGGAGCAGCGCGCGGATCCGCGCCAGCTCGGGCAGGGAGACCGCCGGGTTGGTGGCGGTCACGTACAGAAAGCGGATCGAGCCCTCTTCGATGTATATCGGTGGAGGCGCATATCGGAACCACCTCCTATTGCCCGTCTCCGGTCGGCTCCGCCGACGACGGCGGGGAGGGAGCCTGGTCGTCGGTGGGAGAGCGTCGTGGTGTCAGGCCCGTCGCATGGCGGCGTACTGGCTCCAGTCCCGGGCGGCGAGGGCGGCCCAGCGGGTGGCGGTGTTCGTGCTGAGGCCGAGCAGTTCGGCCAGGATCGGCACCGGCATCCGGGCGGCGAGGTCGAACATCGCGGCCTTGCGGGCGGCGGAGGGCCGGATGCCCAGAGCGACGAGCTGGGAGCGGATGTTCTCGGTGACCAGGTGCTTTCCGGGCAGACCGCCGGGAAACAGCCAGCGGTCGGGGCGGCTGGCGTAGGAGGCCTGGCCGCGGCGGGCCAGCTGGTCGAGCACGAGCCGGTCGAGCGGATCGGGCAGCTGGATGGGGGCTGCGTCGAAGGTGACGGTCACGGCTCCGTCGGGCTCGGTGGTGATCTGGTCGGCGCGCATGCGGCAGATCCGGGCCAGCGGCTGGGCGAACAGCAGCATGAACAGCCCGCCGATGCGGACATAGAGGCGGATGTCGTCGTCGTGCAGCAGCCGCTCGACCTGCTGCCAGCGGCGCTGGTCGGAGAGGGTGACCTGCGGCAGCGGCCGCTCGGCGCCGGGAACGTGCAGGTCGGAGCCGACGCCGCTGCGTTGTGTCCAGTCCAGGAACACCTTCAGGCTTCGGCCGCGGCCGGGATGGCTGACCAGGTAGTCGTCGAGCTGGGCCTGGGTGGCGGTGGCGAGGGTGGCGTTGTGCTCGTCGAGCCAGCGCAGGAACCGGGCGGCACCGAGCACGGCGGCGCGGGCGTGCTGCACCCCGCCGCGGGTGACCCGGTCACGCTCGCCGAGGAGCCGTAGCCGGCGCAGCAGCTGCCAGCGGGCGAATCGGTCAATCACCTCGGCGTGGGGTTTGGGCAGGTCGGTGAGGAGCTCGCGCAGCCACGGGACGATGCGTTCGACGGCCAGCTGGTAGGGCGGCAGGACGCCGAGCGCGGCGAGCAGATCGCGCACGTAGTCGACCGACCGGGTGGCCGGCAGAGCCGCGAAGGCGGCGTGGGAGATCTCCAGCTCGCCGCGGGCCATGTCCCGCAGGATGTCCGGGCGGGCCGAGGCACGGGTCAGCCAGTAGAGCGTGGTCTGCGGCCGCGGCCCGGCCATCAGGGCGTCGAAGACCGGCTGCAGCTTCGGGTGGATGTCTCCGGTCGGGTCGGTGAGCAGCTCGGTGAGCTGCTGGCGCAGGGTGCAGGGCCCGCAGTGGCGGCCGAATGGGCTGTCTTCGCGGCCGCAGGACGGGCAGGCGTAGACCGGCTCGTGGCCGGTGCAGCCGGCGCAGGCCGGGCGGCGCTGCGGGTCGTAGAAGGCCAGCACCTTCAGCTGGCCGCAGCCCGGGCACGGCTTGGCCGTGCGACGGAAGCGCAGCATGCAGCGCTGGCAGACCCGCTGCTCGAGGATCTTCCGATGGCAGGGCCGCAGCTCGCCGCACTGCCCGCAGGTGGTGGTCGACCAGCCGCGCGGAGCGCTCACCGGTCCTCGTGCGGGCGCCGGACGGTGGCGCGGATCGGGCGGAGGTCACCGATGCCCAGCCCCTCCCGCGCCGCATCGACGGTGCCGGTCTTGGCCTGTTCGGCCTGTTCGACGACGGGTTCGAGCAGCTCGGCGGGGGTGCAGCCGAGAATGTCGCAGAGCGCGGCGAGCAGGTCGACGTTGACCCGCTGCGGCGGGGTGGTGACCAGCTTGTGCACGTACTGGCGGGTCAGGTGCACCCCGCGCTCGGCCAGCAGCGGCACCAACTCGCTGGTCTGGAAGATGCCGCGGGAGGCCATCACCTGCCGCAGGTGCCAGCGCATCACCAGCCGCCGAGTCATCGGCGCACCTCCGTCCCGGTCGTCATCCCGGTCGTCGCCCCGGTGGCCTCCGTGGTTGTCGATGGCGGCTTGTAGACGCGGCCGAGCGCCGCCTGCAGCGTCTTGTTCTTGAAGTCGTTGCTGACCGAGGTGTAGATCGCCGTCGTCGAGGCGTAGGCGTGCCCGACCTGTTCCTGCACGAACCGCTCCGGATAGCCGAACTCGATCAGGTGCGTGACATAGGAGTGCCGCAGGCAGTGCAGCGTCAGCTCCGGGGCGAGCCCGGCGCCGGCGCGCAGCACCGCGAACCGCTTGTCCAGGTGCTTGGTCGAGACCCGGGTGAGCCGCTCGGTGACCCACAGCGCCGGATGGTCCGCGGGCCGCAGGATGGGCCGGGCCTGCTCGGCCCACTGCCGCAGCCCGGCGATCGCCCAGTCGAACTCCGGGACCGCCAGCACCGTGCGCCGGCGTGGAACGCCGCCGCGGATGGCCTTGCCGTAGCGCACGTGCACCGACCCGTAGCCGCCCCAGTCCGGCACGTGCGGGTTGGGTCGCAGGTCGGCCACGTCGAGGCGGCACAGCTCGTTGCGGCGCAGCCCGAAGGCGTAGCAGGTCTTGATCATCTGCGCGTCCCGCAGCGCGGCGAGCGCACCCTTGCGTCCGGACTTGACGATCACATCCACCTGACGGTCCAGGTGGTCGAACAACTGCTCCAGCTCGTCGTAGGACAGCGGGCGCCGGGCCGGTTGTCCCTCGTACTCGGTCAGGTGCGCGACGGTGTTCCACTCGTGACACACCTGGCTGGGCACCTGCCCGAACCGGTCGCGGCACTGCCGGGGCCACTCGTAACGGGCGTCGGTGAGGTAGTCGCAGAACATCCGCAGCGTCAGGTGGTAGCCGCGGATCGTCGCCGGCGCCATCCGCCGCTCACCGGAGGTGAGCCCGACGGTGAAGTCCTCGACGTCGGCCGGCGTCCACGACCACGGGTAGGAGCCGGCGAACTCGGTGAACCGGCGCAGCAGTGACAGCCGCGAGGAGACGGTGGCATCGGAGAGCATCCGCGACTTCTGCTGCCTGGCCCAGCCGGTCAGCATGCCCTCGAACACCGCAGCCGGCTCGTCCAGATGAGCGACGCCCTCGACCAGAACCAGTCCCGCCGAGCCCGGCACCTGCGCCAACCCCGCACCCCACCCTGTCAACGGAAACACGACAATGTCGCGTCAACGTAGCAAGAGCAGGATGGTCCCCAGGTCAGCGACGCGCGCACCGCCGACCCGCCGGCGAATAGACGTGCAGCGTGCGCCCGCAGTGTCAACTTTCCGTCAATAGGCGGCCCTTGCGCAGCTGCTGCATGATGTGCGTCGGCGGCGAGTAGTGCGGAATCTGCATCGGGTCGATGTTCCAGACCCGCGCGAGGTCCTGGATGTGGCTGTCGTTGGACCAGTTGCGGAACGCCGGCAGGTCGCCGTCCGCCCCGGCCTCGCGAGTGTTCTCCGCGGTGGGCTGGCCGTTCATCTGCAGGATGCCGCAGCCGGGCTTGCCGAGCATGCCGCGGATGACGTTGATGTTGTTCACCGAGACGGCGGCGGCCGACGCCTGGTGGGACTGGTAGAAGCCCTGCAGCACGGTGGACAGCAGCCGCTCGGCCTGCCCGAGGATGCGGGCGGCCTCCCGGATCTGCTCCGCCGGCACGTCGCAGACCTCGGCGGCGACCTCCGGCGGGTAGCCCTTCATCTGCTTCTCGAGCTCAGCGAAGCCGACGGTGTGCGCCTCGATGTAGGCGCGGTCGATCCAGCCGTTGGCGATGATCTCGTGGATCAGCGCGTTCATCAGCATCACGTTCGTGCCCGGGCGAGGGGCCAGGTGCACGGTGGCGGCCCGCGCGACCGGCGTCGCGCGCGGGTCGACGCAGATGACCTTCGGCGGGTTGGGTCCGGCGAGGCGGTCGAGCACCCGCGTCCACAGCACGGTCTGGGTCTCGGCCATGTTGTGCCCGTAGAGCGCGATGACGTCGGCGTGGTCGATGTCGGTGTAGGAGCCCGGCTGCCCGTCGCAGGCAAAGGTCTCCTTGAGCGCTGCCGCCGCGGTGGCGGTGCAGAGGCGGGTGTTGCCGTCGACGTGGTTCGTGCCGATCCCGCCGTGGGCGATCAGGCCGAGCGTGTAGTACTCCTCCAGGAACAGCTGCCCGGTGGTGTAGAAGCTGATCGCACTGGGCCCCTGCTCCTCGAGCAGCTCCTTCGCCCGGCCGGCCACCGCGTTCATCGCGGTGTCCCAGTCGGTCTCGACGAGCTTGCCCTTCTTGCGGATCAGCGGCTTGGTGAGCCGCTCGGGCGAGTGGTTCGCCTGCCAGCCGAAGAGGTCCTTCGGGCCCAGCCGGCCGTGGTTGACCCGGTCGACCTCGCGACCGCGGACGCCGACGATCCGCTCGTCCTTCACGGCGATGTCCAGGGCGTCGCCGTTGGAGTGCAGGATCGACGCCGACTGCACCCAGCGGTCGACGTCGGCCTCGGTCAGGCCGTCGGCGAGGTGGGTGTCCACCCTCGGAGGCCAGCTCTCGCCTGGTCCGTACGGGGTCCGGGTGCCCCAGGGTTCCGCGATCCGGTCGATGCGCGCCACGTGCGTCCTCCGGGAGTCGGTGTCGTGCGAGTCACCCGCCACTGCCCGCCCGGGGCGCGGTCGAACCCGGCCGACGACCTCCCTCGATGCGTGACACGAGTTCGTCATATTTCGGCGCACTGCGTCACCGATCGTTGACTCGCCATACTGGCAGACCGCTCGACTCCCGGCGGACGACATCTGCATGAAGGTTGCATTGAGAACCTTCCCGTCCGGTCCCGGCACTGGCACCCTGTGCGGGACGCCGCCGGGTCCACGCCTACCGGCGTCGGCCGCACCCGACCCACCCAGGAGGCACGATGAGCCCGTACCGCGCTATCGGCGACCCGTGGCACCTGGCATCCCGTCATCCCGAAGCGGCGCCCGGCGGGCTTCCGCCGGTGGACGACCAGGCCGCGTTCACCGAGCGGATCGACGGCCGGCTCGGAGCCATCCACGCGCAGGGGCATCTGACCGTGCGCGCCGCCGACATGGTCCGCGGCACGGTGGAGGCACTGCGCCGCAGCGGTCACGACACCGTCGTCGTCGATCTGCAGGAGGTGTCGGCGGCCGACGAGGACGGGCTGCACGCGCTGCGCTCGCTGGAGCTCAGCATCCGGGACGACGGCGGACGCCTGACCCTGGTCAACGCGCCGCGGTCGCCCGGGGTGTGACCGCGAGGGTCACCGCCCCACCCCTTCCACCCCCGACAACGCCGAGCCGTCCCCGTACTGCTGTGCGGACAGGATGCTGAGCGATCCGTCGCTCTCCAGCACCACGGCCGCCACCGAGGAGAGGTCGCCGGTACCCGACGAGCGGACCGCCTGCCGGATCTCGTCGAGGCTGATCCGCTCGGCCCGCATCGCATCGTGGAGCGGCTCGCCGTCGCGCAGCACCAGCCTCGGCCGGGCGGTCACCACCGCGCGCAGCCCCGGGCGACGCGTGGTGACCCAGGCGACCGCGGTCTGCAGGACCGCCAGCAGCGCCAGCGCGAGCGCCCCTTCGGTCCACGAGACGCTCTGGCTCAGCAGGATCGTGGCCAGCGTCGAGCCCAGGGCGACGGTGACGACCAGGTCGAAGGCGTTGAGCTTGGCCAGGGTGCGCTTGCCCGTCGTCCGGAGCAGGACCACCACGGTGATGTAGGCGGCCCCGCCGACGAGCAGGACGCGGACGAGATCGGAGAAACTGTCGAACCACATGCCCGCTTCCTACCCGTCGCCGCCGGACGACGACCCGGTCCGCTCCCGCGTCGCGTCCACGGCCTCGCCCTTCGGGCCGGCGACCTTCCGGTACAGCACCCGCCCCGGAGTGGCGGTCAGCCCGTGCACCAGGGTGCTGACGGCGACCACCAGCGAGCCGGCCACCAGCACCACCGGGTCGATCGACAGCCGTTCGGCCTCGAGGGTCAGGTAGAACAGCGCCGAGATCCCGATCGGGCCGAACCACCCGAGGTGGACGGCGTCCGGCCGGGCCAGCCGGAGCGGGCGGCGGAGCAGGTAGACGATCGGCGGGCGGCGCAGGAACAGGACCGCGACCGCGAACAGCAGGCCGGCCCAGCCGAGCGAGCGCCATTCCGACCACGGCAGGATCGCGCCGAACGCCAGGAACAGCGGGAGGACGACGAACCGGTTCACGGCCTCGTCGATCCGCACGTCGGCCTCGCGCTCCCGCCCGGTGCTCACCGCGTTGAAGGCCAGTCCGCAGACGAAGACGGCGAAGATCCCGTCGACGTGGATCAAGCCGCCGACCCCCAGTACGGCGAAGGCAAGCACGATCGTGAACACCAGTTCGGGCCCCGGGTCGGTGGCCCCGTGGTCGGCACCGGCCTTGAGGGCCTGGCCACCGAGCCAGCCCAGGAACGCCCCCAGCAGGAGCGCCCCGACCACGTCCCAGAGCGTCTCGAGCAGCGCGTCACCCATGGTCAGCGGCCCGGCCAGCGCCAGCGCGATCAGCACGAGCGCGAGCGCCAGCCCGTCGTTGGCCCCGGACTCCAGGGAGAGCACCTGCCGGTCGCGGCCGGGGAGGTCCTGCTCCGCGGGCTCCCCGGTGGTGACGGTCGAGGCGAGGACCGGGTCGGTGGGGGTCAACGCGGCGCCGATCAGCGCGGCGACCCCCAGGCCGACACCCAGGGTCCATGCGGCCAGCCCGGCGGTGACCACGGCCATCACCGGCATCACCACCGCCAGCAGCAGCAGGACCGGCCGCGTGCGCCCGCGTGCGGTGTGGAAGGGGTACCGGAGCGCGACCGACATCACCGAGATCGCGAGCAGCAGCCGCGCGGCGGTGTGCAGCCAGGCGTGGTCCTCGAGCAGCGCGGGCACGTCGACCGCACCGAGCACCGCCGGGCCGAGGACGATCCCGATGGCCAGGGCCAGCAGCGGTTCGCTGATCGGCAGGCGGCGGAACCAGTCGGACCAGGCGGCGGCGAGGAGCGCGAGCGCACCCGCCGCCGCCAGCAGCACGTCGACGGTCACCGCGCCCCGCCGGGCGACGAGGAGGACGTCGGCATGCCGATCAGCCCAGGCTGCTGATCAGGTCGCGGCAGGCCGCCTCGCAGCGGCGGCACGCCTCGGCGCACACCCGGCAGTGCTCGTGCATCTCCGCGTGGCTGCCGCACTCGTCACCGCAGGACTTGCACGCGGCGGCGCAGGCCTCGAGGACGGCGCGGGTCAGGTTGGCGTCGTAGCCGGTGTGCCGGGACAGCACGCGGCCGGTGGTGTCGCAGATGTCGGCGCAGTCGGTGTTCGCGCGGATGCACGTGGTCAGCTCGGCGACCATGTCCTCGCTGAGGCAGGCGTCGGCACAGGCGGTACAGGCCTGGGCGCACTCGACGCAGGCCTCGATGCACTCGATGAGCTTCTGCTTGTCCACCCCGCCGAGGTCCTTGGGGTACGTGTCCAGCATCTGAGCGGCGACGGTCACGGGTTCTCCTCGGGGCTGTGCGTCCCGGTCCGCGGTCGCGGCCGGGGGCTCTCGCCGCAGGAGCCCCTACCCGCCTGTTTCCGCTGGTGCACACGCGCTCATGACGATCGGGGGACGTCCGGTCAGCCGCGTTCCGCCGGCTCGGCGGCCTCGGCCTCCGGCGAGATGTCCGGCTCGTCGCGGAGGAAGAGGTACCAGTAGGACGTCGCCACGAAGACGACGGCGCCGACCAGATTGCCCGCGCCGGCGAGCAGCCAGTTGAGCAGGGCGTCGCCCCAGCCGATGTCCGGGACCCCGGCGAAGATGCCGGCGGGGATGAAGAACATGTTGGCCACGACGTGGTCGAAGCCCATCGCGACGAACGCCATGATCGGGAAGAAGATCGCCAGGATCTTGCCCGAGACGGTCGACGCCGACAGCGACATCCACACCGCCAGGCAGACCAGCCAGTTGGCGCCCACCGCACGGAGGAAGGTCTCCCACGGGGTGTGCCCGACGGCCTTGCCCTGGGCGATGTCGGCCAACCGCTCGTAGGTGAGCGCCGCGCTCCCCTCCGCGCCCGTGTCGCCGACGACCCCGCTCTGCACTGCCAGGAAGAAGGCCACGAAGATCGCGCCGACCAGGTTGCCGAGCAGGACGAGGGTGAGGTTGCGGGCGACGTCGCCCAGCCCGATCTTGCCGCCCATGGCACTGAACGGGACGAGCAGCATGTTCCCGGTCGCCAGGTCCGACCCTGCGATGAGGACCAGGACGAGGCCGAGGGTGAAGGCGATACCGGTGAACAGCGTGGGCAGGGTGCCCCAGATGGCCGGATCCAGGCCGGAGGAGACGGTGATGGCCACCAGGCCGCCGAAGGCGATGTAGGCGCCGGCCAGGAAGGCGCTGACCAGCACCCGGTCCCAGGTGCGGTGCACCTTCTTGGCGCCGGTCCCGACCGCGACCTCCGCCATCTCCTGAGGCTTGCGTGCCGTCATCGTGCCTCCCCGGAGCTGCCGCTCGGCCCTCCGCAGCCTCCCGCCGGGCGGCCCCGGCGGCAACCGGGACGGCGGGTCGCGCCGGCCGGGCGCCGCGGGTCAGGCCTGCCGCTGCAGCACGAAGTCGTACCGCGACTCCAGCCACGGCACGTCGATCGAGCCGCCGTCGGGCGTCGTCCCGGGGTCCCGCGCCTCGAACGCCGTCACGAGCTCCTGCTTGGTGCCGAACACGACGTCGCTGTCCAGGTACTGGTCGCCTTCCTGGAACAGGTGGGTGATCAGCGGCTCGAACCCCGGGACGTTGAGCAGGAAGTGGATGTGCGCCGGCCGGAAGTGGCTGATCGCGGTGCGCTCCACCAGGTCGCCGACCGGCCCGTCCATGGGGATCGAGTAGCCCAGCGGGGCGATGGTGCGCACGCAGAAGCGGCCGTCGTCGTCGGTGGTGTACTTGGCCCGCAGCCGGGCCTCGTCCACCTCGACCAGCTGCGACTCGTAGAGCCCCTCGGAGTCCGACTGCCAGACGTCGAGCACCGCGCCGGCCACCGGCGCGCCGTCGAGGTCGGTCACCCGCCCGTGCAGGAACAGCGGGACGCCCGGCACCCCGTCGGACATGTCCTCGGCGTAGCCCAGCTCCGGCGAGCCCTCGATGTGGAAGGGCCCCAGCACCGTGGCCGGCGTGGCCTCCGGCTCCAGCCGGTGGTTCATCTGGACGACGAGCATCGACAGACCCAGCACGTCGGAGGCGAGGATGAACTCCTCGCGCTTCTCGGTGCTGATCTTCCCCGTGGCGGTGAGCCACTGCATCGCGGCCATCCACTCGTCCTCGGTGAGCCGCACCTCCCGGGCGAAGTCGTGCAGGTGCCGCACCAGCGCGGTCATGACCTCCGCGAGACGGGGGTCGCGGGCGGTGGCCCAGCGCTCTCCCGCGAGATCGGTGATGTTGTCCTCGGTGACCAGCTGCACGGCGTCCTCCTGCCGTCCGGCGCGGCCGGCTCCCGGCCGCGCGACCTCTCCCCCCGCGGCTCCCGCGGGGGTCGCACTCGTCCTAGGGCGTCAGTACCAGCCGGACGCCGGGGTCGCCGGTCGCCTGGCGGCGCCAGGCCGCGGCGACGTCGGCGAGCGGCACCTGCTCGTGGGCGACCGCCAGGCCGCCGGCTGCGGCGTGGCGGGCGATCTCGGTGAGCGCCTCCCGGCGCTGCCCGGGGGTCAGGGCGTTGTTCGTGTAGCCCAGCACCGCGGCGGACTTCGCGCGCAGCACGGCGGAGGAGAAGACGGCGGTGTCCCCCGAGGCCCCGCCGAGGTTCACCAGCCGGCCGCCGGCCGACAGCACCCGCGAGGCCGCGGTGGCCGCGACGCCGAACACCGGGTCCACGACCAGGTCCAGCCGGCCGCCCAGCGCGTCGCGGAACCGGACCTCCAGCGCGTCGGCGTCCCCGTCGAGCGCGACCACCTCGTCGGCGCCCGCTGCCCGCGCGCGCTCGCGCGCCTGCTCCGACCGGGCCACCGCGACGACCCGTTCCGCACCGAGCAGCCGGGCCGCGCCGACGGCCACCTGGCCGACGGCGCCCCCGGCGCCGAGCACCAGCACGTGCTCCCCGGGCCGCAGCCCGCCGCGCCAGGTCAGCGACATCCAGGCCGCGACGGCCGACAGGCCCAGCGCGGCGAGCGCGGCGTCGGGCACCTCTGCCGTCACCGGCACCAGGTCGTCGGCCCCGACGGCGCAGCGCTCGGCGAGGCTGCCGTCGCCCGGAGCCATGCCCGCAGCGGTCGCGAACCAGACGCGGCTGCCCGGCGGCAGGTGCCCGCCGCTCTCCACCACCCCGACGCCCTGGACGCCCGGCACGTAGGGCGCCGCCGGGCGACCGAAGTAGGAGGTGCCCGAGGCGCAGAGCAGGTCCAGCGGCACCAGCGGCGCCGCGGTCACGTGGACGACGGTCGTGCCCGGCTCCGGCCGCGGATCGGGGTGCTCGGTGAACTCCGGGGTCTCCCCCGGAACCTGCAGGACGGCGGCGCGCACGACCGGTGCCTCAGTGCTCCGCGCCGGCGCCGGGCAGCGGCGCGGGGACGAAGGGGTCGGGATCGACGGGGCGGTTGAACAGGTCGACGGAGAGGAAGACGTCGTTGGCGACCGGGTGCCGCAGCTCCTCGGCGAGCTGGCCGATCAGCCCGGCCGTGCGGGCCAGCAGCGCGAAGCCGCGCAGCAGCTCCAGCGGGAGGCCGAGGTCGGCCAGGGCCGCCCCGCAGACGCCGGCACCGTTGAGCGGCAACTGCCTGCCCAGCACCTGCGGGTGGACGCGGCCGATCGCAGCGAACAGCGACAGGTGCGGCCCGTAGTGGCCCTCCTCGGTGGCGATCTGGAACAGCCGCGGCGTCCGCGGGTCGCCCTGCTTGTGCACGTGGTGCCCCAGCCCGGGCACGAAGCGGCCGGCCGCGCGCTGCGCGGTCACGGTCTCCAGCGCGAGGGCGTCCCAGCCGGCGTCGTCGGTGGGGAGGGCGCCGTCCACGCGTGCGAGCACGTCGTGCAGGAAGCGGCCGCAGTCCTCGGTCACGCCCAGGAAGCGGGACCCGCCGCCAAGCAGGCCGGCGGCGAGCGCCCCCTGGATGGAGTCGGGGGCCGACAGGTAGGTCAGCCGGGTGACGATCGCGGTCGGGGTGAACCCGTGGTCGGCGAGCGCGGCCAGCACCGCCTCGAAGACCCGGGTCTCCCCCGGGCTCGGCCGGCGCTGGGTGGCCAGCCAGAACGCCAGCTCACCGAAGCCGACCGTCCCCATGACGTCGTCCGCCAGGTCGCTGCCCAGCAGGGTGATCGACTCGAGGCTGGAGGCGCCCAGTGCGGTCGGGTACCCCGGCGTGGTCATCGGCCCCCCTCCTCGGGCTCGGCCAGCCAGCGGCGGACCTCCGCACCGTGCTGGTCCAGGTCCGGCGGCGGCAGCCGGTAGGCCGGTGGCGTCGCCGAGAAGGTGATCGGGTTGCGGACCGACGGGACGGCGTCCGCGCCCTCGCCCACGTGCACGACCGGGTCCAGGCCCACCTCCGCGGCGAAGGCGACGCCCTGGTCGATGGTGTTGATCGGCCCGCACGGCACGCCCGCCGCGATGATCGCGCGGAACCACTCGTGCTTGGTGCGGGTCTTCAGCCGCTCGACCAGCAGGGGGCGCAGCTCCTCCCGGTTGGCCGTGCGGTCCTCGTTGCGACCGAACCGGGGGTCGTCGGCGAGCTCCGGCACCCCGAGCACCTCGACCAGCCGGCGGAACTGGCCGTTGTTGCCGGCGGTGATGATCAGGTCGCCGTCGGCGCAGGGCAGCGGCTCGTACGGGAACAGGCTCGGGTGGCTGTTGCCCATCCGGAAGGGGACGACGTCGCCCGCGACGTAGGCGCTGGTCTGGTTGACCAGCCCCGACAGCGCCGACGACAGCAGGTTCACCTCCACGTGCTGGCCCTGACCGGTGGCGTGCCGGTGGTTGAGCGCGGACAGCACACCGATCGTGGCGTGCAGGCCCGCCATGACGTCGAACAGCGCGACGCCGGCCCGGTAGGGCGAGCCGTCGGGATCGCCGGTGAGGCTCATGAACCCGGAGATGGCCTGCACGATGAGGTCGTAGCCGGGCAGCGCCGCGCCCCCGGGGCCGCTGCCGAAGCCGCTGATCGAGGCGTAGAGCACGCCGGGGTTGGTCGCGGCCACCGAGTCGTAGTCCAGGCCGAAACGTGCCAGGCCGCCCGGCTTGAAGTTCTCCACGAGCACGTCGGCCCGCCGCGCCAGCTCCCGGGCTGCCTCGGCGTCCGCCGGGTCCTTGAGGTCGAGGGCGATGGAGCGCTTGTTGCGGTTGGCGCCCATGTAGTACGTGGACACGCCCTCGCGGACGGGCGGCTGCCAGGTGCGCGTGTCGTCGCCGTGCGGGCCCTCGACCTTGATCACCTCGGCCCCGAGGTCGGCCAGCAGCATGGTGGCGTAGGGGCCGGCCAGGATGCGGGAGAAGTCGGCCACGAGCAGCCCGGACAGGGGGCCGGGAGCCGTCGTCGTCCCCGGGTCGTCCGGCTCGGTCGCCTCGGCGCTCATCGGCGGTCGACACTCCTCGTCACGTCGATCGCGGACGGTTGTCCGCAGCTGGTCGGGAAGTCTCCTGCGTCGCGTAGAGGGCTGTCAACACGAGAACGGCGGTTTGTCCGACGCTCGACGGCGCTGTTGACACGGCCACCGCGGCGCGCCATCGTGATCCAGGTCGCAGCGGGTGCCCGTTATACGGACACCCGTCCGAAAAGCGACTACGACGCCCAGGAGGAGACGATGACCCAGTCCGAGCCCACCCCGGTGGCCGGTCGGCCGGTGATCCTGCGCGGCGGGACCGTGCTGACGATGGACGACAGCTGCACGGTGCTCGAGGGCGCCGACGTGCTGGTCGTCGACGACCGCATCGCCGCCGTCGGGCCCGCCCTGGAGGTGCCCGAGGGCACCCAGGAGATCGACGCCCGCGGCGGCATCGTGATGCCCGGGATGATCGACACCCACCGGCACATGTGGCAGACGGCCATGCGCGGCTACGGCGCCGACTGGACGCTCACCCAGTACTTCGTCTGGTACTACCTCGAGCACGGGAGGACGTTCCGGCCGCAGGACGTCGCGGCCGGCAACCGGCTCTCGGCGCTGGAGTCCCTGGAGGCCGGCGTCACCACGACCGTCGACTGGTCGCACGGACTGCAGAGCGTCGACCACGCCGAGGCCGCCGTCGACGCGCTGCGCTCGGTACCGGGCCGGTTCGTGCTGGCCTACGGCAACATCCAGGCCGCCCCGTGGGAGTGGACCGCCGACGCGGGCGTCCAGTCCTTCCTGCAGCGGCTGCGCGACGCGGGCGACGACCGGATGGGCGTGCAGCTGGCCTTCGACGTCACCGGCGACCCGGCCTTCCCGGAGAAGGCGGCCTTCGAGGTGGCCCGCGAGCTGGGCCTGCCGGTCACCACGCACGCCGGCGTCTGGGGCGCGACGAACGACGACGGCATCCGCCTCATGCACGAGCACGGGTTCATGACGCCGGAGACGGTCTATGTGCACGCGGCCAGCCTCACCCCCGACTCCTACCACCGCATCGCCGCCACCGGCGGCTCGATCTCGGTGTCCACGGAGTCGGAGCAGAGCGCGGGCCAGGGCTACCCGCCCACCTGGCAGGTGCGCTCGCACGGCATCCCGGTGTCGCTGTCGATGGACACCAGCGTGTGGTGGAGCGGCGACCTGTTCTCCGCGATGCGCACGACCCTGGGCGCCGACCGGTCCCGCGAGCACTTCGAGGCCCACCTCAAGGGCGACACCGTCACCCACCTGCAGCTGCGGGCACAGGACGTCGTCCAGTGGGCCACCCGCGGCGGGGCGCTGGCCCTCGGCCGGGACGACCTGGGCAGCCTCGAGCCGGGCAAGAAGGCCGACGTGGTGCTGATCAAGAACGATGCCTCCCCGGTGTCGTTCCCGCTGCTCAACCCGTTCGGGCACGTCGCGTTCCAGGCCCAGCGGGGCGACGTGCACACGGTCCTGGTCGACGGCCGGGTGGTGAAGCACGCTCATCAGCTGGTCGACGTCGACCTGGCCGCGGCCCGGCGGGAGATCGACGCGACGGTCGGGCACCTGCGGTCCGCCCTCGGCGAGGAGGCCTGGGCCGCGGGCATGTACCCCGACCTGCCGGGCACGGAGATGCTCGACAACCCGTACCAGTACACCGACTACAAGTCCCACGGCACGCACGCCGCCCGCGAGCCCGTCTTCGAGGAGCACATGGAGACCGAGCGACCGGCGGGCAGGGAGTCGACCCCCCACCACTGAAGAAGGGCCCCCTGCCGCCCTGCAGGGGGCCAGGATCGGCGGCCTCGCACCGCTTCCCCGGCGGAAGCGTGCGGGGTCGCCGATCGCGCCACCAGACAGCGACCGGAGGGATCTGCCATGGCAGGGCGCGGCACCGGCCCCGACTTCGTCGAGGCCCTCGCGCGGGGGCTGGACGTCCTGGCGTGCTTCGACCGCGCGCATCCGCGCATGTCGCTGACGGAGGTGGCCGCCGCGGCGGGACTCGCCCGCCCGACGGCCCGCCGGCTCCTGCTCACCCTGGAGGAGCTCGGTTTCGTCCGGTCGGCGAACGGGACCTTCTCCCTCACCCCCAAGGTGCTGTCGCTGGGGATGGCCTACGTGGGGGCACTGGGGCTGTGGGACATCGCCCGGCCGCACCTGGAGACGCTGGTCGCGCGGACCGGGGAATCCTCGTCGATGGCGCAGCTCGACGGCTCCGACATCGTGTACGTCGCCCGGGTGGCGGTGCCCAAGCTGATCGCTCTGCGGGTCGACATCGGCGCCCGTTTCCCCGCGGCCCAGACCTCCCAGGGCAAGGTGCTGCTCGCCGCCCTCTCCCCCGGCGAGCTGGCCGCCACCCTCGCCGAGCGGAGCCGCGCCGGGCTGCCGCCGGGAATCGGCCGGTCCGCCGAGCAGTTGCAGGCCGAGCTCACCCAGGTCCGGGCGCGCGGCTGGGCCCTGGCCGACGAGGAACTGGCGCCGGGCGTCCGCTCGGTGGCGGTCCCCGTCCGGGACGGCGACGGCCTGGTCCGCGCCGCCATGAACGTGACGGTGCACGCGGCGGAGACCTCCACCGAGCGCCTGCTCGGCGAGCACCTGCCCCTCCTGCTGCGCGCGGCCGGCGACATCAGCGCCGACTGGGCGCTGTGGCAGTCCCGCCCGCACGTCGAGATCTCGCTGCAGCGGACCACCGGCGACACCGCCGGCTGACCCCCGGCCCGGGCCTTGGCCTGGCGCGCGCCCGCCCCGTCGCCCTAATGGTGATCAGGTGGCCTGATCGTTTGTGCTCCTGGCTCACGGTCGACGCTGAGCCAGGACCCGAAACGATCAGGTCACCTGATCGTCGCCCGGTGGGCGTGTGCCAGGGTGCCTGCCGTGACCGCCGTCCTCAGCATCCAGTCGCACGTCGCTTACGGCCACGTCGGCAACTCCTCGGCCGTGTTTCCCCTGCAGCGCCTCGGCATCGAGGTGTGGCCGGTCCACACCGTGCAGTTCTCCAACCACACCGGCTACGGGGAGTGGACCGGCCGCGTCTACGACGGCCAGTCGATCGACGAGCTGGTGCAGGGCATCTCCGACCGGGGGGTGCTCGGCAGCTGTGACGCCGTCCTCTCGGGCTACCTCGGTTCGGCCGACATCGGCCACGCCGTGGTCGGCGCGGTGGCGAGGGTGCGGGCGGCGAACCCGCAGGCGGTCTACTGCTGCGATCCGGTCATCGGTGACGTCGGCCGCGGGGTCTTCGTCCGGCCGGGCATCGCGGAGTTCATGCGCGAGGTCGCGGTGCCGGCCGCCGACGTGGTCACGCCGAACCACTACGAGCTCGACCTGCTCTCCGGCGCGACCACCCGCTCGCCGGCGTCGGTGAAGGACGCCGTCGCCGCGGTGCAGGCGCTGGGCCCCCGCGTGGTGCTCACGACCTCGCTGGTCGCCGAGGACACCCCCGACGACGCCGTCGACCTGCTGGCCTCGGAGGGCGGGCGGCACTGGCGGGTGCGCACGCCGCGGCTGGGCGTGTCCGTCAACGGCGCCGGTGACGCGATCGCGGCGCTGTTCCTGGCGCACTGGCTCGGCACCCGGTCCGCGGCCGACGCGCTCGGGCGCGCGGCGGCGACGGTGTTCGGCCTCCTGCAGCGCACCGAGGACGCGCGATCGCGGGAGGTCCTGCTCGTCGCCGCGCAGGAGGAGGTCGTCTCGCCGTCGCGCACCTTCGAGGTCGACGAGGTCTGACCACCCGGCACGACGTCCCTCACCGCGGCGGTGCTGCCGGCTCCCGTCCCGTGTCGACCGCATCGGAGCGGCGCGGCACCGGCACCGTCTGCAGGTCCGATGCGACGACGACGTCCCCGTCGAAGACCTCGGCCGCCTCGTCGGAGAACCGCCGCGGGTCGTCGTAGCGCTGGGAGAAGTGGCTGAGCACCAGCCTCCGCACACCGCAGTCCGCGGCGACCGCCGCGGCCTGGCGGGCGGTCAGGTGCCCGTAGTCGCGCGCCAGGCCGGCGTCCTCGTGGAGGAACGTCGATTCGATGACCAGCAGGTCCGCCCCCTCCGCCAGGGCCCACACCGCATCGCACAGCCGGGTGTCCATCACGAAGGCGAAGCGCTGCCCGCGACGAGGGACGCTGACCTCCTCGAGCCGGACCGCCCGGCCGTCGCGCCGGAGGCCGCCCTCGCGTCGCAGCCGCCCGACGTCGGGCCCGGCGACGCCGTGCCGCGCCAGCAGATCCGGCAGCATCCGGCGCCCGTCGGGCTCGACCAGCCGGTAGCCGTAGGTCTCGACGGGGTGGTCCAGGCGGCGGGCCTCCAGCGTGCCGAACCTCCCGGTCACGACCGGCCCGTCCCCGGTCACCGGGCGTTCGGGTACGTCGAGCAGGTCGTGGAACTCCGACGCGTGGCGCAGCCGGTCGAACCACCGCTGGCCACCGGCCGGGTAGTGGGCGGGCACCGGGTGCGGCACCCGGTCCAGGTTCATCCGCTGCAGGACGCCCGGCAGCCCCAGGCAGTGGTCGCCGTGGAAGTGCGACACGCAGATGCGCGTGATGGCGCCGCTGGGGACGCCGGCCAGCAGCAGCTGCCGCTGGGTGCCCTCCCCCGGGTCGAACAGCAGACCCTCGCCGTCCCAGCGCAGCAGGTAGCCGTTGTGGTTGCGGTCCCGGGTCGGCGCCTGGCTCGAGGTGCCCAGGACGACCAGCTCACGCACCGACACGGCGGCCGCCGCCGATCAGCTGGGGTCGCCGGGCTCCTGCCCCATCGCCTCGTCGACCGAGGTCTCGCCGCCGGTCCGGCCGCCACCCGGGCTGGCCGGGTCCTTTCCCACGCTCGCGTGCGAACCCTCGTCGGTGTCCTCGGGCTGTGCCTGGCTGTTCGGGTCGGTCATCCCACGCTCCTCGGTCGGTCCCCGTCCGTAGGCCCATCCTGGCCGCCGGGCAGCGTCGCCGCGATCCGGGTGATCGTCGACTCCTCCACCGGCAGGTGCGGCACCACGCTCGTCACCTCGTCGGGCTCCAGGCCGGCCTCCCCGAGGGCGGCGAGCAGCAGGTCCGACTCCTCCGGCGGCACCGGCACGGAGCACCCGGAGTCCTCCAGGGCGGCCCGGGCGAGGAACAGCGCGCCGGCCAGGCTGTCGTCCGGTTCCGGAGCGGGCGCGGGCACGGCCGCGCGGGCCGCCGCCTCGGCCGCCCGGACCAGCGACAGCGGCAGCCCCTCGGCCTCGACCTCGATCAGCGGCACGTGCCCCAGTGCAGCGAGCACCAGGTGCTCGGCGTCGATGCGCAGCGGCGCCTCCCAGCCCCCGGCGCGCACCACGTCGGCCACGTCCACGGGATCCTCGCCCAGGTCGTCGGCGAGCTCCGCCCAGTCCGCCCGCCGGGTGGTCCGGCCCCGCTCACCCGCCAGCCGGCAGGTCTCCGCCACGAACGGCACCAGGACCTCGTCGTCGAACCGTTCGGCCTCCAGCCGGCCGTCCGGGCCGACCATCGCCAAGGCGTCCTGGAAGCTGCCCGGCCGGGCGTCCCCGAGGTCCACCCGGCCGTCCTCCTCATCGCCCAGCGGCTGCCCGTTCGCCGCCCGCTCTCCCACGGTCAGGCCGCTGGGCGCGAGCCGGCCGGAGTGCCGTCGGTAGTGCGGCCGGTCGGAGAGCCCCACGGCCCAGGCGCAGGTCTCGGCGATCAGCGCGGCCCCGCGCTCGCGGAGCACCTCGCGGGTGAGCAGTCCCATCCAGTCGATGTCGAACACGCCTCCACTGTGCCGCGCCGGCCGGCGTCCGCGCCGCGGACGACCGGCGATCCGGCACGCCGTGCTGAGTGCTCCGCCGCGCTGCCCTACCGTGGAGGGGGAGTCCGGGGCAGCGGACGGACACAGCGGGAGTGCAGGTGGACTGGACGACGACGGGTGGGGCGGGCCGTCCCGCGCCCGGAGGGTTCCCGCACGACGCGCTGCTGTACGACTCGACCGAGCAGCTGGTCGCCCTGGCGGCACCCTTCCTGCGGGCGGGCCTGGCCGAGGGTGACGCCGCCGTGGTCGCCACGCGGCCCGACACCGCCGCTGCGCTGCGCGAGGCCCTGGACGACGATCCGCGGCTGCAGGTCGTCGAGCGCCACGCGGTCTACCGCCCGCGCACGCCCGAGGCGATCACCACCTTCCGCCGGCTGGCCGAGCAGTGCACGGCCGCGGGCGCCGGCCGGGTGCGGGTCGTGGGCGAGGCCGACTACGGCCGCACGGAGCGCGACTGGCTGGAGTGGGAGCGCTACGAGTCGGTCATCAACCGGGCGCTGTCCGGCTGGAACCTCTGGGGGCTGTGCGCCTTCGACACCCGGCAGCTGCCCGACCCGGTCCTCGAGTCCGCCGGCCGCACGCACAGCCGGCTGGTGACGGCGGACGGCCGCGTCCCCAGCCCCTCCTACACCGATCCCGCGGCCTACCTCCGGACGCTGCCGATCCCCGACGAGCCGCTCGAGCGCACGCCCCCGCGGCTGGCGGCGGCCGACGTCAGGGACTTCATCGGGTTGCGGCACGCGGTCGCCGCCGAGCTGGCCGGGGTGCCGGCCGGTGCGGACCTCGTCGACGACTTCCTGCTGGCCGTCGACGAGATGGCCTCCAACGCGGTCCGGCACGGGCTGCCGCCGGTGAGCCTGCGGCTCTGGACCGGCGCGGACCGGATCGTCTGCACGATCACCGACGGCGGCCCCGGCTGGGACGACCCGTTCGCCGGCTACGGGCCCGCCCACGGCAGCGACCTGTCCCGCGGCGGGATGGGCCTGTGGCTGGCGCGCCAGCTGTGCGACCACGTCGACATCGCCGGCGGGGACCACCACCCCGGGGGCGAGACGGTGAGCGTCCGCCTCACCACGTTCCTGCGCTGAGGCGCAGCCGGGCGCTCAGCCGAAGAGCTCGCCCAGGAAGGACTGCTTCCGCCGCTTGCCGTGCCCGGTGGAGTGCGACGAGTGCGAGGAGCCCTGCACCTGCCGCAGCACCTCACCGACCACGCCGCTCAGCCCCGCCGCGGAGCCGAGCCCCTGCGCGGAACCGGAGCGCCGGCCACCGGAGCGCTCGTGGTCGTCGCGCTCCTCGTCGGAACCGGAGTGGCCCGGCGACTGCTGCGATCCGCTCGTCCTCGGGGCCGCGCCGCCGTGCCAGGAGTTCTCCGCGTCGATCAGCCGGTCGAGTTCACCCCGGTCGAGGAAGATCCCCCGGCAGTCGGAGCACTGGTCGACGTGCACGCCGTTGCGCTCGTAGGTCCGCATGGTGCCGTGACACTTCGGGCAGGTCAGTTCCATGCCCGCGCAACGGCCCTTGCCCCGGCCGAGTTCCCACCGGGTGGGTGCGGCGACCATTCCACCCAGTGGTGCGCGCACGTCGGGCGCGGCCCGGTCGGGATGGATACTGGGGCCCCGCAGACCGACCGATGGGAGCAGTTGGTGGATCGGACGCACACGGACCACGGGCGGCAGGCGCCGCCCCCCGCCCCCGCCGAGCGGGAGGACTGACGTGGACAAGGTCGTGGGCTCACCCACCGAGGCGGTCGCCGACATCACCTCCGGCTCCTGGCTCGCCGTCGGCGGGTTCGGGCTGTGCGGGGTGCCGTTCGCGCTCATCGACGCGCTCCTGGAGCAGGGCGCCGACGGGCTGACGACGATCTCCAACAACTGCGGGGTCGACGACCAGGCGCTGGGCGTGCTGCTGTACGCGGGACGGATCACCCGCACCATCAGCTCCTTCGTCGGCGGCAACCAGGAACTGGCCCGGCTGTACCTGTCCGGGGCGCTGGAGGTGGAGCTGACCCCGCAGGGCACGCTCGCCGAACGGCTGCGCGCCGGCGGCACCGGCATCCCGGCCTTCTACACGCCCACCGGCGTGGGCACGATGGTCGCCGAGGGCGGCATCCCCGTGCGCTACGACGCCGAGGGCAACGTGGTGAAGACCAGCGAGCCCAAGGAGGTGCGCGTCTTCGACGGCCAGCAGTACGTGCTGGAGACGGCGCTCACCGCCGACTTCGGCCTGGTGCGCGCCGCGGTGGGCGACCGCCACGGCAACCTGGTGTTCCACGAGTCGGCCCGGAACTTCAACCCGCTGGCCGGGATGGCCGCCCGGATCACCGTCGCCGAGGTCGAGGAGCTCGTCGAGCCCGGCGACATCCGGCCCGAGGACGTGCACCTGCCCGGGGTGTTCGTCGACCGCGTCGTCGTCGTGGGCAGCGACGGCAAGAAGATCGAGAAGCGGACCACCCGGCCCCGCCCGGCGGCCGGGACCGACGACTCCGCCGCCCCGGCCGCCGCCGGCGAGGAAGCGACCGAGGGAGCAGCCTGATGGCCCTGAACCGTGAGCAGCTCGCCGCCCGGGTGGCCCTCGAGCTGGAGGACGGCCAGTACGTCAACCTCGGCATCGGGATGCCGACCCTCGTGCCCAACTACGTCCCCGAGGGCATCCACGTCGTCCTGCACTCGGAGAACGGGGTCCTGGGCGTGGGGCCCTACCCGTTCGAGGGCGAGGAGGACCCCGACCTGATCAACGCCGGCAAGGAGACGGTCACCGTCCTGCCCGGGGCGAGCTTCTTCGACTCGGGGCTGTCCTTCGGGATGATCCGGGGCAAGCACCTCGACGTCGCCGTGCTGGGCGCCATGCAGGTCAATCCCCGCGGCGACCTCGCCAACTGGCTCATCCCCGGCAAGATGGTCAACGGGATGGGCGGCGCGATGGACCTCGTCCACGGCGCCCGGCGGGTGATCATCATGATGGAGCACGTCGCCCGCGACGGATCACCGAAGCTCGTCGAGGAGTGCACGCTGCCGCTCACCGGCAAGGCCTGCGTCGACCGGGTGATCACCGACCTCGCCGTCATCGACGTCACCCCCGACGGCATGGTGCTCCGGGAGACCGCGCCGGGCGTGACCGTCGACGAGGTGGTGGCCGCCACCGGCGCCCCGCTGACCATCGCCGACGACGTGCGGGAGATGCCGCTCCCGGCGACCGTCTGACGCCTCCGGTCCCGCGTCCCGCTGGCTCACCCGATCGCACGGGACCGGCCGGCAACCACGCCGGCCGCCCCGTGAGCCGCCGCGACGGCCACCAGCAGCGCCAGCGGCGCCGCCCACCCCCCGGTGGCCGAGTACAGGGCACCGACCGCCAGCGGGGCGGCTGCTCCCACGCCGTAGCCGACGAGCTGCGACATGCCCGACAGCCGGCGGACGACGCCGTCATCGGCCGACCGGAGGACGACCAGGGCGAAGGCGAGTGAGATCCCGGCGCCTTGCGCGACGCCCCCGACGATCACCCACGCCGGCCACGCGGCCGGCCAGATCAGGAGGCCCGCGGGCAGCACCCCCCAGGCCAGCGCGACCGCCGCGGCCAGCCCCGTCTGCCCGCGCCACCTGCCCAGCAGCGCGGGGATCGCCAGCGCACCCGGGATGCCCAGGACCTGGAACGCCGAGGCGGCGAACGCGGCGGTGGCCAGGTCGACCCCCAGATCCTCGGCGAGGAGGCTGGGCAGCCACGTCGTGACGGCGTAGTACAGCGCCGACTGCATCGCCAGGACCGCCGTGACCGCCCAGGCGACCGGCGACCGCCACACGACCGTCGGCACCCCGGACGGCGGGATCGCCTCCGGGACGGGAACCGCGGGATCTCGCGGCGGGAAGACCGCCACCCAGCCCACGGCCGCGACCAGCGCGACGACGGCCCAGACGGCCAGTCCCAGCCGCCATCCGCCGAGCGCGGCGATCGGCGCGGTGAACGCCGCGGTCAGCGCCGCGCCGGCCGCGAGGGCAGCGGTGTAGAGGCCCGTGACGATCCCGGCCCGTCGGCCGAACTCGCGCTTGACCACCACGGGCAGGAGCACGTTCCCCACGGTCATCGCCGCGCCGACGAGGAAGGTGCCGGCGAAGAGCAGCGGCGGACCGCCGAGGACGCGCAGCACCGTTCCGACCGCGACCGTCACCAGCCCCGCGAGCACCGCCGTCCCGGTGCCGAGGCGCTGGCCCAGCCAGGCGCCGGCCGGCGCCAGTACGGCGAAGCAGAGCACCGGGAGGGTGGTCAGGAGACCGGCCGCCTCCGGCGAGAGGTCGAGGTCCGCGCGGAGCTCCGGGAGCACCGGGCCGACCGCGGCGATCGCGCCGCGCAGGTTGAGCGCGGCGAGCAGCACCGCGGCGAGGCGGGCGGCGTCGCTGCGCAGGTGCGGACGGCTCATCCCGCCGGACGTGGTGGGTGGCCTCGCATGCGGCACCGGCCCACCCGGCTCGCCGTCCAGCCCATGAGGATCTCCGCCTCCCGTCCGAGTGCCGACAGGCTATCGACGGCCGGCTGCGACCGGGCCGACGCCCCGGCAGAGGTCGGTCACGGTGGCCCGGGACGGACCCGTGACCCCGGTGGCGCCGCTACCGTGACCCGGTGCCCATGCCCGGCGTCGCCCGCTTCACGATCTCCGTGCCCGACGAGGACGTCGACGACCTCCGTCGCCGGCTGCGCGCCACCCGCTGGCCGGACCGGCCCACCGTCGGGGACTGGTCGCAAGGCGTGCCGCTGGAGTACGTGCAGGAGCTGTGCCGGTACTGGGCCGACGACTACGACTGGCCGACCCGGCAGGCCCGGCTCAACGCGGTCGAGCAGTACACCACCGACCTGAACGGCGTGCCGATCCACGTCCTGCACGCACCGTCCCCCCATCCCGCTGCGCTGCCGCTGGTGCTGACCCACGGATGGCCCGGCTCCGTGGCCGAGTTCCTCGACGTCCTCGGCCCGCTGACCGACCCGACCGCACACGGCGGCGATCCCCGGGACGCGTTCACCGTGGTGGTGCCGTCCCTGCCCGGTTTCGGCTGGAGCGGCAAGCCCACCGAGCCGGGTTGGGGGCTCGAGCGGGTCGCGGACGCCTGGGCCGTGCTGATGTCCCGGCTGGGCTACGAGCGCTTCGGCGCACAGGGTGGTGACCTGGGCTCCTTCGTGTCCGCCAACCTGGCCGCCCGGCACCCCGACCGCCTGGTGGGCATCCACCTGAACATGGTGGTCACCCCGCCGCCGGCCGACCAGACCCGGTTCACCGAGCGGGAGGAGCGCGCCCGCCGGGCCGCCGAGCACTTCCGCACCATCGACTCCGCCTACAACATGCAGCAGCGCACCCGGCCGCAGACCCTGGCCTACGGGCTGGCCGACTCACCCGCCGCGCAGTGCGCCTGGATCCTGGAGAAGTTCTGGTCCTGGTCCGACTGCGCCGGCGACCCGGTCTCCGCCCTCGGCGCCGACCGCATCCTCGACCACGTGGCCACCTACTGGCTCACCGACTCGGCCGGCTCGTCCGCACGGATGTACTGGGAGATGGCGCAGCGCCCGGCGAGCCGCACCCCGACCGTCACGGTCCCCACCGGGGTCTCGCTGTTCCCCCACGAGATCATGCAGCCGACCGAGGAGTGGGCCCGCGCCCAGTACCGCGACCTGCGGATGTGGCACGAGCACGACCGGGGAGGCCACTTCGCCGCCATGGAGCAGCCCGAGGCCCTCGTCCGCGACATCCGGGAGTTCTTCCGCCCGCTGCGCTAGCCCGCGGGCGGATCGCCGCGCGGACCTTCCCCCCGACGTCGGGGACTCCGGGGAGCGGACGGCGGACGGTGCGCGGCGGGAGACCGGCAGGCGGCACCCCGGGCCGCGGGCCCGGTCGGCGGACAGCTGACGCGCCGGCAGTCCCGGGGCGGTGCGCAGCAGCTGGAGCCAGGCCGCCCCGCGCTGGGTGTCTGCCCCAGCGGATGTCCTCGTGCGGGCGACCCGGACAGGCGCCGGTGCCGGCGACGACCGGAGGCCCCGCGGGTTGCCCGCGGGGCCTCCGTCGTCCGGGGTCAGTGCGCGGCGAGCGCGGGGTCGGCAGCCTGGCGGGGTCGGATCGCCCGGACGCCGGCGGCGGCCGCGAGGCTGAGGACGCCCAGGACCACGAGCGCCGAACCCAGGCTTCCGATGGCACCGGTGAGCGCCAGGACGACCAGCGGGCAGACGAACTGGCCGATGAACAGCGCCGAGGTCCACACGCCGGTGCCGCGGCCGCGCTGCTCGAAGTTCAGCGAGCTGAGCGCCCAGGTGAGCAGCGCGGGCAGCAGGAGCCCGTTGCCGAACCCGGTGACGACCGAGAAGACGATGACCACCGGCAGGGCCGATGCCAGCCCCATCCCGAGGATGCCGACCCCGGAGACGGCGAAGGCCACCGGGACGAGCACCGCCGGGCCCAGCCGGGCGAGGCGGCCGAAGAGGAAGGCGCCGACGGCGGTGCCGAGGGAGGCGATGGCGCTGGCGAGCCCGATGGTGGCCGTCGACTCCACGCCGATGCTGTCGAGCGTGAAGGACAGCTGGACGATCAGGACGTAGAAGACCAGACCGCCGAGCAGCGTCACCCCGACCGGCGCACCGAGCTGCCGCCACGGCAGCGGCGGGAGCTTCTCGGTCCGTGCCGCCGCCTGCGCCCGCGGGGCGGGCTGCCAGATGAACCTCGCGGCCGCGATCGCCAGCGGGATGCTGACGGCGTACAGCCAGAACGGCGTCCGCCAGTCGGCGGCGCCCAGGGCACCGCCGAGACCGAAGAAGAGGGTGGCGGCGACGGTGGTGTAGACGACCTGCAGGCCGAAGTAGCGCTCCCGCTCGGACCCGTGGAAGTAGTCGGCGAGCAGGGTGGTGCAGCAGGTCATGATCGCGGCCTCGGTGAGCCCCAGCAGCACCCGGGAGGCCACGATCAGCTCCAGCGACGGCAGCCACAGGGGCGCGGTGCCGACGACGGCGTACACCACCAGCGCGCCGACGAGCAGCCGCTTGCGGCCGACCCGGTCGACGATCCGACCGGCGATCATGGCGGTCAGGCCGATGACCAGCGCCGGGGCCGTCAGGACGATCGGCGTGAGCGCCGCCACCCCCGGCGTGCCCGCGAAGGCCTCCTCGATGCGGGGCAGCACCGGCGCGAGGAGCACCGCGCCGAGCACGGCCAGGCAGCTGGACAGGAGCAGGACCACGGCCTGCGGGCGGCCGGCGGGCCGACCGGTCACCGGGTCGACGGCGACCTCCCCGACGGTGGGCTCCTCGGGGAGCCGCTCGGGGCTCACGACGGACTCGGACACGGGATCTCCAGGTGGTTCGGCACCGATACCGGTGATCGGCGTCACTGGCGAGGAAGTGTCAGCACTCCGGGAGCCGTGCGGAAATCACTTTTGCTGACCCGGGTCATCGACCAGGTCGATGGGCGCCGCCGCCGGGTCGCCGACGGCCTGCTCGGTGGCCCGCACGACGAGGTCGCGCAGCCAGACGTGCTCGGGGTCGTCCTGGTAGACCGGGTGCCACCACATCGCCTCCACCAGCGGGCCCGCCGCGAACGGCGTGGCCAGCGCGCGGACGCCGGTGTTGAGCGGCAGCAGGTCGACCAGCCGGCGCTGCAGCAGCGCGATGCGGTCGGAGCCGGCGACGAGCGCGGGGACGGTCAGGAAGCTTTCGGTGACCACCTGCACCCGCGGCTCGATACCCAGCATCCGCATCTGCCGCGCAGCGGGCGTGGACGCCGTCGGGCCGTGGTAGGTGACCACCCAGGGCAGCGTCTCCAGGTGCTCCACGGTGAGCTCGCCGTCGACCTGGGCGTTGTCGGCGGCGACGACGCAGACCCATTCGTCGCGGTACAGGTCGCGGTGCGGCAGGTCGGCGACGAAGCCGTGCGGCAGCACCAGCAGGTCGGTGCTCAGCAGCACCTGGTCGGCCCGGTCGACGAACGACGGCGTGTTCGCCGAGAACCGCAACCGCGCACCGGGAGCCTCCTCGGCCAGCAGGGTCGCGAGGGTGTCGCCGAGCACCGCCACGCCGTAGTCGCTGACCAGCAGGGAGAACTCCCGGGTCGAGGACGCCGGCTCGAACTCCGGCTGGGCGGTGAACACCCGCTCCACGCCGGTGAGTGCGATCCGGGCCAGCTCCTTGAGCTGGGCCGCCAGCGGGGTGAGCCGGTAGTCGTTGCCCACCCGGGTGAGCAGTTCGTCGCCGAAGTGCCGGCGCAGCCGGGCCAGCGACGCCGACAGCGCCGGCTGGGACAGGCCCATCTGCGCGGCGGCCCGCGTGACGCTGCGCTGCTGCAGGAGGGCGTCGAGGGACACCAGCAGGTTGAGGTCCAGGCTGGCGAGGTTCATCCGGGCACCGTATAGACGGCGCTGATGCCTGTCATCAGACATCTCGTCTTCCCGGGTGAGGCGCCCGTCCCGCAGCGTGATGCCCGTCGCACTCACGAAGGGACCCGACGTGCTCACGCCCGACCAGCTGGACCCGACCGACCCGGAGGGCGCCATCGCCGCCGCCGCGCAGCGGTGCTCGAACTGGGGCCGCTGGGGCGCCGACGACGTGCTGGGCACGCTGAACTTCCTGACCGAGGACAAGCGCGTCGAGGGCGCCGGGCTGGTCCGTCGCGGGGTGAGCTTCTCGCTGTCCCAGCGCTTCGACATGGACGGCCCGCAGAAGGGCTGGCGCCGGCGCACCAACCCGGTGCACACGATGCTCGACACCGGCACCGACGCCGAACGCGGCCAGGGCTTCCCGCACGGCCTGGGCGGCGCCGATGACGTCATCGCCATGCCCCTGCAGGCCTCCACCCAGTGGGACGGCCTCGGCCACATCTTCGACCACGGCAACGCCTGGAACGGCCGGCGGGCCGGCGACGTCGTCACCAGCGCCGGCGACTCGGTCACCGGCATCGAGACCGTGGCCGACCGCATCGCCGGCCGCGGTGTGCTGCTCGACGTCGGCCGGGCGATCGGCACCGACGGCGAACTGCCCGACGGCTTCGCCGTCACTCCTGCGCACCTGCGGGCCACCATCGAGGCGCAGGGCGACAGCGCCCGCGTCGGCCGCGGCGACCTGCTGCTGGTGCGCACCGGTCAGCTCACCCGCGCCCGCCGCGACATCGCCGAGGGGCGCGGCTGGGGCGAGTACGCCGGCGGCCCGGCCCCCGGGCTGTCGTTCACCACCGCCGACTGGCTGCACGGCACCGAGATCGCCGGCATCGCCACCGACACCTGGGGCTTCGAGGTGCGGCCCAACGAGTTCGACGTCGCCTTCCAGCCGCTGCACCAGGTCGCCATCCCGCACATCGGCCTGTTCCTCGGCGAGATGTGGGACCTCGACGCCCTGGCGGCCGACTGCGCGGCCGACGGCCGCTACGACTTCTGGCTCACCGCCGCCCCCCTGCCCGTCACCGGCGCCGTCGGCGCCCCGGTGAATCCGATCGCCGTCAAGTGACCGACCGGACGAAGGAGTCCTGACATGCCCGCCGCCACCAGCGTGCTCGTGGTCGGCGCCGGCCTCGCCGGCACCGCCACCGCCATCCGCCTGGCCGAGGCCGGCGTCGCCGTCGACCTCGTGGAGATCAAGCCGGACGTCGCCGCCACCGGGTCCGGCATCACCCTGCAGGGCAACGCGCTGCGCGAGTTGCGCACCCTCGGGGTCTGGGAGCAGGTGCGTGAGAAGGGCTACGCCTTCGATGTCACCGGCATCCGTGCGCCCGACCCGGCCGGCACCGTGGTCGCGGAGATCCCGGACGCCAAGACCGGGGGCCCCGACCTGCCCGCGGTCATGGGCATGCCCCGCCCGGAGCTGGCCCGGATCCTCTGCGAACGCGCCACCGAGGTCGGGGTGAAGCTCCGGTACGGCACGACGCACACCGCGCTGCGGCAGGACGCCGACGGCGTCGACGTCACGTTCGCCGACGGCTCCGCCGGCCGCTACGACCTGGTCGTCGGCGCCGACGGCATCCGCTCCTGGACCCGCCGCGCCCTGGGCATCGACCTGGAGACCAGGTCGGTCGGCATGGGCATCTGGCGGGCGTTCGGTCCCCGGCCGGCCAGCGTCACCCGCACCGACCTGTTCTACGGCGGCCCGTCGTTCATCGCCGGCTACTGCCCCACCGGCGAGGACTCCCTCTACGCCTACATCGTCGAGCCGGCGCAGGACCGGTCGACCCTGAGCCCGGACGAGCAGCTCGCGGTGATGAAGGAGCTGTCGCAGGCCTACCACGGCCCGTGGGACGAGATCCGCGAGACGCTGACCGACCCCAGCCGGGTCAACTACACCTGGTTCGAGACGCACGTCCTGCCCGCGCCGTGGAACCGCGGCCGCGCCGTGCTGATCGGCGACGCCGCGCACACCTGCCCGCCCACCATCGCCCAGGGCGGTGCGCAGGCGCTGGAGGACGCCTACGTCCTCACCGACCTGCTGCTCACCCGCGACGCGCTCGACCAGGAGCTGTGGGACGCCTTCCACGCCCGCCGGTACGAGCGCGCCACCACCGTCGTCGACGCCTCCAACACGCTCGCGCAGTGGCAGCTCGACCACGTGCAGGGTGACGCGCCCACCCTCTTCCGCCAGATCGCCATGCTCACCAGCCAGCCCGCCTGACGAAGGACCTCACGGAGAACAGATGACCCAGCGCCTGATCACGCACCTGCGGCACGTCGACCTGGCCGTGCCGGACCACGCCAGGCAGCTCGACTTCTACACCAACACGTGGGGCCTCACGGCCGAGCACAGCGACTCCGGCCTGACCTTCCTCGCGGCCGAGGGCTCCCCCGAGCAGTACGTCGTCCGGCTGCGTGAGGCCACCGACAAGCGGATCGACCTGATCTCCTTCGGTGCCGCCACCGCCGCCGACGTCGACACCCTCGCCGGCCAGCTCGCCCGCGACGGCGTCCGGCTGATCAGCGAGCCCGACACCCTGCAGACCCCGGGCGGCGGCTACGGGTTCCGGTTCTTCGACAACGAGGGCCGCACGGTGGAGGTCAGTTCCGACGTCGCCGTCCGGCAGCACCGCAGGATCGAGGAGGGCGAGTCGATCCCGGTCCGCCTGTCGCACGTGGTGATCAACTCCGCGGACCCCGAGGGCACCCGCGCCTTCTACGAGAAGCACCTCGCGTTCGCCCTGTCGGACACCCTGATGCACCCGCGCATGGGGGAAATGATGTGGTTCATGCGGATCAACGCCTGGCACCACAGCATGGCGATCGCCCGCGGTCCGCACCCCTCGCTGCACCACGCGTCGTTCGAGCTGCGCGGCATCGACGAGTACATGCGCGGCACCGGCCGGCTGCTGCGCGCCGGCGTCGAGAAGATCTGGGGCCCCGGCCGGCACATGGCCGGCAACAACACCTTCAGCTACTTCCTCGACCCGCACGGCAACACCGTCGAGTACACGACGGAGCTCGAGCTGCTCGACGAGGACACCTGGCACCCGCACGTCTACGACTTCACCAATCCCGAGGTCAGCGACCAGTGGGGCACCGCGAACGCGATGGACGAGTTCGTCGCGCAGCGCTCGTTCAACGACCCCGACAAGGGTCTCTTCGTCGCTCCCCCGGTCTGATGCGGTTCGCCACCTGGGAGGCCGGAGGCCACGTGCAGGCCGGTGTGCTCAGCGCCGCCGGCCTGCACGCTATCCCCGACGGCCGCAGCGTCCTGGAGCTCGTCCGCGCCGGGCTGCCCGCCGCGCTGGAGGCCGGCAACGCGGCGCTGGAGGGGCCCGCCGTGCCGGTGGAGTCGGTCCGCCTGCTGCCCCCGCTCGACGCCCCCACCGTCCGGGACTTCGTCGCGTTCGAGGAGCACGTCGAGGGCGTGGTGAAGAGCGTCGGGGACGGCGCGGGCGTGGTGCCCGAGTGGTACGAGGCGCCGACCTTCTACTTCACCAACCCCTACGCGCTGGTCGGGGCGCACGACGACGTCGCCGTGCCGCCGGGCTCGCAGATGCTGGACTTCGAGCTAGAGGTCGCCGTCGTCGTCGGGAGGGACGGCGCCTCGCTGACGCCCGAGCAGGCCCGCGAGCACGTCTTCGGCTACACCGTGTTCAACGACTGGTCGGCCCGCGATCTCCAGCGCCGCGAGATGAAGGTCAACCTCGGCCCGGCGAAGGGCAAGGACTCGGCGACGACGCTGGGGCCGTGGCTGGTCACCGCCGACGAGCTGGAGCCCTACCGGGACGACGACGGTTTCCTCGCCCTCGACCTGCGGGTCGCGGTGAACGGGCGCGAGATCGGCCAGGACCTGCTCTCCAACATGGGCTGGCCGTTCGAGGACCTCATCTCCTACGCGTCGCGCGGGACCTGGGTGCGCGCGGGCGACGTGCTGGGGTCGGGCACCTGCGGCAACGGCGGCTGCCTGGCCGAGCTGTGGGGACGGCACCGCGCCGCCGCTCCCCCGCCGCTGCAGCCCGGCGACGTCGTCGAGATGACCGTCGAGGGCATCGGCACGATCCGCAACCGCGTCGTCCCCGGCCTGGACCTGCCGCCCGTGGCACCCGCACGTCCCCGGCCTCGCGCCCGCACGCGCACCCCCTGATCGAAAGAGGAACCGCAGTGTTCGAGTACTTCCCCACCGGCCCCTACACCTGGAACCTCGGCGTCGTCGCGACGCTGAACTCCGGTGGCCTGATCGACGAGGTCGACCGCGCCTGCCGGCCGATCAAGGACGCCGCGAACGCCGGGGAGGACGCCGGTACGCCGGACTTCCTGCGCGCCTGGCGGGCGCTCACCGACCAGCTGGTCGGCCAGGCCGAGGCAGCGGAGAAGGCCGGGCACACCCGGACCGCCGGGCAGCTGTGGTTCCGCGCCAGCAACTACCTCGCCCAGGCCGAGCGGATGCTCGCGCACTCCGACCCGGACCGGGTGCCCACCTACCGCCGGATGCTGGAGATCGCGGAGAAGGCCTTCGAGACGCACAGCCCGCGAGTCCGCCGGGTCCAGATCCCCTACGAGGGGACGACGCTGCCGGCCTACTTCAGCGCCGCCCCGGCGACCGACGACGGGCCGGCCCCGGTGATCGTCCTGGTCAACGGCCTGGACTCCACCAAGGAGCACATGTACGCCTCCAACCACTGGGAGGAGCTGGCCGCCCGCGGGATCTCCTGCCTGATGCTCGACCAGCCCGGCACCGGCGAGGCGCTGCGGCTGCAGGGCATCACCGCCCGGATCGACGCCGAGGCGTGGGCCGGTGCGGCGGTGGACTGGCTGGCGACCCGCGACGACGTCGACGCCACCCGCATCGGCATCGTCGGCTGGTCGCTCGGCGGCTACTACGCCCCGCGCGCGGCCGCCTTCGAGAAGCGGTTCGCGCTCTGCGTCGCGTGGGGGGCGAACCATGACTGGGGTGCGGTGCAGCGCCGGCGCAAGGAGCGCGAGGGCGAGCGGCCGGTCCCCCACTACTGGGAGCACGTCCTCTGGGTATGGGGCCAAGGCGGGAACGAGCACGACCTCGACCCCTTCCTCGACTTCGCCGACGCGGTGAACCTCGAGGGCGTCGTCGAGCAGATCACCGTCCCGTTCCTCATCGCCCACGGCGCCAACGACCGGCAGATCCCGCTGGAGATGGCCCGGCGCTCCTACGACCAGGCGGTGAACTCGCCCAAGCGGGAGCTGCGGGTCTTCACGCCGGAGGAGGGCGCGACCGAGCACATCGGCCTCGACCACCTGCCGTACGTGAGCACCTTCATCGCCGACTGGGTCGCCGACACCTTCGCCGAGCTGGAGCGCTGACCGCAGCGCGGCGGGAGTTCGCCGTCCACCGGTAGCGGGGCCGGCACATGTCGCCTCGCCGACATGCAGTCGAGTCGACATGTGCCGCCGCGGCACTCAGAACGGCGGAGGATCGTCCGCCGGGTCGTACGGCGGTGGCCCGGGTTCGGGTGGTCGCAGACCGGGCGGCCGCGTCGTGCGGGTGATCCCGGACGGGCTGGTGACGTGCAGCGTGCCGTCGGGCTCCATGCGGAAGCTCCACCCACGGCCGAAGGTCTTCAGCCGGTGGTGCGAACGGCACAGGCAGCACAGGTTCGTGCACGTCGTCCGGCCGCCCTCCGCGTGCGGGACCACGTGGTCGTGGTCGGCCCAGCCGATCCGCTGCCCGCAGTTGGGGGTCCGGCACCGGCGGTCCCGGGTCGTCACGAACCGCCGCTGGGCGGCCGCGGGCTCGTAGCCATCGGTGGACGGCGGCAGGTCGAGCAGCGGGCACTCGCACGGCGCATCGGCGTGCTCGGGGCAGCCCCTCCGCGCCAGCCGGGCGAGTTCGGCGGCGGTGACGGTGGCCAGCAGCCGCCCGTGCTCGTCGGTGAGCGCGAACGTCAGCGACCCGCCCTCAGCGTTCGTGAGGCCGAGGGCGCCGATCCGGCGGAGAAGATCGCGCAGGCGGGCGGCGGTGATCGGCGACCCGTTGACCTCGCCACCCCGGGTCGAGGACCCCTCCAGCCCCTCGAGGGTGGCGGTGACGGCCAGGTTCACCGTGACGCCCGGCAGGCCGTGGTCGGCCGGCCGCAGGATGAGCATCGAATGGATCGCGGACCGGATCTGCCCGATGGGGCGCGGATCACCGTCAGCCTTGGCCATCGTCGCCAGCTGGTCGATCACGCCGTAGCAGGCCGCCGCTTCGTCAACCGTCATGTCCCCGGCCAGGGTCGCCATGCCGTCGCCGGTGTCGCGGCAGCGCACGTCGGCGGCCTGCTTCGCCTCCTCGTGGCGCTCATCCATCGCGGTGGCGTCCCGTTCGGCCAGCAGCTCCAGCGCCCGCGAGCGCAGCCTGGCCACGGACAGGTCATCCATCTCGGGCAGCAGCGCCGCCTCCACGGCACGGGCCAGCTCGGGCGTCGTGTGCTGCAGCGCATCGGCGAGCACGCCGGCACGGCGCTCGTCGATCTCCCCGCGGCGCAGCGCGGCGAACGTGGCCGGCAGGCTCTCCCGCCACGTGTGGGCGCGCCGGGCACGGAAGGCCGCGGTGCCACGCCCGAGGTTGATCGCGTGGGCGACCTCGTCGGCGAAGAACTCGCTCACTCCGGGGAATTCGGGGTCCGTCCTCCGCCAGGCACGGTTGCGGGCACCCGGGGCGCCCGGCGGCGGGTCGTCGACGTCGGGGCGCAGTTCGGCCAGCCGCAGGATCAGATCGGCCTCCCGGGCGGCATCCCGCGCCCGGTTGCGCTGGATCCGTGCCAGCTCGGCGGCGACCTCCTCGTCATCCAGCCACGACACGGGCAGTCGCGGGTCGGGTTCCGGCTGGGTCCGCACCCAGTCGAGCACCAAGCCCTCCACCCGGGAGGTTCCCGTCATCCGCTGCACGACTCGAACATACGTGCGACCACAGACAATTTCGGCGCGGCCGGGTCGACCGATCCCGGCCGGATCTGCGCGGTCCCTCCGCCGGCGACGTCCCCGCCGGCCGAGGAGCGACGACCCAGAACCGAGGCGGCTGAGCGGAGGAGCTGGTCGCACCGTCCCTACGTAGGAACGGAACGGCCGACTCCCCGGGCCGCGGCCAGGAGGGCCGGTACGGCGGAAGGGGCCCGCTCGTCGTTCGGCACGATCACCGACAGGGCGGCGACGACCTCACCGAGGCCGTCGCGGACCGGCACGGCGATCCCCGTGGCCTCCGCGTGCACGTGACCGGGCAGCAGCGCGTATCCCTGACGGCGGACCTGGTCGAGCGTGGCACGCAGCCGTTCGGCCGTCGTGATCGTCGCGGCGGTGTACCGCTCCAGCGGCCGCTCGAGCACCCGCTCGCACAGCTCCCCCGGGCCGTAGGCGAGGAAGACCATGCCGGACGAGGAGATGTGCAGCGGCAGCCGGCCGGCGATCCGCGAGTAGTTGACGACGGCGTCCCGCGCGGAAAGCCGTTCCAGGAACAGCACCTCGTCGCCGAGCAGGACGGCCAGCTGCGCGTGGTGCCCCACGACGGCGTGCAGGTCCTCCAGGTACGGCATCGCGGCGTCACGGAGCGACCGGGTCGGCGAGGCCCGGGAGGCCAGCTCCCACATGCGAATCCCGATGCGCACCCGGCGGTCCCCGGCCCGGCTCAGCAGGCCGTGCTCGGTCAGCTGCCCGACGATCCGCGAGGCCGTGGCCACGTGCAGCCCCGACCGGCGGGCGAGCTCGGAGACGGCGAGCTCCGGCTCCTCCGGCGTGAACGCCTCCAGGATCCGGATGGCACGCGCGAGCGAGGACTCACCGGTCGCCGTCCGTGCCATCGGAGCAGTATGCGCAGCTTCTCATCCATTGAGAAGGTGTTTCCTGGATCACACCGGCAGGCGCACGCTCGCGGCATGACCACGACCGCCCCCGCCCCGGCATCGGCACCGGCCGACGTCGCCGCCCTGCGCGTCACCGGCAAGGACGTCCGGGCCGACGGCGTGCTGACCCTGGACCTGGCCGCACCGGCGGGGGGTCGGCTGCGGGACTGGACACCGGGGGCGCACATCGACCTGGTGCTGCCGAACGGGCTCACCCGCCAGTACTCGCTCTGCGGGGACCGCTGGGACCCGACCACCTACCGGGTGGGCGTGCTCCGGGAGGCGGCCGGGCGCGGCGGGTCGGCCTTCGTCCACGACGAGCTCGCGGTGGGCGACCTGGTCGGAGTCGGCGGGCCACGCAACAACTTCCCGCTGGTGCCCGCGGACAGCTACCTGTTCGTCGCGGGCGGGATCGGCATCACGCCGCTGGTGCCGATGGTGCGCCAGGCCGAGCTGCTGGGCGCGGACTGGCGGCTGCTCTACGGCGGTCGTCGTCGTTCCTCCATGGCCTTCCTCGACGAACTCGCCCCCTACGGCGACCGGGTCGAGGTGCGGCCCGAGGACGAGTTCGGGCTGCTCGACCTCGCCGGTTTCCTCGGTACCCCCCGCCCCGGGGTCCGGCTCTACTCCTGCGGCCCGGCGCCGTTGATCGCCGCCATGGAGACGGTGGCCGCCGGGTGGCCTCCCTACGCGCTGCGGACCGAACGCTTCCTCGCCGAAGAGCGCGGTGCCCCGGTTCGCACCACCCCGTTCGAGGTGGAGCTGGCCCGTACGGGACGCACGGTGACCGTGTCGCCCGGCGTCTCGGTGCTGGATGCGGTCGGGGATGCCGGCGTCGAGGTGCTCTCGTCGTGCCGGCAGGGCATCTGCGGCACGTGCGAATCCGGCGTGCTGGCCGGCGAGCCCGACCACCGCGACTCGCTCCTGGACGACGCGGAGCGAGCCGCCGGCGACACGATGTACATCTGCGTCTCCCGGTCCAAGAGTGACCGGCTCGTCCTGGACCTGTGATCGGCGCTCACCCTGTGACGGACCTCTGATCCCCCGCCCTCCCGAGGAGCTTTCATGACCGCGACCCTGAGTTCGAGCACCGGCCTTCCGACGAACGACGCCGACCCGTTCGACCACGAGGTGCTCGAAGATCCCCTCCCCCTGCAGGCGGCTCTCCGCGAGGCCGGCCCGATGGTCTACCTGAGCCGGTACGACGTGTACGGCCTCGCCCGGTACGAACAGGTGCACGCTGCCCTCGTCGACTGGCAGGAATTCCAGTCGGGCGCCGGGGTGGGGCTGTCCAACTTCCGGTACGAGAAGCCCTGGCGCCCGCCGAGCCTGCTGCTGGAGGCGGATCCGCCGAAGCACGACGCCCCGCGGCGGGTGCTGACCACGGTGCTCAGCCCGCGTGCGCTGCGCCGGCTGCGGGACGGGTGGATCGCCGACGCCGAGGCCCTGGTGGACGACGTTCTCTCCGCCGGCACCGAGTTCGACGCCGTGCCCGTGCTGACCTCGACCTTCCCGCTCCGCGTCTTCCCCGACGCCGTCGGCCTGCCGCAGGCGGGGCGGGAGAACCTCCTCCCCTACGGCGACCACGCGTTCAACGCCTTCGGGCCGGACAACGACCTGGTCGCCAAGGGGGCGCCCCGCGTCGCCGAGCTGTCCGGCTGGGTGGCGTCGGCGTGCCGGCGCGAGGCCCTCGCGCCCGAGGGGTTCGGCGCCGACATCTGGGCGGCCAGCGACCGCGGCGAGATCACGCCGGAGATGGCGCCGCTGATCGTCCGCTCGCTGCTCACGGCGGGCGTGGACACCACGGTGCACGGGCTGTCCGCCGTCCTCTACGCCTTCGCCACCCACCCCGACCAGTGGCAGCGGCTGCGCGAGCAGCCCTCGCTCGCCCGGATGGCCTTCGACGAGGCGGTGCGCTGGGAGTCGCCGGTGCAGACCTTCTTCCGCACCGCCACCACCGACGTCCGGGTGGGCGACCACGTCGTCCCGGACGGCAGCAAGATCCTGATGTTCCTCGGCGCGGCCAACCGCGATCCGCGCCGGTGGGAGGACCCGGACCTCTTCGACCTGTCCCGCGACCCGTCCGGGCACGTCGGCTTCGGCATGGGCATCCACCAGTGCGCCGGCCAGCACGTCGCCCGCCTGGAGTCCGAAGCCCTGCTCACCGCGCTGGCCCGGCGGGTCCGCTCCATCGAGCTGACCGGGCCGACCCGCCGGCACCACAACAACACGCTCCGGTCCTGGGAGAGCATCCCGGTGCGCGTCCGCCTCACCTGACGCGCGGTCCTCGACCAGCGGCGGCGGTTCCGACCGGTCAGCCGCCGGTCGAGCCGCGGAGCTCCTCGAGGATCGGGCCGGCCACCTTGAACGCGTGGTTGGCGGCCGGCACGCCGGCGTAGACCGCCGCGTGCTGGATGACCTCGGCGATCTCCTCGTCGGTCAGCCCGTTGTTCACCGCGGCCCGCACGTGCAGGGCGAACTCCTCCCAGTGCCGCAGCGCGATGGTGATCGACAGCGTCAGCAGGCTCCGGTCACGGCGGGCCAGCCCGGGCCGCTGCCAGAGGTCGCCCCACGCCGTCCGGGTGATGAAGTCCTGGAACCCGGCGGTGAAGGGCGTGGTGTTCGCGACGGCGCGGTCGACGTGCGCGTCGCCGAGCACCTCGCGGCGGGTGCGCATGCCCGCGTCGCGGCGCGCCTGGTCGGTGTCGGGCAGCTCGCTCACCGGGTGCTCCCGTCGGCGTCGAAGTGGCCCAGCAGCGCGCCGGTGACCTCGAGCGTCCGCTCCAGGTTGGCCAGGTGCGCGCCCGGGCTCACGGTGCGCAGCTCGGCTCCGGCGATGCCCGCGGCGATGAACTCCTGGTGCGGCGGCGGGAGCGCGGGGTCCTCGGCAGCGGAGACGACCAGGGTCGGCGCGGAGATCCGGCCCAGGTCCTCCCGCAGGTCGATGCCGCCCACCACCTCGCAGCACGCGGCGTAGCCCTCGTCGTCGGCGCCGGCGACCATCCGCTCCAGCCGGGCCACCAGGTCCGGGTGCTGGGCGGCGTGCTCGGGGGTCAGCCACCGGGACACGACCGCCGGGGCGAACTGCGCGGTGCCCCCCTCCCGGGCCTGGGCCGCCCGGTCGTGGAAGCCCTGCGGGTCGACCTTCGCCGAGCTGAACAGCACCGCCAGCCGGTGGATCCGTGCCGGCTCGCGGGCGGCCAGGCGCATCCCCACCATGCCGCCGAGGGAGACCCCGGCGACGTGCGCGCGCTCGGCCCCCAGCCGGTCCAGCAGCGCGACGACGTCGTCGACCAGGTCGTCGAGCGTGTACGGCCCGGCCGGCGCCGGCGACTTCCCGTGCCCCCGGCCGTCGTAGGTGACCACGCGGAACCGCTCGGCCAGGGCAGGCACCTGGGGATCCCACATGGCGCGGGTGGCGCCCAGGGAGCCGGCGAGGACGACGACGGGGGCGTCGGCCGGGCCGCTCTCGGTGTAGGAGACGTCGACAGCAGTCATGGGGTACCTCCGGTGCGGGCGTCGTGGTCGGCCAGGACGGCGTCGACCTGGGTGCCGGCCTCGCCGACGTCGGGAGCGGCGTGCAGGTCGGCGGGATCGACATCCCCCCGCTCGGCGAGCAGGTCGGCGAGCGGGCGGCCGGTCTCGCGGGCCGCACGGACGGCAGCGGCCACCGCCTCGTGCGCGGCGTTCCGGCCCAGCCGGGGCGCGAGCGCCTCGGTGGCCGCCGCGGCGAGCGCCGCGCGTCGGCCGCGGCGACGGTTCCGGCCATGCGGGCGAGGTCGGGCTGCAGCGACTCCAGGCTCTCGGCCAGCCACGCGGCGGCGGAGCCGACGGTCGACAGCAGGGCGGTGAGCGTCGGCCACTCGCTGTGCCACGCCCCCGCGGCCCGCTCGTGCTCCTGCTCCATCGCCGCGAGCAGGGTGGCCACCAGGCCGGGTGCCCGGCGGGCGCACGCGCGCGCCGAGATGGCGGCCACCGGGTTGTTCTTGTGCGGCATGGCCGAGGAGCCGCCACGGTGCTCGCTGATCTCGGCGACCTCGGCCACCTCGGTCTGGGCGAGCAGGACGAGGTCGACGGCGACGGATGCCACGACGCCCGCGGCCACGCCGAGAGCACCGGCGAGGTCCGCGATCGGCAGCCGCATCGTGTGCCAGGCGACCGGCGTGGGCGCCAGACCGAGCTCCGCGGCGAGCGCCGTGCGCAGGGCCACGCCGGACCCGTCGAGCCCGCTCAGGGTGCCGACCGCGCCGGCGTACTGCACCGGCAGCGAGGACTCGACGGCGCGCAGCCGGGCACGGGCGCCGTCGAGCCCGGCGAGCCAGCCGGCGGCCTTGAGCCCGAACGTGGTGGGCAACGCCTGCTGCATCAGCGTGCGGCCCATGACCACGTCGTCCCGGTGTGCACGGGCGAGTCCGGCCGCCGCCTCGGCGGCACCGGCGAGGTCACGGTCGATGACGGTGCCCGCCCGGCGGGCCACCAGCAGCAGCGCGGTGTCCAGGATGTCCTGGCTGGTGGCGCCGACGTGCACGGCCACCGCGTCCCGCTCCCCCACCGCCGACCGGAGCACCCGCACCAACGGCGGCACCGGGTTGCCGGCGTCGGCCGCCGCAGCGAGCACGGCGGCCAGGTCCAGCCCGGCCGGCTCGGCGCAGGCCCGGGTCACCGCGTCGGCCGCGGTGGTCGGCACCAGCCCGAGCCCGGCGGCGGCGCGGGCGAGTGCGGCCTCCACGTCGAGGAGCGCGTCGATCCAGCCGGCGTCGGACACGGCCGCGGCCGCACCTCCGCGGGCGAAGGTCCCGTCGAAGAGTCCGCTCACGGCTCGTTCCTACCGGAGGGGCCGGCGGCGCAGCGGCTCATACCGCGAAGAACACCGTCTCGCGGTCGCCCTGCAGGTGGATGTCCAGGCGGTAGCCGTCGTCGGCCGGCGTGGCCAGCAGCGTGCTCCGCCGGTCCTCCGGCAAGGCGCGCAGCACGACGTCCTCGGCGTTGGCCTCCGCCTCGTCGGCGAAGTAGATCCGCATGACCGCCCGGTCGAGAACGCCGCGGGCGAAGACGGAGACGTCGATGTGCGGGGCCTGCAGCCCGCCCTCGCCGTCGGGCAGCCGCCCGGGCTTGAGGGTGAAGACGCCGAACTCGCCGCTGAGCGTCTGGGACCGGGCGTAGCCGCGGAAGCCGGGGTAGGACGCGGCGCCGCGCGGGTCCTCGGGCGACGGGAAGCCGCCGTCGGGGTCGGCCTGCCAGGTCTCCACCATCGCGTCGCGGACGACGTCACCGGCGCCGTCGAACACCCGGCCGCGGATCCAGAAGCCGCCGTCGGTGCCTTCCTCCGCGGCCCAGGCGCCGTCCGGCCAGGTCAGCCCGATGGCGAGGTAGGGCCCGACCGTGGCGCTCGGGGTGGTGCCCAGCCGGAACGGCCCGGTGAGGAAGCCGCTGCCGCGCTGCCCGGTGCGGGGCTGGAAGGGGACGGTGGGATTCGGTGGGACGTCCAGTGGGTTCGCGCTCACGCCACATCTCCGTCGTCGTCGGTCTCGAAGGGCGTCCGGTCCGCGCCCCGCAGCACGATGTCCCACTCGAACGCCAGCGCCCAGTTGTCCTGGGTGCGCTCGAGGGAGTACCGGCTGATCGCCCGGTGCCGTGCCGGGGCCGGGATGGCGTTGAAGATCGGGTCCTGGCCGAACAGCGGGTCGTCCGGGAAGTACATCTGGGTCACCAGCCGCTGGGTGAACGCGCAGCCGAAGAGACTGAAGTGGATGTGCGCGGGGCGCCAGGCGTTGTGGTGGTTGCCCCACGGGTAGGCGCCGGGCTTGATCGTGAGGAACTCGTACCGGCCGAGGCTGTCGGTGACCGCCCGGCCCAGCCCGTCGAAGTGCGGGTCCAGTGGAGCCGGCCAGTTGTCGCCGACGTGCCGGTACCGGCCGGCGGAGTTGGCCTGCCAGACCTCGACCAGCGCGTCGGGCACCGGACGGCCGTCGCTGTCGAGCACCCGTCCGTGCACGAGGACCCGCTGGCCCAGGGCCTCACCGCCGTTGCGCAGGGTGAGGTCGGCGTCCTGGGCCTGCACCCGGTCCTCGCCCAGCACCGGGCCGGTGATCTCGGTCAGCCGGTGCGGCAGGTCCACCGGCGTCCGCAGCGGCGCCCGGAGAGCGGTGCTGCGGTACTCGGGGAAGCCGAGGGGCGTCCGCGTCGCGTCGGGCTCGCGCAGGTACTGCGGCAGGTGCAGCCCACCGCCGGATGTGGTCCCGGTCATGCCGGGGACGGTACGGCGCCGTGACTAGGCTGCCCAAGCCCAGAGTTCCACTGGGCGGGAGGAGGAGCCGCATGGCCGGTCACAGCGCCGTTCCGGGCCGGTCGGTGACCTCGCGGGCGCTCGGCATCCTCGACGCCTTCGGCAGCGACGCTCCCCGACTGTCCCTCTCGGAGATCGCGGAACGCTCCGGCACCCCGCTCACCACGGCGCACCGGCTCCTGGGGGAGCTGACCGACTGGGGGGCGCTCGTCCGGCGGCCCGACGGGCGGTACGAGATCGGCCGCAAGCTGTGGGACCTGGGCCTGCTCGCCCCCGTGCAGCTCGGGCTGCGGCAGGTGGCGGCCCCCTTCCTGCTCGACCTGCACACCACGGTCCGGGACACCGTGCACCTGGCCGTCCGGGAGGGGCACTACGCCCTCTACGTGGAGCGGATCTCCGGCCGGGTGTCCGTGCCGATCGTCAGCCAGGTGGGCAGCCGGCTGCCGCTGCACGCGACCGGCGTGGGCAAGGTGCTGCTGGCGGCCGCCCCGGACGACGTCGTGGAGCAGGTGCTCAGCGATCTGCGGCCGGTCACCCGGCACACCGTCGTCGACCGGCACCGGCTCTCCCTCGAGCTGGCCGAGGTCCGCCGGCGGCGCTACGCCCGCACCTGCGAGGAGATGTCCGCCGGCGCCGCCTCGATCGCCGTCCCGGTGCAGGTGGAACGGCCCGCCGGTCCGCTGGCCGTCGCCGCCCTGGGCATCGTGGTGCCCCCCCAGCGACGGGACCTGGCCCGCATGGTGCCCGCGCTGGAGATGGCGGCGCGCGGCATCGCCCGCGAACTGGCCCGCTCGCTGGAATTCCACTGAGCGGAAGCGCCCGGTTCCGCCGGCGGTCCCGGGCGCCCAGACTCGTCGCGTGCGCACCCAGGTAGGCATCATCGGCGCCGGCCCGGCCGGTCTCCTCCTGTCCCGGCTGCTGGCCCTGCGCGGGATCGACTCGGTGGTCCTCGAGAACCGGTCCCGCGAGTACATCGAGGCCCGCGTCCGCGCCGGCATCCTGGAGCAGCACACCGTCGACACGCTCACCGAGGCCGGCCTCGGCGACCGGCTGCGCCGTGAGGGCCTGGAACACCGCGGCATCCACCTGCAGTACCCCGGCACCCGGCACACGCTCGACTTCCCGGAGCTGTGCGGCCGCACCGTGTGGGTGTACGGCCAGACCGAGGTGGTGAAGGACCTCGTCGCCGCCCAGCTCGACGGTGGCCCGCCGCTGCTGTTCGACGTCTCCGACGTGCGACCTGAGGACGTCGACGGCGATTCGCCGCGCATCCGCTTCACCCACGCCGACGGCTCGCCCCAGGTGCTGGAGTGCGACGTCATCGCGGGCACCGACGGCTTCCACGGCGTCTCCCGCCCGGTCGTGGCCGACGCCGACGGCCGGCTGTGGGAGCGCACCTATCCCTACGCGTGGCTGGGCATCCTCGCCGACGCGGCACCGGCCACCGACGAACTCGTCTACGCCTGGCACCCCGAGGGCTTCGCGCTCTACTCGATGCGCTCGCCGTCGGTCTCCCGCCTGTACCTGCAGGTGGACCCCGCCGACTCGATCGACAACTGGTCCGACGACCGCATCTGGGCGAACCTCTCCCGCCGGCTGTCCCTGGACGGCTGGGACGTCTCCACCGGCCCGATCACCGAGAAGTCGATCCTGCCGATGCGCTCGTTCGTCAGCGCGCCGATGCGCCGCGGCCGGCTCTTCCTGGCCGGGGACGCCGCGCACATCGTGCCGCCGACCGGCGCCAAGGGGCTGAACCTCGCCGTCACCGACGTGACCCTGCTCGCGACGGCGCTGACCCGGTTCCTGCAGGAGGAGCAGACGGACCTCGTCGACGCCTACTCCGACACCGCGCTGCGGCGGGTGTGGCGGTGCACGCACTTCTCCTGGTGGATGACCTCGATGCTGCACCGCTCGGGGGACGACTTCGACGCGCAGCTGCAGCTCGCCCAGCTGCAGCGGGTCTGCTCCTCCGAGGCCGCCGCCCGCGAGCTGGCCGAGAACTACACGGGACTGCCGATCGAGTGACCGCGAAGGCCGCCCGGGTGCATGCGCATCCGCATGACGGGCAGCGGACGAAGACGCTGCGTGGAGTTCTTCGCCGCCGCTGAGCAGGAGACGTACTGGCTGGTGCAGCCCCTGATGGAGGTCGGCCTGCCGCTGGACGAGATCCGGGATCTGCTGTGCCGCCTCGGCTTCGAGGCCGTCGTCTGCGACAGCCGCAGCATCGACGCCCGGGTGAGCAGCCTCGTCGGCGACCGTCCGGACGGCGTCCGGGCGGCCTGGGTGGAGACGGTCAGCCGGATGATCGCCGTGCCGCAGGCCGACGCCGGCGCACGGCCGGTGAGGCCAGCGCCTCCGGGGTGATCCGCACGCCGTCCCGGCGGTTCGCCTCCCGGGCCGACCGGTGCGTGCACGTCCGGCGGTTGCCCGGTGAGCCGGATCTACCGGCCGGTAGGCCGTGTGGGATCGTCGGGGGCACTACGTCGAGACGGCGCTGCCGCCGTCAGGAAAGAGGACCGATGCGGTTGCAGCTGTCCCCGGAGCTCCAGGCCTTCCGGGAGGAGATGCGGACCTTCTTCACCACCCAGGTGCCCCAGGAGATCCGCGACAAGGTCGCGGCCCACCGGCACGTGTCCAAGGAGGAGTACGTCGAGGCCCAGCGGGCGCTCAACGCCGCGGGCCTGGCCGTGCCGCACTGGCCGGTGGAGTGGGGCGGCCGGGACTGGACGCCGCTGCAGCGCCACATCTGGCGCGAGGAGATGCAGCTGGCCAGCGTCCCGGAGCCGCTGGCCTTCAACACCAGCATGATCGGCCCGGTCCTCGCCGCCTTCGGCAACCAGGAGCAGAAGGAGCGCTTCCTGGCCAAGACGGCAAACCTCGACATCTGGTGGTGCCAGGGCTTCTCCGAGCCCGACGCCGGCTCCGACCTGGCCTCGCTGCGCACCACCGCCGTCCGCGACGGCGACGACTGGGTGGTCAACGGCCAGAAGACCTGGACGACCCTGGGCCAGCACGCCGACTGGATCTTCTGCCTGGTCCGCACCGACCCGACCGCGGAGAAGAAACAGCGCGGCATCTCCATGCTGGTCTTCCCGATGGACACCCCCGGTGTCACCCTCCGCCCCATCGAGCTGATCGACGGCGGCTTCGAGGTCAACGAGGTCTTCTTCGAGGACGTGCGCGTCCCGGCCGAGAACCTGATCGGCGAGGAGAACCGGGGCTGGGACTACGCCAAGTTCCTGCTGGGCAACGAGCGCGTCGGCATCGCCCGGGTGGGCGCCACCAAGAAGATGCTCGCCCAGGCCAAGGAGCACGCCCGGGAGATCACCGTCGACGGGCGTCCGCTCCTGGAGGACCCGTTCATGGCGACCCGGATCGCGGAGCTGGAGAACGAGCTGGTCGCCCTGGAGCTGACCGCGCTGCGCGTGGTCGCCAACTCCGCCGACGGCAAGCCGCACCCGGCGTCCTCGGTGCTCAAGCTCAAGGGCTCGGAGCTGCAGCAGGCCGCCACCGAGCTCATGGTCGACATCGCCGGCCCGCTGTCGGTGGCGTCGTTCGCCGAGGACGGCTCCGACGTGCCCGACTGGGCCCGTGTGGCGACGCCGCACTACCTGAACTACCGCAAGGTCTCCATCTACGGAGGCTCCAACGAGGTGCAGCGCACCATCATCGCCGGCACGATCCTGGGGCTGTGAACTGACGTGAACTTCGATTTCGACAGCGAGCAGAACGACCTGCGCGAGGCCGTCCGCGGTCTCCTGGAGCGGGCGTACGGCGACAGCGAGCAGCGCCGCAAGGTGGTGGCCAACGACCCGGGCTTCGACGAGAAGACCTGGTCGCGGCTGGCCGAGATGGGGCTGCTGGGCCTGCCCTTCGCCGAGGAGCACGGCGGCATGGGCGCCGGGCCGATCGAGGTGGCGATCGTCGCCGAGGAGATCGGCCGGGTCATCGCCCCCGAGCCGTTCATCGAGGCGGTCGTGCTCGCCGGTGGCCTGATCGCCGCCGTCGGCACCGACGAGCAGAAGGGCGAGCTCCTCGCCGCCATCGCCGAGGGCACGACGGTGCCCGCCTTCGCCCACGCGGAGATCGGGACCCGGTGGAGCGCGTCGGCCGCGGCGGTCACCGCCACGCGGACCGGCGAGGGCTGGACGCTCTCCGGCGTCAAGGAGCCGGTGCCGAACGGCGCGCATGCCGACGTCCTCGTCGTCTCGGCTCTGCTGGCCGGGGACGGGGCCCCCGGCGGCACCGGGCTGTTCGTGGTGCAGGGTGACGCGGCGGGCCTGACCCGCACCGGCTACCGCACCCACGACGGCACCCGCGCGGCCAACGTCCGCTTCGACGGCACCCCGGCCACCCTGCTGGGTGGCAGCGACTCCCCCACCCACCCGGACCAGACCGCCGCCATCGAGCGGGTCCTCGCCGAGGCGCGGATCGCCTACAGCCACGAGGCGATCGGGGCGATGGACACCGCGCTGCGGATCACCGCCGAGTACCTCAAGACCCGCAAGCAGTTCGGGGTCACCCTCAACCGGTTCCAGGCGCTCACCTTCCGCGCCGCGGACATGTACGTGTCCCTGGAGCTGGCCCGCAGCACCGCGCTGTGGGCGTCGATGGTGCAGGAGGCCGGCGGCGACGTCGTCTCCGCCGCCGACCGCGCCCGGCTGCAGAGCAGCCGTGCCGGCCGGCACGTCGGCAAGGAGGCGATCCAGCTGCACGGCGGGATCGGGGTGACGGCGGAGTACTCCGTCGGCCACTACACCAGCCGGCTCACCGCGATCGACCACCTGCTCGGTGACGGTGGCTTCGCCGTCGCCCGGCTCGCCGAGCACGTCGGCGAGCGGGAGACGGTCGACCCGCTGGGCGCCCCGTACGCCTGACGCCGCGCAGACGCTGTGCGCAGACGAGCAGTTCGCCACCACCGCGATCCTGCTCGTCTGCGCACAGCGACGCGGTCCTCGCTCAGTCGCCCAGCATCGCGCGGCGGAGCTCGTCGGCGCCGGCCCGCACCGCGTCGAGCACCGGCACCAGGTCGTCCTCGCGCAGCTGACCGCAGGTGAGCCGGGCGATCGGCACGGTGTCGTAGTCCTCGGTGGTCAGCCGTGCCGCGACCTCGAAGGCACCGCGAAGCAGGGCGCCCTCCATCGACGTGACGTCGTCGACCTCGTCGAGCCTGGTCGTCATGCTGTGCGGGAAGCCCCACTGCTCGAGGGCGACGGCGGTCAGGCGGAGGCTGTTGATGCCGTACCGGCGCAGCTCCGCGGTACGCCGGGTGGTGACGTCGGGGTGCTCGGCCGTCAGCTCGGCATAGCCGTCGGTGTCGTTGTGGTGCAGCAGCGCCGCACCCAGCTGGGCCAGCAGGCCGATGCACAGGGCGTCCTGCGGCCGTTCACCGAAGCGCGGCGCGAGCGTGGAGGAGGCGAGGGCGAGGCTGGTCGTCACGTCCCAGAAGTTCTCCGGCAGGCGGGACTCGTCGTCCAGCTCGGTCAGCGCCACGGTGGCCATGGTCCGCACGGTGGTGAACCCGACCACCGTGACGGCGAACTGCAGCGAGGTCACCCGCCCGCGCATGCCGAAGTACGCGGAGTTGGCCAGCTTCATCACCCGGCTGGCCAGGGCGACGTCGGAGGCGAGGATGCCCGAGAGCACCTTGGCGCTGGTGTCGTCGGAGTTCGCCACGGAGACGATCTGCGCCGCCACGGGCCGCTGGGCGGCCATGGTGTCGATGCTGCTGAGCACCTTCTCCAGGTCGAACACGGGGGCGGCCTCGGCTCTAGCCGGGAACGGGGTGACGGTCATGGGGTCGGCTCTCCGTGGGATGCGAACCAGGCGGCGGTGCGCGAGCCGGTCATGGGTTGGCTGAGGCCGAAGCCCTGCAGGTACGTGGCGCCCATGCGGGCCAGCTCCGCGGCCTGGTCGGCGGTCTCCACCCCCTCGGCGACGGTGCTCAGGTTGAGGCTGCGGGCCAACGCGATGACCGCGGAGGCGATCTCGGTGTGGCCGTGGGCGAGCTCGGCGACGAAGGACCAGGCCGACACCTGCTCGATGACCGCCTCGATGTCCTCGTCGTGCACGGTGTCGATCCAGCCGGTGCCCAGCAGCTGCTCGGCGCGGCGCCCCACGAGGCTGCAGAACGCGTCGTTGACGTGCGCCAGCCGCATGCCCTGCTCGGACAGCAGCGTCGGCACCGGCGACCGCTCGGTGAGCGTCGAGAAGCGGCGCTCGTGGGCGTCGGCGGTGGCCCGCAGCGCCCGCTCCTGCTCGTTGGTCGCGGAGACGATGCGGATCGTCCACATCCGGCCGCCGGGCGAGGGCGTGGTGGTGACCACGGACTGCACCATGGCGCCGCTGGCGGTGCGCACGGGCAGGGTCATCCGGGCGGCCCGCTCACGGCGCAGGAGGAGCTCGAGCTCCCCGCCCCCGAGGCTCGGGAAGAGGTGGTCGACGGGCAGAGCGCGCACGTCGTCCAGCCCGTAACCCAGCAGCTCGACGGCCCCGGCGTTGACCCATGTGACGCGAACGCGCCCGGCCACCGTCTCGGCGACCACCAGGGCGAAGCCGTCGCTGACGCTGGCGCAGTAGAACACCGAGGACACGATCTCCGGTGGGACGCGGTCGTCGTCGGGTTCGCTGATGAAGACGGACACGGTCCTCCCCTCGTCCACACAGGCGCCGATGCTCGGGCGCGCTGCGGACTACTTCGGCCCATCCCCCCTCCGGTCTCCACCCGGGTCCCTGCCAGGCCCCCCGTCCGGGGGAGTCGGCGTCGCGCCCCGTGTCCCGGCCGGCCGGCAACGTGGACTCGCTCACATCTGCGGAGCCGGATGCGCGGTCGATCCGTCGGCAGGCGAAGATCCCTCCGGATCCACCAGCACCGCGAACGACCCCACCGCAGGCGGTCAGGCGACGAAGCCTGCCCCCGAGGAACGGAGCGCCACGATGCAGCTCGGAGTCCCGCGAGAGACGCGCCCCCGCGAGACGCGGGTGTCCGCGACACCGGCGACGGTGACCCAGCTGGTGGCGCTGGGCTACGACGTGGTGGTGGAGAGCGGCGCGGGTGCGGCCAGCAGCTTCCCCGACGAGGCCTACGTCGCGGGCGGTGCACGCATCGGCACGGCCGCCGAGGCGTGGGGCGCCGAGGTGGTGCTGCGGGTGAACGCCCCGGCGATCGGGGAGCTCGACCGGCTGGCCTCCGGCGCGACGCTGATCAGCCTCCTCTCCCCCGCGCTGGCCTCGGAACTGGTCGACGCGCTGGCCGCCCGGCCGATCACCGCGCTGGCGATGGACGCGGTCCCCCGGATCTCCCGCGCCCAGTCGATGGACGTGCTCTCCTCGATGGCCAACATCGCCGGGTACCGGGCGGTCATCGAGGCGGCGAACGTGTTCGGGCGGTTCTTCACCGGTCAGGTGACGGCGGCGGGCAAGGTCCCCCCGGCGAAGGTGCTGGTCGCCGGAGCGGGTGTCGCGGGGCTCGCCGCGATCGGTGCCGCCTCCAGCCTGGGCGCGATCGTGCGGGCCACCGATGTCCGCCCCGAGGTGGCCGAGCAGGTGCGCTCGCTGGGCGGCGAGTACGTCGCCGTCCCGAGCGCGGAGGCGCAGGTGAGCACCGACGGCTACGCCCGCGAGATGGGCGAGGACTTCAACCGGCGGGCCGCGCAGATGTACGCGGAGCAGGCCAAGGACGTCGACATCGTCATCACCACCGCGCTCATCCCCGGCCGGCCGGCGCCGCGGCTGATCACCGAGGAGATGGTCGCCTCGATGCGCTCGGGCTCGGTCGTCGTCGACATGGCTGCCGCGCAGGGCGGCAACGTCGCGGGCTCGGTGCCCGACGAGGTGGTGGTCACGCCCAACGGGGTGTCGATCATCGGCTACACCGACCTGCCCGCCCGGCTCCCGGCGCAGGCCTCGCAGCTGTACGGCACGAACCTGGTCAACCTGCTGAAGCTGCTGACCCCCGGCAAGGACGGGCAGCTCGTCCTCGACTTCGACGACGTCGTGCAGCGGGCCATCACGGTCGTGCGCGCCGGCGAGAAGACCTGGCCCCCGCCGCCGGTGCAGGTCTCGGCGGCGCCCACCCCACCCTCGCCACCGCCCGGTGCCACGGCCGGCGCGCCGAGCGTGCCCGCGAAGACGCCGGCACCCGGGCGGCGGTTCGCGCTGGTCGGCCTGGGCGCCGCGCTGCTGTTCCTGCTGACCGCCTTCTCGCCGAACGAGCTGGTCCAGCACTTCACCGTGTTCACCCTGGCCGTCGTCGTCGGCTTCTACGTCATCGGGCACGTGCACCACGCCCTGCACACGCCGCTGATGTCGGTGACCAACGCGATCTCCGGGATCATCGTGGTCGGCGCGCTGCTGCAGCTGGGCAGTGACGACGGCGCCGTCCGGGCGCTGGCCTTCGTCGCCACCCTCGTAGCCAGCATCAACGTCTTCGGCGGCTTCGCCGTCACCCGCCGCATGCTGGGCATGTTCTCCCGCGGCCCGAACGGAAAGGGCGCCGCCCGATGACCGCCGTCTCGGCCGCCTACGCGGCCTACATCGTCGCCGGCCTGCTGTTCATCCTCAGCCTGGCCGGGCTGTCCAGGCACGAGACGGCCAAGGCCGGGAACACCTACGGGATCGCCGGCATGGCCGTCGCGCTGGTCGCGACCGTCGGCGTGGTCATCGGGGACATCTCGGCCACCGGGCTCATTCTGCTCCTGCTCGCCGTGGCGATCGGCGCCGCGATCGGCATCTGGCGGGCCCGCAAGGTCGAGATGACCGGCATGCCGGAGCTGATCGCCCTGCTGCACAGCTTCGTCGGTCTCGCCGCGGTCCTCGTGGGCTGGAACGGCTACCTCTCCGTGGAGGCGGCCGGCGGCGGCCCGGTCCTCGACGGGGCCGAGGCCGGGATCCACTCCGGCGAGGTGGTGGTCGGCGTCTTCATCGGCGCGGTGACCTTCACCGGTTCCGTCGTGGCGTTCCTGAAGCTGTCGGCGCGGATCAAGAGCAACCCGCTGATGCTGCCGGGCCACAACTGGCTGAACCTGGGCGCGCTGGTGCTGTTCGCCGTCCTGACCGTGGTGTTCGTCGTCGAGCCGAACCTGCTCGTGCTGTCGATCGTGACGGTGCTCGCGCTGGCCCTGGGGTGGCACCTGGTCGCCTCGATCGGCGGCGGTGACATGCCGGTCGTCGTCTCGATGCTCAACAGCTACTCGGGATGGGCTGCGGCCGCGTCGGGCTTCCTGCTGGGCAACGACCTGCTGATCATCACCGGTGCGCTGGTCGGCTCCTCGGGTGCCTACCTCTCCTACATCATGTGCACGGCGATGAACCGCTCGTTCCTGTCGGTCATCGCCGGCGGGTTCGGCAACGAGGGCAGCGCCGCCTCCTCCGACGTCGACTACGGGGAGCACACCGAGATCAGCGCCGAGGAGACCGCCGAACTGCTGCGGGACGCGAAGTCCGTCGTGATCACCCCGGGCTACGGCATGGCGGTCGCCCAGGCCCAGGGCCCGGTCGCCGACCTCACCCGCAAGCTCACCGAACGCGGCGTCGAGGTGCGGTTCGGCATCCACCCGGTCGCCGGGCGACTGCCCGGGCACATGAACGTGCTGCTGGCCGAGGCCAAGGTGCCCTACGACGTCGTCCTGGAGATGGACGAGGTCAACGACGACCTCGCCACCACCTCCGTCGTCCTGGTGATCGGCGCCAACGACACGGTGAACCCGGCCGCCACCGATGACCCGGCCAGCCCGATCGCCGGCATGCCGGTCCTGCGCGTGTGGGAGGCCGAGCGTGTCGTGGTCTTCAAGCGGTCGATGAACACCGGCTACGCCGGGGTCCAGAACCCGTTGTTCTTCCGGGACAACACCCGGATGCTCTTCGGCGACGCGCGGGATCGGGTCGAGGACATCCTGAAAGCCTTGTGACGGCTGCGAACGGAGGGACGGACGGCCCTATCGTGCCTGTCCAGGCCTTACTCTGAGCGCATGTGCGTTCACGGACAGATCACCGACGTCCCGGTCGCCGGGGGGCGCGACCACGTCTGCCGGGTGTACCGCGACGCGCGTGAGCTCGACGAGGCCGCGCTGGAGGTCCTCGCCGGGGGACCGGCCCGGGCGCGGAGGTCAGTGCCCTGGCCACCGACCCGCAGGTCCAGCCGGAGCTGGTCCGCTGGGGACACGTGGCCGACCAGTTCATGGCCGACGGGCCGGGCGTGAGCGCGATGTGTGCCGACCGCGCCGATCTCCCGGCGTCCACCCTGACCGAGGCCTCGGCGGTGCACGCCCCCGGTGCTCCCCCGGCGTTCCAGGTCTTCGTCGACCAGCAGCGGATCGTGCTCGTCGGCGACGTCGACGCGCTCGGTTCCGAGCAGCTGGCCAGGGTGCTGGCGGCCTCCCCGGTCACCGGCGGCACGTGTGCCCTCGACCTCTCGGGGCTGGAGTTCGCCGACGTGGCCGGGTGCCGGGCGATCGCCGTGTGGGCCCGGGGCCTGGCCCAGCGGGGCGTGCGGCTCGAGCTCTGGGACGCTCCGGCGCTCGTCCGGCGGACGTGGCAGGTCCTCGAGCTGGACGAGTGGGCGTCGGTGTCGTTCGCCCCCGCTGCCTGAGGTCCGCGGCACTCCCGGCGGCCGTCAGCGGTCGGCACGCCGAGCCGGTCGCCCCGCGCGAAAGGCCCTCCGGCGACCACTATGCCGGGGGACGCGACAGCGCGTCACACAGCCGGCGTGCGACCAGGCCCCGGCCCGACCATGAAGCGACCCTGGAACCCACCGGGCCTTCACCCCCCGCCGGCACGTGTGTCGTCCGGTGCAAGCCCCGACGGAGTCCCACGCGTGACAGCTCCTGAGGACGACGCCGTCGTTCAACCTGCGTTCGACGAGCTGGCCCGGCTGCCCTTCGCCGAGCACTCGCTCGAGTCCATCCTGCACCAGGTCACCGAGCAGGCCACCCGCATCCTGCCGGGCCGGCCGGTCGTCTCGGTGACCATCCTCGGCGACGGCCGGCCCAGCACGGTGGCGGCCAGCGGTGAGCTGGCCCTGCAGCTCGACGTCTTCCAGTACCGCACCGGCGCCGGGCCGTGCCTGCAGGCGGCATCGACGGGCCGCCCGGCCGGCGTCGACGACACCCGGGCCGCCGAGTCCCTGGCCGGAGTTCGCCGCCGAGGCCGCCGCGAACGGCTGCGACAGCGTGTTCTCCTATCCCCTGCCGGTGCAGGAGAAAGTCTCCGGGGCCCTCAACGTCTACGCGCGGCAACTGGCCGTCACCGGCCTGCGGACCCGCCAGCTGGTGTCCCGGCTGGCGTCTTACGCGGTGGGGCCGGTCTCCAACATGTACCTCTACGAGAGCGCCGTGGAGCGCGCCGAGCACCTGCAGGCGGCGCTGGAGTCCCGCGCGGTCATCGACCAGGCCAAAGGCATCCTCATGGAGCGGCACAAGCTCACCGCCGACCAGGCGTTCCAGGTGCTGGCCCGGCTCTCGATGGTGTCGAACACGAAGCTGCGGGACGTGGCCGAACGGCTCGCGCTCACCGGAGAACTGCCCCGGTCCTGAACCCGATGGGGACGGGCGGCCGCACCGGGGCATGCCCGGCCCGTCGAATGGGCACCCCCGCGTCACGGCAACCGGTGCCGCGCGCAGTACCGGACGGCCCAGATCCAGCGGTCGAGCACACGGCCGCTGGGTCGCCTCCCCGGCCGGTCGGGTTGCGTCCCGGCGACCGGTCGTCGACGGTCGTGGGGTGGACCCCTTCCGCGGCCTCGGCATTCCCCGGATCCCCGGGTTCGCCGAGCTGCTCACCCTGCTGCAGACGCAGACCGAGGCGCTCGCCCAGCTCCCCCGCACCCTCGCCGACCTCAACGGCACGGTGCGCGAGCTGACCGCTGCGACGACGTCGGCCCGCGAGACCATCGCATCGGCGCAGCGGATGGCGGAGCGGCTGGAGTCGCTGGTCGAGGAGCTCGAGGAGCCGGTGCGGGCCCTGCGCCCCGGGATCGAGCGGGTGGGCCGGGTGCTCGACGATCCAGCCGTCGACACGGTCCCCGACACGCTGCGGCGCATCCACGACGACCTGATGCCGTTGATCTCCGGGCTGCGGCAGGCGCAGTCCAGGATGGGCTCGGTGACCGGCCTGCTGCGCCGTCGGCCCGGGGCCGGGGACGAGGACGACGGCTACTGAGCCTGCTCGCCGTTCTGGCGCCGCTCGCCGTCACGGCGGACGAAGTCACCGACCGCCTCCTCGAGACGGGCCCAGGTGGAGCTCCACTCCACCAGCGGGTCGAGGATCCGCTCGAGGACCTCGAGCTGCTGGTCGAAGGCATCGAGCTGGGCGCGCATGGCCGCGATCGAGCTGCGCTGGGCGCTCACCATCTCGGCGATCGCCCTGACCTGGGCGGCCGACAGCGCTCCCGGCGGGCTGGGCAGCGCCGGCAACGGGAGCCGCGCCGTGGCGTTGCCCGCCAGACCCCGCGCGCGATCGGTGAAGCCGCGCAGCTGGGCGACGAACTCGTCGATGGACCGGCCCACGAGCCCGCTCTGCGCGGCGGCCCGCCGGCTGTCGTCGGCCTCGGTCATCGCTCCCCCTCTGCCGTCCGGTCGCTCGTCAACGACTCTAGGCATGCCGCACGTCTCCCGCCGACGCCGGGCCGGCAGGCACGGGAACGGGCTACGAGACGGTCGGCCCGGTTCTCACCGCGAATGCCGAGGCCGGGTCCCCCGCCTGAGACACCGGCCGTCGTCCCACAGGCCCGCATGCGATCGGCCCACCGATGCATCCGGTGGATCAGCGTTCGAGTTCTGCACGACCGGTGATCTCGGTGGGGGCTGCGATCAGTACCAGCCCTTGGACTGGAAAGCAGCCCACGCGCCGCAGGGGGAGCCGTACCGGTTCTGGATGTAGATCAGCCCGGCGTCGATCTGCCGGTAGCCGTCGGAGGTCTTGGCGATGCCGGTGCCGGCCCAGGTGGAGTCGAGGAACTGCGCGATGCCGTACGCGGTGCTCCGCGGGTTCTGCGCGTTGGGGTTCCAGCCGCTCTCCTTGCCCCACAGCCTCTCCAGGCAGCCGAACTCGCTGCCGGAGCCGCCGAGCTTCTGCATCGCGTAGTTCTGGTAGGAGCCGGACGGCGCGGCCTGGGGGGCGGGTGCGGCCGGCGCGGCCGGGGCCCGGCTCGCACGAGCCGCCGCGGCCTCGGCCTGGCGTGCGGCCTCGGCCTGGCGCGCGGCCTCGGCCTGGCGTGCGGCCTCGGCCTGGCGTGCGGTCTCCTGACGGGCAGCCTCCTCGGCCGCCTGGCGCGCGGCCTCCTGGCGGGCCGCCTCCTCCGCGGCCTGGCGCGCGGCCTCCTCGGCCGCGATCCGCGCCGCCTCCTCGGCAGCCCGGCGGTCGAGCTCGGCCTGCTCGGCAGCGGCTCGGGCCTCCGCGGCGGCGGTCTGCTCGGCGGCGCGCTCGCTGCGGCTGGCGGCGAGCTGCTCGAGCGAGTCGGCGGCGGTGTCGGCGACCTCGGCGACGTCGGCGGGCGCCTCGGTGGTGATGCCCAGCTGCGCCGCGACGCTCACCGACGCCAGCTGCGGCTTGGCGTGCGCGGCCGGCTCGTCGGCGACGACGACGGTGGCCACGAGGCCGCCCGCCGCGGCGACCGCCAGCAGGAGCCCCGCCCGGCCGGCCGGTCCCGGGATGCGGCTGCGGCCGCCGGTCGGGCGCAGGGCACGGGCGATGGAGGTGGCGCGAGGCTTCATGGGGTGGGACTGCTCCTGGTGCGGGGCGCAGCAGGCGGCCGGCCGACACGGCGGCGGGCTGCTGCGGGATGGTCGTGGCAGCGGGTGCGGGCGGGGCCCGGGCTCAGCGCGGGGACGGCGCCCGCGAGACCGCGTACCTGCTGCAGTTCCGTGCCAGGTGGGCCCGTGGGCTCGCCATGCGGCGGCGCTCCGTTCCTTCCGATGGCCGCCTACCGAGTTAGCTGACGGGTTCGGGCGGGAAGTGGCCCTACCCGCGCCGCGACGTGCGCGGCGCGCGATTCACCCCAGTGCTGCGGTGGGTCCCCGGCTCGCCCGCGGCTCGATGACTGCGGGTGACTCGGCGGCGCCCGGGCGGACCTCCCCGGATGGGGAGTGGACGACCGGCCGGGCGGAGCCACGGTAACCACCGTTATCGGGCCGTGACAATCCCCCGGTGACAAAACCTCCGGAACCCGGGGGCTCAGGGCAGCCGCCACACCGTCGTTCGGCGCACGGCCGCCGGCCGGGTGGGCGACGGCTCGGTGTCGGGGACGTCGTACACCGCCAGCGCGGCCAGCCGGTCCTCCGGCAGGTAGATCCGCCCCGGGTCGCCGATCAGCACCTCGGCACCGCCCGCGCGGGCGGCGTCCAGGAACGGCAGCACCCGGTCGGTCATCTCCCGGTCGTAGCAGACGTCGCCGGCCAGGATCACGCCCACGTCGGGCGGCTCGTCGCCCAGCACGTCGCCCACCGGGGTGATGCCCGGTGTCCCGTTCAGCTCGGCGTTGACGGTGACCGCGGTCAGCGCGAACGGATCGACGTCGCTGGCCAGCACCGCGGCCGCGCCGGCCCGGGCGGCGGCGACGGCGACCAGCCCGCTCCCGGCACCGAGGTCGAGCACCGTGCGCCCGGCGACGAGCTCGGGGTGGTCGAGGACGTACCGCGCGAGCGCCTGGCCGCCCGGCCACGCCGCGGCCCAGAAGGGTGGATCGGTGGAGGTGCGGCCGTGCTGGGTCTCCATCGCCTCCCACAGGGCGACGACGTCGGCGGCGACCAGCAGTTCCACCTCCGGCACCAGCGCGGGCCGCACCGGACGGGTGTGGGCGCGGACGAACTCGGGCGGGACGGTCAGCACCCGGTCAGTCTGCGGTGCCTGGCCCGCTGGCGCTGCCGGCACCCGGCCGGTCACAGCCGGAGCGACCAGGACGACAGCTGCCCGGCGGGCCGGAAGCCGAGGGCCTCGTTGACGGCGACGATGGGCGTGTTCGCGTCCGAGTTGTACGTGCTGATCCGGCGGACCTCGGGGAAGTCCGTGCTGACCTCGCGGAGCACGGCGGCCTTCACGCGCGCGCCCAGCCGGTGGCCCCGGTGCTCACGCAGCACCAAGGTGCCGCCCTGGTGGGCACACGCGGGCCGGCCCAGCGGCACGTGCAGATCGGTGAACGCGACCAGCCGCCCGTCGCCGGTGACCGCACCGGCGGAGAGCACCGCCCGCCCGCGGGCGCTGTGGGACCGCTCGTACTCGCGGATGCGCTCGCCGTCCCACTCCTCCTCCTCGACCGGCAGGGTGCCGTGCGGCGCGTCGGTGGTCATCCGCCGCTCCAGCAACGCCCGGTCCTCGAGCAGCGCGTCGGGTGTCCGGTCCCGCCAGGTGACGACCTCGTATCCGGCGCCGGCCCGCACTGCCTCGGACTCGAGGGCCGACAGCCGGTCCTCGTCCACCGGCAGCACGAGGTCCCGCCGGGTCTCGACCAGGTCGCACGTCCAGCCGTGCCGCTCCGCGAACATCCGCCGCCCACACCTCGCACCAGGCGGCGAACAGGTCGTCGTCCGGTCCGAGTTCGACGACGGCGGATGCGGGGGCGGTCACTTCCTGGTTGTACCGCCCGCCGCAACCGCTTTTCGCCCCGCTCAGGCGGCGGGCGGCCTGGCCGGCGCCGCCCGCCGGGCGATCAGCCGCCAGTAGGTGCCGGGCATCAGCCGGACGAGCACGTCGGGCACCTTCGCGCTCCAGCCGATGAGCAGCCGGGGGCGGCGCTTCTCGATGGCCGTGACGATCTGCGCCGCCGCGTCCTCCGGGGGCATTCGGAGCAGCTTGGCGAACTGCTTGCGCCCCTCCTCGTACTCCTCGACCGAGACGCCCGAGCCGGTCCGGGCGCTCTCGGCGATCCGGGTGCGGATCCCCCCGGGGTGCACCACGGTGACGCCGACGCCGTCCTCGGCCAGCTCGTGGCGCAGCGACTCGCTGAAGCCCCGGACCGCGAACTTGCTCGCCGAGTAGGCCGCCTGCCCGGCCGGGGCGAAGATGCCGAACACGCTCGACACGTTGACCACGTGGGCGCCGCGGTTGGCCTTGAGCACCGGCAGCAGGGCGTGGGTGAGCCGGACGACGGCGGAGAAGTTGATCGCCATGACCCAGTCGAACTCCTCCAGGGTCACCTGGTCGAAGCGCCCGCCCAGTGCCACCCCGGCGTTGTTCACCAGCAGGGTCGTCTCCGGGTGCTCGGCGGCGAGCCGCTCGCCGATCGCCGCCGTCGCCTGGTCGTCGGCCAGGTCGACGACGTGCGTGCCGACCCGCAGGGCCGGGTGGGCGGTCCGGATCCGGCCGGCCACGCCCTCGAGCCGCTCGGCGTCCCGGTCCAGCAGGACCAGGTGGCTGCCGCGGGCGGCCAGCTGCACCGCCAGCGCCTCGCCGATGCCGCTGGCCGCGCCGGTGACGATCGCCGTTCCCTCGGCGAAGGCGTAGGGCTGCATCACGCCACCGTCCGCTCGGCCACCGTGCCGGAGAGCACGCCGGCCGTGGCACGGGGCTGGAAGGTCATCCCCTGGTCCTCGAGCGGCCCGCGGCGCATCATCGCGACGTCGCGCAGGTAGTTCTGGTGCAGGCGCCAGGGCGCCCGGCTGCCCTGCTTCGGCAGGCCGCCCAGGCTGCGCTGCACGTAGCCGGCCGCCAGGTCCAGGAACGGCGCGTCGGCACCCTCCGGCGGGGCGACCGGCGTCGCCGACGCGTAGCCGTGCGCGTCGAGGTGGTCGAGCAACCGGCAGACGTAGCCGTTGACCAGGTCGGCCTTCAGCGTCCAGGAGGCGTTGGTGTAGCCGACGACCATGGTGAAGTTCGGGACGCCGGAGATCATCATCCCCTTGTAGGACACCGTCTCCGACAGGTCGACCGGCCGGCCGTCGACCGCGAGGGTCATCCCGCCCACCGGCAGCAGGTTCAGGCCGGTGGCGGTCACGACGACGTCGGCGTCCAGGTGCCGGCCGGACTCCAGCTCGATGCCGTGCTCGGTGAAGGTGCGGATCCGATCGGTGGCGATCGACGCGGTCCCCCGGCGCAGGGTGCGGAACAGGTCGCCGTCGGGGACGAGGCAGAGCCGCTGGTCCCAGGGGTCGTACGGCGGGTTGAAGTGCGTGTCGACGTCGTACCCGGCCGGTAGCTGCTTGGCGGTGAGCCGGCGGATGAGCGAGCGCACCAGGGCGGGCCGGCGGCGGCTGAGCTGGAAGATGGCCGTGGACGTGAGCACGTTCTTCCACCGGACGATGGGATAGGCCACCGTCGCCGGCAGCTTCGCGCGCAGGACCTGCGCCAGCGGGTCGCGGCTGGGCAGCGACATGATGTAGCTGGGTGTGCGCTGCAGCATCGTCACGTGCTCGGCCTGCTCGGCCAGGTTCGGCACCAGGGTGACGGCGGTGGCGCCGCTGCCGATGACGACGACCTTCCGGCCGGTGACGTCGAGGTCCTCGGGCCAGTGCTGCGGGTGCACCAGCTGCCCGCGGAAGCGCTCCTCCCCCTGGAAGCGGGGTCGGAAGCCCTCGTCGTAGCGGTAGTAGCCCGAGCACACCGACAGCCAGGTGCAGGTCAGCTGCACCGTCGCACCGGTGTCGGTGCGTTCGGCGGTCACCGTCCAGCGCGCGTCCGCCGACGACCACTCCGCGGACACCACCCGGTGGTGGTACCGGATCTTGTCGGTGACGCCGTACTCGCGGGCGGTGTCCTCGATGTACCGCCGGATCGACGGCCCGTCGGCGATCGACTCGGCCTCGTTCCACGGCCGGAAGGAGTACCCGAGGGTGAACATGTCCGAGTCCGAGCGGATACCGGGGTAGCGGAAGAGGTCCCAGGTGCCGCCGAGGGCGGCCCGGGACTCCAGCACCGCGTAGCTCGTGCCCGGCCGCCGGTTCTCCAGGTGGCAGGCCGCGCCGATGCCGGAGAGCCCGGCGCCGACGATCAGGACATCCACGTGCTCGCTGCTCATGCGCTCTCCGGTGGGTCTCGTCCGGCCGGGCCGGAGCTCGATCAGGACGTGGTCGAGGCCACCGACCGTATCGACGGACCGTCGATGGAGTCAACACGGTGTCGAGCACCGCGCGTCGGCGGTTATCCTCCCTCCCGTGTCGGTTGCTCCGGAGGACGCCCCGAGCACCGGGCGCGGCCGTCGGCCGGCCCGGCTGTCCGGTGACGACCGGGAGCTCGCGATCCTCGGCACGGCCGAGCGGCTCCTCGCCGACCGGCCACTGGCCGCCATCTCCGTCGACGACCTGGCCCGCGGCGCCGGCATCTCCCGGCCCACCTTCTACTTCTACTTCTCCTCCAAGGACGCCGTCCTCCTGTCGCTGCTCGATCGCGTCGTCGCCGAGGCGGACACCGCGATGCGGGAGGTGTTCGGCACTCCGGCGACCACCCCGCGCGACGGCTGGGCGCGTGCGATCGGGGCCTACTACGAGACCTTCCGCGCGCACCGGGCGCTCACCGTCGCGTGGGCCCAGGCCCGGTCGGCCAGCGACGAGGTGCGCGCCCTGTGGTCGGCGGTCTTCGAGCGCTGGGTGCAGCAGTGCGCCACCGCCATCGACGCCGAGCGCGCCCGCGGAGCGGCTCCGCCCGGGCTGCCGTCACGGGACCTCGCGGTCGCCCTGACGTCGATGAACGAACGGGTGCTCTACGCGACGTTCAGCGGGGACGGCCCGGCGATCGCGGAGTCCGACGTCGTCGACGTCCTGCTGGGCATCTGGCTGTCGGCCGTCTACGGCGCCCAGGCCCCCGGCTGACCGGCGACGGTCAGCCGGGCGCGGTCAGACGGCCGCGGTCAGACGGGCACGATCCGCCCGTGGCCAGACCGGTGCAGACCCGTCCGCCGCGGTCCACGAGGACGTCCTCGGGGACCTCGCCCACCGGGACCACCGTGGTGCCGCCGGAGTCGCGCACGCCGTTCCTCCCGCCGCGACCCGCGGTCGGTCCGCCGGCCAGCGGGAGTGTGTCCTACCGCCGCGAGCGGCGGGAACGCTCACGTGCCCTCCTCGCTGGCGCTCGTCGGCCGCGCTCGCGGGGCTGCCCTGTCCTTGCGTTCGCTCGCGAGCTCGCTCACTCCCCGACGACCGCCGACCCTGCCTCGGCCGCGGTGAAGTCCCGACCGCCGGCGCCGGTGCGCACCACGGTCACGGGGCACGCGGCGTGGTGCACCAGCTGGTCGCTGACCGACCCGAGCAGCAGACCGCCGAAGCCGCCGCGACCGCGGGCGCCGACCACCAGCAGGTTGGCCCCCTCGGCAGCGGCCAGCAGCCCCTGCACCGGCGCCCGGTGGACCACGTGACAGGTGACGCGGACGGCCGGGTCCAGCCCGGCTGCGGCCACGTGCGCGGTCAGCTCGTCGTGCACGGCCTGCTCCCAGTCGGTCATGGGCGGCACGTAGCCGGGCTCCCAGCTGCTGGGCTGCGGTGCGGTGGTCATCGACCAGGTGCGCACCACGTGCAGGTCGACATCGGCCCTGCGGGCCAGTCGCGCGGCCCAGCGCAGCGCCTCCTGCGCGCACGTGGAGCCGTCATGGCCCACCACGACCCCACCCTCGACCCGAACGACCTCACGGACCTCGTCCACCGCTGCCTCCCTGTTGCCGCCTCGCGATGCGATCACCGTTGCGGCCAGCTTCCCACCAGGCCCCGACCGGCGCCGGGTCGTCAGTTGGGGGCCGGTTCCGGCCGCCCGCCCATCAGCACGAGCTCGTCGGCGGGCGGCACCCCGACCGCCTGCAGCGCGGCACCGATCCGGTCGGTCAGGGACCGCAGCGACTCCCGGGCCTGGTCCCGCTGGCGGCACAGGTCCTCGACCTCGCTGCGCACCGCGGCCAGCCGGGCGGCCGCGGCGCCGTCATCGGCCGCCCGGTCCCGCTGCGCCTGCTCGGCCAGCGCCGCCCGCTCCGCCGCGGCCTGCTCGTCCAGCGCCGCCCGCTCCGCCGCCCCGGCGGCCGCCATCCGGTCCCGCTCGGCAGCGGCGGCACGCAGCAGCTCGGCGGCGTCGGTCTGTGCCTTCTCGAGGATCGCGGTGGCATCGGCTTCCGCCTTCTCCAGCACCGCCGCACCCTCGGCCCGGTCCCGCTGGGCGTCGACCCGCAGCTGGTCGGCCACCTCGATCGCCAGTTCCTTGATCTCGTGGGCCTTCCGCAGCCGGGCGTCCGCCTCCAGCCGGGCCTCCGCGCGCACCTGTGCGGCCTCGGCGTCCGCGGCGTCGAGCACCTGCGCCGCCTGGCCCTCGGCGAGGCGCAGCACCTCGCTCACCTGCGCGCTGACCAACGGCCGCTCGCGGCCGACGGGCTGCTCGGCGAGCAGCCGGCGGGAGATCTCCAGCTCCGTACCGCAGGCGATCACCCGGTCGAGCAGGTGCTCCCGCTCCCGCTGCGCTGCGGAGAGCTCCTCCTCGGCCCAGGCCACGTAGTTGTCCACCTCGAGCCGGTCGTAGCCGCGCACCGCTCCGCGGAACGCCGGCCGGTGGTCCAGCAGCGTCTCCAGGCCGCCGACCGGGCGCGGAGCCCGTGCATCGGACCCCTCCGGCAGCGCTGCGTCGTCCTGGACACGGTTGGCGACGAACTCGACACGCCCGAGCATCCGGATGGCCCCCCTGGGAAGTAGGTGACGGGAAATCTGCCAGAGGGCCGCGCGGCGCGCGGACCGCCGTGACGGGTCCGTGACCCGGGTCGGAAGCGACCCGGCGATGCCACGGCAGGCCGTACCGGAACGACTACGTTGCGCTGCCACCGAGCGCCGTCCCATCCCTTCGGACACCCCGGGCATACCGCGCGGATGCGGCGCGTTGTCCCGGCAGAGATAATTGCACTCTCAACCAGATACGGAGAGAACGAGATGCAGTTCGGCGTCTTCACCGTCAGCGACATCACCACCGACCCGACCACCGGCCGCACGCCCAGCGAGGCCGAGCGGCTGAAGGCGGTGCTGGCCATCGCGCAGAAGGCCGAGGAGGTCGGGCTCGACGTGTTCGCCCTGGGCGAGCACCACAACCCGCCGTTCTTCTCCTCCTCCCCCACGACCACGCTCGCGTGGATCGCGGCGAGGACGGAGAAGCTCCAGCTGTCGACGGCCACGACGCTGATCACCACGAACGACCCGGTGAAGATCGCCGAGGACTACGCGATGCTCCAGCACCTGGCCGGCGGCCGGGTGGACCTGATGATGGGCCGCGGCAACACCGGCCCGGTCTACCCATGGTTCGGTCAGGACATCCGCAACGGCATCGAGCTGGCGGTCGAGAACTACGCGTTGCTGCGCCGGCTGTGGACCGAGGACGTCGTCGACTGGCAGGGCCGCTTCCGCACGCCGCTGCAGGGCTTCACCTCCACGCCCCGCCCGCTGGACGGCGTCCCGCCGTTCGTGTGGCACGGCTCCATCCGCAGCCCGCAGATCGCCGAGCAGGCCGCGTACTACGGCGACGGCTTCTTCCACAACCACATCTTCTGGCCGGCCGAGCACACCCAGCGGATGGTGGAGTTCTACCGCCGGCGCTACGAGCACTACGGCCACGGCAGCGCCGACCAGGCCATCGTCGGCATCGGTGGGCAGGTCTTCATGCGCAAGAACAGCCAGGACGCGGTGGACGAGTTCCGCCCCTACTTCGACAACGCCCCGGTGTACGGCCACGGCCCGTCGCTGGAGGACTTCAGCCGGGAGACGCCGCTGACCGTCGGCTCGCCGCAACAGGTCATCGAGCGCACCCTGGGCTTCCGCGACTACGTCGGCGACTACCAGCGCCAGCTGTTCCTCATGGACCACGCCGGCCTGCCGCTGAAGACGGTGCTCGAGCAGCTGGACATCCTCGGCGAGGAGGTCGTCCCCGTGCTGCGCAAGGAGTTCGCCGCCCTGAAGCCCGCGCACGTGCCCGACGCGCCCACCCACGCGGCACGGGTCGCCGCGGCGGGCGGGACGACGGTGCACGCCGCCGGCGACAGCGTGACCGGCCGGACGGCGGAGGCGGTGGCGCGATGAGCACCCGGACCCTCGCCGTCGTCAGCGCGGGGCTGAGCGTCCCCTCGTCGACCCGGCTGCTGGCCGACCGCCTGACGGCGGCGACGGTCGACGCCCTCCGCGAGCGGGGGGTGGCCGCCACCGTCGAGGTGGTGGAGCTGCGCGAGCACGCCCGCGATCTGGCCGACAACCTGGTCACCGGCTTCGCCAACACGAGCCTGCGCGGTTCGGTCGACACCGTCGTCGGTGCCGACGGGCTGATCGCGGTGAGCCCGATCTTCTCGGCGTCCTACAGCGGGCTGTTCAAGACGTTCTTCGACGTGCTGGACAAGGACTCCCTCGCCGGGAAGCCGGTGCTGCTGGGAGCCACCGCCGGCACCGCCCGGCACTCGCTGGCACTGGAGCACGCGATGCGCCCGCTGTTCGCCTACCTGCGGGCCACGGTCGCCCCGACGGCGGTCTTCGCGGCAGCGGAGGACTGGGCCGGGGCTGACGCGACCAGCCCGGCCCTCACCGGACGGGTGCACCGCGCCGCCGGGGAGTTCGCCGACCTGGTGGCCGGCCGTCCGCCCGCGGCGCCCGCGGACCCGTTCGCGGACCCGGTGACCTCCTTCGAGGACCTGCTCCGCGGCCCGGGAGCCTGACCAGCCGGCGACCACATGCCTGCGGCCGGCCCCGAAGGGCCGGCCGCAGACGTCGTTTCCCTCAGTGCACCCGGTCGCACTCGATCACACCGGGGCACGATCGGGGGCGGAGATCAGCCCACCCCCTCCTCCTCCTCGAGGACGCCCTCCTCCTCGACGACGCCACCCTCGTCGAGCGGCTCCTCCTCGCTGCAGGCGGTCATCGTGAACGACGCGGCGGCGATGGCGATGCCGGCCGCGGCCGAGCGCCAGCGACGGTTGGGCAGAGAGGTACGGCTCATGGATTCTCCTCCAGGTCGGCCGGCCGCAGCCGGCAACGGTTCGGTGTCACAGAGCCTGTGTCCGCGACCACCACGTCCCATCCCCACTCAGGGGGGACGTTCACACATCCGTAATACGAAACTAGAGCGTTCAGCCGACGGCGGTCGGGGACGGCGGCGCCGTGCCGCCCTCGGGGCCCTCGCCGGTCATGATCGCGGCGATCGCCGCCCGGTCGGCCGGTGACGGCAGGCCCCAACCGGCCTCGTAGCCGTACACCTCGCGCAGCGGCCGTGACGCTGTCCGGCCGGTGAGCACCTCCACCGAGTCGGTGTCGATCAGCCCGGGGTGCTCGACCCCGCAGGCCTCGGCGACCTTGACCAGGTCGCGGCGCAGCGTGCTGATGTAGTTGGCGGCCCGCACCGACTTCAGCGCCGGGTCCAGCCCGTGCACCAGCCAGGCGTTCTGCGTCGCGACCCCGGTCGGGCACGTGTCGGTGTGGCACTTCTGGGCCTGGATGCAGCCGATGGCCAGCATCGCCTCACGGCCGACGTTGACCATGTCGCAGCCGAGGGCGAACGCGATGATCGCGTTGTCGGGCAGGCCCAGCTTCCCGGCGCCGATGAAGACGACGTCGTCGGCCAGGCCGGCCCGCGCGAAGGTCGAGTGCACCCGCGCGAAGCCGAGCTGGAAGGGCAGCGACACCGAGTCGGTGAAGATCAGCGGCGCCGCGCCGGTGCCGCCCTCGCCACCGTCGACGGTCACGAAGTCCACCCCGCGGCCGGTCTCCGCCATGAGCCGGGTGAGCTCCTCCCAGAACTCCATGTCGCCCACCGCCGACTTGATGCCGACCGGCAGCCCCGTCTCCGCGGCCAGCAGCTCCACCCAGTCCAGCAGGCTGTCGGCGTCGGAGAACTCGGCGTGCCGCGAGGGGCTGATGCAGTCGACCCCCTCCGGAACGCCCCGGGCGGCGGCGATCTCCGCCGACACCTTGGCCGCCGGCAGCACCCCGCCGAGGCCGGGCTTGGCCCCCTGGCTCAGCTTGATCTCGATGGCCCGGACCGGGGCGCCGGCCACCAGGTCCTTGAGCCGGTCCAGGTCGAACCGGCCGTGCTCGTCCCGGCAGCCGAAGTAGGCGGTGCCGATCTGGTAGATCAGGTCCCCGCCGTGCCGGTGGTGGCCGGAGATCCCGCCCTCACCGGTGTTGTGCAGGCAGCCGGCCAGCGCGGCCCCCCGGTTGAGCGCCTCCACGGCGGCTCCGGAGAGCGAGCCGAAGCTCATCGCGGAGATGTTGACGACCGAGCCGGGCCGGAAGGCGCCCGCCCGGCCGCGTGCGGCACCGAGCACCTTGGCGCACGGCAGGTCGACGTCGTGCCCGGCATGGACGTTGGTCGCCGGCACGGCCCGCCCGAAGGTGCGGTGCTTGATCACCGGGTACCCGGCCGTGTACTCCAGGTCGTTGTCGGTGCCGAACGCGAAGTAGTTGTTCTCCCGCTTGCTCGAGGCGTACACCCAGCGCCGCTGGTCGCGGGTGAACGGCCGCTCCTCGTTGTTGCCGGCGACCAGGTACTGGCGCAGCTCGGGTCCGATGGACTCGAGCAGGTAGCGCGCGTGGCCGACCAGCGGGAAGTTGCGCAGCAGGGTGTGCTCCCGCTGCAGGAGGTCGCGGACGGCGACCCCCGCCAGCACGGACAGGCCGGCCGCGGCAGCACGCGAGGCGAGCGTCATGCCCTCACCCTGCCACGGGCCGGCCGCCCCGACAGCCGGACGGACCCCCAGCATAGGAAGCTATGCCTACCGGATCGGGTCCGCATCCATAGGCATAGCCTCCTATGCCTGGAGCTGGGGGGAGCCGGACGGACGACGGCCCCGGAGGGCGGCCGTCAGAGGAACAGGCTCAGCACGAACGCCAGCACGAAGCCGATCGTGCCCAGCAGCGTCTCCATCACCGTCCAGGTCTTCAGCGTCGTCTTCTCGTCCATCTGGAAGAACCGGCTGACCAGCCAGAACCCGGAGTCGTTGACGTGCGACAGGACGGTCGCGCCGCCGGCGATGGCGATCACGATCAGCGCCCGGTCGGCGGTCGAGACGCCGTCGGTCGCCGCGATCACCGGCGCGATCAGGCCGGCGGTCGTGGTCAGTGCGACGGTCGCCGACCCCTGGGCCACCCGCAGCAGGACGGCGATCACGAACGCGGCCACGATGACCGGCAGCCCGATGTCGCCCAGCACGTCGGCCAGCGCCACGCCGATCCCGCTGGCCCGCAGCACGCCGCCGAACATCCCACCGGCGCCGGTGATCAGGATGATCGCGCAGACCGGGCCGAGGGCGCTGTTGACCACCGACTCGATCTCGGCCCCGGAGCTGCCGCGGTGCTTGCCCAGCACGTAGGAGGCGACGAGCACCGTGATCAGCAGCGCGATGGGCGTGGCCCCGACCAGCTGGCCGGTCCGGACGACCCACGACTCCCCGTCGAGGGCCCCGGCGGTGGCCAGCGTGCTCAGCCCGGTGTTGAGGAAGATCAGCAGCAGCGGGAGCAGGAGCAGGGCCAGGACGGTGCCGAAGCGCGGCGGCCCGGCCGTTCCGGTCGAGGTCCGGTCCCCACCACCCGAGGGCGCGGCGACCGCGGGGGCGGTGCCGGCCACCGTGCTCTCCGGCGCCGGCGGCACCGCTTCCGGCCGGGGCGTGCCACCCTCGGCCGGGGTCTCCGGCGCTCCGGCCGCGTCCGGGCCGGTGCGGCCACCGGAGGACAGGATGTCGGGGACGGCGATGTCGTAGCGGCGCCCGGCCCAGAGGCCGAACAGGTACCCGCCCAGGTACCAGGTCGGCAGCCCGATCAGGAGCCCGAAGACCAGGACCAGCCCGATGTCGGCGCCGACCAGCTCGGCCGCGGCCACCGGCCCCGGGTGGGGCGGCACGAACGCGTGCATGACGGCGAACGCCCCGGCCACCGGCAGTCCGTAGGTGAGCAGCGAGCCGCCCAGCCGGCGGGCCACGGTGAAGACGATCGGCAGGAAGACGACGAGCCCGGCGTCGAAGAAGATCGGGAAGCCGAAGAGGAGTGCGGCGACGCCGAGGGCCAAGGGGGCCCGCTGCTCGCCGAAGCGGCGCACCAGGCTGTCGGCCAGCACCTGCGCCCCGCCGCTGAACTCCAGCAGCCGGCCGAGCATCGCGCCGAGCCCCACCAGCAGGGCGACGGCGGCGAGCGTGCTGCCGAAGCCGGTGGTCAGCGTGCCGACCACGTCCGCCAGGGGCACCTGGGCGGCCAGTGCCACGAGGAAGCTGACCAGCACCAGCGCCAGGAAGGCGTGCAGCTTGAGCTTCATGATCAGGAACAGCAGGAGGGCGACCCCCGCGGCGGCGATGAGCAACAGCGGACCGGCACCCAGTGCGGGTTCGACCTCGGGCATGGTTCCTCCTCGAGCGGCGGGTGGGCCTGGCTACGTCTGCACGGTGGGGAGCACCTCGTCCAGCGCGTCGAGCGTGGTGAGCACGTCGGCCAGCGCACGGGTGGACCGCTCGGCGAGCGGGCGCAGCTGCCGGTACACGGCAACGGCGTCCGGATCCGGGAGGACCGGGTCGTGGACGGCGACCAGCGCCGTCGCGGCGGTCAGGTCGGGCAGCGCGCCCAGCGCGTGCCAGCCCAGCAGGCAGGCCCCCAGTCCGGTGCCCTCGGGCGAGTCGGCGATCCGGACGGGCAGGTCGAGTGCCGCCGCCAGCGTGCTGACCCACAGCGGTGAGGCCACCGCGCCGCCGGTCGCCCGCACCTCGCGCACCGGCAGGCCGGTTGCGGCGAAGGCGTCGCGGACCAGCGCCAGCTGCTGGCAGACCCCCTCGACCGCGGCCCGTACGAGGTGCTCGCGGCGGTGCTCCCGGCGCAGGCCGAGGTAGGCCCCGCGCAGCCCCGACCGCCACCACGGCGCTCGCTCGCCCAGCAGGTAGGGCAGGCACAGCAGCCCGCCGCTGCCCACCGGCACCGTCTCGGCCTCGGCCAGCAGCCGGGCGTCGAGCTCGTCGGCGTCCTCCCCCACCAGGTCGGGCGCCGGCTCGAGGCCGGCGGCGAGCGCCTGCGCGGCCCACCGCACCACCGACCCGCCGTTGTTGATCGCGCCGCCCACCACCCAGGCCTCGTCGGTGAGCGCGTAGCAGAACAGCCGGCGGTCCGCGTCCACCGTCGGCGCCGGGACGACGACGCGCATCGCACCGCTGGTGCCCAGCGACACCGCGGCGACATCCGGCCGCACGGCCCCGATGCCGAGGTTGGCGAGCACGCCGTCCGACGCCCCGATGACCACCGGCAGGTCGGCCGGCAGCCCGGTGGCCGACGTGATCTCGGACCGCAGCCCGCGCAGCGCCGCCGTGGTGGGCAGCACCTCGCCCAGCTGCTCGGCGCGGACGCCGGCGATCTGCAGCGCCTCGCCGTCCCAGCGGCCGGCCCGGATGTCGTAGAGGCCGGTGGCCGAGGCGCAGGAACGGTCGACCACGTGCCGGCCGCCGCAGAGCGCCGCCACCACCAGCTCCTTGACCCCGCCCCAGCGCGGCACCCGGGCCACCCGGTCGGGGTCGGCCGCCCGCTCCCACGACAGCTTCACCAGGGGCGACATCGCGTGGACGGGGGTGCCGGTGCGGGCGTGCAGGTCCGGCGCCCGGCCGTCGGCGACCAGCGCCTGCGCCCACTGCGCGGCCCGGTCGTCGGCCCAGGTCAGCAGCGGCCCGAGCGGGCGGCCGTCGTCGTCCATGGGTACCAGCCCGTGCATCGCCGCGCTGAGGGCGACGGCGACGACCCGGTCGCCCCGTTCACGGGCACAGGCTGCGACCGCGGTGAGCGCCTCGATCGCCGCGCCGACGAGCTCACCGGCGTCCAGCTCGGCGCGTCCGGGGGCCGGCACGAGCAGCGGGTACCCCACGCTGACGACGTCACGGACCCGCCCGTCGACGCCGGCGGTGACCGCTTTCGTCGACGTCGTCCCCGAGTCGAGACCGACGACGACGTCCACGCCCACCCCCTCTGCGACCAGCCGGTTCGCTGGCCGCATCCTGCCCGGGTGGCGGACCGGGGGGCAACCGCGACCGGCGCGCCGCTCAGCGGTAGGCGGAGGTGCCGCGCATCCGGGCCCGCACGGCCGCGTGCAACGGCGCCAGCACGACGCCGTCCCGGGCCAGCCGCCCACGGAGCTCTCGGCGGTGGCGGAGGACGCCTCCCAGCCCGATGGCCCAGAACAGGTACTGGGCGGCGAACGCCGCCCGGAAGGCGTCCAGGTCGTAGTCCGCGGAGGTACCCGGGGTGAGGACGTCGAGGACGACGCCCACGACCAGGATGGTGAGCAACGAGGCCACGAACCCGCCCACGTTCACCACGCCGCTGGCGCTGCCGTGCCGCTCCGCCGGGTTCTCCGTGCGGGCGAAGTCGAAGCCGATCATCGAGCCGGGCCCGTTGGTGCCCAGCACCGCCACGAGCAGCACGAGCAGCGGCAGGGGCGCGCGCCCGGGCCAGAGGAGGACCACGGTCCACACCGTCGCGGTCGCCGCCAGGATGCCGAAGACGAGGTCCGACCGGCGCAGCGGCCAGCGGCCGCACAGCCGCCCGAAGGCGGGCCCGACAGCCATGCCGACGACGACCAGGAGGGTGAGCAGCCCGGCCGCCGTGCCGGGGGCCAGCCCCTGCCCGACGACGAGGAACGGATAGCCCCAGAGCAGCACGAACACCGTGCCCGAGAACTGGGTGACCAGGTGCGTGTACAGGCCGATCCGGGTGCCCGGCTCCCGCCACGTCTCGCCCAGCCCTCGGCGCAGCTGGGCCAGCCCGACCGCGGGCGGCCGCGGGGTGCCCTCCGGTGCGTCGCGCAACGCGAGGAGCACCAGGAGCGCCACCAGCACCCCGGTCGCCGCGGCGCCCACGAACGTCGCCGTCCACGACGTCGCATGCAGCAGCGTGACCAGCGGGTAGGCGGCCACGATCGACCCGACCTGACCGAGGATGCCGGTCAGCTGGGTGACCAGCGGGGCCGCCGCCCCCGGGAACCAGAAGGAGACGATCCGCAGCACGCTGATGAAGGTCATCGCGTCGCCGGCGCCCACCAGCACCCGGGCAGCGATCGCCGTGGGGACGTCGGTGGCCAGGCCGAGCGCCAGCTGACCGGCGGCCATCGTCACTGCGCCGGCCAGGATCATCCGGCGCGAGCCCCAGGCGTCCAGCGCCACACCCACCGGCACCTGCAGTCCGGCGTACACGGCCAGCTGCAGCACCAGGAACAGCGACACCGCCGATGCGCCGGCGGAGAACCGCTCCTGCGCCTCGACCGTCGCCACACCCAGCGAGGAGCGGTGGAACACCGCGACGGCGTAGGCCAGCAGCCCGATGCCCCACATCGCGTAGGCGCGGGCCGACGGCCGGGTCGCGGGCACGGAGGTCACCTGGGGACGACACCGGCGGACGCCCGGACCTTCCCCGGGCCGTGGTGAGTTCACTCACGCACCAGCTCCGGCAGGGCGATCAGCATCGACTGGCGCCGGCCGGCCGGTGATCCACACCGCCGGGTGCCGACGACTACTCCCGGTGCGGACCGGGCAGGAGCAGGCCGTCACCGGTCCGGACCGCCGTGGAGGCGGACCGACCGCAGCCCTTGCCCGCGAGACGAGAGGAGCGCCGTCCATGGCGTCCGTCATCCACTACACGATCGCGACCGAAGCAGAGAAGAGCCCCGACTTCCGGCGGGTCCTCTGGACCGGCACGAACACCCAGCTGGTGATCATGACGATCCCGAAGGGCGGGGAGATCGGCGAGGAGACCCACGAGGACATCGACCAGATCCTCACCTTCGTCAGCGGGACCGGGAAGGCGATCGTCTCCGGCTCGGAGAAGAACGTCGCGCAGGGCGACCTCGTCGTCGTCCCGGCCGGCACGAAGCACAACTTCGTCAACACCGGCGAGAACCCGCTGATCCTCTACACCGTCTACGGCCCGCCGGAGCACGCCGACGGCGCGGTGCACACGACCAAGGAAGAGGCCGACGAGGCCGAGGAGTCGGGCAAGGACGAGCCCCCCACGTCCTGAGCGGCTCGTCCCCACCACCGGCGGCGGCCGGGCACCCCGGTGCCCGGCCGCCGCCGTCTCCGTGCACCGCCACCCGGGTGTGGCCGGCCCACTGCCCGGGGACCAGACTCGTCGCCATGAGCGCTCCGGCCACCGGCTCCCCGACCACGCGTGAGGAAGCGGGCCGCACGGTCGTCGCCGAGCTCCGCCGCGCCGGCATCGGCGACGTCGACGACTCCGGGCTGGCCCGGGCCCTGTACTCCTCGGACGCGTCGCTGTACCGGGTGCTGCCCCGGGCCGTCGTCCGGCCCCGTCACCCCGACGAGATCGTGGCGACCCTCGAGGTGTGCCGGTCCCTCGGGGTCCCGCTGACCGCCCGCGGCGCGGGGACGTCGATCGCCGGGAACGCCGTCGGCACCGGCGTCGTCCTGGACACCAGCCGCCACCTAGACCGGGTGCGTGCCGTCGACCAGGAGGCCGGGACGGCCACCGTGGATCCCGGGGTGGTGCAGGCGGCGCTGCAGACGGCCGCCCGCCCGCACGGGTTGCGCTTCGGCCCGGACCCGAGCACGCACAACCGCTGCACCGTCGGCGGGATGATCGGCAACAACGCGTGCGGCTCCCGGGCGCTGGGCTACGGCCGGACGTCGGACAACGTCGTGGCGCTGGACGTGGTCACCGGGAGCGGCACCCGCCTGACCGTCGGCCCGGGCACCGGCCCCCGCGACGGCGTCCTCGCCGACCTGCACCGTCTGGTCGCCGCCGAGCTCGCGACCATCCGCACCGAGTTCGGCCGCTTCGGCCGGCAGGTGTCCGGCTACTCGCTGGAGCACCTGCTGCCCGAACGCGGCTTCGACGTCGCGCGTGCGCTGGTGGGCAGCGAGGGCACGCTCGCGGTGGTGCTGGGCGCGACGGTGCGGCTGGTCACCGACGCCCCGGTGCGCGGCCTGGTCGTGCTGGGCTACCCCACGATGGCCGACGCCGCCGACGCCACCCCGGGGCTGCTGCCCCACGAGCCCACGGCGGTCGAGGGGCTCGACTCGCGCATGGTGCAGCGGCTGCGGGACGTGCCGGCCGCCGTCGTCCCCGAGCTGCCCCGCGGAGAGGGCTGGCTGGTCGTCGAGCTGACCGGCGAGACCGTGGCCGAGGTGGTGGCCAAGGCCCGCGGGGTGCTGGCCGACGCGGGCGCCCTGGACTCCCTCGTCGTCACCGACCCGGCGGAGGCCGCGGCCATCTGGCGGATCCGCGAGGACGGTGCGGGGCTCGCCGCCCGAACCAGCGACGGGCACCCCGCGCACGCCGGCTGGGAGGACGCCGCCGTCCCGGTCGAGCGGCTCGGCGCCTACCTGCGCGACTTCGACGCCCTGCTGGACCAGCACGGCCTGCAGTGCGTGCCCTACGGGCACTTCGGGGACGGCTGCGTGCACGGCCGGATCGACTTCCCGTTCGGTTCCGGTGGTGACCGGGGTCGCGGCGCCTACCGGGCCTTCGTCGAGGACGCCGCCCGGCTGGTCGCCGGCTACGGGGGCTCGCTGTCCGGGGAGCACGGTGACGGCCGGGCACGCAGCGAGCTGCTGCCGCACATGTACTCCCCCGCCGCCCTGTCGCTGTTCGAGCGGGTCAAGGGCCTGTTCGACCCGGCCGACGTGCTCAACCCGGGGGTACTGGTGCGCCCGGCTCCGCTCGACGAGGACGTGCGGATGGCCGCCGCGCCGGCGCTCAGGAAGGGGCTGGCGCTGGCCTACCGGCACGACGACGGCGACTTCTCCGCCGCCGTGCACCGCTGCACCGGCGTCGGCAAGTGCCGGGCCGACCTGCAGTCCTCCGGCGGGGTCATGTGCCCGTCCTGGCCGGCGACCCGCGAGGAGAAGGACACGACCCGCGGCCGGGCGCGGGTGCTGCAGGAGATGCTCGCCCCGGGCGGCCCGGTGACGGACTGGCGGTCGCCGGAGGTGCACGCGGCGCTGGACCTCTGCCTGTCCTGCAAGGGCTGCTCGCGCGACTGCCCCACCGGCGTGGACATGGCGACCTACAAGGCCGAGGTGCTGCACCAGTCCTACAAGCGTCGGCTGCGGCCGATCTCGCACTACACGCTGGGCCGGCTGCCGTTCTGGGCCGACCTGGCCGCACGGGCGCCGCGGCTGGTCAACGCCGTGCTCACCTCGCGTCTCGGCGGGCGGCTGGCCAAGTGGGGAGCGGGCATGGACCAGCGGCGGGAGGTGCCCCCGTTCGCACCCCGCACCTTCCGCCAGCAGTGGGCCGACCGGCCGGCGCACGGCGAGGGCGGGGTGGGCGGGCAGGCAGTGGCGCTGTGGGTCGACTCGTTCACCGACCACTTCGCCCCCGAGGTCGCCGTCGCCGCCGCGCGGGTGCTCACCGACGCGGGATACCGGGTGGAGGTGCCCGGCGCGGACACCTGCTGCGGGCTGACCTGGATCACCACCGGCCAGCTCGACGCCGCCCGGGGCATCCTGGGGGGCACCGTGCGCGCCCTCGCCCCGCTCGCGGCGGCCGGCGTCCCGGTCGTCGGCATCGAACCCTCGTGCACCGCGGTCCTGCGCAGCGAGGCGCTGGAGCTGGTGGGCGGGCCGGAGGCCGAGCAGGTCGCCGCCGCCACCCGCACCCTGGCCGAGCTGCTCGCCGCCACCCCGGGCTGGACGCCGCCGTCGCTGGACGGCCTGGAGATCGTCGCCCAGCCGCACTGCCACCACGCCTCGGTGCTGGGCTGGTCGGCCGACGCCAAGCTCCTCGAGCAGGCCGGCGCCCGGGTGACGCGGCTCGGCGGCTGCTGCGGGCTGGCCGGCAACTGGGGCGTGGAGCGCGGGCACCACGACGTCTCCGTGGCGGTCGCCGAGCAGCAGCTGCTGCCCGCCGTCCGCGACCTGGCGCCCGACGCGGTGGTGCTGGCCGACGGCTTCTCCTGCCGGACCCAGCTCGACCAGCTGGCGGGCCGGCGGGGCCGGCACCTCGCGGAGCTGCTGGCGGAACGGCTGCCCTGACCGGCTGCCACGATGCCGGTCGCGGACCACAGCGGTACCGGCCCGACGCTCAGGCCGCCGCGTCGTCGTCCCGGCGGGCGCGGGCCGCGGTCAGGACGTACGGTCCCACGGCCTCGGCGATGCGCCCGTAGCCGGCCGACGACGGGTGGAACCGGTCCCCGGAGAAGAACGCCGGATCGGTGACGAAGGCACGGGCCACCTCGGCCGCCACCGCGGCGACCGAGGCGCCGCCGGCCAGGGCGACCTCGGCCTGCCGCTGCTGCAGCACTCCGCAGGCGCCGCGGACGAGGGGCCGCAGCGCCGGGGGGACGAACGGCACCATCGACATGTCCGGTGCCGGGACGACGACGACGTCGGTGCCGGCGGCGCGGAGCGCCGTCACCGCGGCCGACAGTGCGGCGGCGGCCTGCTGCGCCGGTACGAACCGGGCGAGGTCGTTGGCGCCGACGACCACGACGGCCAGGTCGGCGGCCAGCGGCAGTGCCCGGCGCACCTGCGCCGCCAGGTCGGCCGAGACGGCACCGGGGACGGCGAGGACGTGCAGGTCGACGTCGAACCCGTCGTCGGAGAGCGCGCGGGCCAGCCGCGGTCCGAGGGCGTCGGAGAGGCGGGCGGCGCCGGTGCCGAAGGCGAGCGAGTCACCGAGGACGGCGAGGCGGAGAGCTGTGCGGACCACGCCCGGTGCAACACCGGACCGGGCACCGGCCATGCCGTGCCCGGGCCCGTCAGCGACCGCGCCAGACCGGCTCCCGCCGCTCGGCGAACGCGGTCGAGCCCTCGCGGGCGTCCTCGGACGTGAACACCGGCGCGGTCACCTCGTCGTGCCGTGCCCATGCCTCCTCGGGTGCCCAGCCCGGCGCCTCCTGGACGATCCGCTTGGTCGCGGCCACCGCGAGCGGGCCGTTGGCGGCGATCGTCCCGGCGAGCTCCACGGCTGCGTCGACGGCGTCTCCCTCGTCCACCAGCCGGTTCACCAGCCCGGCGGCGGCGGCCCGCTCCGCGCCGATCGGCTCCCCGGTCAGCAGCAGCTCCAGCGCCACGGCGCGCGGGACGCGCTGCGGCAGGAGCAGCGCGGCACCTCCGGCGGCCACCAGCGACCGCTTGACCTCCGGGACGCCGAACCGCGCCGTCCGGCCGGCGACGACCAGGTCGCAGGCGAGGACCAGCTCGAAGCCGCCGGCCAGCGCCCAGCCCTCGACGGCGGCGATCAGCGGCTTGCGTGGCGGCGTGCGGGTGATCCCGCACAGCCCGCGGCCGGGCAGCGACGGGCTCTCCCCGCGCAGGAACGCCTTGAGGTCCATCCCGGCCGAGAAGGTGCCCCCGGAGCCGGTGAGCACGCCGGCCCGCAGCTGGTCGTCGGCGTCGAGCTCGTCGACCGCGGCGGCGACCGCCGTGGCCACCTCGGCGTCGAGGGCGTTGCGGGCCGACGGCCGGTTGATGGTGATCACCTGGACGGCGCCGCGGCGCTCCACCAGGACCTTGCGCTCGTCCATGACGCCTCCTCGGCGGGGAAGGGAAGCGGGGCCGGGCAGCCGGTGCGGCTGCCCGGCCCCGGAAGGCCTGCTGAAGCGGGCCTTCCTCAGGCCTTGGGGCCACCGGCGGCGTAGACGACCTGCCCGGAGACGAAGCCGGCGCCCTCGCTGACGAAGAACGACACCAGGTGCGCGATGTCCTCGGGCTTGCCCGTGCGGGACACCGGGATCATGGACGCCGCGCCCTTGATGAAGTCGTCGAACGGGATGCCCATGCGCTCGGCCGTCGCCTTGGTCATCTCGGTCTCGATGAAGCCCGGGGCGATGGCGTTGGCGGTGACGCCGAACTTGCCCAGCTCGATGGCGAGGGTCTTGGTGAAGCCCTGCAGCCCGGCCTTGGCCGTCGAGTAGTTCGCCTGCCCGCGGTTGCCCAGGGCGGAGGTGCTCGACAGGTTCACGATCCGGCCCCACGTGGCCTCGATCATGTGCTTCTGCGCGGCCCGGGTCATCAGGAAAGCGCCCTTGAGGTGCACGTTCATGACGATGTCCCAGTCGGACTCGCTCATCTTGAACAGCATGTTGTCGCGCAGGACGCCGGCGTTGTTGACCAGCACGGTGGGCGCGCCCAGCTCGCTGGCGATGCGCGCGACGGCGGCCTCGACCTGCTCGGCGTCGCTGACGTCGGCCCCGATGGCCAGCGCCCGGCCGCCGGCTGCCTCGATCGCCTCGACGGTGCCCTTCGCCTGCCCCTCGTCCAGGTCGAGGACCGCGACGGCGAAGCCGTCCTGCGCCAGCCGCTGGGCGGTCGCCGCGCCGATGCCGCGCGCCGCACCGGTCACGATGGCCACGCGGGGTGCCCCCGTGGTGCCTGCCTCGCTCATGAGAGTTCCCTTCGTCTCGGATGCCGGCGGTCACCGGGGCGGGGAGCCCCGGCGCGCGGCGAGCTGCGCCCGACACGTTACGGCCGCGGGTCCGGGCGGCCGTCACATGGTCCGGGCCGCGTTCCCGCCGGCGGACGGGCCGCTGCCGCTCCGGACGACGTCGACGCGGGTGAAGCCCTCGTCCGTCGACGGCGGGACGAGCCGGGCCCGGGTGCCGTACAGCCCGGCGAGCGGCACGCGTGCCCGGCCCGCACGGCGGGCGTTGCGCTCCAGGCAGACCTCCAGCGGGGTGTCCACCCACACCGCCCGCACCGGTACACCGGCCTGCCGGGCGAGGGCCACGAGCGGGGCGCGGTCCTCCGGTGCGGCGTTGGTGTTGTCCACGACCACGCTGCGCCCATCGGCCAGGAGCTCGGCGACGACGCGCTGCTGCCGGGCCTGCCGGCGCCGGGCGTTGGGCCAGTGGTCCTTGCTGACCACGACGTGCGTGCCGGCCAGGTGCGCACCCACCCACGAGGACTTGCCACTGCCCTGCAGGCCGACCAGCACCACGAGCTCCGGGCCACCCCTGGCTGCGGTCAGTCGTTCCCTCCGACCACCTCGTCGGCCGGCTCCGCCGCCCCGCGGCGGGTCGGGTGGGAGTGGAACCGGCGGATCGAGGCGAGCGTCGCGCGCCGGTCGTCCATCCGTCGACGGGCCCGCACGGTGCGGGGGGCCCGCGGTTCCTCCCGGAGCAGGGCGTCCAGCCAGTGCCCGCGCGGGTCGACGTCGACGAGCAGGGCCTTGACGAGCAAGGTCAGCGGGATGGCCAGCAGGGCGCCGAGCGCGCCCAGCACCCAGCTCCAGAAGAGCAGGGCGACGAAGGTGACGGTCATGGACAGGCCCACGGAGTCGCCCACGAACCGCGGCTGGATCAGGGTCTGGACGACGAAGTTCAGCAGCGAGTACACGACGAGGACCGCGACGAAATCGCCCCAGCCGCCGGCCAGCAGACCCAGCACGGCCGGCGGCGCCACACCCAGCAGGAAGCCGATGTTGGGCACGTAGTTGGTGATGAACGCCAGCAGGCCCCACAGCGGTGCGGCCGGGACGTCCAGGAACGCGAGGGCGATGGTGTCGCCGACCGCCACGATCGCCCCGAACACCGTGCTCACCAGCAGGTAGCTGCGGGTGCCGCGGGTGAACAGGCTCATCGCCACCGGCAGGTGCGGGCGCTCCGCGCCCACCAGGGCCATGCGGTGGCGGACCCCGCCGGACTCGATGGCCATGAAGACCAGCGCGGTGAGCAGCAGGACCAGCGTGCTCGCCGTGTCGGTGAGCCGGGTGAGCAGCCCGGTGGCCAGGCCGACCAGCGCGCTGTAGTCCAGCTGGGCGACCAGATCGGAGAGCTGCCCGGAGACGATGCCGGCGTCGTTCAGATCGGCGACGACGTCGTTGATCAGGGTCTGGGCCTGCCCGGCGTAGTCCGGGAGCAGGGCGGCGAACTGCGCCACGGACACGATGAGGAGAGCGGCGAAGGCGAGCAGGACGGTCCAGACCAGCAGCAGCAGCACCGTCGTCGCCACCCAGCGCGGGGCGCCCAGCCGGCGCAGCCAGTGCTGCACCGGGGTCAGCGCGACGACGACCACCACGGCGAGGAGGACCGGGGCCACGAGCCAGGCGATGGCCCGCAGCCCGGCGATGGCCAGCGTGGCGGCGGCCACCCCACCGACCAGCACCAGCCACCGGGGAACCACCGGCGCCGCGCCGGTGGTCCCCGCAGGGACGGGAACCGGGGTCAGGTCGGCACTGCTCTCGGCGACCAGCCGGTCGGCCTCGCGCCGCCCGTGCGGCGGCGGGCCGACGTCCGGCGTCTCAGGCCGTGCTGACATGCCGCCCTCCCCTCGGTGGCGCCCTGCGTGTGGTCGGTGCCCACCAGCGGCCGGTCCGACGTTAGCCGCGCCCGTCCAGCAGCGCCGTCATTGCGGGGAGCTCGAAGAACTGCGCCGTCGCCCGGGCGCTCGGTCCGCCGGCGTCGGGGTCGGCACCGGCGGCCACGAGCGCCTGCACGGTCCCGGTCGACTGCTTGAACACCGCGGCGGCCAGCGCGGTCTGACCGCGGTCGTTGGCCCGGCCGTGGTCCGCTCCCCGGGCCAGCAGCGCGGCCACCGTCTCGGCGTGCCCGTGGTAGGCGGCCAGGATCAGCAGGGTGTCGCCCTTGTCGTTGGTGAGGTTCACCGGCACACCGGCGTCCATGTAGGCGGCGAGCTCCTCGGTGTGCCCGCCACGGGCCAGGTCGAAGACCCGCCCGGCGAGTTCGACGACTCCGGGATCGATCGGCTGGCCGCTCACGACGCCCAGCCTAGGAGACCGGCACAGCACCGGCCCGATGCCGGCGGCTGGTGCCGGGCCGCGGGAGGTCAGCGGCCGACGCGGTCGGTCAGCGCCAGCACGTGCTCCCACGCGTCCATGCAGGCGTCGGCCCACTCGCCGTGCGCCCGGTCGAAGAAGGAGTGCGGCGCCCCGTCGTACACGACGGCGTCCACCTCGGCGCCGGCCGCGCGCATCCGCTCGGCCAGGGCCAGCTGGTCGTCGACCGGTGTCGCGGTGTCCGCTCCCGCGATCAGCATCACCGTGGGGAGGTGTGCCGCGTCGGCGGCGTCGCCGACCAACGCCGGCCGGCCGTAGAACCCGGCGAGGTCCAGCCGGCCGTCGGCCAGCCGCCAGGAGTGGCTGCCCCCGAAGCAGAAGCCGACGGTCACGACTGGCAGGCCGGCGCCGGCGCGCTCGCGCAGGTGCGCGATGGCGGCGGTGACGTCGGCATCGATCCCCTCGGGCGTCGTCCGCGGGATGTGCGACTGCCAGTCGAAGCCCTCGGGACGGACGCCCTCCGGGCACACGCCGGCGGTGCGCCCGAACCAGTCGATGGCCACCGCGGCCAGGCCCGCCTGCGCGAACCGCTCGGCCAGTGCCACGTAGTAGGGATGGAGCCCCCGGATGTCGGGGAGGATGACGACGCCGGCCGTCGGGTCCGTGGCCGGCAGCGCAGTCGCCACCGAGAACTCCGTGCCGTCGGCGGCGGTGAGGGTGGAGGTGGCGCACTCCCCCAGCGCGCCGCTGCGAGGCGGCGCCGGCGGGCGGCTGTCGTGGCTGTGGCACATGGGCGCCTCAATCGCGCGCGGCCTGGTCCGCGGCCTCCGGGCTGCCGCCGAACAGACGGCCGGCCACGTCGCGGCGGGCATGTGTCAGCCAGTCGTGCTGCCGGTTGGCCTGATCGACGAGCCGGTCGATCTCCGCCACGTCCAACCGGTCGTCGATCGCCGCGATCTCCCGCAGGGTCTCGAACCCGCTGCGCTTGGCGCGGACCGCCGAGGCGAGGAACTCGAACTCGACCAAGGTGCTCAGCGGTGACCGGCGCAGCAGCCGCCCGTTCAGCTTGACGCGGCTCACCTTCTCCCCGATCCACAGCCCCAGCTGCTTGTAGTGCCGCCGGGGCAGCCCGAGAGCCACCATGAGGATCTGGACGGACTCGTTCTCCTCGCGTAGTTCGTCCAGCAGCTTCCGCAGGGGCTCCTCGTAGGACGAGCCACGGTGAACACCCACCATCCGCTTGACCAGCTCGATGCCACCCACCGAGGCGGCGAGGTGGTCGTTGCAGTAGATGGCCAGCAGGTCGGTGTTGCGAATGGCGCCACTCCCGGATCGGGACACGGAACCTCCTGGTGGTGATCGGGGATCGGCTGCATTGTTACCGGTGCGGGAGAGGTCCACACCTCGTCGACCATCCCCGTCGGATGGTCGGCCCTGCCGGGGCACCGGTCAGGTGCGGCTCTCCGAGGCCGCCTCCTCCGCGGCGGCGGCGGCCGCACGGGCTCGCTGCGGCTCCACCGTGTACCTGGGGTCCCTGGCGCTGGCCATGCCGGCCTCGTAGACCCCGAACCGGGTCAGCACCGCCCCTGCGGCCAGCAGTGTCCCGCTGGCCACACCGAGCACCCGCCGCCGGCCGGCGGCCAGCGCCAGACCCGCGCCCGTCGCCGTGCAGGCACGGGCCGCCCGCAGCAGCTTCCCCGCCTTGCCGTCGCGGTACGGCTCGCTGACGATGCCGTGCTCGTGCTCGATGCGGTGCATGGTGGCCAGGTCGAGCACCGCCCCCGCGATGGCGGTGCGTCGCGCCGGTCCGGCCTCCGTCACGGGGCTCAGCGCCGTGGCGATCCCTCCCCCGGCAGCCAGGGCGGAGCCCGCGAAGACGAACGGGAGTTCCCGGTGCGCCGCGTGCCAGGCGGGCACCGCGGTGTTGGCCAGCAGGGCCGCGGTGTAGGTCATCATGGGTCCGCCGAGTGCGGCGGCACCGGCCGACGAGACCGCGCGGACCAGGGGGAACCGGCCCAGCAGGTGGGCGCCCGCGGTCACGGTCGTCAGCGCGCCGAACGGGGCGAGGATCCAGGAGCCCACCGACAGCGGCGAGGTCGTCTTGAACACCCGCAGCATGTTGAGGAAACGGCTCGGCCGCCCCAGGTCGTGGATGAGGAAACCCACCGAGGACAACGCCGTGCCGGCCGCGGTCAGGTGGGCCGCCCTGGCCATGGCGGATCGGCCGGTCATCTCGGCGAAGCAGCCGAGGACGGCCGAGGAACCCGCCGTTCCGCCCAGGAACAGGTACAGCGGGACGTCGGGTTGCTTCCACACCGGCGGCTTGATGACCGGCCGTCCGTAGTAGGAGGTGAACTCCGCCTCCTCGACCATGAGCGCCTCGCCGGCCCCCCGCCGGCGTCGCCGGTGCCGCTCCCGGCGCTGTGCCGGCGCACCGTCCGCGCGGTGCCACCCGGCGCCCGGGTCGCCGCCCGCGGTCATCGCCGCCATCCCAGGAAGGCCGTGGCGATCAGACCCACGGCCGCCGCCGCTCCGGCTGCCACGGCTCGCCACATCGCCGGCAGGTCACGGGTGGTGACCACCGGGTCCGGCGGCAGGCCGTAGACCTCGGGTTCGTCGAGCAGCAGGAAGAATGCGCCGGCTCCGCCCACCCCGTCGGTCTCGTCGCGCCCGTAGAGCCGGGCGCCCTCGACGCCCTGCTCCTGCAGCGCGGCCAGCCGCTGGTCGGCGCGGGCCTGCAACACGTCCAGGTCGCCGAACTGGATGGACTCGGTCGGGCACGCGGACGCGCACGCCGGCTGCAGCCCGTCGGTGAGCCGGTCGTAGCACAGGGTGCACTTGAACACCCGTCCGTCGCTCTCCCGCTGGTCGATGACGCCGTACGGGCAGGCCGGCACGCAGTAGCCGCAGCCGTTGCAGATGTCCTCCTGGACCACCACCGTGCCGAACTCGGTGCGGAACAGGGAGCCCGTCGGGCAGACGTCCAGGCACGCGGCGTGGGTGCAATGCTTGCAGACGTCGGAGCTCATCAGCCACCGGACCTCCCGGCCCTGCGACGGCGTCTGCTGCGGGGCGCTCTGCTCCGCCGTCGTGGCCGACGCCGGCACCCGGTCGTGCACCACCGGAAGGTCCACCAGCGGACGGGCGCTGCCGAGGTCCTCGGGGCTGCCCACCGTCGGCATGGGCAGGTCGACGGTCCGGCTCTGCTCGATGAACGCGACGTGCCGCCAGCTGCTCGCCCCGAGTGTCCCGGTGTTGTCGTAGGACTCACCGGTCAGGCCCAGCACGTCGACGTTTCCGCGGGCGTCGTCCATCGGCAGCAGGTTCCACTCCTTGCACGCCACCTCGCACGCCTTGCAGCCGATGCACACCGAGGTGTCGGTGAAGAAGCCCACCCGGGCCGGGTGGTCGTCCCCGTAGCCACGGTCTCCGGTGACGTCGGGTACCGGGCCGAACAGCCGGTTCTCCGGATCCTGGCCCGTGAGGGCGGCGCTCGCCGAACTGATCGGGGTCATGATCGCTCCTCGATGGGCGCGCGCCCGTTGGGTCCCAGCAGCCCGCTCTCGACCCCCGCGCGCCGGCGGTACCCCTCCACGAACTCCACCAGCGCCGGGCCGCGCGGCCGCCGACCGGGCCGGATGTCGCAGGTGGCGACCTTGGACTCCTGGATGTGCACGTTCGGGTCCATCACCACGCCGAGCAGCTCGTTGGCCGAGTCCCCGGTGGTGATGCCGTTCTGGCCCCAGTGGTACGGGATGCCCACCTGGTGCACCTCGCGGCCGGCGATCCGCAGCGGTCGCATCCGCTCGGTGACCAGCACGCGCGCCTCGATCGCGCTGCGCGTGCTCACCAGGGTCGCCCAGCCCATGTGCTCCAGGCCGCGCTCCTCGGCGAGCTCCGGGCTCACCTCGCAGAAGAACTCGGGTTGCAGCTCCGCCAGGTACTCCAGGCTCCGGCTCATGCCCCCGGCGGTGTGGTGCTCGGTCAGCCGGTAGGTGGTGAAGACGAACGGGAACACGTCGTTCATCGCGGGGTTGGCCCGGTTCCAGGCGCCGCGGAGCTCCTTGCGCGCGGGGTTCGCCTGCCGCTCGTACAGCGGGTTGGGCACCGGCGACTCGGCCGGCTCGTAGTGCGTCGGCATCGGCCCGTCGGCGAGCCCGGCCGGCACGAACAGCCAGGCCTTGCCGTCGCCCTGCATGATGAACGGGTCGGCGCCGCCGAGCGCGTCCTCCGCCTGGGCGCCCTCCGGCGGGACGTGGTCCGGCCGCTTGGTCGCCTGGAAGTCGGGGACGTCGGGGCCGCTCCACCTGCCGGCGTCCTCGTCCCAGTAGACGTACTTCTTCCGCTCGCTCCACGGCTTGCCGTCCGGGTCGGCGGAGGCCCGGTTGTACAGGATCCGCCGGTTCATGGGCCACGCCCAGCCCCACTCCGCCGCGACGAGGTCCTGCTCGGTGTGCGGCTTCTTGCGGTTGGCCTGGTTCACCTCGTCGGCGAACACCCCGGAGTAGATCCAGCAGCCGCAGCTGGTCGAGCCGTCGTCCTTCAATGCGGTGTAGCCGTCCACCGCCGTGCCGTCCGGCCCGGTGCCGCTGATCTCCCGGAGCACGGCATGGGCGCTGGGTTCGTCCACCGGTCCGTGCGTCGGGTAGTCCCATGTGAGGTCCAGGATCGGGCGGTCCCTGGGGTCGGGAGAGCCGGCCAGCTTCTCCTGGATGATGCGGCCGAGGTGGAAGTAGAACCACAGGTCGCTGCGGCAGTCCCCGGGAGGCTGGAGCGCCTGGGAGTGCCACTGCAGCAGCCGCTGGGTGTTGGTGAACGAGCCGTCCTTCTCCACGTGCGCCGCCGCGGGGAGGAAGAAGATCTCGGTGCCGATCTCCTCGGTGTTCAGCTCGCCGGTCTCGATCTCCGGGCCGTTCTCCCAGAAGGTGGCCGACTCGATCAGCTGCAGGTCGCGGACCACGAGCCACTCGAGGTTGGCCAGCCCGAGCCGCGCCATCTTGGCGTTGGCGTGCCCGACCGCCGGGTTCTCCCCGACCAGGAAGTAGCCGGGGACGGTGCCCTGGATCTGCTGGGCGATCGTCTGGTACGAGCTGTGGTCGCCGGTCAGCCGCGGCAGGTAGTCGAAGCAGAAGTCGTTGTCCGGCTGCGCGGCGTCCCCCCACCATGCCTTGAGCAGGCTGACCGCGTACTTCTTCATGTTGCCCCAGTAGCCGACGGTGCCGGCCGCCTCGGCGACGAAGTCGTCGAGGTCACGGTCCTCTTGCGCGTGCGGCATCGGGATGTAGCCGGGGAGGATGTTGTACAGCGTCGGGATGTCGGTGGACCCCTGGATGCTGGCGTGCCCGCGGAGCGCCAGGATGCCGCCGCCGGGCCGGCCCATGTTCCCCAGCAGCGCCTGCAGGACGCTGGCCGCCCGGATGTACTGGACCCCCACGGTGTGGTGGGTCCAGCCCACGGAGTAGACGAAGGCGCTGGTCCGCTCGCGGCCGGAGTTGCGCGTCAGGGCCTTGGCCACCTTCAAGAACAGCCGCGGTTCGATGCCGCACACCTCGTGCACCATCTCCGGGGTGTAGCGGGCGTAGTGCCCCTTGAGCACCTGGAAGACGCAGCGCGGGTGCTGCAGCGTCTCGTCGCGCCGGGGTTTCCCGCCGACGGGGAGGCCGCCGCTGCCGGCCTGCTCCGAGGTGCCCTGATCGTGCTCCTCGGCGTCCGACTCCTCCTGACCGGGCTCGTTCCCGGCGGCCCCCGAGGCCCCTGGCTTGGGCGACTGGCGCTGGCCGGCCGCGGCGGTGACCTCGACCCCCTCGTACTGCCAGGTGGTCTCGTCGTACTGCCCCTTCTCCGGGTCGTAGCCGGAGAACAGCCCGCCGAGGTCCTCGGTGTCCTGGAAGTCCTCCCGCAGGATCGCGGCCGCGTTGGTGTAGGCCACGACGTACTCGCGGAACTCCAGTTCGTGCTGCAGGACGTAGTTGATCAGGCCACCGAGGAAGGCGATGTCGCTTCCCGCGCGCAGCGGCACGTGCAGGTCGGCCAGTGCGCTCGTGCGGGTGAACCGGGGGTCGACGTGGATGACCGTGGCACCGCGCGCCTTGGCCTCCATCACCCACTGGAAGCCCACCGGGTGGGCCTCGGCCATGTTGGAGCCCTCGATGACGATGCAGTCCGAGTTGGCCAGGTCCTGCTGGAACGTCGTGGCGCCGCCACGACCGAACGAGGTCCCCAGACCGGGGACCGTGGAGGAGTGCTATATGCGCGCCTGGTTCTCGACCTGCACGGCACCCAGGGCCGTGTAGAGCTTCTTCATGAGGTAGTTCTCCTCGTTGTCGAGGGTCGCCCCTCCGAGGCTCGCTATCCCCATGGTCCGGTTGACCCGCTTGCCGTCGACCTCGTCCTGCCAGGTCTCCCGGCGGGTCTTCAGCACCCGCTCGGCGATCATGTCCATCGCCGTGTCCAGATCGAGGTCTTCCCACTCCGTGCCGTGCGGACGGCGGTACCTGACCTTCGCCTGGCGGGTCGCGCTGGTCACCAGGCTCTTGCTCGCCGCCCCCTTCGGGCACAGCCGGCCGCGGCTGATCGGCGAGTCGGGGTCGCCCTCGATCTGGGTGACCTGCTCGTCCTCGACGAACACCCGCTGGGAGCAGCCGACGGCGCAGTAGGGGCAGATGCTCTGCACGACCCGATCCGCCGTGGCGGTCCGTGGCGTCAGGGTGTCGGTCCGCTTGCTGCGTACCGCCTCCCCCCGCCCCGACGGGTCCGAACCGGTCAGCTGCCGCACCACCGGCCACGCGTCCAGCCACGTCTTCATGCGGTTCTCCTCGCCAGGCGCCAGGACAGGCGCATCGGTAGCGGAGTGCTGCCGGTTCCGGCCAGCGTCCCGGCTCGCCGATCACCGTGCCGCCACCGTAACGAGGAGCTCCGGGGCCCGCACCCGCGATCGCCCCGGATGGCCGAGGTCCCGGGCAGTGGGCACCATGGTGACGATGAGCGGGAAGCCGGATGCTGTCGTCGTCGGGTCCGGCCCCAACGGCCTGGCCGCAGCCTTGCGTCTCGCTGCTGCCGGGCTGCAGGTCCGGGTCGTCGAGCGGAACTCGCGAGCGGGCGGGGGCATCCGGACGGCCGAGCTGACCCGGCCGGGCTTCGCTCACGACATCTGCGCGTCGGTGCACCCGATGGCCGCCGCGGCCCCGTTCTTCCGTGAGTTCGACCTCCTCAGCCGGGGCGTGCGCCTTCTCCACCCGGACGTCCCCTACGCCCATCCGTTCGACGGCGGGCGGGCCGCCGTCGCCCACCGGTCGCTGGCCGAGACCGCCGAGGGCCTCGGTCGGGACGCCGGCGCATATCGCCGGCTGATGGGACCGCTGGCCGAGTCCGGGGAGGCCGTCGTCGACTTCATCCTGGGCAGCGCCTTCCGCCGGCTGCCCACGCGGGCCGTCCCGGCGCTGACCTCCTTCGCCGTGAACGGACTCCCGACGATCGGCTGGCTGACGCGCCGCTGGTTCTCGACCGACGAACCCCGGGCTCTGCTCGCCGGCGCCGCCGCCCACGGGATGCTGGAGCTGACCCGGCCGATCACCGGCGGGCTGGGGCTGCTGCTGGGCATGCTCGCCCACCACAGCGGCTGGCCGGTGGTCGAGGGCGGCTCCCAGCGGATGGCCGACGCGATGGTGACCGCGCTCGAGGAGCAGGGCGGCGAGGTGGTCACGGGGCACGAGGTCACCGACCTGCGCGAGTTCGACGGCGTTCCCGCCGTCCTGTTCGACACCACCCCGCAGGCCTTCGTGCGGATGGCCGGCGACCGGGTGCACGAGGGCTACCGGCGCTGGGTCGAGCGGTACCAGCACGGGCCCGGCGTCTTCAAGATGGACTGGGCGCTGTCGGAACCGGTGCCCTGGACCCATCCCGACGTCCGCCGCGCCGGCACGGTGCACCTGTCGGGCACGCTCGAGGAGACCGTCGCCGCCGAGTCCGCCCCGTCATCAGGGCGCAACGCCGACCGGCCCTTCGTGATCGCCGTCCAGCCGACCCTGGTCGACCCCACCAGGGCACCGTCAGGGGGACACGTGTTGTGGGCGTATGCGCACGTGTCGCGTGGGTCCGACGTCGACATGCGCGGGGCGATCGAGGCGCAGATCGAACGGTTCGCCCCCGGCTTCCGGGACACGGTCCTCGACCGGCACACGATGAACGCGCCCCAGCTCGAGGCGTACAACCCGAACTACATCGGCGGGGAGATCTCCAACGGCGAGGCCTCGCTCCGGCAGATGCTCGCCCGCCCGGTGCCGCGGTGGAACACCTACAAGACGCCCGTGCCGGGCACCTACCTGGCCTCGGCCGCCACTCCGCCCGGCCCCGCCGTGCACGGGATGTGCGGGGACAACGCCGCCCGGGTGGCGCTGCGCGAGGTCTTCGGCGTCCGCGACGCGCCGACGCTGCGCCCGGCCCGCACCTGACCGCCGTCACCCCCCGTTCACGGGTCTTCCGGGACATCGTCGGCATCCCGGTCCCGTGGTCGGCCGGCCGTCGCGGTGACCAGCCCGGTGGCTACGGGCGTGGCGGCGCCCTCGCCGTCCTCGGTTCCGCGGATCCACGTGATGAGCAGGCCGAGTGCGACCGCGACGTGCACGAAGCCGGCGGGGACCCACATGATGGCGCCGGCCAGCTGCTGGTCGGTGAGCGGATCGAGTCCCCAGGAATGCGCCGTCTCCGCATAGGCGGTGTACCACGGGCTGCGGCCGAACGTGAGCAGGACGGAGAGCAGCGCACTCGACATCGCCATGCCGAACACCAGGAGGACGCCGAGGCCTGCGGGAACCCGCGCCGCGCGGACGCCGATGACGGTGCGCCAGAACAGCACGCCGGTGACCAGGAAGGTCGCGTGCTCGAGGGCGTGGACGGCGGGGTGCTCGATGGCGGCGTCGTACAGCACGGCGGCATGCCACGCCCAGAACGTCCCCACGTGCAGCAGCCACGCCATCCCCGGATGGCGCAACGCGTGGGCGACGGGGGCCAGCCGCAGGCGCCGTCGCCACGGGGTTATCGCGCGGCGGACGGCGGCGGGGCTGCCGCGCAGCACCCTGCCCGCGGGAGCGCTCAGCACGAGCAGCGGAGCGGCGACCAGGGTGAGCAGCAGGTGCTGCACCATGTGGGCGGACGCCAGGGCGCCGGACAGCGCGTCCAGCGGCGAGAGCAGTGCGATGGCGAGTGCGGCGAGCGCGCCGGCGAAGCACCGTGCGCGCCACTTCTCGGCGGCCCGGGCCCGACCGCGGCTGCGGCCCCGCAGGTAGGCCCAGGTCGCCAGCAGCAGACCGGCGATGATCACCGGATCCGCGGTCCAGGCCGACCACAGCTCCTGCGGTGCCAGGTGCGAGCCGTCGTGGGCGAGCACCGCCTCCTTCCCGGGGCTCATGCGCAGGCCTGCAGGAACAGCGCCGGCAGGCCGACGAAGAGCACGGTGGCCAGCCCCAGCAGCGACAGCAGGAAGCCCCCGAAGGCCAGCGGCCGCCGGTCGACGAGTTCCTCGGTGCCGGCGTCCGGCCGCGCCCGGCCGATCGCCCGCCACCGGGCGAAGCCCCACCACGCCGTCGCTGCACAGGCGAGGGCGGCGACCGCGGTGGCGACCAGCGTGACGACGGTCGGTACCGGCGGGTCGAACAGACCCAGCCCCGGGCCGTCCCCGGTGCAGCCGGCCTCCACCACCAGGTAGACCAGCAGGAAGTGGACGGAGCTGATCACCGGGCCGGCGAGGAGGACGGCGACCGCCGTCACCGCCCGGGTGTCGACCGACACGTCGACCGGGGCGGGCGTGCCTTCGCTCGCCGTGGCCGTCTCGTCCGGTCGGGAGGGACGGTCCTGCGGAGGGTCCGGGGCGCTCATGTCAGTGCCGGTCCGAGGTAGAGGGTGGCGAAGCCCAGGACCCAGACGACGGCCATCGCCATCCACAAGCGGGCCACGTTGGCGATCGGGGCGTACCGGCGATACGTGTACGTCCCCCGGGACGCCCAGAAGACGACCATCGCCAGCATGATCAGCGCAGCCATCGCGACCACGACCACGAAGCCGGCCAGGGTGTAGAAGATCGAGCCGTAGGCGTGCGCCGTCCACCCCACGTCGAGCCGCACCAGGTCGACGACCTGGACCACCACCCCGCTCCCGGCCAGGAGCAGGGCGGCGTACAGCCCGCCCCGGAAGTTGCGCATGTCGCCCTGGGCGATCTGCCGGTGTGCGAACGGCACGCCCGCTGCACCCAGGACGACGAGTACCGCCGCGACGGCCGCCAGGCCCAGCGGCGGATCACTGACACCCGCCGGCGGCCACTGCGGGTTCTCCAGCCGCAGGTAGAAGTAGCTGAGCAGCAGGGCGGAGAAGGCGACGGCGACGAAGAGGATGGCGAGCAGGGTCCCCGTCCGGGCGACGATCACGCTGCCGTGGGCGTTGACCGGGACCCCGTACTCCCGCTCGAACTCGTCCTCCTCGTCCGGGGTCATCGGCGGCGGCTGCGGCCAGTTCCAGGCGATGACGCTGGCGATGATGATCGCGGCGCCGACGGCGGCGCCCCACCGGATCTTGACCAGCTCGGCCAGGAAGATCAGCACCACGCCGCCCGCGGTGGTCAGCGGCCATATCGACGGGTTCGAGACGCGGAAGACCTCCACGGGGCGTCCGTCCGCGGTGCCGACGACCACTGCCGCCCGCCACTTCAGCGGCCACTGCCCGAGCCCGCGCACGAAGTGCATCAGCTGCGGGTCGCCCCGGTCGAGCCGCTCCTGGTCCCACAGCGGGTGCCGGCTGCGCACGATGGGCGGCTGGGTCCAGCTGTGCTGCTTGGGCGGTGACGGCAGCGCCCACTCCAGGGTGTCGGCGCCCCACGGGTTGGCATCGGCCGGCTCCCCGCGCCGGATCGTGCGGACGACGTTCCACACGAAGATCCCGATGCCGGGCACGATGATGAGCACCCCGATCGTCGAGATCAGGTTGTAGATGTCCCAGCCCTGACCGGCCGCGTAGGTCCAGACGCGACGCGGCATCCCCATCAGACCGACCTGGTGCATCGGGAGGAAGGCGACGTTCACACCGATGAACAGCAGCCAGAAGTTCCACTTGCCCAGCCGCTCGTCCAGCAGCTTGCCGCTGAACTTGGGGAACCAGTAGTAGACGCCGGCGAAGATCGGGAAGGCCACGCCGCCGATCAGCACGTAGTGCAGGTGCCCCACCACGAAGTAGGTGTCGTGGGCCTGCAGGTCGAAGGGCACGGAGGCCACCATCACGCCGGTGATGCCACCGATCACGAAGATGATCAGGAAGCCGATGACGAACAGGAACGGTGTCTTCCACACCGGCCGGCCGGCCCAGATGGTCGCCAGCCAGGAGAAGATCTGGACGCCCGCGGGGATGGAGATCGCCATGCTCGCCGCGGCGAAGAAGCTGAGCACCAGCGGCGGCAGCCCGACGGCGAACATGTGGTGCGCCCACAGCGCGAACGACAGGAACCCGATGCCGACCAGCGAGGCGACGAACCAGATGTAGCCGACCGGGCGGTGGCGGACGAAGACCGGCAGGATCATCGCGACGACCCCGACCGCGGGGATGAACTGGATGTAGACCTCGGGGTGCCCGAAGATCCAGAACAGGTGCTGCCAGAGCAGCGAGCTGCCGCCGAGTTCGGGATCGAAGAACTGGGTGCCGAAGCCGCGATCCAGCTCCAGCAGCAGGCTGCCGATGATCAGCGGCGTGAAGGCGAAGAGGATCATGAACGCCATCACCAGGAACGCCCAGGCGAACAGCGGCATCCGGGTGAGCGTCATCCCGGGGGCGCGCATCTTCAGGATGCCGATGATGATCTCGACCCCGGCGGCGATGGCACCGACCTCCGCGACACCCAGTCCGAGGATCCAGAAGTCGACCGCCAGGTCCGGCGAGTACTCCGGTCCGCTCAGCGGCACGTAGGCGAACCAGCCGACGTCCGGCACCAGCTGGAACAGCGCGCTGCTGTAGTAGAGCAGCCCGCCGAACAGGAAGGTCCAGTACGAGAAGGCGCCGAGGCGCGGGAACGGCATCTCCCGGCTGCCGAGCATGGAGGGCAGGATGAGGATCGCGAAGCCCTCGAAGATCGGCAGGATGACGAGGAACATCGTCACCGAGCCGTGGTTGGTGAACAGCTCGTTGTAGAACTGCGGGCTGACCAGCTCCTGCTCGGGGAAGGCGAGCTGCAGGCGCATCACCAGCGAGTCGAAGCTGCCCCCGAGCAGGAGGAAGAAGAAGCCGGTCAGCACCAACCGCTTGCCGACCAGGTCGTTCTGGACGCCGGTCAGCTGGCCGCGCAGGCCGGGCGGGTCGTCCCAGAGGCGGTTCAGCTCCTCGGCCGTCCCCGGGTCGCTGACCTCCGGTGTGTACCTGCCGGGATCCCCACCCGTGTCGGCGCTCGTCTCGCTCACTGCTGACGCTCGATCCAGGCGGCAAAGTCCTCGGGGCTCTCGGCCACGACGGTCAGCCGCATGGTCGCGTGCTCGAGCCCGCAGAACTCCGCGCACTGCGTGCCCCACTCCCCCGGCTCGTCCGCCTGGAGCACCAGGACGTTCACGCCGTCCGGCAGCATGTCCATCTTGCCGCCCAGTTCCGGCACCCAGAAGCTGTGGATCACGTCCGCCGACGTCAGGTGGAACTCGACCGGCTGGCCGACCGGGAGGTGCAGCTCGCCGACCGTGGTGACCCCGGCCTCCGGGTAGCCGACCTCGAAGTACCACTGATGACCGGTGACCTCGACCACCAGCGCCCCCGGCGGGGCGTCCTCCGCCAGCGTCCGCATCGCGCCGATCGTCGCGCCGAACACGACGACCAGGACGATCACCGGCAGTACCACGCCACCGCCCACGATCCAGCGCCGCTCCGAGGGCTGCGCCTCCCCTTCGCGTCGTCGCCGGAACAGACCGACGGCGAGCAGGACGGCGAAGAGGACGAAGACGGCTGTACCGAGGCCGAGCATCAGCCACCACGTGTCCGCGATCGACTCCGCTCTCGGGCCCTTCGGGTCGAGGCTGCCGCTGCTGCCCCCGTTCATCGGCGGCCCGCCCCGTCAGCGGACCGGCCGACGCGTCCGGAGGGCGATGCGCGGACCGAGGACGGCTGCGAGCCACGCAGCACGTCGGCCGACGGAACACAGGTCATGCCGCCTCCACCAGGATCGGAGCCGCTCGACCGTATCGGGCGCAGGCCGTGGGAGCGACCTCAACTCGTGCCGATCCTGCAGGTCCTCGGCGGGCCGCCGGCAGCACCGAGCTCTGCGGTCGCGTGCCCGTACGACGTCCGGGATGGTGGAGATGCTGACGTCGTCCTGACGTCGTCCGAACTGCGGCCGTGGCCGTGCCCGGCCTCCGCCGCGCCTGGCAGGTCGTCCGTCCACGAGGAGCAGATGCATGGTGCAGCCCGCTGGAGAAGCCGCCGCCCACCGGAAGGTGATCGTGGTGACCGGGGCCAGCGGAGGAATCGGCCGGGCCACCGCGGTGGCCTTCGCCCGCCGCGGCGACGCGGTGGCACTGCTGGCCCGGGGCGAGACGGGGCTGGCCGCCGCCGCCGACGACGTCCGTACCGCCGGCGGCACGCCCCTGACGATCTCCGTGGACGTGTCCGATGCCGACGCCGTCGAGGCGGCCGCCGACCGCGTGGAGGCAGAGCTCGGCCCGATCGACGTCTGGTGCAACGTCGCCTTCAGCACGGTCTTCGCCCGCTTCTCCGACATCACCGCGGACGAGTGGAGGCGGGTCACCGAGGTGACCTACCTCGGCTTCGTGCACGGCACGATGGCCGCGCTGAAGAGGATGCGCCTCCGCAACGACGGCGTCGTCGTCCAGGCCGGCTCGGCGCTGGCCTACCGCGGCATTCCCCTGCAGAGCGTCTACTGCGGCGCCAAGCACGCGATCAAGGGCTTCTCCGAGTCGGTCCGGACCGAACTGCAGCACGAGGGCAGCGCCGTGCGCCTCACGGTGGTCAACCTGCCGGGGGTCAACACCCCCCAGTTCGACTGGGTGCTCAACAAGCTGCCCCAGCGGCCGCAGCCGGTGGCGCCGGTCTACCAGCCCGAGGTCGCGGCCGAGGCGATCGTGCACGCCAGCGAGCACGCCGGCCGACGGGTGTGGTGGATCGGCATCCCGACGGTGTACACGATCCTCGGCGAGCGGTTCGCACCCTGGTTCCTCGACCGCTACCTGGCCCGCACCGCCTACCAGGGGCAGAAGTCGGGGCAACCGGCTGCACCGGACGACCCGGTCAACCTGTGGCAGCCGGCCGACGGCGAGGACGGCCGCGACTTCGGCGCCCACGGCCGCTTCGACGACGGCGCCTGGACCCGCGACCCGCAGATCTGGGCCGCCCGCCACCGCGGCCCGCTCGCCGCCGCAGGCGCCGGCGTGCTCGCCGGTGCGGTGGCCCTGCGCCGCAGGACACGCTGACCGGCGTGGTCGGCCGGATCGAGGACTACGGGTTGATCGGAGATCTGCAGACGGCGGCGCTCGTGGGCCGGGACGGCTCCATCGACTGGCTGTGCCTGCCGCGGTTCGACTCCGGAGCGTGCTTCGCCGCGCTCCTGCACGACGAGCGCGCGGGCCGCTGGCTGCTGGCGCCCGCCGCCGGCGGCAGGAGCAACCGGCGGTACCGCGACGGCACGCTGATCCTCGAGACGGAATGGGAGACGCCGGAGGGCTCGGTCCGCGTCGTCGACTTCATGCCACCCCGGGGCGAGGCCGCCGACGTCGTCCGCATCGTCGAGGGCATCTCCGGGAGGGTGCCGATGCGGATGGAGCTCGCACTCCGCTTCGACTACGGCCACGTCGTGCCGTGGGTACGGGAGGACGACGGCGACCTGGTCGCGATCGGCGGCCCCGATGCGGTGTGGGTGCACACCGATGCCCCGCTGCACCAGGAGGAGGGAGACGTCCGATCGGAGTTCGAGGTCGGCGCGGGCGACCAGGTGTCCTTCGTGCTGACCTACGCCCCCTCGCACCGGCCCCGTCCACGCATGGCGGCCGCCGAGCGCGCCCTGCTCGACACCGAGAACTTCTGGACCGACTGGCTGTCCCGCTGCCGCTACGAGGGGCGTTGGCGCGACGCCGTCCACCGTTCGCTGCTCACCCTCAAGGCCCTGACCTACGCCCCGACCGGGGGCGTCGTCGCCGCCGCCACCACATCGTTGCCGGAGGAGCTCGGGGGATCGCGCAACTGGGACTACCGCTACACGTGGTTGCGTGACGCGACGTTCACGCTGCGTGCTCTGCTCGGCACCGGTTACGTGGCCGAGGCCCGGGCCTGGCGCGACTGGCTGCTGCGCGCGGTGGCCGGGGACCCGGCCGACCTGCGGATCATGTACGGCATCGACGGCAGCCGGCGCCTCCCCGAGCAGGTATTGCCCTGGCTCGCCGGGTACGAGGGGGCGGCTCCGGTCCGGGTGGGCAACGCCGCGGTCGAGCAGTTCCAGCTCGACGTCTGGGGCGAGGTGCTCGGCGGCCTGCACGTGGCCCGGGAGGCCGGCCTGTCCAGCAGCCCGGACGCGTGGTCGCTGCAACGGGCTCTCCTGGACTTCCTGGAGGGCGCGTGGACCGAGCCGGACAACAGCCTGTGGGAGATGCGCGGCCCGCCCCGGCACTTCGTCCACTCGAAGGTCATGGCCTGGGCCGGCGTGGACCGCGCGGTCCAGGCCGTCGAGCGGCACGGCCTCGACGGTCCGCTGGACCGCTGGCGGACCCTGCGCCAGGACATCCACGACGAGGTCTGCACGCGGGGTTACGACTCCGAGCGCAACACGTTCACGCAGTACTACGGCTCTCGCGAGCTCGACGCCGCGTTGCTGCTCATCCCCCAGACCGGCTTCCTGGGCTGGGCCGACGAACGGGTCGTCGGCACGGTCGACGCCGTGCAGCGCGAGCTGACCGAGGACGGCCTGGTCCTGCGCTACCGCGCCGAGACGAATGCCGTGGACGGGTTACCCGGTCGCGAGGGCACCTTCGTCATCGGCACCTTCTGGCTCGCCGACGCCCTCGCCAGCCTCGAGCGGGTGGGCGAGGCCGAGCAGCTGTTCGAGCGGCTGCTCGGCCTGCGCAACGACCTGGGGTTGCTCAGCGAGCAGTACGACACCCGGGCCCGGCGGCAGGTCGGCAACATGCCACAGGCGTTCAGCCACGTCGGCCTGGTCAACACCGCTCGCCACCTCAGCGGCAGCTCTCCGGCGGAGGAGGAGGGCGACGCCCCCAGGTGACGAACCCGGGACAGGTCGGGGATCGGGGTTTAGCCGACGGGGGGGTCCGGCTAGCGGAGACCGAAGAGCCCAGCACCGACAACCGGAGGTCCTCATGGCCCAGACCGTCGCCGACTACCTGCTCGCCCGACTGCGCGAATGGGGTGTGCGGCAGGTGTTCGGCTATCCCGGCGACGGGATCAACGGCCTGCTCGCGGCCTGGGGGCGCGCGGACAACGACCCCGAGTTCATCCAGTCCCGCCACGAGGAGATGTCGGCGTTCGAGGCCGTCGGCTTCGCCAAGTTCAGCGGCGGCTTCGGCGTCTGCGCCGCGACCAGCGGACCCGGGGCCATCCACCTGCTCAACGGCCTCTACGACGCCAAGCTCGACCACGTCCCGGTGGTCGCGATCGTCGGGCAGACCGAGCGCTCGGCGATGGGCGGTTCCTACCAGCAGGAAGTGGACCTGCTGAGTCTGTACAAGGACGTCTGCAGCGACTACGTGCAGATGTGCACCGTGCCCGAACAGCTGCCCAACCTGATCGACCGCGCCATCCGGATCGCGGTGAGCGAGCGCGCTCCGACGGCGCTGATCTTCCCCTCCGACGTCCTCGAACTCGAGTACGAGCCGCCCGCCCACGAGTTCAAGAACGTCCCCTCCAGCCTCGGCATCGCCCAGTCGTCGCCCCAGCCTGATCCGGCTGCCGTCCAGCAGACCGCCGATCTGCTCAACGCCGGCGAGAAGGTGGCGCTGCTGGTCGGCCAGGGCGCCCGGGACTGCCAGGCCGAGCTCACCGAGGTGGCCGACCTGCTCGGCGCCGGCGCGGCCAAGGCGCTGCTGGGCAAGGACGTGCTGCCCGACACCCTGCCGTGGGTGACCGGCTCCATCGGACTGCTGGGCACGCGGCCCAGCTACGAGATGATGATGGGCTGCGACACGCTCCTGACGGTCGGCTCCAACTTCCCGTACACCCAGTTCATGCCGAAGCTGGACCAGGCCCGGGCGGTCCAGATCGACCGGTCCGGCAGCTGGATCGGGATGCGGTACCCGTACGAGCTCAACGTCGTCGGCGACGCCAAGGCGACGCTGCAAGCGCTCATCCCGCTGCTGCGCCGCAAGGAGGACCGGTCGTGGCAGGAGAAGATCACTGCCGACGTGGCCGACTGGTGGCAGACCGTCGAGCGGCGCGCGCTGACCGACGCCGACCCGGTCAACCCGATGCGGATCGTGCACGAGCTGTCGGAGCGGCTGCCGGCGAACGCCATCGTCACCAGCGACTCCGGCAGCGCCGCGAACTGGTACGCCCGGCACCTGAAGGTGCGCGGCGAGGTCAAGTGCTCGCTGTCCGGCACGCTGGCCACCATGGGCCCCGGCGTGCCCTACGCCATCGGCGCGAAGTGGGCGCACCCCGAGCGCCCGGCGATCGCGCTGGTCGGTGACGGCGCGATGCAGATGAACGGCCTGGCCGAGCAGATCACCATCGCCCGGTACTGGCAGGAGTGGGCCGATCCGCGGCTGATCACCGTGGTCTTCCACAACAACGACCTCAATCAGGTCACCTGGGAGATGCGGGCGATGGAGGGGGCGCCGAAGTTCACCGAGTCGCAAACCATCCCCGACATCGACTACGCCGCCTTCGCCCGGGGCCTGGGCCTCGAGGGGATCAACGTCGACAAGCCCGAGGACGTCGGGCCGGCCTGGGACGCCGCCCTGGCCGCGAACAGGCCGGTCGTGCTCGACATCCGCTGCGATCCCGACGTGCCTCCCATCCCCCCGCACGCGACGTTCGAGCAGGCGCTGTCCACCGCGAAGTCGGCGCTCAAGGGTGACGAGGACGCCGCCGGCTTCATCAAGCAGGGGGTCAAGCAGAAGGTGCAGGAGTTCCTGCCCGGCTCCAAGGGCGATGGCTGAGGCCCAGCCGGTGACCTCGGTCGATCTGCCCGCCCCCGTCGTCCGGCCACCGGAGGACGCCGGTCCCGCGGCCGGCCTCGACGTCGCCGCCCTGGAGCGCGACCTGCGCGCCCGGGTGGACGGCGAGGTGCGGTTCGATGCCGGTTCCCGCGGGGCCTACAGCACCGACGCCTCCAACTACCGGCAGGTGCCGATCGGGGTGGTGGTGCCGCGCTCGGTGGACGCGGCCGCGGATGCGGTCGCGGTGTGCCGGGAGCACGGCGCCCCCGTGCTGCCACGGGGAGGCGGGACCAGCCTGGCCGGAGAGTGCACCAACACCGCCGTCGTCCTGGACTTCACCAAGTACTGCAACCGGCTGCTGACGGTCGACCCCGAGGCGGGCACCTGCGTGGTGGAGCCGGGCATCGTGCTGGACGAGCTGAACCGGCAGCTGGCGCCCTCCGGGCTGGAGTTCGGGCCCGAGCCGGCAACCCACAACCACTGCGCGCTCGGCGGGATGATCGGCAACAACGCCTGCGGGGCGACCGCGCAGCGCACCGGCAAGGTCGTCGACAACGTCGTGTCGCTGGACGTGCTGCTCTACGACGGCACGCGGATGACCGTGGGCGCCACCTCCGACGAGGAGTACGCCGCGATCGTGCAGGCCGGTGGACGGCGCGGCGAGGTGTACCGGCAGCTGCGCGAGCTGCGCGACCGGTACGGCGAGGAAGTCCGTGCGCGTTACCCCGACATCCCGCGCCGGGTGTCGGGCTACAACCTCGACTCGCTGCTGCCCGAGCGGGGCTTCGACCTCGCCGGCGCGCTGATCGGCTCCGAGGGCAGCTGCGTCACGGTGCTGGGGGCCGAGCTGCGGCTCGTCCCCGTGGTGCTCCACCGCGCCCTGGTGCTGCTCGGCTATCCCGACGTGGTGACCTCGGCGCGCGACGTGCCGGCCATCGTCGAGCAGGAGCCGATCGCCCTCGAGGGCCTGGACCGCCATCTGATCACCTTCCAGCAGGAGAAGGACCTCAACCCCGACACGCTCGAGCTGCTGCCCGAGGGACCCCGCGCGTGGTTGCTGGTCCAGTTCGGCGGCGAGACGCACGAGGAGGCCGGCGGCCGGGCGCACGACTTCGCGGACCTGGCCGGCGGCTGGTCGAGTGCACCCACGGCCACCGTCTTCGACGAGGGCGTGCACCAGGCCGACATCTGGCAGGTCCGCGAGGCGGGGCTCGGCGCCACCGCCCGCGTGCCCGGGCGGCCCGACACCTGGCCGGGCTGGGAGGACTCCGCCGTCGCCCCGGCCGACCTGGCCGACTACCTCGCCGACCTGCAGCGGCTCTACGACGAATTCGGCTTCGACCAGGTGTCGCTGTACGGGCACTTCGGGCAGGGCTGCGTGCACACCCGCATCCCGTTCGACCTGCAGACCGCCGACGGGGTGCAGCACTTCCGGGCGTTCACCGAGCGGGCCGCGGACCTGGTCGTCTCCTACGGCGGCTCCTTCTCCGGCGAGCACGGCGACGGCCAGGCCCGCGGCGAGCTGCTGCCGAAGATGTACGGCGAGGAGCTGGTGGAGGCCTTCGCCCGGTTCAAGGCGATCTTCGATCCCGGGAACCGGATGAACCCGGGCAAGGTCGCCGCCCCGTACCGGCTCGACGAGAACCTGCGGCTGGGCCGCGACTACCAGCCCCGGCAGGTGGAGACCCACTTCCGCTATCCGCACGACGACGGCAGCTTCGACCGCGCCGTGCTGCGCTGCGTCGGCGTCGGCAAGTGCCGCCGGCAGGAGAGCGAGGGGACGGTGATGTGCCCCTCCTACATGGTCACCCGGGAGGAGGAGCACTCCACCCGCGGCCGGGCCCGTCTGCTGTTCGAGATGATGCAGGGCCACGACGACTCACCCATCGGCGACGGCTGGCGCTCGGAGGCCGTCCGGGACTCGCTCGACCTGTGCCTGGCCTGCAAGGGCTGCAAGAGCGACTGCCCGGTCAACGTGGACATGGCCACCTACAAGGCCGAATTCCTGTCCCACCACTACGCCGGCCGGCTGCGTCCGATCACGCACTACACGCTGGGCTGGCTACCGCTGCTGGCCAGAGCGGCCTCCATGGCGCCTCGGGTGGTCAACGCCCTCACCCAGGCGCCGGGCATCCGGCGGATCGCCACGGCGGTGGGTGGCGTCGCCCCGGAGCGGGAGATCCCGCAGTTCGCCGACCAGACCTTCCAGGCATGGTACGGCGCTCGCGGCCCGCGCGGGAGCGGCGAGCGCGGCGAGGTGCTCCTCTGGCCGGACACGTTCAGCAACTCCTTCCAGCCGGGGCTGGCGAAGGCCGCCGTCGAGGTACTCGAGGACGCCGGCTGGCGGGTCGTCGTCCCGCAGGATGCGGTCTGCTGCGGGCTCACCTGGATCTCGACCGGGCAACTGGACGTCGCCAAGCGGGTGCTGCGCCGCACGATCGATGTGCTGCGCCCGCACGTGCAGGCCGGGACCTTGGTGCTCGGGCTCGAGCCGTCGTGCACGGCGGTGTTCCGCTCCGATGCCGCCGAGCTCTACCCGGACGATCCCGACGTGCAGCTGCTGCGCGATCAGACGGTGACGCTCGCCGAGCTGCTCACCGAGCACACCCCAGGCTGGGAACCGCCCCGGCTGAGCCGGCGGGCCGTCGTGCAGACGCACTGCCACCAGCACGCGGTCATGGGCTTCGATCGCGATGTCGAGCTCATGCAGCAGATGGGCATGGACGTCGACGTCCTCGACTCCGGCTGTTGCGGACTGGCCGGCAACTTCGGGTTCGAGCGCGACCACTACGACGTCTCGATGGCCTGCGCCGAGCGGGTGCTGCTGCCGGAGGTCCGCAAGGCCGGACCCGACGACGTCGTCCTCGCCGACGGGTTCAGCTGCCGCACCCAGATCGAGCAGGGCGACCCCGGAGGCCGGGAAGGCCTGCACCTGGCCGAGGTGCTGGCGGCTGCCCTGCGCGGCGATCCTGCGATGCCCGGCGAGCCGCCCGAGCGGGCCTGGGCCGACCGGCCGTCGACCCCGCGGGCGGCGTCCTGGGCAGCCCTCGGCGCGGCGGCCGTGGCCGGGCTCGGTGCGGCCGGGGCAGCGACCCGGGCACTGCGGCGATGACCGGCTCGCCATCCGCCCCGACGATCGATGCGGTCGAGGTCTCGGTGTTCGTCGTCCGCACCGAGGGGCCGGAGGCCGATGGCACCCTGGCGTGGGACTCGACGACCTGCGTCGTGGTCCGTGCCTCCGGCGGCGGCCGGACCGGACTGGGCTGGACCTACGGGCCCGCGGCCTGTGCGGAGCTGGTCACCGCCGTGCTCGCCGACGTGGTCCGCGGCCGGTCGGCGCTGGCCGTGCCGGCCGCGTGGGAGGCGATGGTGCGGCGGTGCCGCAACGCAGGTCGCCCGGGCATCGTGTCGATGGCGGTCGCGGCGGTGGACACCGCGCTGTGGGACCTCGCCGCCCAGCTGCTCGACGTCCCCCTCGTGGTGCTGCTCGGTCAGGCGCGCGACGACGTCCCGACCTACGGCAGCGGTGGCTTCCCCACCTACGACGACGACCGGCTGACCACCCAGCTGGAGTACTGGGTCGGCGAGCTCGGGGTCGCGGCGGTGAAGATCAAGATCGGCGAGTCGTGGGGTCAGCGGACCGGGCGCGATCTCGACCGCGTGCGGCGCACCCGTGAGGTCGTCGGGGACGGGGTCGAGGTCTTCGTCGACGCCAACGGTGGCTACACACCAGGCCAGGCGCGGCGAGTCGGCCGGGAACTCGACGATCTGGGCGTGACCTGGTTCGAGGAGCCGGTGTCATCCGACGACCTCTCCGGGCTGGCGGAGCTGCGCGGTGCCCTGGCCACCGACGTCGCCGCGGGCGAGTACGCCTACGACCTCGCGTACGTGCGGCGCATGTGCGCGGCGCGCGCCGTCGACTGCCTGCAGCTGGACGTCACCCGCATCGGTGGGATAACCGAGTGGCGCCGCGCCGCGGCCGTCGCCGCCGCGTTCGGCCTGCAGGTCAGCGCACACTGCGCGCCGGCCCTGCACGCCGCGGTCGCGGCGAGCGTCCCGAACCTGCGGCACGTCGAGTACTTCACCGACCACGGCCGCCTCGAGCCCCTGCTGTTCGACGGGGTGCCGGAAGTTCGCGACGGACGCATGACCCCACAGGTGGACCGGCCGGGCAACGGACTGCGGCTGCGGCCCGACGCCGAGCGCTTCCGGTCCGGCTGACCGAGCGGCGCTGCTGTGCGCTCGGCGCACGACGGGCCGAGTGGGGTTCCCCTCCCTCGGTGGCCCGTCGCCGGCGGGCACCAGCGACCGTGCCAGCGGCCCTGCCCGGCACGTTCACGGGCATGCGACCACCCGCACCGGGATGACGCCACCTCGCGGTGCCGCGCGCCAGGTGCATACCGAGGACGGCCGGGGTACCGCGCACGTCATGAGACGGGCACGCGAGACCCACGGCGACGCCGGCGACGTGACCGAGGGCCTGCCCGACCAGCACCGGATCGAACGCCTGCACCCGGAGCTACATCGACGGCCCGTTCGCCGCGACGCCGGACCGCGCCCGGGGCGCCTTCAGGTCCTGAACCGGTAGCTGCACGCCGACGCCCCGAGAAAGCACGCCGACGCCCCGAGGAAGAAGGCCACCATGAAAGCCACGACGCTCACCGACGGCCCTCCGGAGCAGCACGTCCTGGTCTTCGAGACCGGGGACGAGGTCGTCACCGGTCTCACGGACTGGGCGGCCGGGAACGACCTGCCGGGCAGTTCGTTCACCGCCATCGGCGCCTTCTCCGAGGCGACGCTGGGGTACTACGACCTGGACGAGCAGGAGTACGCCGAGATCCCGGTCGACGGCCAGGTCGAGGTGCTGACCCTCGCCGGTGACATCACCCTCGACGGGGAGGGCGGGTGGAAGGTGCACGGCCACGTCGTCTGCGGACGGCGAGACGGCTCCACGGTCGGCGGGCATCTGCTGCGCGCCGTCGTCCGGCCGACCCTGGAAGTGGTGGTGACGGCCGGGGCCGCTCACCTCCGGCGCCGCCACGATCCCGCATCCGGACTCGCCCTCATCGACCCGGCGGCGAAAGCCGGCTGAGCACTCCGGCTCGCGACGTTTCCTGCTGCACGTGCTGATCCTCCCCCGTAGCCTGCGCTCGGGGTGATCATCCGATGAGAACGGGACCGCTCGATCGACCTGCCGGACACGCCGCACGGCGCCGCGGACGGCGAACCTGCGCACTGCTCTCGGCGGCGCTCCTGGCCCTGGCCGCCTGCGGCGGGGAGGGCGGCGAGGGCAGCGAGGCGGAGACCGGAACGGCAGGGCCGATCACCCTGTACACCTGCGTCAGCGACACGACGATCCAGCCGGTGATCGACGCCTTCGAGAGCCGCGCCGACGGCGCGCAGGTCGAGTTGTTCCGCGCCCCGACCGGGGAGCTGAACGCACGGGTGGCGGCCGACGCCCGGTCGGGTGGGCTCCGCGCCGACGTGATCTGGGGCTGCGACCCGCTGACCATGCAGGGCTTCGTCGACCAGGGCCTCGTCGGCGGGTGGACACCGCCCGAGGCAGCGGCCGTCCCCGGAGACTTCCGTACCGAGGACTACGTCGGCGTCCACGTGCTGTACATGCTCGCCGTGCACCGCACGGACGCCCCGGCGCCGGAGGCGTGGTCGGACCTCGCCACGGGCGGCCATGCGGTGGCCGTGCCCGATCCGTCGGTGGCTGCTTCGGCGCTGGGCGCGCTGGGTTGGTTCGCCGAGGAGCCGGGGTACGGCGTGGACTTCTACGCCGACCTCGAGCGCAACGGTGCGGTGCAGGTGAGCACGCCCAACGACGTCACCACCGGGGTGGCCCAGGGCATCTACGACGCCGGCATCACGCACGCGAACTCGGCGTACGCGGCGCTGGAGGACGGCTCCCCGATCGAGGTCGTCTGGCCCGATCCCGGCGCTGTGGCGATCCACGGGCCGATCGCGCTGGCCACCGACAGCGCCGACTCCGAGGCCGCGAAGGACTTCATCTCCTTCGTCGTCGGGGAAGAGGGCCAGGCCGTGGTCGGCGAGTCCGGGTCCTACCCGACCCGGCCAGGAGCACCCACGCCGACCATCCCCGCCAACGCGCCGATCGTCTTCCCCGACTGGGCCGCGATCGGCGACGACAAGGACGCCATCCTCAGCGAGTACCAGCAGGTCTTCGGCGGCTGATCGATGCACCGCGGCGGTGCGCCGATCCTGATCCGGGAGCTTCTCATCAGGCCGTCCCTGATCAGGCGCAGCGCCACCGTCGCGGTGCTCGCGCTCGTGGTCGCCCTCGTCGCCTTCCCGCTACTGCGGCTGGGTGCGGTGCTCTGGCAGGAGAGCGACGGCGACCTCGCCCGCATCCTCGGCACGGCCCGGCTGGGCACGGCGGTGCGGAACACCCTCCTGCTCGCCGCAGCCGTGACCGCCGCCGCGGTGCCCCTCGGGGTCGCGATCGCGCTGGTCCTGCGTCGGCCCGACCTGCCCGGCCGGACCTTCTGGCGGGTGGCGGTGCTGCTGCCGGTGGTGGTGCCCGACTTCGTCCTCGGCTACAGCTGGACCCAGGCCTACGCGCGGGCCGGCTTCACCGACACCGTCGCCGGGCTGCACTGGGCGGGGCTGCTCGGCCCCGTCGGTGTGTGGGTGGTCCTGGTCGTGAACGCCGCCCCGTTGGTCTACCTCATCACCGCCGCCGGGCTGGCCGCGCGCGCCGAGCCCGACCTCGAGCGCGCGGCCCGCGTGTCCGGGGCGGGGAGCGGGACGGCTTTGCTCACCGTCACGCTCCAGCTGCTGCTGCCGGCGGTGGCGGCGGCAGCAGTGCTGGTGTTCGTCCTCACGCTCGGCTCGTTCGCGATCCCGCAGGTCCTCGGCGCGCCCGCCGGGTTCAGCACGGTGACCACGCGCATCTACGCCGACCTGTCGGTCGGCGGTGATCCCGCCTCCTTCCTCGAGGCGGTCGCCCTCGCACTGCTGCTTGTCGTCCTCGCCGCCGTCTGCGTGGCCCCAGCCGACGCGCTGCTCGGCCCGCGGCTGCGGACCGAGCGATCCGCCGGAGCGCAGGGCACGAGCGCCGTGGCCGGGAGCCGGCCGGTACGGCGGGCCCAGGCGCTCGTCCTGGCCGGCTACCTGGTCCTCACCGTGGCGCTGCCACTGGCCGCCCTCGCCCTGGCCGCGGTCACCCGCGCGCTCGGGATCCCGCCGACCCCCGGCAACTGGACCCTGGACCACTTCCGCGAGGTCCTCACCCCGCGCACCGTCGAGGCCCTCGGCCGGAGCCTCGCCCTGGCGCTCGCGGCCGCCTCGCTGCTCGTCCTGCTGGGCGCCCTCGTCGCGGTGCTCGAACGCCGCCGGGCCGGTCGGGCGACCGGCACCCTGATCACCCTCACCCTCGTGCTCCCCGGCTCGACCCTCGCGGTCGGCCTGCTGATCGCCTACGGGCGCTGGCTGTCCGGCACCCTCACGCTCATCCTGCTGGCCTACCTCGCCAAGCTCTGGGCGTTCGCGCACCGGCCGATCGCCGGGGCGCTCGACCGCCTGCCCCCCGACGAACTGCGCGCCGCACGGGTCAGCGGCGCCGGCGCGCTCACCGCCGTCCGCACCGTCGCGCTGCGCCCGCTCGCCCCCGCCCTGCTGGCGGCGTGGCTGATCTGCTTCCTCACCGCGCTGTACGAGGTCACCATGTCCAGCCTGCTCTACGGACCGGGGACGGAGACGTTGGCGGTCGTCGTGCTGAACAGTCAGGAGCTGGGCCGGATCGGCCCGACCGCCGCCCTGTCGATGGTGCTGTCCCTGCTGCTCGCCGTCCCGGCGCTCGCGCTGTGGCCGGTGTTCCGCACGCTCCGCGCCGGAGGCGGCGCACCGCCGGCCGGCTTCCGCACGGACATGACCCGTGCCGGCTGAGCCCGTCCTCGAGATCGCCGATCTCGTCGTGCAGTACGACGGGACGACGGCGCTGCGCGGGATGACCCTGAGCGTCCGACCCGGGGAGGTGCTGGCCCTGCTGGGCCCGTCCGGCTCGGGCAAGTCCACCCTGCTGCACACCGTGGCCGGCTTTCTCCTGCCCACGTCCGGCACCGTCCGCCTCGCCGGCACGACGGTCGCCGGCGACGGCCGGCCGGTGCCCCCCGAGCGCCGGGACCTCGCCGTGGTGTTCCAGAACTACGCGTTGTGGCCGCACCTGTCCGCTCTCGACACCGTCGCCTATCCCGCGCGGCGCCGCGGGACCGGCCGGGTACGGGCCCGCGCCGAGGCGCTGGCGATCCTGGACCGGCTGCGCATCGCCCACCTGGCCGACCGCAGGCCCGCGGAGCTCTCCGGCGGGGAACAGCAGCGCGTGGGACTGGCGCGGGCGCTCGCCCGCCGGCCGTCGGTGTATCTCTTCGACGAGCCGACCGCGCACCTGGACACGCACGTCCGCGGTGTCTTCCTCGAGGAACTCGTCGCGCGCCAGCGGGACAGCGGTGCCGCCGCGCTCTACGCCACGCACGACGCGGAGGAGGCGCTCGGCCTCGCCGACCGGATCGCGCTGCTGCGCGAAGGGCGGCTGCTGCAGGTCGGCACGCCGCAGCAGGTCTACGAGGAGCCGGTGGACCTGTTCGCCGCCCGCCTCACGGGGCCGGCGTCGGTGATCGACGATCCGGACGGCGCCGGGACGGTGCTGGTGCGCCCCGGCTGGGCCCGGCTCGGCGGCCCGCTCCAGGCGGAGCTGCGCGGAGTGTGGTTCCGCGGCCCGCACTCCGACTACCTGCTCGAGAGCTCCCTGGGGAACGTGCTGATCCGTGAGCCCGGTCCGCCCCGTCACGCGGCGGGCACCCCGGTCGGGTGGGCCCTGGATCGACGCTGGGCCCTGGCGGAGCGCTGAGCGCATCAGTCCAGGAGCGCGGGCACCCTGGAACGGTTGTGCCGGTCGTTGACGATGGCCAGGTGCTTCTCGGTGTACCGGCGCAGCCGGCCGACCTGCTGCTCGGTCAGCGTGTCGCACACCCACTCCCAGTGCAGGGACACCCAGTCGCCGGGGTGCACCGTGCCCACCATCCCGACGCCGTCGACCGACTGCACGACCGTCTCGGTCTCCGGCGGCCCCAGCCCGAGACTGCCACCGTCCCAGGTCAGCGGCCGGCTCTGCACCACGACCTGGTCGCCCTGCACTGCCAGCACCCGTCCCCAGCGGATCCGGCACCGGTCCAGCACGGTGAGCGCGTGCGGCGCCTTGCGCCCCTCGGTCAGCAGGCCGGTGTAGGGATAGATGCAGAACACCGCGAAGCTGTGGTGCGGCACTCCCCCGGCCAGCACACCTTCGGTGAGGGTCGAGAACGTGCCGGCCGTGACGGCGCGGAACCGGTCCTCCATCGAGTCGCCCACCGCGCGCGTGCCGACCTGGTCCAACCGGGGGCTGCCGACCCAGTAGGCCTCCACCACCCGGCGGTCCAGCGGATCGTCCAGACCGGTGGCGCCCGCGATCAGCTGCAGGTACGGCCACGCGCCGGCGAACTGCTGGGCCATCGCGCGCAGGCCTCCGTCGTCCCGCCCGGCGACGCCGTACTCGAAGAACCCGCCGTGGTCCGGCGGCCCGCAGAAGCCGTGGGAGTTCGGCGGGAAGGCGTAGCGCGCGAACAGGACCGGTCCGGGGACGACCGCTGAGTTCGCCGTCACCACGGCGTCCTCCTCTCGTCGGCCGGCACCCCGGTCGGCGGGCTCGGCACGCCGTCGGCGAGCGCCGCATCGACGGCGCCGAACTCGTCGAGGGCCCCGAGCTCTTCGAGCACGGCGAGGGTCTCCAGCGCCGACGTCTCGTCCAGCTGCCGAAGGGCCATGCCGAGGTGCACGACCACCCAGTCCCCGACGGAGGCGTCTGCCACGTAGACCAGGCAGGCCTCCCTCCGGACGCCGCGGACGTCCACGTCGGCCATGGGGGTGTCCCCCCGCTCGTGGACCGACACGATCCGGCCCGGTACTGCGATGCACACGGCGTCACCTCTTCTCGGTGGGACACGACCGACGGCTGTGCTGAGCCGTCACATCCGCGTGATCTTGATGTAACGGGTCAGCGCCGGGAACTCCTTCCACATCAGCGCGACCGCGGCCACGACAGGGAGCAGCAGCACCCACTTCGGCACGTACACGGCGTCCTCCAGTCCTCTCCGGTCCCGGTGATGTGTCGGCTCCGATGCGCTGGGGGCTCACCCCGGCGGCAGGTTGGGCATGATCGGCAGGATCGGATCGTGCTTCTTCGGCCGCACCCCGGTGGAGCGACGCGCGTCCGCCGTCCCGTCCGGGTGGTGCCCGACCTGCTTCTCGTACGGGCCGTGGTTGCCCTGCTTCACGCCCTTCGTGTGGGATCCGGTGTCCGGTCGGGCGTCGGGTCTGCCCACCCGGATTCCGGCCGGCCTGTTCTCGGTCGCCATCGCGCCTCTCCTCTCACTGCGTGCTGAGCCTCAGTAGGTGCTGCGCCGCGGTTCGGCCAGCCCGTCGAAGAACGCCCGGATCGCCGGCCACACCGTGCTGCCACCGGAGAGCCCCGTCCACTCCCGCTTGATCACGGCCACCAGCCGGTAGCAGTCGTCGATCGGGACCAGCCAGTGCTCGTCGGCGCCCCGGGCGGTGTTCAGCAGCAACGCCTGCACCCCGGGGGTCATGGCGGACAGTTCGGGACAGCGCTGCTGCAGAGCCCGCCACGTGCCGGCGTCGACCTCCGACCGGGTCGGGCCCATGGGACTGGGATAGTTCGCGAGCACCGAGCCGTCGCCCTGCACGACGAAGTAGACCAGGCCCACGGGGACGCCGAACTCCGTCGGTGACAGGTCGGTCAGCCGCATCCGCGTCTCCGGGACGAGCTGGTAGTGCCCCCGTCCGGCGGCGTCCCGCTGGAACAGCAGCGTGCACGCCTGACAGGTGCACATCAGCTCTCCGGCCTGCTCGTCGAGCACGTGCCGGTGCTGCCCCGGCAGGGCGAGCCCGCACATGTCGCAGCGCTCGGTGTTCTGCGCCGGTGAGCTCGACGACCGGCGGACGACACGTTCCAGCGCCCCGGTGCTCAACACTGCTCCGCAGTGGAACCGGACGCCCTGGGCGCGTTCACCGTGGACTCGGCTGGGCCGGTGAGCGCAGCAGCGAGTCCAGCGGGATGAACGTCGCCGGACGGGCCGCCTGCACGACGACGACCCGGACGTCGGACAGCTCGGGCGCCGTCGCCAGTACAGCGTTTCGCACGAGTGCGTCCGGCGGCTCGGTGGACGCCGACGAGCAGCCGCAGCCGCTACCGCAGCCGCCGCCGCCGCCGCCGGTGACCCGTACCTCGGCCACGCCGTCCTCGATGCCGAGGAAGGTCACCTCCCCCTGTGCTTCCAGCTGCGCCCGGACGTCGTCGAGGGCGCGGGCGATGCGCACCTCCACCGGGTCGGGGTGGATGCCGTGCAGCGCCAGCAGGTGTCCGAGCAGGTCGTCCCCGGTGAAGGCCTCGACGAGCGGCGTCCCGGTGGAACGTGTCGCGCCGGATGCGTAGGCCACCGCCCGGGTGAGCGCCGCACCGTAGACCTCCGCCAGCGCGGCGACGGCTTCGAGGGCCAGCTCGCCGGCCGGCCCCGGAAGCTGCTCCACCCGACCGAGCAGCTCGTCGAGCTCCGTGAGCCGCTGCTCGACCTCCGGATCGCCGAGCGGGCCGAGCGGTGATGGCCCGTCCGGTGGCGGTGCGCCGGCAGCGGCGAACAGTCCGGCCACCGCCGCATCCGCCGCGCCGGCCACCGCCGGCTCAGCCGCCATTGCCGGCCCCGAACATCGGGGAGTGCAGCTTCTGCAGCGTGCGCCCGTTGCCCAGGTACATGTGCACGCCGCACGGCAGGCAGGGGTCGAAGCTGCGCACCGCCCGCATGATGTCGATGCCGCGGAAGTCGTCCGGCCCGTTCTCCTCGAAGATCGGCATGTCCTGCACCGCGTCCTCGTACGGGCCCGGCGTGCCGTACATGTCCCGGGGGCTGCCGTTCCACGGCGTGGGCGGGTACGGGTGGTAGTTGGCGATCTTGCCGTCCTTGATCACCAGGTGGTGGGACAGCACGCCCCGGACGGCCTCGTGGAAGCCGACGCCGATCGCCTCGTCGGGCACCTCGAAGTCCTGGAAGACCTTGGTGTCCCCGGCCCGCATCCGCGCCATGCCCTGCTCGAGGAAGTAGATGGCCATCGCCGCGGCGTAGGCGATGAAGTAGACGCGGGCACGGTCCCGTTCGAGGGCGTTGGACCACTTCGGAATCTGCCACTCGATGGTCTGCTCGGGCAGCTCGTGGCTCTTGGGCAGGCTTATCTGCACGCTGTGCCCGGTGGACTTCACGTACGGGGTGTCCACGAGACCGGACAGCGCCGTCGTGTAGAGCCGGGCGAACGGTCCGCCGCCGGTGTCCAGCGCCAGGTGCTCGCCGGTGTCCGGGTGCAGCCAGCGGGGGCTCATCACCCAGCTGTACTTGTCGGCGAAGTCGCGTTTCCCCGGCGCGGGCAGGGTCGTCTGGTTCCACGGGTGCCGCATGTCGACCGGGTTGCCGAGCGGGTCGTGGGTGACGAACGGCTCCTCGTTGACCCAGTCCTGGTAGTAGGAGCTGCCCAGCAGGATCCGCATGCCCAGGTTGATGTCGACCAGATTGTTGGTCAGCAGCTTTCCGTCGATGACGATGCCCGGCGTCACGTACATCGCCTTGCCCCACTCGTTCATGTTCTCGTACGAGTAGTCGACGACCTCCGGGTCCTGGAAGGCGCCCCAGCAGCCGAGCAGCACGCGCCGGCGGCCGACCTCCTCGTAGCCGGGCAGCGCCTCGTACCAGAAGTCGAAGATGTCGTCGTTGAGCGCGACCGCCTTCTTGCAGAAGTCCAGGATGGAGATGAGCTTGCTCAGGTAGTCGGTGAACAGCGTCGGCGTGGGCATCGTGCCGACACCGCCCGGATAGACGGTCGAGGGGTGGACGTGCCGGCCCTCCATCAGGCAGAACATCTCCCGGGTGGTCCGGCTGACCTTGAGCGCCTCCTTGTAGACGTCTCCTTCGAACGGGTTGAACGCCCGCATGATGTCGGCGATCGTCCGGTAGCCGTGGATGCCGGCGTGCGGCGCCTCGGTGTTCTCCGCCCGCGCCAGCACGCTGGGATTCGTGTCCTTGACCATCGCCTCGCAGAAGTCCACGAAGACGAGGTTGTCCTGGAAGATCGTGTGGTCGAACAGGTACTCGGCCGCCTCGCCGAGGTTCATGATCCACTCGGCCATCTTCGGCGTCTTGATCCCGTAGGCCATGTTCTGGGCGTACACCGAGCACGTGGTGTGGTTGTCCCCGCAGATACCGCAGATCCGGCTGGTGATGAAGCCGGCGTCGCGGGGGTCCTTGCCCTTCATGAACACCGAGTAGCCGCGGAACAGCGACGAGGTGCTGTGGCACTCGGCGACCCGGCGGTTGGCGAAGTCGATCTTCGTGTAGATGCCGAGGTTGCCGATGATCCGGGTGATCGGATCCCAGGACATCTCGACGAGCTGCCCTTGCTGCGCGTCCGGGGGCCGGTGCTGCGTCGCCGTCATGTCCTGCTCCTCAGGTCGTGGGCTGTCCGGTCGAGGTCGGTTCTCACGGGCGGTACCGCGGGTCGTAGCCGGTGGTGAGCGCGTCGCGGTTGTGCCGCCACTTCGGTTCCTTGTTGGCCGTGGCGTTCGTGATGCCGCGCATGCGCCGGACGAAGGCGCCGTAGGGCTTGCCGAGCATCGAGGAGAGGCTTCCGCCGGGGGGCATGTCCATGAACGGCATGAACTTGTCGGGGAAGCCCGGCATGGTGCAGGCGATGCAGATCCCGCCCACGTTGGGGCACCCGCCGACACCGTTCATCCAGCCCCGCTTGGGCACGTTGCAGTTGACGACCGGGCCCCAGCAGCCGATCTTGACCTGGCACTTGGGCGAGTTGTAGTCCTTGGCGAAATCGGCCTGCTCGTAGTACGAGCCGCGGTCGCACCCCTCGTGCACGGTCTTGCCGAACAGCCACTGCGGTCGCAGCAGCTCGTCCAGCGGCGGCGGGGGCGCCGAACCCGCCGCGTGGTACAGCACCCAGGTCAGCGTCTCCATGAAGTTCTCCGGCTGCACCGGGCAGCCGGGGATGTTGACGATCGGCAGCGCCCCGGCGGACGTGAAGTCCCAGCCCAGGTAGTCGGCCAGCCCCATGGAGCCGGTCGGGTTGCCGGCCATGGCGTGGATGCCGCCGTAGGTGGCGCAGGTGCCGATCGCGACGACCGCCCAGGCCTTGGGCGCCAGCTGGTCGATCCACCAGTTCAGGGTCAGCGGCTGACCGGTCTCCAGGTCGTTGCCGAAGGAGGTCCAGTACCCTTCGCCGTTGATCTTCTCGTTCGGGATCGAGCCCTCGATCACCAGGATGAACGGTGCGTCCAGCTCCCCCCGGGCCGCCGCCCGGAAGGGGGCCAGGAACTCCTCGCCGCCCACCGTCGGGGACAGCACCTTGTTGTGCAGGTGGACCGTCGGCAGGCCGGGGATCATGCCGGTGACGACGTCCTCGATCGACGGCTGGCTGGACGCGGTGATCGACACGGTGTCGCCGTCGCAGCTCATCCCCTCCGAGATCCAGAGGATGTGCACCTCGTCGAAGCCCCCCGCCGTCGGCGTCGTCGCCTCTCTCAGCTGGGTCATCACGCGTCCTTCCGTCGCCGGTTGCCGGTCATCGCTGCGTGCGCGTGCAGCTCCATGTGCGTGGTCATGTGCGGGGCCGGCCCTGCACCCGGTCCCGCAGCCGGTCGTAGATCGCCGCGACCGGGGCCGCGAGGGCCAGCAGCGGCGGCTCGTCGGGAGCGAGCGGATGCGGCCGCGTGGGCGCGCGCTGCTTGGCCGCATCGAGCTCGGCCCCCAGTTCGGTGAGCGCCTGCTCGTCGAGGTGCTCGCGCAGCTGCGGCATGAGCTCCTGCTCGTCCTCCTGGACGTGGCCGGCGACGACATCCTGCAGCTGCGCCATGAGGGCACCGGTCCGCTCGTCGCCCTCGGACAGCCGGTCGAGCTCGATCAGCTGCCGTTTCACCGCGGCGTGCCGGTCCAGGCGCCGGCAGACCGCGGTCTCCCCGTCCGGCAGCACTCGCCTGGCCAGCGGGTAGAACATCAGCTCCTCCAGCGCCGCGTGCTTGGACAGCTCCCGGACGAGCATCTCCACCACGCCGCGGCGCTGGCTGTCGGAAGCCGCCGCCGGGTAGTCGCGGAAGAGCTGCTCCACCATCCGGTGGTCGTGGCTGAGCAGTTCGATGGCGTCCATCGCGTCCCCTCTCTGGCGCGCTGCGGATGCTGGTCAGGCGACCTCGACGCGGGCCTCCTCCGGATGCTGCGGTCCCGGCAACAGGTCGCGGACGACGTCGGCGACCAGCCGGCGGGCCGGCTCGACGGCGGCCTGCACCACCGCGGACAGCTCCATGCGCTCCTCGATCACGGCGGGCCGGCAGCCGACGACCAGCACCCGCTCGACCGCTCCGCCGAGGCTGCGCATCAGGTCGATCACCGCGATCGGGCTCATCCCGTGCCCGTCGACGGCCGGCACCGCCAACGCGTCGACCGGTTCGCGCTCGTCGTCGAGCGGCACCTCCAGGACGGCGAGGGTGCCCGGGGGCTCGTCGAGCGGGACGGCGTCGACCATGACCACCGTCGAGTAGCGGCCGTCCAGCAGCTCGTAGGCCAGGTGCACGCCGCGGATGCCGTAGTCGACGACGTCGACGGCGTCCGGGAGATCGGCCGGGTCGAGCCCGGTGACCACCTCGACGCCGAACCCGTCGTCGCCGAGGAAGACGTTGCCGATGCCGGCGACCAGCACACGCGCGCGGTTCATCCGCTCACCGCCCCCTCCTCGGGCAGCGGTCGCAGCTCGTCAGGCAGGAAGTAGTGGTAGCGACGGCGCCACTGGTGCAGCTCGGCGGCGGGGTCGTCCTCCAGCGTGACCGCGACCTGCCGCTCGTCGTCCACGTCGAGGAAGACGCCCTCCACGCGGGCGGTGCGGCCGGCGAGGAAGACGTCGTGCGCGTCGGTGCCGTGCGTGCGCGGCTGCAGCTCCACCCGCGAACCTCTGGTCACGGCGACACCGGCCACGACGACGGCATCGGTGTCCGGCGAGAGATGCGCATCGGCACCCGGCTCCCACCAGGGCAGCGCGGACTCCTCGTCGGCGGCGGCCGACTCCCCCGCGTTCTCCCCGTGCCGGATCGGGCGCAGCGAACGGACGGCGCCGTGCAGCCGCGCCAGCACCTCCTCCGGGAGGTGGTCGACCCGGTCGAGGATGGCCGCCGCCTGCGGGTCGGTGGCCCGGACCTCGCGCTTCTCCTCGTCGGTGAGCGTCATCGTGCGCAGCGACAGGATCTCGTCGATCTCGCCGGAGTCGAACAGCGGCCCCGGGCTCTCCGGCGCGATCTGCGGGTGGTCGTAGAGGATGATCGGCGAGGAGAGCACCACGTCGCGGCCGCCGGACTCTCCCGCGAGCACCGGGAACGTGTGCACGTTGCGGCACCCCTCCGCTGCGCGGGACGCCCAGATCGGCGGCTCGAGGAGCGACACGAACCGTCCGCCGCGCACCCCGATCAGCGTGTGCGCCGCCACGAGCGAGTGCCGCAGGGCCTCGGGCCGGGCAACGTCGGCGGCCACCGTGGTCACGGAGTTCGCAGTGACCACCCGCAGCCGGTGCAGCCGGTACGGGGCCTCCGCCGCCGCGGTCTCGAGCGTGAGCGTGGCCGACACCGGCCAGCTCCGGCGCACGATCCGGCCCACGTCAGTGCCCGCGCCGTCGCGCAACTGCTCGACCTCCTCCCCGCCGGGCGCGGTGACTTCCGTGGTCCGGGCACCGCCGCGCAGCTCGCCGACGGAGGCATGGACGTCGAACTCGCGAGGCAGTGCCTCGTCGAAGGTCAGGTGTCGCTGCCCGTCGACGTCGAGCGCGTCGACCCCGACGAAGGCGCCTGCAGCGGTACGGCGCTCGACGGCGCGGTGCTGCAGTTGCAGGAAGCGCAGCCGCACGTGCACCTCGGCCTCGTCCGGCGCCTCCAGCAGGCACTCGGTCTGCTGGTGCCACGCGTCGGCCGAGCCGGCGACGCTGGTGTCGGCGGGCCCGGCGGCCGCCACGACCTCACGGGGAGCCAGCACACCGAACTGCCAGCGCACCCGGTTCTTCGGCGAGGACCGCCGGTAGGGGTAGAGCAGATATCCCTCGTAGAGGATGGCATCGGCGACCGCACGGGCGTACTCGAACCCGGCCGCCGGGGAAGAGACGGGAGGCGACCTCAGCGAGGACACGGCCCCCTGGCTGCCCTCGGGCGGCCGGCCGTGCTCGTGGGTCGCCGCACTCATCGCGCGACGCCGTCCGCTGTGGGCGGATCAGGGGGCCTGGACCGCTGGGACCGCCGGTCGTGCGCCGCTGCTCCGCGCATCCGGCTCACCCCCTCGTCGGCCACTCCGGGTGTGATGTGGAGCACACACCCGGCGGTTGCCGATGTCAACAGGAACGCTGTGGCCGCCGAGCGCGCAACCAGCCGTACCAATCCGTCAGCCCGTCCCCGCGGGTGGCGGAGACCAGCACGATCTCGGCGGCGGCGTTGAGCCGGCGGACCTGCTCGGCGCAGCGCTCCGGATCGAAATCGACATACGGCAGCAGGTCCACCTTGTTGATCAGCACCAGATCCGCGGTGCGGAACATGTGCGGGTACTTCACCGGTTTGTCGTCGCCCTCGGGCACCGACATGACCACCACACGAACGGTCTCGCCGAGATCGAACAGAGCCGGGCAGACCAGGTTGCCGACGTTCTCGACGACGACCATCGAACCGTCGGGTGGGCCGAGCTCCTCGAGACCGCGGCGGACCATCTCCGCGTCCAGATGGCAGCCCGCGCCGGTGTTGATCTGCACCACGGGGCGGCCGGTCGCCCGGATGCGGTCCGCATCCACCAGCGTCTCCTGATCCCCCTCGATCACGAAGATCGGCCAGCGATCGTCCAGCTCTCGGATCGTCCGTTCCAGCAGGGTGGTCTTCCCGGAGCCCGGTGAACTCATCAGGTTCACCGAGACGATCTGCCGCGCGGCCAGGGAGCGGCGGTTCTGCGCGGCCAGCTCGTCGTTCTTCGCCAGCACGCGCTGCTCGAGGACGACGGTCCGGGCGGCGGGCCCCGGTTCCGGCGCGTGCACGTGCGCTTCCGTCCGGTCGTGCCCGTGCCCGTGCTCGTGTCCGTGCTCGTGCGCGGCCGTCAATGCGGTCAGCCGGACTCCGGCGTCGTCGTCGCAGCCGCAGGTCCGGCACATCTCACGCCACCTCCACGGATCGGATCAGCAGTTCGTGCCCGGCGGTGACGGCGACGTCGGCGCTACCGCAGGGGCAGAGCAGGACGAGGTCGTCGATGCCGAAGTCCGCCCCGCAGCCACGGCAGCGGGCGCGACCGGCGGGTTCCTCGATCACCATCTCGGCACCCTGCAGCGGGGTTCCCTCGGTGACCAGCTCGAAGGAGAACCGCAGCGCGTCCGGGACGACGCCGGAGAGCCGTCCTACGGCCAGCCGGAGACAGCGCACCGACCGGTCCCCGGTCCGTTCCAGCACGGCCTCCACCACGGCCTGGCTGATCGCGAGCTCGTGCACCCTGCGCACCCCCGGTCGTCCCTGCCGAGGCCGGAACACCCGCCCCCGGCCGTGGATCTGCCCGTCGGCCGGCCATGTCCCCTGTCCTAGCCCTCCGGCGAGGACGCCGCAAGCGGACCGAGCCCCGGCCAGCCGGCCGCACGCGCCGCTGTCGCCCGGCCGGGAACTCTCGCTCGCCAAGGGCTCGGCGGCACCACGGGTCGGCCGTACAGCGCCGGACGACCGACCGACCGACCGCACGGTCACGACCGGGCGTCCACCGACCACCCCGTCGCGGTGCCGGCGGGCGGGCCGAGGGACTCGCTGCCGTCCTCGGCGGTCTCGCTGGCCGCGAAGTAGACGACCAGCCAGACCACCAGCACGACCAGGATGACGCCTCCCACGAGCGAGGCGATGAGCCGCAAGGACCGCGGCTGCCGCTGCTCCGGGTCGGCCGGCCCCCGCTGCCGGCGCCGGTCCCCGGGATCGCCGGGAGTGCTCATCGTTCCTCCTCCTCTCGTGGCCCTGGTCCGCCCGTCGCCACGCCGAGGGTCGTCCGCTACCGACCGCTCCGCAAGGTGACCGGCGGCGCTCGACGGCCGGTCACGACCGGCTGCCCGGCCCCCGGTCCTGACGGGACCGGGAGCTGTCCTTCCGCATCGCCGTCCGACCGCACCAGCCGCCACAGCAGGACGACGGCGGCCAGCAGGTAGACCGGCATGCCGGCCATCCACATGACGGCACCGGCCACCTGCTGGTCGACCACCGGATCGAAACCGTGCTGGGCGGCGGTTCCGACGTACACGTCGTACCAGGGCGTCGTCGAGAACAGCATCATCCCGCCGAGCACCGCCTCGCCCAACGCCGGGATCAGCACGGCGACCAGCCCGGCCACCAGTTGCCCCAGGCGCCGGCGCGGAACGCGGAGGACGTGCCACCAGAAGACCAGGCCGACCGCGAGGAACGTCAGGTGCTCCGCGATGTGCACCGGCGTCGAGAGGACCGCGGCCTCGTAGGCGGCCGGGAGGTGCCAGAGCAGGACGACGGCCAGGTAGAGGACCGCCACGGCCAGGACGGCGGCCGGGCGCCGGGCCACCCGGACCAGGCGCGCCCACGGCCGGGCCACGACCGACCGGGCCGGCTCGGGCAGCGCCGCGATGACCCGGGGCATCGGGTCGGCCAGCACCAGCAGGGGTGCCGCCACGATGGTGAGCAGCAGGTGCTGGACCATGTGTGCGGTGAGGGAGTCCTCGCCGAGCCGCTCGAGCGGCGACGCCAGAGCGGCGGCCAGCGCGACCAGGCCCAGGACCCAGGCCGCCGCCGGTCCGGCGGTGGCCCACGGCGTACGCCGGCGCGGCGCCGTCCGGACCAGCAGGCACAGGTAGGCCAGCCCGGCCAGCGCCAGGGACGCCAGCGGGACCGCCGGCCAGTCCGTGGTCCCCGCCGGATGGGCGAGGACGTCGACCGTCGTTCCGATCCCGGTCACCGGCTCCCCGCTGCAGCCGGTCGATCGGATCCGTTGCTCATGCCGCCAGTGTGCTGCCTGGCCGTCCTGCACCGCAGGGCGATCCGCAGCCTGTCCGACGCCACCCATCGACCGGTCGCCGCCTCGTGCGGTTGTGCGTTCCAGCGACGCCGTTAAGGTCAGGAAGATCGCGGGGGGCCTCGACCGGTCGCCCCCTCCGTGCCCCGGGGAGATCAGTGGACGTGCCGAGCGCAGCCGTGCCGCTGGCGGCGCCGGTACCGGGCTCGGTGCTCGACCCTGTCGGCCCGGTCGCCGAGCAGATCGCCGGTCTCACCTGGTTCATGATCGTGATCGGCACCCTGCTGTGGGCCGCCACGGTGCTGTTCCTGGTGCTCGCGCTGCGCCACCGCGCGCGCCGGGCACCCCGGCGCAACACCCGGGGTGCCAAGGCCTTCATCGCGGGGTGGGGGGTGGTCGTCCCGATGATCGTCCTGCCGGCGGTGTTCGCCTACAGCCTGGTGGTCGGCGTGCACATCTCCCGACCCGCACCACCCCAGGCCGTGGACATCGAGGTCGTCGGCTACCAGTTCTGGTGGGAGGTCCGCTATCCCGACAGCGGCGTGGTGACCGCGAACGAGGTCCACGTACCCGTCGGGCGCCCGGTCCGGCTCAGGCTGACCTCCGCGGACGTGATCCACAGCCTCTGGGTGCCTCCCGTCTCCGGCAAGGTCGACCTCGTGCCCGGCCGGGAGAACACCATGACGTTCCAGGTCGACGAACCCGGCACCTACCTCGGTGAGTGCGCCGAGTTCTGCGGCATCCAGCACGCGCGCATGCAGTTCGTGCTGGTGGCCCAGCCGGAGGAGGAGTTCGAGGAGCACCTGCGCACCCTGCAGCTGGCCTCCAGCCGGCCGGACACCTCGCTCGAGGCGGCCGGCCGCGAGGTCTTCCTCGCCGCTTCCTGCGGTGAGTGCCACCGCATCGAGGACGTCAGCGGAGGAGGCGTCGCCCCGGCCCCGGACCTCACCCACCTCGCCTCCCGCGACACCATCGCCGCCGGCATGCTGGAGAACACTCGCGGCAACCTGGCCGGCTGGATCCTCGACCCCCAGGGCCTCAAGCCCGGCGTCCGGATGCCGCCCAACAACCTCGACGGCGACGAACTGCAGGCGCTCCTGGCCTACCTGGAGAGCCTGGAATGACGCTGGTGCAGGCCGAGCCCGGCACCGAGGACCGGCTGGCCGCGGCCTGGGCGACCCCGCGGGGGCTGGCCGGGTCCCTGACCGCGCTCAACCACAAGCAGGTCGGGCAGCGCTTCCTCGTCACCGCGTTCGTCTTCTTCGCCCTCGGCGGCATCCAGTCGCTGTTCATGCGCTGGCAGCTCGGCAGCGCGGAGAGCACGTTCCTCGACGCGCAGACCTACAACGAGCTGTTCACCATGCACGGCACGACGATGATGTTCCTCTTCGCCGTGCCCGTCGGCGAGGCGCTCGCCATGTACATCCTGCCGCTGATGCTGGGCACCCGGGACCTGCCCTTTCCCCGGCTGACCGCGTTCGGCTACTACATCTACGTCCTCGGCGGGATCTTCCTGTACGCCAGCTTCCTCTTCGGCGAGGTGCCGGACGGCGGCTGGTTCTCCTACGTCCCGCTCACCGGCGAGGAGTACTCCCCCGGCTCGTCGATCGACTTCTGGTTGCTCGGCGTGACGTTCGTCGAGATCGCGACCATCGGCGGGGCCATCGAGCTGGTGGTGCTCATCCTCCGCAACCGGGCGCCCGGCATGAAGATCAGCCGGATGCCGCTGCTGGCCTGGAACGTCCTGGTCACCGGGGTGGCGATCATCTTCGCCTTCCCGCCGCTGGTCGTGGCCAGCGTCCTGCTCGAGCTCGACCGGACCGTCGGCACCCACTTCTACGACCCCGCCACCGGTGGCGACGCGCTGCTGTGGCAGCACCTGTTCTGGTTCTTCGGCCATCCCGAGGTCTACATCGTCCTGCTGCCCGGCCTGGGCATCGTCTCCACGATCGTGCCGGTGTTCGCCCGCAGCCGGATCGTGGGCTACAGCCTGATCGCCGTGTCGACGGTCGCGATCGGCATCCTCGGGTTCGGGGTCTGGGTGCACCATATGTTCACCACCGGCCTGCCCCAGCTCGGCCTCGCATTCTTCTCCCTGGCCAGCCTGTTCATCCCGATCCCGAGCGCGATCCAGATCTCGGCGTGGATCGCGACCCTCTGGCAGGGCCACGTGGTGTGGAAGACACCGCTGTACTACGTCGTGGGGTTCATCGTCATCTTCGTGGCCGGCGGCGTCACCGGCGTGATGGTCGCCTCCGTACCGTTCGACTCCCAGGCGCACGACAGCTACTTCGTGGTCGCGCACTTCCACTACGTCCTCATCGGCGGGATGCTGTTCCCGGTCCTGGGCGCGCTGTACTTCTGGATCCCCAAGATGACCGGCCGGCTGCTGTCCGAACGCAGCGGCAGGACGAGCTTCTGGCTGACCTTCATCGGGTTCAACCTGACCTTCTTCCCGATGCACATCACCGGGTTGCAGGGCATGCCTCGACGGGTCTACACCTACGCCGAGAACACCGGCTGGGAGCCGACGCAGGCACTGGCGACGATCGGCAGCATCGTGCTCACCACCGGGCTGCTCGTGACGCTCGGCACCATCATCTCCAGCGCCCGGTACGGCGAGCGGGCGGGCGACGATCCGTGGGGCGGCGAGACCCTGGACTGGTGGGTGAGCTCGCCACCTCCCGCCTACAACTTCCGCGCCATCCCGGAGGTCGCCGGCCGCTCCCCGTTGTGGGACACCCGGCCGTTCCAGCCGAAGTACGACCCGTCGACGTGGCAGGACGAGCTGCGCGAGCCACCGGCACACGTACGGCAGGTGGTGCTCACCAGCCTGCTCGACGCCGCGCCCGAGGAGGTCGTCACGCTGCCCCAGCGGTCCTGGTGGCCGCTGCTGATGGCGTCTCTCCTCGTGCTGGCCCTGCTCGGCGTGCTCGTCAGCGTCTACCCGCTCGCACTCGCGGGCCTGCTCGGTGCGACCGGCGTCGGGATCGCGTGGAGCTGGAGCAGGGAGGACGAACCGTGAGGACCAGCGGGTACGCCGGCGACCCGGCACCCCGGCCCGCCCCGGCCATCGCGCGGGACAACAGCTGGTGGGGCATGCAGCTGACCCTCTGGGTGCTGATCTCGATGCTGGCCGCGCTGCTGTTCTCCTACTACTACCTGCGGACCGGCGCCTCGACCTGGCCGCCACCGCCGGCCGAGGACCCGGTCCTGTGGCGGACCGGGATCGCCTCGGCGCTGCTGGTCCTCAGCGCGGTCCCGGCCGCCGTCGTGCACCTCTCGGCGCGCTCGGGGCGGGCCGGCGGGCGGCTGCCGGCTGCGCTCGCCGTCGCGCTGCTGCTCGGTGCGGTGTTCCTCGCCATCCAGCTGGCCGACTACCCCGCCAACGACATCGACCCCCAGCGGGACGTCTACGGCTCGCTCGTCCTCGCCCTCGCCGGCTTCCACCACATCAACGCCGTCATCGTCCTCATCGGGTTCGGCGTGGTCCTGCTGCGGGTCCGCGGCGCGCGGATGCGACCGCGGGAGCAGCAGATGGCGATCACCGTGGCCCACTACTGGTACTTCGTCGTCGGCTCGTGGCTGGTCATCGCGTTCACCCTCTACCTGACCCCGAGGTTCTGGTGACGGCGGCGACCCCGGAGACCAAGCGGCCAGGCGTCCGGCCGGTCGTCTTCTGGTTCGCGGTGGCGGGCGGCACCGCCGCCTGGCTGCTGCACCTCCTGGCCGGCTACTGGACCATCGAGCTCAGCTGCCCGACCGACGCGGGCGCGCTGCCGATCGTCCTGTCCAGCCTCACCGTGCTGCTCACGGCTGTCGCCGCGGCCGCCTGCTACGCGGCGTGGTGGACCCTGCGGCGGCTGCCCGATCCAGCGGAGGGCGAGGCGGGCGTCCCTCCGCCTCCGCGGCCCCCCCGGCGGCCGCGGAGCGAACGGCGCCGGGTGCAGGAGCAGGCGCAGACGCACCCGGCCGGAGCCTGGGACGCGGTACCGGGAACGGCGCGCAACCGTTTCCTCGTCACCGGCGGGCTGTACATGAACCTGCTGTCGCTGGTCATGGTCACGTTGGGCATCTTCCCCGTGCTGGCGATGGGCCCGTGCTGGTGACCGGGCGACGGGGTCACCGTGCGTGGCCGGCGGCGAGCCTGCTCGCCGGGGTCGTCGTCCTCAGCGGCTGCAGCAGCCTCACCGAGGACAGCGGGGACCTTCCCGGCCGGCCCGAGGTGGGGCGGGTGCTGCTGCGCGAGTACGGCTGCATCGCCTGCCACCAGGTTCCCGGAGTTCCCGGCCCGCAGGGCAGCGTCGGCCCGCCGCTCGGCGGCCTCGCCGACCGCCGCGCGATCGCCGGATCCCTGCCCAACACGTTCGACGACCTCGCCCGGTGGATCCAGGACCCGCAGGAGGTCGAGCCCGGCACCCTCATGCCCGACGTCGGCGTGACCGACGAGGACGTCGACGACATCGTGGCCTACCTCTACACGCTGGAGTGACCGTGACCCCGCGAAACGGAAGGCGACAGCGGCGCGGCAGGACGCTGCTCCCGCTGCTCGCACTGGTCGCGAGCTGCCTCGGGCTGACCGTCCTCGTGCAGCCGGTCGACGCAGCCCCCGCCCCGGAGCCCGTGACCGTCGACGTCGCCGCAGGCGGGGCGCTGTACCAACGGTACTGCGGGCTGTGCCACGCGAACGACGGCGACGGCATCGCCGGCACCGGCGTCGAGTCCGGGCCCGGGCTGCGCGGCCTCCCGGTGGCCTACGTGGACCTGACCATCCGGACCGGGCGGATGCCGATCGTGCATGACGAGGTCGGCGCGATCGAGAAGCGGCTCACCGACGAGCAGCGGCAGGCGGTCGTGGCCTGGATGACCCGGGAGTTCGGCCTCGAGGGGGAGATCCCGGAGGTGCTCCCCGGGAACGCCGGGCAGGGCCAGCCCCTCTGGCTGACCAACTGCGCGCCCTGCCACAGCGCTTCGGGGTCCGGCGGCATCTCCGCCGACGGCTCCCTCGCCCCGGACGTCACCGGGGTGGACCCGACCGGCGTCGTCGAGGCCATCCGGGTGGGGCCGTTCGAGATGCCGGAGTTCGGGAATCGGACGCTCACCGACGAGGACGCCGCGGACATCGCCGCCTACGTGCAGGAGCTGGCCGCCGCGGACACCACCCCCCTGGGGCTCACCCACATCGGCCGGGTCTACGCCGGTGCGGTCACCGGCGTGCTCGCCCTGGTCATGGTCGGCGCGCTCGTCCTCGTGGTCCGCACCGGTCGCAGACCGGCGACGCCGCCGCAGGGTGCGCCGCCGGAGGAGGCGGTGGTGGCACGTCGGGCGGAGGAGGCACGGAAGCCGGAGGGTCCGGCGCCCGGGGAGGACGGAGGGACCCGGTCGTGACGGGATCCGGGACGGACCCGGCACAGCGTGGCCGGCTGGTGCGCGGCGGCGTCCCGATCGCGGTCGCCGGAGCCGTGGTGCTGCTGGTCGGCGCGTTCGCGGCCGGCCTGGTCGCCGGGTGGGCCACCGAGCTGATCGGGCTGGCCCTGGGCCTCGGCCTGATCGGTGCGGCCTTCCTGGTCGGTCAGCTCCAGGCGCGCACCATGCGCGAACTCGTCTGGCCCGACGAGCGGGAACCCGGGGACGCGCCCGTGGCGACCGCCGTCGCCCGCCACCCGGTCCGCCGCCGCCGGGTCCTCGGCGGGCTCGGCCTCGGTGCGGTGGCCGGCATCGGGCTGCTCGCCTGGCTGGGGCGCGACGACCCACGGGGGACGGCGTGGCGGCGTGGCACGCACGTCGTGACCGCCGACGGCACCCGCATCCGGGCCGCCGAGGTCCCGGTCGGCGGCTTCGCCACGGTGTGGCCCGAGGACGCCCAGCGCGCCGACTCCGCGGCCGCCGTCCTCGTCCGGCTGACCGCCGATCCCGAACCCCCGACCGTGCTGGAGTGGGTCGTGGGCCGGCGGATCGTCGCCTACTCGAAGATCTGCACGCATGCCGGGTGCCCGGTCGGCCTGTACCAGGACGACGCCGATTCGTTGTTCTGCCCGTGCCACCAGGCGACGTTCGACGCGGCCCGGGGCGCGGTGCCGACGTTCGGCCCGGCGTCCCGCCCGCTCCCGCAGCTGCCGCTGGGCGTCGACGACGAGGGCTTCCTGGTCGCGACCGGGGAGTTCCCGACGCCGGTGGGGCCGGTGCACGGATGACCGTCGAGGAGCGGGAACAGGTCTCCGCCACCCGGAAGGGCGCGCCACGGTGGCTGCGCGAACTGGTCGTGCCCACGCACTGGTCGATGCTGCTGGGGCCGGTCGCGGTGGTGTGCTTCCTCGTGCTCCTCCTGACCGGCGCCGTCCTGACGTTCTTCTACGAGCCGTCCGCGCAGCCCGTGGTCTACGAGGGGTCGTCGTCGCTGTACGCCGGGCGCGAGCTGCCCGCCGCCTTCTCCTCCGTCGTGACGATCAGCGAGGACGTGCCCGGCGGGCTGTTGCTCCGGCGGGTGCACCGCGCAGCCAGCTACCTGTTCCTCGCCGCGATCCTGGGCCACCTGCTGCGGGTGCTCCTCGGCGGCGCCTTCCGCGGCCGCCGGGCGTCGAACTACCTGCTCGGCCTGGTGCTGCTGCTGGTCGCCATCGCGCTCGGCTGGAGCGGCCAGAACCTGATCTACGACGTCGTCACCGGGAGCAGCGTCCGGATCGGCTACACGATCGCGGCGAGCATCCCGTGGCTGGGTCCCGAGCTGGCCAACCTGGTGTTCGCCGGGCCGGACGTCGACGACGTCGTACCGCGGCTGTTCTGGCTGCACGTCCTGGTGCTGCCGGTGGTGTTCGTGGTGCTGCTCGGCGGACACCTGTGGCTGGTGGTCCGCCAACGGCACACCGTGCTGCCGCGCCGGCGGTCGAGCGACGGGCGGCCGGTCGTGGCCACGTCCAGCGGCGCGGGGCTGCGCTCGCGTCTCCTGCTGCTCGGCCTGCTGACGACCGCGGTGCTGGTGCTCGCCGCCGTCCTGGTGCCGTTCGGCGACATCCTCCACATCGGCCCGTTCCTCCCGGGCTTCGCGAGCAACGACATGTACCCGGACTGGTACCTGCTGTTCGCCGAAGGTGGGATCGCGCTGATTCCCGCGGTCGAGCTCACCGTCCTGGGCACGACGATCACCAACCCCTTCCTCGGGGGCGTGCTGCTGCCGGGTCTCGTCGGCGCCGTCCTGCTGCTGCTCCCGCTGGTCGAGCGCCTCTTCCGGCGCAGGCCCGCGGCGGACCTCGACGTGAGCGAGCGCGCGGTCGAGGCCCCCGGTCGGGTCGCGTTCGTCACGGCGATCGTGGTCCTGCTCGTGCTGCTGTCACTCGGCGCGGCGAGCGCCGTCATCGCGGAGATCTTCGTGGTCTCCGCGCGGACCGTGGTGCAGGTCTTCCGGGTGGCCGTGGTGGTCGCCCCCCTGCTGTCGGCCGCCGTGGCCTACTGGTACGCACGGCGGCAGCGCGGCTGACCGCGCGCGGAGCCGCCGTCAGCCTCCCCCGGCCACCCGGAGAGTGGCGTGCATACCGGCCGGGGAGTGGCCCGTCAGCGTGCACTCGAGGTGCACCGGCGTGCCGGGCTCCACCCGCACGTCGAGGACCTGGCGGCCGCCCGGAGACAGGACCTCGCTGCGAGCCAGCTCGCGGCCGTCCTGCCTCAGCACCACGTCGTGGGCGGCGCTGCCGGCGTTGGTCACGACCACGCTGACCGGGCCGACCGCCAACGTGCCGGCCGACAGCACGAAGGCGTACTCCTGCATGCCGACGCGCAGCTCGCTGACCGGGGGCCCCGCGGGCGCCGGCTCCGGGTCCGCCGCCCCGCAGGCGGCGATGAGCAGGAGGGCCGCCGCCGCGACCAGACCTCTCACTGGTCCTCCAGCAGGGCACGGACGCCGGGGGCCGCCGGCGAGTCGGGGGCGAGCTCGAGGAACCGGCGCAGCGTCTCCGCCGTCTCCGGCGCGCCGGTCGCCTCCTGAGCCAGACCGAGGACGAGCAGCACGTCCGGGTCGTCCGGGTACCGCTCGGCGAGCTCCTGCATCGGCGGCAGCGCCTCCGCGGCCCGCCCTGCCCGGACCAGCACGTTGCCGCGGAGGAGGACGACGACGTCCGCGGCCGGTTCCAGCGCCAGCGCCCGGTCGTACGCCTCCACCGCCTGGTCGAACTGCCGCGCCCGGTCGAGAGCACGGCCGAGCGCCACCCACGCCGCCGGATCCTGCGGACGGGTCTCCGCCCGGGCCTGCAGCTCCGCGATGCCCGACCCGGCCTCCGCCGACACGCCACCCGGGATGCCGCCGGTGACCGGCTCCCCGGCGCCGCGGTGCTGCAGGGCCGCTCCCACGCCCACTCCGGCGACCGCGAGCAGGACGACGGCCGCCCCGACCGTGACCGCCCGCCGCGGCAGCGCCGCCCCCGGCGTCCGCGATCGCGCGGACAGGCCTCGGGCGCGGTACCGGCGGAAGGCCGCGCCCAGCCGCCGGTCGGCCCGGGCCAGCGCCTCGGCGTCGGCCGGCCAGTCCTCCTCCGCAGCCAGCCGGGCGTCCAGCGCCTCCCGCAGCGACTCGGCGGCCGGTGAGTCGTCCAGCACCAGCTGCCCGGCGCGGTGCTCCTCGAGAACGCGGTGCGCCTCGGGATCCGTGGCCTCCCCGACCGCCTCCGCCGGCGCGCCGCGGGCTCGATGCAGCCAGCGCCAGACGAATCCGCCGCCGGCCGCGACCGCCAGGGCCGGGAGCAGCCAGACCAGGATTCCCGTGCCGGACGCCTCGGGGCGGAGCAGGACCTGCTCCCCGTATCGGTCCACGAAGTACTGCCGGATCTGGTCGGGACTCCGCCCCGCCCGGAGCTGATCCTCGATCACCTGGCGGGAGCCGGCAGCGAGGACCGACGCGCTGTCCGCGATCGACAGACCTTGGCAGGTGGGGCACCGGAGGCCGGCCGCCACGGCGTCGACCTGCTCCCGGAGGGACGCGTTGCCGTCCGGGGCAGCGGCGCGGAGCAGTCCCAGCACCGCCACGACGACCACGCACAGGGCGACGACCGCGCCCGCGGCACGTCGGACGCCGCTCATGGCCCCTCGCCGTCCAGGAGCGGGATCACCTGCTCCGTGATCCAGGCTGCGTCGAGCTCGCCGCTCACCTTGGCCACGATCGTCCCGTCGCGGCCGACGAGGTAGGTCTCGGGCAGCGCGAAGGTCCCCCACTCGACCGCGTAGGTCCCCTCCGGGTCGACGATGCTGGGCCAGGCGGCGCCGCCGAACTCCGCCAGGAACGCCCGGGCGTCGTCCGGGTCGTCGTGCACGTCGATGCCCACGACCCGCAGGCCCTGGGGCCCGAGAGAGGCCGCGGTGGCGATCAGCAGGGGGTGTTCCCGGCGGCACGGCTGGCACCACGAGGCCCACAGGTTGACCAGCACGACCTGCCCCTCCCAGCCCGCGAGGTCGAAGCGGCCGCCGTCGAGGGTGTCGCCCACGAGCGGCGGAGCGGGCTGACCGATCAGCGCGGAGGTCGTCACGGCGGAGTCGCCCAGTCGCGCGGCGAGCAGTGCGCCGGCCAGGGCGACGACGACCACGAACGCCAGCGCGGCGACCCACCGGCGCCACCGGCGGGTGGGGGCGGGCGGGCTGTCGGCCGGTTCGGTCATACCCGTATCTCCTCGACGTCGGTCGCTCCCACGCGGTTCTCGAGCCGTTCCGCATCCCGTGGGACGGTCCGCCGGACGGGCCAGGCGGCCACTCCCGCACCGGCGACCATGACCGGCACCGAGATCCACAGCCACACCACCATCGGGTTGACCACCAGGCGCACCGTGGCGGTGCCGGCGTCCGGGTCCACCTCGGTGAGGACCAGGTAGGCGTCCTCGGTGAGCGTCGTCCGCACCGACGGGGATCCGACCGCCTGGCTGAGCGAGGGATACATGCTCAGCCGCGGGGCGTGGACCCCGACGTCGCGCCCGTCCTCGCGGAGCAGCAGGTCGGCGGCGACCGACATGCGCCGCTCGTCGGCCGACCGGCGCACCTCCTGCAGGGTCGCCGTCCACTCCCCGACCCGAACGGTGTCTCCGACGGCCAGCTGCCGGGTGGCCGAGCTGCTGTAGGTCGAGGACGCGGCCACCGCGACCGCCGCGAGCACGAAGCCCAGGTGCACGAGCAGCCCGCCGTAGGCCCGCCGGTGCTGGGCCAGGGTCCGCCCGACCGTGCCGGCGAGACGGCCCGGCCGAAGGGTTCTCGTCCGCTGCACGTCCAGGACCACCCGGGTCAGGGTCGCCCCGGCGACGAACACCGCCAGGCCGAAGGTGAGCAGCGCGCCGACCCCGTCCAGCCCGGACAGGCCCAGCAGGCCGATCGTGGCCAGGCCGGCGAGCGCCGAGGGCAGCAGTTGGCCGGCCAGGCGCCGACCCTGGGCACTGCCCCACGGCAGCAGGGGTCCCAGTCCCATGAGCAGGACGACGAGCAGCGCGAGCGGCACCGTCATCCGGGTGAAGTAGGGGGCGCCCACGCTCAGCCGGTCCCCGGTGAGGGCCTCCACCGCGATCGGGAAGGTGGTGCCCAGCAGGATGGTGAAGGCCAGACCGGCCAGGAGCAGGTTGTTGGCGAGGAAGGAGGTCTCCCGGGAGACCGTCGCCAGCAGCGGGTCGTCGTCGCCCAACCGGTCCGAGCGCCACAGGAACAGCGCCCCGGCACCCAGGACCACGGCCAGGAGGAAACCGAGCAGCACCGGGCCGATCGTCGACCGGGTGAATGCGTGGACGCTCTCGACCACCCCGCTGCGGGTGAGGAAGGTGCCGAAGAGGACGAGGACGAACGTGGCGATCGCCAGGGTGAGGTTCCACAGCCGCAACGTCGCCCGCCGCCGCTGCACCATGATCGAGTGCAGCAGCGCGGTGGCGGTGAACCACGGCAGCACCGAGACGTTCTCCACCGGGTCCCAGCCCCAGTAGCCGCCCCAGCCGAGCACCTCGTAGGCCCACCAGCCGCCCATGACCACACCGGCGGTGAGACAGGCCCAGGCGGTCAGCGTCCAGGCGCGGACCACCGCCACCCACGCCGGCCCGGTGCGCCCGGTGACGAGGGCGGCGACCGCGTAGGCGAACGGAACGGCCATGCCCACGTAGCCCAGGTAGAGCAGGGGCGGGTGGAGGCCCATCAGGGGATGGTCCTGCAGCAGCGGGTTCGGTCCGGGCCCGTCGGCCGGTACCGGGCTCACCCGGTCGAAGGCACTACCGGCGAACAGGGCCAGCGCGAAGAAGAAGGCACCCAGCGCCGACAGCACCGACATCGCCCACGGGTGCAGGTCCCCCGCCCGGGGGTGGACGCGCACCACCGCCAGCGCGGTCAGGGCGGTGAGCACCAGCAGCCACAGCAGCAGCGAGCCCTCGAGCGCCGCCCACAGGCTGATGACGGTGTAGTACGGCGGCACCGCCCGACCGCCGTTCTCGGCGACGTAGCGCACGGAGAAGTCGTGCTGGACGAGGGCGTCGACCATGACGGCGACGGCGACGGCGGCGCCCAGCAGCGATCCTCCGGTGCCGATCCTCCCCCATCGGCCCGCACCGCCGCCGTCACCTCGCCGGGCGGTCGCCGCCCAGGCCGCGCAGGCGACCGCGGAGCACACCAGGCCCAGCATCAGACCGAACGGGCCGAGCAGGTGCCTCATCCGCCGTCCTCCGCCGGGCGGGCGGCCCCGCCCACCGGAGCCCGGTACTCGTTGTCGTGCTTGACCAGGAGCACGTCGGAACGGAAGACGCCGTCGGCACCGAGGGTGCCCTCGACGACGGCGCCCTGCCCCTCCTGGAAGACGCCGCGCGGCTGCCCGCTGTTGACGACCGGCAGGTCGTGCACCCCGTCGGTGAGTTCGAACCGGACTCCGTCCGCCGTCGTGGCGACGGACCCGGCCACCACGAGGCCGCCGAGCCGTACCCGCTCACCCACCAGTTCCGGATCGGCGACCAGTTCGCTGGTCGTCCGGTAGTAGACGAGGCTGCCCTGCAGCCCCCCGACCGCCAGCACCCCGACGGCGACGAGGACCACGCCCGCGACGAGCAGCAGCCGCACGGGCATCTGCCGGCGTGGACGCTCGGCGGTCTCGCCGTCGCTGCGGATCACCGGGGTCCCCGCCCCGGCCGTGTCCAGTACCAGTACGCGGTCCAGGTCGTCGCCGTGAGCAGGTAGCCCCCCACCACCCACTCCCAGCCGTTCACCGGCGCGTCCTCGGGACGACGACGAGCGCCTCGGTCGGTCCGAGGGCGGCTGCGCCCTGCGGCGGAGCACCCGCCGGCCCGGGGGCGGCGGGGGCGTCGGCCGAGGCGAGCACCCGCAGCCGGCGCCGCACCACCAGCACCCCGGCCAGCGTGAAGGCCGCCACGGCCGCCCCCAGAGCGGCCGCCATCCACGGGTCCATCGGCGCCGGGTCCGGGGACAGCACGGTCGCCGGCTGGTGCAGGGTGCGCCACCACACCACCGAGAAGTGCACGACCGGCACGTTGACGAACCCGACGATCCCCACGGCCGCCGCACGACGGGCCCCGGCGGCGCGGTCGTCCCCCAGGCCGCGGACCCCGAGGTAGCCCAGGTAGACGAGGAGCAGCACGGCGGTGGTGACCAGGCGAGGGTCCCAGACCCACCACACGCCCCACACCGGCCGGCCCCAGATGCTGCCCAGCGCGATCGCCAACGCGGTCATGCCGACGCCGAGTTCCGCGGCGGCCTGAGCCCGACGGTCCCACCGCAGGTCCCGGGTCAGCAGATAGGCCACGCTCGCGCCGAGCACCGCCGCGAACGAGAGGTAGGCCAGCCACGCCGCAGGCACGTGGACGTACATCAGCCGCTGCGGTTCACCCTGCACGGTGTCGGTCGGTGCCACCACCAGGGCGAGGATCACCGCGACCGCTGCAACCACCACGGCCGCTGCGCCGTGGATGCGGTCGGCCGTGCCGGCCGAGGGAGATGCCATCCGATCACTCCTCGAGTAGGACGGGGAACACCGCCCAGGCGGCCGTCAGCACAGCGCCCGCGTACAGGGTCATGAGGATGCCCCAGGGGAGCACAGCACTCGCGGAAACGGTCAACTGGGTCCCGGCGAGCAGCACGGGCAGGCCGGTGGGCAGCATCAGGGCCGCCAGCAGCCCGCCCCGGCGGGCACCGGAGTCGACGAGCACCCCGAACGTCGTCGTCAGCGCCGCGAGCGCCAGCGTGCCCAGGGCACCGCCGTAGATCGCCGCCGGAGGCACCGGGACCTCGAAGAGGACGGCGACGAGGGCGCCGGCCAGCACCCAGGTCAGGGCGAGCGCGCCCCAGGTCGCCAGCAGCTTGCCGGCGAAGAGCGCATTCGGGGCGACCAGCCCGCGCAGCACGTCCCAGCTCTCCTCCGCCATCTCGGCGCCGGCCACGGTCCGGGCCAACGGGACCGTGGCGACGAGGACCGCCAGCCACACCGTCCCTCCGGCCGTGGCCGCCAGCTGCTGCGGCCCGGGTCCGAAGCCCAGGCCGGCCAGCACCACGAAGGCGGCGACGAAGGGCGCCGTGGTGACCAGCGCCTCGCGGCCGGCCCGCTCCACGGCCACCTCCCGGCGGAACACGGCCGCCGTCTGCGCCAGCACGGTGACCGGCTGCGTCACCGCAGCACCACCCGTCCGTCGCCGACCACCAGGTGGCCGTCCGCGGCCGCCAGGAGGGCGTCCGGCTGGTGGGTGGCGACCAGGACCGTCCCGCCGTCGGCACGGATCGTGTCGAGGACGGTCACGAGAGCCTGCATGCCGTGGCTGTCCAAGGCGGCCGTGGGCTCGTCCAGGCAGAGCAGGGCCGGCCGGCAGGCGACCGCCGCCGCCAGGGCGGCACGTACCCGCTCGCCGGCCGACAGGGTGCCGACCCGGCGGTGCGCCAGAGCCTGGAGACCGAGCAGCTGCACCGCGGCAGTCGCTGCTTCCCGCCGACCGGCCAACCCGGCGGTGACCGACACCGCGCCCAGGACGGTCTGCGCGCTGCGCAGACCTCCACCGCCGCGGACGTACAGCGCCCTGCCGGCGCACTCCCGGCCACCGGTGCTCGGACGGGTCAACCCGGCGGCCAGCCGCAGCAGGGTGCTCTTGCCCGCCCCGTTCGGGCCGGTCACCACGGTGAGCGTCCCGGCGGCCAGGGCGAGGTCGAGCGGGGCCCACACCGGGGAGCCACCGTGGACCCGGCTGGCCCGCGTCAGCCGCAGCACAGGTGCCGCGGTGGCGGGCGACGGCCCGGCCGGGGAGCGCCACCCGTCCTCGACCCCAGGCCGCCCGAGCATGGCCACCAGCGTAGGGCGACCGAGGCCGGCCGACACCTCCCCCGGAGAAGCGCCTTCGGACGACGGTTCGTCAACCGCGCAGCAGCGCCGCCACCCCGACGCAGGCCGCCGCCCACAGCGCGCTGGCCAGCGTGCCGACGATGAAGCGCTCGGCCGCGGCGGGGGCACGGAGCTCGGAGAACCGGCCCAGCCCCTTGACGGCCAGGATGACCGCCAGCCCCTCGGGCCAGCCGACGAGCAGCGTGCCGGCGATCGCGGCCCGCTCCAGGACCCCGATCCAGGCTCCGCCGCGGAGGATGTCAGGGTCCTGCGGTCCACCGGAGACCCCCGCGGCCGCCGGGTCGGCGGCGTGCAGCACCGCCGTCGCCACCGGACCGCCACCGGTCACGGCGGCGAGCACCGCGAGCAGCGCGCCGACCTGCACCGGCCCGGGTGTGCCTTCGGCCGGCCACGCGAGGCCCGCCGCCACCGCGAGTGCGCCCACCAGCGCGATGGCGCTCGCGCCGGATGGCCCGGGGCGGTCGCCGCGGACGGCGAGGGCCAGCCCGGTGACGGCCACCAGGCCGAGGACGACGAGAACGGCGACGGTCATCCGGCGGCCCGCCCGAGCAGCCGGGCCGCCGTGGGCCGCAGTTCCCGCTCCAGCTCCCAGGAGGCCGCGGCCAGCCGCTGGCCCACGGCCTGGCGCGAGACGCCGAGCTCGGCCGCGGCCTCCGCCTGGGTGCGTCCGCCCTCCAGCAGGTCGATCGCCTCCCACGCCTGGGCGCTGCGGCGTCCCACCAGCACGGCCAGCGCGCTGAGCACCGCCTGGGCGTCCCCTGCGTCGGGCGGCACCGCGCCACGGACGGCGAGCCTCATCGGCCGCTGCTTCGCGGCGTCGACGGCCCGGCGGGCGCAGAGGAACGCCGGCCCGGCGGCGGCGCGGGTGCTCGCCGGCAGCGGCGTCTGCACCGGGCCGGCGCCGATCCCGATGCTCCAGCCACCCAGTCGCACCAGCCGCATCGCGACGTCGACGACGGCCTCGGGCCCGTCGAGCACACCCTGGAACTCGTCACCCGCGGTACGCTCGAACGCGAGCAGCGCCCCCACCTCGGCGTTCAGCGGCGCCAGCACGTCGGCCACCCGGTCGGGGCCGCGCCGGCTCCCGCGCTGGTCGACGGTCAGCACGAACGGCATGACGCAAGCCTCTCAGCTTTCTTCGATCAGAGCAAGGCTCAAAGCTTGCCAGCCACATCGGCGGGGAAACCGCCGGTGGCGATCGGACCCCACCCGGTCACCGTGATCCGCAGCAGGGACTTGCCCTGGCGCGTCATCGCCGCGCGGTACTCCTCCCAGTCGGGGTGCTCCCCGCTGATGGCGCGGTAGTACTCCACGAGCGGCTCCACGGCCTCGGGCAGGTCGAGCACCTCCGCTGCGCCGTCCAGCTGGACCCAGGGCCCGTCCCACTCGTCGGAGAGCACGCACAGGGACACCGCGGCATCCCGCCGGGCGTTGGCCACCTTGGCCCGCTGCGGATACGTGGACACCACGACCCGCCCCTCGGCGTCGATTCCGCACGTCACCGGGGACAGCTGCACCCCACCGCCCTGGCGGCGGGTGACCAGCACGGCCCGGTGCCGCGGGCGGAGGAAGTCCAGGAGCGCATCGCGGTCGACCCGGTCAGCGCTGGCGATCTTCGGCATGCCACGAACGCTACGACGTGGGTGTGATGATCGTTCTCCGCCCGGTCCCGCCCCGGCTTCTGTGCTGAGATCTGTGCATGAGGATCCGCTTGCCCGGTCGCACCGACCCGCCGCCGGACGAGACCCACGACGTCGAGCCCGACCAGCCCACCCGCGAGGTCGGTGTCCGGCCCGCCACGCACGCACCCGCCCCGACCAACCAGCGCGGAGAACGCCTCCGGCGGGCGAGCCGGTCGCTGGCCGTCGCCTCGGCGGAGCTGCTGCTCGTCGTCGGCGGGGTCATCGTCCTGGGCTACGTCCTGGGCAAGCTCTGGGTCGTCCTGCTGCCCGTCGTCCTCGGGCTGCTCATCACCACCGTGCTCTGGCCGCCCACCCGGTTCCTCAGGAAGCACGGCTGGCCGGCTGCCCTGGCGGCGGCGACCGTGCTGATCGCCTTCCTCGCGACATTCGGCGGCATCATCGCGCTGATCGCACCGCCGGTCGTGGGGCAGGTGGAGGAGCTCGGGGCAGGCGTCAGCGCGGGTCTGCAGCAGCTGCAGGCATGGCTGACGGGCCCACCGTTCAACCTGGGCGAGGAGCAGATCGGCGACGCCGTCGACGACGCGATCAACTCGATCCAGGGCAACGCGCAGAACATCGCCAGCTACGCCGTCACCGGCGCCGCGGCCATCGGCTCCGGACTGATCAACCTCGTTCTCGCCCTCCTCCTGACCTTCTTCTTCCTCAAGGACGGGCCGCGCTGGGTGCCGTGGCTGGCCGCGCAGACGGGCCCGCCCGCTGCACCGCACGTGGCCGCGCTGTCCTACAAGACGTGGGCGACGCTCTCCGAGTTCATCCGCCAGCAGGCCATCGTCGGGTTCGCCGACGCCTTCTTCATCGGCCTGGGCCTGTGGATCCTCGGCGTGCCCCTCGTCCTGCCGCTGGCCGTGCTCACCTTCTTCGGGGCGTTCATCCCGATCATCGGTGCCTTCGTCGCCGGCGGTTTCGCGGTGCTGATCGCCCTGGTCGACCAGGGCCTCACCACCGCGCTCATCGTGCTGGGCATCGTCCTGCTCGTGCAGCAGCTCGAGGGCAACGTCCTGCAGCCGATCCTCCAGGGCCGTGGCCTGAACCTGCATGCCGCCGTGGTGATCCTGGCCGTCACCGCGGGGGCGAGCCTCGCAGGCATCATCGGCGCCTTCCTCGCCGTCCCGGTGACCGCGCTCATCGCCGTCTCCTATCGATACGCACGGGACCAGCTCGACGGGAAGTCGCCGGAGGTCCTTCCCGACGGCACGCGCGCGCAGATCGCCAGCGACGCCACCGGCGCCCACTTGACCCGGGAGCCGGTCACGACGCCGGAGGGCGACGGGGCGCAGGAGGGAGCGGCGCGCTGAGCCGGGCCGTCCGGGGCGACGGCGGCCCCGGCGGGAATGCCGCGGCTCGAGCCGCGGCTGTACCGGAGGCGTGATCGTCAGCGCCCCACGAACCAGGAGGTCCCACCGTGCCGCAGCGACCGGAGGAACTCGTCGAGCTGCTCCCCGCGGCCGACCGCTTCCTCACCCGCGAGTCGGCCGTTGCCGACCCGTCGCAGCGCCGCGGGCTGGTGCTGGTGCACGACCTCGCCGGCGACTTCGACGCCGCGTCCGCCGGCACCCTGGCCGGCGCGCACCTGCTCGCCGCGCTGCAGCACGAGGTGATCGCCCGCTTCGATGCCGACAGCCTCGTCGACTACCGGGCCCGCCGGCCCCGCATGACCTTCACCAGCGACCGGTACGAGTCGTTCAGCGCACCGGAGATCTCGCTGTACGCCGTGGAGGACGACGCCGGCGAGCCGTTCCTGCTGCTGCACGGCGCCGAGCCGGACTACGCCTGGGAGCGGTTCGTCGCGGCGGTGCGCGGGCTCGTCGAGCGGCTCGGGGTGACCTCCGTCGTCGCCCTGCAGGCCATCCCGATGCCGGTGCCGCACACCCGGCCGGTCACCGTGACCGCGCACGCCACGCGCCGCCAGCTGATCGAGCCGTATCCGGTCTACTGGGGCGAGATGCGCATCCCCGGCAGCGTCTCGGCACTGCTCGAGCTGCGCATGGGCGAGGCAGGGGTGGATGCCCTCGGGGTCGCCGCGCACGTACCGCACTACCTGGCCCAGGCCACCTATCCGGCCGCGTCGATCACCCTGATCGAGCATCTCGAGCGGCTGACCGGCCTGCGCCTGCCCACGGAGGCGCTGCGGGAGGCCGCGGAGGCCAACCGGACCGAGATCGACGAGCAGATCGGGCGGTCGGCCGAGAACACCGCCGTCGTGGCGGCGCTGGAGCAGCAGTACGACACGTTCACCGCCGCGCGGGAGGGCACCGACCTGCTGGGGAGCGCCGGCGAGGTGCCCAGTGCCGAGGAGATCGGCGCGGAGTTCGAGCGCTTCCTGGCCGACCAGGACCGCAAGGGCCCCCGCGACTGAATCGGGGAGGCTCTTCCGCACCGAGATGCGCCTGCGGCCGGTCATCACCCCCCGTGGTGACCGGCCTCAGGCGCATCTCGCCGACGTCACGGCCAGTGCCCTTGGTCCAGGCGAGGCAGCGGGCCGCGACCGGGAAGTCCCGGTCGCGGCCCGTTGCCGTGCTGGTGGTGCGGTCGATCAGGCGACGGTGACGTGCTCGTTCGGCACGCAGTGCGTCATCACCTTGCCGGTGACGTCGCGCGGGCCGTTCTTGCCGAGGTTGGCGGCGCGCTGCACCTCCTCCTCGGACAGGGTCTGCGACTGCAGCGGCGGCAGGCCACGGACGTCGTCCGCGGTGATGCCGACGCCCTCACCGACGCGCTGACCCAGCTCGTCCTCGCACATGAAGAAGTGCCAGACCATCCGCTCCTGGATCTCGCGGCGGCACTGCTGCAGCGCCCCGACCAGGTTGGCCACCAGGTCGTCCTTCTCCCACTGCTCGCTGAGCAGGTACCGCTCACCGGCCTGCTGGTAGTCGTTGGTCCGCGGGATCCGCTTGCGGGTGAGCCGGCCGGTGACGACCGGGCCCTGCTCGTCGTGCGTCGGGTAGGTGGCCTCACGCAGGCCGCCGGTGATCGACGGCTCGTAGTTCACGTGCGGGTTCTCACCCACGTTGTCGCGGCCGTAGGACATCGGGCCGCCCTGCTGGTTGGTCCGGACGTCCACCTTGGGGCGGTTCACCGGCAGCTGCAGGTAGTTCGGGCCCACCCGGTAGCGCTGGGTGTCGGAGTAGGAGAAGGTCCGGCCGACCAGCATCTTGTCGTCGGAGAAGTCCAGCCCGTCGACCAGCACACCGGTACCGAAGGCGATCTGCTCGTTCTCGGCGAAGAAGTCGTCCGGCATCCGGTTCAGCGTCATGGTGCCGACCTTGCGGAGCGGGAAGACCTCCTCCGGCCACACCTTGGTGTCGTCCAGCGGGTCGAAGTCCAGCTCGGGGTGCTCGTCGTCGCTCATCAGCTGGACGTGCAGCTCCCACGACGGGAAGTCGCCGGCCGCGATCGAGTCGTAGAGGTCCTTGGTGTGGGACCCGGTGCTCTGCGCCTGGACGGCCGCACCGTCGGCGGCGGTGTAGGACTTCACGCCCTGCTTGGGCAGCCAGTGGTACTTGACCAGGACGGTCTCACCCTGGGCGCTGACCCACTTGTAGGTGTTCACGCCGAAGCCCTGCATGTGCCGGTAGCTCGCCGGCAGACCGCGCGGGCTGAACACCAGCGAGACCATGTGCAGAGCCTCGGGGGACTGGCTGAAGAAGTCGAACGCGCGCTCGGCGACGTTGGCCTCGAAGGTGACCGGGTCCGGCTTCTGCGAGTGGATGAAGTCGGGGAACTTGATGGCGTCCCGGATGAAGAAGACACCCAGGTTGTTGCCGACGAGGTCCCAGTTGCCCTCCTCGGTGTAGAACTTCACCGCGAAGCCACGCGGGTCGCGGGCCACCTCCGAGGAGTCGCGGCCACCGGCCACCGTGGAGAACCGCAGCGCGATGTCGGTGCGCTTGCCCTTCTCCTGGAACAGCGCGGCGCGGGTGTACGTGCTGATCGGCTCGTCACCGACGGTGCCGTCGGCCTCGAAGTAGCCGTAGGCGGTGACGCCGCGGGCGTGCACCACGCGCTCCGGGATGCGCTCCCGGTCGAAGTGGCTGATCTTCTCGAGGAACTGGTAGTTCTCCAGGGTGGCGGGGCCGCGGGCGCCCACGGTCCGCTGGTTCTGGTTGTCGTAGACGGGGTGGCCCTGACGGTTGGTCAGGACCGGCTTGCCGGCCTGGCTCGGCGCGGTGCCCTGCGATGCGACGTCGGTCATGCTCCTGCTCCTCCTCGGATGTCGTGCTCGTGGATCTGCGCTGACTGGGTTGAGGCATCTGCCCGGCAGTCCCGGCAGAGACCCCAGAAGACGACCTCGGCCTCGTCGACGACGAAGCCGGCCGCCTCGGACGGGGTCAGACAGGGGGCTGCACCCAGGGTGCAGTCCACGTCGGCGACCGCGCCACAGGAGCGGCAGACCAGGTGGTGGTGGTTGTCGCCCACCCGCAGCTCGAACAGCGCCGGCGCACCGGCCGGCTCGATGCGGCGGGCGAGCCCCGCGGCGACGAACGCCTTGAGCACCCCGTAGACGGCCTGGGGCGACACCGACGGGTGCAGCTGCCGGGCCCCCGTCACTATCGTCTCGGCGTCCGCGTGGGGGTGGTCGGCCAGCACGCTGAGCACGGACAAGCGGGGCCGCGTCACACGCAGCCCGGCGTCCCGCAGCTGCTGCGGCCAGGTCATCTCCATCGGCGACCACTCAACTCCGTTGTTTTGAGCTAGTCAAATCAACGACACGCCCCTGTGGCCTGCGCCACCTCTCCGCACCCGTCCGTCGACGCTGCGTCGCCACTCCTTCTCCCGGCATTGGAAGCTATGCATACGGATCGAGGGCCGCACCCACGGGCAAAGGTTCCTATGCCTGCGCCCGGGCAGGGTCCGGGACCTCAGGCGAAGACGACCGTGCGGTCGCCCTCGACGATCACCCGGTCCTCCACCTGCCTGGTCACCGCCTGGACCAGCACCTGGCGCTCCACGTACCGGCCGGCCCCCCGCATGTCCCCGACGGTGGCGCGGTGGTGGTGATCTCACCGGCGCCGGGGCCGTCCTCAGCCCTGGGGCAGCCGGGCCCGGCGCCGGTCGGCGATGTCGAACAGATCGCCCCACTCCTCCACCCGCTCCAGGACCTCCTCGGTGCGGAAGCGCAGCGAACCCGGGTCCGCGCCGTCGCGGACGGCGTCGACCTCGTCCCAGCCGATGGGGGTGGAGACCGTGGCGTCCGGCCGGGCGCGCAGCGAGTACGGCGCCACCGTGGTCTTGGCGGTGTTGTTCTGGCTCCAGTCGACGAGGACCTTGCCGGGGCGCAGTGCCTTCTCCATCCGCCAGACCACCTGGTCCGGCGTCTCCGCGGTGAGCGCCTGGGCCAGCTTCTTGGCGTACCGGCTGGGATGGTCGCGGTCGCCGACGCGGATGGGGGCGTACACCTGCATCCCCTTCGACCCCGAGGTCTTGACCACCGGGTCCAGCCCGTCGTCGACCAGCCGCACGCGCAGCCGTTCGGCCAGGTGGCAGCACTCGGTGATGCCGGTGTGCGGGCCCGGGTCGAGGTCCAGCACCAGCAGGTCGGGCAGCGCCGGCTGCCGCGTGCTGCCCACCTGCCACTGCGGCACGTGCAGCTCCAGCGCCGCGAGGTTCGCCGCCCACGCGAGGTCCGCGACCGTCTCGAGGATCACCATCTCCAGCGTCTCCCGGCCCTTGGAGCTGCCAGGGCTCGGCACGGTGACCTTGCGGACCCACTCGGGCGCGTGTCGGGCGCTGTTCTTCTCGAAGAACGCCTGCCCCTCCACGCCGTCGGGCCACCGGGTGAAGGTCACCGGCCGGCCCGAGAGGTGCGGCAGGAGGACCGGTGCGATCCGCACGTAGTAGTCGATCACCTGGGCCTTGGTGAACGACACCTCCGGGAAGAGCACCTTGTCGAGGTTGGACACCTCCAGCTGCCGCCCGTCGACCCGCACCCGCTGTCTCACCGTGGCACCTGTGCCCGCGGAAGGCCCACTGCACGCCCCGGTCCGCTCACGGTTCCACCACCACGTCGGCGACGTCGACGTCGGCCCGCAGGCCACGCCACGACGGGTGCCGCAGCCGCCCCTCCGCCGTCCAGCCGGTGAAGGCCACCTCGCCGACCAGCTCCGGCTCCACCCAGTGCGCGTCCCGGGTGATCTCCCGCGGCAGCGCGCCGGCGAACGGACTGGTGCGCCGGGGACTGAGCACCGCCTGCAGGTCGCGCAGCGCCTGGTCGGTGAAGCCGGTGCCCACGTGCCCGGCGTAGACCAGGCGGCCGGCGTCGTCGTGCACCCCGAACAGCAGCGAGCCGATCGTGCCCGTCCGCCGCCCGGCGCCGGGGCGCCACCCGCCCACGACGACCGACTGCGCGCGGACGTTCTTGATCTTGCGCCAGTCGGGGCTGCGCGCCCCGGGCTGGTAGGGCGAGTCGAGCCGCTTGGCGACGACGCCCTCGAGCTCGTTCTCCCGACTGGCGGCCTGCACCCGCTCGCCCCCGCCGCGGAACCACGGAGTGGTCACCCAGCGGTGCCCGCCGGGCGTCAACCCGTCCAGCAGGGACCGCCGCTCCGCATAGGGCAGGCCGGTGAGGTCCCGGCCGCCGTGCGCGAGCAGGTCGAAGACGAGGTAGGTGACCGGGCGGGCCGCGGCGAGCCGGACGACCTCCGGCCCCGTCCGGTGCATGCGGTTCTGCAGCGCGCCGAAGTCGGGCCGCCCCGCCTCGTCCATCACCACGATCTCGCCGTCGACGACCGTGCCCGGATCGTCCACCCCCGGGGGCAGCGCGGCGAGCTCGGGATAGCGCACGGAGATGTCACCGCCCTTGCGGGACCGCAGCTCCAGCCGGCCGTCCCGCACAGCGGCGACCGCCCGGACGCCGTCCCACTTGAACTCGTAACCCCAGGCGGCGTCCCCGGCCGACGGGAGCTGCCCCGCGACCGCCAGCATGGGCAGCGGGACCTCGCCCGGGCCGGGGGCGACCACGTCAGGCGCTGCGGCGGGTCCGCTTGGCCGGCGGCTTGTCGCCCGCGGCGGCCTTCTTCGCCGGAGCCGCGGTCTTCTTCGCCGCCGGGGCCTTCCTCGCCGCGGCCTTCTTCGCCACAGGGGCGTCGTCGGCGGCGGCGGCCGGTGGCTTCTTCGCGGCGGCCTTCTTCGCCGGGGTCGCCTTCCTGGCCGGCGCGGCGGGGGCCTCCTCGCCGCCGCGGGCGCGCTCGACGCTGCGGCGCAGCGCGCTCATCAGGTCCACCACCGCGGCACCGCTGTCGGCGACCTCGGGCACCGGCTGCACCTCGCCGCCGGTCGCCTTCGCCTCCAGCAGGGCAGCCATCGCCTCGCGGTAGTCGTCGGTGAACTCGGTCGGGTCGAAGTTCCCCGACATGGAGGAGATCAGCGCCTCGGCCATCTGCAGCTCCTGCGGCCGGACGGCGACGTCCTCGTCCAGGAAGGCGAAGTCGGGGCGCCGGATCTCGTCGGGCCAGCGCATCGTGTGCAGCACCAGCACGCCCTCACGGACGCGCAGGGCGGCCAGCGACTCCCGCTGCCGGATGGCGATCTTGGTGATGGCCACCTGGCCGGCGTTCTCCAGGGCGTCGCGCAGCAGCACGTAGGGGCGCGTCGCCGGGCCGTCGGGCTCCAGGTAGTAGGTCTTCTCGAAGTGGATCGGGTCGATCTGCTCCTGGTCGACGAACTCCAGGACCTCGATCTCGCGCCGGGAGGAGAGCGGCAGTTCCTCGAAGTCGGTGTCCGTGAGGATGACCAGCTGGCCGTCGGGCAGCTCGTAGCCCTTGGCGATGTCGCCGTACTCGACCTCGTCACCGTCGATCGAGCAGACCCGCTTGTACTTCACCCGCCCACCGTCGGTGGCGTGCACCTGGTGGAAGCGGATGTCGTGGTCCTCGGTGGCCGAGTAGAGCTTCACCCCGATGCTGACCAGGCCGAACGACACGGCGCCGCGCCAGATCGAACGCATGCCGCTCCTCCCTCGCACCCGGTGGACCCGGGGACTCCCGGGTCAAGATCGCAGAATAGGTCCGGACCGGCGCGTGCGGCACTCCGAACGGCGCGCCACCGCTCCCTCTTCCGGAGGACAGGCGCCCGCCGGCCCCGGAGTCAGGACTGCTCGTCCTCCTGGCTCTGCGCGGGAGCCAGCGCCCCGTTCTGGATCGAGTCGTAGACGAACTGCAGGACGTCTGAGCCGGCGACCGTGGTCATGGTGAGGGCGGCGAGGCGGGTCGCCCGCGGAGCGGAGACGTAACCGAAGACGAACGCCGTGCCCACCCACTGCGCCAGGCAGAACGGGCAGGTGAGCAGCTCGCCGACGGTGTGCTTCACCCCGCCGTGCTCCCGCACCTCCTCCTCGAGCTCCGCGGGGCCCGAGGCGCCCTGGAAAGCGGTGAACGGCGCCCGGATCGGGGCGGTCACCGGGTCCTTGGCCAGCCGGCGGGCGAGCCGGAAGGTCGCGATGGTGAGCAGGGCGGCGTCGCCGAAGGGGATGCGGTCGGGCAGCTGGCGACCCGACGCGCGCACCGCCACCACACCGGCCACCACCAGGCCCGAGTACACGCCCATCGCACCGAGGGAGCCGCCCAGCGGGCGCGCCTCTCCCTGGGTGTACTCGCGCTTCTGGATCCGCGCCCACCGGAAGAGCGGTGCCCCGACCCGCTGGACCTCGTCTGCGATCGCCATCGTCCCCGGCTACCCCGCCGCGGGCCGGCCATGCGGTGCGCACCGGGGAGTGTGCCACTGCACACCGGCGCATGGCGGCGCACGACCCGGGTAGGGCGATGGTCCGACGCCGGTCGCGGAACCGGCTCCGGCGCCCGGCGACGGACGCCACGAGAACGACGCGCGCACGCCGCGCAGAGACGGAGGCACCGCATGACGCAGCCCGAGGGCCAGACCGCGCGCGACATCTTTCCCGAGGACGAGGGCATCCCCGAGGTGTCGCAGGACGACTCGCCCACCATGGAGCGGGCGGAGGACCCCCAGTTCGAGCCGCTCCCTGGCGAGCGGGCCGGCGCCACCACCGACTTCGGCACCACGGCGTTCGAGCAGTCCGAGGGCGAACCCCTCTCCGGCCGGCTCGACCGCGAGGTCCCCGACGACACACCGGATGTCCGCCCCGCCGAGGACCCGAACCGGGCCGGCGCCCAGCTCGAGCAGGACACCTCCACCACGCCCGACAGCGACTCGGGCACCAACCGCACGGCCGACGACGTCGAGGCCACCGCCGACGTCCCGGTCGGTGGCGAAGGTCCCGAAGAGGGGGCCGTGCACATCACCGACGGCTGACCGCGCACCGCTTCCGCCCCGCCGGCCCACCCCCCGCCGACACCCGCACGGGTGTGTCCCGGGGGGTGGGTTGGCGCGCGCGCGGTCGGTTGTCTACGTTGGGTCAGCGGTTGAGCAGCAAGCCGCCCGTGCCGGACCGGTGGTCCGACACGCACCCCGTTCGACACCGGCGGGACGGGACGTCGAGTCCCCGACCGCACCAGCGGTAGATTGTCCGGGCGGCCCGCCGTCCGGGTGCCGCCGAGAGGAGCCACTGTCCGTGACCACTTCCGACCTGCCCGCCGAGGGGCAGCCCGACGTGTCGACCGAGGGCACCGAGGCCCCCTTCGACGACGTGATCACGCTCTCGACCTCCACCGACGAGGACGGCACGGTCACGGTCACGGTCGTCGGCGAGGTGGACACGTTCACTGCCCCGGTGCTCCGTTCCACGCTGGACAGCCAGCTCGAGGCGCAGCCGCGTGAGCTCGTGATCGACCTCTCCGGCGTCCAGTTCCTGGGCTCCGCCGGGCTCGCCGTGCTCGTCGAGACCCAGAAGTCGGCCCGCAGCCGCGAGGTCGCGCTGCGGCTGATCGCCACCACCCGTGCCGTCACCCGGCCGCTCGAGGTCACCGGCCTCATCGACCTGTTCACGATCGCCGACAGCCCGGCGCGCTGAGCGACGCCGGGTCCGTCCCGGCAATCGACGAAGGCCCCCGCCGGATCACCGGCCGGGGCCTTCGTCGCGTTCAGGCCGACAGCAGCTGGCAGACCACCTGCTCGAGCACCTTCTGGGTGTCCCGGTCGGCTTCCGCGTCGTCGGCCGCCTGCAGCGCCTGCGCCACGGTCTCACCGTGCTCGAACCGGTCGACCACGCGCGGGTCGACGTAGCTGGCCCTGCAGACCGCCGGCGTGTTGCCCAGCTGCTCCGACACGGCCTTGTACGCCGCGCTGATGACCTTCTTGCGCGCCGTCTTCGTCGCCGGCGGCGGCACCTCGGCCAAGGTGGCGGCCATCATCACCGTGGCGTTCCAGGTGCGGAAGTCCTTGGCCGTGATCTCTGCGCCGCTGATCTCCTTGAGGTAGGAGTTGATCTCGGCGCTGGTCACATCGTGCCACTCGCCGTCGTCGGTCTGGTACGCGAGCAGCTCCTCCCCGACTCCGGCCGGGCGCTCCAGCAGTTGGCGGACCACGGTGGCCGTGGGCCGGTCGGTGATCTCGACCTCGCGCTCGATGCCGCCCTTCGCGGTGTAGGAGTAGAAGGTCCGCTCGCCACGGACCGAGACGTGCGCCCGTTCAAGGGTCGCCAGCCCGTAGGTCCCGTTCTCCTCCACGTACTGCTCGCTGCCCACCCGGAAGGCGCCGAGGTCGAGCAGCCGGACCGCCGCGGCCAGCACCCGCTCCCGGTTGAGCCCACGCGTCCGCAGGGCAGCGACCACCGCGTCGCGGACGTCGGGCAGCTGCTGGGCGATCTCCAGGACCCGCTCGTGCTTCTCCGCGTCGCGCCGGGCGCGCCAGGCGTCGTGGTACCGGTACTGCCGCCGTCCGGCGGCGTCGACCCCCGTGGCCTGGATGTGGCCGTTGGGCCAGGGGCAGATCCAGACATCCTTCCAGGCCGGCGGGATGGCCAGCTCCCGGATCCGGTCGAGACGGTCGTCCTTGAGGAGCGCGCCGTCGGTGTCGTAGTAGGCGAAACCGCGCCCGGCCCGCCGGCGTCGGTACCCGGGGCCGTGCACGTCGCTACGCCGCAGTCTCACGGGCGGTGGGTGTGCACCGGAACCGTTCCGCAAACGCACCCGGCACAGCGTCACACCTCAGCGGAGGTCGACCAGACCGTCGAGCCCGCTGATCTCCAGGACGTGGCGGGTGACGCCGCCCTCGGGTGCGCGCACCACCAGCCGCCAGGTCTCGTCCCGCGCGATGCGGGCCATCGCCAGGACCACCCGCACGGCGGCACTGCTGAACAGGCTCACCCCGGCGAGATCGAGCTCCATCGGGCTGGCGCCGCCGTGGCTCGCCTCCAGCATGCGGATCCGCAGCTGCTCGGCGGCCGTGGCGTCGACCGGTCCCCGGGCGCGCACGACCGGCCGCTCACCGTTCCGGTCGACCACGACGTCGGCGTTGTCGGGCAGGCGGCGCTGGTCGAGGTCCTCCTCCGGCGTGCGGCGGAGCCGGAAGCTCAACGTGACGGTGGTGCCGCCGTCCTCCTCCAGCGTGACGCCGTCGACGAGCTGACGCATGATCAGCAGGCCGCGACCTCGGTCACCCGGGTCGCGGTCCGGCGGTCGCCAGGTCCCGTCGTCGCGGACGGTCACGGTCAGGACGCCGTCGACGTCGACCTGCGCGACCACCGACATCGGCCCCGGCTCGCTGCCGCGGTAGGCGTGCTCGACGGCGTTCGCGCAGGCCTCCCCGACCGCCACCATGACGCCGACCCGGTCCTGCTCCCCCATGCCGAGCCCGGTGAGCCAGGCGTTGAGCCGGCGGCGCACCCCCGGCAGCGCCGAGGGGACCGCGAGCTGGTCCATCCGGAGCGACTCCTGCGCGGTGGCCCGGCGGTGGGCCACCAGGACGGCGACGTCATCGAGCCACCCGTGCGGCCGCTGCACCCCTTCGGCGATCGCTGCGGCGAGCCCGACGGCGGTCTCCACGTCGAGGGCCCCGGGCGCCTCCAGCACCTCCCGAGCGACCTGGCCGAGCCGGTCCAGCGCATCCGCGGGTGCGATGCCGGTGCCGGCGAGGGCGCCGTTGGAGAACAGGACGAGGGTGGCGCCCTGCGGCAGCGCCGCCTCGTGCACCGTGGCCTGGGCACCGGGGAGGCTGCCCAGCGGTGGCCGCGGGGTCACCGTGAGGAAGGACGTGCTCCCGTCGGGCAGCACCACCAGGGGCGCGGGATGCCCGGCCGCGCTGTATGCCAGCCGCCCGGAGGCGGCGTCCAGGACGCCGTAGAACACCGACGTGCCCTCGACGTCGTCCATCTGCGCGGCGAAGGCATCGAGCGCCGCGACCACGCCCGCCGGCTCGGAGTCGCGCAGCAACGTGGAGCGCATCGCCCCGCGCAGCCGGCTCATCGCGCCGGCCGCAGGCACCCCGTGCCCGACCGCGTCGCCCACCACGAGCGCGAGGCGCCCCTTGCCCAGGGAGACGGCGTCGTACCAGTCACCGCCGGCGACGGAGAGGTCGCTGGCCTGGTGGTAGCTGCCGGAGAGGCAGACGTCCGGCAGCATGGGCAGCGACGGCGGCAGCAGGGACAGCTGCGCCCGGTGCACGTCGTCGGTGGCCAGCGCCTCGACGATCACCAGTGCGCCGGCTCGTCCGTCCACCGTCATGGGGCGGGCCGTCACCGTCGCCAGCGGGCCGCCCTGCCCGAGGTTCCCGTGCGCGGCCTCCGCCTGGCCGCTGCGGAGGGCGGTGTCGACCAGGTCGGCCACCGGACGCCCGGAGACCTCCGGCAGCCCGTTGCGGCCCACCTCCAGCAGCCGTGCGCGGGCGTTCGCCCACAGCGGTTCCGCGACGTCGGCAACCAGGCAGAAGATCGCGTCCGGAGCGCTCTCGAGGGCCGCGAGCACGACTGCGGAACCCTCGTCCCGAGGGAGATCGGGGCCGGGTGGCAGACTGTCGGAACTGGCGCTCATCTCCGGCCAGGAAACAGCAGGGGCCCGGCGGGGGCAACCGCGCCCGGGCAGTGCGCACCCCGTGTGAACAGCCACGTTTCCGTGACTGTCCCGCAGGGGTACGCAGCATTCTTGTGCAGCAGCCGGGATGCCGGTCCGCCCCACCTGTGGCCGGGCCGCCCGGCGCGACGAACCGCCGCGACTCGAGGGCCGAGCGCGCCGGCAACGAAGGAGCGGACGACGGATGGTCGACTCGAGGGGCACCCTCGCGCAGGACGGACGACGCGCGGAGCGGCTGGAGCTGCGGGTCCCGACCACGCCGACCCAGCTGCCCGCGGTGCGGGCGATGGCCGGTGACCTGGCGATGCGCATGGACTACGACCTGGACGCGGTGGAGGATCTCCGCCTGGCCGTCGACGAGGCCTGCGCGACGCTGACGTCGATCGTCCTGGGAGACGCCCCCCTCACCGTGGTCTTCGAGATCACCCGGGCCGGGCTGCACATCGACGCCTGGGTGCCGACCGCGACCGGCACGGAGGTGCCGACCGACGGCTTCGGCTGGGCGATCCTCGCCGCGCTCGTGGATGCGGTCGACGGCCGCCGCTCCAGTCAGCGGGAGGTTCCCGGCGGGCACGACTCCGACGCGCCGGTCGCCATCATCTCCCTCGACAAGTACCTCCCTGGTCAACACCCGCCCGAGGTGGGCAGCGACTCGGGGCAGAGTCTCTCGGTGGCCCGGTGACCCGGTCGGCTGCCACCGACTCCGTCGAGGAGGAGCCACTGGACGCCACCCACGAGGCGCCGACCGGCCCCTCGGACGAACCGGCCGTCGACCCGCCCGACACGTCGCCGGCGGCGCCCGCCGCCGAGGCGGAGGAGCCGACGGTCGTAGCGGGCGCACCGGTGGTGGAGCCCGACGCGCCCCCGCTGTCGGAGAACCGGAAGCGGGCCGAGCGCACCGCACCGCTGTTCGCGGAGCTCGCGTCGCTGGAGAAGGACGACCCGCGCCGCGAGCGGCTGCGGGAGATCCTCGTAGAGGAGCACCTGCCCCTCGTCCGGCACTTCGCCCGCCGGTTCAGCAACCGCGGGGAACCGTTCGACGACCTGCTGCAGGTCGGCACCCTCGGCCTGATCGCCGCGATCGACCGTTTCGACCCGACCCGCGGGGTGGAGTTCCTCTCCTTCGCGGTGCCGACGATCACCGGTGAGATCAAGCGGCACTTCCGCGACCAGGGCTGGTCGGTCCGCGTGCCCCGCCGCCTGCAGGAGCTGCATCTCTCGCTGAACGCCGCCGTCGGCGAGCTGGCGCAGAAGAACGGTCGGGCCCCGACCCCGAGCGAGCTGGCCGAGCACCTCGGCATCCCCCGCGCGGAGGTGCTCGAGGGGCTCGCCGTGGCCAACGCCTACCGCAGCAGCTCGCTGGACGAGCGGCTCTCGGGCGACGACGACTCCCCCACCCTGGCGGCCACGCTGGGCGAGGAGGACGCCGCGCTGGAGGGCGTGGAGTACCGCGAGTCGCTGCAGCCGCTGCTGGCCACGATCCCGGCCCGGGAGCGCCGCATCCTGATCCTGCGGTTCTTCGGCAACATGACCCAGTCCCAGATCGCGGCCGACATCGGCATCTCGCAGATGCACGTCTCCCGGCTGCTGAGCCAGACGCTGGCCAAGCTGCGCGAGGGCCTGCTCAAGGACTGACCCCGGCATAGGAGGCTATGCATACGGTTTCGGCCGCCGATCCGTATGCATAGCCTCCTATGCCTGCTGCGCCACGCGTCCCCGGGCTACCGCTGTGCGTCGCCGTTCGCGTTGAACTGCTCCCGAACGACGGGGTCGGCCGCGGGCCCGCTGTCCCGCACGTCCTCGGTCACCTGGGACAGCGGCGGCGGGGTGGGGATGGCCGGCGCGGTGTCGGTGATGCTGGACAGCGCGATCTTCGCTTCGGGTTGGTCGGCCGCCCGGGGAAGCTGCGACTCGAACCAGCTGCTGGTGTCCAGGCCGCCGCCGTCCGGTGAGCCGGCACCGGAGGCGCCTTGGGACGGGTCGACGTCCATCCAGGACTTGCCGCCTTCCGCGCCCCCGAGGCTGGCCAGCCCCTCCAGCGCCTTGCTGAACTCGCTCGGGACGATCCACATCTTGTTGGCGTCGCCCTGCGCGATCTGCGGCAGCGTCTGCAGGTACTGGTAGGCCAGCAGCCCCTGGTCGGGCTTGCCGTCGTGGATGGCCTGGAAGACCGTCTCGATCGACTTCGCCTGGCCCTGGGCCTGCAGGTACAGCGCCGCGCGCTCACCCTCGGCACGCAGGATCCGGCTCTGCCGCTCGGCCTCCGCCTCGAGGATCACGGACTGCTTCTTGCCCTCCGCGGACAGGATCGCCGCAGCCTTCTCGCCCTCGGCCGACGTGATCGCCGCCTGCCGCTGACCCTCGGCGGTGAGGATGATGGCGCGCTTGTCGCGGTCGGCGCGCATCTGCTTCTCCATGGAGTCCTGGATGGACAGCGGCGGGTCGATCGCCTTGATCTCCACGCGGGCCACGCGCAGGCCCCAGGGGCCGGTCGTGCCGTCGAGCACGGAACGGAGCTGGCTGTTGATGCCGTCCCGGCCGGTCAGGGCGCCCTCGAGGTTCAGCCCGCCGACGACGTTGCGCAACGTCGTCGTCGTCAGCTGCTCCATGCCGGTGATGTAGTTGGCGATGCCGTACACCGCCAGCCGCGGGTCGGTCACCTGGAAGTAGACGACGGTGTCGATGCCGACCTGCAGGTTGTCGGCGGTGATGACCGGCTGTGGCGGGAAGGAGATGACCTGCTCGCGCAGGTCGATCGTCGCGCGCACCCGGTCGATGAACGGGACCAGGATCGAGAGGCCCGGCGAGAGCGTCCGGCTGTACCGGCCCAGCCGCTCGACGACCTTCGCCTGGGCCTGCGGAACGATGGTCACGCTCTTGGCGATCACGACGATCACCAGCAGGGCGACGACGATCAGTGCGATGAGTGCCGCGTCCACGGCGGGCTCCCTTCCTCGGGGGTCACCGGTGATCCTGCCCCGCCGGGTCCGCCGGGGTCATCACCCCTGTGGATCGATCACTCCAGCGCGTCGCCGACGACGGCGGTGGCGCCGTCCACCTGGAGGATGCGCACCGTCTCGCCGACCGCGAAGAACTCCCCGCCGTGCTGGCTGCGGGCGCTCCACTCGTCGGCGCCCAACCGGATGCGGCCACCCGACGAGTCGACGTCCGTGGACACCTTCGCCGTCTTCCCGATGAGCGTGTCGACGCCGTCGAGCTGGAGGGGCGTCCGGTTGGTCAGGTGCTTGGTGGCGATGGGCCGGACGAGGGCGAGCAGCACGCCGGAGACGACGATGAACGTGACGATCTGCAGGATGGCCGCCCCGCCCAGCAGGGCGACGGTCATGCCACCGAGCGCACCGCCGGCCAGCATGAGCAGCATCAGATCGAGGGTCATCACCTCACCGACGGCGAGCAGTCCCGCGCCGATCAGCCACAGCAACCAGGCAGCCATGTCCGGAGTCTGGCAGAGGGAGCGCCTCGGAGGGCTGCCGCGGCCCGACGTAGCCTCGATCGGTGCACGACTTCCCCGCCGGCCGGCTCGCCGTGTGGGCCACCGCCTGGCTCACCGGACGCACCTCCTACGACGAGGCCCTCCACGCCGTCACCGGGAACGCCGCCCACCGGGTGAGCGGGCTGCCGGGCACCGACGGCGCGGTTCCCCTCGGCGAGGCGCTCAGCGCCCTGCGCGGGCTGGGCGAGACCCGGTTGCGCCTGGTGCTCCCCGCCCCCGGCGACGTCCGCGGCCTCCCGGCGGTTCCGGGCCTGGCGCCGCTGGCCGTGGAGGCCGGTCAGGCCGCCGTCGGAGACCGGGTGGTCCTGGTGCCCGAGCCGCTCGGGCAGGGGGTCCTGCAGTGGACGGCGTTCCCGATCGACGGCGTCGCCCCGCCCCCTCCCCCGGCCGAGGGGACGCTGCGCGCCTCGTCCGGCGCGCTGGACCTGGCGATCACCGACTCCGCCCGCACCCTGGCCGAGCTCGACCTGGCCCGCTGGCACCCGGAGGTACCGGAGCTGCTGGCCGGCCTCGCCCGCCCGAAGCCGGCCCCGGGCCTGCCGGACGACCACGAGCCGCTCGCGCTGTCGATCCTCGGCCGGGCGCTGCGGGTGGCCGCCGTCCTGGACCTGGCGATGGCCGATGCCCCGGGAGCGGCGGTCAACCACGCCCAGGCCGCACGCCGGGACGCCGCGCTGCGGCCGCTCACCGCCGCCGTCCGCGAGGCGGTGACCGCCGCGTACAACGCGGTGCCGCGCTGAGCGACCCGACCCCCGTTATGCATGGTCATGCATCGTCGTGAATACTTGTGCTCGTGTCCAAGGTGCTCACCTCCCTCCCGGTCGGCGAACGCGTCGGCATCGCGTTCTCCGGCGGTCTCGACACGTCGGTGGCGGTTGCGTGGATGCGCGACAAGGGGGCGGTTCCCTGCACGTACACCGCGGACATCGGGCAGTACGACGAACCCGACATCGCCTCGGTCCCCGGCCGGGCCACCGCCTACGGCGCCGAGCTCGCCCGCCTCGTGGACTGCCGGGCCGCACTCATCGAGGAGGGGCTCGCGGCGCTGACCTGCGGCGCGTTCCACATCCGGTCGGGTGGCCGCAGCTACTTCAACACCACGCCGCTCGGCCGAGCCGTCACCGGCACCCTGCTGGTGCGGGCCATGCTCGAGGACGACGTCCAGATCTGGGGCGACGGCTCCACCTACAAGGGCAACGACATCGAGCGGTTCTACCGGTACGGCCTGCTGGCCAACCCGGGACTGCGAATCTACAAGCCGTGGCTGGACGCCGACTTCGTCACCGAGCTGGGCGGCCGCAAGGAGATGTCCGAGTGGCTGGTCGCGCACGGCCTGCCCTACCGCGACAGCGCCGAGAAAGCGTACTCCACCGACGCCAACATCTGGGGCGCCACCCACGAGGCCAAGACGCTCGAGCACCTCGACACCGGCATCGAGACCGTGGAGCCCATCATGGGCGTGCGCTTCTGGGACCCGGAGGTATCGATCGCGCCGGAGACCGTGACGATCGGCTTCGCGCAGGGCCGCCCCGTGACCATCGACGGCCGCGAGTTCGACTCCGCCGTCGACCTGGTGAACGAGGCCAACGCCATCGGCGGCCGGCACGGCCTGGGCATGTCCGACCAGATCGAGAACCGGATCATCGAGGCCAAGAGCCGCGGCATCTACGAGGCGCCGGGCATGGCCCTGCTGCACGTGGCCTACGAGCGGCTGGTCAACGCCATCCACAACGAGGACACGCTGGCCACCTACCACAGCGAGGGACGGCGTCTCGGCCGGCTGATGTACGAAGGCCGCTGGCTGGACCCCCAGGCGCTCATGCTGCGGGAGTCGCTGCAGCGCTGGGTCGGCATGGCCGTCACCGGCGAGGTGACGATACGGCTGCGGCGCGGGGAGGACTACTCGGTTCTCGACACCTCCGGCCCCTCGTTCAGCTACCACCCGGACAAGCTGTCGATGGAGCGCACGCAGGACTCCGCGTTCGGCCCGGTGGACCGGATCGGCCAGCTCACCATGCGCAACCTCGACATCGCCGACTCCCGCGCCCGGCTCGAGCTGTACGCGCGGATCGGCATGGTCGGGGGCTCCGCCGGCCACGCGGCGATCGGCGCCGCGCAGGCGGCGTCCACCGGCCTCATCGACGCCTCCGAGCAGGGCGGCGCCGAGGCCATCGCCTCCCGTGGCACGGTCTCCAGGCACGACGAGCTGCTCGACCGCGCGGCGATGGAGTCCGGCACGGACTGAGCCCAAAAAGTGCCGGCGCGACCGCAGCGGCGCTGAGGAGCCCCGCTGTACCGGTCGCGCCGAGTGGGGCCCGGAGGGTTCCGCGCAGGCGCGACGCAGCGGCTCAGCTCAGCTGGGGACGGCCGTTGGCCGCGGTGTCGGCCGGAGACCGACGATGTGATTGCACGAAGCAGCAGGACGCCGGGCAGTCCGTCCCCAGGCGGGGCAGGCCACCGGCCCGGCGCTCCTCCAACAGGCCCCGCATGGACTCGACGAACGCCGGATGCGTGCCCGCGGTGGCGGCGCGGGCGAAGGCCAGGCCGACCTCCTCGGCGGTCTGCTTCGCCTCGTTGTCGAGGTCCCAGATCACCTCCAGATGATCGCTGACGAAGCCCACCGGAAAGAGGACGACCGCGGTCTCGCCGGCCTGGGCGAGCACGCGCAGGTGGTCGTTGACGTCGGGCTCGAGCCACGGCACCGACGGCGGCCCGCTGCGGCTCTGCCACACCAGGTCGAACGGCCGGTCGGGAGCGACCTGGGCCACCACCCGTTCGGCGGCGGCCATCAGCTCCGCCTCGTAGGCGTGCCCGTCCGGTCCGGCGACCGCGGCCATGGTGTCCGGGATGCTGTGCGCCGTCGCGACCAGCCGGGCGCCGTCGCGGAGCTCGGCGGGCAGCGTGGCCAGGGCGGCGGCCAGCGCGTCGGCGTTGGCCTGCACGAAGCCCGGCGTGTCGTAGTAGTGCGGCAGCTTCTCCGCCGTCGGGCCACCTGGGCGGGCTGGGGAGGCCGTCGCGACCCGGGCCCGGGCGATGTCCTCGTGGTACTGCCGGCAGCCGGAGAAGGAGGCGTAGGCCGAGGTCGCCAGGACGTACACGTGCTCGATGCCGTCCTCGGCCATCCGCGCCCAGGTGTCCTCGACGTAGGGCGCCCAGTTCCGGTTCCCCCAGTACACCGGCAGGTCGCTGCCGGCGGCGGAGAGCTCCTTCTCGAGCGCCGCGATCAGCGCCTTGTTCTGGTCGTTGATCGGGCTGACCCCGCCGAAGTGGTGGTAGTGCTCGGCCACCTCCTCCAGCCGCTCCCGGGGGATGCCACGGCCGCGGGTGACGTTCTCCAGGAACGGCATGACGTCGTCGTGGCCCTCGGGACCGCCGAAGGACAGCAGCAGCAGCGCCTCACGGCGCCCGGCCGGGGCCGGCTCGGTGGACGGCGGCGCACCGCCGTTGTTGCGGACGGCGAGCGAGGGGTCCTCGTCGGGTCGCTGTCCCTCGGGCGTGATGTCGACGGTTGCGCGTGGCACAGCTGTTCTTCTCTCTCCGGACGTACGAAGGATGCACTCACAGCCCACGGCGTGGCTCTGCGACCTCACACGCCTACGGCGTGGAAGCCCCCGTCGACGTGCACGATCTCTCCGGTGGTCGCCGGGAACCAGTCCGAGAGCAGGGCGACGACGGCCTTGCCGGCGGGCTCGGTGTCGGTGACCGACCAGCCGAGCGGGGCGCGGCCCTCCCAGGCCTCCTCGAACTGCTTGCTGCCGGGGATGGACTTCATGGCCATGCTGCGCAGCGGGCCGGCGGCGACGATGTTGGACCGCACGCCGTCCGGCCCGAGCTCGCGGGCCACGTAGCGGGACGTGGACTCCAGCGCCGCCTTCGCCGCACCCATCCAGCCGTAGACCGGCCAGGCCACGGAGGCGTCGAAGGTCAGCCCGACCACCGAGGACGGGTTCGCCAGCAGCGGACGGCAGGCCTGCGTGAGCGAGGCGTACGACCACGCCGACACCTGGAAGGCCGTCGCGGCGTGCTCCCAGGCGACCTCCGGGAAGCCCTCGCCCATGGCCTCCTGCGGTGCGAAGCCGATGGAGTGGACGACGCCGTCGAGGCGGTCGAAGCCCTGCTCGCGCAGCCGGTCGGCCAGCGTCGCCAGGTGCTCGGTGTTCGTGACGTCGAGCTCGACGACGGCGGTCTCCTGCGGCAGCCGCTTGGCGATCCGCTGGCACAGCGAGAGGGCGCGGCCGAAGTTGGAGAGCACGAGGGTGGCGCCCTGCTCCTGGGCCAGCCGTGCCGTCGCGAAGGCGATCGACGCCTCGGTCAGCACGCCCGTCACGAGGACCTTCTTGCCCTCCAGAATGCCGCCGCTCATCAGTGCCCCATCCCCAGTCCGCCGTCGACCGGGACGACCGCCCCGGTGATGTAGCCGGCCGCGTCGCTGGCCAGGAAGCGAGCGACGCCGGCGATCTCCTCCGCCGAGGCGTACCGCCCCAGCGGCACCTGCCCCAGGATCTCCTTCTGCCGGGCCTCCGGCAGCTCCGCGGTCATGTCCGTGGTCACGAACCCGGGCGCCACCACGTTCGCGGTGATGTTCCGGCTGCCCAGCTCGCGCGCGATCGACCGCGCCAGGCCGACGAGCCCGGCCTTGCTCGCCGCGTAGTTCGTCTGGCCGGCCGAGCCCAGCAGACCGACGACCGAGGACACGAAGATCATCCGGCCGGAGCGGGCCCGCACCATCTTCGCGGTCGCACGCTTCGCCACCCGGTACGCGGCGGTGAGGTTGGCGTCGACGACGTCGGTGAAGTCCTCGTCCCTCATCCGCATCAAGAGCCCGTCGCGGGTGATCCCGGCGTTGCTGACCAGCACCTCGACCGGGCCGTGGTGCTCCTCGATCTCGCCGAACGCGCGGTCGACGTCGTCGGTGCTGGTGACGTCGCACTGCACGCCGAACAGCCCGTCGGGTGCGCCGCTGCCGCGGTGCGTCACCGCCACGGAGTCGCCCTGTTCCTGGAAGGCCCGGGCGATGGCCAGGCCGATCCCCCGGTTACCGCCGGTCACCAGCACCGACCTACCCACGCGCCACTCCCCTGCCGACGACCACTGTTCCCGTCGAACCTAACCCGTGGCCGCAGGTCACACCCCCTACCGGCCGGTACGGCCGCAGTTCGCGACCGGGCGTCCCGGCGGACCAAGACGGCCCGCACGCGCGCCTGCTACCCGGGAACGAGCACCGACCAGGCGGCGGGCTCGACCCGCCACGTGCGCGCGCCCCCCATCTCGCCCAGCTCTCCGTCCGCGTCGACGGCGACCGCGGCGCCCGAGATCCGGACCTCCCGGCCCCGCGCCACCAGGACGTCGGGCCGGTCGGCGTGCCGGCCGGTCGCCAGCGCCGCCCCGAACGCGACCCGGGCCGCCGGCCCGGTCGCGGTGCTGACGACGACGTCGAGCAGTCCGTCGTCGGGCTCGGCGTCCGGAGCCAGCGCCGACCCACCGCCGATGGTGCGGCCGTTGCAGACGCCGAGCATGAGGACGGCGCAGCTGCCGTCGGCCGCCCACTCCCCCGAGGTCGCGATGCGACCGTCGATCTCCACGCGGAGGTTCCAGCCCGAACCCGACAGCCCGGCGATCGCGGCACCGAGGGGATACGCCGCCGCACCCAACCGCCCCTTCAGGCGGACCGCCTCGGCGGCGGCCTCGGCCCCGACGCCGGCGTGGACGGCGTTGACGACGATGCCGCCGGCGTCGTCGCGGAGCAGGTCGATCCGGCGCGCGGTTCCCGCGAGGACCGCCGCGGCGCCCTCCACCGGATCCAGCGGCAACCCGAGGGAGCGGGCCAGGTCGTTGCCGGTGCCGCAGGCGATGATCCCGATCGGCTCGTGCGGGGCCAGCAGGCCCAGGCGGTCCAGGGCCGCCACCACGGCGTGCACCGACCCGTCGCCGCCCAGGGCGACGATCCGGCGGCCGTCGTTGCTCTTCAGGACGTCGTCGAGCTCGGTGGCGCTCCCGGTCGCGGCCACGACCACGTCGGCGCCCGTGCGCAGCTCGGTCAGCGCCGCCTCGACCGCGTCGTCCTGCGCCGTGCCCGCCGCGCGGTTCACGACCAGCAGCAGAGCGGGGGTGTCGCGCACAGCGCCTCCTGCCTGTCGTCGGGAACCGTCGGAACGCCACGAGCCGGCCCCTCACTGCCCGAAACGCCCCGCAGCGAACACCTCTGTCACCCGACCGGGGCCACCGCCCCCTGCATCGGGGCATCGGCCACCTGCGGCACGGCGTCCGCCGGACCAACCTGCCGAGCGCGCCGGCACCGTGCGGTCGCCGACCGGAGGCGGGCAGAGGAAGGTGGGCCGCACATCAGCTCATGGCCGTGCGCGGCCGGGAAGGAGCAGGCGTGGGACGGGTCCACCTGCTGGCCACGGGAGGAACCATCGCCAGCCGGCAGGGGCCGGGCGGCCTCGCGGCTGCCACGCCCGCCGCAGAGCTGTTCGCCGCAGCCGGACCGCTTCCCGGACTCACCGTGACGACGAGCGACCTGGGCACCGTCGGCAGCTTCGCGTTCACGACGACGGACCTGCGGGAACTGGTGGCCGAGGCCCGCCGGTGTCTGGCCGAGGGGGTGGACGGCGTCGTCGTCACGCAGGGCACGGACACCATGGAGGAGACCGCGTTCTTCACCGACCTCGTGCACGACGATCCGCGCCCGATCGTCTTCACCGGGGCGCAGCGCCCGTTCGACGCCCCGGCCCCGGACGGTCCGGCCAACCTCGCCGATGCGCTGCGCGTCGCCGCCTCCCCGTCCGCCCGTGGTCTCGGCGCCCTGCTCTGCTTCGACGGCGTCGCCTTCGCCGCCCGCGGGGTGCGCAAGATCGACACCCTCCGCAGCGGAGCCTTCGGAGCGCCCGGGCGAGGGCCGGTGCTCCGGCTGGCCGGCGACTCGGTGCTGCCGCTGACCCGGCCGGTGCGCCCGGCCGCCCTGCCCCTCGACCTGGCCGCCGACCTGCCCCGCGTCGACGTCATCGCCTGTTACCTGGGGGCGGACGCCGGCCTCCTGCGCGCCGCGGTGGCCTGCGGCGCCGCCGGTCTGGTGCTCGAGGCGTTCGGCGCCGGCAACGTCCCCCCGGCGATCTCCGAGACGGTGGAGCAGCTCGTCTCCGACGGCGTCCCGGTGCTCGTCTGCTCGCGGGTGCCGTCGGGTCCGGTCGTCCCCCTCTACGCCGCAGGGGGTGCCCGTCTGGCGCGGGGCGGAGCCGTCTTCGCCGCCGACCTCAGCCCGTGGCAGGGCCGGCTGCTCCTGGCTGCGGCCCTCGCCGTCGCGCCGGAGGATCCGCGGCGCGCGCTGACCCAGCAACTCGCTCTCTGATGCCTCGCCGCACCCGGCCCGGGCACGCGGCCCATCACCGGAAGGGACCGGAACGATGAGCAAGGAGATCCTCGTGGCCTTCGGCGTCGACATCGACGCGGTCGGCGGCTGGCTCGGTTCGTACGGCGGGGAGGATTCCCCGGACGACATCTCCCGAGGCGTGTTCGCCGGCGAGGTCGGCGTTCCCCGACTCCTCGAGCTGTTCCAGCGCAACGGCCTGACCCAGACGTTCTTCTGGCCGGGGCACTCGATCGAGACGTTCCCGGTGCAGTTCGACGCCTGCGTCGCGGCGGGCCACGAGATCGGCGTGCACGGCTACAGCCACGAGAACCCGATCGCGATGAGCCGGGAGCAGGAGCAGGCCGTGCTCGACCGCTGCATCGAGATCATCGGGACGAGGACCGGGCGGCGCCCCACCGGCTACGTCGCCCCCTGGTGGGAGTTCAGCGGCGTCACGAACGAACTGCTGCTCGAGCGCGGCATCACGTACGACCACTCGCTCATGCACCGGGACTTCGAGCCGTACTACGTCCGGGTGGGCGACTCGTGGACGAAGATAGACTACGCGCAGCCTGCGGACAGCTGGATGAAGCCGCTGGTCCGCGGGGACGAGACCGACCTGGTCGAGATCCCGGCCAACTGGTACCTCGACGACCTGCCGCCGATGATGTTCATCAAGTCCAGCCCGAACAGCCACGGCTTCGTCAACCCGCGGGACATCGAGCAGATGTGGCGCGACCAGTTCGACTGGGTGCACCGCGAGCTGGACTACGCGGCCTTCACGATGACCATCCATCCCGACGTCTCCGGACGCCCGCAGGTGCTGCTGATGCTCGAGCGGCTGATCGAGCACATCAACGGGCACGACGGCGTCCGCTGGGCCACGTTCGACGAGATCGCCGACGACTTCCTCAGCCGCTTCCCCCGCCCCGCGAGGCGGTGATCAGCCGCGCGGGCCAGCCGGACCGGTCCGGCCCTGCCGACGGCACCCGTCGACCGTCGGGTGCCGTCGGAACGGTCAGTCGGTGGCGGGCCGGGCGGCGCGGTAGGCGCCGCCACCGTCGAGGGGTGCCCCGGCGGGGCGGTGCGCCCGCTCCTCTTCCTGGTGCTCCAGCCGGCGCGCGAAGACCACCGTGCCGACGAGGAACAGGCCGGAGATGATCAGCACGACGGCGCTGAACGCGTTGACGAACGGCAGCTCCACGCCGATCAGGGCGAGAATGCCCAGCGCGACGAGCACGAGGGCGGCGAGAACGGCGCCGGCTGCCCGCCAGGGGCTCCTGCCGACCTCCTCGATGCCCTGCTCGGCCTTGTCCTTGGCGTAGTCCAGCGGCTTCCTGGCCCAGGAGAAGCGGGTGGCCAGCACGGCGAGACCCGCCGCCACGAGCACGAAGCCAGGTCCGGGCAGGACGAGTAGGGCGATTCCGGCGAGGGTCAGCAGGCCGCCCAGGACGGCGACGACAGCGGTCTTCACCGTTCGGTTGTGCCCCGCACAACTGGGTTTCATGCAGCGGAGTCCGAGCGTCGAGCATGTGCGCGTCGCGGCACCGACCGCAGCGGTCACCGGGACGCCGGAGACCTCGTTCCGGCGCGGCGCCGGATCCGGCTGGCCTCGGCCAGCTCGGCCAGCATCCGCTCGGTCGTCGGGAGATCGACACAGGCGTCGGTGACGCTCCTGCCGTAGTGCAGCGACCCGGGGTCCCGGCGGTCCAGGTCCTGCCGTCCCGCCACCAGGTTGCTCTCCACCATCACGCCACGGATCGCCCGCTCGCCGGCCGCCACCTGCCCGGCCAGGTCCTGCACGACGTCGATCTGGCGCAGGTGGTTCTTCTGGCTGTTGCCGTGGGAGGCGTCGACCACGATCACCTCCGGCAGACCCCGCTCCGACAGCTGCCGCTTGGTGTCGGCGATGTGGGCCGCGGCGTAGTTGGGGCCGTCCTTGGTGCCACGCAGGATCACGTGGGCCGTGTCGTTGCCGGTCGTCGACAGCTGGGCGCTGACCCCGTGGTGGTCGACGCCCAGGAACTCGTGCGGCGCCCGGGCCGTCCGGACCGCCTGGATCGCCGTCTCGATGCTGCCCTCGGGCGAGTTCTTGAAGCCGATGACCGAGGAGAAGCCGGACACCCGTTCCCGGGCGGTCTGGTCGGTGACGTTGCGCGCGCCGACGCCGTTGTAGGTGACCAGCCCGTTGACGTACTGCGGCGTCAGCGCGTTCAGCGGCTCGGCCGCCACGGGTACGCCCAGGGCGGTGATGCGGCACATGAGCATCCGCGTCGCCACCAGCCCGACGCTGATGCGGCTGGAACCGTCCAGGAACGGGTCGTAGGCAAAGCCCTTCCAGTCGACCTCCGTCCGCGGCTTCTCGGTGTAGGTCCGCATCAGGATCTCCAGGTCATCGCCGTGCCGCTCCCGCATGCGGGCGATGAATTGGGCGTACTCGAGCGCGGCGACCGGGTCGTGGATGGAGCAGGGCCCGGCGATGACGACCAGCCGGTCGTCGGAGCCCTCGACGATGGCGGTCACCGCGCGGCGCCCGGCCCGGGTGGTGGCGGCGGAGGCGGCCGGCAGCCGGACGACGGTCGCGACCGCGGCCGGCGTGACGACGACGCTCAGGCCGGTGATCCGGGCGTTGACCAGGTCGGACAGGTCGACGTCGTTCGCCGGCTCGACGCCCAGTCGCTGCTGGACCTCGGGCAGCAGCCGGGCCAGCGTGGCATCGATCTGCCCGTTGACCTGCGTCTGGACGGCCAGCAGCTGATCGGCGATCCGCGTCGCGACATCCAGGATCTCGTCAGCCGGAATGGGGGGCCTCCTCCGTCGTTGCACCTTCCCGAGCCAACCACAGCTCCCGTGGGAGGGGGACGCCGACGAGCAGCCTGCCGCACGCGGGGGCCGCCGCGGGCGCCCTGTGCCAGGCTGGCAGCGTGTTCTTCCTCTTCGGCTTCGGGACCAGACAGAAGGATCTCGGCCCCGGCGAGGTCCGCACCTGCCCGCGCTGCGGCAACACCTCGCGGTGGACGCGGATCCGGCAGTTCCGGCAGTTCTCGGTGTTCTTCGTGCCGGTGCTGCGGTGGAAGCGACGGCAGCTGGAGGTCTGCGGGATCTGCGGCACCGCGGTCCCGGTCGGCGGCTGACCCGCGCCGAGCCGTCGTTCGCGCCCGAGCCGGCGTCCGGCGCAGCTGACCTGACCGTCTCTCCGGGGCCTCCGACGGCAGAGTCGGATCCGCCCGGCCGGTCAGGGCCGGACCGGCGTCAGGGTGAACGCGCGGCCGGGCCGGTAGGGCTCCCGGTCGAGCGCCGCGGAGCGGATGCCCGGGTCGACGGCGCGCATGGCGGCCAGCACCGCGGAGACGACGTCCGGGGTGATCCGGGCGCGGTCGCCGTCCCCGACCTCGATCCGCACGTCGTCCTCCCGGAGGCGGCAGCGCACGACCGCCGCACCGGTCCGCGCGGTCAGCACGGCCTCCCCCACCTCGACGGCGTGCAGCCGGACCGCGGTCACCGCCGTGCCGGTGTAGAGCCGGCTGGCCAGGCAGGGGGACGCCGGGAGGTCGGCGTGCTCCAGCCCCAGGTCGCGGGCCATCGCCCGGACGTCGGCCTTGCCCGCCCCGATCTCGACGTAGGGGTGCCGCACCCCGTGCTCGGCCGCGGCGCGCAGTCCGGGCCGGTACTCGCCGAGGTCGTCGACGTTCGCCCCGCTGAGCAGCGTGTGCGTTCCGCCCACCGCCTCGACGAGGTCGGACATGGCGTCGTAGAGGTGGGACTTGCAGACGAAGCACCGGTCGAGCGGATTGCTGAGGTACCGCCCGTCCTCGAACTCCCGGGACCGCACGATGCACAGGTCCCACTCCTCCGCTGCGGCCGCCTCCAGCACCCGCGCGGTGGCCGCGGCGGGCACCGCCGGCGTGACGCTGTGCACGACCAGCGTCGTGCCCGGTCCGGCGCGGTGCGCAGCCGTGGCGAGGGTCAGGCTGTCGATCCCGCCGCTGCAGGCGATCGCCCGATGCGGCAGTGCGGCCAGCCAGCGCAGCAGCTGCGGCGTCATGCGGGAACCTCCCTCCAGCGGCCGAACGGGTCCGCCGTCCTCATCGCAGCACCCGGCCGAGCGGTTGCCGCTGGTCTCCGCCCCCGCGCTCCGGTCGTCGGCCTGCCGAGCCGTGCGCGTCCACCACCGTCGACAGCGCCGCGGCCGGGACGCCGCGGCCGTCGGGCCGCGGCCAGTGCACGCTGACCTCGTCGATCCCGGCCTCGGTCAGCCGGCCCAGCGTGTCCGCGTACCGCTCCCGGCTCTCGAACGGCCAGTGCATCTCCAGGCCGAACTGCGCGCTGCGCCGGACTGCGTCGGCGGCACGCCCCTCGGCTGACAGCGCGTCGGTCAGCCGCCGCGACTGGTCGGCGACGGCGGCGAACCACTCCTTCGGCGCCACCGACGGGCCGTAGGGCCCGTAGGTCACCCAGCCCTGCCCGTACCGGGCGGCCAGCCGGAGCGCGCGCGGCCCGGTGGCGGCGACGGTGAACGGCAGCCGTGGCTGCTGCACGCAGCCGGGGAGCTGGTGGGCGTCGACCGCGGTGTACCGCGGTCCCTGCACCGTCGTCACCGGTTCGCGCAGCAGCTGGTCGAGGAGCCCGAGCCACTCGGCGAAGCGCTCGGCCCGCTCCGCACGGGACAACGGCTCCTCGCCCAGGACGAGCGCGTCCGGGCCCTCCGTACCGGCGCCGACGCCGACCTCCAGTCGCCCGCCGGTGAGCTGGTCGAGGGTCACCAGCTCCTTGGCGAACGGCACGGGGTGCCGGAAGTTCGGGGAGGCGACCTGCGTGCCCAGCCGCACCGTCTCCGTGCACATCGCCGCGGCTGCCAGCAGCGGGACGGCGCCGTACCAGGGGCCGTCGGCGAGCAGTGGCCAGGTGAGGTGGTCGTAGGTCCAGACCGCCCGGACGCCGGCCCGCTCTGCCTCCTGGACGTCGGCGAGGAAGCTCGACACCGGATGCCGGTCGGGCAGCACCAGAGCGGCCAGGGTCGGCGTCATCGCCGTCCCGCGTGGGTGAGGAGCTGACCGGATCGGCTGCCGCATCTCTCGGGGGAACGCACGCGGACAGTCTCGCCCACCAGTGTCGTCCCGGCCGCGCGATGTGCGGTGGCCCGCTCTGAAAGGGTGGCGCCGGCACACCGGCAGGTCGGGGAACGGAGCGACGGAACACCCATGGAGACCACGGCGCTGCTGGTCCTCGACCTCTGCGGCACCTTCGCGTTCGCCCTCAACGGCGCCCTCACCGCGCTGCGCGCCACCCGGCTGGACATCGTCGGGGTGGTGACCCTCGGCATGATCACCGCCCTGGGTGGCGGCACGATCCGGGACGTCTTCCTCGACAGCCTGCCCCCGGCCACCTTCCTCGACGGGCGCTACCTGGCCGTGGCCGCCGCCGGCGGGCTGATCGCCTTCGTCGCCGGTTCCCACCTGGAACGGATCAACCGGACGATCAACGTCCTGGATGCCGCCGGGCTGAGCCTGTTCGCGGTCACCGGCGCGCTCAAGGCGGTCGACCTCGGCTTCGGTCCCGCGCAGGCGGTGATCGTCGGCGTCCTCACCGCGGTGGGCGGCGGCACCCTCCGCGACGTGCTGATCCGGCGCGTCCCGTCGGTGCTCACCAGCGGGCTCTACGCCATCCCGGCGCTCGTCGGCGCCACGGCCGTCGTCGTCGTCGAGCTCCTGGATGCGCGGGGACCGATCGCCACCATCGGGGCCGCCACGCTGTGCTTCCTCATCCGCATGGTGGGGGTGCACTTCGACGTGCACGCCCCCGCGCCGCCGGGGAGCCCTCCGCCCGAGGAGGCGTGACGGATCCCGATCAGCCGGCCGCCAGGTCGCGCGCCACGGCACCGGCGGCCGCGGCCAGCGCCCGGGTCCACTCCGGCAGTCGCTCGCGGGAGTACCGCGCCGTGGGCGCGGCGAGGGACAGCGCGGCACCGGGACATCCACCGGCGGGCGGCACGGCGACCCCGACGGCGGTCAGCCCGGCCTCGGTCTCCTGGTCGTTGACGGCGAACCCCCGACGCCGGACCGCGCGCAGGTCCCGCCCGAGCTGCGCCGCCGCGGCCTCGTCCAAGGGCTCCAGGACGGCGGCGAGCTCCGCATCGTCCAGGGTGGCGAGCACCGCCTTGCCGCCCGAGCTGAGATGGGCCGGCAGCGCCCGGCCGGTGCGGTCGCCCACCCGCAGCACCTGATCGCTCTCGACCGTCGCGACGAACCGGACCTCCGTGCCGGCCAGGAGCATGACGTTGGCCGTCTCCCCCACCGCCTCGACCAGCCGGTGCAGGTGCGGCAGGGCGACCTCGCGCAGCCGGGTGACCGACGCCTGCTGCACCGGCCCGCGCCGCAGCACCGGCCCGGCGGCGTACCGGCGGTCGGGCAGCTGCTCGGCGAAGTCGCGGTAGACGAGCATCCCCAGCAGCCGGTGGGCCGTCGAGACGGACACCTCCAGGCGTGCGGCGACGTCGGTCACCCGCATGGCTCCCTCCTGCTGCAGCAGGCTGGCCAGGAGCAGGGCGGAGTCGACGGAGGCGATCGCGTACGCCGGTCGGTTCTTCACTGCAGAAAACCATATCCCCTGCCTGCAGAAATGCGGGACCGTCGGGATCACGAGGCACCGCAGTCACGGATGGCAGGGGACGGACGACGTGCAGTTCTATCTCGACGGCTACCGGCCCGGCGACCCGTTCGTGGCGCAGCCGCACCCCTCGGTCGCGGACCGGCCGGACGACCTGCCCGAGGAGGTCGACGTCCTGATCGTCGGGTGCGGTCCCGCCGGCCTCGTCCTGGCCGCCCAGCTGGCCAGCTTCCCCGACATCAGGACCGCGGTCGTCGACCGCCGGGACGGGCCGCTCGAGGTGGGGCAGGCCGACGGGGTCGCCTGCCGCACGGTGGAGATGTTCGAGGCGTTCGGGCTGGCCGACCAGCTCGTCGCCGAGGGCTACTGGGTCAACGAGGTCTCCTTCTGGCGGCCCGACCCGGAGGACCGGTCGAAGATCGCGCGCACCGGGCGGATCCAGGACGTCGAGGACGGCCTGTCGGAGATGCCGCACGTCATCGTCAACCAGGCGCGGATGCTCGCCTACCTGCGCGGCTTCATGGAGCGGTCGGCCAGCCGGCTGCGGCCGCACTACGGCGTGCACGCCAGCGGGCTCGCCGTCGAGGCCGGCGGCGGGTCCGAGTACCCGGTCACCGTCACGCTGCAGCACCTGGCGGACCTCCAGGAGACGGGACGGACCTCCACGGTCCGCGCCAGGTACGTCGTCGGCTGCGACGGTGCACGCAGCGGCGTCCGGACGGCGATCGGTCGCGAGCTGGTCGGCGACCTGACCAACCAGACCTGGGGCGTCATGGACGTCCTGGCCGTCACCGACTTCCCCGACATCCGCCTGAAGGCCGCCATCTCGGCGGATCAGGGCAGCATCCTGATCATCCCCCGCGAGGGTGGCTACCTGGTGCGTGTCTACCTCGAGCTCGACGCGGTCAGGGACCGGGACATGCTGGAGAACCGCAGCGTCACGCCGGAGAAGCTCACCGCGGTCGCGAACCGGATCCTGCATCCGTACACCCTCGAGGTGAAGGACGTCGGCTGGTGGTCGGTGTACGAGATCGGCCAGCGGCTGTGCGACAAGTTCGACGACGTGCCCGCCGAAGAGACCGGCACGCGCGTCCCCCGGGTCTTCATCGCCGGCGACGCCTGTCACACGCACAGCGCCAAGGCCGGCCAGGGCATGAACGTGTCGATGGCCGATGCCTGGAACCTCGGGTGGAAGCTGGGCGCCGTCCTGCGCGGAACCGCCCGCCCCGAGCTGCTCGACACCTACTCCGCCGAACGCCAGGGAATCGCCCAGGAGCTCATCGACTTCGACCGCGAGTTCTCCCGGATGTTCAGCGCGGCCCCGAAGGAGTCCGGGCCGGCAGAGGGCGGCGGCGTCGACCCGGCCGAGTTCCAGCGCTACTTCGCCGCCCAGGGGCGGTTCACCGCGGGCGTGGCCACGACCTACGCGCCGTCGATGATCACCGCCTCTGCCGAGTTCCAGCACCTGGCGGAGGGTTTCCCCGTGGGGATGCGCTTCCACTCCGCCCCGGTCGTCCGGCTGGCCGACGCGAAGCCGGTCCAGCTCGGGCACGTGGCCCGGGCCGACGGCGCCTGGCGGCTCTACGTCTTCGCCGACCGCGCCGACCCGGCGAGCCCGGACTCGCGGGCCCGGGCGCTGTGCGACTTCCTGGTGTCCGAGAAGTCCCCGATCGCGCGGTACACGCCGGCCGGGGCCGACCCGGACTCGGTCATCGACGTCCGCGCCGTCTTCCAGCAGGGTCACCGCGACCTGGCGGTGGACACGCTGCCGCCCGTGCTGCTGCCGCGGAAGGGCCGGTTCGGCCTGATCGACTACGAGAAGGCCTTCTGCCCCGACCTCACGACCTGCGACGTCGTCGACCTGCGCGGGATCGACCGGAACGCCGGCTGCATCGTTCTCGTCCGGCCGGACCAGTACGTCGCCCACGTCCTCCCGCTGGACGGGCACGAGGAGCTGGCCGAGTTCCTGTCCGGCGTCCTGCTCGACGCCCAGTAGGGACGTCCCGGAGCCCAGCAGGAGCCAGCCGGCCCGCCGTCCCCCGGGCGACGGGCCGGTGTCCGTTCTGGACCCGCGCTTTTCATTTACGCCTTGTAAATCGACATGACATGGTGCACAGTGAGTTCGTGACCGCGGGCACATCGCGTCGTCACCCTCATCGGGTCCGAGAAGCAGTTCGTCCGGCCGGGCAGCTGCCAGGAGCCGACCACCGCAGTGCCGACAGCGACGTCCGAACCCCGAGGTGGCCCATGTCCGTCCCGACTTCTGCGATCGACCTCTTCGCCGACGAGGTGCTGGTCGACCCGTATCCGACCTACGCCGAGCTCCGCGACCTCGGCGGGGTCGTGCACCTGCCCGCGAACGGCGTCTACGCGCTCACCCGCTACGACGTCATCCGCACCGCGCTCGGCGACCCGGAGACGTTCTCGTCGCGGACGATCGGGTTCAACCCGATGGTCAACGAGGCCCTGCAGGGCACCTCGCTCGCCTCGGACCCGCCGGTCCACACCCAGCTCCGCGCGACGCTGACCGAGAACCTGTCCCCCCGGGCCCTGCGGGGTCTGAAGACGCAGATCGACGCCAAGGCCGCAACCCTGGTCGACGAGCTGGTCGCCCGCGGCTCCTTCGACGCCATCGACGCGCTCGCCCGCGTCTTCCCGCTCGAGGTCGTCGCCGACCTGATCGGCTTCACCGGCCAGGTCCGCGACAACATGCTCCGCTGGGGCCAGGCCGCGATGCAGGTCATCGGCCCGATGAACCAGCGGACCGCCGAGAACTTCCCCATCGCCGGCGAGCTGTACGCCTGGTGCTCGAGCGTCACCGCCGAGGACCTCGCGCCCGGCTCGGTGGGCCGCGGCATCTTCGACGCCGAGGCCCGCGGCGACATCCCGCCGAACACCGCGGGGCACATCATCCACCCGTACCTCGGGGCCGGGGTCGACACGACGGTCGCCGCCATCGGCAACATCGTCGCCCTCTTCGGGGCACACCCCGACCAGTTCGACCTGGTGCGCAAGGACCCCTCCCTCGTGCCGGCCGCCTTCGCCGAGGTGCTCCGGTACTGGGTGCCCATCCACGCCTGGGGCCGGCACGTGACGAAGGACGTCGTGATCGACGGCGTCACCGTGCCCGCCGGCTCCCAGGTCGCCCTTCTCCTCGGTGCCGGCAACCGCGACCCGCGCCACTACCAGGACCCGGACGCCTTCCTGGTCGAGCGCAACCCCGTCGACCACCTCTCCTTCGGCTACGGCCCGCACGGCTGCGCCGGGCAGGGCCTGGCGCGGCTCGAGGCGCACGCCGTGATCGAGGCCCTGGCCACCCGGGTCCAGCGCCTGGTCGTGGGCGAGGAGATCCGCGTCCCCAGCAACATCACGCGCAGCATCGAGCAGCTGCCGGTCCTCGACGTGGTGCCGGCATGACCTCGACCGCAGCAGCGCAGGCCCCGACGAAGGGAAGGAACCCGATGAGGATCGCCGCTGATCGCGACCGGTGCGAGGGCCACGGCCTCTGCGCCGACACGGCGCCGGAGGTCTACGACCTCGACGACGAGGCGATCGTGGTGCTCCTCCACGAGGAGGTGCCGCCGGAGCTGGAGCGCAAGGCGGAGGCCGGGGCCCGGGTGTGCCCGGTCGCCGCGCTGCGCGTCGAGGCATGAGCATGCGGCCGGGTCCTGCCGGGAGCATGCGGCCGGGTCCTGCCGGGAGCATGCGGCCGGGTCCTGCCGGGAGCATGCGGCCGGGTCCTGCCGGGAGCATGCGGCCGGGTCCTGCCGGGAGCATGCGGCCGGGTCCTGCCGGGAGCATGCGGCCGGGTCCTGCCGGGAGCATGCGGCCGGGTCCTGCCGGGAGCATGCGGCCGGGTCCTGCCGGGAGCATGCGGCCGGGTCCTGCCGGGAGCATGCGGCCGGGTCCTGCCGGGAGCATGCGGCCGGGTCCTGCCGGGAGCATGCGGCCGGGTCCTGCCGGGAGCATGCGGCCGGGTCCTGCCGGGACCGTGCGGGACGTCGTCGTCGTCGGCGGCTCCATCGCGGCGCTGACCGCGGTGGAGACGCTGCGGATGGAGGACTTCGACGGCCGAATCACCGTGCTCAGCGACGAGGACCTCCCGCCCTACACCCGGGTGCCACTGTCGAAGGGCGTCCTCGCCGGGCGCGAGACCGCCGATGACGTGGTCCTGGCGCCCCTGTCCGCGGAGGTCGACCTGCACCTGCGCACGCCGGCCACCGGGTTGGACACGGACAACCGCGTCGTCCTCACCCCGGCCGGGCCCGTCCCCTATGACGGCCTGGTCATCGCCACCGGCGCGCGCGCCCGGCGCATCGGTACGCCGAACCAGGCCGAGCGGGTGCTGCGCAGCTACGACGACGGCCTGCGGCTGCGCGACCACCTCGGTCGCGCCTCCTCGGTCCTGATCGTCGGCGGAGGCTTCCTGGGGATGGAGATCGCCTCCACCGCGCGCGCCCTGGGCAGGGACGTGACCGTCGTCGACCTGGCTCCCCCGCTCGACCGCCTACTCGGGACGACGGTGGGCGGGCACGTCCGTTCCGTGGCCGAGCAGGCAGGGGTCCGCTTCGTCCTCACGCACGGCGGTGTCCGGCTCCTGGGCGCGCCCTTTCCGACGGCGGTCGAGACCGCCGACGGGCGACGGCTGGAGGCCGACCTCATCGTCTCCGCGGTCGGGGACGTGCCCAACGTCGAGTGGCTGGCGGGCTCCGGCCTGCCGGTCGCCGGCGGGGTGCTCGTCGACGAGCGCTGCCGGGTGAGCCCGCACGTGGTCGCCGCCGGCGACGTCGCGGTCTTCACCACCGGCGACGGCGGCCTCACCCGGATCCCCAGCTGGACCAACGCCGTGGAGCAGGCGCGCTGCGCGGCCAAGGCGCTGCTGCACGGGGACGACGCCCTCGCGTACCGGCCGTCCCGGTACGCCTGGACCGAGCAGTTCGGGCTCGACGTGAAGATGGTCGGCCCGGCGGACCCGCAGGGCGAGCCGGCCGTGCTCGACGGCTCGCTCGACGCCGGCTCGGCACTCCTGGCCTGGCCCGACGCCGGTGCGCCCCGGACCGTCGTCGCGGTCAACCACCACACCCCGCCCGCGAAGCTCAAGCGGCTCCTCAGACCGGCTGCCGTGGCAGCCGCATGACGACCGGACCCGAGAGGACCTCTGCACAGATGAACGGCACGAGCCGACACGTCAACACGGTCCTCGGCCCCGTACCCGCCGACGACCTCGGCGTCGTCGCGGTCCACGAAGCGCTGCTCTCGGTCGTCCCCGGAGCGGAGCACGGCTACGACATCTCGATGGACCGCGCGGAGATCTTCGAGGTCCTCGCCGCAAAGCTCACCGCCTTCAAGGCGGCCGGGGGCGGGACCGTCGTCGACAGCACCGGCATGTTCCACGGCCGCGACACGAAGCTCTACGAGGCCCTGTCCCGCGCCACCGGCGTGCACGTCGTCGCCTCGACGGGCATGGGCCCCGAGGAGAACCTCGGCGGCTACTTCCTCACCCCGCAGACCGACCCGCCGACGCCGTGGCCAGCGGAGAAGTTCGCCGACCTCTTCGGCCGGGAGGTCACCGAGGGCATGGTGGTCCCGCGCGTGGAGCGTCGGTGCTCCGCCGGCCTGGTCGCCACCGCGGCGACCCGCGACGGGGTGACGCCCACCGACGAGAGCCTGTTCCGCGGCGCGGCCCGGGCGGCACTGGCCACCGGCGTCCCGGTCTCGATCCGTTACGGCGCCGACGCCGTCGCCGAGCTGCAGCTGGTCCTGGACGAGGGGCTGCCGGCCGACCGCGTCGTCGTCGGCGACCTCGACCGGACCGAGGCCGTCGCGGCCGGCTGGCCCGCCGCCGTGGCCGAACGCGGCGCCTACGTCGCCGTCGACCACGTCGGCCTGAACGACTCGGACGACCACGTCCGCGACGCCGAGCGGGCCGCCCTGGTCGCCGAGCTCGTCGCGGCCGGGCACGCGGAACGCGTGCTGCTCTCGGGCAACGCGATCGGGGTCGCGAAGGGGCACCCCGCGTACGAGCTGCCCTACGCGCACGTGCTCACCGCCTTCGTCCCGCTCCTCGCGTCGCACGGGGTCGCGGACGAGGACATCCAGCGCGTCCTGGTCGCCAACCCGCGCGACCTGCTCGCGGTGCGCTGAGCCGGATCCCAGGAGAGAGGCGAAAGACATGTCCCGTGTGAACACCGTCCTGGGCCCGATCGCGGCCGAGGAGCTCGGCTTCGTCGCCGTGCACGAGCACATCGGCTACGGCATGCCCGGCTCGGAGCTCGACACCCGGTGGTGGAAGACCCCCGAGCAGCGGTACGAGGAGACCGTCCCGAAGCTGCGGCAGTTCGCCGAGCACAGCCAGCCCTACGGCGGCCCGACCTTCGTGGACGCCACCGGCATCTGCAACGGCCGCGACGTCGACTACTACAAGTCGCTCTCGGCCAAGACCGGCGTGCACATCGTCGCGGCCACCGGCTTCGTCGGGGGTGACACCGCGCTGCGCTTCTTCGCCGACGCCCCCGTCGACTACCTGATGCGCCAGTTCGTCCACGAGATCACCGTCGGCATCGGCGACACCGGCAGCCTGGCGGGGATCATCAAGGTCGGGGTGAGCCGGGGCTTCCGGATGAAGGAACTGGACCTGCGCATCTACCGTGCCGCGGCCCGCGCCGCGCTGCTCACCGGGGTGCCGATCTTCACCCACCTCGCCGTCGACGTGGAGCCGGCGCTCGCCGTCTTCGCCGAGGAGGGCCTGCCGCTGGACCGGGTGCTCTTCGGGCACGCCGATGACGGCGTCAGCCAGGGCAAGGTCAACGAGGCCGCGATCCTCGGCGGCGGCGGCCGGATCGGCTTCGACACCTTCGGCTACGACCTCGAGCTGCCCGACCCGCCGTTCTGGGGCCGGCACCGCCGCGAGCGCCTCGAGCACTTCCTCCGGCTGGTCGGCGAGGGCCACGTCGACCAGGTGCTTGCCTCCGCGGACGCCAATTGCAGCCCGCTCGGCTGGCCCGGCGTCAAGGGCCACACCGTCAACTACATCTTCGAACAGCTCATCCCCGACCTGCAGGAGGAAGGCGTCGACGAGGCCACGATTTACCGGATCTTCGTCACCAACCCCGCCGACTTCCTGACCCTCACGACGAACTGAGAGAGCACAGCCATGAACATCAAAGACCTGAAGATCGCCGTCGTGGGTGCGGGGTACGGCGGCGCTGCCGTGGCCAAGGGCCTGAGCCTGCACGGCGTCGACGTCACGGTGTACGAGCAGGCCGGCGGGATCGCCGAGGTGGGGGCCGGCATCGGCCTGCGCCCGTCGACCATGGACCTCTTCCGCCGCTGGGGCATCTTCGACGCCATCGCCCGCGTCAGCTCGCCCAGCGACTACTTCGAGATCCTCACCGCCACCGGCGACCCGATCGCCAAGGACTCCTGGCCGGGCATGGACGACTACGCGGTGAGGACGCACACCCACCTCATCCACCGCGGCGACTTCATCGACGCGCTCACCGGCGTGCTGCCCGAGGGCATGATCCGGCTCGGCTCCAAGCTGGAGAGCGTCGAGGACCGCGGGGCGACCACCGTGCTCCGCTTCTCCAACGGCGAGACCGTCGAGGCCGACCTGGTCATCGGCGCCGACGGCATCAAGTCCACGGTGCGCCAGCAGCTGTTCGGCGACCACGAACCGGTGTTCGCCGGGGAGCACGCCTATCGCGTGGTCATCCCCACCAGCGCGTGCCACGGCATGGTCGTCGACGACAACCTCCGCATGTACATCGGCCGCGGCACGAAGGTCTACCTGCTGCCGCTGCGGCACCGCGACGGGCTGTCCTTCGACGTCACCGCCCTGGACGCCGACGGCACCTGGGCGCCGCAGGTGACCAAGGAGGACCTGCTGGCCAAGGTGGAAGGGTTCGACGAGCGGATCGTCGCCATCGCCCGCGACCTGGACCTCGCCACCGTGAACGTGCGCGCGGTCTACGACATCGATCCGGTCGACACCTGGCACACCGGCTCGGCCACCCTGCTGGGCGACTCGGCGCACGCGATGCTGCACCACCAGGGGCAGGGTGCGAACTCGGCGATCATGGACGCCGGCGCGCTGGTCGACGCCCTGCTGGACGCTGACTCCGTCCCCGCCGCGCTGGCCGCGTTCCAGGCCGAGCGGAAGCCGGTCACCGACGAGCTGCAGGCGATCTCCCGCTCCGGCTGGACCGACGACGAGCTCGACGATGCCTTCCCCGGCCAGAAGCCCGCGGCGCAGGCCGCCCGATGAGCCTGCACCCGCAGATTGCCGCAGCGCTGGCCTCCATGCCGGCGCCCCCGCCCGGGCCGCTGGACCCGGTGGCGATGCGCGCCGGCGAGGAGGCGCATGTCCTGCCCGTCGCCGAGCGTCTTCCCCTGCACGCCGTCCAGGACCGCACGGTGCCGACGCCGGCCGGCGACGTGCCGGTGCGGATCTACACGCCTGCCGAGGCCGACTCGTACGGCCTGCTCGTGTACTTCCACGGCGGCGCGTTCTTCCTCGGCAGCCTGGAGACCCACGACCACGTCGCGCGGAACCTGGCGGCCGAGACGGGCCTCCGCGTCGTCTCCGTCGGGTACCGCCGGGCGCCGGAGGCGGCGTTCCCCGCGGGACTGCAGGACTGCTACGGCGTCGTGCGCTGGGCCGCCGAGCACGGCGCCGACCTGGGGTGGGACGGCGACACGCTCGCCGTCGCCGGTGACAGCTCCGGCGGCACCTTCGCCGCGGCGGTCGCCGCCATGGCCCACGACGACGGCAACGACACGATCACCCACCAGGTGCTCCTCTACCCGTCGCTGGACCTGGACTTCGACGTCGACCGCTACGCGTCTCTGCGGGAGAACGCGGAGGGCTACGGCCTGGAGACGGCGGGGCTGAAGCCGTTCAACGCCTTCTACCTCGACAGCGGCGCCGACCCGGACGACCCCTTGGTCTCCCCGACCAAGCGGGCCGACCTCACCGGGCTGCCCCCGGCGCTGGTCGTCACGGCCGAGCACGACCCGATGCGCGACGAGGGCGAGCTCTACGGCCGGCGGCTGGCCGACGTCGGGGTGCCGGTGACCGTCTCGCGATACGCCGGCGCCGGACACGGCTTCGTGCAGCACTTCTCGTGGATCCCGGAGTACGCCCGGGTGTACCGGGAGATCGCCGACTTCGTGCACGGGCGGTGACGGCGGTGGGCGTGCCGATCCACCCGCTGGTCTCGCCGTGGGGCCGGTTCGGGCTCTACAGCTTCTACATCGACGCCCCGGGACCGGCGATCGTCGACACCGGGATCGCCTCGTCCCCGGCCGAGGGCATGGCGCCCGCGCTGGCGGCCCTGGGCCGCCGGATCGAGGACGTGCGCTGGATCCTGCTCACTCACGGGCACATCGACCACGTCGGCGGGGCGCACGCCCTCTGGGAGCTCACCGGCCGGCGCGCGCAGGTCGTGATCTCCGAGGCCGACGCACCGCTGCTGCGCTCCCGGCGGGCACACGTGCAGAACTACCTGGACGTGCGCGCGCAGTACCTGGGCGATCCCGAGGCCGAGGCGAAGCAGACCGCCATGGCCGCCGGCGCGATCTCCGGCGAGATGGAGCCGCACGTGCTGGTCCGCGGCGGCGAGACGCTGTCCCTGGGCGGCGACGTCACCGTCTCGGTGCATGCCATCCCTGGCCACACGGCCGGGTCGGTCGCCTACGTGGTCGACGGCCAGGACGACGTCTTCGTCGGCGACGCCGTGCAGGTGCACGGGGCCGCCAACGGGTTCCCGGGATACGAGGACCCACGCTCCTACCGCGCGAGCCTGGAGCATCTGCGCGACGTCGTCCGTCCTCGGCACCTGTACCTGGGCCATCCGTACCGCACGGCCGAGGGCGTGCCGTACGGCGTCGAGCTCGACCGCGCGCAGGCGCAGGAGGCGCTGCAGGGCAGTTTCGACGTCGAGGCTCGCGTCGCTGCGGCGGCCGCCCGAGCGCTGGCCGACGGTCTGGAGCAGACCGATTCGCCGTACTCGCCGTTCGCCCGCGTCGCCGAGGAGGTCGGTTACGCCGGCGACCCCACCCTCGAACCGTCCCCGTTCTTCACCACCCTGCACGGCTACAAGGAGCTGCACTCACATGGCTGACATCCGCCAGGTCCAGGCCGGCACGCAGACGATCGCCGTCCGCAAGGACCTCCGGGTCCCGATGCGCGACGGCGTCACGCTCGCCGCCGACGTCTACTCCGGCGTCGAGGACACCCCGCGCCCGGCGCTCGTCGCGCTCAGCCCGTACGGCAAGGAGCTGCAGGCGCTCGCGCTCACCATGCCGCCGCAGCGCCGGCCCAGCCCGATGTGGGACGGCTGCATCGAGGCCGGCGACATCGCCCGCGTCGTCGGTGAGGGCTACGCCCACGTGATCGGCGATCTGCGCGGGTCGGGGGCCTCCGACGGCGCGCACATCGGCAACTACAACGCCGGCGGTGTGCCCTTGGGCCAGGACGCCTACGACGTCATCGAGTGGGTTGCCGAGCAGCCGTGGTGCGACGGCAACGTCGGCATGATCGGCATCTCCTACTACGGCTCGATGCAGGTGCTGGCCGCCGCCGAGCGCCCCCCGTCGTTGAAGGCGATCTTCGTCTCCGGCGGTCACTTCGACTTCTACGAGACCACCTACCACGGCGGGATCATGTGGTTCATGCCGCGCGCGGCCCGCGAGGGCCGCGGGGGCGACTCCGGCTGGGCGTTCACCGACCGGATCACCTCTCGCGTGCTCGAGACCTACTCCCCCGTGGACGTCGCGCAGCGGGTCGCCAAGCGGTTGCGGGACCCGGACGTCGCCGCCTGGCCGAACCTGGTGCACGTCCTGAACTACCCGAAGCACCACGAGGCGTGGTTCGACATCGTGCTCAACGAGCTCGACGGCGAGTGGTACGAGGAGCGCAACCCGGTCAACCTCGCCCGGAACATCGACATCCCGGTCTACCTGCAGATCGACCAGGGCCGCGGCTGGACCGTCGACGGCCACATCGAGCTGTTCGAGACCCTGACCGGTCCCAAGAAGCTCGTCATCGGCTCCTACCCGCCCATGCAGTCGCGCCCCTGGGTCGAGGAGCACGACGAGATGTTCCGCTGGTACGAGTACTGGCTCAAGGGCGTCGACAACGGGGTCATGGACGAGCCCGCGGTGAGCGTGTTCGTGGAGGGCTCCCGCGAGGTGGTCACCGCCGGGCAGTGGCCGCCGAAGGACGTCGAGTACCGCTCGCTGCACCTGCGTCCGCGCCGGAAGCTCTCCTCTGCGCCGGAGCCGATGGGCCCCGAGCACGCCGCACCCGACGGCTTCTACCAGGCCCCGCTGACCGTCACCGACAAGGTCGAGATCCTCAGCTGGAGCACCGCTCCGTTCGAGGAGCCCACGGAGATGATCGGGTCCGGTGCGGCGCACCTGTTCGCCGAGATCGACCAGCCGGACACCAACTTCATCCTGCGCATGTGGGACGTCGCCCCGAAGGGCAGCCGTCAGCTGATCACCACCGGCTACCTCAAGGCCTCGCACCGCGAGCTGGACGAGGAGCGGACCACCGAGGGGAACCCGTACCACCCGCACACCCGCGCGGTTCCGGTGGAGCCGGGCGCCATCGAGGAGTACGTGCTGCGGCTCTACCCGTTCGCGGCCACGTTCCGGCCGGGGCACCGGCTGGTGGCGGAGCTGTCCTGCGACGAGCCGCTGGCCGACGACCACAACTCCCTCTTGCCGCCGGACGCCTTCCACCTCCCGGTGGGCCGGCCGGTCACGCACAAGATCTACCGCGACGCGCTCCACCCGTCCCGGCTCGTGCTGCCGTTCACGACACAAGAAGCCACGACACAGGAGGCAAGGCATGTGTGACGTCATCGCCCAGGTGGCAGGGGATCCCTCCCTGCCCGAGTCCAACCGGCGTGCGTTTCTCAAGGTGCTCGGTACCACCGCCGCCGCGGGTGGCCTCATGGCGGCCGGGGTGAGGCCGGCGTCAGCCGGGGGCCCGCGGCAGCACGGCCGCGGACGCCTGGGGAGGACCCGCCTGGTCCTGCTCGGCACCGCGGGGGGACCGGGGTTCCTGGAGGGCGAGCGGTTCGGCATCTCGACGGCCGTCGCGTTCGACGACCGCGTGTACGTGGTCGACCTGGGACTCGGCTCACTCCTGCGCCTCCGGCAGAGCGGGCTGTCCGGCCCCACCGGCATGGCCACGGCGCTCACGAACGTGCGGGGCATCTTCTTCACCCACATGCACAGCGACCACCTGATGGACTGGCCGGCCACCTACGCCACCGGGCCCATCAACACCGCCGGCCGTGATCGAGCGGCTCCGCCCATCCGCGTATTCGGCCCCGGCGACCGGGGCACCCTGCCCGCCTACCGGGGCCTGGCCGGCGACGTGGCGCCGCCGCTGTTCCACCCGGAGGACCCCACCCCCGGGATCGAGGCCATGACCGGATACCTGATGAAGGCCTGGGCCGCCGACTTCAACGACCGCGCCCGCGACACCGCCTTCGCGCCGCCGCAGAACCTCTTCGACGTCCAGGACATCGATCTGACCGGGACGTGGGCGATCGACGAGGAAGGCGTGCCGCCCCGCATCGCGCCGTTCGAGGTGTGGACCGACGACGAGGTCCGGATCACCGCCACGCTGGTCGACCACCGGCCCACGGCGCCGTCCTTCGGTTTCCGGTTCGACACCCCGGACGGCTCCGTCACCGTCTCTGGTGACACGACCGTGAGCCCGAACCTCATCGACCTCGCGAAGGACACCGACTACCTGGTGCACGAGGTAATCGATCCGCTCTGGGTCGAGCGCCTGGTGCAGACCCTTCCGCCGCACATCGGGGGGCCGCTCGGTGGGCACCTGATCGACAGCCACACGACGATCGAGCAGGTCGGTGCAGAGGTGGCCGAGCCCGCTGGAGCGAAAAACCTCGTGCTCACCCACCTGCTACCGGAAGGCAACCCCAAGGGCCGCTGGCAGCAGGCGCGGCGCGGCTACTCCGGCCGGCTCATCGTCGGCGAGGACCTGATGGAGCTCGGCGTGGGCTGACCGCGCGCCGCGGGCCCGCTCCACTCCGGCCGGGACGTCCAGGAGGACCTGGACGTTCCGGCCGGAGGCATGCCCGCCGACCGCCCTCCCCCGCGCCGTCGACGTCCCGCCGGACGGTTAGACGACTTGCTGACATGTCTGTTGACATGGTGTCCAGTGACCTGCCAACCTGTCATAACTGTTAGCTCCGCCACAACGACGTGCCGCAGGAGGCCGCCGTGCCCGCCGTACCCGCACCCGCCCCGTCGCCCGCTCCCGCGGCGCCACCGGCAGCCCCCGAGGCCCCGGCCGCCCGCGTCAGCGGCCCGTCGGTGGTCGGCACGTTCGTCTCCCGCTTCGCCGTCATCGGCGTGTGGCTGGCGCTCATCGCCCTCTACGGGATCCTCGAACCCGACCGCTTCCTCACCACCGGCACCTTCCAGACCATCTTCAGCAGCCAGCAGACGCTGGTCTTCCTGTGCGCGGCACTGCTGTGCACCATCTGCGTGGGCGAGTTCGTCGATCTTTCCGTGGCCTGGGTCCTCGGTCTGTCGGCCACGCTGCTGCCGGTCCTGGTGGTCGACCACGGCTGGAACGTGTGGGCGGCCTCGCTCGCCGCGATCGTCACGGCCGCCCTGGTCGGGGCGGTGAACGGCTTCCTCGTCGTCCGGCTGGGCGTGAACACCATCGTCGTGACCCTGGGCATGGGCACCCTGCTGCTCGGCGTGGCCCTGTGGCTGACCGACCTGACCACGGTGAGCGGCCTCCCCCGCGAGTTCGGCGAGATCTCGCTGTACCGCGTCGCCGGGCTGCCGGTCTCCTTCTACTGGGGCCTGCTGGTGATGCTCGGCTTCGCCTACGTGCTCATGGCGACCCCGCTGGGTCGCAACATGCGCTTCGTCGCGGCCAATCGCGAGGTGAGCCGGCTCGCCGGCATCCGGGTCGACCGGATCCGCTTCGGCGCCTTCGTGTCGGCCGGTGTGATCGGTGGCCTCGGGGGCGTGCTGTCGGCCGCGGCGGTGGGGGGTTTCGACCCCGGCTCGTCGCAGACCTACCTGCTGCCGACGTTCGCGGCGACCTTCCTGGGCACCGCGATCCTCCTGCCGGGTCGCTTCAACCCGCTCGGCACCTGGATCGCCGTCTACTTCCTCGCCACCGGCATCCTCGGCCTCAACCTCCTCGGCTACACCGGCTGGGTCACCAGCGTCTTCTACGGCGGCGTGCTGGTGTTCGCCGTCTCCGTCTCCACGCTGCTCCACCGCCGCACCGGCTGATCCGCCGTCCGGCACCCGTTCTCCTCCACCCCGGGCACCGACGCCCACGTCGAAAGGTCCACCCATGCGCATCTGCCGCTCCACGATCGGCTCGACCGGCGCCGCCGTCCTCGCCGTCGCGCTGCTCGCCGCCTGCTCCCCCGGCACCACCGCCTTCGACTCCGAGAGCGCGTCCGGTGCGAGCGGAGCTGCCGACGGCGCCCTCGCGGACGTGCAGGCCGACGTCGAGGCGGCGATGGAGCCGCGGGACAGCTTCGAGGTGCCCACTGAGCCGGTCGACCCGTCGGCGCTGGCCGGACAGACCGTCTACTACATCCCGCTGACCGCGCAGAACCGCGTCTTCCAGCTGTACGGCGAGAAGATCGGCGAGGCGCTGGCGACCGTGGGGGTCGATCTGCAGGTCTGCGACGGCGGCGCCAACCCCTCGCAGGTCGGCGGCTGCCTCGAGCAGGCCATCGGGGCCGGCGCCGCGGCGATCGTCACAGACTCCATCCCCTACGGGATGGCGGCCAACGGCATCGAGGCCGCCCGCGCGGCCGGTATCCCGGTGATCATCGGCAACCAGCTTCCCAGCGACGAGCAGCCGGCCGACGAGACGCTCGCCTACGTCAACGCCCCGACGTCGGAGATGGTGGCCACCGTCGCCGACTGGATGACCGTCGACTCCGGCGGCGACGCGACCGTCGTCCTCCAGAAGGTCACCGACAACCCCTCGACCATCGCCTTCGCCGAGGCCGGCGAGGAGGCGTTCGCCGAGAACTGCCCCGACTGCACCGTCGTCGTCAACGAGGTCTCCGCCTCGAACTTCCCGCTCATCCCCTCCTCGACCAGCGCGGCGATCCTGAGCAACCCCGACACCGGCTACGTGCTAAGCGAGTTCGAGGTCTTCGTGCAGCCCACCATCGCCGGCATCCAGCAGACCCCGAACGCGGACCAGATCCAGATCGGCACGGCCGCCGCCTCCCTGGACGGGCTGCAGCAGCTCGCCGACGACCAGCAGCTGCAGGCCGACGTCGCGCAGAACTTCCGCTACCAGGGCTGGGCCACCGCCGATGCCATCTTCCGGCTCGTGGCGGGCCAGGAGGTGCCCGAGTACGACGTCTCCTACCGCCTGTTCACTCCTGCGAACATCGGCGACATCGAGCTCACCGAGGAAGCCCAGGCTTCGGGCGAGTGGTTCGGCCCGACCGACTACGAGCAGGAGTTCGCCGCGCTCTGGGGCCAGAACTGAGCCCGGCCGTCGCGGAGGCCCCGGCACCCGCCACGAGCGAGGAGGGCACGGGCATGGTGCGCCTCAGCGTCGAGAAGGTCGCCAAGACCTTCGGTCGGTTCCAGGCGTTGCGCGACGTGCACCTGGACGTGGCGCCCGGGGAGATCCACGGGTTGATCGGGCAGAACGGGTCCGGCAAGTCCACGCTCGCCAAGGTCCTGACCGGGTACCACGCACCGGACGCCGGCGGCCGGGTGCTGGTGGACGGGGAGCCGCTGCGGCTCCCCGTCCACCCCCGCAAGGCCGCGGCGCGCGGGCTGGCGGTGGTCCACCAGAGCCTCGGCCTGGTCGACGACCTCACCGTGGTGGAGAACCTCCGGGTGGGCCGGTTCCGCGCGAACCGGCTCACCCGCGCCATCCGCTGGGACGAGGAGCGCCGCGACGCCTCCGCGGTGCTCGAGCGCCTCGGCCGGCCGGTTCCGCTGGACGCCCGGGTGGGCGAGCTCTCCGAGGAGGAGCGGGCCACGGTCGCCATCGCGCGGGCGCTGCAGGACGCGACCCCCGGGCGCGGGCTCATCGTGTTCGACGAGTCCACCCGCTCGCTCAGCCGCGCCGGCCTCGAGCACTTCTACGACATGCTCGAGGATGTCGTCGCCACCGGGACGGCCGCCCTGCTGATCAGCCACCACATGGAGGAGGTGCTGGAGGCGACCGACCGGGTGACCGTGCTGCGCGACGGCGTGGTGGTCGAGGCCGGGCTGCCCACGGCCGACCTGACGGAGAACGACCTGGTCCGCGCGATCATGGGCCGCACGCTGGAGCAGGTCATCCGCCGGGCTCCCTCCGGGCCGGCTCCCACGGGATCCGACGGCGGAGTCATCGTCCGCGGGCTGCGCGGCGAGCTGGTGGCCGGCGTCGACCTGGAGCTGCACCCCGGCGAGGTGGTCGGGGTGACCGGCCTGAGCGGCTCCGGGCACGACGAGCTGCCCTACCTGCTGACCGGCGCCCGGCCAGCCCGGCAGGGCACCCTGCAGGTGGGCGAGGACCGCCACAACCTGGCGCGCTTCGACGTCGGGACGGCGATCGCGGCCGGCGTGGCGCTGGTGCCGGAGGGGCGCGAGCACGCGGGCCTGGCGCTGGAGCTCACCGTGGCCGACAACGTCCTGCTGCCGCGGCGCCGCACCCGCTCCGCAGTCCTCCCGGTCGAGCGGGCCGCGGAGACCGCCGTCGTCGGCGAGTGGGTGGAGCGGCTCGACGTCCGCCCCCCGGACCCGTCCCAGCTGGTCGGGAAGCTCAGCGGCGGCAACCAGCAGAAGGTGCTGCTGGCCAAGTGGCTGGCCACCGGCCCGCGGTTGCTCGTCCTGCACGAGCCCACCCAGGCGGTGGACGTCGGTGCCCGCCAGACCATCAGCGAGGCCGTCCGCCGGGCGGCCACCGAGGGCTGCGCGGTGCTCGTCGCCGGTACGGACGAGACCGAGCTGACCATGCTCTGCGATCGGGTCCTGGTGTTCCGCGACGGCCGGCCGGTTCGCGAGCTGACCGGGGACTTCACCCCGGACGAGGTGGTCGAGTCGATCTTCTCCGGCCACATCCGCAAGCGGCTCCGGTCGGCGACCCCGCCGGCCGCGAACGGCTGAGAGATGCCGATGTCGGACCCGTCGAGCCGGCACGCCTTCCGACGGCCGGCTCAGCGGCGTTCCGCACTGCTTATGGTTGCCCGGTGAGCCTCCGCCAAGCCCAGAAGCGCCTGACCCGTGAGCTGCTGCTCAAAGAGGGTCTGGGCCTCTTCGAGGGAAAGGGCTACGTGGCCACGACGGTCGACGACATCGCCGCCGCAGCCGGGACGACCCGCCAGACCTTCTACCAGCACTTCCCGTCGAAGGCCGCGCTCATGAAGGAGCTCATCACCGCCGTCGACGGCCTGCTGATCGCCGTCGACGACCCCCGGCTCTCGGCGGTCGTGGAGTCCGGGGACCGCGAGAAGATCCACGCCTGGCTGGGCAAGAAGATCGACCAGTGGCCGGCGATCAAGCCCTACGTGACGGCCGCGCACGAGGCGGCTGCGCACGACGCCGAGATCCAGGAAGCGATCGACGTCTGGTTCGAGAGCGCGATCAGCGACATCCACCAGGGCCTGGAGAAGGCGGAGCGGTTCACCCCGTCCTCGCGGCGGGTGCGGGGCACGCTGGCCTTCGGTCAGCTGGAGTTCGCCTCGGTCCGGTGGATGCGGCACGGCTGGGACGTCGACCGGGACGAGACCCACGCGGTGCTCACAGAGTCGTGGATGAACCTGCTCGTCGGCTGACGGCGGGGCGGCGAGCGTCAGTCGTGCCGGGTGCGGCGCAGCCAGCCGCCACCGAGCAGCGCCCATAGCACGAGCACGGGCTGGAAGAACAGCCGGACCAGGCGCTTGCGGTCGGTGTCGAGGCCGAAGGCATCGGTGCCCTCGAGGTACTGGGCGACGTTACCGGGGAAGATCAGCACGAAGAACGCCGCCAGTAGCGCACCGACCAGTCGCCGTTTCTCCGGCAGCGCGATGAAGGACGCGCCCAAGGCGATCTCGGCGACGCCCGAGCCCAGCACCGTCAGGTCCGCGTCGATCGGGAACCAGCCGGGCACCTGGGCCTGGAACTCCTTCCGCTGGATGGTGAGGTGCAGCGTGCCCGCCCCCACCATGGCTGCGCCGAGGAGCACGCGGGCAGCGGTACGGGCGGCCGAAGGCATGCCGGCACCGTAGACGGCCGGTCCCGTCGCACCGGTGGCCCGTCCGTCGTCGCCGGCGTCGACTTCGCCGACACCCACCACCGGGAGGCGCAGCTGCCACACCTGGGGGTTGTGGGCCATGGAAGACGGACGCCAGTCCTTCGGTAATCAGGACGTCACATGGGCCAGGGCGTAGCCGTCATGCGCTGAGGATCCGCATCGCTGCCCCTCGCGCCCCGTACCGGTCCAGCAGCTCCGCCGCTCGCGAGTAGGCGCGGCGGAACCGCTCGTCATCGGCGAGATCGCCGAAGACCTCGCCCGACGTCAGGACGGCGAGCGGGTCCTCGTCCTGGAGACGCAGCAGCGGGGCCAGCCGATCGGAGCGGGCGTCCACCACGGGAATGGGGTTGCCGTCCTCGTCGATCCCTCCCGCGTACCGGGCCCATCCGGCCACGGCGAGCACCGCGAGGTCGCACGGGCCGCCGGCGGCGAGCTGCTCGCGGATCACCGGCAGCACGAACGTGGCGATCCGTTCCGACCCCTCCGCGCAGTTGCGGGCCAGGGTGTCGCTGACGGCGGGATTCGCGAAACGCTCGAGGAGGCTGCGCCGGTACTCCCCCAGGTCGGTGTCCGGCACCGGCGGCAGCGTGGGCGTGGCCTCGACCCGCATGTACCGCTCGACCAGCTCGGCGAAGAGCGGGTCGGCCATCACCTCGTCGACCCGGCGGTGCCCGGCCAGGTACCCCAGGTAGGACATCACCTGATGGCTGGCGTTGAGCAGCCGCAGCTTCATCAGCTCGTACGGGTGCACGTCCTCCACCAGCTGGACCCCCACCTCCTCCAGCGGCGGGCGCGCGTCGCTGAACCGGTCTTCCAGGACCCACTGCAGGTACGGCTCGGCCACCACCGGCCAACGGTCCACCAGGCCGGTCTCCGCCGTCAACCGCCCGCGGTCCTCGTCCGTGGTGGCCGGGGTGATCCGGTCGACCATCGAGTTGGGGAAGGCGACGGACGCGGCGATCCAGTCGGCCAGCCCGTCGCCGGTGCGCACCTCCTGCAACCGGGCGAACTCGAGCAGCGTCTGGCGCGTCAGGTCGCCGTTGCTCTCCACGTTGTCACAGGAGACGACGGTGAACGGCGGCGTCCCGGCTGCACGCCGCCGTCGCAGCGCCTCGGTGAGCAGCCCGAACGCGGTGCGGGGCCGCGGGCTGGTGAGGTCGGCGGCCAGCGCGTCGTCCAGCCGGAACAGACCGGTGGACTTGTCGGTGCTGTAGCCGCCCTCGGTGATGGTCATGCTGACCAGCCGGGTCCTCGGCGCGGCCATCGCCGCCAGCACCGCCTCGGGGTCGTCGTCCAGCAGCAGCAGCTCCAGCAGCGAACCGACCACCGCCGGCTCGATCGACCCGTCCGGCGCCTTCAGCACCAGGGTGTAGAGCCCGTCCTGGGCCCGCAGCGCCGCATGCAGCGGCCGGTCGGCGCCGAGCACCCCGACGCCGGTGATCCCCCAGCCGGCGTGACCGAGGGCCAGCAACCGGTCGAAGTAGACCGCCTGGTGCGACCGGTGAAAGGCGCCGACGCCCAGGTGGACGACGCCACAGCCGGCCGAAGCGCGGTCGTAGGCCGGGCGCCGCACCGCTTCGGGAAGTACGGCCAGGCTCGATTCGCTCAACGGAACGGCAGTCACGGCGGGGGCTCCTCTGCGAGCGACGGTGGGGTGCCGGGGGAACGGGTGCCGGTGTCCTCCGCTGCGGCCCCTGCCCGCGAGTCACCGGCCCCCGACCCCGGGCACGAGGACGGGAACAGGGTCGACGCCTCCGCCGGCGACCAGCACGACCGGCGCTCCACGAGGCGGACGGGGAGGATCGTGTGCCGGCGGAACCGGCGGTCGGGCGCCCTGAGCCGCTCGACCACCCGCTCGGCGGCCAGCCGTCCGAGAGCGGCCGGGTCCTGGTCGACGACGGTCAGCGCCGGCGAGAGCATGTGCGCCATCGGGAAGTCACCGAAGCCGACGACGGCCCAGCTGCTGCCGGCCAGCGCGGGGACGAGCGTCATCGTCGTCCGGGCGTCGCCGGTGATCAACGCCGTCGGTGGCGGCCCGGCCGACCGGAGCCGGGTGATCACCTGCTCCGCGCTCCCCCGGTCGACGGCACCGAACGCCACGAGCTCGTCCCTCGGCCGCAGCCCGGCGTCGGCCAGGGCCGACCGGTGGCCGGCGAGGCGGTCGACGGTGGTGGTCATCGCCGGGTCGTCCCCGATGAAGGCGATCTCCCGGTGGCCGTGGGCGATCAGGTGCTCGGTGGCGAGCCGGCCGCCCTGGTGGTCCTCCCCCGTGAAGGCGTCGGCGGTCAGCCCCCGGGGCGGACGGTCGACGAAGACGACCGGGAGCCGGGCGGCCCAGGTGCCGAGGTGGCCGTGGTCCTGGGACGTCGGCGCCACGACCAGACCGCTGAGTGATCGGCGCAGCAGCGAGTCGAGCGCCCCGGCCTCGCGCCGCGGGTCATACCCGATGCTGCTCACCAGGACAGCCATGTCGGCACGCGCGGCGACCTCCTCCACCGCCTTGCCCATGACGGCGAAGAAGGGGTCGGCGAGGTCGGGGACCGCCACCCCCAGCACCGGCGGGCGGCCGGTGCGGAAGGCCTGGGCCAGGGAATTGGGGACGTAGCCGAGCTCGCGCAGCGCGTCGGTCACGCGCGCCCGGGTCTCCGGCAGCACGTGCGGATCGTCGTTGAAGACCCGGGAGACCGTCTTGGCGCTGACCTTGGCGAGGGCGGCGACGTCCCGCATCGTCGTCATCGCGCTGCGCCGTCACCCGGCCGGACGGAACCCACGGGTCAGCGGGCGGTGTAGCCGCCGTCGATGGGCAGCGACACCCCGGAGATCATCGAGGCGCCGTCACCGAGCAGGAAGACGATCGGAGCGGCGATCTCCTCCTCGGTCGCCCAGCGCCCGAGCGGCATCTGGTCGAGGAACGGCCCCTCGATGTCGGGCCGCCCCCAGTACCACGCCGACATCTCGGTCATCACCACGGTCGGGTTCACGCTGTTCACCCGGATCCCGTGCTTGCCGAGCTCTAGGGCCGAGACGCGGGTGATGTTGTCCAGCGCCGCCTTCGAGGAGCCGTAGGAGATGTGGCCGGACAGCGCCACCAGGCTCGCCTGGCTGGAGACGTTGACGATGGCACCGCCCCGACCCAGCCGGATCATCGACGCGGAGGCGTACTTGGTGACCAGCAGCGCACCGCGGGCGTTGACGCTGATGACCTTGTCGAAGACGTCGATGTCGGTCTCCATCGGAGTGGCGATCTCCCCGCCGAAACCGCCGCAGTTGACCACGCCCCACAGGTCCAGCCCCTCGAGCGCCGAGCGGACGCTGTCCTCGGAGGTGAGGTCGAACGCGAGCGGGCGGGCACCCGTCCCGGCGGCGAGCGTCTCGAGCGACTCGACCGAACGGCCGCTGGCGATGACGTCGGCGCCGGCGGCCAGGAGCCGGCGGACCGTGGCCCCCCCGATGCCGCCGGTGGCCCCGGTGACCAGCACGGTGCGGCCGTCGAAGTCGGTCATGGAAGCGCATCTCCTCGGCAGGTGCCATCGCGGTCGTGCACCGCCGCACGAGCGCCGGTCCGCCGACCGATGCAACCACATCCTGACCGCCATGTCACCGGTGACATGGGCGGTCCCCCGCCCGCGTTGACGGCGCCGCCGAACCGTCTCTACCGTCCCCCGTGGCCCCGCTGCGGCCACCCCGCGCCGCAGCCGGCAGCCGGCAGCCGGATCGAGAGGACGTGGACGGTGCACGAGCAGGCTCCGCCCAGCGGGGGCTCTCCGCCGGTCGTCCGGGCGACGCTGCAGCAACTGGTCGACCGGGCAGCCGTCCTGGCGCGTCCGGGCACCCGGCGCATCCTGGGGATCACCGGGGCGCCCGGCGCGGGGAAGTCGACCCTGTGCGCGGCGCTGCTCGGTGCGCTCGGTGCCCGCGCAGCCCTCGTCGGGATGGACGGGTTCCACTACGCCGACGTGGAGCTCAGGCGCCTCGGACGCGGCGACCGCAAAGGCGCGCCGGACACGTTCGACGTCGACGGCTATGTCGCCCTGCTCCGCCGGTTGCGGACGCCGCCCGCCGTGCCGGTCTACGCGCCGGTGTTCGACCGCGCCCTCGAGGAGCCGATCGGCAGCGCCGTCCCGGTCGCTCCGGACACCCCCCTCGTCCTCACCGAGGGGAACTACCTGCTCCTGGCGGAGCACGGCTGGTCGGCGGTGCGCACCTGCCTGGACGAGGTCTGGTACATCGACGTCCCGCCGGACGTGCGGGAGCGGCGGCTGGTCCGGCGGCGGCGGTCCTACGGCCACGAGCCGCAGGCGGCCGAGGACTGGGTGCGCTCCGTCGACGGGCGCAACGGCCGCACCGTCGAGACGTCGCGGTCGCGCGCCGACCTCGTCGTCCACCTGGACGTCCCGGAGACGCCCGGGGCCGACGTCGCCGGCTGAACCCGGGCACGGACGCGCGACGCCCCGCCCCTCTCGAGGAGGGACGGGGCGTCGTGCGGCGCCGCGGATCAGCAGTCGGACTGGTACACCGCGTCCTGGTTCTCGGCCAGGTTCTCCTGCGTGAGGATCGTGAAGCCGGTCTGGATCTCGGCCTCGGGCTCCTCACCGTTCAGCGCGGCGACGACCTGCTCCAGGCCCTGCCGGCCGATCTCGGCCGGCTGCTGGGCCACGAGCGCCTGCACGGTGCCGTTCTCCAGCGCCTCCACCTGGGCCGGGCCGGCGTCGAAGCCGACGACGGTCACCTGCTCCTCGGCGCCGGCCTGGCGCAGCCCCGTTGCGGCACCCTCCGCCGCGAACAGGTTCGTGCCGAAGATCCCGACCAGGTCCGGGTGGGCCTGCAGCGTCGAGGTGACGATGCGGGCGCCCTCGGCGACCTGGTTCTCCGCGTACTGCGTGGGCAGGGCGGTGAACTTCGGGTCCTCGGCCAGCGCCTCCAGAAAGCCCTGGATCCGCAACTCATTGGTGCTGATCCCTGGCTCGTGCCCGACGACGAGGACCTTGCCGCCCTCGGGGTTGGCCTCCTGGATGGCCTGGAACGCCGCGGCCCCACCACCCAGGTTGTCCGAGGCGACCTCGGTGACCGCCATGGACGGGTCCTCCAGGGTGGTGTCGACCAGGCCGACGGTGATCCCGGCGTCGGCAGCCGCCTGGATCGGGCGCTCCATCGCGGTCACGTCGGTCGGGGCGATGAGCAGCCCGTCCGGCGCACTGGCCACGACGCTGTCGACGATCGGGGTCTGCAGCGCCGGGTCGAACTGCTGGGGGCCCTGGGTGGTGACCTCGACGCCGAGTTCCTCGGCCGCCGCCTCGATCCCGCACTGCATGGTGATGTAGAACTCGTCGCCGGCGACGCCCTGCACGAAGGCGACCTCGTAGGCCTCGGAGCCGCCCCCGCCCCCGCCCGCGCCACCGTCACCGGCGTCGTCACCGCCGCACGCGGCGAGGCCGAGGGCCAGTGCGGAGACGGTGGCGATCCTGGCAGTGATGCTTCTGTTCACTGTGCTTCCTTTCGACGTGCCCCTGAGGGGCGGGAGAACCGGGAGAACAAGGACGTGCGGCTGCGCGCTCCGCGGGTTGCCGCAGCGCGGCGGACCTGGTCGACGTAGACCGCGGCGATGAGGAACGCACCGACGACGACCTGCTGCCAGAAGGGCTGGACGCCCATGATCACGAAGCCGTTCTGGAGGACGGCGGGGATGAAGAGGCCGATCACCGTGCCGGCGATCGTGCCGATCCCGCCGAAGAGGCTCGTGCCGCCGATGACGACACCGGCGATGACGTTGAGCGCGGTGTTCGACTGACCGGCGATCGTGGTCGACGAGAAGAAGGCGAGGTTCAGGATCCCGGCCAGTCCGGCGCAGAAGCCGGCCAGCGTGTAGACGAGGATCAGATGCCGGTCAGCCTTGACGCCGACCCGTCGCGCGGCCTCGTCGTTGGAGCCGACGGCGTAGGTGTAGCGGCCGAACCGGGTGCGGTGCAGGATCACCGCGCCGACCACGACGACCAGCAGCGCGATGAGCGACAGGTAGGGGATTTGGCCGAACAGCCGCCCGAACCCGATCGTGTCGGTCAGCACCGTGGGGGCGCCACGCAGGTCGATGCCGCCGGTGAGGATCTGTGCGGCGCCCAGGGCCATCCCGAGCGTCCCGAGGGTGACGATCAGCGGAGGCACCTTCAGGCGGGCGACGACCACGCCGTTGAACAGGCCCCACAGCGTGCCCGAGGCACAGGCGGCCAGGGCACCGGCGATCGACACGCCGACGCCCTGCCCACCCAGGGCTGCCATGACCTTGGCCGCGACCACGCCGCTGAAGACCAGCACGCTGCCGACGGACAGGTCGATGCCCCCGGTGATGATGATGAACGTCATCCCGACGCCGATGATCGCCAGGATCGAGACGTTGACGACGACGTTGCGGAAGTTGTTCACCGACAGGAACGCGTCGGGCTCGGCGATGCTGAACAGCACGATCAGGATGAGCAGCACGCCGAGGATCTGGAACGCCTGGGCGCCCACGAGGCGCTGCAGCGGGGTCTTCGGCCGCTCCTCCTCGGCGGATGCGGCGTCCTGCTCCGGCTCGGTCGCGGTGGTCATGCCGCCTCCTGGCTGATTGCGCCGGTCATGGCCCCCACCAGTTCCTCCATCGAGGTCTTCTTGGCGTCGTAGGTCGCCACCCGCCGGCCCAGCCGCAGCACCTGGATGCGGTCGGCCACCTCGATCACGTGCGGCATCGAGTGGCTGATGAGGACGACGGCGATGCCGCGGTCGCGCACCCGCCGGATCAGATCGAGCACGTTGCGGGTCTGCACGACGCCGAGGGCCGCGGTGGGCTCGTCGAGGAAGATCACCCGGCTGGCCCACGCGGCGGCTCGCGCGACGGCGATCTGCTGCCGCTGCCCCCCGGACATCGCGCCGACGGGTGCGCTGAAGTCGCGCACCGTCGCCCCGAGGTCGGCGAACGCCCGCTCGGTCTTCTCCTTCATCTCGGTGTGGTCCATGAACCCCAGCCGACCCAGCAGGCCGGACCGCATGACCTCCCGACCCAGGTACATGTTCTGCACCGGGTCGAGGTGCGGGGCGAGCGCGAGGTCCTGGTAGACGGTCTCGATGCCCAGCGAGCGGGCAGCGGCCGGGGTGTCGATCGTGACCCGCTTCCCGTCGCTGCACAGCTCGCCCGAGTCGATGGCGAGCGATCCGGACAGCGCCTTGACCAGGGTGCTCTTCCCAGCGCCGTTGTCGCCGATGAGGGCGACCACCTCGCCGGGGTCGACGTCGAAGTCGGCGCCGTCGAGGGCACGGACGTGCCCGAACTCGCGCCGGAGGCCCCGTGCCTCGAGGGCGGGGGTCATGGCGGCCCCTCCTGTGCGTGCAGCGACGTCATGGTCGACGCTCTCCCTTCTGCTCCGTGGCGCACCATGTCCTGCAATCCGTCCTGCGCCAGGACGACGTCCTGGTCGTGCGGCCGACGCCGTCCCGATCCCGCCGGAGGCAGCTCGCCGGAACCCCGAGGCACCAGGCGGACGGGCACCGTGACCGTCTCCGCGGGGGCGTCCAGGTCGTCGAGCCGGCGGAACAGTCGCTCGGCGGCGGCGCGGCCGATGACCTCGGGATCGTGATCGATGACCGTGACCGCCGGGACGAGCGAGTCGGCCATCGGGAAGTCGTCGAAGCTGACCACCGCCACGTCGGTGCGCCCGAGGCCGTGCAGCAACGGCACGAGCCCCAGCGAGCAACGCATGTTGGAGGAGAAGATCGCTGTGGGCGGCCGGGGGCCGGCGAGCAGCTGCTCGGCCGCCGCGCGGGCCTCACGGGCCGATCCGGCATCCACGGCCACGAGCGACCCGCCGTCGGCCAGGCCGCGTGCGGCCAGCGCCCGGCGGTAGCCGGCCAGACGCAGCCGGGTCGTCGGGTTGCGCAGCTCGGAGCCCAGGAAGGCGACCCGGCGGTGGCCGTGGTCGAGCAGGTGGCGGGTCGCCATCTCCCCGGCGGCGAGGTCGTCGACCAGGACGGCGTCGCTGACGATCCCCTCCGGCAGCCGGTCCACGAACACGATCGGCGTCCGCCGGCCCGCTCCGGCGAGATAGGTGTGGCTCTGCGCCATCGGGGCGACGATGAGGCCGGCGACCTGCCGGACGAGCAGGCTCTCCACGATCACCGATTCCCGCTCCGGCTCCTGGTTGCCGACGCTGGACACCATCACCGCCAGGCCCCGCTCGTGAGCCGCCTGCTCGACGGCGCTGGTGAGCCGGGCGAAGAACGGGTCGGCGAGGCTCTCGACGACCAGTCCCACCACGTCCGTGCGGCCCACGCGCAGCGACCGGGCAACCAGGTTCGGCTGGAAGCCCAGATCGGCGATCGCCTGTTGCACCCGTGCCCGCGTACCGGGAGTGACGTGCGCGTCCCCGTTGACCACCCGGGACACCGTCTTGGCGCTGACCGCCGCGATGCGGGCGACGTCACGCAGCGTGACGCGCTCACGCATGACTGCCGCCCCGCGGCACTCCCGCCGGCACGTCGCCCAGCGGGCGTCCGGTCGGAGCGGGAACGGGCACGGCATGCACCTTTGCGGGTCGGGGATCGGTCGACGAGTGACCTGGGTCATGCAACAACCGCGTTGTCATCGATGTCAAGCCATCGATATCTGCCCGAGACCTGACTGCTGCAGCCAGCTAGTGTCGATCCACTGACCGCTCCGGCCGGCCGGTGCGGCCACCCCCCGAGGAGGACCATGACGACGACCGGTGACTCCCCGCAGTCAGGCTCCTGGGCCTCGCTGCCCGCCCACCGCGCCTGGCTGGACGGGGAGGGAGAGCGGCTGCTCGCCTTCGCCGAGGCCGCCGCCGGCACCACGACGGGATTCGCCTGGCTCGACGACGGGGGCCGCCCCGATCCCGGGCAGCCGCCCCAGTTGTGGATCACCGCCCGGATGACGCACGTCTTCGCCCTCGCCTGCCTGCGCGGGCGCCCCGGTGCCGGTCCGCTGGTCGACTCCGGGCTGGCCGCGCTGACCGGCCCTTTCCGGGATGCCGAGCACGGCGGGTGGTTCTCGTCGCTGACCGCCGACGGCGCGCCGGCCGCCACGGACAAGTCGGCCTACGACCACGCCTTCGTCGTCCTGGCCGCCGCCAGCGCCACCGCCGCCGGTCGGCCGGGGGCCGCGGAGCTGCTGCAGGAGGCGCTCTCCGTGGTCGAACGGCACTTCTGGTCGGGCGGCGAGGGCCGGTGCATGGAGAGCTGGGACCGGACCTGGTCGGAGGCGGAGCCGTACCGCGGCGCGAACAGCAACATGCACACGGTCGAGGCCTTCCTCACCGCAGCGGCCGTCACCGGCGACGACCGGTGGCTCACGCGGGCGCTCAGCATCGCCGAGCGGCTCGTGCACCAGGCGGCCCGCACGAACGGCTGGCGCCTGCCCGAGCACTTCGATCCGCAGTGGCAACCGCTCCCCGACTACAACGACGACCGCAGGAACGACAAGTTCCGCCCCTACGGCTCCACCCCCGGCCACTGGCTGGAGTGGTCACGACTGCTGCTCCACCTGGAGGCCGCCCTCGGTGCCGACGCCCCCGACTGGCTGCTGCCCGACGCCCGCAGCCTGTTCGACGCCGCCGTCGAGGTCGGCTGGGCGCCCGACGGCGAATCCGGCTTCGTGTACACCCTGGACTGGCAGGACCGGCCGGTCGTCGCCTCCCGGCTGCACTGGGTGCTCACCGAGGCCATCGGCGCGGCAGCCGCGCTGGTCGCGCGCACCGGCGACGCGGACTACGAGCGCTGGTACCGCACGTTCTGGGACGAGGCCGCGACCCGCTTCATCGACCGGGAGCGCGGCAGCTGGGTGCACGAACTCCCCGTCGGGGACGCGGCGCCCGTGTGGTCGGGCAAGCCGGACGTCTACCACGCCTACCAGGCGACCCTGCTGCCGCAACTACCGTTGGCGCCGGTGCTGGCGGCGACCCTCCGGCAGGAGCTCGGTGACGACTGAGCAGTCAGCCGGCGAGCAGGCGGACCAGCCGCTCGACCTCCCGCGCAGTCGCCGTCCGGGCCGCCCCGAGGTACTTCCGGGGATCGACGAGCGAGGGGTCGACAGCGAGGGCCTCGCGGACCGCCCGGGTGAAGATGCCGTTCAGGTGTGTCGAGATGTTGATCTTCGTCATCCCGGCCGCGACCGCCTCACGCAAGTGGTCGTCCGGGACGCCCGACGATCCGTGCAGCACCAGCGGCACCGGTACGGCGGTCCGGATGGCGGCGATCAGGTCCAGGTCGAGCCGCGCCGTGCGCGTCATCATCGCGTGCGAGCTGCCCACGGCGACCGCGACCGCGTCGATCCCGGTCGCCTCGACGAACCGGGCGGCGTCCTCCGGCCGGGTGCGCACGCCAAGCGCGTGGACGCCGTCCTTGCCCCCGATCTCGCCGATCTCCGCCTCGACCGAGACGCCGCGGTCGTGCGCCCGGTCGACGACACCTCGAGTGGTGGCGAGGTTCTCCTCGACCGGCAGGGTCGAGCCGTCGAACATCACCGACGTGAACCCGAGCGCGAGGGCCTGCACCACCAGTTCGAGGTCGGTCGCGTGGTCCAGGTGCACCACGACCGGGACGGCGGCCGCGTCGGCGATGGCGAGCATGGCGCTGCCGACCGGCGCGAGGGCGCCGTGGTAGCGCACCGCGTTCTCGCTGACCTGCAGCACCGCGGGCCGGCCGGCCGCCTCCGCGCCGGCCACGATGGCCTCGGCGTGCTCCACCTGGATGACGTTGAAGGCGCCGAGGCCGCTGCGGTCGTGCGCGGCCGCGGCCAGGACGTCGGTCAGTGCTGCGCGTGGCACGGAGTGCTCCTCGGGTCGGTCGTCGCCCGGCAGCGTCCGGGCCGTGCCCGGGGCTGGCAGGCGGGCCCTGCGCGGTGCCGGGGAGTCGCCTCCCCGGCACCCTCGGCCCGGCGGCGAACGTAGCAGCCGGTCCACAGCCTGCTCGGCTGCGCAGGCGCTGATCACCGACCTGTCCCAGGAGGACTCGTGCACGAACGTCCCACCGGCCCGACGGTCCACGTCGTGAGCCCGAACCCGGCGCAGGACCGGCTGCAGGTGGTCCCCCGGCTCCTGGTCGGGGAGGTCCACCGCGCCACGCAGGTCGTCAGCCGGCCCGGCGGCAAGGGCATGATCGTGGCCCGCGGCGTGGTGCGGCTGGGTGGCCGGGCCGCGCTCCACGGCTTCGTCGGCGGCCCGGTGGGCGCGCAGATCTCGGCGGGTTGCCGGGAGCTCGGCATCGAGGACCGGCACGTCCTGATCGACGGGGAGACCCGGGTCAGCACGGTGATCGTGGACAGCGCCTCGGGCGCCTCCACCGTGATCAACGAGCCGGGGCCCGAGGTGGGCCCCACGGAGGTGGCCGCGCTGGTGGACGGACTGGTGGAGGCGGTCCGGCCGGGAGACCTGGTGGTCTGCACGGGCAGCCTGCCGCGTGGTGCCCCGGCGGACCTGTACGCGCGGTGCGTCACCGCGCTGCGCGGTCGCGGTGTCCTGTCCGTCGTCGACACCTCGGGGCCGGGACTGGCCCTGGCCGTCCGATCGGCCCCCGACGTGCTGAAGGTCAACGAGGACGAACTACGCGCCGACGCCGGCCTGACCGCGCCCGGTGCCGACCCGGTGGACCTCCCGGTCCTGATGGGGCTGGCCCTCGATGCGGGGGTGGGGGCGGTCGTCGTCACCCGTGGCTCCGCAGGCCTGTCCTACCGTTCGGCCACCGAGGGATGGGACGTGCAGAGTCCCTCCGTGTCCCTGGTCAACGCCACGGGCTCCGGCGACATGATGCTGGCGGGCTTCGTCACGTCCCTGGCACGAGGGGACGATCGGGCGTCGGCACTGCGCACGGGTGCAGCCGCCGGGGCCGCCAACGCGGCCCGGCTCGAACCGGACCTCAGCGGACCCAGCGAGGTCGACGAGCTGCGCGCACACGCGGTCGCCAGCGCCGTTCCGGGAGTCGGCAGGTGAGCGCCACCTTCCTCGGCATCGATGTCGGCACGACCCGCACCAAGGCGGTGCTGCTCGCACCGGACGGCGTCGCCCTCCTGGCCTCGGCCGCCGCACCGACGCCCCAGGGGGAGGTCGGGGGCGTCGCCGTCCACTCCCCGCAGGCGATCAGGGACGTGGTCGTCGACACCGCCCGGCGCGCTCTCGGCGAGGCCGGTCCGGAGGCGCGCGCCGCGCTGGGCGGCATCGCCGTCACATCGGTCGGCGAGGAGGCGGTGCTGCTCGACGCCGCGGCTCGGCCGGTCGGGGACGTTCCGACCTGGTTCTCCGGCGTCGGGCAGGACGCCGCGCGTGAACTCGCCGCCGAGCTGGACCGACGCGCCCCCGTCACCGGGCTCCGCCATCCGGAGTACACCGTCCACACGCTCGCCTGGTGGTCGCGAGCCCGCCCCGTCCAGGCGCGGGACGCCGCGACACTGACCGACCTCGGCAGCTGGCTGCTGTCCTCCCTGGGCCCCGGTGACCTGGTGATGGATCACTCGCACGCGTCCCGCACCGGGCTGTTCGACGCACCCACCCGGTCCTGGCGGCCCGAGGGGCTGGACGTGGTGGGGATGGGCGGGCTGTCCCTGCCCCGGTTGGTGCCCTCCGGCACCGTGGTCGGCGAGCTCGGTGCCCAGGTGGCAGAACAGTTCGGCGTCGCGCCCGGCGTTCCCCTGGTCAGTGGCGGGCACGACCACTTCTGCGGGGCCCTGGCCGCGGGCGCGCGCTCCCCCGGCGACCTCTTCATCTCGGCCGGGACCTCCGAGGCCCACCTGTTGGTGACCGACTCCCTCGACCCCGCGGCGACGACGGGCAGCGAGGTCGGCTGCTTCGTCACCGACGGGCTGTTCTACCTGCACGCCGCGCTGCCCTCGGGAGCCTTGTACCTGTCCTGGACCCGGCTGCTGGGTCTGGACCCGGCCACGCCGCTGGACGACCTCCTCGGCGACGAGCCGGTCGGCAGTGGCGGGGTCCGCGGGGAGATTTCTGCCGACCGCCGGCTGTCCCTGACCGACGTGCCGCTCGACGTGCGCGCCGCGACGCTGCTGCGTGCCCTCATGGAGACCACCGCGGTGGCGTCCCGGGACCTCACCCGCCACCTCAGCCGGACCGCCGGCCGGGCCGTCGTCCAGCGCCTGCTGGCAGGCCGCCCGACGGAGTCACCCGCCTGGCGGGAGATCCGCGGGGCGATCGGGGAGGGCGTTGCCGCTTTCGTGGACGCACAGGAGGCCACGGCGCTGGGGGCCGCGCACCTGGCCGTGCGGGCGGTGACCGGCACCCTTCCCCCACCGGTCCCTCGACGCCGTCCCGACCCGGACGTGCTTCCGGCGCGCCGGGAGCAGTACCGGCTCGCATTCGGCTGATCTGCGCCGGCACCCGCCACCGGGAGTCGTTCAACCGACATCAGCGTCGAGCCGTCGCCGGCGGACCGGGTCTACCCGCGTCGCACTGCCACCAGCAGCCCCGGCAGTCTCCATGGCGCGCATCGACGGCCGGGCACTCGACGGTGGTGCGCCGCAGCCCCGCCGGCCCATGCTGAGCGATGAGGGATCACGGCGCCAGGCTGAGGTCGACGTTGGCCACCTCCGCCCGCGAGGCTGATGACAGAACCAGGGTGGCGCCCGCACGAGATGCCACGTTCCCGACTGCGGAGACCTTGTTCGCGTGCACGACCCCTGCCAGCTTGCCCACCCCGCTCACGTCGTTGCCAGACAGGCTGACCCGGCCGGCGAGCAGCTCGAGCGGGCCGCCGTCGACCGCGTTGTTCCCGACCCGGGCACTCTCGACGGCGACGATCTCCGGGCGCTCCCGCCCCTCCTCGAGCCCGATGAGCAACCAGGCCAGCTTGGGTTCAAGGAGTCGACGCAACACCTCGATGAGACGGGGTGGTGTCGATGGGAGCAACGGGACATGTACCGCTGCCGCAGGAGGTGCGTCGGCGGTTCTGGCAGCTGATCGCCGCGGGATCCTCGACCGAGGACGCCTCGGCAGCCGTCGGGGTCACCGGCAGCACCGGGCGGCGATGGTTCGTCGAGGCCGGCGGCATACCCCCTGTGCAGCTGGCCGAGCCCAACGGCCGCTATCTGTCCGTCAGTGAGCGTGAGGAGATCGCGCTGGATCGGGCGGCCGGTCTGGGCGTCCGCGAGATCGCCCGGCGGTTGGAGCGCAGCCCCTCGACGATCAGCCGGGAACTCGCTCGCGGCTGTCTGACGCGCCGTCCGGCCGGCCGCTACAAGGCATCGGTCGCCCAGGCCCGCGCCGAGGCCCGGGCGCGCCGGCCCAAGCCGGCCAAGCTGACCCAGCATCCGGTGCTGCGCGACTGGGTGGCCGACAAGCTCGAGCACCTGCAGTGGAGCCCGGAGCAGATCAGTCATCGGCTGCGGCTGGCGTTCCCCGACGATGAGTCCATGCGCATCAGCCACGAGGCGATCTACCAGTCCCTCTACGTGCAAGGCCGGGGTGCGCTGCGCCGTGAGCTGGCCGTCTGCCTGCGCACCGGCCGGGCGCTGCGCAAGCCGCGGCGGCGAGCCGATGGCCGCCGTGAGCGGATCAAGGACAAGGTGATGATCTCCGAGCGGCCCGCCGAGGTCGCCGACCGCGCGGTGCCCGGACACTGGGAGGGCGACCTGATGGTCGGCAAGGACAGCGGCTCGGCGGTCGGCACGCTGGTCGAGCGCACCACCCGGTTCACCATGCTGCTGCATCTGCCAGCCGATCACGGCGCCGAAGCCGTCGCCGCCGCAATCACCGCCAAGATCACCACCATGCCGGTCGCGCTGCGCCGCACGCTGACCTGGGACCAGGGCATCGAGTTGGCCCGGCACGCCGAGATCACCATCGCCGCGGACCTGCCGGTCTACTTCTGCGATCCGCACAGCCCCTGGCAGCGCGGCAGCAACGAGAACACCAACGGCCTGCTGCGCCAGTACCTGCCCAAGGGCACCGACCTGTCCGGGCACAGCGCCGCCGACCTGGACGCCATCGCCGACAAGCTCAACGGCCGCCCTCGCAAGACCCTCGGCTTCCACACTCCGGCCGAGGAACTCGCTCGACTATTGTCTGATGATCAACTAGCCGGTGTTGCGTCGACCAGTTGAATCCGCCCAGCCGGTTCTCGTGCAGGTCGAACCGCGCCGGGCCGGTCCTGACCTCGGGCGGGTTCCGGGACTCCTCGACGAGGTTCTCCAGGCTGGCCTCCAGCTCCTCGATCCGGTCGGGGGAGGCCACGCCGTACAGGCTGATGCCGCCGACCAGGTCGTTGCCGGCGATCCACACCGGCCCGTGGGGCTCCTCGACCGCGAGCGCCGCCCGCGCCAGGCCCGCCACCGCGTCCAGGTGCAGGGCCGTCTCGCGCAGCTCGGGCAGCAGCTCGACGAACTCCTCCAGCGACCCACCCGCCCGGATCAGCTCCGCGCTCCGCAGGAGCGCCTCGGCCAGCCGCCCGTCGAGCTCGACCTGGCGCGACCGCACGAACTGCTCCAGCTGGGCCGCAGCAGCCTCTCGACGCAGGACCGCAGCGCGCCGGTTGGTGGCCACCATGCGTTCGAGCGCGTCCCGGTCGTCGTCCCGGGCAGCCTCGAGCAGGGTGCGGACCGGGCCGGTGAAGCGGGGCCCGACGCCGTCCCTGCGCGACGCCGAGGCCGTCATCTCGCAGTCTCGAACCCGGGAGGCGCCGCACCCGGTGAGGCGGACCAGCACCGGGATCTCCGGGCTCTGGGTGCGGACCCGCAGGTCGTGGCAGACCACTTGGCGGCAGGCCAGGAACCGCACCATCTCCCCCCGTAGCTCCTCGGTGCCGAGGAGGTCGAGGTCGCTCAGCTCGACCTCCTCGGCCTTGACCACCCGGAAGGGTGCGTGCAGCACCAACACCGCGCCACAGCCGTGCAGGTCGAGATGGCGCAGGTAGTCGACGTCCGCGCCCGCCCACTCGTGCAGGCCCGGAAGCAGGCGGACGCACGCCATGCCGCGGCGCCGGTCGGCCAGGTCGCGGAGCGCCTCCTCGAGCGTGGCGTAGTCGCCCCCCTCCCCCACGCTCACGCAGCAGTCGTTGCCGTCGCCGCCACCGCGCAGGCACAGCGTGTCCAGCGCCTCCTGCACGGTGGCCACCCCGGCCAGGTCGCTGCAAGCGCCCGGTTGGTAGGCCACGCCGGAAGCGAGCCTGGTGCGTGCGCTGAACCGGACCGGCAGGCCGATCGGGGCGCCGGACCAGTCGAGCAGCCGCGCCTCCAGTGTCTGGGGGACGAACGGGTCGACCGCCCAGGCCACCGCGGCCGTGCCGTCCGCGCCGGTGGGGACGGTGACCGGACCAGTGCCGCCGTCGAGCCCGCCCGACCCCGCTCCGGTGAGGGTGAACCGGACCGGCCGACCCGGCACCGGGATCGGTCCGCGGGCGACGCCGACCCGCGGCGCCACCGGCAGCAGGACCGGCGCCGGCGCCAGCGTGTCCGGGGTGACCTCCTGACCGTCACCGGCCACGTAGCAGAGGCTGTCCAGCCCGCTGAGCGGAGGGAAGACCGGGCGTACGTCCACGACCGCGCCGCCGTCGACGACGGCCAGGCCGGCGTAGTGGGCGTGGATCCCGAGTGCCGGTTCGGCGGTCGTCTCGTGCCCGGTGGGGTCGGCGGTCCGGGCGGGGACCAGCCAGTGGTCGCCGGTCCGGAAGGTCCCGCCGGCCGGGTCGAGGCTGAAGCCGACGGTGATGCCGTGCTCGAGGACCAGCCTGGTGCCGGGGGCGGGGACGGTGACCGACCCACTGGCCAGTGCGGCGTCGGGCACGGTGTTGCCGGCCTCGTCCAGCAGGGTGCCGCCCTGGTCCCAGCGGCGGATCCGCAGGTTGCTCCCGGCCACCGGCCGTCCCTGGGCGTCGAGCGCGAAGTCGCCCGCACCGAGCGACGTGCTGAACACGATCGTCGCGGTGTCGGAGTCGATGCCGCCCGGGGTCCTGATCCGTCGCAGCACCCCTGGCCTCCCGGCGAGCTCGCGGGTCTCGTCGAGCAGCTCGACCCACTCCCCCTCGTGGAAGGCGAGCACCTGGTCGTGCCCGAGCCGGTCGACGACCACGCGGTCCAGGGAGGCGGGCACCGAGACGACGCGGGCCGCGACGGTCGCGTTGTCCCGGGACCACACGAAGGTGGCGGTCCCGGCCGGGCCGGGGGTGTGCACCTGGATCCGGTGGAGCCGGTTCTCCACGCCGGTGTAACCGCCGGTGGGCGCGATCAGGCACGGGTCCGGGTCGGTCTCCACGGTCGCCGTGCCGACGCTCAGTCGGGCGGTGGCCGGCGGCTCCGCGGCCTCGAACCAGGTCTGCGTGAGGAACGGCGAGCCGGGCACGTAGCCGCCCGGGACCGGTACCGCCTTGACCTGCCAGACGGTGCGGTGGCGGGTGGTGGTGTCGATGCCCAGCGCCGGCTCGACCAGGCTCGGGTCGTCGACTGCGGTCACTTCACGGCGCCACACCTTCAGGTAGACCAGGTAGCGTCCCGACGCCGGCAGCGCGGGCGCCTGCGGCAGGTGCGGTTGCGCGGTGTAGGCGACCGGCGCGGTGCCGGCGGGCTCGGCCAACCCATGACGCCAGACCTCCGGCGGTGCCCCGTGGTTCTCGGCCAGGATCCCGTCGACGTAGGCACGCCCGTGGCCGATCGCGAGGCTGCCCCCCGCGAGGGCGATCCGGAACCCGTCCGGCGTCTCCGAGGGCACCCCGGACCGGCCCACCACGTCCAGAGTTCCGGCCTGGGTCCGGCGACCGGCGGTGCGGACGGCGGTGTTCCAGTCGTCGTCGGTGAGCAGCCGCCCCTGTTGCAGCAGCACCGCCGCGTCGTCCTTGTACGGGTCGTGGCTCCAGCGGGAGTAGTCACCGGTCATCGTCTGCTCCTTGCTGTGCCGGCCGCGTCGTGCGCCCGGAACGTCCTAGGACTCATGGATCACTCCGGCCCTGAGCCCCAGGCGGAGGTACTCGTCGAACCGGGTGAGCAGGTCGGCCTCCCGCTGAGGTTCCTGGAGCCGCCGGTGCACCCCCATCTCGGACTCGTCCTCCGAGCCGCGGCGGACCGGTTCGGGGGTGCTGTCCGCGAGCCGCGTGTAGCCCGGTGCCGCGAAGGAGAGCGAGGTGAACCGCGGGACGTCGGCCGGGTCGGCGGGCGCGCAGCGGTAGCGCTCGGGAGCCCGCGATCCCGGGGGCAGGTAGCTGAACCGGGCGCAGCCGGACTGTCGGTCGGTCACCTGGACGTCGCCCAGGAGCAGGGAGTCGGAGACCTGCAGCTGGTGGGCGGCGATGGTGCCGACCACCGTGCTGGACCCGACCGACAGCGCGCCGCTCGCACCACCGGCAGACCCGATGGCCGGCAGCCCGGGGTCGCAGGCGTCCACCACGGAGTCGAGCAGGCTGATCCTGGTCCGGGGCCGCCCCACCAGGGAGCCGGTGATGCTCCGTTCCACGACCAGCTCGCAGGCGTCGCGGCCCACCTCCACCCCGACCGCCCCGGGGGTCTGCGGGGTGCCGTCCGCCGCCAGCGTGGCCCCGGGGACGACCGTGCAGTGCCGCACCGAGAGCCTGGCCAGCGAGGTCGAGGCGGGCACCACGACGGGATGCCCGAGGATCAAGAGCCCGTTGAGCTCGACCTCGGCGTCCGCACCTCCCTGCACGGTGAGCGATCCGGTCAGGGCCAGGGTGGGGCGTCGGCCGTCGGCGGCCCGCAGCGAGATGCGGGCACCCGCCGAGGCGGTGAGCGTCAGGTTCTCCGCGTACCGTCCCGAGTCCGTGATCTCGACGGTGCCAGAGCCCGCCAGGGCGTTGAGCGCGGCCTGGACGGTGGGGTGGTCCTGCGGCACCCGCAGCATCGTCGGGCCGGTGCTGCCGAACGTGTGCGCCCGGGCGTACTCGCCCCCGAAGGCGCCGCTCACCCCCGCCCGGTGGAACATCACGGTCACCGTCACGGTGCCGGCCACCGCCAGGCGGCCGAGCTCCGGGTCGATGCCGACCTTCCCGGCCGGCGGGGTGCGCATCCACCCGGAGCCGGAGTCGGCCAGGTTGAGCGCCACGACGTCCGTGGCGGGCACCGGGACACCGTCGAGCCAGATCGCCAGACTGCGCTCGGGCCCGTACAGCCGTGGCAGATCGTCCAGCAGTCTGCGGCGGGTGATCGCACCCGGCACGTTGCGCGGCTCGGCCAGGTGACTGATCTCCTCCTCGCGCTCCGGTCGCTGGACCAGCTGGCAGTCGATGCCGAGGGGGTGGAACCGGAAACCGGGGACGCCTGCGGTGACGCTGACGTCGGCGACCGCGGGAGTCCGCTCGGTGCGCAGCGCGTGCAGGCGCCACACGAACGCGGCGATGTTGCTGATCGCAGGGCGGGCGGCCCCGGCCTCCACCGCGCGAACGTCCAGGGTCCGCGCGCCCGTGCCGAACGCCGTGCCGATCCGGTCGATGGCCGCACCGTCGCGCAACGAGGGCGTGACCGCCGCGGTGGGGCGCAGGTGATCGAGCGACTGGGTGGTCGCCAGCCGGGTGAACATCTCCGCGACCGCGGCACCGGGGTGGCCGGTGACGTCCCGGGCCAGCTGCTCGAGCATCGAGGCGGTGCCCTTGCGACGACGGAAGGCGATGGTGTGGCCGATCTCGGCCCGCCGGTCCCAGACGGCCGTCTCACCGGACTCGGCCGGGTGCAGGAGCCGGTAGCCGATCAGGTCGCCCAGGTAGGGCAGCACCCACGGTGCCGCAGTCTCCAGGAAGAGGTCGTCGTAGAGCTGGTCGAGACTCTCCTCGAGGACCGCGACCTGGTCCCCGACCAACGCCAGGAAGGCGCCCAGCGGACCGCGGCGCAGCTTGGCCCGCAGCTCCTCCCGGCGCAGCGTGTCCTTCTCGTCGGCCGCGCCACCCAGCGCCTCCAGGGCGAGCAGCTCGGTCCGCTCGCCCGCGGTCAGCTGGTCGGGAAGCCGACCGGCGAGCTCTTCGTCGCGGATGCGGTGGATCGCCGGCAGCAGCGCGAGCAGCGTCTCGCCCGTGGTCCTGCCGTCCGTGGTCATGCCATCACCTCCACGTGCAGGTCAGGGTCGGCGAGGACCAGCAGCTCTGCGCCCAGCACGCCGGTCCCGGCCGGGTCCAGGCCACCGGGGTGAGCGGGCACTCGGTGCTGGACCTGGACAGAGGCAGGCGCATCGGTCCGGCGCAGCACGTCGACGTCCACCGCCACCACGCCCGGCGCCCGGTGCACCACCTCGACGACCTGGCCCAGGCTGGTCGGCTGACCGAGCTCGCGCGCGTCCACGGAGAAGGCGGCCAGCAGCTCCCGTCGTACGTCGGCCAGCACCAGGCCGACCAGGTGGTCGGGATGCGGCAGGACCCGCAACCAGGCCTCCAGGCCGACGGGGCGGTGGCCGAGCAGGTGCACGACGAGCCGTGCGTCCCCGTGCTCGCGCAGCGCGGCGAGCACCCGGCCGTGGGTCGGGACCGACTCGTCGATCGTGGCGCCGTCAGGACCGGTGAGGGTCAGGACCAGGCCACGCGCCGGGCCGTGCGGCACCCAGCCGGCTGACGCCTTCGCCACCCCCGGCTGGGCCCGGGCGAAGTCCTCGGCGTCCAGCAGCGACACCACCCGGTCCAGGGTCCGCACCGTCACGGGGGCGTTGCGCCGTGCGCTCTCCAGCGGCTCCGGGTCCTCACCCCCGGTGCCCGGCGACGGGTTGAGCACCGAGGCGACGCCGAGCGGTCGGGACAGCAGGGTGGTGAGCTGAGCGGTACGCACGTTGCCCGCGGCACCCAGCCCGGTGCGGTGCTGCACCCGGACGTTCGCCTGACCGGTCGGGAGCCGGGCCCCCTCGACCCCGTCTCCGAACCGGACCACGGTCGTGCCCTCGTCGGAGGTCTCCAGCACGTGGACCCGTTCGCCGGGACCCGCACCGAACAAGGTCTCCCGGCGGTGCCAGACCACGTCCTCGACCCGTACCTCGAGAGCGGCATCGAGTCCCGCGTCGGTGGCCAGCCAGGTCAGCGGCCGGTGGTTGAGGACGAACCACTGACCGGGCACCCTTGCGTCGCCGCTGCCCAGGATCTGCCCGACGCCCGCGCCCTCTGTCGCGGCTGCGACGTTGGCGTTGATCCGCGCCAGGACCCGGTCGTACGAGCGCTGCAAGGGCCTGCCGAGCCGGACGGTCGTGGTGGGTGGGCCGTCCACCGGGAGGTTCACCACCACCGCGTCGGGCGCGTCGTCGACCAGGACCACCTCGGACTCCTCGGGCGCTCCCGGCCGCGCACCGTGCAGCGGGCCGAGTACTGCCAGGGCCTGGCCGGGGGCCAGCTCGAGCGCTCCGAGGAGCTCGATCTCCTCGTCCGCCAGACCTGTTGTCAGCGGGTCCGCGGCCAGCGGCAGCTCCTCGCTCTGGGCCAGCACCAGCAGCGAGCGCCGGTCGAACGTCGACGGGTCCAGGTCGGAGTCCAGCGAGATCCTGGTCGCCTTGCTGCTCACCCCGAAGGCGCTCAGCGAAGGGTTGGTGACCTCCTTGATCCGGGCCAGATGCTGGGCACTCCCCTGGCGGACCAGAGCCCAGCCGTCCGCGACGACCTGGGGGTGGACCTGGTCGAGGTCGAGCTGACCCTTGCTGAGCCCGAAGGTCGTCCACTGCCAGGGGGTCACCGTGGTGTCGACGAGGTCGTGCAGGGTCGCGGTGGGGATGGCGAGCAGTCGGGGATCGGGCGCGTTGTGCCCGAAGACCGCCGCGCGCAGGCGCAGCACGTGCACCTCCATTCCGGCCACCGGCAGGGCCGGCAGGGCCGGCTCCCACGTGACCCGGGTGCGCTCCCCGGTCGCCTCCTCGACTGCGGACTCGAGCGTGCGTGCAGCCCACTCCGTGCTGGAGCTGGTGGTCTGCCGCTGGGCACCGAGGAACAGCAGCACGTCGCCACGCTGAAGCCGGTGACCGGTGCCCGCCAGGTGCAACGAGGTGCGAGCCGCCAGGGAGGCCGGCCAGCTGCTGTTCACCGGCGCGACCGCGTTGTTCTCGGCACGGGCCTCGATCTCCGTGACGGTCTCGAAGGTCACCGGGGCCTCGTCCTGCCCCGGCACGCTCTGCACGGCGGTGCCCACCGGCACCCGCACCGGCCGGGGTGGCACGTACGGCACGGTGACCGGCGCCTCGACGGTGAAGGCCAGCCAGGCGTCGGCCGCCACACCGGGTGCCGGACGGTAGCCGATGAGGCGCGACAGCTCGACCACCGAGAGCCGCTCGGTCGCGGTCCGCAGGTAGTGCTCCTGAGCGATCCTCCCGGTGTAGAAGGTGAGGACGTCCGCCATCACCGCGAAGCCGTCGGCCAGCGCGATGGTCAGGTCCGCGTCGTCGCGGGCCCCGAGGCCCGACAGGGCAGGCAGCCCGTGGTCGGCCAGCCCTCGGAGGATCGCCTGCTTGGTGGAACCGTGCCGGGCCACCCGGTACTCCAGGCTGGTCAGGCCCGGGGCGCTCTCGACCGGCTCCGGCGTCGCCGACCGGCTCGTCCCGCATCCACACGCACCACCGCATCCACACCCGCCCACCGCACGTCCTCCTCTCGCTCGCTCATCACGTGCCGCCGTGCAGGACCAGCCGGAGCACCCCGTGCTCGGGGAAGTCCGGATCGTTCTCCAGCCGGGCCACCTCGAGCCGCCCCATCAGCAGGCGTCCGTCCTGCAGGCCCAGGGGCGATGGCGAGCCGAGTCGCCCGAAGACCCTGGCCCGCACCGACTCCACGCCGGGAACGGCGCTCGCGGCCGCCAGCACCGGGGAGAGGTGCACCGGTTGGCCGAACGTGAAGGAGTCGGGGTGGAACAGACCGCGGCTGCCGTCACCGGCCTCGACCGCGGAGAACCGGGCGCCGAGGCGGCGGCGGACGTCGGCGCGGAAGTACTCCGGCGCCACGCACACCTCGAGCTCCAGCTCCAGGGCGACGAACCTCGGGCCGTCCACCTCCAGGTCGTGACCGGCGGCACGGAACGGCTCGACGTGCTCCCGCAGCCGCTTCTCCAGCGCAGCGTCCAGGACCGTCTCCCCGGCGGGGTCGACGGTCAGGAAGACCGTGTGCCAGCTGCCGGTCCAGCGCATCTCGGCCGCGGCCCGCTGCACGCCGGGCATCGCGACCGCCACCCGTTCGTAGTCGGCCGGGGTGACCGCGCGCTGCTGGGTGCGGAAGGCCTCCGGAGCCCGGCGGCGTACCTGTGCGATCGTCTCGGGAGCGGTGCCGCCGTACGCCGGGAGCGGGTTGCGCACCCCCGCCACGCGGGCATCGAGGGTGACCACGTGGCCGACGGCGTCGGTCCCCACGTTCCCCTCCACGCCGTTGCCGACCCGGTACGTCCCGGAGAACGCCTCCGCCACCCGGGGCGGACGTCCGTGGCCGTGGGCGCCGAACCGCAGGTGGCACGACCCGTCGGCCTCGACCTCGGCCACCAGGTGGGGGTCCTCCGCCCCGGAGTCGAGCAGGTCCGGGACGGCCGTCCACTCGGTGCTGTCGGCCTCCAGCGTGCTGGTGGGCGTCAGCTCGGGTCGCGTGGTGGCCGGGTCGCTGCGAACCGCCGCGGCGGCCGGCGCATCCGGGTCGAACCGCAGCCGCTGCCGCTCGCCGTCGTCGCGGCGGACCGACGTGGTGGCGGCCTGGGTGAGCGGCCCCTCGGCCAGCTCCGGCCGGTACCTGCCGGTCGTCACCTGCCCCAGCCGCTCGGTGACCGTGCGACCGTGGTCGGCCAGCACCATGTTGCCCCAGGCCTCGCTGCCGCTCGAGACCGCCGGCCGACCCGCGGCGATGTCGCCGGAGGAGGTGACGCACAGACTGAACGGCAACGCGTCCTCCGCCGCCCAGGCCACCCGGGTGACCCTCGTGCCGGTGAGCGGATCCGTGATCGGCGCCCCGCCGTCGAACGCCTCGGCCTCGACCACCCTGACCGGGTGCCGCAGCGTCGGGTCGGCGTCCGCCTCCAGGCCGGTGACGGCGCTGCGGGTCTGGGCCAGCACCAGCACGTCGCCCGGTTCCAGGTCCGGGAAATGGCCCGCCAGGGCCGCCTCGCGGGTCCCGGTGGCCAGGGCGAACTCCGGCAGTCCCCAGTCGTACAGGCCCATCGCGTCGTGGGCGGCGAAGAGCCGCAACGGCGGTGCGGGCACTGCCCGGTCGAGGCTGGCGACCATCGGCTCGAACCACTGGGCCCCGGACGAGAACGCCACCGTCTCCTCCCGGGAGCCCGGGGTGATCCGGTCCGGAAGACCCGGCACCCGGGTGAGGAAGGTGAGTTCGGAGGGAGCAGGCGACAGGTCGGCCGTGACGCGCACCTGCACCCAGGTGCGGGCGTTGCACCCGTCGTGCATGGCGTAGTCGACCAGCCGGGCGTGCCGGCGCACCGAGCGCCGCAACCGGGCGGTCGCCAGATAGGCCTCGGTCGCGACCGCGTCCTGCTGGTAGCTGAGCCGGTCGCCGGTCCAGGCGAAGAGCTCGACCAACGTCACCGCGAGGTCGGCCGGGCTGCGGTCCCCCCACTCCGGGCTCAGCAGGGAGACCCTGTCCAGCATCAGGCGCCGGAAGGTGGAGTAGTCCTTGGCCAGCCGGTCCAGTCCGGGCTCCGGTTGGTGGGTACCGACGCAGACGTGGCCGAGACGACAGTCCAGGTCGGTGGGGCAGTCGACCGTGAAGGAGAAATCGATCCCGTGCAGCAGCGGGTCGAAGCCCACCGGTGGGCGTCGGTCGACGGCCGAACGGACGAGGTCGAGGCGGTAACGGGAGGTGTCGCCCGAGGAGGTGGCGCGCACGGTCACGCGGTCGGTCCCGATGGACAGCACCGCAACCATCGGGGCCGGGATCCGCTGTCCGCCGCTGATGCTGATCCCGGAGGCCGTCAGTGCCGCCTGGTGTGTGGCGGTGAGCGGGTTGACGAAGTGGAGGACGAGCTTGCGCTGCCACAGCAGCTGGTCGCGGTGCGGCCCGGCGGGCAGAGCGGCGTAGGTCGCCTGCTCGTCGGCAGGGAGCTCGCCGGGGACCAGGTCGGCCACCTCCAGCCAGTCCATCGCGTTGAGCTGCGGATGGCCGGTCACCGCAGCACGCCTGGCCTCGGCGTCGGCGCACCTGAAGAGCAGCGGGTCCATCAGCCTGTCCCTCGGCGCTCGAAGATCTCGGTGTGGGTCTCGCCGGTGCGGTTCTCCTGGAACGTGACCTGGATCCTCGACGTGGAGTCGTGGGAGGTCACCTCGACCTGCTCCACCTGGATCAGGTCCCCGAGCCACTGCTGGAGTGCGGAGCGGACCAGGAACTCGGTGGTGGCCGACAGCTCGTCGCCCAGACCGTCGAAGGGCAGCTGACCCAGGCCCGAACCGAACGTGGGCCGGTTGAGCCGCTCGCCCGGCCGGGTCATCAGGACCTGCTCGACCAGACCGCGCAGCCACACCGCGTGGGAGGCGCTCGCGGTGCGGCGCCGGCCGTCGAACCGGTAGGGATGCTCCAGGTGCACGGTGGTCTCCTAGGTCGCGATCACGCGGGTCTGGGCGGAGACCGGCAGCAGGGGCGTACCGGTGGGGACACAGGTCGAGCTGCTCGTCTGCAGGACGACGGGTTGGCCCAGGACCATCACCCGGGTCGCCCCGACCGTCCACTGCCCGGTGGCGCACGGGCCGTTGCCGCCGGTGGGCACGAACGGACAGCCGGCGACCGTCCAGGGTGCCGGGAGCGTCGCCACGGGCATCCCCGAGACGGTGACCCGGGCCATCGGCGCGGACGGCGTGGCTTGGCCGCCGTGGGTGCAGGTCACCACGGCTCCGCTGTGCAGGATCGGCCCGGGCATCTCACACCACCGTCAGCGCGCCGTTGTTGACCGTCACGGTCGGCCCGGTCATCACGATGGAGGCGCCCTTGCCGTTCTGGATGTAGATGCCGGTGTCGTTGACGATCAGGGTGGCGCCGGTGGCGCTCTTGAGCATGATCCCGCCGGTGGGGCCCGGCAGGTCGGAGATGGCGAGGGTCTGCTGGCCGGCGGTCTGCAGCACGATGCTGGGGGATACCGGGAGCCCGGCCTTGGCCAGGGTCGGCGGGTCCGCCGGGGTGCCCCACCGGCAGCCGGTCCAGATCGGGCGCGACGGGTCACCGGCCTCGAACTCGACCCACACCCCCGCCCCCGTCGGCGGCACGAACCAGGCGCCCATCGGCGTACCGGTGGGGCCGGCGAGCGGCACGCACGCCTCGGCCCAGCTCGACGGCACCAGGCCGAGCACGTCGGGCACGGCGACCAGGAGCCGCCCCAGGCCCTTGGGGTCGATGTTGTTGACCACCGTTCCGCGGTACTTGCCGTACCAGGTCCTGGTCCCGGCCGGATTCGACGTGCTGGGCGTCATCTGGGCTGTCATGTCGCTCCTCAACCGACCGGCACCACGGGGGTCGGCGAGATCAGCCCGTCCCGCGAGAGCGTGAAGGACTGCTTGTAGGAACTCGGGGTGAGCTCGTGGGTGACGGTGTTGACGTAGTAGAGGCCGTCGTAGGCCAGGCCGGCACCGCGTACGCCGACCAGCTGGCGGGCGCGCAGGGGCCGGCCGTAGGTGGCGACGTCGAGGGTGCCGTTGGCGGTGATCGCGTCCGAGGAGCGCATCAGGTCGCCGAGGATCCGCTTGGCGGCCTCGGCGGGCTCGAGGTGGCCACCCTGAGCGAACTCCACCCGGGCCGGCGGCGTCGGGCGCAGCCCCAGCGGCGGGCGGACCACGCTGATGTCGGGCACCGGGATCGGCACCGGCACCTTGTGGGTGATCGGGTCGAAGATCGTGTAGACGGTGACCTTTTTGGCCCTGCCGTCCAGCGAGATCGAGAGCGAGTCGACGTTGGTGGCCTCGTCCAGGTCGACGCTGAGCGCGGGTTGTGGGATCGGGACCCGGACGTCGGGGCCGAAGTAGGCGATGCTCGTGCCGGGCATCGGTCCGGGTTCGAGGTAGAAGACGTAGCCGCAGCGCTCGGCGTGCTGGCGGATGTAGTCCAGGTCGGTGCCGGTGTGGGTGTCGAAGCCGTCGAGCGGGTTGCGCAGCGCGCTCACGATCGGCGGGATCACCACGGGTGCGATGCCGAGGACGGCGTACTTGGCGAGGATCGCGTAGAGCTGGGCGACCTCGGGCATCGCCGGGTAGCGCATGAACGGCATCTCGACCAGGTCCATCAGCACCGAGAGGTCCTCGCCGATGATGCTCAGCGTCGATCCGCCCGGGGTGTTGGAGGGAGTGACCTCGTGGTGGGTGACCACCCCGTCCACCAGCACGTGCGGGAGTCCCCGGATCGTGACCACGATGACGACCCGGGTGACGATCGGGTCCAGGTAGCCGGCCGGCAGCAGGATTCGGGTGAGGTCGGAGGTGCGCCCTGCCTCCATCACGATCTGGAAGCCGGTCAGGGCGGCACCGGTGCTCACGCGTACCGAGACGACGGACTCCATCACGCTGCGAAGGGCCGGCAGCGGGACACCGGGGCCGATCAGCAGGGTGAGGTCCGCGGACTCGATCACGACCCACCTCCGGGCAGTCCGGGCGGCAGGGTGATCCGCAGCCGCCGGCCGGGCCGGGCGGTCAGCTCGTCGGGGTCCAGGCACAGGTTGGCGTCGCAGATCCGCCAGGAGAGCTCGGGGTCGGAGAACACCGCCGCGGCGACGAGGTCGAGTCGGTCGGTGGGCTCGACCTCGTGCTCCCCCACCTGGACCAGCGCGTCCGGGTCGGGCAGGAAACGTCGGCGCAGGTAGCGCACCGGGTTGCCGTCGTCGTCGAGCGTGGTCGCCAGCGGGGTGGCGTGGTAGCGACTGTTGGGACCGAACGGTGAGACGGTCGCCCCTGCCTGGGAGAGCATCGCGGCGAGCTGCTGACGTGCCTGGTCGTCGTTCACGGGATGGCTCCGATCCCGAGTGAGGCGAGCGCGGCGTCCGATACCTTGCGCGACAGCGACGCCTTCGTCCCGAGGTAGGTGAGGTAGATGCCGCCGCCGCGCTGGTCGTAGCCGAGGTCGCCCGCGGTCAGCACGCGCATCCCGACGGTGACCTTGGCCCGCACCGGGTTGAGCCGGGCGTCGAACGCCTCCTCGGTGACCGCGAGCTCGCTCAGCTGGACCGGCAGGATCCGCTTGGCACTCCAGACGAAGAGGGTCAGCGGGCCCTGCGCCGAGATGATCTCGATCGCACCGGCCGACGCCAGCGCGTCGCGGCGACGCAGCTCACCCAGGCTCGGGTGGACCAGCTGCTCGAGCGCGGCCAGCATCGGGTGCACCCCGAGCTCGGCGCCTGCGCCCTTCTCCATCGCGTCGGTGGCGTCGAGCTCGACCTCGATCCTCAGCGTCTCGGTCGGAGGCTTGCCGATCCGCAATGCCTCAGGGCCACCGTCTGTCCCGGAGAGCTTGAGCGTGCGCGCCATGGAGTCGGGGTTGTACTGCAGCATCACCACCCGGCGCACGGCGCCGCTGCCGGCGTCGACCTCCACCAGGCCGCCCTTGACCAGTCGCGGGCTCAGCACGGCGGCACCGCCCCTCGGATCTCGTGCGAGACGTCTCGGACGACCTGGCGGGCGACCACCTGCGCGACGGTCGGGATGACCTCACCTGCTCCGTGGTCGGCCAGCTCGTCCGACTGCCACAGGGCGCTTTCCAGCGCGCGGCGTACGGCGGCCTCGTCCGGGTGCGCGTCTGCTCCGAGGTCCAGGGCCAGGGACTCGACGTACACTTCCACGTGGGTCGTCATGGCCGCTCCCCGTCACGGCCGCCCCAGTTGGCGACCTTCGTCGCGGTGCCCTGCACCGTGAACCACTTGCCGACGAGGTTCCAGAGTGCACCGCGCTTCACCGTGCGGCGGTCGGAGGCCAGGTACATCACCGTGTAGTCGCGGTACCACCGGCCCAGGAAGGCGTACCGGTTCTTCTCGCGGTCCAACGGCCAGAGGTTGTCGAACTTGTTGGTCCCGCCGAAGCCCAGGTCCTGGACGTGGTCGATGTCGCTGTCCTGGAGCCTGGTGACGCCCACCTGGTCCAGGGCAGCCCGCATCTGCTTGGGCGGGTTGGCCTCCCGTCTCGACTTCGTCCGCTGCACCAGACTGCCCTTGCGGATCAGGTGCTCGTCCTCGATGCCGACGGTGACCACGGTCCCGGTCGGGAGCGTGACCGGGTGGCGGGCCGACGCGGCTGCCGGGAAGGGCACCTTGACGCCGGGATTGGGCAGCCTCAACCCGCCGGCGCTGCCGCGGTACCAGCCCTCGTCCTTGTACCACCAGAGCGGAATCGGATCCTTCCGCTGACCGGTGTGGAGGCCGACCGGGTCGTCGACGACCGTGATGGCGCGCTTGCCCATCCTGCCCATCGTCCCGGTGATCTGTACGCCGCGGTGGCCACCCCGGCGGCCCTCCTCCGCGAAGTACTCGGTGTCGAGCGAGGTGTAGCGGTAGGGCTCCTTGAACCTCTGGACCGCGGTGCGCACCCCGCCGAGGCCACGGCTGTCGTCAGACAGGCTCGGCACCCACGCCTCGATCGCCTTCTGCCCGGAGTCCCAGCGCTCCCGGTAGCCCATCAGCACGATTGCGGTCGCGGACGTACCGGCGGGCCTGCGTCGGAGCTCCACCCGCCACGCGCCACGATCCGGCACGGCGGTGACCCTCGTGCGTCCGACCACCGTGGAGTGCCGCTTGGCGATCGCCCTGCCCGCGGTCCGGAGGGCGATCCTGGTGATGCCATCGGGGTTGCGGCCGGGCAGCTGACCGACCTTGCGCTCGACCTCCATCCACTCCAGCGAGGTCGGGTCGGTCTTCTTGGTGTCGTCGTCCTTCTGCTTCGCGGGGTCGTCGTCGTCCTTCTTCCGGGCCGGGTCGTCGTCCTTCTCGTCGCCATCCTTCTTCTTGGCCGGGTCGTCGTCCTTCTCGTCGTCATCCTTCTTCTTCCGGGCCGGGTCGTCGTCCTCGTCCTTGTCGCCCTTCCGCTTCTTCTTGCTGGTTGAGTTCGGCTCGTCGGGTTCGTCCGGCTTCTTCGTCTTCCTCGACTTCTTCGGGGTCGTGGGCTTGGCTGCCTTCGGCTTCCGCCTCGCCCCGGCGAGCTTCTCCCTGGTCGCCTTCGCCCCGGGCGGTGCGTACTTCTTCCCGCCGCCACCCGCACGTCCGGCCGCACCGGCGATGACGTTGACCAGCCGCTCGGAGAGGGTCTGCCCCCGGGTGAGCTGCTGCAGCCGCCCGCCGACCATGCGGGCGAGATAGCCCACGAACGGGTAGAGCAGCGTCCCGACCAGCACGGACTTGTAGGTGAGCAGCTTCACCGCTTCCAGGTCGCGGCCACTGGCCCGGTACCGGGCCATCAGTGCGTCCAGCTCGCGTACGCCCTTCGGAATGTCGAAGAGGATCTGGCGCAGGGCGTCCTCGTCCTCGATGGCGTCCTTGGGGATGTCGAAGTTCTCCAGCAGCGCACCGAGCCCGGTGCCGGACTCCAGTTGGGCGAGCATCTTCTCGACCAGCTGGTCCTCCAGCTCGGTGACCTTGTCGGTGGCCGCCTCCAGCGCCTCGTCGGCCACGTTGGGGTCGTCGGCGAGCTCCGTGAGCTTCTCCAGCTCGGCCAGACCGCTGGTGAACTCGGTCTCGAAGGCCTTGTACGTCGTCCAGGTACTGGTGACCCGGGTCGCGATCACGTTGATCTGCTGGTACGTCGCGTAGACCGACTCGACCTTCTGCAGGAAGAGCCGCAGATCGTTGAGCCGGTTGAGCAGCATGACCCCGCGTCCCACGGCGGCGGCCGTGCCGACCGGTCCGAGCAGCATGCCGATCAGGTAGGAGGCGCCCAGCTCGGCGGCGAGCCAGGCGATCTCCTCGAGCACGTAGTCGCGGATGCCGGCGATGCTCTTGGTCAGGTCCTTGGCGGTGGCCTCGATCTCCGGGGACTTGGTGCTGGCCCCGGCGAGCAGGCCCTCCAGCATCATCATCTCCCGGAAGACCGGGAGCTTCTCCAGGTCGATGGGGTCGAGATCGGCGCCGTCCAGGGCTGCCTTCACCTCGGGGTGGGTCACTTTGTCCTTGATCGCGGCGAGGTTCTGCAGGCCGTCGTTGAGCGCCTTGACCTGCTCGGCGACCTGCACGTTGGTCTCCGCCGAGCTCTCCAGCGCGATCCGCACCTGGTCGGGCAGCGGACCGGCCTTCGCGTCGCCCATCAATTCCTGGTTGACCCGCAGCAGCTCACGGTCGCTCGGGCTGAGCGCGAGGTACTTGTCCATCTCGGCCGCGGTGTCTATCGGCGTCTCCGACTCCGCTGCAGCGTTCTGGAGGAACGTCACGACGTCGACTAGTTCGGCGGCGGTCATCTCCGCGAGCGTGGCGAGCTGCTCGGGGGTCATCGGGGTGCCCCCCACGTCGGGTAGGTCCTCGAGCCGTTCGAGGACCGCGTCGACCTTCCGCTTCTTCTCGGCGTCGGTCTCGACCGGAAGGATGGCGTCGGGGTCGCCGGTTTTGTCGCCGGCCTTGTCACCGGCCTTGTCACCGGCCTTGTCGCCGCTCTTGTCGCCGCTCTTGTCCGCACCCTCGCCACCGGGGCCGCTGCCCTTCTGGCTGCTGCCGGTCCCGGCCTTGTCGCCGGCTCCCACGCCCTTGCCCTTCGTGACCGGGGTGGTGGGGACGGGCGCTGCGCTCTTCGCGCCGCGCACCTCGAGGTCGTAGGTCGAGTCCGCGAGCTCGGTCCAGGCCGGTATCCCCTTCGGAGGGATGGCGGTGAAGTCGATCTCTGTGTCCGTCGGCACCCGTCCGCTCGGATCCCGCACGAGGTCCTTGCTGCTGTGCAGCTTGTGCTCGCCCCGATAGGTGCCGACGGGAATGATCGAGGAGTCCCTGTCCAGGATCAGGACGAAGGTGCGACCGTCTGTCAGGGTCACGTTGATCCTCCGCTTGGCTCGAAGGATCACGACCCTGCTGATGCCCACAGCCCCGGCGAGAGGCCGGCGCTGCACCGTGCCGGCCAGCGACGGCTCCCGCCGCTGCTGCACCACGTGGGCGAGCTCGTGGGCGAAGAGCTGCCGATCGGCGGTGCTCGAGAGCACCGGTCGGCGGGCGAAGGTGATGGTCTCGCCTCTCGTGAAGGCCTGTGCACTCTGCGCGTCTGCCGCTGCTCTTCCGTCCGATCCCGCGAGGATGCGCACCGAGGAGAAGTCGACGCCGAACCGCGGCTCGAAGTACGCCGCCTCCGCCTCGGTGAGCCCCCGTCCCGGGACGGCACGACCAGGACGCCGCTGCGGCGGCGCACCTCGGCGTACCCGGGACCGGTCGGGCTGCGCGGCGAGCACGGTGTCGGCGGTCTGGTCCGCTGCTGCTTCGTGCCGATCCGGGACCCTCATGACGCCTCCCACCCGGCCAGGTCGGCCGGCGAGAGGACCTGCCCGGACTTGGCGAGCTCGGCGCGGGCCGCCCAGGCGAGGTCGGCCATCGTGACCGGGCCGCCGCGGCCGGCCGCCCGGAACGCGGCGGCGCATGCGATGTTGCTGATCACCCCGCCGCTGACGGCCAGCGAGGCGAGCCGGGTCGGGTCGAGGTCGCGGGTCGGAGTCCTCGCCGGGAAAGCGCCCTCCCAGATCAGTCGTCGGTGCGCGGCGTCGGGGAACGGGAACTGCACGATGAACCCGAGCCGGCGCACGAACGCACGGTCGAGTGAGTCCCGGGCGTTGGTGGTCAGCACCGCGAGCCCTCGGTAGACCTCCATCCGCTGCAGCAGGTAGCTGACCTCGATGTTGGCGTACCGGTCGTGGCTGTCGCGCACCTCGCTACGGCGTCCGAACAGCGCGTCGGCCTCGTCGAAGAGCAGGATCGCGCCCTGCTGGTCCGCCCGGTCGAAGATGCGCCGCAGGTTCTTCTCCGTCTCCCCGATGTACTTGCTCACCACCGCGGACAGGTCGACGTGCAGGAGTTCGAGGTCGAGGTCGGCCGCTACCACCTCCGCCGCCATCGTCTTTCCGGTGCCGGGCTCGCCGGCGAAGAGCGCGGTGGAGCCGAGCCCTCGGGTGCTGCGCTCGGCGAAGCCCCAGTCCTCGTGCACCGTGCAGCGTGCGCGGACCTGGTCGACCATGGCGCGGAGCAGCTCGACCCGGTCGGGCGGCAGCACGAGGTCGCACCAGGTGGCGCGGGGTTCGATGCTGCGCATCAGGGAATCGAGAGCGGACGTACCCGACCGACGAAGCTGTCGTCGCAGGCTCCCGCCGTCCGCCAGCCGGGCGCACTCCTCGATCTCGCGGGCACTGAGCCGGTGGGTGGAGGCCAACAGGTCGACCTCGGGCTGCAGGTCCGCCTCGTCGGTCTCCTCCAGCGCGGTACGCCAGAGCTGGCGCTGCTCGGCGGCCTCGGGGCGGCGCACCTCGTGACGCACCACCCCGGGCACCGGCACGGGGTCCTGGCTGCTCAGGACCACCGGTCCGTCGAGCCGCTCCAGCAGCGACTGCACGGAAGCGGGCAGGGTCCGGTCGTCGAGCTCGACGACCAGCGCGCCGCCGGTCAGCAGCGCGCTCCGGGTCCAGACGCTGGCCAGGTGCGCGCGTTCGGCCGGATCTGCGGGGATGTCCGCCCCGCGCAAGAGGTGCGGCGCCAGGCCGAGCCGTGCACATGCCAGCCAGGCGACGTCGAGACGGCCGTGCTCGTCGTCACCGTGCACCCCGATCACCTGCCAGGCGCTCGTCGGGTCGCTCCACCGGCGGACCACCGACTCGGCCAGCTCGGCGTGCGAAGCGGCGACCAACGTCGCCGGCCGCAACGGATGGACCAGCGGGACCAGCCACGGGTCGAGGTCGTCGACCCCGAGCAGGTGGTGGAGCACCGACTCGGCCACGGACAACGGGGCACCGACCAGCCGCCCGGGACCGACCTCGACCAGCTGCCAGCGGCGCAGCGGTGACCCGGGAGCGAGCGCGGACCAGTGGGCTCCGGGCAGCACCCGGTGTGCCAGCGACCAGGTGACGGCGCCGCCGTTGCGGCCGAGTGCCACCGAGACGCCGTCGTGCAGCTCGGCACCCAGGCAGAGCGCGAGCAGACTCCGTTCGAAGCCGGTGAGGCGGAATGCGTCGGCCAGGGCGTCCAGCGTCGACCGGCCCTGGGCGAGCGGGGGTTCGTCGGGCAGCGCCTCCTCGGCCGAGGCGTCTCCGGACAACAGCGCCGCCAGGTGGCCGAGCTCGCTGTCGAGCAGCCGTTGGTTGGCCGTCGTCCAGTCCTGCTCCTGACGAGAGGTCGTCCCGGCGCTCACGAGATCACCACCTGCAGGGGCAGGAAGGCAGGTGGGATGGCGTTGCGGTCCACGACGATCGACTCCACGCCGTCCACCCGCAGCCGGGCCAGGTGGGTACCGACGGGGGCGTCGCGGACCACGAAGGTGAGCGAACCGGTGGTGGTCGCGTGCCCCTCCGCGGGCGTCTCGCGAGAGCCGAGGATCAGCGCCGCGGTCTGGTCGGGCTCGACCGGCGGTGCGCAGGTCACGGTGATGGTCGCGTCGCCCTGGCCGTCCCGGGTGACCGCCAGCGGGAACGCGGAGGTGATGGCGGGCGCGACCATCAGGGAGAGGCGGTTGGTCGTGCGGACCGGGTCACCGGCCTGGGCCTGCACCACCACGAGGACGTCGTACGTGCCGACAGCCAAGGTGCCCGGGACGGTGAAGGTGAGGTGCTGCCGGTCGGTGCCAGGACCGAGGTCGACCTCGTCGCCGCTCTGCCGCCGGATGCTGACCAGGCGAACGACGCGGCTGCTACCGGCGAGCAGCTCGCCGTCGGCGGTGACCGTGCCGGAAGCCACCGCGACCGGGTGGCCGCCGGCCGGTCGGAGCCCGGTCAGGATCGGATATCGCGGCGTCAGGCCGGAGGCCACGTCCACCCCGGCCTCTCGGTTGCCGGGCAGCCGCTCCCCGCGGGTCAGCACCGGGAGCGGCGAGCGCGCGGGAGTGGTGCCCTCGATCAGGACCACCGAGACGCGGTAGTAGAAGCTGGGCCGATACTTCGCCCCGAACGCCGCCCAGAGCCGGGACGCCTCCTCGGCGTTGAGCGCCTCCGGCGTGATCCGCAGTTGCTCGACCTGGGCCGACAGCCCGGCGCCCAGGGAGTCACCCAGCAGCGCGTCGAGCTCGCCGCGGGTCAGTACCGGGTGCTGGTGCAGGGCCTGCATCCCGTGGCCGAGCAGGTGCTCGGGTGCCAGTTGGCCGGGACCGTACGCGGAGAGGACGACGTGCAGGTCGATCGCGAGCGGCGGGTTGGCGGTGCGGTGGCCGAGCGCGTCGACCGAGGGCAGGTCGACGTTGCGCCATCCCTGGTTCAGCGAGACCCGGTGCACGAAGAGGTTCAGACCGGTCAGGGCGCCCGATCCGCTCAGCGCGTGCTGGTCGGGCGGCTTCGCGGTGACCGTGGCGTGCACACCGTTCAGCGAGCTGTCCACGTCGGCCTCGGCGAGCCACTCCTCCAGCAGCTTGCGCATCGCCTCGGTGGTGCCCGCCACCGCCGTCCCGGTGCTCATGACCGGCCGCGGTTCGGTCGCGCGAGGTAGTCCTCCAGACTGAGCCGCGGCTGGTGCGCGGTACGCCGCTCGGGCGCGACGTCGGAGAGGGTGGGCGTCGGCGTCCGGACCTCGATGCGGGCGATCCGGACCGAGACGGTGATCTGCTGCTCCGCCGGCTCAACAGGTCGCTCCGGTGGCCTCGTCCCGAACGCCTGGTCGACCTGTGCACCCGCGACCACCTGCTCACCCGACGGCGCGGCGTGGTCGTGGTGCACGGCGACCATCGGCTCGGGCAGCGACGCCGGCTCCTCGCGGTTCTGATGGCTGTCGTCGACGGGCCGCCGCGGAGCCCGGGGCGCCTCCCCGACGTCGGCGTCCGCCTCGTGGGGTGGGACCAACGGGCCCGGCAACCGGGGCGCGGCAGGTCGCGGCCGGTCAGCCTGGCCCAGGATGCTCCGTTCCCCAGGGGCGTGGGTTCCAGGAGCATCCCTGGGCGGGTTCTCGAGGGGCGCAGTCTCCGGCCCCGGTGATCCCCGCCCGTGAGGCGGGGGCCGCCCGTCGGCGGTGCGGTCGGGCGAGGGGTCGACGTCCGTCCGTGGCCACGCGGCGTCCTGCGGCTCCGGTGGACGCCGGCGTCGGGCCTGATCCCGTCCGGGTGACCCGGGAGGCGCGGGCCGCAGCGCCTCGACCTCCACCGGTCCGTCCGTCGAACCCACCTCGTCTCGGGCGTCGACAGCACCGAGACCAGGCTCGCCGACGGGCTCGAACCGCGACGCCAGCACCGGCCGCACGACGGGCGCTGCCCCGCGCTGGCGCGCGACCAGTCGCGCCAGCAGGCCGGTACCGGGGTCGTCGCGCCGGCTCGTCTCGGGGTTCACCGCATCAACCCGTCATCTCCGACGCCAGCTCGAGGTAGGCGCGCCGCCGCTGGTCGGAGAGAGCCAGCACGTCGGCCTCGGTCCAGCCGAAAGCACGCGCCAGCTCTGCCACCTCGGCGAGCAGCCGGGCGCCCAGGTGCGCGAGCTCGGCGACCACATACCGGGCCGGGTCGAGCATGTGGCTCCACTGCTCACCGCACACCGCGCAGCTGCCGGCCAGCAGCACCTCGGAGCCAGGGTCGTGCTCGGCGAGGCTGGCCGCGACGGCAGCCGCGAGCTCGTCGTCCAACGGTGGGGCGTCCTGCGGCTCGGTCACCTGGTCCAGTGCTGCGGCCACCAGCAGGTCCCGGGCCTCCTCCGGCGACGGCGCCCCAGCGGCCCGGGCAAGGTCGCGGCTGGTCAGGGCGCGCACCGGCAGCGGATCTCCCTGGTGCTGCAGGACCCACCGCTTTTCGGTGCGGGCGCCCATCTGCTCCAGCAGCTCGGCGACGCTGAGCTCGAGGGTCGACTGCTCCCCGCACGAGTCGCAGCTGGTCCAGGCCACCAGCCTGTCCCCCAGCAGCCGCGCACGCAGCCCGAGCAGGGCGGCATCGCGCTGGCCCAGCGGAAGACCGGCCGGATCGGGCAGTTCCGGGTAGGCCAGGGCCAGGCACCGCACGGCCGCGTCCGTCGGGTGCATCCCCGCGACGGCGTCCAGCAGGTGCAGGCGCATCCGGGGGGCCATGGTCATCACTGGCGCCACGGTCATCAGGCCGGCTCGTTGAAGGTCGGCTCGGTGGGCTCGGTGACGGCGTAGTCGCGCTCCCAGCCCTCGTTCTCCAGCTTGATCGACTGGATCGCGACGGCGTTGGCGTTGGCGTCGAGATCGGGCTGAGCCTGGAACTCCGAGACCCAGCAGCGGTTCACCTGGTAGGAGATCGCGACCTGTCCGGCCTCGTTGTACATCTCGATGATGATGTTCTTGCGGAAGTCCTTCAGCGAGACCTCCGACCCGAGACCGGAGCCGAAGTTCCACACCTTGTTCGCCCACTTCTCGAACTCGGGGTCGTGGGTGACCCCGCGTTCCAGGGTGATCGGCTCGTACTTGGTCCGACCCGGCGACTTCCGCGACGTCGAGGGATCCCCGCCCTCGCGGTGCTCGACCACCTCGGTCGTGCGCTTGAGCGCGCTCACCTTGGAGACCCCGGCGACGTACCGGCCGTCCCACCGCACCCGGAACTTGAAGTTCTGGTACGGATCGAACCGCTGGGCGTTGACGCTGAACTCGGCCATGGTGGCCCCTCTTCCTGGGCCTAGACCGCGGTCTGGCCGGCCAGCTGCTGGATGGAGATGATCACGAACTCCGCCGGCTTCAGCGGGGCGAAGCCGACCGAGATGTTGACCACGCCGCGGTCGATGTCGTGCTGGGTCGTGGTCTCCCTGTCGCACTTGACCAGGTAGGCCTCCCGCGGGCTGCTGCCCTGGAAGGCGCCCTGGCGGAAGAGGTCGTTCATGAAGGAGCCGATGCTCAGCCGGATCTGGGACCAGAGCGGTTCGTCGTTCGGCTCGAAGACCACCCACTGCGTGCCGCGGAAGAGGCTCTCCTCGATGTAGAGGGCGGTCCTGCGGACCGAGAGGTACTTCCACTCCGAGGCGAGCTGGTCGGCTCCCACCAGGGTGCGCGCGCCCCAGACCACGCGCCCGGCCACCGGGAACTGCCGCAGGCAGTTGACCCCGAGCGGATTCAGCCGGCCGTTCTGCCCGTCGGTCAGCGTGTAGTCCAGGTCGTCGACGCCCAGCAGTGTCGCCTCCAGCCCGGCCGGGGCCTTCCAGACACCGCGCGAGGCGTCGGTACGGGCGATCACCCCGGCCACCGCGCCGCTGGCGGCAAAGGTGTCGGGACGGTTCTCCCGCAGCGGGTCGGGCGACGTCACCCTGGGGTAGTAGAGGGCCCCGTTGGCGGTCCGGGTGGTCAGCGCAGCGATGCCGCTGATCACCGCATCCGGGTTGGCCCAGCTGCTGGCCGGGTCGACCAGGACGACGGCCCGCCGGTCGACGGCGTAGCCGAGCGCGGCGTCCCAGGTCGCCTTGCCCACGTCGACCGTGCGGGTCAGGGGCGGGACCACGATCAGGTTGACGATGTCGGCCAGGTCCAGCACCCACAGGCCCTGCCGGGCGGCCTGGGCCGCGGCACCGCTGACCTGGGTGTCGGTGACGGCGCTGCCGTCGGACCCGTCGGTGCCGAACGGCGTCGAGCTGGCGGCGTTCTCGAGGGGGTCGGTGCCTGCCGGTGCGGCACCGCTGGCGGTCGGCCGGGCCGACGGCACGGCGCCCTTCACCCGCACCAGCGCCGACCCGGCACGCAGCACGCCGGTGACGAACCGCGGGTGGTCGGGTTGGGTGGACAGGTTGAGGAAGCTCTCCGGCTGCCCGGTCGCGGTGTCCTTGACCAGCAGATTGAAGCGCGAGTCGGAGGGCTCCCCCGGCCCGGCTGCGGCGTCCTCGACGCGCACTCGTAGCCGGCTGCCCCACGCCCCCTCGTCGGCGGCCTCCAGGCCGAAGCCGGTAGGCAGCGTGACCGTCGCCCTCGCCGCGCCGTTGACGACCCGGCCGATGAGCGCATCGCGTCCACCGTTGAGGAAGTACTGGGACACCGAGTAGCTGAGCGGGCTCTCGGCCCACAGGCCGCCGTGCATCCGGGTGAACTCGGTGAAGCTCTGGACCAGCACGGGCCGGTCCGTGGGGCCGCGCAGGGTCCGTCCGATGAAGGCGGTGATCGACGTCGCGACACCGGTGACGGTGCGGACGCCGCTGCTGACCTCGCGGACGTAGACGCCGGGATAGGTGAGGTTCACGGTCATCGACTCGGACTCCTGTGCTGATGCAGTGGGTGGTTCACGGGGTCGCGTCGCGGCCGATGAGGATCTGAAGGTTTGCGTCTGCCGTTCCCGCATTGGCGAACGTCAGGGAGGCCGGGTTGCCGGTGAGGTCGACGGCACCGCCGAGGAGGACCTGGGGCTCGTCGAGCCCGATGGTCTGCGAGCCGACGTCGTAGCTGAGGTCGGCGCTCGGCTCGTCGGGAAGAATCACCAGGCAGGCGATCAGGCCGGCGGCGCCGGGGCCGAGGTTGACCTCGAGGTCGCCACCGGCGGGCACCACGACCGAGAGCTTGTCGTAGGCGTCGACCTCGAGCACCCCCGATCCGGTCAGCTGAGGCCCTCCTTCGGCACGGACCGTCACGTCCCAGATCAGCTTCTCGGTCATGGCAACTCCTGGGTCTCGGTCCGAAACTCGGTGCGGCCGGACGAGGTATGCAGCGCTCCCGTGCGGATGACCTCGGCGAGCAGGAGCGGTGACAGCGACCCCAGCGCGGTGCGACGCGGCGCCAGCTCCCACAGCGCCGCGGCGCGGCCGTCCTCGACGACGGCCAGCACGCGGGGGGTCGAGCGGACCCCGTCCAGCCATTCGGGCACCCGCGACTCGTCGGCGCAGTTCCACACGACCAGGTCGAGCTCGTCGAGCGGTGGCGCGGAGTCGGCAGGGTTCCCGAGTTCCGCGGCGGAGTCGACGCGGGCGACCACCGTGATCCTCGGGTCACGGCGTAGGGCGTCGAGGACTATGTCGCCGAGCAGGCCGGTGCAGCCGATGAGGCAGACGCGCACCGGCTCCGCTGTGTCGTGCTCCTTCACCGCCGACATGCCCACCCCCTCGAACGGCCTGTCAGCAACTAAGGCGCGGCTGGCGGGTGCGGCGCAATCGGCCGGGGGGTGTGAGTCGGATCGGCTCTGGGCCCTTCCTGGGCCCAGAGCTGCTCAGGTCAGCGTGGCGGACCCCTCGAGGTACTGGGCCCTCCCTCGAGACAACGTCTCGGCGTCGATCCGGGCCAAGGCTCCTGCGACCTCGCCGCGACCCGTGACGCCGCACTTGGCGAGCACGTTGTGCACGTGGTTCTTCACGGTGCTCAGTTGAAGGTCCAGGGCCCGGGCGATCTCCTTGTTGGACATGTCGCTCTGCACCAGCCGCAGTACCTCACGCTCACGTCGGGTGAGGGGTACCACGCTGGACACGGTGGGCGTCGCCCTTGCTTGCAGGCCGATGTGCCGGATCAGCTCGGCGGCCACCCGGCCGGAGCACGCCACCTCGCCTCGGGCCGCCGAGCGCAGCGCGCCGGCGACCTCATCGAAGCCGGCGTCCCGGGAGACGTAGCCGGAGACCCCGGCCTCGGCGCACGCCACCACCTCGAGCCCGTCCTCGTGCACTCCCATGGCCACAACGCGCAGATCGCGCCGCGCGGTACGCAGAGCCGCAACGGTTACCAACGCGCGCTCCATCGTCACGTCGAGCAGGGCCAAGTCGCACTCCTGCCGGCGTGCGGCCGCGACCGCACCGGCGGTGGTGGCGGCGGTGGCGACGTGAGCCACGTCAGGGAGCGCGCGCAGCAAGTCGGCGACACCATCTCGGTAGAGCCGTATCTCGGTGACGACCAGAACCCTCATCCGCGCTCACCTCAGGGGCAAGGCGGCACACGACCCGGAGCGGGTGCGGAGCAGGTCGCCCGAGCCGGCCGTGCGAACACCGCCGGAGTTGTTGCTAAGCCGATCGTCGATGACGTTAGCGCCACAGGAGGAACTTGACCCGGTTCCCGACCCCCTGATCTGAGGCGGTGATCGCCTCGGGAGAGGAGTTCTGGATCTCCTGCGGTCGAGCCGCCGGAGTTCCGCCGTAGAGCGGTGGCGCTGGCCCGTCGGCGGGAGGAGCCGACCCCTGGGACCGCGGCCGAGCGGGGGATCGGAGAGTCCTGCCTGCCCCGTTGGAGGCAAAGGATCTATCGGAGCACACCACGTCCGGCCGGACGCTGTCTCTCCTCTGGCTGGACTCTGCCGGCCACAGGTTGGGGCGGGTCCTGTCCTTGACCGATGCCCCTCCGCAACCCGCGCCTGCCGTGCTCGGCCTCATCCACCAGCTGCGCCACACGGTCGTCACCGACGGTCTCCTGTACGTCCAAGCCCACACCGCCATCGCACTCTCGCGCCCGGGCACGTCTCTATCGGCTCCGACGACGCGGCGTGGGCCGATGCACTGCAGACGGCCGTCGGCGCCGACGGCCTGGGAACCTGGAGCTTCCACGTCGCGGCAGGTGACTGGATCCCGACGGCGGTCGATCCACCTGCTGCGAGGTTCCACCCGCGCCGAGTCGCCTGGGGTCTCCTGCCGAGTTGCTTGACCGCTACTGGCCGATTGACCAGAATTGAGGTCATGTCGATTCAGTCCCTGGCGGCGGTCAAGGCGCACTTCAGTCAGGTGATCGACGAGGTCGCCGGCACGCATGAGCGCGTGACCGTCACGAAGAACGGCAGCCCGGTGGCCGTCATCCTCGCCGTCGAGGACTACGAGTCGCTGATGGAGACGTTGGAGATCCTGTCCGATCCCCGAGCCGGCACGGAGATCAGGCGGGCCGAGGAGGAGATGGCCGCCGGCAAGGTCTACGGCGAGGCCGCCGTGCGCGCCGCCCTCGCCGCCCGCCGCCGGTGACAGGGCCGCACACCTACACCGTCGTGCTCTCGGCAGCGGCTAAGCGGGCCATCGAGCGAGACCTGCCCGAGCCGGTGGCCGTGGCGGTCGTCGACTTCCTGTTCGGGCCGCTCGCCGCGGACCCGTACCGGGTCGGCAAGCCGCTGCGCTTCGAACTCGAGGGCTACTGGTCTGCACGGAGAGGCCAGTACCGCGTGATCTATTCCATCCACGACGACGAGATCCTCGTCAGAGTGGTACGCATCTCGCACCGCGCCGACGTCTACGGCTGACCGGACGTCTCGTGCTGAGGCGGCGGAACGCGGGAACGAGGCGTGGCCCAGGTCCTCCTGGACCCGCTCGGCACTCCCCAGGTCGGACCGTGACGCCCGACGTCAGTACGTGCCTGCGCAGCATTTGGCCTCCTGCGCATGCGTGCCGTGCAGATCACCCGTTTCGGAGGACCCGAGGTCCTCGACGTCGTCGACATCCCCGAGCCGGAGGCCGGCCCCGGTCAGCAGCTCTACGACGTCTCCACCGCCGGCATCAACTACGCCGACACGCACCACCGCATGTCGTGAGAACTACCTGAGTTGCGACGTTCTGCGACATCGCTGGCGCGCCCGCACAGCGATCAGGCTGGACAGGCGACGGCCAAGCCCGACGTGCCCGCGGCAGCGGCCAACTCGGAGTCGTAGGTGAGCATCTCGTCCACTCCGATCCGCAGGGCGACAGCCAAGTGGACTGCGTCGTTCGAGCGCAGCCGGCCGGGCAACGCTCCGGCCGTCAGCAAGTCACCTCGCGTGAGATCGACCAGCGTCACGGTATCGAGCACGACGCCCACCGAAGCCAGGTCGATGTCATGCGGGTGACGGTTTGCGGCACAGTGCAGTTCCGTGTGGAGCAACCACGACGCGACCACGTCAGAAACCACCTGCGATTGGAGGTACGTCGTCAGCGCCGCGGACTCCGCTTCCTCGACCAGCAGCTTCATCGCCGCTGACGTATCCAGGTATGACGTCACCAGCGGCCTCGGACGTCGTCCGCCAGCTCCTGGCTCGACAGCGTGGACGTGCGCCGTCGGATCGTCGACAGGTCGGCACGAGGCCGGCGCGCTCGACGCGCCTGTCCACGCAGGATCAAGTCATCGACCGTCGCGCCGACGGGAGGCACAATCACCGCCGCCAGCTGACCGTTGTTGGTGACCTGCACAGATTCGCCGGCCGCGACGGCCCGAAGGATCTCTCCGCTGTTGTTGCGCATTTCTCGGTGCGTCACCAACTTCATGTAGCGCACCGTAGCACCCCGAAATCCGCAAGGCGTGATGTTGCCTGGTGGCGCCTTCCCTACGGAGGAACGCCGCACGACGCGCAGATTCCCCGTTCACGGTCACCCCCCTCATCCATAGCCGCACGGCACCCGGTGACACGTGTCCACGCCGCGACATCGCTGGTTCGACGTCTCCCGCGCGGCGCCGATCCGCAGAGGTCAACCAGTGGGCGAGGGCGGCTTCGGAAGCTCCCAGATCCGCTCGAACTGGTCGGCGACCAACGGCCAGACCAGCCGCAGACCGTCCTCGACCGAGTCGACCTCGTCGGCCAGTGGCGGGAGGGCGACGAAGTGGTGAGGAATCACCCTTCCGGCGCGGTCCTGCCGCCCCAGCGGGTCCGGCATCCGCAGGGCCACCATCTCGGGCAGCTCACTCGTCCCGGCAACGCGACGCCAGACTTCCGGACCGTCGTCAATCTCCGAGAAGGCGACGTCGTAGACCCGGAGCGGCTCCTCGAAGCCTCCGTCTCGGAGGAACCGGAAGCCCCAGGTCCGGCCGCGGGTGGCCCAGATCAGGGTCATCGCAGGCTCCTGAGGAAGATCTTCTGCTCCTCGCCCCGGTCCAGGTCCAGCCGGAAGCCGGTCAGCGTGGCCTTCAGGTTCTCCCCCTTCGCGCGCGCCCTCTCGTTCATCTCCTTCAGCGCGTCCCCGGCCATGCCGGCCACGAGCTGCAGGCTGGGACCGGCGGTACCGAAGAAGTAGCCGAGCGGGCCCGGCAGACCGGACAGCCGCTTGAACAGCACGTCCACCACAGGACCTATCCCGCCCAGCAGGTTCTCCGCCACCTGGGCCGGCAGCTGCTGCGACTCGGCCCAGTCGATGTGCCGCTCGAGGGGAAGCATGGCGGCCAGCGGCAGGATCAGGTCCAGGCCGACCCGATCCGTGAGTTCGATCCGTCCCGCTTCGAACCGTGCCGACGAGAGAAGGGCAAAGTCCTCACCGACCGAAAGCGCGGCGCGCCCCTCCACCATGTCTGCGATGACCTCCCGCAGCAGACCGATGTCGTCGCTGGCCTTTTCGATGAGCAGATCCCGGAAGGCGAAGACGTCCATGTCCGGCAGCAGGTCCGACTTCGACAGCGCCAGCACCCAGATGCGCGGGAATTCGACGAGGGGCTTCCCGTCGTCCAGCAGGTCGTCCCGAAGGCTCAGGAGGCCGTTCTTCAGATTGGCGAACAGCGACTTGAGGTACCGCTCCTCCTCACCTGCGTTGTCCAGCAACCGCTGAGCGTCGACCAGCAGCAGGGCGACGTCGGACCGCACCAGAGACCTGAACGTGTCGACCCGACGCTGCTCCTCCTCCGGCCCGCTCACGTCCTCCTCGAACCACTCCCCCGGGTAGTCGTGCCAGACGAGGCGCAGTGCGTTGGGCCCCGCCTCTGAATCGGGTCCCGGCTTCAGCTTGACCGAGAAGGCGTAGGACGTGGCCGCGAAGTGGTTCGCTGCCGGCACGCGTGCCGAGCTCTTCATCCCGAGGTAGTTCCGGTGCAGCCGGCTGCCCTGCCCGATGTCGTCGGCCACGACGTGGAAAAGGCTGTCCTTGAGGTACTGGGATTCCTGCGTCGCCCCGTAGAACGAGGAGAGCAGCACGGTCTTGCCGCTGCCGCTCTCGCCGAACACTGCGATGTGCTGTTCCAGCGCTGCGCTCAGTTGCATCCGAGGACCATAAGGGTTTCGCGGCTGACCGGCCCGGTCGTCCGGGTGGGCCACCGGGCGCATTCCCGGGGCACGGCCGCGGCCACCGGGTAGGCCATAGCCTGTCCCGCATGCGTGCCGTGCAGATCACCCGCTTCGGCGGCCCAGAAGTCCTCGACGTCGTCGACGTCCCCGGGCCGACTCCAGGGCCTGGTCAGCAGCTCTACGAGGTGAGTGCCGCCGAAGTCAACTTTGCCGACACCCACCACCTGAGCCGGCCCCACGTGACCGCCTGATCACCCTGTTCACGCAAGGAGCGCGCTCATGTGTCGCCGATCAGTGCTGAGCGCAGGCGCCGACTAGCCTCGCGGCGTGCTTGCTGACCGTATCTCCGACGCCGTGGAAGACCGGCTACGTCAGCAGCATCGGGGACGCAGCACCCTGTATCGCCGAGAGCTCGGCATCTGCGTCGGCGCCGGGCGGATCGATGTGGCGGCCGTCAACGGCGTGATCACCGGCTGCGAGGTGAAGAGCGCCCGCGATGGTCTCGGGCGCCTCCCCCAGCAGATCGAGCTGTACGGCAGGGTTGTCGACACTGCCATCCTCGTCGTGGAGCGAGCACGGCCTGATCGTGTTGCCAACCAGGTTCCCGAGTGGTGGGGCGTATGGCACGCGGTCGAGGAGACCGACGAACTGGTCCGCTTGGACGTGCTACGCGACCCGTCGCCCAATCCTGGCATCGATCCTTTCGCCGTCGCGCAACTGCTCTGGCGCAACGAGGCGTTCGACATCTTGCGAGAGCGGGGGTTGCATCGGGGCCTGTCCTCGGCCACCCGCTGGCGTCTTTGGGGCGTGCTCGCTACCGAGCTTTCCCTAGACCTCCTGCGCCATGAGGTGCGCTGGCGACTTAAGGCTCGCCCACAGTGGTGAGCCGGAGCGAGACATAGTCCAAGTGGTGGGTGGTGCCGATGGTTCGCCAAGTCGTGCCGTTCCCGGGCTTACCGAGAGACCCGCTGGCGATGACTTCGTCTGCACGCCCTAGTCGTGCACCGACGAAGTCAGGGTGCTTGGCGATCGTCTCGCAAATCCAGTGAAACTGGGCGTTGCCTTCGGGATCGTTGCGCCGGCCCTTCAGTACGAGCCAGTGTTCGGCCGTCGTGTAGCGCAACTGCGGGGGCGGGAGAAACGCCGGCCCGGTTGAAAGCGCCGGGTGGGCGATGGCGAAGTCCCCAAAATCGATGTCCCGCGGCAACCGCTTGCTGCGCACGGCGTCGAACAACTGGGCGTCGAATCGGGGACGCTCACCGATCACCCTCGGACTGAATTGCGACAGGTCGATGGGGAACGCTCCGGCAGCCACCGTCACCGATCGCCACTGATCCACGTCCTCCAATCCCCGCAGCAAGGACCGCACCAGACTTGCGCCGCCGCGCACCGCGATATCTCCGTCGATGGCCCCGACGTCGAGTAGCAGATCAGTGTCCGCACGGGTCGTGCCGGTGTTGCTTAGGACGCCGGCGAGGGCGTTGTCTACATCCTCGGCGTCTTCATCGAGGTCCTCGCCGTCCAGCCGGATAGTCACCCCTCGACCATCCCGCTCATGTGCTCGGCCGGCGTCAATCTGCGCGGACTCGGGATCATCCAGGCGGATGACTGGCCAGGCGTCCAGACCAGTGGAAGCCGCCCACTCAGCCAGTAGTCCTACTGCTGTCTGCGATCGATGCTTGACCGTCAGGTCGAACAATCCGGCGTCAAGCATCAGTGGTTGCCCGGAGTAGCGATCGGCAAGCTTGGTGGCAGCGTCGATGCACGCCTTGTCGATCGCCTCACCGGGCGAGGGGTCCTCCGAGGGCGGCACCACCTCCACCAACGGAACCATTGATTGACGAGTCTGTGGACTGGCGTCTCGGAGAGCGTTGAGCTCACCCTGGCGACTCTTGAGTATCGGCACATACCGCGTCGCCATATCTATGCCCTCCGCTCCCGGCGCAAGGGAATGACGTCGGCCCTTGGCGCGCTCCGCGGCGGCCCTAGCCGCAGCTCATTCGGGTCTCGCTCGGGCATCGCAACAATCTCCACCGGCTCCATCTCGCGGGCAAGCCGGTCAAGAACGAACTGGCGCAGCAGAACGGTTGGGCGGACACCACGCTCGTCCGCCAACCGCCGGAGCTCCTCGAGCCGATCGACGGGGATACGGACGCTATAGACCTGCGTTGCCTCGCCAGCCTGCACACGGGCACGCTGCCCGCCTTTCTCTTCGCTGCCGTCGGCCTCGCGGGCGTCGGCGGCAGCCTCCGCTTCTTCAGCTTCACGCGCCAGCATGTCTCGGATGCTTTCGTCCATCGTCCTCACCCCTCCCGGTACCTCTTGTTCTCGGCTGCCTTGGCCTTCCAGGCTGTGGCTCCCCACCACCGTTCTCCCGGCGGCCTGGCCTTGGGTGCGAGGACGACCGTCACGAGGAAGCCAGCGGAGGCCGACCAACCCGTCACCTTGACCGTCATGCCGCTGCGCGATTCTGCTGACCTCACCCAGCGCCGCGGATCCTGACAGGCCTCCGTGGCCCACTCGGTGTGGACGTTCTGCTCCGTCGTGCCTTTCCGCGCCGCACGAGTCGCCGGGTTGTGCTCGCCAACCTCACCCCAGTCGATCTCGCCGAAAACCATGTTGGCGTAGGCCACGCCGTCATAGTCATCGACACCGGCCAGCACGTCTGGAGCGTAATACGTTTACGCTCACCCGTACAGGGCGTATTACGCTGAGCGCTAGGCGCGGCTTCACGCATGCAACGAGGGCTGCCTCACCTGTTAGGGATCGTGCCTCCGGGGGTCCGATCCCCAGCCGTCTCCATCGTGTGCCCTCGGCCTCCCGCACCGCCACACCCCCTAGCTAGCCTCAAGGTCATGCGAGCTGTGCAGATCACCCGCTTCGGCGGTCCCGAGGTCCTCGACGTCGTCGACATCCCGGAGCCGGAGGCGGGCCCCGGCCAGCAGCTCTACGAGGTGAGCACCGCAGGAGTCAACTTCGCCGACACCCACCAGATCGAGAACTCCTACCTCGCCGAGCAGCGCCTGCCGCTGGTGCCGGGCGCGGAGTTCGTCGGCACCCCCGCTGGCGGCGGTCAGCGGGTCGTCGGCCTGCTGGACGGCGGCGGCTACGCCGAGAAGGCCGTCGCCTCCCCCCGGCTGACCTGGCCGGTCCCGGACGGCGTCAGCGGCGAGCAGGCGCTGTCCCTCGTGCTGCAGGGCACCACCGCCTGGCACCTGCTGCGCACGAGCGCGCACCTCGCCGAGGGTGAGTCGGTGGTCGTCATCGCCGGTGCCGGTGGCGTGGGCTCCCTCGCCGTGCAGCTGGCCCGCCGCTGGGGCGCCGGCCGGGTGATCGCCACCGCGTCGAGCCCGGAGAAGCGGAAGCTGGCCGAGGACCTCGGCGCGCACGTCACCGTCGACCCGGCGCTGGCCGACGAGGACCCGAAGGCGTTCACCGCCGCCCTGCGCGAGGCCAACGGCGGCAAGCCGGTCGACATCGTCCTGGAGATGACCGGCGGCAACGTCTTCGCCGGCTCCCTGTCGGCGCTGGCCCCCTTCGGCCGGCTGGTCGCCTACGGCATGGCCTCCCGCACCGAGACCAAGGCGGTACCGCCGGGTGCGCTGATGCAGCGCAGCCGCGCGGTCATCGGCTTCTGGCTGGCGCACTGCATGGCCCGCCCGGAGATGCTCGACGCCGCGATGACCGACCTGCTGCAGCAGGTCGCCGACGGCCACCTGCACCCGGTCATCGGTGGCCGGTACCCGCTGTCCGACGTCCGCCAGGCGCACGAGGACCTGCTGGCCCGCCGCACCACCGGGAAGCTCGTCCTCGACCCCGCCCGCTGAGCCCCGCCTCCTCCCGCCCTCATGGCCATGGGTGCGGGAGGAGGGTCACACGAGGCGGTTGGTCCAGAGCAGGCTCAGCACGGCGCCGATCAGCACCACGACGACGCCGCCGCGCACGAACCACGAGCTGATGTCCTTGGGCTCGGTGGTGTAGCCGATCTGGCTGCCGAGGTCGGCGTACACCTGCTCCAGCTCCTCGGCGCTGGCCGCCTCGCTGTAGCTGCCGCCGGTCTCCTCGGCCAGCTCCTTGAGGCTCGCCCGGTCCACCGGCACCGGCACCTGCTCGCCGTCGATGTCGAGGGTTCCGTAGTCGGTGCCGAACGCGATGGTGGACACCGGGACGCCGGCGGCGCGCGCCGCGTCGATCGCCTGCGTCTCGTCGCGGCCCACGGTGTTGAAGCCGTCGGAAAGCAGCACGATGCGCGCCGGGGGCGCCTCCTCGCCGTCGCTCTCCAGCTGGGACTGGAAGTTCTCGATCGCCGACAGCGAGCTGAACACCGCCTCGCCGATGGCCGTGGCCTCGGCCAGGTCGAGGTTCTCGATGGCGGCGGCCACCTGGGCCCGGTCGGTGGTCGGCGGCACGACCGTGGTCGCGGTACCGGCGAACGAGACGAGGCCGAGGTTGATCCGGTCGGGCAGCACGTCCACGAAGTCGACGGCGGCTCGCTGCATCGCCCGGAACCGGCTGGGCTCCACGTCCTGGGCCTCCATGGACAGCGACACGTCGACCGCCATCACCACGGTCGCCTTCTCCCGCGGCACCCGCACCTCCGTGCTGGGCACCGCCAGCGACACGACCAGCGTCGCCAGCCCCAGGGCGACGACGCCGAAGGCGAGGTGCCGCTTCCAGCCCGGCCGCTTGGGCACCAGCGAGCCCAGCAGAGCCACGTTGGTGAAGCGGGCGGCGTAGGCCTTGCGCCGCAGCTGCAGCACCACGTACACCGCGACGAGCGCGGCGACCACCAGCAGGGCCAGCAGCCACCACGGGGACTGGAACGTCATCGGGAGGCCCCTCCGTTGCCGGCACGCCGGCGCTCGGCGACGAAGCGGACGACGTCCATGAGCCAGTCACGGTCGGTCCGCAGTTGCAGGTGGCCCGCGCCGGCGCGGCGCAGCGCGGCGGCCACGGCGGCCCGCTGCGCAGCCGCGCCCTCGGCGTACCGGGCCCGGAACTCGGCGTTGCCGGTGGGCACCTCGAGGGTCTGCCCGCTCTCCGGGTCGACGACGGTGAGCAGGCCGACGTCGGGCAGTTCGAGCTCGCGCGGGTCGACCACCTCGATCGCGAGCAGCTCGTGCAGCGTCCCCAGCGCGCGGAGCGGGCGCTCCCAGTCCTGGTCACCGAGAAAGTCGGAGATCACCACCACCAGGCCGCGCCGGCGGGGCGGGCGGCGCAGCGTCTCCAGGGCCGCCGCCAGGTCACCCCGGCGGCCGCTGGCCGCGCGGGGCGTGGCCACCACCGACCGGAGCAACCGCTCCGCCGCCAGCCGTCCGGGCATCGCCGGGAAGCGGTCGACCCGCTCGCCGGTGGTGACGACGGCGCCCAACCGGTTGCCGCCGTGCACGGTGAGATGACCGACCGCGGCGAGCCCGGCGATCGCGAGATCGCGCTTCTGGCAGTTCGCGGTGCCGAAGTCGAGGCTGGCCGACAGGTCGACGACGGCCCAGGTCTCCAGCTCGCGGTCGGCGATCGTCTCCCGGACGTGCGGCACCTGGGTCCGCGCGGTGACCGGCCAGTCCATCCGCCGGACGTCGTCCCCGGGGTGGTAGGTCCGCGAGTCGCCGGCCTCGCTGCCGGAGCCGGGCACCAGGCCGAGGTGGTCCCCCTGGAGCAGCCCGTCGAGCCGGCGCCGGACGGTGAGCTCCAGCCGGCGGAGCAGGACGTCGGCCGGGCCGTCGGTGAACCGCGGCGGCGTGCCGTCGTCCCCGCCCGGGCCGGCCGCCGAGCCCGGCGTCGCCGGGTGCAGCAGCAGACCGGGGTGCTCGGGAGCCGGCGGGACTTCCTCCCGGCGACGGCGACCGATCACGCCTGCTGCGGTCCGGACGCGGTGCCGTTGTGCCGGCCCGGTCCGTCCGAGGCGTGCGCGCCGCCATTGCCCTGCGGCCCGTTGCCGTGCGACCCGTGGCCCTGCGGACCAGAACCCTGCGGACCGGGGCCGTACTGCGTGCCCGGGCCCTGCGGACCGCCCTGCCCCCAGGGCGCCCCCTGCGGGGGGCCGTAGAACGGCCCGGCCGGCACCGACGGTCCGCCGGGCTGCCCAGGCCCGCCGGAGGCGCCCTGCCGCGGAGCGACCTGCGGCAGCGGCACCGTCTGCACGATCCGCTTCACGATGTGGTCGGCCGGCACGCCGTCGGCGAGCGCGTCGTAGGACAGCACCAGCCGGTGCCGGAGCACGTCGGCGGTGACGTCGAGGACGTCCTGCGGCAGCACGTAGTCCCGGCCGCGGACCAGCGCGAGCGCGCGGCTCGCGGCGATCAGCCCGAGCGAGGCTCGCGGGCTGGCGCCGTAGGACACCCAGTTGGCGACGTCCTCCATGCCGTGCTCCCGCGGCGAACGGGTGGCCACCACCAGGCGGACGACGTAGTCGACCAGGGCGTGGTGCACGAAGACCCGCGACGTGGTGCGCTGCAGCCGGCGCAGCTCGTCGGGACCCAGCACCGTCTCGGCCACCGGCGGCTCGGAACCCATTCGGTAGATGATCTCCCGCTCCTCCTCGGCGGTCGGGTAGTCGACGAGCACCTTCATGAGGAAGCGGTCGCGCTGGGCCTCGGGCAGCGGGTAGACGCCCTCGGACTCGATCGGGTTCTGCGTGGCCAGCACGAGGAACGGGTCGGGCAGCGGGTGGGTGACGCCGCCGATGGAGACCTGCCGCTCGGCCATGACCTCGAGCAGTGCCGACTGCACCTTCGCCGGGGCGCGGTTGATCTCGTCGGTGAGGACGAAGTTGGCGAAGACCGGCCCGAGCTCGGTGTCGAATGCGTCCTGCCCGGCCTTGTAGATGCGGGTGCCGATGATGTCCGCGGGCACGAGGTCGGGGGTGAACTGTAGGCGGGAGAAGCTGCCACCCACGACCCTCGCCAGCGTCTCGACGGCCAGGGTCTTGGCCACCCCGGGCACACCTTCGAGGAGCACGTGCCCCCGGGCCAGCAGTGCCACGAGCATCCGCTCGACCAGCCGGTCCTGGCCGACGATGACGCGCTTGATCTCGAAGAGGACCCGTTCCAGCCGGGCGGCGTCGACCGAGGGCGGGACCGGCGCCTGCGACGGGGCGGGCACGCTCTCGGTCGGGGTGCTGGCAGCGCTGGACACGTGACTCCCTGGTCGTGCCGGGCCGCGACCGCCCGGCACGGGCAGGTCTCGACGGGGCGGTGTCGTCCCGGCCCCTCGTCCAGTGTCCTACATGATCCGGTCGTGCCGCCGTCACCGCCGGTGACCCGGCTCGCCCGATCCGTATCCACGGCCGGGTGCGCGGACCCCTGCCGGGCGCAGACGGGGACTGCTAGCCTCGGGCCTGCGTCGGGCAGCTCCCCCCGTGGCTGCCCGACGCCTTTCCCGTGCCCGTTCCTGGCCCCGGATCAGGCGCTCGGACGCACCGCGCCGAAGTAGTCGCTCCCGAACCGCATCGAGGCCACCTTGACGACGTCCCCGCTCTCCGGCGCGTGGACCACGGTGTTGTCCCCCAGGTAGAGCGCCACGTGGTAGATCGACTGGTAGGAGGACCCCGATCCCCAGAACACCAGGTCGCCGGGGCGCAGATCGGCGCGTGCGACGGTGCGGTCGCTGAAGCGGCTGTACTGCTCCCGGCTGGTGCCGCCGATCTGGATGCCGGCCCGCGCGTAGGCGTACTGGGTCAGCCCGGAGCAGTCGAAGCCCCAGGTCGCGGTGTCCGGCGGAATGCCGTAGCCCGGGCCGGCGCTGCCGCCGCCACCCCAGCTGTAGGGCAGGCCCTGCTGGCTCATCGCCGCATCGATCGCCGTCTGGACTGCCGAGGCCGAGGGCGCGCCCACCGTCGTCGGCGCCGGCGCCGGCGCCGGGGTACCGCCACCGCCGGAAGCACCCCCCGATCCCCCGTCGGCGGAACTACCGCTCCCTGGCGTGGTGGTGGTCGGACCACGGGGCGCCGGGGTGGTGCGCGTTCCCGGTCCGGCGGGCGGGGTGCCGGGGGTCCCCGACCCGGCGGGCGGGGTGCTCACCGTCGGTCGGGGTGCCGGCGTGGCGGCGGTGCGGGCGGCGACGAGCTCGCCGACCTCGGCCTCTGCGGCGGCGAACTGCCGCTCCACCGCGGCTTGCTGCTCGGCGACGGCCGCCGTCTGCTCCCGCGCGGCGATCTCCCGCGCCTGGGCCACGGCCAGCTGCTCGGCCGCGCGGACCTCGAGCCGCACGGCTTCCTCGGCGGCGGTGCTCGCCTGCTGCTCGGCCGTGGTCGCCTGCTGCTCCAGCACGGTGAGCCGGCCGACCACGTCGACCCGGTGAGTGCCGGCGGCCTCCAGCAGCGTCGCGCGCTGGATGAGCTCGGCCGGTCCGCCGGAGCTCATGGGGGCCGTGATCCCCGGCGAGGTGGTGCCCTGCATGTAGCTGGTCCGGGCGAAGCTGACGACCTCCGCCCGTCCGTGGTGCAGCTCCGCCTGGGCCGCGGCCACCGCGGCCTGGGCGGCGAGCACGGTGGCCCGGGCCACCTCGAGAGCCACCTGGGTCTCTTCGTAGTCCTGCAGCGCGATCTGCGAGTCCTGACCGGCCCGCGCCGCAGCGGCCTCGGCGGCGGCGAGCTCGGCGGCGAGCCGGCCCACCTCCTCGGCCGCCGCGTCCCGCGCGACCTCCGCGGCGGCGACGTCGGCGGCGCTGGGCGCGGCCACGGCCACGCCCGGCGCCAGGCCGAGGAGGATCAGTGCGGCGATCCCGGTGCCGGCGCCGCGCAGCGCCCACCGGGGCACGCCGTGCGCGGTTCGGCCCCGCGCAGTCCGCATTCCGTTGCCCACGTCCCGACCTCCCGGTGCGCCACCGGGAACGGGGGCGCACGCTGTCTCCGCTTCGGGCGCCGGTGAGGCGCCCATCCTGGAGCGGGAACGGCGGGTACGGAGGCGTGCTTGACCACGGCCTCACCCGTCCGGGTGGGGCACCCGAACGGGTGAGGAGGACGGCGGCCCCGCTGCAGGATTCCGCCGCCGACGTGCGAGCGGTGGGGGCAGCGGGGACCCCCGGTCAGTTCACCTGGCGCTCTGAGCCGGCCCAGAAGTCCTCGCGGAGCTTGAACTTCTGGATCTTGCCGGTGGCGGTGCGGGCGAGCTGGTCGCGGAACTCGACCCGCTTGGGCGACTTGTACCCGGCCAGCCGGGCCCTGCAGTGGGCGATGATGTCGGCCTCGGTCGCCTGCTCGCCCTCCGCCAGCACGACGATCGCGGTGACCATCTCGCCCCACTTCTCGTCGGGGATGCCGATCACCGCCGCCTCGGCCACCGCCGGGTGGCTGAACACCACGTCCTCGACCTCGATCGAGGAGACGTTCTCCCCGCCGGTGATGATCACGTCCTTCTTGCGGTCGGAGATCGTGACGTAGCCGTCGTCGTCGATGCTGCCGCCGTCACCGGTGTGGAACCAGCCGCCGTCCAGCGCCTCGGCCGAGGCGTCGGGGTTCTCCCAGTAGCCGGCGAGCACGGTGTTGCTGCGGGCCAGCACCTCCCCGGTGTCGCTCACGTCCATCCGGGTGCCCAGCGACGGCGCCCCGGCGCGGGAGAGCCGCTTCGCCCGCTCGTCGGCGTCGAGGTCGTCGTGCTCGGCGCGGGGGCGGTTGATGGTGAGCAGCGGCGCGGTCTCGGTCAGGCCGTAGATCTGGTTGAACTCCCAGCCGAGCTCGGCCTCCACGCGGGCGATCGTGCGGGACGGCGGCGGTGCGCCGGCGACGATGATCCGCACCCGGTCGCGGCCGGGGATCTCGCCGTCCCAGTCGGCCGCCGCCTCCAGGACGGCGTTCCAGACCGCCGGTGCGCCGGCCATGACCGTGACCCCGTGCTGCTCGACCCGGCGCAGGATCTCCGCCCCGTCGATCTTGCGGATCACCACCTGGCGGGCGCCGACCCCCGCCATGGCGTAGGGCAGCCCCCAGCCGTTGCAGTGGAACATCGGCAGCGTGTGCATGTAGACGTCGCGGTCGCTGATCTGCATGTGCATGCCGAACGTGACCGCGTTGACCCAGATGTTGCGGTGGGTCATCTGCACGCCCTTGGGGCGGGCGGTCGTGCCGCTGGTGTAGTTGATGGTCGCCGTCACGTCCTCGTCGGGCTCCGACCACGGGCGCGGCTCGGTGTCGAACCGGAGCAGCTGCTCGTACTCCTCCCCCGTGCCGAACCGGTGCTCGGCCTGCACCCCCTTGAGCGCCGCCTCCAGCTCGGGATCGACCAGCAGCACCCGCGCACCGGAGTGCCCGACGATGTACTCGACCTCCTCCGGGGAGAGCCGGAAGTTGATCGGGACGGCGACCCGGCCCGACGACGGCACCGACAGCAGCAGCTCCAGCAGCCGGGCGGAGTTGTGGCTGACGATCGCCACCCGCTCCCCCTCGCCGATGCCGAGCCCGTCCAGGCCGGCCTGCAGCGCCCGGCCGCGCCGGGCCACCTCGCGGTAGGAGACGTCGCCCAGCGAGGGGGCCGGCTGCGCCGGCTCGTCGACGACGCCGATGCGGTCGCCGTAGACCAGCTCGGCCCGGTCGAGGAAGTCGCGACTGGTGAGGGGCACGCGCATGCCGGCTCCCGAGATGCAGGGCCGGAACGGGCCGGCCGGTCGACGTGGTCCCCGTCACGTTATCGGCCGGGGGCGGCGACCACGAGCCGGTCGGGCGATCAGTCGGCCGGCGCCACCAGCCGCGGCAGCGCCGTGCCGATCGGCTCGCGGACGACCAGGTCGGCGAGGTCGTCGTACGGCGTCGGCTCGGCGTTGACCACGACGAGCCGGGCGCCGTGCCGCACGGCGATGTCCACCAGGCCGGCGGCCGGGTGCACGGTCAGCGAGGTGCCGACGGCGAGGAATACGTCGCAGTCCGCGGCCGCGTCCACGGCCGCATCGATCACCGCGGGGTCCAGCAGCTGCCCGAAGCTGATCGTCGCCGACTTCAGGATGCCGCCGCAGACCAGGCACGCGGGGTCGGCGTCCCCCGCGGCGACCCGGTCCAGCGCCTCCCGCATCGTCGTCCGCGCACGGCATTCCAGGCACTCGACCTCGTGCACGGTGCCGTGGATCTCCAGCACCCGCTCCGGCGCCGAGCCGGCCGCCTGGTGCAGCCCGTCGACGTTCTGGGTGACCAGCGTGCGGAGCCGCCCCTGCCGTTCGAGGTCCACCAGCGCGGCGTGCCCGGCGTTCGGCGCGACGTCGAGCGCCCCCAGGTCGCGGCGCATCAGCCAGGCCCGGCGCCGGATGTCGGGATCGCCCACGTAGTACGAGAGCGTCACGAGCTTCTCGGCGTCCGGATCCTTGGTCCAGACGCCGTCGGGGCCCCGGTAGTCCGGGATGCCGCTGTCGGTGGAGATGCCCGCACCGGTGAGCGCGGTGATCCGCGTGGCGGCGGTCAGCCAGCCGGGCAGGGGGTCGGGGACGACGCCGGTCACGCCCGCCACGGTAGGGGCCGCCCGGCGGTGCGCACCGCGCGGCGGGTGCCCGCGCGCACCGCCCGCCCGGCCTGCGGCACGAGCAGGACGACGGCGCAGGCGTAGGCCGCGCCGAGCAGCGTGTCGACGACGTAGTGCTCCCCCGACCAGACCAGCACCAGCGGCATCAGCACCGCGTAGGCCACCAGCGGCACCCGCTGCCAGGACCGGCGCGCCAGCGGCAGCAGCACGATGCACATGAGGACGGCGAAGGCGGTGTGCAGGGACGGCACCGCGGCCACCAGGTTCACCTGGCCCTGGCTGGTGTCGAGGAGGACGCCGGCCCGCGGGAGCCCGAGCACGGCCCAGCCGGCGCTGCTGATCCGGTCGACCGGCTCGATGACCCCCTGCTTGGCCGCCAGCCACGGGGGCGCGGCCGGGTAGAGCACGTAGGTCACCAGGCCGGCGAGCGAGAGCGCCACCACCAGGCGCGCGCACCGGGCCCAGCGGCGCCGGTCGCGCAGCCACAGCACGGCCAGCACCACCGGGGTGAGCACGAAGTGGCTGCTGTAGACCAGCGTCGCCAGGGCCTTCCACCAGTCCGCCTGCACGTGCTCCTGCAGCCACACGGTCGGCAGCACGCCACCGCCGAGCCACCGGTCGGCGTCGGCCAGCTCGCGCACGTGCACCGGCATGCCGAGCCCGTCGGCGAGGCCGCGGCTGGCGTCGTAGGCCAGCAGCACGGCCGCCAGCGGCAGCCAGTCCGCCAGCAGGCGCACGACGCGGCGCCGGCCCTGCGTGGCCGCCGAGACGGCCAGCCCCGCCAGCACCCAGCCGAGCAGGACCACCCGGTCGGTCGGCAGGCCGCGGACCACGCAGGTGGCCGCGAAGGCGACGCCCAGGGTGGTCCAGAGCACGGCGGTCAGCAGCCGCACCCCGCGGCTCCGGCCCTCCGTGCCGGCGTCGGCCGGCTGCGCGGGTGCGGGACCAGCCGCCGCCAGGACGGGTGCCGGGAAGTCGACGGCGGTCATGGCGCGGGACCGTAACCGCACGCGGGCCGCAGGACGACGCTCCGTTCCGCGGCACGCCGCTCCGAGGCACGCGGATGGGGCTCGTGCGGCGTCGCGGACAGGAGGGACGCCGACGTCCACCGCCCCGCCGGGTTTCCTCGGGCGTGACACGGGTCACCGGGTGAGGGAAGGGTCGCCTGACTCGGTGCTCCGGCGTGCCAGCTGGGATGATCGAGGGTGGTCAACGACGCGTGATGAACCACGAGGGGTAGGCGCAGAGAAGTGGCAGCCAGCAAGGACACCTTCGGTGCACGGTCGACGCTCTCCGTCGACGGCACCGACTACGACATCTACCGGCTCGACGCGGTGGAGGGCTCCGAGAAGCTGCCCTTCAGCCTGAAGGTCCTCCTCGAGAACCTGCTGCGCACCGAGGACGGCGCGGACATCACCGCCGACCACATCCGGGCGATCGCGAACTGGGACCCGTCGGCCGAGCCCGACCAGGAGATCCAGTTCACCCCGGCCCGCGTGGTCATGCAGGACTTCACCGGCGTCCCCTGCATCGTCGACCTCGCCACCATGCGCGAGGCCATGGCCGAACTCGGCGGCGACCCGCAGAAGATCAACCCGCTCGCCCCGGCCGAGCTGGTCATCGACCACTCCGTGATCGCCGACGTCTTCGGCACCCCCGAGTCGTTCGAGCGCAACGTCGAGATCGAGTACGAGCGCAACGGCGAGCGCTACCAGTTCCTCCGCTGGGGCCAGGGTGCGTTCAGCGACTTCAAGGTCGTCCCCCCGGGCACCGGCATCGTGCACCAGGTCAACATCGAGCACCTGGCCCGTGTGGTCTTCCCGCGGCAGGAGGGCGACCGCACCCTCGCCTACCCCGACACCCTGGTCGGGACCGACAGCCACACCACGATGGTCAACGGCCTGGGCGTGCTGGGCTGGGGCGTCGGCGGCATCGAGGCCGAGGCGGCCATGCTCGGGCAGCCGGTGTCGATGCTGATCCCGCGCGTCGTCGGCTTCAAGCTGACCGGCGAGCTGCCGGACGGCGCCACCGCCACCGACCTCGTCCTCACGATCACCGAGATGCTGCGGGAACACGGCGTGGTCGGGAAGTTCGTCGAGTTCTACGGGGACGGCGTGTCCGCGGTGCCCCTGGCCAACCGGGCCACGATCGGCAACATGAGCCCCGAGTTCGGCTCCACCGCGGCGATGTTCCCGATCGACGAGGAGACCGTCCGGTACCTGGAGTTCACGGGCCGCGACGAGGCCCAGGTGAAGCTGGTCGAGACCTACGCCAAGGAGCAGGGCCTCTGGCACGACCCCTCGCGGGAGCCCAACTTCTCCGAGTACCTCGAGCTCGACCTCGCCACCGTCGTCCCGAGCATCGCCGGCCCGAAGCGCCCGCAGGACCGCATCTCGATCACCGACGCCAAGCCGGCCTTCCGTGCCGCGCTCGCCGACTACGTCTCCGCCGACGAGACCGGCGGCGAGGACCGCAAGCCGGGCGTTCCCGGCAACGAGCAGCCCTACGGCGTCGACTCGGCGGCCGACGAGGCCTCGGCCGAGTCGTTCCCGGCGTCGGACCCGGTCAGCCCGTTCGCGCACGGCAACGGTGCGGCGGGCCGGCCGCACCACGTCGACGGCCACCTCGTGCCCGACCGCCCGTCGAAGCCGACGAGGGTCGTCATGGAGGACGGCACGGAGACCTTCGTCGACCACGGCCACGTCGGGATCGCGGCGATCACCTCCTGCACCAACACCTCCAACCCGCAGGTGATGATCGGTGCGGCGCTGCTGGCCAAGAAGGCCGTGGAGCGCGGGCTCACGAGCAAGCCGTGGGTGAAGACGACGCTGGCCCCGGGGTCGAAGGTCGTCATGGACTACTACGAGAAGGCCGAGCTCATCCCCTACCTGGAGAAGCTGGGCTTCTTCCTGGTCGGCTACGGCTGCACCACGTGCATCGGCAACTCCGGCCCGCTCCCCGAGCCGGTCAGCCAGGCGGTGAACGAGGCCGACCTCGCCATCGTCTCGGTGCTCTCGGGCAACCGGAACTTCGAGGGCCGGATCAACCCCGACGTCAAGATGAACTACCTGGCGTCGCCGCCGCTGGTCATCGCCTACGCCCTCGCCGGGTCCATGGACGTCGACCTGAACAACGACCCGCTCGGCCAGGACCCTGACGGCAACGACGTGTTCCTGCACGACATCTGGCCCTCCCCCCAGGAGGTGCAGCGGGTGATCGACCAGGCCGTGTCCGCGGAGATGTTCACCAAGGGCTACGCCGACGTCTTCGCCGGCACCGAGCAGTGGAAGGCGCTGCCCACCCCTGAGGGCGACACCTTCCAGTGGGATTCGGAGAGCACCTACGTGCGGCGCCCGCCGTACTTCGACGGCATGCCGGCCGAGCCGGCCCCGGTCGAGGACATCACCGGCGCCCGTACCCTCGCGGTGCTCGGCGACTCGGTGACCACCGACCACATCTCGCCGGCCGGTTCGATCAAGGCCGACAGCCCCGCGGGTCAGTACCTGCGCGAGCACGGTGTGGACCGCCGCGACTTCAACTCCTACGGCTCCCGGCGCGGGAACCACGAGGTGATGATCCGCGGCACCTTCGCCAACATCCGGCTGCGCAACCAGCTGGTGCCCGGCACCGAGGGCGGCGTCACCAAGAACCACCTGACCGGTGAGACGACGACGATCTACGACGCCTCGCGCGCCTACATCGACGCCGGCATCCCGCTGGTCGTGCTGGCCGGAAAGGAGTACGGCTCGGGGTCGTCGCGCGACTGGGCGGCCAAGGGCACCGCGCTGCTGGGGGTCAAGGCGGTCATCGCCGAGAGCTACGAGCGGATCCACCGCTCCAACCTCATCGGCATGGGCGTGCTGCCGCTGCAGTTCCCCGAGGGCCAGAGCCGCGACTCGCTCGGCCTGACCGGGGACGAGGAGTTCACCATCACCGGGATCACCGCCCTCAACGACGGCGAGGTCCCGCGGACGGTGAAGGTGCAGGCGGGCGAGGTGGAGTTCGACGCCCGGGTCCGCATCGACACCCCCGGCGAGGCGAACTACTACCGCAACGGCGGGATCATGCAGTACGTGCTGCGCTCGCTGCGGGGCTCGGCCGCCTGATGGACCTGGGCCTGGGCGGTCGCGGATACCTGCTCACCGGCGCGAGCCGGGGGCTCGGGTTCGCGACCGCCCGCGCCCTGGTCGACGACGGCGCCCGGGTGCTGGTCAGCTCCCGCAGCGCCGATGCCGTGGACGCCGCCGTCGCCTCTCTCGGAGGGGCGCCGGCGGCGTCCGGCGTGCCGGCCGACCTCGGTGACGCCGACGCCGCGGGCCGGCTGGTCGCCGAGGCGGGTGACCGGCTGGGACAGATCGACGGCGTGCTGATCAGCGTGGGCGGCCCCGCACCCGGCAGCGTCCTGCGGGCGACCGAGGACGACTGGCGGGCCGGCGTGGAGAACGTGCTGCTCGGGCCGCTGCGCCTGGTGCGGGAGCTGGTCCCGCACCTGGGCGAGGGCGCCGTGATCGCCTTCGTGCTCTCCATCTCGGTGCGCCAGCCCATCGGGCACCTGGCCATCTCCAACGGGCTGCGCCCCGGCCTGGCCATGACGGCGAAGGCGCTGGCCGACGAGCTTGGCCCGCGCGGCATCCGGGTGCTCGGCCTGCTGCCCGGGACCATCGCCACCGACCGGATCGCCGAGATCGAGGCGGCCTCCGGTGACCCCGCGGGGGCGCGCGCCCGCACCGAGGCCGGCATCCCGCTGCGCCGGGTCGGCCGGCCGGAGGAGTTCGGCCGGATCGCCGCCTTCGCGCTCTCCCCCGCTGCCTCCTACCTGACCGGCACGATGATCGCCGTCGACGGCGGCATGTCCCGGGCGCTGTGAACCCGCAGCCGGTCCTCGTCGCCTGCGCGCATGGCACCCGAAGCCCGGCCGGCCGCCGGCTGATCGCCGAGCTGGCGCTGGCTGCCAAGGAGCTGCGGCCCGGCCTGGTCACCTCCGCCGCGTTCGTCGACGTCCAGCCGCCCACCGTCGTCGACGTGGTGGCCGAGCTGTCCGGAGCCGGCCGGCCCGCCGTCGTCGTCCCCCTCCTCCTGTCCGGCGGATACCACGTGCACGTCGACATCGCGGGCGCCGTCGCGGACGCCGAGGGCACCGTGGCCGCGCGGCCGCTCGGCCCCGACCCGCGGCTGGTCGCGGTGCTGCGCGACCGGCTGCTCGCGGCCGGCGCGGACCCGCGCGACCCGCTGACCGCCGTCGTCCTCGCCGCCGCCGGCTCCAGCGACCCGCGCTCGGTGGCCGACGTGGAGAACACCGCCGACCTGCTGCAGCGGAACTGGGCCGGCCCGGTGACCACCGGCTACGGCTCGGCGGCGCAGCCGCCGGTCCCCGACGCGGTGGCCGCGGCCCGGAAGGGCGGCGCGGAGCGCGTGGTGGTGGCGTCCTACCTGCTGGCACCGGGCCACTTCCACGACAAGCTGGCCGGGGCCGGGGCGGATCTCGTCACCGCGCCGCTGCTGCCCGACGATCGCATCGCCGCCGTGCTCCTCGACCGCTACGACGCGGTCCTCCGATCCGGCTGACCGACCAGCAGCCTGCCGCGACATTTCTTGACCTGTCGCTACCCTGCGGCCATGATGTCGCTGGCCGGACTCGCCCTGTACCTGGTCTTCCTCGGACTCTTCCTCTACGCGCTGTACTGGGTGGTCAACCGCGCGGTGCTGCATGCGCTCCGCACGCACCACGACGAGGTACGCACCGGTGCGACCCCGAGCGGGTCGCCCCGACCCGGCGGCTGAGAGCAACGGCTCCTGCTCCCGCCGACCCACCGAGGGACGCGCGTCCGGGTGCGCGCTGGAGTCAGGCCTGCCAGCCCAGCAGGGAGTCCCCGGCGACGACCGTTCCGACGAGGAGGGCGGCGGCACCGACGGGGACCAGCGGTGTCCACCAGGAGCGCAGGACCGTCAGCCGGATCAGCACCAGCGCGAGCACCAGCCAGAGCAGCCACAGCGGCAGCAGCGCGTACAGCGGGACGGCGAGCCCGCTCACCACGTAGAAGTAGCCGACGACCAGGTGGGCGACGGCGGCCAGTGCGGCGAGCAGCAGCGGGCCGGGGGCCCCGCTGGTCGTGGTCGGCACGGGCGGAGTATCGCCTGCCCGTGATCGCGTCGGGGAGTTCACTGCCTCGCGGGTTCCACTCGTCCGGCGACCTCCCCGAAGCCGATCCGGCCGCCGTCGGGCCCGGGGGCGGAGGCGGTGATGCGCACGGTGTCGCCGTCCTCGAGGAACGTGCGGGTGGAGCCGTCGGCGAGGGTCAGCGGCTGCGCGCCGTTCGCCGTCAGCTCGAGCAGCGACCCCCACTGGTCGGGCGCGGCGCCGCTGACCGTGCCGGAGGCGAACAGCTCTCCCGTCAGCAGCGCGGCGCCGTTCACGGTCAGGTGCGCGAGCTGCTGGGCCGGCGTCCAGTACATGTCGCGGAACGGCGGCCGGCTGACCAGCTGCCCGTTGATCCGCACCTCGAGCGTGAGGTCCAGCCCCCACGGGGCGTCGCCGTCGCGCAGGTAGGGCAGCAGCTCGGTCTCCCGGGGCGGCGGCGGGACACGGGCGGCCTCGAGCGCGGCCAGCGGCACGATCCACGGCGACATCGACGTGTGGAAGGACTTGCCGAGGAACGGGCCCAACGGCACGTACTCCCAGGCCTGCAGGTCGCGGGCCGACCAGTCGTTGACCAGGCAGACGCCGAACACGTGCGCGGGGAAGGCCGCCACCGGCACCCGGTTCCCCGGCTCGGAGGGTGCGCCCACCACGAACCCGACCTCGGCCTCGAAGTCCAGCCGGCGGGTCGGGCCGAACGGTGGCAGCCCGTCGGCGGGCGGGCCGAGCTGGCCGCACGGCCGCACCACCGGCGTGCCCGAGACCTGCACCGTCCCCGCGCGCCCGTGGTAGCCGATCGGCAGGTGCCGCCAGTTCGGCGGCAGCGGGTCGGTGTCCGGGCGGAACAGCCGGCCGACGTTCTCGGCGTGGGCCCTGGAGCTGTAGAAGTCGACGTAGTCGGCGACGCCGATCGGGCGGCACAGCTGCACGGCGTCCTGCCGGAGGAGGTGGGGCTCGACGCGTGTGCGGTGCCGATCGTCGGTGAGCCACTCCGTGACCTGCTCCCGCAGGTCCCGCCAGGCACCCGGGCCGGCGACGAGGAACGGGTCGAGGGTCCGCGTCCGGTGCACCGGGAGCCCGGTCATCCCGAACAGGTCGAGCACGTGCTCGCCGATCGCGACGCCGTGCCGGAAGCCGGGTCCTCCCCCGCCGAGGAACACCCCGAGCGGCAGGTTGTCGATGCCGAACCCGGTGCCCTCCGGCAGCGCGACCCAGGTCTCCGGCACGGTCACGCCGCGGGGCCCCGGCCCGACCAGGACCAGGCGTAGCGGCCGTCGTCCACGGCCCTCCCGCCCTCCCCCAGGCCCAGCGGGCGGAAGGTGTCCACCATGACGGCGAGCTCGTCGAAGTACTCCGCGCCCAGCGAGCGCTCCACCGCGGCCGGCTGCGGCCCGTGCGAGTGCCCGCCCGGGTGCACGGTCACCGACCCCTTTCCGATGCCCGAGCCCTTCCGGGCCTCGTAGTCGCCGTCCACGTAGAACATGATCTCGTCGGAGTCGACGTTCGAGTGGTAGTAGGGCACCGGCACCGCCAGCGGGTGGTAGTCGACCTTGCGGGGCACGAAGGTGCAGATGACGAAGTTCGGCCCCTGGAAGACCTGGTGCACCGGCGGCGGCTGGTGCACCCGGCCGGTGATCGGCTCGAAGTCGGCGACGTTGAAGGCGTACGGGTACAGGCAGCCGTCCCAGCCGACGACGTCGAATGGGTGCTCCGGGACGACGTGGACCGTGCCGGCCAGCCCGCCCGGCCCGGCGCCGCGGTGCTTCACGTACACCTCGACGTCGGTGCCCTCGGCCAGCAGCGGCTCGCCCGGCCCGCGCAGGTCCCGCTCGCAGTAGGGCGCGTGCTCGAGGAACTGCCCGTACTTCGACAGGTAGCGCTTCGGCGGGGCGATGTGGCCGGTGGCCTCGATCGCGTAGGTGCGCAGCGGCTCGTCGCCGGTCGGCAGCCACTGGTGCGTCGTCGCCCGCGGGAGGACGACGTAGTCGCCAGGGCCCACGTCGAGCGAGCCGAACACCGTCTCCACCGTCGCCGTCCCGCGCTCCACGAAGACGCACTCGTCACCCACGGCGTTGCGGTACAGCGGGGAGGGCAGGCGGCTCACGGCGTAGGAGATGCGCACGTCGGCGTTGCCCAGGACCAGCCGGCGGCCGGTCACCGGGTCGACGGCCCTGCGCTCCGGAGCCGGCATGGTCTCCTCGCCCGGGAAGAGGTCGGGCAGCTTCAGGTGCCGGGGCACCAGCGGGCTGTTCGGCGTCGTCGTCTGGTCGGGCAGCTCCCACGGCCGGGCATCGACCAGCGACGACGGCACACCACGGTGGTAGAGCAGCGTGGAGCCCGACGAGAAGCCCTCCTCCCCCATCAGCTCCTCGGCGTACAACCGCCCGTCGGGACGGCGGAACTGCGTATGCCGCTTGCGCGGGACCTCGCCCACCCGCCGGTAGAACGCCATTGCCGCTCCTCTCCGTACTCATGGCCACACGTGCGGCACTCGGGTTCAGAAGTTGCCGCGTCGCTCCTGCTCGCGCTCGATGGCCTCGAAGAGCGCCTTGAAGTTGCCCTTGCCGAAGCCGAGCGAGCCGTGCCGCTCGATCAGCTCGAAGAACACCGTGGGCCGGTCGCCGGTGGGCCGGGTGAAGATCTGCAGCAGGTAGCCGTCCTCGTCCCGGTCGACCAGGATGCCTCGCCGCTGCAGTTCCTCGATCGGCACGCGGACGGTGCCGATGCGGGCCCGCAGTTCCGGGTCCTCGTAGTAGGACGCCGGCGTCGCGAGGAACTCCAAGCCCTCGGCGGTCATCGCGTCGACGGTGGCCAGGATGTCGTTGGTGGCCAGCGCGACGTGCTGGGCGCCGGGCCCGCGGTAGAACTCGAGGTACTCGTCGATCTGCGACTTCTTCGTGGCGATCGCCGGCTCGTTCAAGGGGAACTTGACCCGGTGGTTGCCGTTGGCCACGACCTTGCTCATCAGCGCCGAGTAGTCGGTCGCGATGTCGTCGCCGATGAACTCGGCCATGTTCGTGAAGCCCATGACGCGGTTGTAGAACTCCACCCAGCGGTCCATGGCACCGAGCTCGACGTTGCCGACGACGTGGTCGACCGCCTGGAACAGCCGCTTCGGCCGCCCGGGACGCGGCACGTACGACGACGCCTTCGCCACGTACCCCGGCAGATAGCGGCCGGTGTAGCGGGACCGGTCGACCAGCGTGTGCCGGGTGTCGCCGTAGGCCGCGATGGAGGCCATCCGCACCGTGCCGTGCTCGTCGGTCAGGTCGTGCGGCTCATCCAGCACGGTGGCCCCCTGGGCGTGGGCCTGGGCGACGCACCGGTCGACGTCGGGGACGGCGAGGGCGATGTCGACGATGCCGTCGCCGTGCGCCCGGTGGTGGTCGGCCAGCGGGCTGTCCGGGTCGTAGGCGCCCTGGACGACGAACCGGGCAGCCCCCGAGCGGAGGACGTAGGCGTGGTGGTCGCGGTTGCCGGTCTCCGGCCCGGAGTAGGCCACGAGTTCCATCCCGAAGGCCGACTGGAAGAAGTGCGCCGTCTGCACCGCGTTGCCCACCACCCACACCAGGGCGTCCCACCCGGCCACCGGGAACGGGTCGGCCGACGGGTCGTACTCGACCAGCCCGACCAGCTGCTCCAGCTGCCGGAGGTCCAGCCCCGCCATGCGCTCCTCGTCGTTCAGGGCCTGGTCGAGACTCATCGCAGCTCCTCCGTCGGGACGTTCGTGTGCCCGGTCACAGCACACCTCCGCCGGGCCGGGCTGCGCAAGCGACCGGGCTCCACCCGGCGCTCCTGTACATCCGGGCTAGCGTCACGGCCGGCCCGCTGTGCAGACTGCACAGCTCACGCCGACCGCACCGGGAGGTCCCATGGCCGAGCAGGTCCTCGACACGTTGGACGTCGCCCTGCTGGAGGCTCTGCGCGAGCATCCGCGGGCGGGTCTGCAGGAGATCGCGCGGATCGTCGGGGTCGCCCGCGCCACGGCCACGGCGCGACTGCAGCGGATGGAACGGACCGGCGTCGTCACCGGGTTCGGCCCGGACGTCGACGTGACGGCGGCAGGATTCGGCGTCCAGGCCTTCGTCACCCTGGAGATCGCCCAGGGGGCGCTGGAGGAGGTGCACCGCGAACTGGCGGCGCTGCCGGGCATCCTCGAGGCGCACGCCACGACGGGCAGGGGCGACGTCCTGTGCCGTGTCGCAGCCTCCTCGCACGAGGCCCTGCAGCAGATCCTGGTGCAGCTGAACCACTCGGCGTCCGTCGTCCGGTCGACGAGCGTGGTGGCGCTCTCCTGCGTCGTGCCGTGGCGGACACTGCCGTTGCTGAGGTCCGAGGCGGCGCCCGGCTCGGGGCGTTCACCCAGCTACCGGTGATCGGCGCACCACCAGGCCCGGCTCGCACGCCCCGTCCCGGACGTCACCGGAGCGGTCCGTCGCTGCCCTACTGTGGAGGCGATGGACGGCGAGCCGCGGACCGACGAGGGCGCTTCGCCGACCGTCCCGCCCTCCGACGGCTCCACCACCGCGGATGCCCGGGTGGAGGCCGGGGACGGCGCCCCGCCGCCCGCTGCGCCACCGGATGAGGATGCCTCGACCTCCACTGGAGGGTCAGACTCGCGCCGTGGCTGGAGCCGGCCGGTGGCCGCCGTGGCGACCGCCGCGGTCACCGTGGCCTTCGGGTTCGCCCTCACCACCCAGATCCGGAGCACCGCCGAACCCCAGGACGAGGTCGTCGGGCGCGAGGAGGACCTCGTGGTCATCCTCGACGAGATCAACCAGCGGGAGGAGACCCTCCGCCAGCAGCTCGGCGAGACCCGCCAGACCGTCGAGGACCTCAGCAGCGGTCGGCAGGAGTCCGGCGCGGCGCTGGAGGAGGCGCGCTCCCGCGCGGAGGCGATCGGCATCCTCGCCGGCACCCTGCCGGCCGGCGGGCCGGGCCTCCGCCTGACCGTCCAGGACCCCGACGGAGCCGTGCCCCCGTCGGTGATCCTGGGTGCGATCCAGGAGCTGCGGGGCGCCGGCGCGGAGGCCCTGGAGGTGGACGGCGTGCGGATCGTCGTCTCCAGCGCCGTCACCGGCACCCCCGGCGACCTGCGCATCGACGGGCAGCCCCTTAGCGCGCCCTATGAGTTCCGCGCCATCGGGCCGCCCGCGGCGATGGAGGTCGCGCTGAACGTCTCCGGCGGGGTCGTCGCCGACATCGGTCGGGTCGGCGGCGAGGCCCGCGTCGAGCAGGTCGACTCCCTCGTCGTGGACGCCGTCGTCGATTGAACGGTCACTGCGGGATGAGCAGGCCCCGCAACTCGTCGGTGAGCGCCTCACGGGCCTCGGGGTGCTGGTGCCAGGCGGCCGGGGTCGCCTGGAAGAGCGAGATGCGCCACCGGCCACGCCCCTCGTCCGCGGCGATCATGGTGTGCACGGCGTTGAGGGCCGGGTCCAGGTCGCTCCCGCCGGCCGGGATCATCCCCGCGTGCGCGGTCAGCATCGCGACGTCCGGTGCGACCGGGCGGACGGAGCGGACCACCGCGACGTAGGCAGGCGTCTGGTGTGAGCCGAACACCTGGCGCAGGTCCGCGGCGATCGACAGCCGGCCACGGTGGTGGCTGCCGTCGAACCCGATGATGTCGCCGTCGTCGGCGAACCCGGCCGCCACCGCTGCGCCGCTGCGCCGGTTCCACCCGTCGATGAACTCGGCGTAGAGCGAACGGATCTGGGTGTCCTGCGGGTGCGCTGCGGTCACGTCTCCTCCTCGCTGGCGTTCGTCGGTGCGTCCCGACGGGTGCTGTGGTTCTGCGTGACCGCGCCAGCCCGGTCACGTGCCCCGGGCTGCGGCCGCCTGGGACAGGAGTGACGGTAGTGCTCCGGGTATCCCCACCGTTCGATGCTCGCCGGTGCTACACGCCGTCTCATCTGCCCGTTCTCCCCCCGTACCGAGCGCCCCGGACCGAGCGTGTGCGGTCGTGCGCGCAGAGCCACGCCGGCGGTCGGTGCAGTCACCCGATCGCGAGCGCACCGCGGTCGCCCTGCGCGAACTGGGTGCGGTACAGATCGGCGTACCGGCCACTGCGGGCGAGCAGCTCCTCGTGGGTGCCGGACTCGACGATCCGCCCGTCGTCGACCACCAGGATCTGGTCGGCGCTGCGGATGGTGGAGAGGCGGTGGGCGATGACCAGCGACGTGCGTCCGGCCAGGGCGGTGTCGAGAGCGCGCTGCACCGCGGCCTCCGACTGGCTGTCCAGGTGTGCCGTCGCCTCGTCCAGGATCACGATGCCGGGCGCCTTCAGCAGCACCCGGGCGATCGCCAGGCGCTGCTTCTCCCCGCCGGAGAGCCGGTAGCCGCGGTCGCCGACCACGGTCTCCAGGGCCTCGGGCAGCGAGCGCACCAGATCGGCGATGCGCGCCCCCTCGAGCGCTTCCCACAACTGCTCCTCGGTGGCCTCCGGGCGGGCGTAGCGCAGGTTGGCCCGGATGGTGTCGTGGAACAGGTGCGCGTCCTGGCTGACGACGCCGATCGCATCGCGCAGCGACGCCAGGGTGGCGCGGCGGACGTCCACTCCTCCGACCCGGACCGTGCCGCTGGTCGCGTCGTACAGCCGGGGCACGAGGTTCGCGATCGTGGACTTGCCCGCGCCGGAGTGCCCGACCAGCGCCACCAACCGCCCGGGCTCCACCCGGAAGGAGACGCCGTGCAGCACGGCGACCGGCCCGCCGTGCTCGGGCAGGGACACTTCTTCCAGTGACGGCAACGAGACGTCCGCGGCGGCCGGGTAGCTGAACGAGACGTCGTCGAACTCGATCGACCGGTCCTCGGCCGGTACCGCGACCGCGTCGGGCGCCTGCTGGATCATCGGCGGCAGGTCCAGCACCTCGAAGACCCGGTCGAAGCTCACCATCGCGCTCATCACGTCGACCCGGACGTTCGCCAGCGCGGTGAGCGGGCCGTAGAGGCGCGAGAGCAGCAGGGCCAGCGCCACGACGTCGCCCGCGGTCAGCGTGCCGGTGAAGGCCAGCCAGCCACCCAGGCCGTAGACGAGCGCGGTGGCCAGCGCAGCAACCAGGGTGAGGGCGGTGAAGAAGGTGCGGCCGTACATGGCCGACAGCACGCCGATGTCCCGGACGCGGGCGGCTCGGCCCCGAAAGGATTCCGCCTCGGCACTGGGCCGGCCGAACAGCTTGACCAGCAGCGCACCGGCGACGTTGAACCGCTCCGTCATCGTCGCGTTCATCGAGGCGTTGAGCGAGTAGGACTCCCGGGTGATCTCCTGCAGCCGGCTGCCGATGCGGCGGGCCGGGAGGACGAACACCGGCACGAGCACCAGCGAGAGCAGCGTGATCTGCCAGGACAGGGTGAACATGACGGCGGCGGTGAGCACCAGCCCGATGACGTTGGAGACGACGCCCGAGAGCGTCGACGTGAACGCCTGCTGGGCGCCGATGACGTCGTTGTTCAGCCGGCTGACCAGGGCGCCGGTCTGGGTGCGGGTGAAGAAGGCGACGGGCATGCGCTGCACGTGCTCGAAGACCTGACTGCGGAGGTCGTAGATCACGCCCTCGCCGATGCGCGCGGAGAACCACCGGGTGCCGAGCGAGATGCCGGCGTCGATCACCGCCAGTCCGGCGATGAGCAAGGCGATCCGGACGATGTCGGCCGCCGTGCCCTCGAGTCCGGCGATGCGGTTGACGATGTCACCGGCCAGCAGCGGGGTGATTACGCCGATGACGGACGAGCCGACGACCAGGATCAGGAACAGGGTCAGCTCGCGCTGGTACGGCCGGGCGATGCCCAGGATCCGCCGGACCGTGCCCTTGGGGAGCCGCCGTGCCGTCACGGACGGGTCCCGCTTGAACGACCGCATCGCGGCCATGGAGGTCATGGAGTGGCCGTCCACCGCACCTCCTTGGGTATCGCCGGTCGCGCCCCGGCTGCTCGTCCAACCGGGGCGCGACCCAGCTTGTTCCGCGGACGGGAGGTCAGCGCCCGCCGGCGAGATCGTGCAGTCGCTGTACCTGGGCGGCCCGCTCCGCGGCGTCCTGGGTCGGGAAGTCGCTGCGGACCGCAGAACGCACCAGCGCCGCCGTCGCCCGGCTGGCGCCGACCGGCGGCGAGAGGAGGGCAGCGGAGAGGTCCGCGACGGCGTCCTCGAGCTCCGGACCGGGGACGACGAGGGTGGCCAGGCCGATCGCCCGGGCCTCCGCGGCCCCGACCGCACGGCCGGTCATGCACATCTCCAGGGCCCGCGAGTAGCCGACCAGCTCCACCAGCGTGCTCGTACCGGTCAGGTCGGGCACCAGGCCCAGGCTGACCTCGGGCAGCCGCAGCTGCGCGTCCTCGGCGAACACCCGCAGGTCGCAGGCGAGCGCCAGCTGGGCGCCCGCCCCGATGGCGTGCCCCTGCACCGCGGCGATCGAGACGATCGCCGGCGAGCGGAGCCAGCGGAAACCGGCCTGGTAGGCCCGGATGCGCTCCTGCGCCTCCTCCACGGGCAGCCGGACGAGCTCCCCGAGCCCGCCGGCGGTGGTCGACGACGTGTCGAACACGCTCCGGTCGAGGCCGGCCGAGAACGCCCGCCCCTCGCCCCGGACCACGACGACGCGGACGTCGTCGTCGAGCGAGGCACCGACCTCGGCCAGCGCCGACCAGGTGGCCGGCGTCTGCGCGTTGAGCTGGTCCGGGCGGTCCAGGGTGACGGTGAGGACGGCGCCGTCGCGGCTGGTGCGCACCCAGCCGGATGCGGAGCGGGAACCCGTGGGGTCTGCGGTCACGCCCCTGCCCCGCTGACGCTCGTCAGGCGCGGACCGCGCGGTGCTGTGCCCACCGGTTCGTTCGCGAGCTCACTCACGTCTTCTTGCTGTTCCGGTTGGCCCCACCGCGGCTGCGCAGCGAGGCCCCGGACTCCGACAGCAGCCGGTGCACGAACCCGTAGGACCGGTTCGTCGAGGTGGCGAGCGACCGGATGCTCTCGCCCTCGTCGTACCGCTTGCGCAGCTCGTCGGCGAGCGTCGACCGGTCTCCGCCGGTGATCCGCTTGCCCTTGCCGAGGTCCGCAGTGCTCGTGTCGGCCATGGCTCCCCTCCGTGTCGGCCGCCGGCCGGCAGTGCCGGCCCGTGCGGCGGCCCGTTGTTGGCTGTCGCCCTGGTGCCGCCGTCCCGTCGACCACGGCTCCCGCGCACCCATGATCACCCAGACCCGACACGTCGGCCACGCGAAGCGGTGCCGTCCCGAGCGGGGGCCGGAGGCTCCCCGAGGGACGACGCGGACGCGCGGCCCCCCGCCGGGGACGGCTCCTGGTCGCGGCACCGAGGTGAGCCGCCCTCGCGAGGCGGCGCGAGGAGTGGGGGCCGGAGGCTCCCGCGATCGAGTGCCGGGAGCGGCTCAGTGCATCGGGGGGACGGCACGTGGCCGCGGCCGGAGGCCGGAGGCCGGAGGCCGGGGGCCGACAGTGTGTCAGGCGAGTTCGACCAGGTCGGCGAGGTCCTCGCTCCAGGCGTCCTCGGTGCCGTCGGGCAGCAGGATCACCTTGTCCGGGCTCAGTGCGCGCACCGCGCCCTCGTCGTGGGTGACCAGCACGATCGCCCCGGCGTAGGTGCGCAGTGCCTCGAGGACCTGCTCGCGGCTGGCCGGGTCGAGGTTGTTGGTCGGCTCGTCGAGCAGCAGCACGTTGGCGCCCGAGACGACCAGGATGGCCATGGCCAGCCGGGTCCGCTCGCCGCCCGACAGGGTGCCGGTGCGCTGGTCGACGGTCTCACCGGAGAAGAGGAAGGCCCCGAGGATGCGGCGGAGTTCGGTGTCGGTGCTGTCCGGCGCCGACGAGCGCATGTTCTCCAGCAGCGTGCGGTCCATGTCCAGGGTTTCGTGCTCCTGGGCGTAGTAGCCGACGCGCAGCCCGTGCCCCGCCTTCACCTCACCGGTGTCCGGGGCCTCGGTGCCGGCCAGCATCCGCAGCAGCGTGGTCTTCCCGGCCCCGTTCAGCCCGAGCACGACGACCCGCGCGCCCTTGTCCACGGCCAGGTCGACGTCGGTGAAGATCTCCAGCGAGCCGTAGCTCTTGGACAGGCCCTCGGCGGTCAGCGGCGTCCGGCCGCACGCCGCCGGCGTCGGGAAGCGGAGCTTGGCGACCTTGTCCTGCACCCGGACGTCGGCCAGGCCGGCGGCGAGCCGCTCGGCCCGCTTGTCCATGCTCTTGGCGGCCTTGGCCTTCGTCGCCTTGGCGCGCATCTTGTCCGCCTGCGCGCTGAGCGTGTCGATCTTGCGCTCGGTGTTCGCCCGCTCCTGCTTGCGACGGCGCTCGTCGGTCTCCCGCTGCGCGAGGTACGGCTTCCAGCCCAGGTTGTAGATGTCGACGGTCGCCCGGTTGGCGTCCAGGTGCCACACCTTGTTGACGACGGCGTCGAGCAGCTCGACGTCGTGACTGATGACGATCAGGCCGCCCCTGTGGCTGGACAGGAAGCCCTTCAGCCAGGTGATCGAGTCGCCGTCGAGGTGGTTGGTCGGCTCGTCCAGCAGCAGGGTCTCGGCGTCGGAGAACAGGATGCGGGCCAGCTCCACCCGGCGGCGCTGACCGCCGGACAGGGTGCGCAGCGGCTGCGTCAGGACGCGATCGGGGAGGCCGAGGTTGGTGCAGATGCGGGCAGCATCGCTCTCCGCGGCGTACCCGCCGAGCGCGGCGAACTGGTCCTCCAGGCGGCCGTAGCGACGGACCGCCTTGTCCCGCTCGGCGTCGTCGGCCGGCTCGGCCATCGCGACCTGCGCCTTGACCATCTGGTTGCGCAGGACGTCGAGCCCCCGGCCGGAGAGGACGCGGTCGCTGGCGGTGATGTCCAGGTCGCCGCTGCGCGGATCCTGCGGCAGGTAGCCGATCTCGCCGCTGACCTCCACCTTGCCCGCGTGCGGCAGCCGCTCAGCGGCGAGCGTGGTGAGGGTGGTGGTCTTGCCGGCACCGTTGCGCCCGACCAGGCCGATGCGGTCGCCGGGCTGCACGCGGAGGTTGGCCTCGCTGATGAGGATGCGGGCACCGGCGCGCAACTCGAGGCCGGTCGTGGTGATCACTGATCCCAGGGTAGGCGCTTCCCGGCCGATACCACGAACGCTCTCGGGGTGACATCGACGGCATCACCCGGCAGGGTCGGTTCCCAGCGACAACAGCACCATGCCGGCCGTGCGGACGACAGGATGCGGGTCATGATCCCGCACGGGGCGCGCTGGGCGCCGGCCTGCCCGGTCTGCGGCCGGCCGGTCGGTGACATCGGCACGGGCCCGTGCCCGTCCTGCGGCCTCCCGGCCGCCGCGCAGTCCGCGCTGATCCTTGCCAGGATCGGGGCGACGATCGGGGAGCTCACCCGCGAGCGGGACGAGCTGCTGGCGACCCTCCGCGCCGCCGCGCCCGGAACCCCGACCGCCACTCCCGCCGCTCCCCCGGCACAGCTGCCGCCCGCCGCACCGCCGTGGTCCCCGCCCCGGCAGACCGGGGGGCCACCCCCATCACCACCACCACCACCACCACCCGCCGCCGCACCGCCGCCCGCCGTCCCGTGGCCGCCGCGACGTCGGCTCAGCCCGCAGCAGGTGCTGCTCGGCCTGGGTGCGCTCCTGGTGGTGGCCGCCGCGACCACGTTCGTCGCGGTGGCCTGGACCCGGTTCGGACTGGCCTTCCAGGCCGGCGTGTTGGTGTCCGTGACGGCGCTGGCCTGCGCCACCTCCGCGTGGGCGGCGCGCCGCGGGCTGCGCGCGACCGAGGAGTCGCTGGCGGCGGCCGGGGCCGCCCTGCTGGTGATCGATCTCGGCGCGGCCCGCGCCCTGGGGCTGTTCCGGTTGGAGGACGTCTCTCTCCGGCCCTGGTGGGCCACCTCCTGCGCCGTGGTCCTGGTCGTGACCCTGGCGCTCGGTCGCCGCACGCCGAGTACCGCCACCTGGCCGCTCGCCGCCCTCCTCGCCGCCCAGCCGTTGCCGTTCCTGCTCATGACCGACGAGGCCCTGACCGGGCCGGCGGGCGTCGCCGTCGCGCTCGCGATGGCGGCGCTCGACGTGCTCGCCGCGCAACGGTTGCGCCCCGGGATCGCAGCGGTCGCCACCGTGCTCGCGGTCGGCCTCACGACGGCAGGCGTCCTCGGCGGGCTCGCCACCGCAGCGGGCCCGGGCGCGGCCGAGTCCTGGACGGCGACGGCCGTGCTCGCTCTCGCGGGAGCCGGTGCGGTGGCGCTCGACCGCTGGACCCGCTCGAGCCCGGGTCACCGCTTCCCGGCGCGGGTCCCCGGGGTGGTCGGGGCCGTGGTCGGCCTGGCGCTGGCCGGCTCGCTCCGGACGGTCGGGGACGACGGGTCGTGGATCGCCACCGGGCTCGGCCTGGCCGCGCTGACGGCCGGCGTCCGCACCGCCGGCCGGACCGCCCCGACGGCTGGGTTGATCGCTGCCGGCGCAGCTCTCACCGCCGTCCACGCGGCGCTCCTCGCTGACGAGCAGCGCTACGGCGAGCTCGCCGTCGTCGCGCTGGCGGCGACCGTCCCCGCGGCACTGGCCGCCGTCCGGCTTCCGCTGCTGCGGCGGCCGTGCACGGCCGCCGCACTCCTGGCACCCGTCGCCGCCGTGCTGCTCGCCCGTGCCGAGGACGTGCTTCCCGCGCCGGTGGCAGGGCTGCTCCTGGCCCTGCTGGCCGCGACCTGCTTCGCGGTGGCGACAGTCCGCGCCGGACGGCCCGAGGAATGGGCGGCAGCCGCCTCCGGCGCCGTCGCCGGACTGGCCGCTGCGGCCACGGGCGGCGCGGTGGAGGCCTGGGGGCAGGTCGGGCTGCAGCTGGGCATCGTCGGGGCGGCGGCCGGGGCCTACGCCGTCGTCGCCTCCCGCCGCCGCGTGGGCGTGGTCGCCGTCGGCGACCTGGTCGCCGCCTCGTGGATCGCCGTGAGCGGGGCCGGCATCGAGACCCCGGAGGCGTACACGCTGCCCGCTGCGGTCGGCCTTCTGCTGATCGCCGTCCCCCACCTGCGGGCCGGGGCGTCCTCCTGGGCAGCCGAGGGCGCGGCCACCGGGGTGGCCCTGGTGCCGTCCGCGCTGGTCGTCGTCGCGACGCCGACCGCGCTCCGCCTGGTCCTGGTCATCGCCGCGGCCGTGGCACTCGCGGTCGCCGGTACCGTCCTGCACCGGCAGGCACCGTTCGTCATCGGTGCCGGCGTGCTGCTCCTCGTCGCCGTCGGCCGGCTCGGGCCCTATGCCCCGCTGCTCCCCCGCTGGGTCACCCTCGGAACCGCCGGGCTGCTGCTCCTCGTCGTGGGCGCCACCTACGAGCGACGCCGGCAGCAGGCCCGCGAGGCGGTGGCCTGGGTCGTCCAGATGCGCTGAGCGGCCCTCCGACATGCGGCTGTGGAGTGGCACTCACTCCCGGCCGCGGCCGGGCTGCTGATCGCAGCGGGGCACAAGCCGGCGGTTCAGTCGTCGACGCGGAAGCCGATCTTCAGCGTGACCTGCACGTGGGCGACCTCGCCGTCGACGACCTGGCCGCGGATCTGCCCCGTCTCGAACCACTCGATGTTGTGGACGGTCTCCGCGGCCTTGCGGATCGCGGTGCGGATCGCGTCGTCCACACTCGTCGGGCTGGTCCCGACGACCTCGCTGAGCCGGTACACGTGGTGGGACATGCGGACCTCCGGTGCGCTCCTGCGGCGAACACCACGCATGTTGCCAGAGGACGTGGGAGTGAGCGCCCGCGCAGCGCCTCGGCCGCTCCACCCGCCATGGGCGAGTCGTACTCGGTCACGGTCGGAGAACGATGACCGCGCGGTTGCCGCACCCGACCGCGGTGGCGACCAGGATCGTGGGATGGAACGCCGTACCCGTTCGGTGCCGGCGCTGCTGGCGACGCTGGCGCTGAGCGCGTGCACGGGTGCGCCGGCGCCCGTACCCACGAACTGGGAGCTGCACGGCGCGCCGGTCGACCGGCAGGAACTCGAGTCCTACGCCGGGGTGGAGCACTGCGGCTGGGCCTCGGCGGTGTTCCTGCACGTCACGTGGCCACCTGGCGGCGCCGAGTGGTACCAGTTCGTGCGCGACCCCGACGGATCGGTGAGCGGCGAGCTCGCCGACCGACTGCGCACCGACACCGAGCTGCCCGAGGATGCGGTTCCCACCGGGTACCTCAGCGACGCAGGAACCGAGCTGTGGCTGGCCGCCGACGTCCCGCCCGGGACGGCGTACCTCGTCGACACGGAGGACGTCGTCGAGGCGTGGCCGCGGGCCGAACCGGTCATCGGCTGCGACTGATGCGGCCACAGGAGGCCGCCCCGGAGACGGCGATGCCCCCGAGGAGGACATTCCGACCTACGGAATGCCCGCCTCAGGGACAACGTGTGGAAAGGGCTAGACCCGGAAGCCGAGCGCCCGCAGCTGCTCGCGACCGTCGTCGGTGATCTTGTCCGGGCCCCACGGCGGCATCCAGACCCAGTTGATCCGGATGTCGTCGACCAGGCCGGGGCCGGGGCCACCGGTCAGCGCCTGGCGGGCCTGGTCCTCGATGACGTCGGTCAGCGGGCAGGCCGCCGAGGTCAGCGTCATGTCGATGATCGCGACGCTGGAGTCGCCGTTGCTGTCGTCGACGTCGAGGCCGTACACCAGCCCCAGGTCGACGACGTTGACGCCGAGCTCCGGGTCGACGACGTCCCGCATGGCCTCCTCGAGGTCCTCGAGCAGTGCCGACTTGTACGCGGGCACCTCAGGGGTCTGCTCGGTGCTCGCGTTCTCGGTGGTCTCGCTCATGACTGGCCTCCAGCCTGGGTGGTGGGGTGGCTGGCCGGCACCGCGGTCGTGTCGGCGACCGACAGGGCTCGGGCGCTGGCGTCCTTCAACGCCATCCAGCTCATCAGCGCGCACTTGATCCGCGCCGGGTACTTGGACACGCCGGCGAACGCGACGGCGTCCTCCAGCTCCTCCTCGAGCTTCTCGGCGACCGACGGGTCGCCCTTCGCCTGCATCAGGGTCACGAAGTGCTCGCCGGCCTCCAACGCCTCGCTCACCGGCTTGCCGACGACGAGGTCGTACATCGCCGAGACCGAGGCCTGGCTGATCGAGCACCCCATGCCCTCGTAGGACACGTCGGCCACCGTGTCACCGTCGAGCTTCACCCGCAGGGTCACCTCGTCACCGCAGGTCGGGTTGACGTGGTGCACCTCGGCGTCGAACGGCTCGCGCAGACCTCGCCCGTGCGGGTTCTTGTAGTGGTCCAGGATGATCTCCTGGTACATCGACTCCAGCTGCATCAGATGCGCCTCACACCGTTCCGAAGAACTTCTGGGCCGCGCGAATTCCATCGGCGAGCGCGTCGACGTCGTCGTAGCCCGTGTGCACGTAGAAGGTGGCTCGCGTGGTGGCGGGGACGCCGTAGCGGCGGACCACCGGCCAGGCGCAGTGGTGCCCCACGCGGACGGCGATGCCGAGGTCGTCGAGCACCTGGCCCACGTCGTGCGGGTGGACGCCCTCGACGGTGAAGGAGATCGCTCCCCCGCGGGCGACGGTGTCGGCCGGGCCGATCACCGTGACGCCGGGGATCTCGGCGAGCTTCTCCAGCGCGTAGCCGGTGAGCGCCTTCTCGTGCTCCTCGACCTTGTCCATGCCGAGGGCCTGCAGGTAGTCGACGGCCGCACCGAGTCCGATCACCTGTGCGGTCATCGGGACGCCGGCCTCGAAGCGCTGGGGCGGCGGCATGAAAGTGCTGCCCTCCATGCGCACGACCTCGATCATCGAGCCACCGGTCAGGAACGGCGGCAGCTTGTCCAGGACGTCGTACCGGCCCCACAGCACGCCGACGCCGGTGGGTCCGAGCATCTTGTGCCCGGAGAACACCAGGAAGTCCGCGCCCAGCGCGGTGACGTCGACCGGCTGGTGCGGCACCGACTGCGCGCCGTCGACCAGCACCAGGGCGCCCACGGCGTGGGCGCGGGCGACGAGCTCCTCGAGCGGGTTGATCGTGCCCAGGATGTTCGACTGCTGGGTGACCGCGACGAGCTTGGTCCGCTCGTTCACCACGGTGTCGAGGTCGGAGAGGTCCAGCCGGCCGCCGTCGGTCAGGCCGAGCCAGCGCAGGGTCGCCCCGGTGCGCTCGCACAGCTGCTGCCACGGGATGAGGTCGGCGTGGTGCTCCATCTCGGTGACCACGATCTCGTCACCCTGGCCCACGGCGTAGGTCCGGAACTCCGGCTCCTTGGCCGTGCCGGCGTTGCTCATCGCGTACGCCACCAGGTTGATCGCCTCGGTGGTGTTCCGCGTGAAGACGATCTCGTTCTCCGGTGCCCCGATGAACGCGCCGATCGTCCGCCTGGCCTCCTCGTAGGCGCCGGTGGCCTCCTCGGCGAGCTGGTGGGCCCCCCGGTGCGGTGCGGCGTTGATGTTCTCGTAGAACCAGCGCTCGGCGTCGAGCACCTGGCGCGGCTTCTGCGAGGTGGCCCCGGAGTCCAGGTAGACCAGCCGCTTCCCGTCCCGGACGGTGCGGGTCAGGATCGGGAAGTCGGCCCGAATCGCCTCCACGTCCAGCGGCAGGGGCGCTCGCTGCGCCCCGGCTCCGGGACGCGAGACGGTCTGGGTCATGCCTGGTTCCCCTCCGCGGCGGCCTTGAGGTAGGAGGCGTAGCCCTCGCTCTCGAGCTTCTCCGCGAGCTCGGCGCCACCCTCCTCGACGATCTTGCCGTTGACGAAGACGTGCACGAAGTCGGGCGTGATGTACCGCAGGATCCGCGTGTAGTGGGTGATCAGCAGCACGCCGACCTGACCCTCCTCGCGGGTGCGGTTGACGCCCTCGGAGACGACCCGCAGCGCGTCGACGTCGAGGCCGGAGTCGGTCTCGTCGAGGATCGCGATGCGCGGCTTGAGCAGTCGCATCTGCAGGATCTCGTGGCGCTTCTTCTCACCGCCGGAGAAGCCCTCGTTGACGTTGCGCTCGGCGAAGGCCGGGTTCATCTCGAGCTGTGCCATCTCGCTCTTGACGTCCTTGACCCAGGTGCGCAGCTTCGGGGCCTCGCCCTTGATGGCGGTGGCGGCGGTGCGCAGGAAGTTCGACACCGAGACGCCGGGGACCTCGACCGGGTACTGCATGGCGAGGAACAGGCCGGCGCGGGCGCGCTCGTCGACGCTCATCTCGAGGACGTCCTCGCCGTCGAGCGTGACGGTGCCGCCGGTGATCGTGTACTTCGGGTGGCCGGCGATCGAGTAGGCCAGGGTCGACTTGCCCGACCCGTTGGGGCCCATGATCGCGTGGGTCTCGCCCGCACGGACGGTGAGGTCGACGCCGCGGAGGATCTCCTTGGCGTCGTTCCCCTCGCCGACGGTGACGTGCAGGTCGCGGATCTCCAGCACCGAACCGGTGCTGGGGGTGCCGGCGGTGGTGCCGGTCTGCGTGTCCACGGACAACTTCTCGCTCCTCAGTTGGCGGCCGCGGCGGGGCGGGCGCCGTCGGCTTCGGTGTCGACGTACACGTCCTCCCCGTCCACGCGGACCGGGTAGACGGGCACCGGCTCGGTGGCCGGCAGGTTGGTGGGCTCGCCCGTGCGCAGGTCGAAGCACGACCCGTGCAGGAAGCACTCGATGGTCGGGGCGCCCTGGAACAGCTCGACGTCGCCGTCGGTCAGCGGCACGTCGGCGTGCGAGCAGCGGTCCTCGAGCGCGTAGACCTCGCCCTCGAACCGGACGACGGCTAGGGCTTCAACGTGGCCGCCGGCCGCCAGCTCCACCCGCAGCGAGCCCGTCTCCTTGATGTCGGAGAGGGCGCACACCCGCTCGAAGGCCATCGCTCAGCCCACCTCGACGGGCTGGTCGTCCAGAGCGGGCAGGGCCCCCAGACGCTCGTCGATCGACGCCATCAGGCGGTCCTGCAGCTCGGGCAGGCCGATGTGCTGGACGACGTCGGCGAAGAAGCCGCGCACCACCAGGCGACGCGCGGTCTCGGCGTCGATACCGCGGGAGCACAGGTAGAACAGCTGCTCGTCGTCGAACCGGCCGGTGGCGCTGGCGTGGCCGGCACCGACGATCTCGCCGGTCTCGATCTCCAGGTTCGGCACCGAGTCGGCGCGCGCGCCGTCGGTGAGCACCAGGTTCCGGTTGAGCTCGTAGGTCTCGGTGCCGGTGGCCGCCGGGCGGATGCGCACGTCGCCGATCCACACCGTGCGGGCGCCCTCGCCCTGCAGCGCGCCCTTGTAGAGCACGTTGCTGGTGCAGTTGGGCACCGCGTGGTCGACCCAGAGGCGGTGCTCCTGGTGCTGGGTCTCGTCGGAGAAGTAGACGCCGAACAGCTCGGCGCTGCCGCCGGGGCCGGCGTACTGCACGTTGCTGACCAGGCGGACCAGGTCACCGCCGAGGGTCACCACGACCTGCTTGAACGTGGCGTCCCGGCCGATGACGGCGTCGTACTGACCGCCGTGCACCGCACCCGGCGCCCAGTCCTGGACGGACACGAGGGTGACCTGCGCGCCGTCGCCGACGAGCACGGTGACCCCGCCGGCGTACCGGGCCAGGCCGCTGTGGTCGAGGACCACGGTCGCCTTGGCGAACGGACCGACCTCGACGACCAGCTGGCCCCAGACGACCTCGTCCGAGCCGGTGCCGGCGAGGCCGAGGCTGACCGGGCGGTCCAGCTGCGCCTCGGCCGGCACGCGGACGACGTCGGCGCCGGCGCTGCGCTGGCGGGCCAGCGCGGCGAGCCGGTCGACCGGGTCGGGCAGGCCCTTGAGCAGCGGGTCACCCGCGTCGACGCGGGTGACCTCGACGCCCTCGGGCAGGTCGGTCGACCACGTCAGCCGGGCGTCGGAGTCGGCGCCGTCCAGGAGCGGCTTGATCCGCTTCATGGGCGTGAACCGCCAGGTCTCCTCGCGGCCCGTGGGCACGCCGAAGGCGTCCGGGTCGACCGAGGTGAACCGCTCGGCCGGCGAGCCGGTCGGGGTCGGGCCACCGTGCGAGTGCACACCCGGGCTCGCCTGACCCGCGCTGCCGGTGTCGGCGGCCGGGGTCGTCGGCGGGCCCGCCTGGGCTCCCACGCCCGGAGCGAACAGCTCCGAGGCGAGGGTGCTCGGCTGGGTGGTGAGGTCGGTCGTGCTGGTGTGGTCGGGGGCTGACATCAGCCGACGGCACCTTCCATCTGCAGTTCGATGAGCCGGTTCAGCTCGAGGGCGTACTCCATGGGCAGCTCGCGGGCGATCGGCTCGACGAAGCCGCGCACCACCATCGCCATGGCCTCGTCCTCGGACAGACCGCGGCTCATCAGGTAGAAGAGCTGGTCCTCGCTGACCCGGGAGACGGTGGCCTCGTGCCCCATGGAGACGTCGTCCTCGCGGACGTCGACGTAGGGGTAGGTGTCCGACCGGCTGATCGTGTCGACCAGCAGCGCGTCGCACTTCACCGTCGACCTGGAGCCGTAGGCGCCCTCGTCGACCTGGACCAGGCCGCGGTAGGAGGTGCGGCCACCACCGCGGGCCACCGACTTCGACACGATCGTCGAGGAGGTGTGCGGCGCGGCGTGCACCATCTTGGCGCCGGCGTCCTGGTGCTGGCCCTCGCCCGCGAAGGCGATCGAGAGGACCTCGCCCTTGGCGTGCTCGCCGGTCATCCAGACGGCCGGGTACTTCATGGTGACCTTGGAGCCGATGTTGCCGTCGACCCACTCCATGGTTGCGCCCTCGTGGGCGACGGCCCGCTTGGTCACCAGGTTGTAGACGTTGTTCGACCAGTTCTGGATGGTCGTGTACCGGCAGCGCGCGTTCTTCTTGACGATGATCTCGACGACCGCGGAGTGCAGCGAGTCGCTCTTGTAGATCGGCGCGGTGCAGCCTTCGACGTAGTGCACGTAGGCGCCCTCGTCGATGATCATGAGCGTCCGCTCGAACTGGCCCATGTTCTCGGTGTTGATCCGGAAGTAGGCCTGGAGCGGGATCTCGACGTTCACGCCCGGCGGCACGTAGATGAACGAGCCACCCGACCAGACGGCCGTGTTCAGCGCGGCGAACTTGTTGTCCCCGGCGGGAATGACCGAGCCGAAGTACTCGCGGAAGAGGTCCTCGTGCTCGCGCAGGGCGGTGTCGGTGTCCAGGAAGAGGACGCCCTGCTCCTCCAGGTCCTCGCGGATCTGGTGGTAGACGACCTCTGACTCGTACTGCGCGGCGACGCCGGCGACGAGGCGCTGCTTCTCGGCCTCCGGGATGCCCAGCCGGTCGTAGGTGTTGCGGATCTCCTCGGGGAGCTCCTCCCACGACGTGGCCTGCGCCTCGGTCGACTTCACGAAGTACTTGATGTTCTGGAAGTCGATGCCGGAGAGGTCCGAGCCCCAGTCGGGCATGGGCTTGCGGCCGAAGAGCTTCAGCGCCTTGAGCCGGCGCTCGAGCATCCACTCCGGCTCGCCCTTGCGGGTGGAGATGTCGCGGACGACGTCCTCGTCGATGCCACGACGGGCCGAGGCACCGGCGGTGTCGACGTCCGCCCAGCCGTACTTGTACCGGCCGAGCTGGTCGATCTGCTCGTCCTGGGTCAGCGGCGTGGTGGTCACCGGCTGCGTGGTGGTCATGCGGGCGTCCTCTCCCGGTCGTTCGTGGGGGCGGTGCTGGTCGGTGCTGTGCTGGTGGACGGTGCGGTGCGCTGCCGGGCGGCCCGGGGCGCTCCCCGCTCACCGAGTACAGGGCGCGCAGAGGCGGTTCTGTTCCCCGCGCGGGTGTGCTCCCGGCCGCGACCGGGACGGGCCCCGGGCACCAGCGGCCCCGGGATGTGGGTGGTGCAGATGCCATCGCCGTGGGCGATGGTGGCCAGCCGCTGCACGTGGGTGCCCACGAGCCGGCCGATCACCGCTGTCTCGGCCTCGCACAGCTGCGGGAACTCCGCCGCGACGTGCGCCACCGGGCAGTGGTGCTGGCAGAGCTGCCCGCCGCCGGAGATCGCCGAGGCGGTGGCAGCGTAGCCCTCGGCGGTCAGCGCGGCGGCAAGGGCCTGGGCCCGGTCGACCGGCTGCCCGGGCCGGGCGTCGACGGCCTGCGCGACGGCGCTGGAGGCGCGCGCCTCCAGGCCCGCCAGCTGCTGCTCGGCGACGGCGCGGACGGCGTCCGGCCGCCGAGGCGGCGACGTAGCGGAGCGCGGTCAGCGCCAGGTCGTCGTAGGCGTGCGGGAAGGCGGAGCGTCCGGCGTCCGTGAGGTGGAAGCGGCGGGCGGGCCGGCCGCGGCCGCGGTGCGCGTCACGACTCTGCCGCTCATCAACCCGGCCGGTCGCCAGCAGGGCGTCCAGGTGCCGGCGGACGGCGGCCGGGGACACGCCCAGCCGCCCGGCCAGCTCGGTGGCGGTCTGCGGGCCGTGCTGGAGGAGGAGGGCGGAGACGCGGTCGCGGGTGCGCCCGTCGTCGGCAGGCGCCGACGACCGGGGGGGTGCCGCGAGAGATTCCACAACACGAGTGTGTCCTATTTCGGGGACCCCGCAAGCAAGGTCAGCCTAAGAACCGACACCCTCCGGCCGCCCGCGTGATCAGCCTCACGGGGCCCTGGCCGCGGTGAGCCCTCGGCGACCGGTTCTGGCCTCCCGACCACTTAGCATCGGAGCGTGCGGCTGCTGCGCGACTCCTACTCCCCCACCACGATCTCCCGTGTGGCGCTGGTCAACGCGATCGCCAACGGGCTGATCGTCGTGACCGGCGGCCTGGTCCGTCTGACGGGCTCCGGGCTCGGCTGCCCGACCTGGCCCCGCTGCACCGACGAGAGCTTCGTGGCGACCCCGGAGCTCGCCGGGCACGGCGTCATCGAGTTCGGCAACCGGCTGCTCACCTTCGTGCTCGCCGCCGCCGCCGTCGCCGCCGTGGTGGTCGTGTGGCGCTCTCCGCGGCGCGACCTCCGCACCCTCGCCCTGCTCACGTTCCTCGGCATCCCCGCGCAGGCCGCGCTCGGCGGGGTCACCGTGCTCACCGGCCTCAACCCGTGGACCGTGGCCGCGCACTTCCTCGTCTCGGCGGTCCTCGTCGCCCTCGCGACCACGCTGTGGCTGCGCTCGCGGGAGACCGGCGTCGGCCGGCCGCTGCTCCGCCGTCCCTTCGTCCTGCTGGTCAACGGCATCGCCGCCGCCACCGCCGCCGTCCTGTTGCTGGGCACCGTCGTCACCGGGAGCGGGCCGCACAGCGGCGACCTGCCGGACGACCCGGGCGCCGCACCGGTCCGCATGGGCTTCGATCCGGAGCTGGTCAGCCAGCTGCACGCCGACGTCGTCTTCCTGCTCCTCGGCCTGACCATCGCGCTGCTGGTCGCCCTCCACGCGACCGACTCCCCCGGCCGGGTCCGCCGTGCCACCCGCGACCTGCTGATCGTCCAGCTGGCACAGGGCGTCGTCGGGTACGTGCAGTACTTCACCGACCTGCCGATCGCCCTGGTTCTGGTGCACATGCTGGGCGCGGTGCTGGTCACCGCGTACACGGCGCGCCTGGTCTGGGCCGTCCGCGGCCCGGCGTCGGACCTGCCCCTGACCGCGTCGACGGAGCCGGCCGCCGTCACCCACTGATATCGGCGAGCGTGTGCGCTGGGGCGGAGCCCCGAACTCGATAACCGGGCCTCAGCGCACACCCTCCAGCCCGAAGAGGCGTCGCCGGGCGTCGTGGACGGCGCGGAGCTCTCGTCGGCACCCCTCCGGATCCCCGGTCAGCCGGCGGTATCCGAAGCGCAGCGTCTGCCAGCCGATGGTGGCCAGGAGTGCATCGCGGCGGATGTCCCTCTCCCGCTGATCGCGGGAACCGTGCCAGGCGGCGCCGTCCATCTCGACCGCGAGCAGGACGTCCCCGTAGGCGACATCGAGATAGTGGGTCCGTCCGGCAACCGTGACCGGCCGCTGCTGGACGAACGCGGGCATTCCAGGCGCCCGGAGCACCTGGAGACAGCCCCAGATCTCCAACTCGCTCCGGCACCCGTCGGCGAGGAGTCCGACCAACTCGACGAGGGCCGCACGCCCCGGCAGACACGGCCGCCGCTCGATCTCGGCGTTCAGCTGCCGCGGTAGGCACAGTCGACGACGGACGGCGGTGATGGCCGCAGCCCGGAGGTCCGATCGGTGCACGCCGCGTGGTTGACCCCAGGTGTCCACGAGCGCGCGCTCGACGCAGGTCACCGGCAGGCCCTCCACCCGCCGGATCGTGTCGGCGACGTCACGACTGCGATGCAGCACGACACCCGCCGCCCCTCGCCCGCTTCGCCGGAGCTCGACGGTGAGGTGGACCGGTGCTCCCGGTGGCAGGAGCTCCCACAGGGCGAGTGCGCTGTGGTGGCTGACCACCCCGTCCCACGCCTGCACCGCGGCCTCGACACGGATCCGCCAGTCGTCAGCCACCGCGGGAAGGGCGTACACCCCTGGCTGGATGCGGCGCAGCCGACCGGTCGCCACCCAGGCGGAGAGCGTCTTGCGATCGATGCGGGCGGTGAGCGCCTCCCATGTCGCCCAGCCGTCGGCGCCGAGCAGGGCCGGGATGTCGTACGCCACCGCGTGACTCTGTCGAGTCGGCCGCGTGCGCGGGGACAGCAGCCGAAATATGTGGACAGGGTCGTGGAACGGGGGCGCTCATGCCCAGTTCTGATCGATGGAACCGGGCGCCGGCGCACACGCTGGGCAGCGCCGCTGTCAGACGATGGCGTCGACGACGATCGCGACCATCAGCAGCGCGAGGTACGAGATCGACACGTGGAACAGCTGCATCGGTCTGGTCTCGCCGCCGGCCCGGATGCGGCGGAGCAGCCGGTGGGCCTCGATGAGGAACCAGGCACCGAGGACCGCGGCGGCGATCGTGTAGCCGCGGCCGACGCCGTACTCCGCCCCGACCGGCCAGAGCAGCAGGGAGACGGCGACGGTCACCCAGCTCCAGGCGACGGTCTGCCGGCCCACCGACCGGGCGCTGGTGACCACCGGCAGCATCGGCACGTCGGCCCGCGCGTAGTCGTCCTTGAACCGCAGGGCCAGCGCCCAGAAGTGCGGCATCTGCCAGCAGAAGACGACGCCGAAGACGACGACCGCCGGCCAGTCCAGGGAGCCGGTCACCGCGGCCCAGCCGATCAGCACCGGCGCCGCACCCGGCACGCCGCCGAACTCGGTGCTGCGCCGGGTGTACCGCTTGAACACCATCGTGTAGAGGACGGCGTAGTAGAAGATCGCGCCCGCCGCCAGGACCGCGGCCAGGGTCGTGGTCGTCAGCGCGAGCAGCACGATGGATGCCACCGTCAGCACGACGCCGAAGACCAGCGCCGCCCGCGGGGTCACCGCGCCGGTGACGAGCGGCCGCTTCCGGGTGCGGTTCATGAGCCGGTCGATGTCGCGGTCGTACCAGCAGTTGAAGACGTTCGCGGCGCCGGCGGCGAGCGTGCCGCCGACCAGGGTGCTCAGCAGCAGCGTCCACGACGGCCACCCACGATCGGCCAGCATCATCGCCGGCACGGTGGTGATGAGCAGCAGCTCGATGATCCGCGGCTTGGTGAGGCCCACGTAGGCGCCGACCCGTGCACGGACACGGCTGAGGAGGCCAGGAGCGGAGGCGGCGGGGCGCTCGGACAGCGCCGTCACCGGGTGCCCTCGTGCGGGCAGCAGGGCACCACGGGATCCCTTCGGACCGGAGAGCGGAACTCGCCCACTGTAGCCCCGGCGGGTTCCCGGCCCACCGGACGGCATGACCTGTGATGACTAGGGTTGATCACGTTGCTGCCAGCGGTGCAGCGGGTAGGGGCGACGGTGACGACGTCGTCGCGCCACCGACCGCGCCAGCGGTCCGGGGGACGCCGCAGGCGGGCTCCGGCCCACCCCGCCCGGCGGTCGCTCCGCCCGGGCACGACGTCAGGCCTACTCGAGGGAGAACCGACCAGATGGACACGCGAAGCACCGGGCCGGAGGCCCCCGCCGAGGCCGCGACCGACGCGCCGACCGGGAACCCGGCGCAGCCGCGGCCGACCCTCCCCGAGGACTTCGGCGACGTGGACCGCCGGGCCATCGACACCGCCCGCGTGCTCGCGATGGACGCCGTCCAGAAAGTCGGCAACGGTCACCCGGGCACCGCGATGAGCATGGCGCCGACTGCCTACCTGCTGTTCCACAAGTGGCTGCGGCACGATCCCTCCGATCCGAACTGGGTCGGCCGTGACCGGTTCGTCCTGTCCATGGGGCATTCCAGCCTGACCCTGTACGTGCAGCTCTTCCTCTCCGGCTACGGGCTCGAGGTCGAGGACCTGCAGGCGCTGCGGACGTGGGGCTCGAAGACCCCCGGTCACCCCGAGGTCGACCACACGCCCGGCATCGAGACCACGACCGGGCCGCTCGGTCAGGGCGTCGGCAACGCGGTCGGCATGGCCATGGCCGCCCGCCGGGAGCGCGGGATGCTCGACCCCGACGCCCCCGAGGGCGAGAGCCTCTTCGACCACTCCATCTGGTGCTTCGCCTCCGACGGCGACATGGAGGAAGGCGTCAGCGGCGAGGCGTCGTCCCTGGCCGGCACCCAGCGGCTCGGCAACCTGACGCTGGTCTACGACGACAACCAGATCTCCATCGAGGACGACACGACCGTCGCCTTCACCGAGGACGTCGGCAAGCGGTACGAGGCCTACGGCTGGCACGTGCAGCGCGTGGACGACGGCGAGGACCTCGCCGCCGTGGACGCCGCGTTCGCCGCCGCGAAGGCCGAGACGTCCCGCCCCTCCCTCATCGTGCTGCGGACGGTCATCGCCTGGCCCGCGCCCACGAAGCAGAACACCGGAGCCTCGCACGGTTCCGCGCTCGGCGAGGACGAGGTGCGCGCCACCAAGGAGATCCTCGGCTTCGACCCCGAGCGCACCTTCCAGGTCGACGACGACGTGCTCGCGCACGCCCGCTCGGTCGTGCAGAAGGGCCGCGCCGCCCGCGCACAGTGGGACGAGGCGTTCGCCGCCTGGGAGCAGGCCGATCCCGATGGCGCCGCGCTGCTGGCCCGGATGCGGGAGCGCCGGCTGCCCGAGGGCTGGGCCGCGGACCTGCCGTCCTTCCCCGCCGACGAGAAGGGCGTGGCCACCCGCAAGGCGTCGGGCAAGGTCCTGGCCGCTCTCTACCCGGAGGTGCCCGAGCTGTGGGGCGGCTCCGCCGACCTCGCCGAGAGCAACAACACCGCGGTGGAGGGCGAACCGTCGTTCCTGCCCGCCGACCGGCAGACCAAGATGTGGTCCGGCGGTCCCTACGGCCGCACCATCCACTTCGGCGTCCGCGAGCACGCCATGGGCGCGGTCATGAACGGCATCGCGCTGCACGGCGGCACCCGCGTGTACGGCGGCACGTTCCTCACCTTCTCCGACTACATGCGCGGCGCCGTGCGGCTGGCCGCGCTCATGCAGCTCCCGGTCACCTACGTCTGGACCCACGACTCCATCGGCCTGGGCGAGGACGGCCCGACCCACCAGCCGATCGAGCACTTCGCCGCGCTGCGGGCCATCCCCGGCCTGGACGTCGTCCGCCCGGCGGACGCCAACGAGGTCGCCGTGGCCTGGCGGACGATCCTGGAGAACAACGACCGGCCGGCCGGGCTGCTGCTGTCCCGGCAGAACCTGCCGGTGTTCGACCGCGAGCGGTTCACCTCGGCCGACGGCGTCGCCCGGGGCGCGTACGTCCTGGCCGAGGCGTCGGGCGGGACCCCCGAGGTGATCCTGCTCGGCACCGGCTCCGAGGTGCAGATCGCCGTCGCCGCCCGCGAGCGGCTGGAGGCTGACGGCGTCCCGACCCGGGTGGTCTCGGTGCCCTGCGTCGAATGGTTCGCCGCCCAGGACGAGGCCTACCGCACCGAGGTGCTCCCCCCGTCGGTCCGCGCCCGCGTCAGCGTCGAGGCCGGTGTGCCGATGGGCTGGCGCGAGTTCGTCGGCGACGCCGGCCGCATCGTCGGGCTGGACCACTACGGCGCCAGCGCCGCCTACACCGTGCTCTACGAGGAGTTCGGGCTCACCGACGAGGCGGTCGTCACCGCCGCCCGGGAGAGCCTGGAGGCGGCCCGCTCCGGAGTCGCCGCCCCCGCGGGGCCGGTCCCCCTGCACGGCGGCCTCCCGCACTCGGGCTGATCAGGACCACTCGAACCTCCCCCGAAAGGACTGTCATGGCACAGAACGAGAACCTGGCCGAACTGTCACGGGCCGGGGTGGCCGTCTGGCTCGACGACCTGTCCCGCGATCGCATCCGCAGCGGCAACCTGCAGTCGCTGGTCGACGAGCACTCCGTCGTGGGCGTGACCACGAACCCGACCATCTTCGCCGCGGCGATCAGCGGGTCGGAGTCCTACGACGACCAGCTGCACGCGCTGGCGGTGCGGCAGGTGAGCGTCGAGGAGGCGCTGCGCACCATCACCGCCGCCGACGTCCGCGACGCGTGCGACCTGCTCGCGCCGGTGGCGCAGCGCCAGCCCGGCGACGGGCGCGTCTCCCTCGAGGTGGCTCCCGGGCTGGCGAACGACACCGACGCCACCGCCGCCGAGGCCGCGCACCTGTGGTGGCTGGTGGACCGGCCGAACCTCTACATCAAGATCCCGGCCACCGAGGCGGGCCTGCCGGCGATCACCACGTCGATCTCCCGCGGGATCAGCGTCAACGTCACCCTGATCTTCAGCCTCGACCGCTACCGGGCCGTCATGGACGCCTATCTCAGCGGCCTCGAGCAGCGGCTGGCCGAGAACCCCGAGGCCGAGCTGTCCGGCCTGGACTCGGTGGCGTCGTTCTTCGTGTCCCGCGTGGACAGCGAGATCGACAAGCGCCTGGACGCCGCCGGAGCCGACGCGCAGCTCAAGGGCAAGGCCGGCGTGGCCAACGCCCAGCTGGCCTACCAGGCCTACGAGGAGGTGTTCTCCTCGGATCGCTGGCGCGCCCTGGAGGCGAAGGGCGCCCGGCCGCAGCGCCCGCTGTGGGCCTCGACCGGCGTCAAGAACCCGGACTACTCCGACACCCTCTACATCAGCGAGCTCATCGCACCCGGCACGGTCAACACCATGCCGGAGAAGACGCTGATGGCCTACGCCGACCACGGGAGGCCGGCCACCCCGGTGCAGAAGTCCTACGACGACGCGGCGGCGGTCCTCCAGGCGGTGCGGGACGCCGGCATCGACCTCGACGACGTCTTCCGCGTCCTCGAGGACGAGGGCGTGCAGAAGTTCGTCGACTCCTGGGACGAGCTCACCGAGAGCGTCCGCACGGAGCTCGAGGACAAGAAGTGAGCGAGCTCGCGAGTCCACCGATGGGCACAGCGGCAGGGCTCACGGCCGGCGAGGAGGGACAGTGAGCCTGCGGGTCACCGCGCACGGGCTGCAGGTGCCCGAGCCGGTCCGCGCACAGCTGCTGCAGGACGACGTCGCCGCCCGGCTGGTCCGCAAGGACGCGACGCTGTGGGGTCCGGACGCCGAGAGCGAGGCCGCCGTCCGGCTGGGCTGGCTGGACCTGCCGGCGAGCTCCCGGTCGCTGCTCGCCCAGCTGGCCGACCTGCGCGGCACGTTGGCGAGCGAAGGTCTGGACCGGATCGTCCTCTGCGGCATGGGCGGGTCCTCCCTCGCTCCCGAGGTCATCTGCCGGACCGCCGGGGTGCCGCTGGTCGTGCTGGACACCACCGACCCCGGGCAGGTGGCCACCGCCATGACCGACCTGGAGCGGACGGTCGTGGTGATCAGCTCCAAGTCCGGCGGCACGGTGGAGACCGAGAGCCAGCGCCGGGCGTTCATCGCCGCCTTCGCCGAGACCGGGTTGGACGAGAAGCAGATCGGCGCGCGGTTCGTCGTCGTCACCGACCCCGGTTCGCCGCTGGCCGAGACGGCCGCGGCCATGGGCGCCCGCGCCGTGTTCCTCGCCGACCCGACGGTGGGCGGCCGCTACAGCGCCCTGTCGGCGTTCGGGTTGGTGCCGTCGGCGCTGGCCGGCGCCGACGTCGCCGCGCTGGTCGACGACGCCGAGGAGCTCGCCGAGCGGCTGGCCGACCCGGCCGGCCCGGCGATGGAGCTGGGTATCGCGCTGGGCGCCGCCTTCCGGACCGGGCGGGACAAGCTCGCGCTCGCCGACGCCGGGGACACCCCGATCCAGGGCTTCGGCGACTGGGCCGAGCAGCTGATCGCCGAGTCCACGGGCAAGGAGGGCCGCGGCATCCTCCCGGTGGTGCTGGAGTCGCCGCAGGCACCGGCCGGGTCGGCCGCTGACGTGCTGCTGGCCCTGGTCGGCGCCGAGGCCCCCGGCTCAGCGCCGTCGATCGGCGTCACCGGCCCGCTGGGCGCGCAGTTCCTCGGCTGGGAGTACGCCACCGCGGTGGCCGGCCGGGTGCTGGGGATCAACCCCTTCGACCAGCCCAACGTGACCGAGAGCAAGAAGAACACCCGGACGATCCTCGCCGTGGGTCTGCCCGACGACGAGCCGGTCGCGACGATCGGTGCCGTGGAGATCCGCGGCAGCGCCGAACTGCTCACCGGCGTGGACCTCTCCATCCACGACGGGCTCTCCCTGGCGCTGGACTCGCTGCTGGCGATCATCCCTCCGCGCGGGTACCTGGCCGTCATGGCGTACCTGGACCGCCTCGGGGACGCCCGCGCGGCCGACGTCCGGGCGGCGCTGGCCCGCCGCACCGAGCACGCGGTCACGTTCGGCTGGGGCCCGCGCTTCCTGCACTCGACCGGCCAGTACCACAAGGGCGGCCCGCAGGTCGGCGTCTTCCTCCAGATCACCGGCACGGTGGCCGATGACCTGCCCGTGCCCGATCAGCCGTACACCTTCGGAACCCTGCAGGCCGCCCAGGCCGCCGGTGACCGCAAGGCGCTGGCCGACCGGGCCCGTCCGCTGCTGCACCTGCACCTGACCGACCGGGCGGCCGGCGTCGGCCAGCTGCTCTCCACCCTGGGCTGACCACCGGACGCCACGCCGGAGGACCGCCCCCTCGATCCGCGCCTGCTCCACCCGCCGTCCGTTCCCCCGGGGACGGACGGCGGGCCCCCCGACGACGAGGACGGACGATGACTCTTTCCCCGCTACGCGGCCCGCGATGATTCCCAACCCGCTGCGCGATCCGCGGGACCGGCGGCTGCCCCGGGTGCCCCAGCCGTGCGCCCTGGTGGTCTTCGGCATCACCGGGGACCTTGCGCGCAAGAAGCTCCTGCCGGCCGTCTACGACCTCGCCAACCGCGGCCTGCTGCCCACCAACTTCGCGCTGCTCGGCCTCGCCCGCCGGGACTGGGGCGACACGGAGTTCGCCGAGCTGGCCCGTGAGGCCGCTCGGAAGAATGCCCGGACACCGTGGCGGGAGGAGGTCTGGGACCGGCTCGCCGCCAGCGTGCACTTCGTGCCGGGCTCGTTCGACGACGACAACGCCTTCGACGAGCTCGCCGGAGCGCTGCAGGAGCTGGAGGGCAGCCACGGCATCGGCGGGAACGCGGCGTTCTACCTGTCCATCCCGCCGGCGATGTTCCCCGTCGTCCTCAAGCAGATGCAGCGCACCGGGATGGCCGAGAGCACGCCGGGCCGCTGGCGGCGGGTCGTCGTCGAGAAGCCGTTCGGCGAGGACCTGGCCTCCAGCCGAGAGCTGAATGCGCTGGTCGACTCGGTGTTCTCCGCGGAGGACGTCTTCCGGATCGACCACTACCTGGGCAAGGAGACCGTCCAGAACCTGCTGGCGCTGCGCTTCGCCAACACCCTGTTCGAGCCCATCTGGAACGGGCACAACGTCGACTCGGTCCAGATCACCATGGCCGAGGACGTCGGCATCGGCGGCCGGGCCGGCTTCTACGAGAAGACCGGCGCGGCCCGGGACGTGCTGCAGAACCACCTGCTGCAGCTGCTGGCGCTGACCGCCATGGAGGAGCCGGTGGAGTTCTCCGCCGAGGAGATCCGCACCGAGAAGCTCAAGGTGCTGCGCGCCGTGTCGCTGCCCGGGGACCTGGGGACGTTCGCCGTGCGCGGCCAGTACGAGCCGGGCTGGCTGGCCGGCGAGCGGGTCCAGGGCTACCGGGAGGAAGACGGCGTCGACGCGGAGTCGACGACCGAGACCTACGCCGCCGTCCGGCTGGGCGTGGAGACCCGCCGCTGGGCCGGGGTGCCGTTCTACCTGCGCACCGGCAAGCGACTGCCCCGCCGGGTCACCGAGATCGCCCTGGTGTTCAAGCGCGCCCCGCACCTGCCGTTCGCCGACACCGACACCGAGGAGCTCGGCAACAACCAGCTGGTCGTGCGCGTGCAGCCCGACGAAGGGGTCACCCTCAAGTTCGGGTCCAAGGTACCGGGCAGCGTCATGGAGGTCCGGGACGTCTCCATGGACTTCCTCTACGGCGAGCAGTTCACCGAGTCCAGCCCGGAGGCCTACGAACGGCTGCTGCTCGACGTCCTCCTCGGCGACGCGACCCTCTTCCCGCGCAATGCCGAGGTCGAGGCCTCCTGGGCCGTGATCGACCCGCTGGAGGAGTTCTGGTCGGGCACGGCGCCGCACCCGTACCGCGCCGGCGAATGGGGCCCGCGAGCCGCCGAGGAGATGCTCGCCGCCGAAGGCCGCCGTTGGCGGCGGCCGTGAGCCCCGTGCCCCCAAGGGGCAGAAGAGGCTGTTTCTGCCCACCCGTGCGCTGCCGTCGATCGGAGGAGACACCGTGACGACGTTGTGGGACACGACTGGATCGGCGGTCGTCAAGGAACTGGCCGCCCAGCGCCGCACCGGAGGGGCGGTGCTCTCCGGGGTGGCGCTCACCCTCGTCGTCGTCGCCGACGAGAGCCGGGTGGCCGAAGCCGAGGAGGCGGCGACCCACGCCGCCGAGATGCACCCCTGCCGGGTGCTCGTCGTGGTCCGGCGGCAGATCGACGCGCCGGGCCCGCGGCTGGACGCCGAGGTGGTCATCGGCGGCCGTCTCGGACCGGGCGAGGCGGTGGTGATGCGCATGTACGGGCGGCTCGCCCTGCACGCCGAGTCGGTGGTGCTGCCGCTGCTGGCCGCCGACGCCCCCGTCGTCACCTGGTGGCACGGGGCTCCCCCCGAGAGGATGGCCACCGATGCGCTGTCCGTCTTCGCCCACCGCCGGATCACCGACAGCTCGCTGGCCGAGGACCCGCTGACCGCGCTCCGGCTGCGGGCCGAGGACTACGCCCCCGGCGACACCGACCTCGCCTGGACCCGCACCACCGCGTGGCGGACGGCCCTGGCCTCGACCCTGGACTCGGTGTCGGGACGCCGCGGGGACTCCGTACGGGCGCTCGGTGGATCCATCCAGGGCGATCCGGGCAACGCCACGGCCCGCCTGCTGGCCGGATGGGTGTCCTCCCGCAGCAGCTGCCCGGTCGACATCACCGAGGATTCGCGCCGCTCGGGGCCCAGCGGGGTCACGGCGGTGGCGCTGGACCTGGACCACGACGAACGGGTCGAGATCCGCGCCGACCACCGCGGCGGAGCCGTCATCTCGCAGCCGCACCGGCCGGACTCCACGGTCGCGCTGCCCGAGCGCGTGCTCGGCGATCTGCTCAGCGAGGAACTGCGCCGGCTCGATCCCGACGAGCCCTACAGCGAGGCCCTGGAGGCCACGACAGCGGTCCGCGGACTCGCCGATCGCCCGCGGGTCCGGGAACACGTCTGGTTCGACCCCGCCGCCCGCCAGGACACCGACCATCCCACCGCACCCGAAGGAGCCACCCCGTGAGCCACTCCCCCGGCGACCAGGTGTCGGCCGAACTCGCCCAAGGTGAGCGGCCCGTCCCCGACATCGTCATCGAGCCCGACGGTGACCGGCTCGCCCGGGCGGTGGCCGAGGCGCTGGTCGCCCGGCTCGCGGCTGCGCAGGCGGTGCACGGTACCGCGTCGCTCGTGGTGACCGGCGGTGGGATCGGGATCGCCGTCCTGGAGCGGGTCGCCGGCCTGGCCGCCGAACCGGTGCGCGAGACGGTCGACTGGACGGCCGTGGACGTCTGGTGGGGCGATGAGCGATTCGTGCCCGGGGGCGACGCCGAGCGCAACGAGAAGCAGGCCCGTACCGCGCTGCTGGACGTGGTCGGTGTGCCGGCGGCCCGCGTGCACGCCATGCCGCCGTCGGACGGGGAGTTCGACGGCCCGGACGAGGCGGCTGCCTGGTACGCCGAGCAGCTCGCCGCCGCGGCGACAGAGGGCGAGAGCCTGCCCCGGTTCGACGTGCTCCTCCTCGGCATGGGCCCGGAGGGTCACACCGCCTCGATCTTCCCCGACTCCCCCGCCGTGCGGGACGACCGGCCGGTGTTCGCCGTCCGCGACTGCCCGAAGCCGCCACCCACCCGGGTCAGCCTCGGATTCAGTGCGATCAACCGCGCCGAGGAGGTCTGGATGGTGGTGACCGGCGAGGGCAAGGCTCCCGCCGTCGCCGCCGCACTGGGCGGTGCGGCACGGGAGGAGCTGCCGGCCGCCGGCGTGCACGGCCGGCGGGCCACCCGGTGGCTGCTGGACGCAGCCGCCGCCGCCCACCTGCCCCGCAGCGGGGCCTGATCCTCAGCCGCCGCGGCGGACCCGGAGCCGGTCGAGCGCCTCCTGGAGCAGGGCATCGCCGTCGGCGTCGCTGCGCCGCTCGCGCACGTAGGCGAGGTGCGTCTTGTACGGCTCGATCCGCGGCACCGGCGGCGGAGCCGTTTGGTCCTGCCCGGCCGGTAGCCCGCAGCGGGGGCAGTCCCAGAACTCGGGGACGTCGGCCTCGCGGGCGAGGATCACCCGCGTCTCGTGCCCGTTCGCGCACCAGAACGGGATGCGCCGCCGGGGCGCGGACTCCCCGCGCTCGACCTCGCCCATCGGCCCCGCGCCGACCCGGCTACCCCGGATCGCGTTCCCACCAGCCACGTCTGCCCCCTGATCGTCGGTCCGGGTGCGGCGGCGCTGACCACCGTGCGGGCAGTCTAGGGCCTGACGGGCCACTCCCCGGTCACGATTGCGCGCCGATCGTGACGCCGATCACGGGCGGGGGTCAGGTCAGGCCTGGATTTTGATCAGGATGCCCAGACCCACGATGCACACCGTCCAGATCAGCGCGGTGAACACGGTCAGCCGGTTGAGGTTCTTCTCCACCACCGACGACCCGGACAGCGAGGAGGAGGCTGCACCACCGAACATCGACGACAGCCCGCCACCCTTGCCGCGGTGCAGCAGGATCAGCACGATGAGGAGCAGGCTGCTCAGGACCAGCAGCACATTGAGGACCAGCTCCATTGACCTCTCCGGAAGGCTCGACGACCGGCGACGGACGCCAGCTCTCGCATCGAGCCTAGCCGACGGGCGGCCGGCAACCGGTCAGCGGACCCCGGCAGTCGCCACGTCGTAGCCGTCGTAGGGCCGCATGACCAGGCCGTTGCGCAGTCGCTGACCGGAGATCAGCTGGATCCGGGTCTCGGCCAGGGGGATGTACGCCGCGCGCGCCCGGGCGGCCTCGGCGACCTCCGCCCACTGGGCCTCCCCCGCCTTCGCCCGGTCGACGAGCGCGTTGATCTCGGGGTCGTCCAGCCGCGCGTAGTTGGGGTTGCCGACGTTCGCGATGCTGCGACCGTCGACGAGCGGCACGAGGAAGGACGCGGGAGTCGGCAGGTCGGGGGTGCGCGTGGCAAGCACCAGCCCGTAACCGCTGCTCGCGACGTTGGCCGGGTTGCCCACCTCGGTGGCGTAGAACGTCGCCGGGTCGAGCGGGCGCACCTCGGCGTCGATCCCTACCGCACCGAGCTGCACGGCGATCTCCTCGGCGACGTCGACGCTGCTGGCGACGTCCGGCACGGCCAGCACGGTGGCGAACCCCTCGGGCCGGCCGCACCTCTCCAGCGCAGCGCCGGCCGCGTCCGGGTCCGGCTCGGCCTCGGTGTCCTCCGGACCACCCTCCATCGCGCGGGGCCACAACTGGGTGGTCCGTACCGCGTCGACCGCCCCGCCCAGCACCGTCTGCACGCCGCGCCGGTCGATCGCCGCGGCGACGGCCGCCCGGCAGTCCGGGTTGTCCATGGGGGCCACGTCGGTCGGCAGGGCCAGCACCCGGACCGCCCCGGTCGTCACGTCGTCGACCCGGACCAGCAGGTCCTCGTCAGCGTCCTCAGCGGTCAACCGGGCCGTCGTCGCGGGCTGCACCCCGGCCCCCGAGATGTCGATGTCCGCGGAACCGGCCAGCAGCGCCTGGTCACGCGCCAGGCCGGACAGTCCGGTCCGGACGACCACGCTGTCGGGCAGTGCGGTCCGGACCTCGTCGGTCGCCGGGTCCCACTGCGGGTTGCGCTCCAGCAGGATGCCGGTCTCCGGGTCCACCGAGCTGATGGCGTAGGGGCCGGACGACACCGGGGCCCGGCCGTACTCGGCGCCGGTGTCGGCCTCGGCCGGTACCGGACTGCTCGACGGGAGCGCCAGGACGTACGGGAAGTTCGGCTGGGGTGCGCGCAGCCGGAAGATGATCGTGCGGTCGTCGGGGGTCTCGATGGCGTTCAGGTCCGGGTCGTCCTCCTCGGTCGAGTACGGCCCGGGGTACGGGTTCGCCGGGTCGTCCAGCAGATCGACGACGTAGGTCGGCCCCCCGACGATCACGTCGGAGGCGAAGGAGCGCTGGATGCCGTACTTGACGTCCTGGCTGGTGATCGGCCGGCCGTTCTCGAACCGCACCCCCTCCTTGAGGGTGTAGGTCCAGCTGAGCCCGTCCTCGGAGACCGTGCCGAGGTCGGTGGCCAGGTCCGGGACCAGTTCCGCCGTGGCCCCCGGCTCGCTGGCGAAGGTGACCAGCGTGCGGGTGTAGAGCCGCATGAGGTTCCAGACCCCGGGCAGGTAGGACCGCTGCGGATCCAGGCTGTCGATGGCCGGGGCGACCACGCGGAGGGTGCCGCCGGGCTCGTCCGACGGGGACCGGACACCCTCGACACCCGCGTCGGGACCGTCACCCAGCACCGGGAGGTCGGCCCGCCCTCCGCCACCGCCCAGGCAGCTCACGGCGACCACGAGCACGGAGACGACGACGGCAGCCGAACCGAGCAGACGCCGGCTCGGCCGGTCCCGCAGCCACGCGGGCAGCCGATCGGCCAGCCGCTCCAAGGTCTGCTGCACCACCTGCTGCCCGCCTCCACGCGTGTCCGGCCGGCGGCGGGCAGCAGGGTTCAGCTACCGCCGGCGGCGATCCGACAGATCTGGGCGAACTCGTCGGCGTCCAGGCTGGCACCACCGACGAGCGCACCGTCGATGTCCGCCCCGGCCAGGATCCCGGCCGTGTTGGCGGCCTTCACCGACCCGCCGTAGAGGATACGGACGGACTGAGCCGTCTCGGTGCCGAAGCGCTCGGCGAGCCGCGCCCGCAGAGCACCGCAGACCTCCTGCGCGTCCTCGGGGGTGGCCACCTCGCCGGTGCCGATCGCCCACACCGGCTCGTAGGCGATGACGAGCCCGCCACCCGGCCCAGCACCGATCCCGGTGCCGTCCCCCGGCGCGGTCAGCTGCTCGGCGGTCAGCCCCTCGAGCGCGGCGTCCAGCTGACCGGTGCAGTGCGCGACGTGCGTGCCCGCCCGGCGGACGTCGAGCCCCTCCCCGACGCAGAGGATCGGCACGATGCCGTGGCGCAGCGCCGCGTTCACCTTGGCCGCGACGACGGCGTCGTCCTCCCCGTGCAGCGCCCGGCGCTCCGAGTGCCCGACCGCGACGTAGCTGCAGCCCAGAGCGCTGAGCATCCCGCCGCTGACCTCACCGGTGTACGCGCCGGAGTCCGCTGCTGCGAGGTCCTGCGCGCCGTACCCGATGCCCAGCTTGTCGCCGGTGACCAGCGTCTGCACGCTGCGCAGCGCCGTGAACGGCGGGAGGACGACGACCTCGGCGGTGTCGAGCTCATTCTCCTTGAGCGAGAACACCACCTTCTGGACCAGGCCGATGGCCTCCAGGTGGGTCATGTGCATCTTCCAGTTGCCGGCGATCAACGGCCGGCGGCCCTCCCGGGCCCGGGAACGGTCGCTGCGTGCCATCTCACTCCCCCGCTCGGTCGGCCAACACGGCGAGGCCCGGCAGTTCCCGGCCCTCCAGGTACTCCAGCGATGCGCCGCCACCGGTGCTGATGTGGCCGTAGGCGTCCTCGTCGAGACCCAGGGCCCGCACCGCGGCCGCCGAGTCACCACCGCCGACGACCGAGAGTCCGGCCACCGCGGCGACCGCCTGGGCGACGCCGCGGGTACCGGCCTGAAAAGGTGCCAGCTCGAAGACGCCCATCGGGCCGTTCCAGAAGACCGTGCGGGCGTCGCCCAGCGTCGAGCCGAAGATCTCGACGGTGCGCGGGCCGACGTCCAGGCCCAGCTGCCCGTCCGGGATCTCCGCCACCGGGACGATGGTGGTCTCGGCCTCGGCGCTGAACTCGGGGGCGCACACGACGTCGACCGGCAGCACGATGCGGTCGCCTGCCTCGGCCAGCAGCCTGCGGCAGGTGTCGACCCGGTCGGCCTCGAGCAGCGACTTCCCGACCCCGTGGCCCTGGGCGGCGAGGAACGTGAAGCACATGCCCCCGCCGACCAGCAGCCGGTCGACCTTGGGCAGCAGCGCCTCGATGACCGCCAGCTTGTCGCTGACCTTGGAGCCACCGAGCACGACCACGTAGGGCCGCGCCGGGTCGGTGGTCAACCGGGTGAGGACCTCGAGCTCGCGGGCCACCAGCCGGCCGGCCACGTGCGGGAGGCGCTCGGCGACGTCGAACACCGATGCGTGCTTGCGGTGCACCGCACCGAAGGCGTCGTCGACGTAGACGTCGGCCAGGGCGGCCAGCCGATCGGCCAGCTCGCCGCGCTCGGCGTCGTCCTTCGACGTCTCGGCCGCCTCGAACCGGACGTTCTCCAGCAGCAGGACGTCACCGTCACCGAGGGCGTCGGTCTTGGCCCGTGCGTCGTCCCCGGCCACGTCGGCGGCCAGCGGCACCGAGGCATCCAGCAGCTCTCCCAGGCGCGCGGCGACCGGCGCCAAGGAGAACTGCGGGTCCGGCGTGCCCTTGGGCCGGCCGAGGTGTGCGGCCACGACCACCCGCGCACCGGCGTCACGCAGGGCCTGCAGGGTCGGCAGGCTGGCGCGGATCCGGCCGTCGTCGGTGATGGTGCCGGTCGTCTTGTCCAGCGGGACGTTCAGGTCGGCGCGCAGCAGCACGCGGCGACCCGAGACGCCCTCGGCGAGGAGGTCGTCGAGAGAGCGCATGGTCAGAGGGACTTGCCCACCAGCGTGGTCAGGTCGACCAGGCGGTTGGAGTAACCCCACTCGTTGTCGTACCAGCCGAGCACCTTGACCATCGGGCCGAAGACCTTCGTCAGCTTCGCGTCGTAGATGCACGACGACGGGTCGGTGACGATGTCGGAGGAGACGATCGGCGCGTCGGTGTAGGTCAGGTACCTGCCCAGCGGGCCGGCGGCCGCCTCGCGGTAGGCGGCGTCGACCTCGTCGGCGGCCGCCTCGCGGGTCAGCTGGACCGTGAGGTCGGTGGCCGAGCCGGTCGGCACCGGGACGCGGATGGCGTAGCCGTCGAGCTTGCCCTTGAGCTCGGGCAGCACCAGGCCGATCGCCTTCGCGGCGCCGGTGGAGGTCGGCACCATGTTCAGGGCGGCGGCGCGCGCGCGACGCAGGTCCTTGTGCGGGCCGTCCTGCAGGTTCTGGTCGGCGGTGTAGGCGTGGATCGTGGTCATCAGGCCGCGCTCGATGCCGAACGCGTCGTTGAGGACCTTGGCCAGCGGGGCCAGGCAGTTGGTGGTGCAGGAGGCGTTGCTGATGACGGTCTGCGACCCGTCGTAGAGGTCGTCGTTGACCCCCATGACGATCGTGATGTCGTCGTCGGTGGCCGGCGCGGAGATGATGACCTTCTTGGCGCCGCCGGCGTCGACGTGCTTGCGGGCGTCGGCGGCCTTGGTGAAGAAGCCGGTCGACTCGACGACCACGTCCACGCCCAGGTCGGCCCACGGCAGGTTGGCGGGGTCGCGCTCGGAGAGGACCTTCATGGTCGTCCCGCCGATCGTGATGCCGTCGCCGTCGGCCGCGACCTCCTCCTTGAGGACACCCAGGATGCTGTCGTACTTCAGCAGGTGGGCCAGCGCCTCGTTGCTGGTCAGGTCGTTGACCGCGACGATCTCGATGTCCTGACCGCTGGCCGCGGCGGCCCGCCAGAAGTTCCGGCCGATCCGGCCGAATCCGTTGATGCCTACCCGGACCGTCACTGCAGACCTCCCATGGGAAACGTCACGCTCACCGGCCGCACGCGTCGCACGGCCTCGCTCCGCCAGACCCTATCGGTCGGGCTCCGCCCCGGCTCCCGGTCGCCCCGTTCGGGCGACCGGGTCAGCGGAGCCGGACGCGCCGAGATCGCCGATCCCGCACGGGAGGCCATGCGGGATCGGCGATCTCGGGGAACCGGGGTGGTCCCGCCCCGAGCGTTCCGAGGGCGGGCAGGCGTCGTGCTACTGGGCCAGCATGTCGTCGGTGACGACGGATTCCGTGTCCGGGATGCCGAGGTCCTTGGCGCGCTTGTCGGCCATGGCCAGCAGTCGCCGGATCCGGCCGGCGACGGCGTCCTTGGTCATCGGGGGGTCGGCGCGCTGCCCGAGCTCCTCCAGCGACGCCTGCCCGAACTCCAGCCGGAGCCGGCCGGCGACCAGCAGGTGCTCCGGGGCGTCCTCGCCGAGGATCTCCAGCGCGCGCTCGACCCGGGCACTGGCGGCCACGGCGGCCCGCGCGGAACGGCGCAGGTTCGCGTCGTCGAAGTTGGCCAGCCGGTTGGCGGTCGCCCGGACCTCACGGCGCATCCGCCGCTCCTCCCAGGCCAGCACCGCGTCGTGGGCGCCCATCCGGGTGAGCAGCTGGCTGATCGCCTCGCCGTCCCGGATGACGACCCGGTCGATACCGCGCACCTCCCGGGCCTTGGCCGGGATGCCCAGGCGCCGGGCGGCGCCGACCAGCGCCATGGCCGCTTCCGGCCCCGGGCAGGTCACCTCCAGCGACGAGGAACGACCGGGCTCGGTCAGCGAGCCGTGCGCCAGGAAGGCGCCACGCCAGGCCGCCTCGGCGTCGTTGATGCTGCCCGACACCACCGAGGGGGGCAGCCCACGCACCGGGCGCCCGCGCTGGTCCACCAGGCCGGTCTGCCGGGCGAGCCCCTCGCCGTGCTTCGCGATGCGGACGAGGTAGCGCACGCCGCGGCGGATGTTGCCGCCGGCCAGGACGCTCACACCGCTGGTGTAGCCGTACACCTCGCTGATGTCCCGGCGCAGTCGCCGGGCCACCGACCCGGTGTCCAGCTCCGCCTCGATGACCACCCGCCCACCGACGATGTGCAGGCCGCCGGAGAACCGCAGCAGAGCGGTCACCTCGGCCTTGCGCTCCGAGGTCTTCGTGCACTCCACCCTGGAGAGCTCGTCCTTCACCATGGCGGTCATCGCCATGCTGTCCACCCCCACGTTCCCCCGGGGCGTCCTGCGCCCGCAGCTCGGGTCAGCGCCATGTACGCCGTCCCCTCTCCCCCTCGTGCCGGCCCGACGGCCACCCACCCGGTACCCGCTCGGACACCCCTACTCGTTCACCGCGGGCCGACCACCGAGGCCAGGGCCGCGGACAGTCGCACGGGGTCGTGCCGAGGTGCACCGTCCGGCTCGGCGACCGACGCCAGCAGCAGCTCGGCACCGCACCCGCGGGCAGCCTCCAGGAGACCACGGCGGTCAACAACCGCCTCCACGTCCGCGATCACGGTGTGCAACGCCACTCCGTCCAGATGGGCCTGCAGCACGGACAGATGTTCCTCCGGGGAGAAACCGTCCGTCTCACCGGGTTGCGGCTCGAGGTTGAGCACCACGACCACCCGCGCCTGCGTGGCGGCCAGGGCGGCGCGGAGCCGTGGCACCAGCAGGTGCGGGAGCACGGAGGTGTACCAGGAGCCGGGCCCGAGCGAGACGACGTCGGCCCGGGCGATGGCGTCCAGCACCGCCGGGTGCACGGCGGGGTCGGCCGGCGAGATGCGGATCTCGCACACCCGGCCCGGGGTGGCCGCGATGGCGACCTGGCCGCGGATGGTGCGCACCCGTTGGGGGTCGTCAGGGTCGGCGCTCGCCACCCGGGCGACGAGGTCGAGCGGCTCGTCCGCCATGGGCAGCACCCGCCCACGTGCGCCGATCAGCGCGGCCAGCTCGTCCAGCGCCCGCACCGTGTCGCCGCCGTACATCTCCGCCAGACCGATCAGCAGCAGGTTCCCCACGGGGTGTCCGGCCAGGACGCCGCTGCCCCCGAAGCGGTGCTGGAAGAGGCCGGCGAGGGTCTGCTCGCGTTCCTGGTCACCGGCCAGGGCGGCCAGCGCCATCCGGAGGTCGCCGGGCGGCAGCACGGGCATCTCCCGGCGGATCCGCCCGGACGAGCCGCCGTCGTCGGCGACGGTCACCACCGCCGTGAGTTCCGTGGTGATCCGTCGCCAGGCCGCCAGTGCCGCGGCCAGGCCGTGCCCGCCGCCGAACGCCACCACCCGCGGCGCGCTTCCCCGGCCCGGCACCCCGCCCACTACTCGCGGCCCAGGTCGCGGTGACGGGCGACGGCGGCGATCCCCTCGTCCCCGAGCCGCCGGGCGAACTCCTCGGCGATCGCCACGCTGCGGTGCTTCCCGCCGGTGCAGCCCACTGCCAGCGTCAGATAGCGCTTGCCCTCCCGCCGGTAGCCGGGGATGAGCAGCCGGAGGACCTCGATGTACCGGTCGAGGAAGTCGGCGGCGGCGTCCTGCCCGAGCACGTAGTCGCGGACCTCGGCGTCGCGGCCGGTGTGCGACCGCAGCTCGGGGATCCAGTGCGGGTTGGGCAGGAAGCGGGCGTCGACCACCAGGTCGGCGTCCAGCGGCAGGCCGTACTTGAAGCCGAAGCTCATCACCGTGGCGGTCAGCGGCGGGGTGCTGCCCTCCCGCGCGAAGGCGTTCTCCAGCGTGGCCCGCAGCTGGTGCACGTTGAGGTCGCTGGTGTCCACCCACAGGTCGGCCTCGCCGGCGATGCCGGTCAGCAGCGCGCGCTCGTCGGTGATCCCGTCGACCAGCGTCCCGCTGCCCTGGAGGGGGTGCTCCCGGCGGTTGGACTCGTACCGGCGGACCAGCACCTCATCGCGGGCGTGCACGTAGACCACCCGCGGCCGGTGCCCGGCGTCCGAGAGCACCCGGATCGCCTCCTGCAGGTCGCTGGAGAAGGCCCTGCTGCGCACGTCCACGACGGCGGCGAACCGGCGCAGGTCACCGCGCGCCCCGAGCCGGACCATCGGCAGCAGCAGCGCCGGCGGCAGGTTGTCGACGACGAACCACCCGAGGTCCTCGAGCACCCGGCCCGCGCTGTTCTTGCCGGCCCCCGACAGGCCGGTGACGACGACGACGTCCAGCGCCGGGGTCTCGGTGCTCGCCGGATCGATGGCCGGGGCACGCCCGTTCTGCGGTCCCGCCGCGGCGGTCCGGTCGGTCGGGGACGTCACGAGGCCACCCGCCCGACCTCGGCGGTGGCACCCGAACCGGGGCGCGGAGCACCCTGCTCGGCGATCCCCTGTGGCGCGAGAACCGTCTCCGCCGGCTCCCCGCCCTCCGGGGTACCGGACCGCTCGGTGACCGCCGCCTGCACCGCCTCCGCCGTCCGCCGACCGATGCCGGGCACCGCCATGAGCTCCTCCACCGTGGCCGCGCGCAGCCGCTTGAGCGATCCGAACTGCTTCATCAGCGCCTTCCGCCGGGCCTCCCCGAGGCCCGGGACGTCGTCCAGCAAGGAGACCAGCATGCCGGTCGAGCGCTTCTGCCGGTGATAGGTGATGGCGAAGCGGTGGGCCTCGTCGCGCACCCGCTGCAGCAGGTACAGCGCCTCCGAGGTGCGCGGCAGGATCACCGGGTCGCTCTCCCCCGGCAGCCACACCTCCTCCATGCGCTTGGCCAGGCCGCAGACGGCGACGTCGACGATCCCCAGCTCGTCGAGCGACCGGGCGGCCGCGGCGACCTGCGGGGCGCCGCCGTCGACGACGAGCAGGTTCGGCGGGTAGGCGAACCGGCGCGGCCGCCCCTCCTCGGCCGCGATGCCCTGCTGGTCTCTGCGGTCGGCCTCGTCCTTGAGGTGGCGGGCGAACCGGCGGCGGACGACCTCGGCCATGGCGGCGGTGTCGTCGGTCCCCTCCGTGACGGAGAAGCGGCGGTAGTCGGACTTCTTCGCCAGGCCGTCCTCGAACACCACCATCGAGGCGACGACGTTGGTGCCCTGCACGTGGCTGATGTCGATGCACTCGATGCGCAACGGGGCGTCGGGCAGCTCCAGCGCCTCCTGCAGCTCGCTCAGCGCGAGCGACCGGGCGGTGAGGTCGCTGGAGCGCTTCACCCGGTGCCGGGCGAACGCCTCCTTGGCGTTGCGCTCCACGGTCTCCATCAGGCTGCGCTTGTCACCGCGCTGGGGCACGCGCAGCGAGACCCGCCCGCCGCGCAACTCCTCCAGGAGCTCGACGTAGACGTCGGCGTCGTCCGGCAGCTCGGGGACGAGCACCTCACGGGGAACCGCCTCCCCGGCCTCCCCCACCCCGGTCTGCTCGTCGACACCGCCGTACACCTGCAGGAGGAACTGCTCCACCAGCTGTCCGGTGGTGACCTGCTCGACCTTGTCGATGATCCAGCCGCGCTGGCCGCGCACCCGGCCCCCGCGGACGTGGAAGACCTGGACCGCGGCCTCCAGCTCGTCCTGCGCGAAGGCGACGACGTCGGCGTCCGTGCCGTCGCCGAGGACCACGGCCTGCTTCTCCATGGCCCGCTTCAGCGCACCGATGTCGTCGCGCAGCCGGGCGGCCTTCTCGTACTCCATGGCTTCGGCGGCGGCGGCCATCTCCTGCTCGAGGCGCCGGATCATCGTGTCGGTACGGCCGGCCATGAAGTCGCAGAAGTCGTCGACGATCCGGCGATGCTCCGCGGCGCTGACCCGGTCGACGCAGGGTGCGGCGCACTTGCCGATGTAGCCGAGCAGGCACGGGCGGCCGATCTGCCCTGCCCGCTTGAAGACACCGTTGGAGCAGGTACGGGCCGGGAACACGCGGGTGAGGGTGTCGAGCGTCTCCCGGATCGCCCATGCGTGGGCGTAGGGACCGAAGTAGCGGACGCCCTTCTTCTTGGGACCGCGCATCACCTGCAGCCGCGGGTACTCCTCGTTCAGCGTCACGGCCAGCGACGGGTAGCTCTTGTCGTCGCGGTAGCGGACGTTGAACCGGGGGTCGAACTCCTTGATCCAGTTGTACTCGAGCTGCAGCGCCTCGACCTCGGTGCCGACGACGGTCCACTCGACGCTCGACGCCGTCGTCACCATCTGGCGGGTGCGGGGGTGCAGGCCCGCGACGTCCGCGAAGTAGCTGTTCAGCCGCTGGCGCAGGCTCTTGGCCTTGCCCACGTAGATGACCCGGCCGTTGGGGTCGCGGAACCTGTAGACGCCCGGGCTCTCGGGGATGGAGCCGACCGCCGGGCGGTACGTGGACGGATCGGCCATGCCTCCAGCCTAGGTCGCCCCAGGGACACGGCTGCGGGAGTGACACTCGCCAGCGATCCGGCCGTCCCGCCGGACCGGACCAGGACGCCGAAGCTCGGACATGCCTCGGACAGGACCCTGCTGGGCCCCGTCAGGAGGTCACTCGATGTCCGGTCGGGCGTCAGCCCACGGGCTGGGAGCGCCGTACCGCGACGGCCGTGGGCACGCGCGCGGCGACGGCGGAGGCGCCGCGGGCGGCCAGGCGGACGACACGGCGGGTGAGCGCCACGGCCGCGAGCACAGCCACCGGGACGGCGACGAAGTCGAACGCGCCGGACACCACGTCCTTGGTCACGACGAGCAGGGCGACCCCGAGAATCCCGACCAGCACGACAGCGGAGACGATGCCCGACCCGGGCCTGCTCTTGCCCTGCCATGGCTGCCCGCAGTGGCTCATGTCCGGGTCACAGTCGGGCGTGAGTGCGCTCATCGCAGCCTCCTCGGGGACGTCAGGGCATCCCGGTGATGTCGATCACACGGAGCGTACGCCTTCGTGACATCTCTCACAAGGCGTCCAGCACATGCCCCCGCAGGACGACGGTCGGTCAGCTGGCCTTCTTGCGGACCCGCTTGGGCGCCGGGCCGGCTGCTGCGGCGGCGACGGCGTCGGCGTCGAGCAGCGGGGCGAGGTACCGGCCGGTGTGGCTCTCCGGCACCGAGGCGACGAACTCCGGCGATCCCTGGGCGACCACCACGCCACCGCGGAAGCCACCCTCGGGCCCCATGTCGATGAGCCAGTCGGCGCTCTTGATGACGTCGAGGTTGTGCTCGATGACGATCACGGAGTTCCCCTTGTCGACCAACCCCTGCAGCACCAGCAGCAGCTTGCGGATGTCCTCGAAGTGCAGGCCGGTGGTCGGCTCGTCGAGGACGTAGATGCTCCGCCCGTTGGACCGCTTCTGCAGCTCGCTGGCCAGCTTCACCCGCTGCGCCTCGCCGCCCGACAGGGTCGTCGCCGGCTGGCCCAGCCGCACGTAGCCCAGGCCGACGTCGGTGAGGGTGCGGAGGTAGCGGGCGATCGCCGGGATGGCGGCGAAGAAGTCGGCGGCCTCCTCGATCGGCATGTCGAGGACCTCGGCCACCGTCTTGCCCTTGTAGTGCACCTCGAGGGTCTCCCGGTTGAACCGGGCGCCCTTGCACACCTCGCAGGGCACGTAGACGTCGGGCAGGAAGTTCATCTCGATCTTCAGCGTGCCGTCGCCCGAACACGCCTCGCAGCGGCCGCCCTTCACGTTGAAGGAGAACCGGCCGGGCAGGTAGCCGCGGACCTTCGCCTCCGTCGTCTGGGCGAAGAGCTTGCGCACGTGGTCCCAGACCCCGGTGTAGGTGGCCGGGTTGGACCGGGGTGTGCGGCCGATCGGTGACTGGTCGACGTGCACGACCTTGTCCAGGTGCTCCAGGCCGGTGACGGTCCGGTGCCGCCCCGCCACCTGCCGCGCCCGGTTCAGCTGGTTGGCCAGCGTGGTGTAGAGGATGTCGTTGACCAGCGTCGACTTGCCCGACCCCGAGACACCGGTGACCGCCACCAGGCAGCCCAGCGGGAAGGCGACGTCGATGCCGCGCAGGTTGTTCTCGCGGGCGCCCTTCACCACCAGCTCGCGCCCCGGCTCCGGCACTCGCCGCTTCTGCGGGACGGAGATCTCCATCCGGCCGGAGAGGTAGGCGCCGGTGATCGACCGCTCGCTGGACAGCAGGTCCTGGACCGTGCCGCTGACGACGACCTCACCGCCGTGCTCCCCGGCACCCGGGCCGATGTCGACGACCCAGTCGGCGGTCCTGATGGTGTCCTCGTCGTGCTCGACCACGATGAGGGTGTTGCCCATGTCCCGCAGCCGGACGAGGGTCTCGATCAGCCGGCTGTTGTCCCGCTGGTGCAGACCGATCGAGGGCTCGTCGAGCACGTAGAGGACGCCGACCAGTCCGGAGCCGATCTGGGTGGCCAGCCGGATCCGCTGCGCCTCCCCACCGGCCAGGGTCGCGGCCGGCCGGTCCAGCGACAGGTAGTCCAGGCCGACGTCGACCAGGAAGGACAGCCGCGCCTGGATCTCGCGGAGGACGCGGTCGGCGATCGCCTTCTCCCGCTCCCCCAGCTCCAGGGCGCCGAGCCACTGCGACGCCTCGCCGATCGACAGGTTCGTGACCTCGGCGATGGACCGGCCGTTGAGCTTCACCGCGAGGATCTCCGGCTTGAGCCGGGTGCCGTGGCAGACGGGACAGGGCACGTCGCGCATGTAGCCCTCGTACTTGTCCCGCATGTAGTCGCTGTCGGTGTCGTCGTGCCGGCGCTCGAGGAACGGCAGGACGCCCTCGAAGGCGGCGTAGTAGCTGCGCTCACGGCCGTAGCGGTTCTTGTAGCGGACGTGCACCTGGTCGGGCGAGCCGTGCAGGATCGCCTTCTGCACCGTGGCCGGCAGCCGCTCCCACGGGTCGTCCATGGAGAAGCCGATCTGCTGCGACAGACCGGTGAGCAGCCGGGTGAAGTACTCGTTGCTCATCGAGCTGGACCACGGCGCGATCGCGCCCTGGTTGAGGCTCTTCTCCGCATCCGGGACGACGAGCTCGGGGTCGACCTCCTTGCGGGTGCCGATGCCGGTGCACTCGCCGCACGCGCCGAACGGCGAGTTGAAGGAGAACGAGCGCGGCTCCAGCGCCTCGAACGACAACCCGTCGTCCACGCAGGCCAGGTGCTCGGAGAAGGTGCGCTCCCGCTCCGGGTCGTCCTCGGGCAGGTCGACGAAGTCGAGGACGACCAGGCCACCGGCGAGCCCGAGCGCGGTCTCCACCGAGTCGGTGAGCCGGCGCTTGGCGCTCTCCTTCACCGTGAGGCGGTCGATGATCACCTCGATGCTGTGCTTCTCCTGCTTCTTGAGCGTCGGCGGCTCGGTCAGCGGGTGCACGGTGCCGTCGACCCGGACGCGGGAGAAGCCCTGGGTCTGCAGGGAGCTGAACAGGTCGACGTACTCGCCCTTGCGCGCCCGGACCACCGGGGCCAGGACCTGGAACCGGGTGCCCTCGGGCATCGCCAGGACCTGGTCGACGATCTGCTGCGGGCTCTGCCGGGAGATCGGCTTGCCGCAGTTGGGGCAGTGCGGCTGGCCGGCGCGGGCGTAGAGCAGGCGCAGGTAGTCGTAGACCTCGGTGATCGTGCCGACGGTCGACCGGGGGTTGCGGTTGGTCGACTTCTGGTCGATCGACACCGCCGGCGAGAGACCCTCGATGAAGTCGACGTCGGGCTTGTCCATCTGGCCCAGGAACTGGCGGGCGTAGGCCGACAGCGACTCGACGTAGCGGCGCTGCCCCTCGGCGAAGATCGTGTCGAAGGCGAGACTGGACTTGCCCGACCCCGACAGGCCCGTGAAGACGATGAGCGCGTCCCGGGGAAGGTCGATGTGGACGTCCTTGAGGTTGTGCTCACGGGCGCCGCGGACGACGAGCCGGTCCATGTGATCCCTGTCGGTCGCTGGTGGATGTCACCTGGTGGATGTGACGGGTGCTGCGGTGGTCGGCGACCGCTGACGATCGGTTGCGGTCACCGGGTGCAACACCCCGGCGACCCGCGGTCGTCCGTCGGACGGTGTGAGCTGCGCCCGGTCACCGGCGCACCGCCGCCCGTCGGTGGAGCGCTCAGGCGAAGGCGGCGGCCGGTGGCGACGTCGGGTCGAACACCGGCGCGTACCGGCGCCACGGCTGCCGGTCCTCCAGCTCTCCGGCTATCCAGAGTAGTAGCCCCTCGGCGCCGGGCGGGCCGACGAACTGGACGGGCACCGGGAGCCCGCCCGGCCGGGTGCCGGCGGGGAGCACGGCTGCCGGGATGCCGGCCAGGTTCCAGGCCGCCGTCCAGGGGGCCCACCGGGCGTTGGCCGTGATGTTGGCCAGGAACGACCGCTCGTGCCAGGGCCGCGCCGGCAGCGGCGGGCCGGTGGTGACCGGCGTGAGCAGCAGGTCGACGTCGTCGAAGAACCGGATCATCCGCTCGCGGAAGCGGGCCTGGGTCCGCGGCCGCACGAGCCCGAGGCGACGCACCAGCCGGCCCATGCGTGCGTGGGTGCGGCTCCGCGGCTGCAGGTCGGCGCGGTCGATCCCGAGGAACTCCGCGTCGTCCTCCGCGCCGGCCATCCAGCGCACCAGCGCACCGCCGGCGGCGCCCGGCGTGATCGGCGGGGTGCGGCGGACCACCGTGTGGCCGGCGGCCCGGAGCTCGGCCACCACTGCGTCGACCGCCGCACGGACGGGTGCATCGCCGCCCAGCCCGGGCATCGGCGACCGGGTGCTGACGGCGATGCGCAGCGGACGCCCGGGGTCGGCCGGGGATGCCGGCTGCTCCCCCGCGAGCACCGCCTGCACGACCGCGAGGTCGGCCACCGTCGTGGCCATGGCGCCGTTGACCGCCATGTTCGACCAGTCGTTCGCCCCGATCCCACCGGGGACGACGCCGATCCCGGGCTTGAGCGTCACGAGGCCGCAGGCGGCGGCGGGCAGGCGGAGGGAGCCCATGCCGTCGTTGCCGTGCGCGATGGGCACGGAGCCGCACGCCACCGCCGCGGCGCTGCCACCGGAGCTCCCGGCCGGGGAGAGCGCGGTGTCCCAGGGGTTGCGGGTGAGGGTGCCGGGCCCGTCGGTGGCGGCGTAGAGGCACAGCTCCGGGGCCCGGGTGATGCCCACGACGACCGCGCCGGCCCTGCGGAGCCGCCGGACGACCTCGTGGTCCTGCGTCTCGGGCCCGGACCGGCGGGCCGGTGAGCCGTCGGTGCAGGTCTCCCCCGAGACCGGGACGTTGTCCTTGATCGCCACCGGGACACCGGCCAGTGGCAGCGCGAAGCGCGTCAGGCTCGCGTCCACGGCCGCCGCCTCGGCCAGCGCCGCCTCGCGCCGGACCACGCGGAAGGCGCCGATGCGCGCGTCGACGGCCTCGATGTGGGCCAGGTGGGCGCGGGTGACCTCGACCGCCGTCAGCTCCCCCGCCCTGACCCGGGCGGCGATCTCGGTGGCCGGCAGGCCGACGATCCCCACGCCGTCCCCCACCCGGTTCCCGCTGTCGCCCTGAGCTGTGCCGACACCTCCGCTAGCGTCCATGCCAGGACCGTAACGGCGTCCGACGACACTTTCCGAACGGAGTCCGGATGAGCACCTCTCCCTACACCGGGAACGTCACCGTGGGCGGCCCCGCCGACGTGCGGGACCTCCCCGGCCTGACGATCAGCAAGCTCGCGGTGAGCGAGATGGCCAACAACGCCTACCTGCTCCGCTGCACCGCGACGGACGAGGCCCTGCTGATCGACGCGGCGGCGGAGCCGGACGCCCTCCGGGCGCTCGTGGGGGACGCCGGCCTGCGCACCGTCGTCACCACGCACGGCCACTGGGACCACCACCGAGCCCTGCCCGACGTCGTCCGGGACACAGGGGGCGTGACCGTGGCCCACCCGGCCGACGCCCCTGACCTGCCGGTCCCGGTGCAGCGCCCGGTCGAGCACGGGGACACCGTCGCCGTCGGCGAGCAGGTGCTCGAGGTGGTGCACCTGCGCGGGCACACGCCCGGGAGCATCGCCCTGGTCTGGCGGGGCCCCGGCGACGCGGGCGTGCACGTCTTTACCGGCGACAGCCTCTTCCCCGGCGGCGTGGGCAAGACCTGGTCGGCGGATGACTTCGCCAGCCTGATCGACGACGTCGAGCAGCGGCTGTTCGCCGTCCTGCCGGACGACGCCTGGGTCTACCCGGGACACGGCGACGACACGACGATCGGCACCGAGCGCCCGCACCTGGCGGAGTGGCGCGAGCGCGGCTGGTGAGGGGCTGATCAGTCCTCGGTGAAGAGGGCGACCAGTTCATCGGGCGTGCCGGGCACGTGCAGCGGCAGGACGGAGACGGTCCAGTCCGGCTGCCGCTCGTCGACGCCCAGAGCGAGGTCCCAGGCCGCCCGCGGGGTCAGCGGGCCGAAGCAGGCGTCGTCACCGTCCTCGCCGAGATCGATCTCGACCAGCCAGTGGTCCGACAGGTCGGCGGCGAGTTCGGCGAAGTCGGGAGCCGCGTCGTCGTCGGGCTCGGGGGAGTCGATTCGGACCGGGTAGATGAGCGCCATCCTGCGCACGCTAGGCGCAGTCGGGGCCGCTGACACCTCGGCGCGTCCTGGACGTCGACGCCCGGACGGCGGGGCGGTTCCGGCGAGAACGCGCGTTCAGCCGGCCGGCGACGCGCCTGCCGAGGACGGCACCGCGCGGTCGGCCCCGCCGCTCCCGGCGTTCCCCGTGGTCGGCAACCAGCGCGCCCACCAGCGCAGGACGTGCTCGAACCGGGCCAGCCGGTGCCGGGGCCGCCCGGTGCGCGACAGGTCGTGCCCCTCGCCGGGGAACAGCAGCAGCTCGGTCGGCACGCCGCGGCGCAGGAGGTCCACGTACAGCCGCTGGCCCTGCTCCAGGGGCGTGCGGCAGTCCTCCTCCGAGTGGACGACCAGGGTGGGCGTGGTGATCGCGCCGGCGTGCGCGAGCGCGCTCTGCGCGGCGAGCCGGTCCGGGTCGGTGCCGAGGTGCTGGTCCGGGAAGCACCAGCCGATGTCGGCCGACCCCGCGAAGCTGACCGGGTCGGTGAACGCCCGCTCCACGACGCCGGCGGCGAACCGGCCGGTCCGGCCCAGGAGCAGCGTGGCGAGGTACCCGCCGTAGGAACCACCCATGATCCCGACCCGGCTCCCGTCGAGGGCCGGGTCGGTCAGGGCTGCGTCGAGGAACGCCAGCACGTCGTCGGCGTCGAGCCCTCCCCACGCCTGCCGGATGGCGCGACCGTGCGCGGCGCCGTAGCCGGAGGACCCGCGGGGGTTGCACTGCACGACGGCATATCCGGCGGAGACGAGCACCTGGGTCTCGTCCAGCAGGGTCCAGCCGTCCTGGTGGAACGGCCCCCCGTGCACCCTCAGCAGCACCGGGTGCGGCCCGGGCCCCGGCGGCATCGTCACCCAGCCGTGCACCGGGTACCCGTCGGGCGCGGTCGCGGTGCGCTCTCCCATCCCGTGCAGCCGCCCGCTGCCGCCGAGCGCCCGGCCGAAGGCCGTGAGCAGCCGCCGGCCGCCGTCGCTGATCGCCATCAACTCACCGGTCGAGCGGTCGTGCGACACCGTGACGACCACGACCCCGGCCGCGGCCGCGATCCCCCGCACCGTGAACGGTCCCTCGATCAGGGCCTCCGGCGGGCCGCCGTCCACCGGGACGCGCAGCAGGTCGACCGAGCCCCGCCGTTCGACCCCCACCAGCACGGCACCGTCGGCCAGGACGGTCGCCGGGGCGAGGTCGCCCCGGTGGTGCTGCTCCGGGTCGAGCAGGGGCACGAGCGGCCCGCCGTCCCCGGGCACCCGGCAGGGCACCGCCTGCCGGGCGACGCAGTCCAGCCCCTCCGGTCCCAGGTCGGGGACCGCGGTGACGACCAGGGACGCTCCGTCAGCCGTGTACGCCGGCATGGCGCACCCGGCCCGCGAGTCCGTGACGCGGCGGAGGCCGGAGCCGTCGGGCCGCACGACGTGCACGTCGCGGACCAGGTCGCGGTCCGCGCGCTCGTGGGTCGCCGACACGAAGGCCAGCTCGGCGCCGTCCGGGCGCCACGTGACGTCGGCGCAGTCGGCCGTGCCCGTGGTGAGCTGCACCGGCTCCGGCATCGGCGCGGTGTCGTCGGCGAAGTCGGCCGGCAGGTCGAGCACGAACACCTGGCTCGGCCGGTCGCGCACGAAACCCACGCCATCGAGCCGGTACCGCAGCGTGGTGATCAGACGCGGCGGCTCCGCGGCGGCGTCGACGCCGGCGACCGTGCCGTACCGGCCGTGTTCGGGGACCCGGGCGACGTAGGCCAGCCGGCGGGAGTCCGGTGCCCACACCGGCGTCCCGGCGCCCAGGTGGTGCGCGGTCAGCCGGCGGGAGGCGCCGCCGGACGTGGGCAGCACCCGGATCTGCGGACGTCCCCCGGGCTCGGTACCGAGGTAGGCCAGCCACCGACCGTCCGGGGAGAACGCCGGGTCGGCGTCCCGCTGCCCCGACGTGAGCGGCCGGGCGGGTGCTGAGCCGTCGGTGGGCACCGCCCACAGCTGGCTGCGGTACTCGTCGGCCTCGAGGTCGGGCCACTCCACGGCCACGACCACGATCCGGCCGTCCGGGGAGACCGCCGGGACGCCCGGCGTGCGCAGCAGCGCGAGGTCAGACGGGCGCATGGGGCCCGAACCTAGCCGACGGCGCCGGTACGCCACCCCGGGCGGGATGACGTACCGGCGCCGGCATCGGGCGGGTCAGTGACGGGGATCCTTGCCCTGCTCCGCCTCCGCCTTGAGCCGCGCCTCGAGCTCCGCGGCGGCCTCGGGGCCTCCGGCGTGGAACTGCTCGGCCTCCTCCGGCTCGATGACCGGCTCCTCGCGGGAGACGTCGCCGCGCGTCTTGAGCAGGCTGGCGACCGTGGCGACGATGAGCACGCCCAGGATGATCGACAGCGACAGCCAGATCGGGATCTCGGGGATGCTCTCGATCGGCTCCCGCTCACCGGCGAACGGCAGCTGGTTCTCGTGCAGCGCCTCCAGGATCAGCTTGACGCCGATGAAGGCCAGGATGATGGCGAGCCCCAGGGAGAGGTACACCAGCCGCTTCAGCAGGCCACCGAGCAGGAAGTACAGCTGGCGCAGCCCCATGAGGGCGAAGACGTTGGCCGTGAAGACGATGAACGGCTCCCGGGTGAGCCCGAAGATGGCCGGGATGCTGTCCAGCGCGAAGATCAGGTCCGTCGTCCCCAGGGCGAGGATGACGACGATCATCGGCGTCCACATCTTCTTGCCGTTCTCGCTCACCCGGATCTTCGCGCCGTGGTAGTCCTTCGTGATCGGCAGGACCGTGCGCATCCGCCGGATGAAGGCGTTCTCCTCGTAGTCCTCGTCCTCGCCGCGGTGCTTGACGAGGTTGATCGCGGTGTAGATCAGGAAGACGCCGAAGATGTAGAAGACCCACACGAACCGCTCGATGACCACGGCACCGATCAGGATGAAGATCCCGCGCAGGACGAGGGCGATGATGATGCCGATCATCAGCGCTTCCTGCTGGTACTTCCGTGGCACCTGGAAGCGGGCCATGATGATCACGAAGACGAAGAGGTTGTCGACCGAGAGCGAGTACTCGGTGAGCCAGCCCGCGTAGAACTCCGTGGCGTACTGGCCATTGGTGAGCGCCAGCATCAGCAGGCCGAAGATCAGCGCCAGGCTGACGTAGAAGCCGACCCAGAGACTGGCCTCCTTGAGGGAGGGCTCGTGCGGGCGACGAGCGACGATGGCCAGATCCGCGAGCAGCAGGACCGTGAGCCCCACGAACGTCGCGATCTCGAACCAGGCGGGTAGCTCCATGCGGTGGGGTCCTCCGGGGACAAGCAGGTGTCAGCACCGGAGGTCTCTCCCACCGCAGGCCGAGAGGCCTGCGATCAGCAGCACCGGAGGCCATGGGACCTCGTGATGACGACACTGCCGCGGGGGGATACTCCCCTCCTGGCATCCCCCGGCGGCCGCGATCGTCAGTGTTCGCGTCGCTCCGGGTTCGCGGCGCTCACGGTACCGGTTCGGTCGCCGCCCGACCCGCCGGACTCCCGGACGGCTCCCACGGGCGACTCGCCCCGCGCCGGCACACCGTCCACGGGACGTCTGTCCACCCCGCGGCCCAGCGGGTCGCCGTCGGACCCGCCCAGCGCGACGTGCGGGTCGGCGCCATCGGGACGCTCCCCGGCCGCCAGTCCCGCCGGCGCCTCCGGGACCCCGGCCTCGGGCGTGGCCGCGCGCAGGGCCGCGTGCTCGGCCCGGTCCCGGCGGCTGCGGGCGAGGCTCAGCACCGTCGTCACGAGCAGGGTGACCAGGATGACCGTCAACGACAGCCAGGTCGGGATCTCGGGGATCAGCGTCACGTGCTCACCGCCGTTGACGAACGGCAGTTCGTTGGTGTGCAGCGCGTGGATGACCAGCTTGACCCCGATGAAGCCCAGGATGACGGCCAGGCCGTACGCCAGGTAGACCAGCCGGTCCAGCAGCCCGTCGATCAGGAAGAACAGCTGGCGCAGGCCGAGCAGCGAGAAGGCGTTCGCGGTGAAGACGAGGAAGGTCTCCTGCGTCAGCCCGAATATCGCCGGGATCGAGTCGACCGCGAAGATGATGTCGGCGGTGCCGATCGCGATCAGCGCGATGGCCAGCGGGGTGAGGTAGCGCCTGCCCTCGAGCTTCACCGTCATCCGGTCGGAGTGGTACTCGTCGGTGGTGCGCAGCCGCTTGCGCGCGAACCGGAGGACCGCGTTCTCCTGGTAGTCCTCGTCCTCGGAGTGCCCACCGCTGCGGGCCTGGATCCAGGCGGTGTAGATGAGGATGCCGCCGAACAGGTAGAAGACCCAGCTGAAGTTCTCGATCGCGGCCGCGCCGACGATGATGAACACGGTACGCAGCGCCAGCGCGAAGGCGATGCCGAAGAGCAGCACCTTCTGCTGCAGCTCCCGAGGCACCCCGAAGCTGGCCATGATGATCACGAAGACGAACAGGTTGTCGACCGACAGGCTCTTCTCGGTGATGTACCCGGCGAAGTACTCACCGCCGAAGGTCCCGCCGTAGAAGACCCAGATGAGGATGCCGAACACCACGGCGAGGGCGACGTAGATTGCCGACCAGGTGGCGGATTCGCGCAGGGTCGGCGCGTGCGGCGTGCGCACGTGGCCGAAGAAGTCGAAGGCGAGCATGGCCACGATCGCGGCGACCGTGACTGCCCACACCCAGAACGGGACGTCCAAGAAAACCCTCCGGTGACTGGCTGCTGTCAGTACCGAAGGTCTCTCCCACCGCCTACCCGAGGGTGACGGCCGGCGGGCCGGGGATCGGACGATCCCGTAGTGACGACCTGCCGCGTGGGGGTACTCCCCTCCAGATCGGATGCGCTCGGTGAGCACATCCACCCGGCCGAACGCCTCATCCGCCGGGGAAGTTCCCGCCGGCGCGGAGGAAGGCGGCGCGTGCGGTGGCGAGCATCCGCGCCCGCTCCGCCGCGCAGAGGTAGCCGGCGTCGATCTGCTCGTCGAGCACGGTGGCGTAACGCGCGAAGTAGCGCGCCACGCTCCCGTAGCGCTGCCGGAGTTCGTCGGCGGTGAACGGCGTACTACCGGCTGCGGGCGAACGTCACGGCACAGGCGGAGGGGGATCGCGACGTCCTCCGGTACGACCTACACCGACGTACGGCCGCTGCACCGCGTCGCCGGCGAGCTGGTTCAGGGCCAGCCAGTTGCCGACGCCGGACACCGCGACGGTCACGTCGTAGACCCCGCGCCCGGAGCGGGGTCGACGTTGAACCCTTCGGCCACCAGCGTGTCGACGAACCACGCACTCTGGCTGACGCCCGCGAGGATGGCGGAACGGAAGCGGGGCAGGGGCGCCGCTCCGTCGGCGGGTGGCCCCGAGCGCGCGAGCATCCGCCCGAAGTCGCGGACGACGACCTGGCCGACCCCCTGCGCGGTGACCGGTACGCCGGCGGCGACACCTGTCTCGCACTGCACCCGGGCGTAGCAGAGCCCGTGCTCGGCGAGGAACCCCAGGCCGAGGCCGTCCGGGTAGCGAGCGCCGGTCGGGGTGCTGTCTGCGGACCCGAGGGAGAACTGCTCGAGGCTGAGCAGCACCACCGGGCGGCCACGGTTCTCGACCTCGACGAGGACGACGTCCCGCCGGTGGGCGTCCCGGGGCGTGATCAGCTCGAACTGGGCCTCGTAGCAGTAGCGCCCCTGCGCGTCCGTGGGCAGCGCGGCGAGGCCGGCGATGCGCTCCCGCGGGTCCACCTCCCCGTGCACCACCCCGGTGGTGCGCTCCCATGCCTGCTCGCCGACCCGGAGCGCGACGGTCGTGGAGTCGACCGAGGTGATGGCCGACACCAGCCACCGGCCGCCGTGGCCCGCGGCGTCGGTGGGAGGGCTGGGCGGACGGGGCGCCGTCACGGACAGGGGCCCCGTCTCAGGCGTGGGCGGCGTCGAACTGGCGGAGCTCCTTCTTCAGTTCGGTGAGCTCGTCGCGGAGCCGGGCGGCCACCTCGAACTGCAGCTCGCGGGCGGCGGCGAGCATCTGCTCGTTCATGGTCGTGATCATGTCGGCCAGCTCGGCCCGCGGGAGGCCCTGCACGTCGATCGCCCCGGCCTTGGCCCTGCTCTTCGACGACAGGCCCGGCACCGGCGCCTTGCCGCGGGACTGCTGCCGGCCGGAGCCGCCGATCAGCTCGGTGGACTCCGAGTCCTCCGCCTCGCGGTAGATGCCTTCCAGGATGTCCACGATCTTCTTCCGCAGCGGCTGCGGGTCGACGCCGCGCTCCTTGTTGTAGGCCATCTGCTTCTCGCGCCGCCGATTCGTCTCCTCGATCGCCTGCGCCATCGACGGGGTGATCTTGTCGGCGTACATGTGCACCTGGCCGGACACGTTCCGCGCGGCCCGGCCGATGGTCTGGATCAGCGATTTGCCCGACCGGAGGAAGCCCTCCTTGTCGGCGTCGAGGATGGCCACCAGGGAGACCTCCGGGAGGTCCAGCCCCTCGCGCAGCAGGTTGATGCCGACGAGCACGTCGTACTCGCCCTGCCGCAGCTCCCGCAGCAGCTCCACCCGGCGCAGCGTGTCCACCTCCGAGTGCAGGTAGCGCACCTTGATGCCGAGCTCGAGCAGGTAGTCGGTGAGGTCCTCGGCCATCTTCTTGGTGAGCGTGGTGACCAGGACCCGCTCGTCCTTCTCGGTGCGCAGCCGGATCTCGTGCACCAGGTCGTCGATCTGGCCCTTGGTCGGCTTGACGACCACCTCCGGGTCGATCAGTCCGGTGGGCCGGATGACCTGTTCGACGACCTCCCCGCCGGTACGGCCCAGCTCGTAGTCCCCGGGCGTGGCGGACAGGTAGACCGTCTGCTTGATCCGGTCGGTGAACTCCTCCCAGCGCAGCGGGCGGTTGTCCATCGCCGAGGGCAGCCGGAAGCCGTGCTCGACCAGCGTCCGCTTGCGGCTCATGTCGCCCTCGTACATGCCGCCGATCTGCGGCACGGTCACGTGCGACTCGTCGATGACGAGGAGGAAGTCGTCGGGGAAGTAGTCGATGAGACATGCGCCGGCGCTGCCGGGTGCACGGCCGTCGATGTGCCGCGAGTAGTTCTCGATGCCGGAGCAGAAGCCGACCTGGCGCATCATCTCGATGTCATAGGTGGTGCGCATGCGCAGCCGCTGGGCCTCCAGCAGTTTGCCCTGCCTGTCCAGCTCGGCCAGCCGCTGCTCCAGCTCGGCCTCGATGCCACGGATCGCCCGCTCCATGCGGTCGGGCCCGGCGACGTAGTGGCTGGCCGGGAACACGAACAGCTCCTCGACCTCCCGGACGACCTCCCCCGTCAGCGGGTGCAGGTAGTAGAGCCGCTCCACCTCGTCGCCGAACATCTCGATCCGGACGGCGAGCTCCTCGTAGACCGGGAAGACCTCGATGGTGTCGCCGCGCACCCGGAAGGTGCCCCGGGTGAACGACAGGTCGTTGCGCGTGTACTGCTCGGTGACCAGGGTGCGCAGCAGCTCGTCGCGGTCGCGGTCCTCCCCCACCGAGATCCGCAGCGCCCGCTCGACGTACTCCTCCGGCGTGCCCAGGCCGTAGATGCAGGAGACGGTGGACACCACCACCACGTCGCGGCGGGTGAGCAGGCTGTTCGTGGCCGAGTGCCGCAGCCGCTCGACCTCCTCGTTGACCGAGGAGTCCTTCTCGATGTAGGTGTCGGTCTGCGGGACGTACGCCTCGGGCTGGTAGTAGTCGTAGTACGAGACGAAGTACTCGACCGCCGCATCGGGCAGCAGCTCGCGGAACTCGTTGGCCAGCTGGGCGGCGAGGGTCTTGTTCGGCGCCATCACCAGCGTCGGACGCTGCACCTGCTCGATCAGCCAGGCCGTCGTCGCCGACTTCCCGGTGCCGGTGGCGCCGAGCAGGACGACGTCCTGCTCACCGGCGTCGACCCGCTCGGCGAGGGCCTTGATCGCCGCCGGCTGGTCGCCGGCGGGCTGGAACTCGCTGACGACGCGGAAGTGCCCCTGGGTGGGCCGGAGATCGGTGGTCGTGCGCACGACGACGACGGTACGTCGGCGGTGTGACAGAACGCGTCGCGAGCGTTCCCCGCGACCGATGGGGCGGTCGGCGCGGGAGCGGCAGGGCGGATACTTGTCTCCTCCGCCGGGCACCCCTAGCGTGCCTGGTCGCAGGAGCGGTTCCGCCGAGGACCAGCGCCACCCGGGATCCCGGGCGAGGTCGGCCCCCGGCGCACCGGCGTCCCGGTCCTCCCACCGGGACGCCGGCTCCCGCGTCGCCCCCGGGCGTCCGGGCACCCGGGAACATCCCGGCCGGACCTGCGCACGACGCCCCCTGCGGCCCGCCGCGGGGGCGTCGTCGGCTCCGGGGTCCCCGGCCGCCGGGCGGGCCGTCTCACAGGCCGTGGAGGTGTGGCAGCGGGCGGACGCGGGCAACGGGAGACTGACGTCCGTCCCGACCCGGTCGCAGCAGCACGCGCGCCCGCGTCACCGCCCCGTAGCCCTCGGGGCGCCCCGCGCAGGAGGAACTCCCCACGATGACCCAGGTATGGCCCGGCAGTGCCTATCCCCTCGGCGCCACGTACGACGGCACCGGGACCAACTTCGCGATCTTCAGCGAGGTGGCCGAGAAGGTCGAGCTGTGCCTGTTCGACGACGAGGGCAACGAGGAGCGCATCCGCCTGCCGGAGATGGACGGGTACGTGTGGCACGCCTTCCTGCCCGGGATCCACCCCGGCCAGAAGTACGGCTACCGCGTGCACGGGCCCTACGACCCCGAGCAGGGCCTGCGCTGCAACCCCAGCAAGCTCCTCCTGGACCCCTACGCCAAGGCGATCGACGGCCAGGTCGCCTGGCATCCCTCGGTCTTCGGCTACGACTTCGAGACCAAGGAGCGCAACGACCAGGACTCGGCGCCGCACATGCCGAAGTCCGTCGTCGTCAACCCCTACTTCGACTGGGGCGTGGACCGCCCGCCGAAGACGCCCTACAACAAGACCGTCATCTACGAGGCCCATGTCAAGGGGCTCACGATGACCAACCCGCGGATCCCCGAGGAGCTGCGCGGCACCTACGCCGGTATCGCGCATCCGGCGACCATCGAGCACCTGACCGACCTGGGCATCACCGCGATCGAGCTCATGCCGGTGCACCGGTTCGTGCAGGACGACACCCTGCAGCAGAAGGGCCTGCGCAACTACTGGGGCTACAACACGATCGGCTTCTTCGCGCCGCACGACGAGTACGCCAGCGACACCACGGCCGGCCAGCAGGTGCAGGAGTTCAAGGGGATGGTCCGGGCCCTGCACGAGGCGGGCATCGAGGTCATCCTCGACGTCGTCTACAACCACACCGCCGAGGGCAACCACCTCGGTCCCACCCTCTCCTTCAAGGGCATCGACAACCGGGCGTACTACAAGCTCGTCGAGGGCGACCAGCAGTACTACATGGACTACACCGGCACCGGGAACACGCTCAACGTCCGGACGCCGCAGTCGCTGCAGCTGATCATGGACTCGCTGCGCTACTGGGTCACCGAGATGCACGTCGACGGCTTCCGCTTCGACCTCGCCTCCGCGCTGGCCCGCGAGCTGCACGCCGTCGACCGGCTGGCGACCTTCTTCGACCTCGTGCACCAGGACCCGGTGGTCAGCCAGGTGAAGCTGATCGCCGAGCCGTGGGACGTCGGCGAGGGCGGCTACCAGGTCGGCAACTTCCCCGCGCTGTGGACCGAGTGGAACGGCAAGTACCGCGACACCGTCCGCGACTTCTGGCGCGGCGAGGGCGGCACGATCGGCGAGTTCGCCGACCGGATCTCCGGCTCCTCGGACCTGTACCAGCACTCCGGCCGCCGGCCGGTCGCCAGCATCAACTTCGTCACCGCGCACGACGGCTTCACGCTCAACGACCTCGTCTCCTACAACGAGAAGCACAACGAGGCCAACGGCGAGGGCAACAACGACGGCGAGAGCCACAACCGCAGCTGGAACTGCGGCGTCGAGGGGATGACCGACGACCCGGAGATCGTGCGGCTCCGGGCTCAGCAGCGGCGCAACTTCATCACCACGCTGATGCTCAGCCAGGGCGTGCCGATGCTGCTGCACGGCGACGAGCTCGGCCGGTCCCAGGGCGGCAACAACAACGGCTACTGCCAGGACTCCGAGCTGACCTGGATCGACTGGACCAATGTCGACGAGGGCCTGCTCGAGTTCACCAAGAAGGTCACCAAGCTGCGCTGCGACCACCCGACCTTCCGCCGCCGCCGCTTCTTCCACGGCCGGCCGGTCCGCCGTGGGCTGGGTGACCCGGTGCCGGACATCGACTGGCTGACGCCGGCCGGCGAGCAGATGACCGAGGAGGACTGGGACGCCGCCTACGCCAGGTCCGTGGCGGTCTACCTCAACGGCGTCGGGATCCGCGAGACCGACGAGCGTGGCGAGTACGTCTCCGACGACCACTTCTACCTGGCGTTCAACGCCTCGCACGAGCCGATCGAGTTCAGCCTGCCCAGCGACGACTACTCGCGGAGCTGGACGACGGTGCTCGACACCGCCGAGATGCACGAGGTGGAGCCGGTCGAGGTGGAGCCCGGCGAGACGGTGACCGTCCAGGGCCGGTCGATCGTCGTCCTGACGGGTCCCGCCCGGTGACGCAGCCGATCCAGGTGCCGGGCAGCGATCGTCGCCGCGCGGTCCCCGCGGCGACGTACCGGCTGCAGGTGCACGCGGGCTTCCCGCTGCAGGACGCCGCCGACGTCGCGGGTTACCTCGCCGACCTCGGGGTGACGCACGCCTACTCCTCTCCCCTGCTGCGCTCGGCCGAGGGCAGCAGCCACGGCTACGACACCGTGGACCACGCGCACATCGACGAGGCACGCGGCGGACAGTTGGGGTTCGCCCGGTTCGTCGCGGCGCTGCACGAGCAGGGTCTCGGACTGGTCCTCGACCTGGTGCCCAACCACATGGGTGTCGAGGACCCCTCGGCGGCGCCGTGGTGGTGGGACGTCCTGCAGCACGGGCAGGCGTCGGCGCACGCCGCGGCGTTCGACATCGACTGGGAGTTCGGCTCCGGCAAGGTGCGCATCCCCGTCCTCGGCTCGGGCGACGACGTCGACGAGCTCGAGGTCGTCGACGGCGAGCTGCGCTACTACGGCAACCGGTTCCCGCTCGCCCCGGGTACCGAGGGGGGCACGCCGCAGGAGGTGCACGCCCGCCAGCACTACGAGCTGATCGACTGGCGGCGCGCCGACACGGACCTGAACTACCGGCGGTTCTTCGCCATCAACACCCTGGCCGGGTTGCGCGTGGAGGACCCGGCGGTCTTCGACGCCACCCACGAACTCGTGCTGCGGCTGGTGCACGACGGCGCCGTCGACGGGCTGCGGATCGACCACCCGGACGGGCTGGCCGACCCGAAGGGCTACCTCGACTGCCTCGCCGAGGCCTCCGGGGGACGGTGGACGGTCGTCGAGAAGATCCTCGAGCCGGGCGAGGACCTGCCCGAGAGCTGGGCGACCGCGGGGACGACGGGGTACGACGCGCTCGCCGAGGTCGACGAGGTGTTGATCGACCCCGCCGGTGAGCCGGCGTTCACCGCGCTCGACACCGAACTCGCCGGGCGCCCCGTCGACTACGCGCAGCTGGTCCACGACTGCAAGCGCGAGGTCACCGACGGGATGCTCGGCTCGGAGGTGGCCCGGCTGGTCCGGGTCATCGGTGAGCTGCCGGGCGTCGACGTCGCACAGCAGACCGAGGCCCTCGCCGAGCTGCTGGCCACCTTCCCCGTCTACCGCAGCTACCTGCCCGACGGCCGCGAGCACCTGGACGCCACCGTCACCGCCGTGCGCGACCGCCGACCGGACCTGGTGGCCGCGGTCGACGCCGTGCACTCCGTGCTGTCCGCCGCGGGGTCGGAGGCAGCGACCCGGTTCGAGCAGACCAGCGGTCCGGTGATGGCCAAGGGCGTGGAGGACAGCGCCTACTACCGGTGGGCCCGGTTCGTGGCGCTCAACGAGGTGGGCGGGGACCCGGCCCGGTTCGGCAGCACGGTGGCCGAGTTCCACGCCGCCCAGCAGCGCCGGGCCGAGCGCCACCCCGAGTCGATGACCACCCTGTCGACCCACGACACCAAGCGCAGCGAGGACGTGCGCGCCCGGCTGGCGGTGCTCGCCGAGATCCCGGGCGACTGGGCGCAGCTGGTGCGCGGCTGGCTGGCCCGGCATCCGCTGGCCGACCGGTCGCTGGCCCACCTGGTGTGGCAGAACCTGGTCGGCGCGTGGCCGCTGTCGCGCGAGCGGGCGCACGCCTACGTGGAGAAGGCCGCCCGGGAGGCTGGCACCTCCACCACCTGGACCGATCCGGTGCAGGAGTTCGAGGAGCAGCTGCACGCGCTCGTGGACGCCGCCTACGACGATCCGATGACGAACGCAGAGATCGACGCGTTCGTCACCCGGATCGCGCCGCTGGGCTGGTCGAACTCGCTGGCGCAGAAGCTGCTGCAGCTCACGATGCCCGGCGTCCCCGACGTCTACCAGGGCACCGAGCTCTGGGACCACTCGCTGGTCGACCCGGACAACCGCCGCCCCGTCGACTACGCACTGCGCCGGAAGCTGCTCGCCGCCCTCGACGCCGGCGAGATGCCCGGCATCGACGAGACCGGCGCCGCCAAGCTCCTGGTGGTCTCCCGCACGCTGCGCGCCCGCCGCGACCACCCGGAGTGGTTCACCGGCTACGAGCCCGTCGCGGTCACCGGCTCGGCCGCGGACCACGTCGTCGCCTACGACCGGGGCGGCGTCGTGGTGGTGGCGACCCGGCGCCCTGCCGGACTGGCCGCCGAGGGCTGGGGCGACACCGCGCTGCAGCTGTCCAACGGGGCCTGGCGCGACCTGCTCACCGGCGGGCGGGCGGTCTCCGATGCCGCCGGCATCGCCGTCGACTTGCTGCTGACCCGCCTGCCCGTCGCCCTCCTCGTCCGCGCCTGATCCGCCCGGCGCGCCGATGGTGTGCGCGGATGCGCAGTTCGTGACGCGGATGCTCCGCATCCGCGCACACTGTCGCCGCCGGCGCGGGGGTTGACCCGGCGCCGCGCGGGCATGATCGACCAGCACCTTCCCCCAGGCTCCCCGGAGGCTCCCGCATGTCCGCTCCCGTCGAGTTCGCCGTCTGGGCGCCGCTGCCCGAACGCGTGCGCGTGCAGGTCGACGGCACCGTCCACGACATGCGCCGGGACGACGGCGGCTGGTGGCGGGCCGAGGTCGAGGCAGGTCCCGAGGCCGACTACGGATTCCTGCTGGACAACGGTGAGGACGGGGAGGGGGGCGGGAGCAAGGTCCATCCCGATCCGCGCTCGCGTCGGCAGCCCGCCGGGGTGCACGGGCTGTCCCGGCGGTACGACCCGTCGGGGTACGAGTGGGGCGACCGCTCGTGGACCGGGCGACCGCTCGCCGGGGGCGTGGTCTACGAGCTGCACGTCGGCACGTTCACTCCCGAGGGCACCCTCGATGCGGCGATCGGCCGGCTCGGTCACCTGGTGCGGCTCGGTGTGGACTTCGTCGAACTGCTGCCGGTCAACGGGTTCAACGGCACGCACAACTGGGGGTACGACGGCGTCCTCTGGTACGCGGTGCAGGAGGAGTACGGCGGCCCGGCGGCCTACCAGCGGTTCGTCGACGCCTGCCACCAGCAGGGCCTCGGCGTGATCCAGGACGTCGTCTACAACCACCTGGGCCCGTCGGGGAACTACCTGCCCGCCTTCTTCCCGATCTTCGCAGCGGGCGGCGCGAACACCTGGGGAGAGTCGGTCAACCTCTCGGGGCCGGACTCCGACGGCGTGCGCCGCTACATCATCGACAACGCGCTGATGTGGCTGCGGGACATGCACGTCGACGGGCTGCGCCTGGACGCCGTGCACGCGCTGGTCGACGAGCGGGCCACCCATGTGCTGGAGGAGATGGCGCAGGAGGTGGACACGCTGTCGGTCGCCGTGCGCCGGCCGCTGACCCTGATCGCCGAGAGCGACCTCAACGACCCTCGCATGGTGACCCCGCGGGCCGCGGGTGGCCTCGGGCTGACCGCGCAGTGGAGCGACGACTTCCACCACTCGCTGCACGCGGTGCTGACCGGCGAGGGGCAGGGCTACTACGCCGACTTCGCCGCCGCCGGACTGGGCGGACTGGCGAAGACGCTGACCGGCGCCTACTTCCACGACGGGGCCTGGTCGAGCTTCCGCCGCCGCCACCACGGCCGGCCGGTCGACACCGCCCACCTCCCGGGCTGGAAGTTCCTGGGCTACCTGCAGGACCACGACCAGATCGGCAACCGGGCCACCGGCGACCGGATCTCGGCGACCCTCTCCCCCGGCCTGCTCGCCGTCGGCGCGACGGTCGTGCTCACCAGCCCCTTCACGCCGATGCTGTTCATGGGCGAGGAGTGGGGCGCGACCACGCCGTGGCAGTTCTTCACCAGCCACCCGGAGCCGGAGCTGGGCAGGGCCACCGCCGAGGGGCGGATCGGCGAGTTCGCCGAGCACGGCTGGGACGCCGACGTCGTCCCCGACCCGCAGGACCCGGAGACCTTCACCCGGTCCACGCTCGACTGGTCCGAGCTCTCCCGCGAGCCGCACGAGCGGCTGCTCACCGTGCACCGCTCGCTGCTCGCCCTGCGGCGGGCGCATCCCGACCTGGTCGACGCCGACCTCTCGGCCGTCCAGGTGGACTGGGACGACGCCGACCGCTGGCTGGTCGTGCACCGTGGCACGCTCCGCGTGGTGGCCAACCTCGCGGGCGAACCGCGCGACATCGACCTCGACCGCCCGGCCACCGAGGTGCTGTTCACCACCGGTGAGCTCCCCACCCTGGACGGCGAGACCGTGACCCTGCCGGCCGAGAGCGCGGCCATCGTCAGCACGGCGTGATGCGCCGGCTGTTCCCCGGGGCGGGTGGGTCCGAGGACGTCGCGCTCGACGACGACGCGCTCGCCGAGACCTACCGCGTCCCGCCCGGCCGGTTCGTCCGGGTCAACTTCGTCGCCTCGCTGGACGGCGCCGTCACGGTCGACGGCCGCAGCGAGGGTCTCGGCTCGCCCGGCGACCGGCGCGTCTTCCGCCTGCTGCGGGCGCTTGCCGACGTCGTCCTCGTCGGTCACGGCACCGCGGCTGGGGAGGGCTACCGGCCGGTGACGGCGGCCTCCCCGGTCGGCCGGCTGCGCGGCGCGCTCGGCCGGACGCCGGTGATGCCGGTGGCCGTCGTCTCCCGGCGGGCCTCCCTCGACCCGCGCGGCGACCTGGTCACCGGCGCGGCGGCCCGCACGCTCCTGGTCACCTGCGCGGCCGCGGACGCCGACCGCCGGACCGCGCTGGCCGCCGCCGGCGCGGAGGTGCTGGTGTGCGGCGACGACGACGTCGACCTGCCGGCTGCCCTCGACGCGCTCGCCGACCGCGGGCTGGGACAGGTGGTCTGCGAGGGCGGTCCCCAGCTGCTCCGCGGCGCGCTGACCGCCGGCGTCGTCGACGAGCTCGCCCTGTCGGTGTCGCCCGCGCTGGTGGGCGGGCAGGCCCGGCTCCTGGACGGCGCTCTCCCCGAGCCGGCCCGGCTGCAGCTGCGCCAGGTGCTCGAGGAGGACGGGATGCTGTTCACCCGGTACGCGGTGGGCGACGCGACCCTCGGGTAGGTCGCCGCGCCGGACTGCTACCGGACCACGACGACGGTCCCGCGGACGACGGTGCCCTCCGGCCCCGTCCAGCCGGCCTCGATCGAGCCGATGCCCTCCCCTGTCGCGCCGTCGCCGGCCTGGAGCAGGCGGACCAGCTCCACGGCGTGGCCGGATCCGAGTGCGACGGTCGTCCGGCCCGGTGCGGTGTGCGCGACCTGCAGCGGGCCCGTGGAGGTCGGGGCGGCGCCGCCCGTCCAGCGGCGGGTCACCGAGGGATCGGGCGTGTCGCTGTCGTCCTGGTGCTGCGCCTCGGCCGCGCCGCGCAGGAACGCCAGCAGCTGGGCGACGGCGACCGGGTCGTGGGCGGCGTCGTAGACCCAGCGCCGGCCCAGCACGCCGTGCTCCGACGTGCCGAGCAGCCCGCCCTCCGCCCCGGCCAGCGGAGCACCGCGATAGCTGACGGGCACGAAGTACGTCGTCTCCTGCCCCTGCGGACCGTCGGTGACGACGATGAACTCCAGCCCGACCTCACCCGCGGGGTCGTCGAGCCGGAAGCCACCGCCCCGCTGCAGGGCCGGCGGCGCCCCCGTGGCGCGGTACCACGGCTGCCGGGGCAGCCACGCGCTGATCAGCTCGAGCTTGGTCGGCACCATCGTCGTGTGGTGGATCGTGGCCATGCCCGCACCCTCGCACGCCGTCCCCGGCCGGAGCGGCGCCGAGCGGATCCACCACGCCGGCCTTAGCGTCGGCAGGATGCCGAGCTTCCCCGGGATCGCCCACGTCTCACTCACCGTGACCGATGTCGACACATCGACGCGCTGGTACACGGCGCTGCTCGGCAGCGAGCCCCGGCGGACGATGACCGACGGGCCGTTCGTCCGCCGCGTGTTCGCCGTTCCCGGCGGCCAGGCGATCAGCATCGTCCAGCACGACGGCGCTCCTCCCGCCGACACGTTCGACCCACGCCGCCCGGGGCTGGACCACCTGAGCTTCGAGGTCGGCGCCGAGGCGCAGCTGCACGCCTGGGAGCGGCGCCTGGCGGAGCTGGAGGTCGAGCACAGCACGGTCCAGCGCGCCGATTACGGCAGCGTGCTGTCCTTCAAGGACCCCGACGGCAACGCCTTGGAATTCATCGCCAGCTCCTGACCGGCGGTCGCGTCCTCGTCGCCGGGCCGGCAGGTCCAGCCACGCGAGGTGACCGCGAGGTGCAGGCCTGGGGCGGCGACCAGCGGGGGGGCGCGAACACGGTCGACGCCGGTCGTGGCTGGTTGACTGCCCGGCATGGATCTCCCCGTGCAGCCGCCGGCGAAGCCGATGCTCGCCAAAGCCGTGACCACGATCCCCACCGGCGACGAGTGGTTCTACGAGCCCAAGTGGGACGGCTTCCGCTGCATCGTCTTCCGTGACGGCGACGAGGTGGAGCTGGGCAGCCGCAACGAGCGGCCGCTGACCCGCTACTTCCCCGAGGTGGTCGCCGCGGTGCGGGAGCAGCTGCCCGAGCGGTGCGTCGTCGACGGCGAGATCGTCATCGCCCGCGGCGACCGGCTGCAGTTCGAGTCGCTGCTCCAGCGCATCCATCCCGCCGAGTCGCGGATCACCCTGCTCGCCGAGCAGACGCCGGCCTCGTTCGTCGCCTTCGACCTGCTCGCGCTGGGCACCGAGTCGTTGCTCGAAGTGCCGTTCGACCAGCGCCAGGAGCGGCTGCGCAGCGTGCTCGCCGGCGCACAGCCGCCGGTGCACGTGACCGCCATCAGCCGTGACGCCGACACCGCCCAGCGCTGGTTCGATACGTTCGAGGGCGCCGGGCTCGACGGCGTCGTCGCCAAGAACGGGCAGCTGCCCTACGGGCCCGACCAGCGGCTGATGGCCAAGATCAAGCACGTGCGGACGGCGGACTGCGTCGTCGCCGGGTTCCGCTGGCACAAGAGCGGGCCGATCGTCGGCTCGCTCCTCCTCGGCCTCTACGACGACGCCGGCGATCTGCAGCACATCGGGGTCGCCGCCTCCTTCTCGATGAAGCGCCGCGCCGAACTGGTCGAGGAGCTGGCGCCCTACCGCGCGGAGGCGCTCGACGGCCACCAGTGGCGGGACTGGGCCAACGCCGAGACCGGCGCCGGCGGGGAGCACCGCATGCCCGGAGCGGTGAGCCGCTGGAACGCCAAGAAGGACCTCTCCTGGGTCCCGCTGCGCCCGGAGCTGGTCGTGGAGATCAAGTACGACCAGCTCGAGGGCCGTCGACTTCGTCACACCGGCCAGTTCCTCCGCTGGCGCCCCGACCGCGACCCCCGCAGCTGCACGTACGACCAGCTCGACGTGCCGGTCCGCTACGACCTGGCCGAGGTGCTGGACGGCTGACGGCGCGCGGGCCGGTCACCCGATCGGCGACCGCACGCCTGCATCGGTGGCGCGGGCCTCCTACGCTCGTGATCATGCGTCTGCACCGTGGCCTGTCGGCCGCCGCGTCCGGCCTGCTCCTGGCCCTCCCGCTGGCACTGGCCGGCTGCACCTCGGAGGAGCCGGCCGCGGAGCCGACGGCCGCGAGCTCGACGCCCACGGAGCCCGAGGTCGCGCCCATCGAGTGGACCGACTGCGACCCGCAGATCCAGCCGCTGATCGGGGGCCAGCCCGGCAGCGAGCGCGACATCGCCTTCGAGTGCGGCCGCACCGAGGTGCCGATCAGCTACGAGGAGCCCGCCGGCGCGACGCTGCCGCTGTTCCTCGTCCGCGCGAAGCTCGCGGGGCAGACCGACCGCATCGGGTCGCTCATGGTGAACCCCGGGGGGCCGGGCGGCTCCGGTGCCGACGCCGCGATCGGGCTGGCGCTCACCCTTCCCGAGGACGTGCTGCGCCGGTTCGACATCGTCGGCTTCGACCCGCGCGGAGTGGGCCTGTCCACGCCGGTCGAGTGCATCCCCAAGGAACTCAAGGACCGGGCGATCGCCGCGGAGCCGCGCCCGACCACCCAGGAGCAGCTCGACGACGTCTTCGCGATCTCCAGCGAGGTGGCCGAGGGCTGCGCCGAGGAGTACGGCGAGGCGCTCGGCACCTTCAACACCGTCGACACCGCGCGGGACATGGAGCAACTGCGGCAGTCGCTGGGCGAGGAGCAGCTGAACTTCCTCGGCTACTCCTACGGCACCACGCTGGGCTCCACCTACGCCGAGCTCTACCCGGACCGGGTACGCGCCATGGTGCTCGACGCCGCCGTCGACCCCGATACCGACCTGATCGCCGACGCGGAGGCCAGCGCTGCCGGCTTCGAGGCCGGCTTCGACGCCTTCGCCGCGAACTGCACCAGCCTGATCGCCGGCTGCCCCCTGGGCCCGGACCCCCGGCTCTTCCTCGACGAGCTGCTCACCCAGGCGCAGGCCACCCCCATCCCCAGCAGCGAGCCCGGCGAGACCCGGCAGGCGACGCCGGGCGTCATCCTCACCGCGGTGCAGGCCGGGCTCTACGACACCGCCTCGTGGCCGCAGCTCGCCCAGGGGCTGGCCGCCGCCCGCGCCGGCGACGCCACGGCGCTGCTCTCGCTGGCCGACGACTACAGCGGCCGCCTCGAGGACGGCACCTACTCGAACCTGCTGGACGCCAACCTGGCCATCAACTGCGCCGACACGGACCAGACCGTCGAGGAGGAACGCGTCCGCGAGCTCGTCGCCGAGTGGAGTGCGACGTACCCGCTGTTCGGCGCCGGGTCGGCGGCCGGGCTGTTCACCTGCTCGGTGTGGGACGCCGAGCGGACGCCGGTCCCGGAGCGCGACGCCGAGGGCAGCGCGCCGATCCTGGTGATCGGCAACCAGGGTGACCCGGTGACCCCCCTGCCGGGTGCGGTGGACCTGGCCGAGGACCTCGACAACGGCGTCCTGCTGACCTGGCAGGGCCAGGGGCACACCGCCTACCCCAAGACCGAGTGCGTCACCGCCGCGGTCAACGCCTACCTGATCGACCTCACCGTGCCGATGGACGGCCTCACCTGCCCTGCGTGAGACTGGCCTGGCGCCCACGACGAGGGAGAGCTCCTGATGGCCAGCAGCAAGGACGCCGTCGTCCTCGACGTCGACGGGCACGAGGTGCGGGTCTCCAACCCGGAGAAGCCGTACTTCCCCGAGCGCGGCATCCGCAAGATCGACGTGGTCGAGTACTTCGTGGCCGTCGGTGAGGGGATCCTCTTCGCGCTGGAGGACCGGCCGACGACGCTGGAGCGCTGGCCCGGCGGGGTCGTGGAGGGCGCCCGCATCTCCACGCGCACGGACAACACCGGAGACGCGTTCTACCAGAAGCGGGTGCCGAAGAACGCCCCGCCGTGGGTCCCGACCGCGCACATCACCTTCCCCAGCGGTCGGACGGCGGACGAGATCGCTCCCGACTCGGTGGCCGTCGTCGCCTGGTGCGCGAACCTCGGGACGCTGACCTTCCACCCCTGGCCGGTGGACAGGACCGACGTCGAGTCGCCGAACCAGATCCGCATCGACCTCGACCCGCAGCCGGGCACCGACTTCGCCGATGCCGTCCGGGTGGCCCCGCACGTCCGTGAACTGCTGCACGAATTCGGCATGCAGGGCTGGCCGAAGACATCCGGCGGGCGCGGGGTGCACATCTACGTGCCGATCCAGCCGCGCTGGACCTTCTCCGAGGTGCGGCGGGCGGTGATCGCCTTCGGCCGGGAGCTGGAACGCCGGCTGCCCGACCACGTGACGATGTCGTGGTGGAAGGAGGAGCGCGGGGAGAAGATCTTCCTCGACTACAACCAGATGGCCCGGGACCGCACCATCGCCTCGGCCTACTCCATCCGGCCCAAGCCGCACGCCCCGGTCTCCGCGCCGGTGGACTGGGACGAGCTGCCCGATGTCTCGCCATTCGACTTCGACGTCCTGACCATGCCCACCCGCTTCCGCGAGGTGGGCGACAAGCACGCCGGTCTCGCCGAGCACGCCTTCGGCATCGAGCCGCTGCTGGAGCTGGCCGAGAAGCAGGAGACCGACGCCGGCCTCGGCGACCTGCCCTATCCCCCCGATTACCCGAAGATGCCGGGCGAGCCGATGCGGGTCCAACCCAGCCGCGCCAGGCGTCCTACCAGCGAAGAGTCATGAGCGTGGCGTGGCCGACGGTCCGGCAGCGTCCACTCCCCGGATGACCTGCCGCGGTGACCGTCCGGCTGCAGGACCTGCTGGCATCCTTCCGGCGGCTGCTGCGCGCCGCCTCCCATGCGCCGCGGGCCGGACCTCGACGAGCTGACCCGGCGCGCGATCGCCGCCTGGATGGCCGAGACCTCGTACCCGGAAATCCTGCGGGAGGACGCCTGCGCCCGCAGCCGGCGACCCGTATGACGGTTGACTGCAGGAACGCTGGTTACTTCCCCGACGTGCTCGATCGAGCGCCAGCGCATGTGCCCGTCGTGGTCAGACCTCGCGCGCGACGGCGAAGGGAGACGCAGCCATGGTGAAGCCTCGGTCCCAGCGACTGACCGGACCTGGGCTGGCCGCCGTCATGGCCCTCGCCGGCGCCGGTCTGTCGGCCTGCGGGGGGATGGACGACGACAACCCGCTGGCGCCGTACGCCCCTGCCGAGCTTCCGGACATCCGCGGGGCCGAGGACATCGACGATGCCTACAGCGGTCTGCTCGACCCCGCCTTCCGGGAGGACCTGGATGCCTATGAGGACATCGAGGTGACCCTCCTCGCCGACGTGGCCGAGGTGATCTCCCCGAGGGTCTTCACCGTCACCTCTCCCGACGGCAGCGAGCTGGAACCGGTGCTGGTGGTGGCGACCGCGGACGCTGGGGACGTCGATCCGCAAGCTGGGCAATCGCTGCTCATCGCGGCGACGCCCGTCGGCGATTTCGACGCGGGGACCGTGTCCGAGGATCTCGGCATGTCCCTGGACGAGCAGCAGCTCGAGGAATGGGAGGACGAGATCTACCTCGTCGCCACCATCCTCGAGCCCGCGCAGTAGATCTCAGTCGGCCAGGGCTCGTTCCTCGCGCAGCGCACGGAAGACGCGGCGGCGGAGCAGGTCCGCCGTCTTCTCCGGCATCTCGTGGCACTGCATCGACAGCAGCCACCGCGGCCCCTGCACCTGCTGGCGGACGATCTCACCCGAGATGTCGAGGGTGTCGTCATCCACCGTGATGCTGACCTGCGTCGCCGTCCCGGGCTTCGGAGGCAGCCCCCAGCCGTCCACGAGCGCACGCAGCCCGGCCTCGCTGAGGTCGACCGTCGTGCCGGTGACGAGGCCACCGGCCCACGGCAGCGTCACGTCGAGTGACACGCGCGCCCGCGCCAGGCCCTCCGGCCGGACGAGCGGGAACAGCTCAGCCGACCAGGCGCCGGGCGACCGCCCCCAGGGAGTGCGCCCGCAGGGCGGCCGGTGCCGCGACCTGCACGGCCAGCTCCGTGGCCGCCGCCACCGCCCGCAGCGCGTCGGCCGACTCCGTCAGCCGGTCGGCCAGGACCAGGTCCAGGTCGGCGTCGTGCAGGTCCTCGATGTCGCGCAGCACGACGGGGACGGCGGTCGGGGCGGATGCGGGCGAGGTGGCGAGGTGCTGCATGACGGTTCTCCTGGATCGGTGACGCGCCGGATCGGTCCGGCTGGTTCTCACCGTCGAGGACCAGCCGCACGACGCCGCCGAGGAAAGCGCAGGGTTCCCGCAAGACCGTCGCCCCGGCGACGCCGGCCCGCTGCGGGTCGGTGCGGGCTCGGTGTCCCTCGGTAGCAGCGCCGGCGCCCCGAACCCACGGACGGCCGGTCCCGTCCACCCGGACGGGTGAGGCGCCCCGCCCGGGACGTGCCGGCGCTCCAGCAGCAGGTGACCGTGGCCGATGGACGTGGAGGTCGCGGCAGAGGAGAACGGGTGAGGGTCTGGTTGCTGGTGTACGGCGTGCTGTACGTCGTCATCGAGCTGACGGGTTCCGCTCTCCAGCGGATCGGCTGGCCGCAGCTCACCGCCCTCGACGTGGCCGCTGCGCTCGTCGACGCCTTCCTCACCGTGTCCGTGGCGCTGGCGGTCCTGCTGGCCGCCCAGCTGGGGGCACGGCGCTGGAGTGCGCCGCTGTTCGCCGGGCGACCGGCCGCGGCCGTCGCCCCCGCCGACCCGGAGCGCCCGATCGGTGTCCGCTCGTGGCGCCCGGCGCCGCCGGCCCTCCCGGCCGCGGCACCCGCGCCCGCCCCGGGCCGCAGCACGTACTCCGTCGGCGCCTACGGCTCCGGCACGGGCCGGCGCGGGCGGCGGCTGGCGCCGTCGTTCCCGGAGGAGCCCGGCCACCTGCTGTGAGCCCCGTGCGTCCCGGCACCGCTGTGGCGGGAGAGGCGCAGGTCACAGTTGTGCGGCGTCGGTGTTCCCTTCTGGAGATCTTTGGCTAGGGTTGTGCCGTCGGGAAGGCCCTGCGCTATGGCAGGACCCCGGCGCACCACCTCAGCTAGGAGCGAGCAATGCCCGAAGGAACTGTCAAGTGGTTCAACGCCGAGAAGGGGTTCGGCTTCGCCACCCCCGACGGTGGCGGACCGGATGTGTTCGTCCACTACTCGGCCATCCAGTCCAGCGGGTACCGCTCGCTCGATGAAGGCCAGCGCATCGCGTTCGACATCGAGCAGGGCCAGAAGGGCCCGCAGGCGGCGAACGTGACGCCCCTCTGATCTCCTGATCAGCACAGCGCCCCCGCCCGGATCTCCGGTCGGGGGCGCTGTCGTTCCGGGGGCCGGCTACCGGGCCCGGGGCACGTAGCCGCCGATGAGGGCCGACATGAGCAGCGCCCCGTCGTGCTCCCCCACGGCCGCCGCCGCGTCGAGGAAGGCCCGCCAGCGCTGCCGCTCGACGTCGGCGGGCGCCCGCTGCGCACGGGCGGCCAACTGCTCGAGCAGCCGCTCCCACTCCCCCTGCGGGGTCGGCCAGAGGCCGGCGAGCCGCCGCGCCTCGGCGGAGATGGCGGTGATCCGCACGATGTCGCCGGCGTGGTTGGTCAACGGCTCGATGTAGCCGGCCGACGCCAGGGCCTTCGCCGCGGCGATGACCTCCGCCTTCGGCAGCCCGCTCGCGGGGACGACCGAGCCGAGGAGGTACGGCGCGCCGCCGTGCTTGGGCTCGTCGACCAGACGGGCGGTGGCCCGCAGCACCGGCAGGTCACGGGTGAACCAGACATCGGGCAGGAGGCCGTCGGGCGGCTGGGGGGCGGGCGTCACCCCCCTAGTCTCCTCCGGGCCCCGGGCACGACGGCGCCCCGCCTCCCGGGCGGGAGACGGGGCGGCGGTCGGTCGTTCAGTCGCGGGCGCCGGTGAGGTGCGGCCGGGTGGCGAGGATGACGCCCAGGACGACGTACCCGATCAGCAGGTGCGCGGCGCGCACGTACTGGGTGATCGCCGGCAGGAGGAACGCGGTCGGGACGGTGACCGGCGCCCAGCTCTCCGCCACCAGCGGCCAGGAGCGCGCCCGGCCCTGCCAGCGACCGGCGATGGCGATCCGCACCCCGATGGCGGCCATGCCCAGCATCGACAGCGGCCAGAAGGCGTCGAGGGCGATGAACCAGGCCTGGTCCTCGTGCTCGCGCAAGAACATCCACGTCAGCGTCGACGTGATCGCCAGCCCGAGGAGCAGGTGCTCGGCGTGCAGGAATCCCCGCGCCAGCCGTCCGGTGCCGGTCGCGCCGGTGCGCAGCTGCACCGTGACCAGCGCGGCCAGACCGAGCTGGAACAGCAACGAGGAAGGTCGAAAGAGGGTGCCTTGCCAGCCGGGGGCGGGGTCCACGTCGAAGGCGAGGATGCCGGCCGCCCAGGCGGCCGAGCCGGTGGCGACGGCAGTACCGGCGGCGCGGACCAGCCGGGTCGAGGCGACCGGTCGCGTCGAGGTCCGGGGCGCCGGGGTCGCGGCGACCGTGTCGGTGCGGGCGGGCGCCGGGGAGCTACTGAGAGACATCGTGGTTCTCCGTCGTCGTCGTGCGGTGCACTGCGCACCGCCTGACCGGAACCGTGGCCGGGGCGCGTCCCGGGCCTCCAGGGCGCAGCGTCCTTCCGTTGAGCCCGGGGAATGGCGGTGCTGCCGGTTCCGTTCGACCAGGCATGACGACCTCCCCCCAGAAGCCCCAGGTCAGCAGGACCGACGAGGAGTGGCGGGCGCAGCTCTCCCCGGAGGAGTACGCGGTGCTCCGCCAGGCCGGCACCGAGCGCCCCTGGACCGGCGAGTACGTCGACACCAAGACCGTCGGCGTCTACGAGTGCCGGGCCTGCGGCGCCGAACTGTTCCGCTCGGAGACCAAGTTCGACTCGCACTGCGGCTGGCCGTCGTTCTACGAGGCGTCCGCCGAGGACAACGTGATCCTCCGCGAGGACCGCGGCCTCGGGATGGTCCGCACCGAGGTGCTGTGCGCCACCTGCCACAGCCACCTGGGCCACCTGTTCGACGACGCGCCGCAGACGCCCACCGGCGACCGCTACTGCATCAACAGCGTCTCGATCCGGCTCGCCCCGGCGGAGTAGCCAGCCGCTCTGGGGGTGTTGCCCGCGCTCCGGATGTCCTGCAGGACCCCGCCGGCGCGAGGAACACCCCCAGAGGCGTGTCTCTAGGGCAGGTCGTCGACCAGCTCCGCGACCGGCTTGCGGGTGCCGGTGTAGAACGGCACCTCCTCGCGCACGTGCCGGCGGGCGCGGCTGGCCCGCAGGTCGCGCATCAGGTCGACGATGCGGTGCAGTTCGTCGGCCTCGAACGCGAGCATCCACTCGTAGTCGCCCAGCCCGAACGACGCCACCGTGTTGGCCCGCACGTCGGGGTACGGCCGCGCCTGCATGCCGTGCTCCTTGAGCATGTCCCGCCGCTCCGCGTCGGGCAGCAGGTACCACTCGTAGGACCGCACGAACGGGTAGACGCAGACGAACCGGCGCGGCTCCTCGTCGGCCAGGAACGCGGGGATGTGGCTGCGGTTGAACTCCGCCGGCCGGTGCAGCGCCATCTGCGACCACACCGGCTCCAGGCGCCGGCCCAGCGCGGTGCGCCGGAGCCGGGTGTAGGCGTCCTGCAGCGCCTCGGCCGAGGACGAGTGCCACCAGACCATCAGGTCGGCGTCGGCCCGCAGCCCGCTCACGTCGTAGGTGCCGCGGACGACGACGTCCTTGCCGGCCAGCTCCTCGACCAGCGCGGCGGCCTCGTCGGCAGCCGCCCCGCGCTGCTCGTCCCCGAAGGGCCGCGCCAGCTTGAACACCGACCACATCGTGTAGCGGACGATCTCGTTCAGCTCGTTCGCCCGCTTGCCGAGGCTGCGTTCCTCCACCTGCTGCTCGCTCATGACCTCATCTTCCTCCGCGGCCAGGGCGGCACGGGGGCCGGGCGGGTCAGGTGTGCGGGATCACGGTCAGGTGCCGGCGGTTGCGTCCGGGCAGGCAGGCCAGCGCAGCCAGCGCCAGCGCGACGCCGTCCTCGATGAGCGCGGCCGCGGTGTCGGGCAGCCGCCCGGCCGCCCAGCGCCGCCAGCCCAGCCCCGCGTAGGACCCGGCCAGTGCTCCGGCGACCCCCACCGTCACCGGCAGTGCGCCGTTGGCGCGGTCCCGCGCGGCCAGCCGCCCACCCCCTTCGGCCGCGGCGAGCAGCCGCGCGACCATGGCGGCGCCGTCGGTCCGCGGCGGCATGCCCGGCTGCTTGTCGGCGAGCATCTCGACGACGACGCCGGCGACGCTGAACACCTTCCGCTTCGTGGACACCCGGCCCGGTGCCCCGGCCGCTGTCGGCGCGGTGACGATCGGGGCCGCGAATCCCAGGGCGCTGCGGCTTCCGGTGGCCAGCCCGAGCACGGCCGACCGGAGGACCAGGCCGGCGCGTGCAGGGACCACCGCACGCTCGCGCGGGGTGGGCACCGCCCCCAGCACCGTCTGCACCCCCACCCCATAGGCCAGGTGCGGCACGGCGTCGGTCAGCCAGGCCCCGGCCGACCACGTCCGCGGGTCCCCGACGCCGAGGGCCGCGACCGCGCCGTCGGTGGCCGCGGCCGACGCGGCGCCGGCCAGCACCGCGCCCACCGGCGCCGGGAGCCGCACGCCGAGCGACCGGACGACGCTGGCCAGGACGCCCACGCCCAGACCGTTGGCCGTGCCGGCGAGCGCGCCGAGCGCCGTCCGCCGGGCGTCGCGGACCGCGCCCCGGCCGGGGATCTCCCATTCCATCCGCGCGGCGAGAGCGTCGACCACCTGCTCGGGCACCGTGCTCGCCGGACGTCCCCGCAGGGCCATGTCGAGGTAGCTGACGGCGTTGAGCGCGACGCTGCCGGCCGCACCTGCGGCAAGCCCCCGCGCGAAGGTCCCGGTCATGCACCGACCCTGTCAGGTGCGACGGCGACGTCAAGCCGTGCCGGTGCGCCGGTCAGCCGAGGAGCGCGTCCACCGCGGAGTGCGCGTCGCGGACGCAGGCCGGGATGCCCACGCCCTGGAAGGCGGCTCCGGCGATGGCCAGGCCCGGTACGTCGCTGACCGCGCGGCGGATCGCGGCCACCCGCGCCGGGTGGCCGACCAGGTACTGCGGCAGTCCCCCGCCCCAGCGGGCGACCGCCGTCTCCACCGGTCCGGGCCGCGACAGCTCCAGCAGGTCGGCGACGTCGGCCACCACGGCGGCGGCGAGGTCGTCGTCGGTCCGCTGCAGCTCGGACTCGTCGCGGAACCGGCCCACCGAGGAGCGGACGAGGAGCACGTCACCGCCCAGGTGCGGCCACTTCGCCGACGACACCGTCACGCCCTTGACCAGCCGGCCGGTCACCGGCGGCACCAGCAGGCCTGAGCCGGCGTCGACGTCCTGGGCGGGGAAGGCCATCGCCACCACGGCCATCGAGGCGTACGGGATGCCCTGCAGCGGCTCGACCGCGCCCGGGGCGACCTCGCCCAGCAACCGGGCGGCCTTGCCCGCGGGGGCGGCGACGAGCACGGCGTCGGCGGTCAACAACTCGGGGGCGGCCGTCGGCCCGATGGACACCTCGAGACCCGACGGCGTCCGGCGCACGGCATGGGCGGGGGTGTGCAGCCGGACCTCGGCGCGGGCGGCGGCGACCAGTGCGGCCGGCAGCGAGCCGATGCCCTCGTCGACCGTCCGGAACACCGGGCCGTCCGCGTCGCCCCGGCTGCGGTCGCCGGCCGCGCGCGCGGCCGCGGCGGCGGCGAGCACCGACCGCTCGGCGGTCAGCTGCGCGGCCAGGGCCGGCATGGTGGCCTGCAGGGAGAGCTCGTCGGCCCGGCCGGCGTAGACACCGCCGAGCAGCGGCTCGACCAGCCGGTCGACCACCTCGTCGCCGAGGCGTTCGCGGAGCAGGCCGCCGACGGCGACGTCACCGTCGAGGACCAGCGGCGGGAGGTCGGCCTCCGCCCGGACCCGCGCGACGCCGTCCGGTGACAGGAAACCGTCGAGCCCGTCGGCCGACGCCGGGACCCCGAGGACCGTGCCGGCCGGCAGCGGGAACCGCCCCTCGGGCAGCACCACCGACGCCTGCGTGGTCCCCGGGGAGACCAGCCGGTCGCCGAGCCCCAGCGCCTCGACCAGCCCGACGGCCTCGGGCACCCGGGCGAGCATCGCCTCGGGCCCGGTGTCGTACCAGTGCCCGGCCAGCCGGATCCGGTGCAGCTTGCCGCCGATCCGGTCCCCGGCCTCGAGGACGACGATCTCGTCGTCGGGCCGCCGGCGCCGCCACTCGAAGGCGGCGGCGAGACCGGTGATACCCGCCCCGACGACGACCAGGCGGCGGCTGGTCGCCGGGGTGGTGGGGCGGGACGGAGTCACTGCGCCGTCAGCTCGTGGACCAGCGCGGCGACGTGGGTGAGCACATCCGGATCGGTGTCGGGCAGCACGCCGTGTCCCAGGTTGAAGATGTGCCCGCGGGCGGTCGACGCCTGCTGCACCACGCGGCGCACCTCCCGGTCGACGGTCTCCCGGTCCGCCAGCAGGACGGCGGGGTCGAGGTTCCCCTGCAGCGACCGCGCGGGGCCCACCCGCCGGGCTGCCTCGTCCAGCGGCACCCGCCAGTCGACGCCGACGACGTCGGCCCCGGCGTCACCGATCAGCGGCAGCAGCTCACCGGTGCCCACGCCGAAGTGGATGCGCGGCACCCTGTCCTCCCCCGCCCGCCCCTCGCCCAGCCCGTCGAAGACCGCGCGGGAGTGCGGCAGCACCCGCTCCGCGTAGTCGGCCGCCGAGAGGACGCCGGCCCACGAATCGAACAGCTGCACGGCGGAGGCGCCGGCGTCCACCTGCGCGGTCAGGAACGTCGTCGCCGAGACCGAGAGGCGCTGCAGCAGCCGCGCCCAGGCCTCGGGTTCGGCGTACATGAACGCCTTGGTGCGCGCGTGCTCCTTCGACGGCCCGCCCTCGATGAGATAGGTCGCGAGGGTGAAGGGCGCCCCGGCGAACCCGATGAGCGGCGTCGCACCGAGCTCGGCGACCAGCTGACGGACCGCCGTCTGCAGGAAGGACAGCCGCTCGGGCTCCAGGTCGGGCAGCGCGTCGACGTCGGCGACGGTGCGCACCGGGTTCGCCACCACGGGGCCCACGCCGGGCTTGATCTCGATGTCCACCCCGGCGACCACCAGCGGCAGCACGATGTCGGAGAACAGGATCGCGGCGTCGACCTGGTGCCGGCGCACCGGCTGCAGGGTGATCTCGGTGACCAGGTCGGGGTCCTGGCAGGCGGCGAGCATCGCCGTGCCGGCCCGCAGGGCGCGGTACTCCGGGAGCGACCGGCCGGCCTGGCGCATGAACCAGACCGGGGTGCGGCTCACCGGGAGGCCACGTGCGGCGCGGACGAGGTCGGAATCGGCCGGGGACGCCGACACGGGAGCGGGACTCACGACCGCCGATCCTCCCAGACGCCCGCCGGCGGCCCGATCGTCGCGTCCCGCCGGCGTGCGGCGCGTCGGCGCCCGTGTGCCGGTTCCCGGCCTACTCTGCGAGACGTGGAGCCACGCGACCTGGCCGGCGCCCAGGAGCAGAGCGGGGATGCCGACGGCGTCCCCGCCGCGTTCCGCGCCGCCCTCGACGCGCTGGCCGGGGTGCGGGCCCGGCCGGAGATCGAGCTGGAGCACATCCCCGCACCGAAGCGGCTGGCCCCCTTCGCCCACGCGATCGGTGCCCGGGTGCCCGATCCGGACGGCGAGGACGAGGACGACGAGATCGCCAGCGCGCGCTTCATCGTGCTGTTCGACCCGCAGGGTCACGAAGCCTGGCACGGGACGATGCGCTGCGTCGGCTACCTCTCCGCGGCGACCGACGAGGAGCTGGTCGACGACGCCATGTTCTCCGAGGTCGCCTGGAGCTGGCTCACCGACGCGCTCGGGGACTCCGGCGCCGCACACCACACCGTCGGCGGCACGGTCACCCGCACCGCGTCGACCCGGTTCGGCGAGCTGGCCGGCCCCGAGCACTCGGTCGACGTCGAGATCCGGGCGTCGTGGACGGCCGGCGACACCGACCTCGACCGGCACCTGCTGGCCTGGCTGGAGGTGGTCGGCAATGCGGCCGGCCTGCCGCCGCCCGGCGTGCGGCTGCTGGGTCCCTCCGACCGGGTCGGTAGCGAGACTCTCTAACATCGTTCCTGGCACAGCGGGTCCGGAGCCCACTGAGCCGGTGCTCCTCGTCCCGGGATCCGCAGGCTGCGTCACGGCGGACCGCGGCCGAGCGCGTGGACCGACAGACGAGAACCGGCAAGAAGGTGGACGGCAACTGAGCACCGAGCCCACTCCCCAGCCGCCGGACGACGTACCCGAGGCGATCCCGCTGCTCGCCCCCCGGGACGGGCTTCCGCCGGTCATCGAGACCTCCACCCAGCTGGTGGAGTACGCCGCGGCGCTCCGCGCGGGCACCGGCCCGGTCGCCGTCGACGCCGAACGCGCCTCCGGCTACCGCTACGGCCAGAAGGCCTACCTGGTGCAGCTGCGCCGCAACGGCTCCGGCACCGGCCTGGTCGACCCCGTCCCGCTCCCCGACCTGTCGGTCATCCAGCAGGCCATCGCCGACACCGAGTGGGTCCTGCACGCCGCCAACCAGGACCTGCCGTGCCTGGCCGAGATCGGCCTGGTGCCCGCGCGCATCTTCGACACCGAGCTCGCCGCCCGGCTGGCCGGACTGCCCCGCGTGGGCCTCGGCGCCGTCGTCGAGTCGCTGCTCGGGTACTCGCTGCAGAAGGGGCACTCGGCTGCCGACTGGAGCACCCGGCCCCTGCCCGAGGAGTGGCTGGTCTACGCCGCTCTGGACGTCGAGGTACTGGTCGACCTGCGGGACGCGCTGGCCGCGATCCTCGGGGAGCAGGGCAAGACCGAGTGGGCCCGGCAGGAGTTCGAGGCGATCCTGGCCGCCGGTCCGCCGGCGCCCAAGCAGGACCCGTGGCGGCGGACCTCCGGCGTCCACGGGCTGCGCAGCCGCCGTCAGCTGGGCATGCTGCGAGCCATCTGGGAGGCGCGCGACGACCTCGCCCGGCGCCGCGACATCGCCCCCGGTCGGGTGCTGCCCGACTCGGCGATGGTCGCGGCCGTGCAGGCCGACCCGAAGAACGAGGGCGCCCTGCTGGAGCTGCCGGTCTTCCGTGGCCGGGCCAACCGGCGCATGGTGGCGCACTGGTTCACCGCGCTCGCGCGTGGCAAGGCACAGCCCGACGACGAGCTGCCGCTGCACAGCAAGCCCGGCGACGGTCCGCCGCCGGTGAACCGCTGGGCCGACCGCGATCCGGCGGCCGCCGCCCGCCTGCAGGTGGCCCGCGCCGGGCTCGCCGAGCTGTCGGAGAAGCACGCCGTGCCGGTCGAGAACATCGTCTCCCCCGACCTGGTGCGCCGGATCATGTGGAGCCCACCCCGGCCCCGCGATGCCGCGGCGGTCACCGACGCGTTGCGCGACGGCGGCGCCCGGGAGTGGCAGATCGAGCTCACCCTCGACGTCCTGACCGACGCGATCGGCCGCGACTGAACCGCTGGGCATAGGAACCTATGCCTACGGATCGGTGCCCGGACCCGTAGGCATAGGTTCCTATGCCCGCGTGCCCCGACTGCCCGGTGCGATCGGCGAGCCGGGGTGCGGGGGTGCGCGCGTGCTCCCGGCGTCGTCGTGGGCGCCTGCCGCCCGCCGGCGCGGAGCACGGCGGGCGGCAGGGGTTCTCATCGGGCCGTGGCGGCCCTCCGGCGGGCCAGCGCGTCCACGCTCGCGGCCAGCAGCAGCACCCCGCCGGTGATCACGAAGTTGAGGTAGGCGGCGACCCCGAGCAGGCCCAGACCGTTGGCGATGATCGCGATCACCAGGCCACCGAGGACGGCGTCCCGGGCGCGGCCCCGCCCACCGAAGAGGCTGGTCCCGCCGATGACGGCGGCACCGACGGCGTAGAGCAGCGTGTTGCCCGCGCCGGCGTCGGGGGTGACCGAGCTCAGCCGTGAGGTGGCGAGGATGCCGCTGATCGCGGCGAGGCTGGAGGAGATCACGAACGCCGCCACCCGGATGCGGGTGACGTTGATGCCGGCCCGGCGGGCTGCCTCGGCGTTGCCCCCGACCGCGTACATGTGCCGACCGAAGCTGGTCCGCGACAGCACGAAGGTGAAGACGAGCAGCAGGACCGCGACCAGCGGAATCGCGTAGGGAATGCCGACCAGGTCGACGGCCGCGGCCAGCGCGCGGTCCACGCTGAGGATCGCCGTCGCACCCAGGATCACGACGGCCATGATCACGATCCGGGCGATCACCAGCGCGAGGGGCTGGTGGGCCAGGTCCCGGGACCGCTTGGCCCGCCAGCGGTACAGCTCCACACCCGCGTACGCCAGCGCGACCAGCACCGCGAGGACCCAGCCGATGGTGACCGGCACGTTCTCGTTGGCCAGCGCGCGGATGACCGGCTCGCGCACCGGCACGGTGCCGCCCTGGCCGATCAGTCGCAGGGTCACGCCCTGAAAACCGAGGAAGAGCGCCAGGGTGACCACGAACGACGGGATGCCGATGATGCCGACCAGGCTGCCGGTGAACATGCCGATCACCGCACCGGCGACGATCGCGGCCAGCACTGCCACCGGCCAGCCGAACCCGGTCTGCACGAGGATCTGCGCCAGCACCGCCGAGCAGACCCCGCTGACCACACCGGCCGACAGGTCGATCTCGCCGAGCAGCAGGACGAAGACCAGCCCCATGGCCAGCACGATGATCGGCGTCGCCTGGACGGCGAGGTTCGCCAGGTTCAGCGGGGTCAGGAAGGTGTCCGGCCGCAGGGCCGTGAACAGGACGCCCAGGGTGATGATGCCCAGGATCGCCGGCAGCGCCCCGAGGTCACCGCCCCGCAGCTTGTCCACGTAGCCGCGGACGGCGCCGCCCACGGTGTTGTCCTGCCGGTCGCCCTCGAAGCCGGCTGCCGGCTTGTGCGGTCCGCTCGCCTCGGCGGCGGTCAGCGTGTTGCTCGACATGATGGTCCTCTCAGTCCTCGAGGTCTTCGGCCGAGAGGCCCAGGTCACCGGAGCGGCCAGAGGTGATCAACTCGATGACCTGGGTCCGGTCCACCTGGTCGATCGGGATGTCCGCCGCGACCCGGCCCAGGTACAGCGCTGCGACGCGGTCGGCGACCTCGAAGACGTCGACCATGTTGTGGGTGATCAGGACGACGGCGTGCCCGGCGTCGGCCAGCCGCCGGACCAGGTCGAGCACCTGGCGGGTCTGGGCGACACCCAGCGCCGCTGTCGGCTCGTCGAGGATGACCAGCTTGGACTCCCACAGCACGGCCTTGGCGATCGCGACGGTCTGCCGCTGACCGCCGGACAGACTCGAGACCAGCTGGCGCACCGACTTGAGGGTCCGCACCGACAGCTTGGTCAGCGTGTCCCGGGCGGCCTGCTCCATGGACTGCTCGTCCAGCAGCATCCCGCGCTTGCGCTCACGGCCCAGGAACATGTTCTGGACGACGTCGAGGTTGTCTGCCAGCGCGAGGTCCTGGTAGACGACCTCGATACCGAGCTTGGCGGCGTCCCGGGGGCCGTGCAGCGTGACCTGCTTGCCCTCGAACTCGATCTCTCCGGAGTCGAACGGGTGGATACCGGCGATGCCCTTGATCAGGGTGCTCTTGCCCGCGCCGTTGTCACCGACCAGTGCGGTGACCTTGCCGGGATAGACGTCGAGGTGGACGTCGTGCAGGACCTGGACGGCCCCGAAGCTCTTGGTGACCCCGCGCAGGCTCAGCGTCGGCCGGTCGAGGGTCGTGGTGGTCGAGGTCGGTTCCGCTGTGGACACCGATGCGTCCTTCCTGCAGGGGGCCGGTCGCGGGACGGACCGGAGGGCGACAGTCTGACGCCCTGCTGGTGCCGGCACACCGGGACCCGCAGGGCAGGAGCAGACGGCCGGGGCACCCGGCTGGCGGATGCCCCGGCCCGGACGGCTCAGGAGATACCGAGCTCCTGGCACGCAGCCGCGAACTCGCCGGTGCAGACGTCGGCGGCGCTCTGGTAGCCGTCGTCGATGACCTGCTTGACGTTGTCCCGGAAGATCGAGACCGGCTCGAGCAGGACCGAGGGCACCTCACGGCCGCCCTCCGGGTCCTCGACCGAGCCGGCGACGGTCGGCTCCTGACCGCTGACCAGTTCGACGGCCAGGTCGGCCAGGGCCTGCGCCTCCTCGGCGATCGGCTTGTAGACCGTCATGCACTGGTTGCCGGCGAGGATGTTCTGCAGCCCCTCGACGGTGGCGTCCTGCCCGGTCACCGGCACCTGCCCGGCCACGTTGTTGCGCGCCAGGATCGAGACGACGGCGTTCGCCAGGCCGTCGTTGGCGGCCAGGACGCCCTGGATGTCACCGCCGGCCTGGGTGTACATCTGCTCGAAGATGGTGGCGGCCTGCTGGTTGTCCCACTCGGGGACGGCCTGCTCGGCGACCTGCGTGTAGGCGTCGATCTCGTCGAGGACCTCGTGTGCACCCTGGGAGAAGAGGGTCGCGTTGTTGTCGTCCGGCGAGCCGTTGAGGAAGGCGATGTTCGCCGGTTCGTCGCCGAGGCACTGGGCCAGGCCCTCGCCCTGGAGGCGACCGACCTCGGTGTTGTCGAAGGAGACGTAGAAGTCGCTCTCGCCGCCCAGCGTCAGCCGGTCGTAGTCGATCGTCTGCACGCCCTGCTGCTCGGCCTGGCGCTGGATCGCCGCACCGGAGGCGGAGTCGAGGTTGGTGATCGCCAGGACGGTCACGCCCTCGGTGATCATCTGCTCGGCGATGGTGGCCATCCGCTGGGCGTCGCCCTGCGCGTTCTGGATGTCGTACTCGACACCGGCCTCCTCGAAGGCGGCCTCGAGGAGCGGGCGGTCGGCCGACTCCCAGCGGGCCGAGGAGGCGGTGTCGGGGAGGATCACGCCGACCTTGCCGGCCGCCTCCCCGCCGCCGGTGTCGCCACCGCCGCTGCCGGCGTCGCCGCCGTCGTCGCCACCACACGCAGCCAGGCCGAAGACCATGGCTGCTGCGATCGCCGTCGTCACAGTGCGCCGTCGCGCCATGAGGGGACCTCTATTCGTTGGGGTTACAGATAAATTCCAGCGCGTCATCTTGCGCGCCGGTCGCGCGACACCGCAACGGCCCCCCCTCGGCTGTTGCCGGACCGTGACCACAGCACCCCGGACCCTCGCGTGGAAGCTGCCGTGGGCGGCCGGTTACCGACGGGGACTCGACTCCTGCGCGGCCCCTGCCCGGCGGTGTCGAGTTCCGCGGAGACCCCAGGTTCCACTCGCTGCGTGAGGTCGTCTTCGTCGACGGCGCACGCACCCCCTTCGGCAAGGCCGGACCGAAGGGCAGCTACGCCGCGACGCGCGCCGACGACCTGGTCGTCCGCTGGATCCGCGAGACCTGTGCATGATCCTCGGCGCCGGGTGGCCGTTCTGGCTGGCGGCATCTGCGCCTATCTGGACCGCGCCGGGGTCTCGGAGCAGGTCACCGGGGCCCGGTTCCTGCCGGAGGGCGCGGCCTCGCTCCCCGCCTGACGCCGTCCTGGCTCAGCATGAGGGATCCTGGCTCACTGTCGACGGTGAGCCAGGACCCCTGTTGATCAGGTGACCTGATCAACAGGGTGGGTCAGCGGAACTTGGCGGTGAGGCTGTCCATCGTGCGGTTCACCGAAGCGATCTTGATGTGCGAGAGCCCGGCCGTGGCGCCGGCGGCCAGCATCGCCTCGTGCGCGGCCCGCAGGGTACCCCAGACCTCGTCGGCCTCGCCCTCGAGCGTGGTGCCGAGCGCGCCGACCTCGTAGCGGAGCCCGGAGGCCTGGATGACGGCGATCGCCGCCTCCACGTGCGCGTGCGGGTTCTCCGCGGTGCCGGGGGGCGAGGGCGCCACCTGGATCTCGGCGATGACGGTCATGCCCGCTCCTCCACGGCCGGCTCGGCGACGGCCGCCCGGTCCTCCGCGCGCTCGGCGAGCACGGCGGTCCACTCGGCGATCCGCCGGGCGACGTCCTGCTCGGTCAGTCCTACGTCGGCGAGCACCTGGCCGCGGCTGCCGTGCTCGAAGAACCGCTGCGGCAGGCCCACGGTGCGTACCGGCACGTCGCAGTCTCGGTCCTGCAGCGCCTGGGTGAGCGTGGTGCCCACTCCCCCGGCCCGGCCGCCGTCCTCGACGGTGACCACCAGCCGGTAACCGGACGCCAGCGAGACGAGCTGGTCGGCGACCGGCAGCACCCACCGCGGGTCGACGACGGTGACCTCGATGCCGTGGTCGGCGGCCCGCTCGGCCACCGCCAGGCACATCGGCACCATCGACCCGACTGCGACGAGCAAGACGTCCGGCCGCTCCCCCCGGCGCAGGACGTCCACCGGCCCCCGCCGCTCCAGCGCCGGGATGTCCGGGGGCAGCACACCCTTGGGGAAGCGGATGACCGACGGCGCGTCGGCGATGTCGACCGCCTCGTGCAGCGCCTCGCGCAGCGTCGACTCGTCGCGGGGTGCCGCCAGGTGCAGGCCGGGCACCACGGACAGGATCGACATGTCCCACATGCCGTTGTGCGAAGCACCGTCGTCGCCGGTCACGCCCGCGCGGTCGAGGACGACGGTCACCGGCTGGCGGTGCAGCGCGACGTCCATGAGGAGCTGGTCGAACGCCCGGTTGAGGAAGGTCGAGTAGACGGCCACGACCGGGTGCAGCCCGGCCATCGCCATGCCGGCCGCCGAGGTGAGCGCGTGCTGCTCGGCGATGCCCACGTCGAAGGTCCGCTCCGGGAACCGCTCGGCGAACGGCGCCAGGCCCGTCGGGTGCAGCATCGCCGCGGTGACCGCCACGACGTCTGGCCGTTCGGCACCGACGCGCACCAGCTCGTCGGAGAAGGCATCGGTCCAGGCGAGCCCGGTCTTGCGGACGCTGGCGCCGCTGTCCGGGTCGAAGACCCCGGTCGCGTGCCACGCGTCGATCTGGTCGGTCTCGGCCGGCGGGTAACCGAAGCCCTTGGTGGTGACGGCGTGCACGATGACCGGCCCGCCGAACGAGCGCGCCCGGCGCAGCGCCGACTCCACCGTCTCGATGTCGTGCCCGTCGACCGGGCCGACGTACTTGAGGCCGAGGTCCTCGAACATGCCCTGCGGGGACAGGACGTCCTTGAGGCCCTTCTTGATCGCGTGCAGCGCGTCGTAGAGGGCCGAGCCGACGACCGGGGCCTTGTGCAGCGCCTGGCGCACCTGGAGCAGCGCGTTCTCGTAGCCGGGCCGCAGCCGCAGGGTGGCCAGCGCGTCGGCGACGCCGCCGATGGTCGGCGAGTAGGACCGGCCGTTGTCGTTGACCACGATGATCAGCGGGCGGTCCTGGGCCGCCGCGATGTTGTTCAGCGCCTCCCAGGCCATGCCGCCGGTGAGCGCACCGTCGCCGACCACGGCGACGACCGGGCGCTTGTCGCCGCGGATGGCGAAGGCCTTGGCCAGCCCGTCGGCGTAGGACAGCGACGTCGAGGCGTGGCTGTTCTCGACCCAGTCGTGCTCGCTCTCGGCCCGGCTCGGGTAACCCGACAGCCCACCGCGCTGGCGGAGCCGCTGGAAGCCCTCGACCCGGCCGGTGAGCATTTTGTGCACGTACGACTGGTGGCCGGTGTCGAAGACGATCGGCTCGCGCGGGGAGTCGAAGACCCGGTGCAGCGCGATGGTCAGCTCGACGCAGCCGAGGTTGGGACCGAGGTGACCACCGGTCTTGGCCACGCTGGTGACCAGCGCGTCACGGATCTCCGCCGCGAGGGCGGGAAGCGTCTCGGACGGGAGGGCCCTGACATCGTCGGGGCCCCGCAGCGATCGCAGGAGCGGCACGGTGCGGCGGTGTCCTCTCGGTCGGGCGGCAGCTGCTCGGCAGCCGCCGACCCACTGTAACCGCGGTTTCCCAGGACTTCCGGTCGAGCGGTCCGACCGGATGCACTCACAGCCGCGGGACCCACCGCTCCCCGCGGAGCGCCCCCGCCACGACCTCCACCCCACGGGCGGCCGCCGCCAGCCGCGCACCCTCGCGCTCGTAGGCGACCATCGCGGCCTCGACGGCCTCGGCCGGCAACTGGTCGGCCAGCTCGACCCGGAGGGTCCGCCACCCCGTGCGGGCGGCCTCCAGGCCGGCCGAGACGTGGTCGGCCGCGAACCGGGCGAGCAGCACCGGGTACCGGCGGAGCACCTCGTGCGCGCGGTAGTCCGGTGGAACGAGGTCGAACAGCCAGACGACCGCGGTGTGCTCCCAGTCGGGCGCCCCCGGCGGGCGCACCTCCTCGGGCCAGCCCGGCGGCAGCGTCGCGTCCACCCGGCCATTCTGCCGCACGCATCGAACAAGCGTTCGACGAGGTGCCGCAGCCCCTCAGGGTCGCCCGGCGACGCCCGTGTTCAGGAGCCGGTCTGCCGCTTGAGCCAGAACTGCTCGAAGCCCCAGGTGCCGGCGCCGCTGGAGTGGTAGTTGACCAGCTCCCACCCCTCCGCGCCGAGCTTGTTCAGGACCGAGCTGGTGTCCCCCTGCTGCCGTTCCGACGGACCACCGGGGAGCTTGACGCTCACACCGGCCCGCTGCGATTCCGCGTCGTTGGCGGTGATGACCGAGGCGTATTCCCACGTGGGCACCCCCAGACGGTATCCAATGGCCGTACCGCAGGTACCGGCAGCGGACGGGAGGGGCCGGCTACCGCCCGGCGGGGACCAGCAGCGCGACGCACTCCACGTGCTGGGTCATCGGAAAGGCGTCGAAACCGCGGACGGCGGCGAGCCGGTACCCGGCCCCGGTGAAGGCGGCCACGTCCCGGCCCAGCGCCGCCGGATCACAGGCGACGTAGACGACGGCGCGCGCCCCGGTACCGGCCAGCAGCCGGCTCACCGCCGGGCCGGCACCGGCGCGCGGCGGATCCAGGACGACGACGTCCGGGGCCGAACCGAGTTCGGCGAGCAGCTCGGTCAGCCCGTCGGCCTCCACCTCGCCCTGCCAGACCTCCGCCTGCGGCAGGTGGGCGAGGTTCGCGTCGGCCGCCGCGCACGCTGCCGGGTCGGACTCCACGCACACCACCCGGCCCTGCCCGCCGGCTGCGGGAGCGAGCGCGCCCCCGAACAGGCCTACCCCGGCGTAGAGGTCCAGCACGCTCTCCGCCGGCCGGACCGCCGCGAACTCGGCGACGGCCGCGACGAGCGCGTCCGCGGCGGCCGGGTGCACCTGCCAGAAGCCGGTGCCCTCGACCTCCCAGTCCCGGCCCCCGGCCCGCCGCTCGGCGCGGCCGGCCGGCGCTGCGGGCAGCTCCTCCCCCGCCTGCAGCACCGCGGCCGACTGCGGACGACCGCGCCGGTCCAGCCGGGTGGTGGTCACCGCGCCGGTGGAGTCGATCGACACGTCCACCGCGCCGGCCCCCGGCCAGCTCCGCCTCAGCACCGCGGCGGCGGCCGGCTCGACGGTGATCGGGCAGTCGTCGAGGACGACGACGTCGTGCGACCGGTGCCGGCGCAACCCCGGCGCCCCGGTGCGGTCGACGGCGAACCGGGCCCGCGAGCGCCAGCGCAGCGCGCCGCCGGGCAGCGGCTCGACGGCGAGACCGGCGACCACGGGATCGCCGGCGTCCAGCGTGCCGAGCCGCACCAGCTGCTCCCGGACGACCGTGGCCTTGAGCCGGTGCTGCTCCGCCGGGTCGACGTGCTGCCAGTCGCAGCCGCCGCACTTCCCCGGACCGCTGTACGGGCACGGCCGTTCGACCCGGGCGGGCGCCGCCGTCAGCACCTCGACGGCGTCGGCGCGGCAGAAGCCGGGGTGGCGGTCCTCGGTCACCCGGACCACGACCCGCTCGCCCGGCAGGCTGTGCCGGACGAACACGACCCGCCCCTCGTGCCGGGCCACGCAGTGCCCGCCGTGCGCGACCGCGCCCACCTCGACCTCGAACTCCCGGCCGGTCCAGCCGCCGCCGCGGTCCTCCCGCGGGGGCGCCGGCCGACGGCCCCGGCGATCGGCGCGCCGTCGTTCAGCCATACGGGCTCACGTCCACCGGATCGTCGGTGAGGCCACGGCGGAGGTCGCCCGGGGCCGGGCCGTCCCGGCGTTCGTCGTCCTCGTGGCCGGCCGTGCTCTCCAGCTGCCACGGCACGGTCGTGATCATCACGCCGGGCTGGAACTGCAGCCGGGCCCGGAGCCGCAGGGCGGTCTGGTTGTGCAGGATGTTCTCCCACCAGTGGCCGACGACGTACTGCGGTACGAACACCACCACCAGCTCCCGCGGGCTGTCGCGGCGGATCCCCTTCACGTAGTCGAGCACCGGGCGGGGGACGTCCCGGTACGGCGACTCGAGGACGGTCAGCGGCACCGGGATGTCGAAGCGCTGCCAGTCGGCCTGCAGGGCGCGGGTCTCCTCGTCGTCGACGTTGACCGTCAGCGCGGTCAGCGCATCGGGGCGGGTGGCCCGCGCGAAGGCCAGCGCCCGCAGCGTGGGCTTGTGCACCTTCGAGACGAGCACGACGGCGTGCACCTTGCTGGGCAGCGTGCGCGAGTCGGCGTCAGGGACCAGCTGGTCGGCCACGTTGCAGTAGTGCCGGTTGATCGCCCTCATGAGGACGACGAGCACCGGCATGGAGGCGATCACCAGCCAGGCGCCGTTGGTGAACTTCGTGACGACGACGATCACCAGGACGATGCCGGTGAACGAGCCGCCCACGAGGTTGATCGCCTGGGACCAGCGCATCCGGGACCGGGCCGCGCGGTCCCGTGCGCCGCGCAGCTCCCGGTTCCAGTGCCGCACCATGCCCCACTGGCCGATCGTGAACGCGGTGAACACCCCGACGATGTAGAGCTGGATCAGCCGGCTGACCGAGGCGTCGAAGATCAGCACGAGAAGCGCGGCGAACCCGGCCAGCAGGAGGATGCCGTTGCTGTAGGCCAGCTTGTCGCCGCGGGTGTGCAGCTGGCGGGGCATGTAGCGGTCCTCGGCCAGGACGGAGCCCAGCAGCGGGAAGCCGTTGAACGCGGTGTTGGCCGCCAGCAGGAGGATCAGCGCGGTCGCGGCCTGCACCACGAAGAAGCCGACCGAGGAGCCGCCGAAGGTGGCCGCGGCCAGCTGGGCGATGACGGTCCGCTGCGGTTCGGTCGCGCAGTCGGCGAAGCCCACGAGGTCGCAGGCGTCCTCGGTGTAGGTGACACCGGCCACGACAGCCAGCGAGCTCACCCCGAGGAACATGACGGCCGCCAGCCCGCCCATCAGGGCCAGCGTGGCGGCCGCATTGCGGCTCTTCGGCGGGCGGAAGGCAGGCACGCCGTTGGCGATCGCCTCGACCCCGGTGAGGGCGGTGCAGCCCGAGGCGAAGGCCCGCAGGGCCAGGAGCACCAGCGCGAGCGCCCCCGCCTCCCCGTAGCCGGCGTCCGGGGTCACGGCGTAGCCGGCGCTTTCGGCCACGACATCGGCGGAGGTGAAGAAGTGCCGGACCAGACCGGTGCCGACCATGATCAGGATGGCGGTGACGAAGAGGTAGGTGGGGGCGGCGAACGCCCGCCCCGACTCGCGAACCCCGCGCAGGTTGGCCGCCGCCAGGACCGCGATCAGCAACAGCGCGATGAGCACCCGGTGGGCGTCGAGCGACGGGAACGCCGAGATGATGTTGTCGGTGCCGGCCGCGACCGACACCGCGACGGTCAGCACGTAGTCGATGAGCAGCGCGCTGGCCACGACCAGCCCGGCGAACGGGCCGTGGTTGCGCCGGGCGACCTCGTAGTCACCACCGCCGGAGGGGTAGGCGCGCACCACCTGGCGGTAGGACAGCACCAGGATGGCCAGGAGCAGGACCACCCCGGCCGCCAGCCACGGGGTGAGGTACAGGTACGCGGTGCCGGCGAGGGTCAGGACGATGAGGATCTCCTGCGTGGCGTAGGCCACGGAGGAGAGCGGGTCGCTGGAGAAGATCGGCAGCGCGAGCCGCTTGGGGAGCAGCGACTCCCCGGCGCGGTCGCTGCGGACCGGGCGGCCGAGGACGAGTCGCTTCGGTAGTTGTCCGAGGTCGGACAGGGTTGGCACGGCGGCGATGGTACGGACGCCGGGGCCGCCGGAGGGGGTGACCCGGCCCACCCCGCCCCGACGGGGGGAAGCGGGACGCCCACGGGTTCGCGGGGTCCGCGCGGGTGTAGCTTCGCGGCCGGAATGCGCGGGCGGACGACGCCCGCGCGACCGGATCTGCGGGGAGTGACACGTGCACGTGGTCGTGATGGGCTGCGGCCGCGTCGGCTCGGCCATCGCCCGGCGCCTGGAACAGATCGGCCACAGCGTCGCGGTGATCGACCAGGATCCCGAGGCCTTCCGGCGGCTCGGCCCCGACTTCAGCGGCCGGCAGGTCACGGGGCTGGGATTCGACCGGCAGACGCTGCTCGACGCCGGCATCGACTCCGCCGGCGCGTTCGCCGCGGTCAGCAGCGGCGACAACTCCAACATCATCTCCGCCCGGGTGGCGCGGGAGACCTTCGGCGTCCAGCACGTCGTGGCCCGCATCTACGACTCGAAGCGGGCCGAGGTCTACGAGCGCATGGGGATCCCGAGCGTGGCGACCGTCCCGTGGACGGTGAACCGGCTCCTGCGCGAGCTGCTGTCGGTCAAGGTCAGCGAGCTGTGGCGGGAACCGACCGGGAAGGTGCTGCTCATGCGGGTCACCGTCACCGAGGGCTGGGTCGGCCGGAAGCTGGCCGCCCTCGAGGCAGCCACCGGCGCGCGCGCCGCCTGGCTGGTCCGGTTCGGCGAGGCGCAGCTGCCCACGCCCACCACGGTCCTGCAGGACGGCGACCAGCTCGTCGTCGCGGCCACCGACGACCTCACCGCCCGCGTGGACGAGGTCATCGACCGCGGTCCCCAGGGGAGCGAGCACTGATGCGCGTCGCCATCGTCGGGGCCGGTGCCGTCGGGCGGTCCATCGCCGGCGAGCTGCTGGAGAACGGCCACACCGTCATGCTGATCGAGAAGGACGGCCGCAAGGTCCGCACCCGTTCGGTCCCCGGTGCGGAGTGGGTGCAGGCCGACGCCTGCGAGGTCTCCTCCCTGGAGGAGGCCCAGCTGGCCACCTGCGACGTCGTCGTCGCCGCGACCGGGGACGACAAGGCCAACCTGGTCGTCTCCCTGCTGGCCAAGACGGAGTTCGCCGTCAACCGCGTCGTCGCCCGGGTGAAGGACCCGCGCAACGAGTGGCTCTACACCGAGGCATGGGGTGTCGACGTCGCCGTCTCGACCCCGCGGGTCCTGGCCGCACTGGTCGAGGAGGCGGTGACCGTGGGCGACGTCGTCCGCCTCATGAGCTTCCGCAAGGGCGCGGCCAACCTGGTGGAGATCACCCTCGGGGACGACACCCCGTGGGTCGGCCACCCGCTGCGCGAGGTGCCGCTGCCCCGCGAGACGGTCCTGACCGCGATCCTCCGCGGCGACCGGGTGGTCACCCCGTCGCCGGACGAGCCGCTGGAGAGCGGGGACGAGCTGCTGTTCGTCTCGCACGGCGAGACCGAGGAGGAACTGCAGTACGTGTTCGCCCCCGGCGGTCCGGGCAGCGCCGGAGCCTGAAGGCCCCGTCCGGAGGCTCGCCCCGAGCATGCGAGGGGTGCGGAGGACGGGGTCCTTCTTCAGACGGCAGGGTCGTCCACCGACGGCGCGCGGTGGCGGTGCAGCCGGGAGACGGCCCACAGGGTGACCAGGAGCGCGACCGCGGTCACCGGGAGGCCGAGCGCGATCGAGGCCACGCCGAGCAGGTCCTCCTCGTCCGCCAGGTACAGCGGGCCCAGCACCGCGACCCGCAGGAGGAAGGTCCCGGCCCACAGGACGGTCAGCCAGGAGTAGGCACGGACCATCCGCCGGTCCTCGCGCCAGTGCCGCTCCGGCGCCGGGTCGGCGCTGCGCGGCCGGCCGCCGCCATCGGCGGGCGCGTCGACCGGTGCCGCGGTACCACCCTTGCCGCGCAGACCGGCAACCCCACCGGCGGCCAGGCCGCCGAGGTGGCTGGGCGCCAGGAACTCGGCGACCACCCCGACCAGCGGCCAGCGCACCAGCACCGAGACGAGCAGCACCACGCCGATGCCGGCGTTGCGGATGATGCCCGGGGCGTAGAAGTTGCGGGCCTCCCCCGACGCCGCGGCGATCGCCACGGCGATGGCGACCCCGAGCAGGCCGCTGACCGCCTGCTGGGTGCTCTCCCGGCGGACCAGCCGCAGGATGAAGACCAGCACCGCGGCACCCACCGCCGCCCAGATGCCGGCCCGCAGCCCGCCGATGCCGTTGGCCACCACGAAGGTGAGCGTGGGGAGGGTGACGTCGACCATGCCGCGCCAGCCGCCGAGCTGGCCGAGCAGCTCCTCGCGGTCGAACATCGATCGGGGCGCGTCCGCACCGGCGTCCGTCCGGTGGCCCTGCTCGTCACCGGCCGGCGGACCTGCTGCGGTCACCCTCGTCCCCCCTGTTCGACGATCTCCGGCCCGCCGGCGGCGGGAGCTACCCGACGTGCCCGGGTCAGCCGGAACAGAGCTCGTACCAAGGGTTGTAGATGACCTGGCGGCCGTCGAAGGCGGCGAACCGGCCTCGCGCGGTCAGCGACCGCCCGGGCTCGATCCCCGGGATCCGGCGCCGCCCCAGCCACACCAACGTCACCGAACCGGAGCCGTCGAACAGCTCGGCCTCCAGCGTCGGCACGGTCTCCCGCGGGGTGTAGACGACCGACTTCAGCCGTCCGGTCACCGTGACCACCGCACCCTTGCGGCAGGAACTGACCGACTCGCAGCCGGCACTGGCCGTGTCGGCCCGCAGCTGCTGGGCGTCGATGGTGTGGTCGTCGGCGGTGAGTCGCTGCAGCGTGCGCGACCACCAGCCCGCCGATCGGGTCTCCGTCACGACGACCAGCGTAGTGCGGTGCGCCGCGCAGGCGGCCGCGGACCGGTGTCGGCTGCGTCGCGTCGACTCAGCCGGCGTCGGGACCCGCGCCACCGGCCGGCGGCTGCGCCTGCTGCTGGGCCGCCTGGCGCTGCGCCGCCTGCTGCTCCTGCGTCGCCTGCCGGGCCACCTGCTGCGCGGCCAACTGCGCCGCGGCCTGCGCCGGAAGGGCGAGCGGGAGCGGCTCGCGGACCGGCATGGGCTCGCTCCCCCGGACGACGACGATGCCCCGGAACGCCGTCTCCAGCGCCGCGGCCTCCGCCTCGCCGCCCTCGGCGACCGAGCCGCTGAGCAGCCCCCGGAGGAACCAGCGGGGGCCGTCGATGCCGAGGAAGCGGGCCGGCCGCCGGACCGGCTGCGCGGCCGGTTGCCCGGGCTGCGGTGGCAGCGCAGCGACGACGGTCCCGGCCAGCTCGATGCCGAACGGCCCCTCGACCTCGCGCAGGGACGCTCCCTGCCCGGAGGCCGTGCGCGCCAGGTCGGCGCGGACGTCGTCCCAGATCCCGGCCGCCCGCGGCGCCGCGAACGCCGCGACCTGCAGCAGGGAACCGCCGTGCCGGAGGGTGGCGCCGATGACCTTCTGCTGCTGGTTGAGCTCCACCCGCAGGTCCATGCCCGGCAGCGCGGGCAGCCGGATCGCGCCGAGGTCGATGCGGGTCACGCCGTCGTCCGGGGCGTCCGCCTCGTCCCAGGGTCCGGTCGTCTCCGGGATGTCACGGACCCGCTGCTGCGCCTCCGGCGGGACCCCGCGCTCCCGCAGGCTCCGGTCGATCCGATTGCGGCGCCGTCCGAACGGCATGTCAGTTCCGCCCCTCGAGTGCTGGAGTGTCGCCGGATCCGGGCGCCGCCGCCCGGTACCCGCCGGTGGAGCCGTGCCCACCCGCACCGCGCTCGCTGGCCGGCAGCTCGGCCACCGGCACGAAGCGCGCCCGGGCCACCGGCTGGACGACCAGCTGGGCGATGCGGTCGCCGCGGGACAGCCGCAGCGGCGTGGTCGGGTCCAGGTTGATGAGGTTGACCTTGATCTCGCCCCGGTACCCCGCATCGATGGTCCCCGGCGCGTTCACCATGCTCAGGCCCAGCCGGTGGGCCAGCCCCGAGCGGGGGTGGACGAAGCCGGCATAGCCCTCGGGGATGGCCACGGCGACCCCGGTACCGACCAGCCGCCGCTCGAACGGGGCGAGCTCGACGTCCTCGGCCGCGGTCAGGTCGGCGCCGGCATCCCCGGCCACCGCATAGCGCGGGACCGCACCGTCGGGCACGGCCAGCAGGACCGGCACGTCGAGCTCGGCGGAGGGTTCGGGCACGACCGCGACCCTATAAGGACCACACTGCGCCCCACCGCGCGCACGCTCGCGGCCGGCTCCTGCAGGGAGGCCGGGGAGCCCGCCCTCAGGCCGGTGGCCGGCGCAGATCGGCCAGGATGCGGCGGGCGAGCGACTCGGTGGCCCGGCGGTTGCCGCGGCTGGACAGCGCGGCGCCCACTAGCACCGAGGCGACCGACGGCACCGCGCCGGCGAGCCGCCGGGTCATCCGGCGGCGCAGGGCCCGCAGGCCCGCGGTACCCAGCAGCGACCCCAGGTCCGCCCCCGGCGTACCGACGACGGCGCGCTGGTCGGACCAGCTGCGCAGATAGGCCTGCGCCCGCTCGGCCACGTCGCCGCACGCCGGCCGGCCGTGCAGCTCGTGCAGCTCCCCGATGAGGACGACCTCGACGGCGGCGACGAGGACCGTCTCCGCGCCGAGCTCCAGCGGGACGGCGAGCAGGGACGCCGGCGCGAACCAGTGCGCCGCGGACAACCCCCCGGTGGCGGCGCCGATCCCGGAGGTGACCCGGGCGGCGCGCTGGACCAGCGCCTCGGCGATCTCGGCGTCGGTCGCCCCGGGGTGGGCCGCCCGGATCCGGGTGCCGTCGCGGATCGGGAGCCGGGGCACCGCGGCGGCGAGCAGGTCGCCGAGCAGCGCACCCGGCTTGCGGTCCTCGCCGACCCCCGTGCGACCGGTGTCCGCCGGCCGCGCGCCGGGTGCTCCGTCGGCCCCGGACCCGCTGCCGAAGGCGCCGGCCACCGCGCCTGCGACGGCCCCCACGACGTCCCGCAGCCCGCTGCCCGCGGACTTCTGGGCGCCCGTCCTCTCCGCCCCCGTGCCCGCCAGGCCGGCGACCGCCTCGGCGACCGCCCGGCCGGCGCGCGCCAGCGGGCCGTCCTCGGCCCCGGTCGGCGTCGGCGGAGCCGGCACCGGCCGCGGGGCCGGAACGTCACGCGGCGCACCGGTCCGCGGGCCTCCGGTCATCGGTCGTCCCTCCTCAGCCGGCTCCCCCGCAGGGTTCCGCCGCGAGCCTGCGCGTGGCGGGGGTCAGGGGGCGGCTCAGGCGCAGTCGCGGCAGAACACCTGGTTCCCACGGGTGGCGGCCAGCCGGCTGCGGTGCTGCACCAGGAAGCAGCGCGAGCAGGTGAACTCGTCCTCCTGCTTGGGCAGGACCCGGACGGTCAGCTCCTCGTTCGAGAGGTCGGCGCCCGGCAGCTCCAGGTTCTCGTTGAAGTCGGTCTCGTCGACGTCGACCGACGCCGACTGGGCCTCGGCCCGGCGTGCCTTGAGCTCCTCGAGCGAGTCCTCTCCCAGCTCGTCGGTCTCGTTGCGGCGCGGGGCGTCGTAGTCGGTGGCCATGGGTGTGCCCCTCCTCCGGGGTCGTCGCGGGCGTCGTGCCCGCTCGTCTGACGCGGCGCGGGGTGCGCGCCGTCGTCCTGGGCCGGTCGCCGGTGGGCGATCGGTGGTCGGTGTGGGAGCAGCCCGCTGCCGGGGCGCCCGTCCACGTCTCACCGGCTCCTCCTCGCGGTGAAGCCGGCAGGCCCCCCAACGCCGTCCGGCACCGATTTGTGCCCGCCTCCGGACAGGTGACACATCGGGCACCGGGAACGGTCGGGTGGGCTGGGGAGCGCCAGAGGTTACCCTGCCGCCGTGGCGACTTCTCCGGGTGCCGATCCAGCCGTCGTCGGCCCGTATCTGGCCGCTGTGCTGAGGCACGAGCGCTGGCGATCGGTGACCGTCGAACTGATCGCGGCAGGCATGTCCAACCTCACCTACGTGGTGACGCCGGAAGGCGGTCCGCCCGACGATGCGGTGATCCTCCGCCGACCCCCGACCGGCGCGGTGCTGGCCACCGCGCACGACATGGCGCGGGAGCACCGGGTGATCTCCGCACTCGGGCCGACGCCCGTGCCGGTGCCCCGGACCCTGCACCTGTGCACGGACCCCGCGGTGCTCGGCGCACCGTTCTACGTGATGGAGCGGGTCGCCGGGGTGCACGTCGCGCGGGACCTCCCGGCCGGGTACGCCGACTCCCCCGCCGAGCGCCGGGCGATCGGCGACGCGCTCGTCGACACGCTGGGCGACCTGCACGCGGTGGACCCCGCCGCCGTGGGGCTGGCCGACTTCGGCCGGCCGGAGGGCTTCGTGGCCCGCCAGGTCCGCCGCTGGACGACGCAGTGGGAGGCGACCCGCGACCGCGACCGCCCCGACCTCGACGCGCTGGCGGCCCGGCTGGCCGCGACGGTGCCGGTCACCCAGCGGCCCGGGATCACGCACGGCGACTACCGGCTGGACAACTGCCTGCTCGACCCGGCCGCTCCCGGCCGGATCGCCGCGGTCCTCGACTGGGAGATGTCCACCCTCGGCGACCCGCTCACCGATCTCGGGATGATGCTCGTCTACTGGCCCGAGGCCGGCGAGAACCGTCCCTCCTCGCAGAGCCCGGTGACCACCCTGCCCGGCTTCCCCACCAGGCGGGAGGTGGCCGATCGCTACGCGGCGCGCACCGGGACCGACCTGTCGGCCCTGAACTGGTACGTGGCGTTCGGCTTCTTCAAGTTCGCCGCGATCATCGCGGGCATCCTGGCCCGCTCGGCGGCCGGGGCGATGGCGGGCAAGGACACCAGCGGCTACGCGGAACGCATCGACCCGTGCGTGGAGCTGGGACGCGCCGCGCTGGAGGACGGTTCGATCTAGGCCGCCCCGCGGCCCCTAAGCTCGGACCGACAGCCGCCCGCACCAGGACGTAGGCGCCCGCACCCTCCGCGCCGCGCCCCGCAACCCGCGAGGAGTCACCGTGACCGAGCGCTCCGTGCGCCCTGCGGTGCGCCCACGCAGCGGGCGGCGCCCGCTGCCGCCGCTCATCTTCCTGCTGGTGCTGGCGCTGGCGGCCGGGGCCGTGTGGTGGACGGTCATCCAGGAGGACCGGGCGCAGCGGGCCGAGGCGGCGCAGGCGTGTGAATCCGCGGAGGAGGCGCCGCCGCAGCTGGATCCCGCCACCGTCTCGGTGCGCGTCTTCAACGCCACCGACACCGGCGGGCTGGCCCAGAGCGTCGCCGAGGACCTGCGGGCGCGCGGATTCACCGTCGGGGAGGTCGCCAACGACCCGACCGACCGGCAGGTCGAGGGAGTGGGCGAGGTCCGGTACGGCCCCCGCGGCCGGGACGCCGCCCGGTTCCTCGCGGTCTTCGTGCCCGGGGCGGGCACGTACCGCGACACCCGGGCAGACGCGGTGGTGGACATCGTCCTCGGGCCGGAGTTCGTCTTCCCGGACAGCATGGCCACGCCGGAGGAGGTCGCCGCGGCGTTCACGCCTGCGGAGGAGGAGGCGGACACCGCCTGCTGAGAGCGTCGCCTCAGCGGTGCAGCTCGGCCAGCAGGTCGAGGAAGGGGCCGGCCACGGAGGGGGCCACCGCGATCACCATCGGGTCGCCCACCGGGCCGCCGGACAGGCCGGTGACGACCGCCCCGGCCTCCGCGGCCACCAGCGCGCCCGCCGCGTGGTCCCACGGGTTGAGGTCCAGCTCGTAGTAGGCGTCGACCCGCCCTGCGGCCACGGCGCAGAGGTCCAGGGCGGCACTGCCGAACCGCCGGATGTCACGCACCTGCGGGAGCAGCCGTGCCACGACCGCTCCCTGGGCGCGCCGCTGCTCCACCCGGTACCCGAAGCCGGTGGCGACCAACGTCCGGTCCAGTGCCCCCGGGCGGTTGACCGTGAGCCGGCGCACCGGCCGACCGGGCGACGCCAGCTCCGCCCCCCCGCCGGCCGTCGCGCTGAAGAGGCCCCCGGTGGCCACGTCGAGCACGACCCCGGCGGTCACCACGCCGTCGACCTCCGCAGCGACGGACACCGCGTAGGCGGGGACGTCGTAGAGGTAGTTCACCGTCCCGTCGATCGGGTCCACGATCCAGCGGACCCCGCTGGTCCCGTCCCGGGCGGCGCCCTCCTCCCCCAGCACCCCGTCGTCCGGGCGGGCCTCCAGCAGACGCCGCACCAGGAGCTCCTCGCTCGCCGCGTCCACCGCCGTCACGACGTCGACCGGGCTCGACTTGGTGGTCACGTGCCGGGCTGCGGTGTCGCGGCCACGGGCCACGAGGGCCCCCGCCTCCCGGGCGGCCGAGACGGCGAGCTCCAGCAGCGCACGCGGGTCCGGAGAAGCCGGGGTGGCGGCACGGGGCGGGGTCACGACGCCGATCCTGCCGCAGCGGTGACCACGCCGTGGACGCGATCACTAACCTGTCCGTGTGCAGGGCTTCGGGGTGGACATCGGCGGCAGCGGCATCAAGGGGTGCCTGGTCGACCTGAACCAGGGCCGGCTCGTCGGCGAACGGCAGCGGATCGAGACACCGCAGCCCTCGCTGCCGGAACCGGTGTACGACGTCGTGGCCCGGATCGTCGGCGCCTTCGAGTGGGCCGGCCGGGTCGGCGTCACGTTTCCCGGGGTGATGAAGGCCGGGGTGGCGCACACGGCGGCCAACGTGGACAAGAGCTGGCTGGGCACCGACGTGGACTCGGGTCTCAGCAGCCGCATCCCCGGCTCGGTGGAGACGCTCAACGACGCCGACGCCGCCGGGCTGGCCGAGATGCGCTACGGCGCCGGCCGTGACCGGGGCGGCGTCGTGCTGATGCTCACATTCGGCACCGGCATCGGCAGCGCGCTGTTCGTCGACGGGCGGCTGGTGCCCAACACCGAGTTCGGCCACATCCAGGTCGACGGCGAGGACGGCGAGCGGCGGGCGTCGGCGGCCGCCCGTGAGCGCGAGGAACTCACCTACCCCGAGTGGGCGAAGCGCGTCGACCGGTACCTGGACGTCCTGGAGGCAGGCCTCTGGCCGGATCTGATCATCGTCGGCGGCGGGGTGAGCAAGAAGGCGCACAAGTGGGTGCCGTTGCTGTCCACCCGCACCCCCGTGGTGCCGGCCGAGCTGCAGAACGACGCCGGGATCGTGGGCGCCGCACTGGCCGCCGCGGAACGCCCCGAGCGCTGAGCCGACCGGTTCCGCCCCGTCCGAGCGAGGGCCTCGGATCCGAGGCGCTGGTTTCGCCCGCAGACGCCGTTACAATGGTGACGCCCCAGCCCGTCGCCCTCCAGCCGGGAGGGATTCCCCCGTCCCGATCGCGGTCAAACGCCGCGCCGGTCCGCGGGTCCTCCGGTCCTCGAGAGCCCAGGCGGAGCCGCTGCCCGCGGACCACACGGTCCCCGGGGAACGAACCCAGTACGGGAAGGAACCTGAGTGCCCGCCGATCAGCCAGCACCGGAAGCAGCCGTAGCGAGCACCCCGCGCGCCAGGACGGCCGCAGCCGGGACCCGTGCCGGCACCGAGAAGACGGCCGCTGAGCCGGCCGCCGGCCGGAAGAAGGCGCCGGCCAAGACCCCGGCCACCAAGACACCGGCCAAGGGGCGCGCCAAGCCGACGATCACCCCGTCGCCGGGTGCCGGTGAGGGCACGGTCCTCACCGCCGTGGCCACCGAGGACTCCGCGGTCGCCGTGGTCGACGCCGGCTCGGAGGGCCTCAAGCTCGACGAGACGGTCGTGACCGGCAAGGACGGCGTCGAGGTCGCCGCCGCCGAGGAGGAGACCGCCGAGGGCGGCACCGACTTCGAGTGGGACGACGAGGAGGAGTCCGAGGCGCTGCGGCAGGCCCGCAAGGACGCCGAGCTCACCGCGTCGGCGGACTCCGTCCGCGCCTACCTCAAGCAGATCGGCAAGGTCGCCCTCCTCAACGCCGAGGAGGAGGTCGACCTCGCCAAGCGCATCGAGGCCGGGCTCTACGGCTCCGAGCGGCTGCGCCAGGTCGAGGAGGAGGGCCAGAAGATCTCGCCGCAGATGCGCCGGGACCTCAACTGGATCGTCCGCGACGGCGAGCGCGCCAAGAACCACCTGCTCGAGGCCAACCTGCGCCTCGTGGTCTCCCTCGCCAAGCGCTACACCGGCCGCGGCATGGCATTCCTGGACCTCATCCAGGAGGGCAACCTCGGGCTGATCCGCGCGGTCGAGAAGTTCGACTACACCAAGGGCTACAAGTTCTCCACCTACGCGACGTGGTGGATCCGGCAGGCCATCACCCGCGCCATGGCCGACCAGGCCCGCACCATCCGCATCCCGGTGCACATGGTCGAGGTCATCAACAAGCTCGGCCGCATCCAGCGCGAGCTGCTCCAGGACCTGGGCCGCGAGCCCACCCCGGAGGAGCTGGCCAAGGAGATGGACATCACCCCGGACAAGGTGCTGGAGATCCAGCAGTACGCCCGGGAGCCGATCAGCCTCGACCAGACCATCGGCGACGAGGGCGACAGCCAGCTCGGTGACTTCATCGAGGACTCCGAGGCGGTGGTGGCCGTCGACGCGGTCAGCTTCACGCTGATGCAGGACCAGCTGACCAGCGTGCTGCAGACCCTCTCCGAGCGGGAGGCCGGCGTCGTCCGGCTGCGGTTCGGGCTCACCGACGGCCAGCCGCGCACGCTGGACGAGATCGGCCAGGTCTACGGGGTCACCCGTGAGCGGATCCGGCAGATCGAGTCCAAGACGATGTCCAAGCTGCGCCACCCCAGCCGTTCCCAGGTGCTGCGCGACTACCTGGACTGAGCGATGACACGAGGGCCCGGTGTGCGATCGCACACCGGGCCCTCGTCGTCGCGCACCCTTGTCGTCCCGAGTGGGCCCGGAGGATCCGCGCAGGGCCGGCGCAGCGGCTCCGCGCCACCGGGAACGGCACCTGGCCGCGGTGCGGTTCGGAGGACCCCCGTGTCATGGCGCCACACGACCGGGGGACGGCACCCTGGCCGCGGTGTGACCCGGATGGGTCACAGACTGATAGCGGCCGGTGTATGCCGACACCTGTCGGGTAGACGGCGTAGCGTGGGCGCCGTCAGAACAGCAGCGGACCCACGGTCCGGCCGGTTCCCACCGGACGGGCAGACGACCACCAGCACGTGCACCACCAGTTCCACCCAGTGACGTCCCCTGCTGAACCCGCTCCGCCCACGCCCGGTGTGTTACGGACTCATCTCTTTCGGCGAGTCCACGACGATCCGGGCGGGAACGGGAATCCGAGGGGCCATCCTGGCGCTGTGCAGGAGGCCGATCCGCAGCCGCGGGTCCGTGCGGTAGAGAGCGAGTGATGACCCAGATGACCCAGACGCTGACGACGACCCCCGCCGCCGACGACCTGGTCGTGCCGTTCCACTGCGACCGCTGTGGTGCCCTGGCCAAGGTCCGTGTCGTGCTCGCCAGCGGCAGCGATCTCGTGTTCTGCGGGCACCACGCCCGCGAGTACGAGAGCAAGCTCCGCGACATCGCCGTCGACATCATCGACACAGAGGGCGAGCAGCACGTAACCGCGTGAGGGAGGCGATATCGTCGCGCCCGCGATGACCGCCTCACCCGACGACGCCGCCGCGTCCGATGCCCCGCCTCGTGCGGGCACCGGGCCGGCGGCTCCGTCGTCTCCGGGGACCCCCGGTCGGCGGCAACCGGAGGAACCCCCCATGTCCCAGCAGTCCCCCTCGTCCGACGAGACCGTACGGATGCGGACCGACGGCACCGACGGGCGCCCGCAGCCGACCAGCACGTCCCAGGCGTTCGGGACCGAGCCGGACGACACCCGGCCGGTCGGCCGGGACTGGCAGCGCGGCGCCCCTGAGCGCGCGCCGGGCGTTCCCACGGACGAGCGCGCGGCGCTCCCCACGGACGACGATCCAGCTGTCCCCCCCGTCACCGCGAAGGCCGACGAGGCCGACGGCACCCAGCGCTTCGATCGCGTCAGCCCCGCGCCGGCACCGGAGGACGACACCGCGCGGACCGCCGTGGTGCCGCCCCTGGACCCCGGAGGGGACTCGCCCTCCGGGCCCCCCTCCGACCACCGGCCGCCGGCGGGCAGCCCCCGCGGCCCGCGTGGCCCGTGGTGGCGGCGCCGTACGGCCCTGGTCCCCGCCGGGCTCCTCGCCGTGCTGGCCGCCGCCTACGGCGTGGACCTGCTGGCAGCCTCCGGCGAGATACCGCGGAACACCGTGGTGGCCGGCGTCGACGTCGGTGGGCTCGCTCCCGCGCGCGCGGCACAACTGCTCGAGGAGGAGCTCGCTCCCCGCGTGGTGGCCGACCACACGGTCACCGCGGCCGACGTGACCGGCACGCTCTCCCCCGCCACCGCCGGCATCACCCTCGACGTCGCCCGCACCGTGGACGCCGCCGAGGACCAGCCGCTGAACCCCTGGACCCGACTGGTCACCGTCTTCTCCGACCGCGAGGTCGAGCCGGTCATCACCGGCGAGGAGACGGCGCTGGCCGCCCAGATCGAGGGCATCGCCGCGCAGGTCGACCGCGCCCCCCAGGACGCGACGATCGCGATCGAGGGCACCACCCCGTCGGTCGTGGAGCCGGCGGACGGCCGGGCCCTGGACCGCGACGGCGCGGCCGAGGCGATCACCGACGCGCTGGCCTCCGGCGGCGACCCCAGCGTGCCCATCGAGCTGCCCGTCGACGTCACGCGCGTCGACGTCGACGTCCAGGAGGCCGAGCGGGTCCTGGAGGAGACGGTCACCCCGGCGCTGTCCGCGCCGGTGCGGGTCGTCAGCCAGGACGGCGGCACCTCCGCAGAGGTCCCGGTCGAGGCGATCGCCGCGGCGCTGACGTTCACCCCCCAGGACGACGGCGAACTCGCCGTGGGGCTGGATGCCCCGGCCCTGCAGGCCGCGCTCGGCGACGAGCTGGGCGCCTTCGGCACGCCCGCCCAGGACGCCCGGTTCGAGGTCTCCGGTGGCGCGGTCACCGTCGTGCCGTCGGTCGACGGGACCGGGATCGCGCCGGCGCAGCTCGTCGAGCAGCTGCTGCCCGTGCTCGACGACGAGGCGCCGCGGAGCGTCACCGCCGAGCTCGGTCCGGTCCCGGCGGAGTTCACCACCGCCGAGGCCGAGGCGCTCGGCATCCGCGAGGAGATCTCGAGCTTCACCACGAGGATCGGCAACCCGGCCAGCGGCGAGAACATCCGGGTGGTGGCCAAGGAGGTCGACGGCGCGGTGATCATGCCGGGCGAGACCTTCAGCCTCAACGGCTTCACCGGCCCCCGGGGGACCGCTCAGGGGTACGTGGAGGCCGGCGTGATCAACAACGGCGAGTTCACCACCGCCGTCGGTGGCGGCATCAGCCAGTTCGCCACGACGATGTTCAACGCGGTGTTCTTCGCCGGCCTCGAGGACGTCTTCCACAAACCGCACAGCTACTACATCAGCCGCTACCCGGCCGGCCGCGAGGCGACCGTCTACTACGACTCGATCGACCTCACGTGGCGCAACGACGGGGACACCGGCGTCTACGTCGACACGGCGTGGACGCCCGAGTCGCTCACCGTGACCTTCTACGGGACCGAGCGCTACGAGATCCAGTCGGTCAGCAGCGAGCGGTACAACATCCGGCAGCCCGTGGTGCAGGACAAGCCCGACAGCCCCACCTGCGAGCCGCAGTCGGGGTCGACCGGCTTCGACATCACCGTGACCCGCATCTTCCGCGACCTCACCACGGGCGCGGAGCTGAAGCGGGAGAACTTCGTGACCCGGTACGCCGCCGAGCCGATCATCAACTGCGTCCCTGCCGAGCCGCCCGCGCCGGCTCCCGAGGGCACCGCCCCCAGCCCCGCGCCGGCGCCCGGCGGACGTCGGCCGGCGCACGGACGGGCGGCCTGACGCCGGCTGCCGGACCGATCGGACACCACCCGCCGTGCACACTGTGCAGGTGAGCGCCGTCCTGCCCAGCGACTCGCCCACCCGGACCGGGGCGGGGGAGCCCACGGCCGCGAGCCCCGCCACGTCCGGCTCGACGCGGACGGACACCACGGCACCTCCGAAGCTGCGCCACTGGCCCACGCCGGTACGGGTACCGCTGCAGGTGGCCGGCCGGACGCTGGCGAAGGCGTGGCAGGACCGCATCCTCGGGCTGTCGGCCGAGGCGGCGTTCTGGCAGATCCTGTCGGTCCCGCCGCTGCTCATCGGGCTGCTCGGCTCGCTGGGCTACCTGGGTGCCCTCATCGGGAACGACGCCGTCAGCCAGATCGAGGAGCGTCTGCTCGACGCCTCCGCGCGGGCACTCACCACGGACGTGGTCGACGGCCTGGTGCAGCCCACGCTGACCGACATCCTGGGCTCGGGCCGCCTCGAGGTGGTCAGCCTCGGCTTCCTGCTGTCGCTCTGGGCGGGCTCCTCGGCCACCGCGACCTTCATGAACACCATCGTCATCGCCTACGACCAGCGGGACGTGCGCGGCCCGATCCGCACCCGGCTGAAGGCCCTGTGGCTGTTCGTCGTCGGGATGTTCCTGGCGGTGCTCACGCTGCCGCTGCTGGTGCTCGGCCGGGACGTGCTGATCACACTCGTCCCACCGGACTGGCGGAACACCACGGACATGCTCATCGGCGCGGTCTACTGGCCGATCGTGGTGGTGGGCCTGCTGCTGGGCCTGACCAGCTTCTTCCACGTCGTGCTGCCGAACCGGCTGCCGTGGCGGCGCCACCTGCCCGGCGCGCTGCTCAGCCTGGGGTTCTTCCTGGTGGCCGCACTGCTGCTGCGCGCGTACGTCACCGACATCCTCACCACGGCGCTGCCCTACGGAGCGCTGGCCGCTCCCATCGCCGCCCTGCTGTTCTGCTTCTTCTTCGGCATGGCGGTGCTGCTGGGCGCCGAGCTCAACGCCACCATCCAGTCCCGCTGGCCGGCACCGCTGCGCCGGCACGACCGGCGCCGGAAGGCCCGCCGCCAGGCAAAGCTGGAACAGGAGGCCCGCCGCCTCGGGCTGTGACACCGCCGTGACATCGCGGTTCTCCGGACCGCACCGCCGTGACATCGCGGTCCTCCTGACCGCACCGCCGCCAGGTGCCGTCCCCGGCTGCGCTGAGCGCCTCCGTCGTCCCTGCGCGGACCATGACCTCGCGCTCCTCCGGACCGCACCGCGACCAGGTGCCGTCCCCCGGCTGCGCTGAGCGCCTCCGTCGTCCCTGCGCGGACCATGACCTCGCGCTCCTCCGGACCGCACCGCGACCAGGTGCCGTCCCCCGGCTGCGCTGAGCGCCTCCGTCGTCCCTGCGCGGACCCCTCCGGGGTCCACTCGGGAAGACCAGGCCTTCCTCAGTCCTTCTTGAGCTGCTGGTAGACCTCCTTGCAGGCCGGGCACACCGGGCTGCCGGGCTTGGGGCTCTTGGTGACCGGGAAGACCTCGCCGCACAGCGCCTCGACGAGGGTGCCCATGACGGCGCTCTCGGCGATCTTGTTCTTCTTGACGTAGTGGAAGACCTCGTTGGCGTTGCCGGTGTCCGATTCGCGGACGTCCGGCCGCTCGAGGATGTCGCTGCTGCTCATGCGGGCTCCCTGCTCGACGGTCGGGTCGTGCGGTCGGCGCGCGGCCGGGGGGCCGCGGTGCTCCCGCACCCGCCCACCATGATGACAGGGTGGCCCCCGCGAATTCCCCTCCCCACCCGGTCCTGTCCGCCGAGGTCGCCGACGCCCTGGCTGCCGGCGGCCCCGTCGTGGCACTGGAGAGCACGCTGCTGGCGCACGGCCTGCCGCGGCCCGACAACCGCGCCGCCGCGGACGACGTCGAGGCCGCGGTCCGCGCCGGGGGCGCCGTCCCGGCGACGATCGCCGTCCTCGACGGCGTTCCGCACGTCGGCCTGACACCGGCTCAGGTCGACCGGGTGTGCGCCGATCCGGACCTGGCCAAACTCGGGGTCCGCGACCTGCCGGTGGCCGCCGCGCTCGGGCTGAGCGGCGCGACGACGGTGTCGAGCACGGCCTTGCTGGCCGAGGCGGCGGGCGTGGCCGTCTTCGCCACCGGGGGGCTGGGCGGGGTGCACCGGCTGGCGAGCGAGACCTTCGACGAGTCGGCCGACCTGACCGCCCTGTCACGCACGTCCGTGGTGGTGGTGTGCGCCGGCGTCAAGTCGATCCTGGACGTCCCGGCGACGCTGGAGCGGCTGGAGTCGCTGTCGGTCACGGTCGTCGGCTACGGCACGACCACGTTCCCCGGCTTCTACGTGGCCGACTCGGGCTCGACGCTGGACTGGTCGGTCGCCGACGCCGAGCAGGCGGCCGCGGTCTTCGCCGTGCGCCGCCGGCTCACCCGCGGGGCGGTCGTCGTGGCCAACCCGCTCCCCGCCGACGAGCAGCTCGACCCGGTGCTGCACGACCGGGTGATCGCCGATGCACTGGCGGCGGCCGACGCGGCCGGCGTGCGCGGCAAGGCGGTCACGCCGTTCGTGCTCGACCACCTGCACCGCGCCAGCGAGGGCGCGACCCTGGCGGTCAACGTCCGGCTGGTCCTGCGCAACGCGGAGCTCGCCGGCCGGATCGCCGCGGCGCTCGCCGCCTCCCCGGCCTGAGCACGGTCGTGGCCGGCCCGGTCGTCGTCGTCGGGGACGTCGCCACCGACGTGGTGGTGGTCCTCTCCGGCGAGCCGGCGCCGGGGTCGGACCGGCCGGCGTCGATCCGCACCCGCGGCGGCGGCGCGGGCGCCAACGTCGCGGTCCACCTGGCCCGGGCGGGGGTGCCCGTGGTGCTCGCCGGCTGCGTCGGCGACGACGCGGCCGGGGCGAACCTGTCCGCCGAGCTGGCCGACGCCGGGGTGCGGCTGCGGCTGCGCACCGTGCCGCGGACGGCGACCGGCACGATCGTGAGCCTGGTCGAGCCGGGTGGGCAGCGCAGCATGCTGGCCGACCGGGGAGCCAACCTGGCGCTCCGCCCTTCCGACGTGCCGGCCCCGCCCCCGGGTGGCCACCTGCACCTGTCGGGCTACACGCTGCTGGACCCCGGCCCGCGCGCCGCGGGACTGGCGGCGCTGGCCGCGGCCACCGCAGCCGGCTGCACCAGCTCGGTGGACCCGGCCTCGACCGGCCCGCTGCGCGCCTACGGGGTGGACCGGTGGCTGAGCGACACGGGCGGGGCGACGCTGGTGCTGCCCAATGCCGACGAGGCGCGGCTGCTCACCGGCTGTGCGGACGCCGCCGAGGCGGCGCGGGCGCTGGCGCGTCGGCACCCGATCGCCGTGCTGACCCTGGGGGCCGACGGGGCGCTGTGGGCCTCCGGGGACACCGTGGTGCACCGACCTGCCGTGGCGACGACGGTCGTGGACACGACCGGCGCAGGAGACGCGTTCGCCGCCGGCCTGCTCCGTGCGTGGCTGAAGGATCGGAGCTGCTCACCCGCGGCCGCCCTGGACGCCGGCCTAACTCGGGCCGCCGAGGTGGTCCGCCGGCCGGGAGCCCGCTGAGATCCGCTCAGCCCTCGATGATCCGCCCGGTCCGCGCCGGGTTCTCCAGGACCCGGTCGGGGCGCGCATCGACGCCCGGGAGGCGGGTCCTGGCCTTCGGGGGCCGGTCGTTGGCCATGACGACGGCGATCCAGGGCAGGACCGTGCCCAGGACGGCGAGGATGACCATCAGCCACACGGTCTGGTAGAAGACCGCGGCCAGGACGAGCGCCACGCCACGGATGGCCATCGTGATGGCGTACCGCCGCTTGCGGGTGGCCTGCTGGTCGGTGAGGCTCGGGGCCGCCTCGGTGATGAGCACCGGCTCCGGCCTGCGCGACCGCGGGAACTGCTGGCTCGAGGCCACGGGCACCTTTCCCTCCGCTGGCCGGTGTCCGCGGGCATCACCCCGCCGGCTCCCGGACCACTCCCATGGTGCCACCGCGCAGGGTCCGGTGCAGGCGCCCGGCGATCAGTTCCCGGCCGTCTGCTTCGCCGCCTTCGCCCCCTGCTTCTGCTTTTGCTTGAAGGCGCGCACCTCGGCCAGGGACTCCGGACCGGTGATGTCAGCGACCGAGCGCCGGGAGCCCTCGAGGCCGTAGTCGCCGGCGGCCTCCCGCCAGCCGGATGGGGTGATGCCGTACTGCTTGCCGAGCAGGGCGAGGAAGATCTTCGACTTCTGCGCGCCGAACCCCGGCAGCGCGTTGAGCCGCTTCAGCAGCGTCGCCCCCTCCGCACCGTCGGCCCACAGTCCCGCCACCTGGCCGTCGTAGTCGGCCACCAGCGCCCGGCACACCTCCTGGGCGCGCGCGGCCATCGACCCCGGGTAGCGGTGCAGCGCCGGCGGTCCCTGGAACACGCGCACGAGCTCGTCGGAGTCCATCGACGCCAACTGCTCGGCCGAGAGCGTGTCGACCCGCAACCGGTCGGCGAGCAGCCGCGGTGCGCCGAACGCCCGCTCCATGGGGAACTGCTGGTCGAGCAGCATCCCGATCAGCAGCGCGAGCGGGTCGCGGCTCAGGAGCTCGTCGGCGGCGTCGTCCTGGGCGATGCGGAGAGTCGGCACATGAAGATGGTGCCGTAGAGCCGTGCCGCAGCAGTCATCCGTTGGCGGTACCCAACGGCCACTGCGCGATTAGACCACCTGGACTGCCGACTGTTGCACAGCTGTCAAACATTTGCATAGCCTCACAGCGTGACCAAGACCATCGGATTTCGTCCGACCGATGAGGACGAGCGAATCATCCGCGAGGGGATGCGGGACGGCGAGCGAACGGCCGACGTCATCCGCCGCGCGCTCCGCCTCCTGGACCGCGAAGCGTGGCTCGCGCGAGCGCGGGGCGACGCCGAGCGGCTGGCGGACGAGGATCTGTCAGGCGAGGCCGATGCCTGGTGATCCGCGGCGCCGTCTACCGGGTCGACCTCGGCGAGGCGCGGCGTGGGCATGAGCAACGCAGCCGGCGCTACGGCCTGGTCCTGAGCCCGACCGACATGGCGTGGAGCGTCGCCACGATCGTTCCGACGTCGACACGGGCACAGCCGGCCGTCTTCCGGCCCGAGATCGAGTTGGGCGGAGTTCCCACCCGGTTCCTCGTCGATCAGCTACGCAGCATCGACGTGCGGTTCCTCCACGGAGAGCCCGCCTACTTCCTCCATCGCGAGGAATTCGAGGAGGTCGAGGTCGCCGTCAGCCGCTACCTCGGCCTCTGATCCGCACTCGCCCGCACCGCCCCCTGAGACAGGGCCAGCCTGCTGCTTCGTCCACCCATGTGCTGGTCCAGCAGCATCCCGATCAGCAGGGCGAGCGAGTCGCGGCTCAGCAGTTCGTCGGCGGCGGCGTCCTGGGCGATGCGGAGGGGTCGGCACATCGGAGATGGTGCCGTAGGGCGATCCCGCCGCAATCAGCGAAGCAGAGCTGCCCCCGGTGGCGACGCATCCGCCGCCACGCACAGGCAGAAGGGACCGCGGCCTACCGGCAGCTCATGCGGCACGGCAGCCGCGGTGCACGCTGACCACGGCCCGACCGCACCAGTGGGAATCGGTCGGCGCCGGGCTGGCCGCCGACTGCTCGGGAGCCGTCCTTGTGCGCGGCGTAGCAGAGGTTCAGCGGGTCGCCGTCCACGTGCGCGGTCTCGGCCGAGCCGAAGGGCCTCGGCGAGCATCTGCCGGGCGAGCTGCTCATCCCACGCCGTGCCAAGCCTCTCCGCCGTAGGCCAGCGAGACGGTCGGGCAGTGGAATACCGACGCTCCGTCGTGCGCCCAGACAGCATCAGGGCTCGGCGATGTCGCCGTTGGAGCGGCCTTCGGCGATCAGGACCAGGATCTCCAGCTCGCGCGCGGTGAGCTCGCGAACACCGGGACCACCCGGCCGTAGCCGTGCGAGCTGCCGCTCCGCCCTGGACCGGTCGGCCCCCGCGCCCAGGCCTCTGGCCACCCGATGCGCGCGGCCTCGGGCTCCCGCCGGGCGCTGCCGAGCCGGCCTGCGTCGACATGGACCTCGGCTGCCTCCAGCTGCGCGGTCCCCGTCTCCTGGAGTGGGGTTCTCGGCCCTCGATGAAGGCGGCCGGTTCTGCGGTCACCTGCCTGGACTGCTCCGCCTGCCCGGGCGGATCTGGGAGCGGTTCATGCAGACAGCGTCTCGGGAGCACGCATCACGCCCCTGCCACGGCCAGGGGAACGATGTTCTGGTTCATGCGGAAGACGTTGTCGGGGTCGTAGGTCTGCTTGACCTGGGCGAGGCGGGGGAGGTTGGGCCCGTAGGCGGCATGGACCCGGTCGGTACCCTCGGCGCCGAGGTTGTTGACGTAGACGGCGTCCTGCAGGTGCGGTCGTAGCGCCTCGAACAGGCCGCGGGCCCAGGCGATGGTGCGGTCGGTGTCGGCCGGGTCGGCCCACTGGGCCAGGATCAGCAGGTCGTACTGCTCGGCCCGGTGCGGGAACGCGGTCGCGTCGGTCGGCACCCGGGCGGCGGCGCCGTGCAGCCGTTGCAGCCCGACGCCGCTGAAGCCCAACGGCATCGCGGGGACGTGTTCGAGCAGCACGTCGACGGTTGCGTCGGTCAGGTGCCGCAGGTAGCCGGATTTCCAGTAGTGCAGCCGCCCGGTCGGGAATCCCTCGTCCGGGGCGCTCTGCATCGCCATGTAGGGGATGACGCCGACGGTGTCCGCCAGCGGTGGGCCGGCCGTGCGCAGCGGGGCCAGTACCCGTGCACCGTCCTCGACGGGCCCGCACCAGCAGGCGATGATCGACAGCATCGGCTGCCCGTCCGGGCCGCGACCGAGGGAGACCGCGGTGGACAGCTCGTTCGGCGCCGACGCGACGAGTTCCTCGTGCACCCGCAGCACCTGGCGGACCCGCTGCCAGGGGTAGGTGATGGCGCCGGCCAGCACCGGGCCGACCGGATGCAGCCGGTAGGTGAAGAAGGTGACGACGCCGAAGTTGCCGCCGCCGCCGCGGATCGCCCAGAACAGGTCGGGGTGTTCCTGCACCCGGATGCGCAACACTTCACCGTCGGCGGTGACCACCTCGGCGCCGAGCAGGTTGTCGCAGGCCAGACCGTAGCGGCCGTTGAGCCAGCCAAGCCCGCCGCCGAGAGTCAGGCCGGCAATGCCGGTCGCGGACACGATGCCCAGCGGGGTGGCCAGCCCGTGCTGCTGGGTGCCTCGGTCCAGCTCCCCGAGGGTCAGCCCGGGGCCGGCGCCGGCGAAGAGCTTCTCCGGGTCGACGTCCAGTGCCTTCATGCCGGACAGGTCCAGCATGAGGCCGCCGTCGCAGACGGCGTTGCCGGCGACGTTGTGGCCGCCGCCGCGGACGGAGAGCACCAGGTCGTGGTCCCGGGCGAAGGCGATGCCGGCCGCCACGTCGGCGGTGTCCCGGCAGCGGGCGATGGCCGCGGGTCGGCGGTCGATCATCGCGTTGAACACCGATCGGGCGGCGTCGTAGTCGTCGGCGGCGGGCCGGACGAGTCGGCCGTGCAGCCGCTCTCCGAGGTCGTCGAGGGCCGCGCCGGGCACGGTGGGGGTCAGGGTCATGGTCGCCAGTCCTCTCGTGGGGGGATCGGTCCTCCGAAGGTCACCGGACGGGCTAACCGTCGGCTAACCGCCTGCTGAAGGCCCGCCGTCGTCCGGAACGAGCTCGGCCAGCGGCAGGCCGGCGCCGCGCCGCAGGCCCTGCTCGGTCGCTCCAGCGCCGAGTCGCGCCGTCAGGTCCTGCCGCACGCCGTCGGCGCCGCCGACTCCGGTGACGGGGACGCCGATCTGCGCGCGCAACGCGGTGGCGTTCCCGTTCCCGGCCACCGACCGGGGCAGGATGTTCGGGGGCGTGCGCACCGCGAGCCAGACGCCACGGGCTCCACCGTGCGCCAGGTCGTGCGCGATCTCGAACCCCGACGAGCCGGCCCCCACCACGAGCACGTCGGCCCCGGCGAACGGGACGGGATCGGTGTAGTCGGTGGAGTGGAGGGTGCGGATCGAGGATCGATCCGCACCCCACTCCGGCGGCACGGCGCCGCGGGCCAGCAGCCCGGTCGCGACGACGACCTCCCCGGTGCGCCAGTCGCCGTGGTCGGTGACGACCCGCCACTGGCCTCGGTCCTCGGTCACCCGCCGCACGTGCACGCCTGTGCGGACGTCGAGCCCGGCGGCGGCGCTGTAGGCCTCGAGGTAGGTGACCACGTCGTCCCGGCCCGGAAAGGTGCCCGCCCCGCGGGGCATCCGCATCCCGGGCAGCCCCGAGAAGGCCCGGCCGCTGTTCAGCCGGAGGCCGCGGTAGCGACGACGCCAAGCGGCGCCGACGCCGTCCCCCTGCTCGAGGACGACGGCCGGCACCCCGCGGCGGTCGAGGGCGGCGGCGGTGGCCAGGCCGGTCGGTCCGGCTCCGACCACCACGACGGGCAGCATCTCCCCGGAATCGGTACGTGCTGTGTCGCTCGTCATCGTGGCGACCTCCGTCGATCTCGCTCGACCCGCCGTGCCCCTCGCTTTACCAGGAGCGGGTGCGCTGGTCAGGGCGCCTGCTTCCGCGCGAGCACGGAGACGCTGCGGACGCCGTAGGTGCCGCTGGCCGCGCGCGCCTGCTCGGACAGGAACTGGTAGTCGTTGGGTCGCACCTGCTCGACCCGCAGGCCGGCGCGTGCGATGGCGTCCAGGTAGGCCCGCTGCTGCGGCGCGCCGCCGATGCAGGAGGCCCACAGGTCAACGTCGGAGACGATCGCGTCGGTGAGAGCGGTGTCGGTGACGATGTCGGCGATGGCGAGCCGGCCGTCGGGCCGCAGCACCCGCGCCACCTCGCGGAACACCCGGTCCTTGTCCGGGGTCAGGTTGATCACCCCGTTGGAGATGACCACGTCGACGCTCGCATCCTCGACCGGCAACTGCTCGATCCGCCCGGACCGGAACGTGACGTGGCCGAGGCCGTGCTGGGCGCGGAGCCGCTCGGCCTTCTCCAGCTGCGCGTCGGTCATGTCGACCCCGACGACACCTCCGGCCGGGCCGACCCGCAGCGCGGCGAAGAACGCGTCCATCCCCGACCCCGACCCGAGGTCGACCACGGTCTCCCCCTCGCGCGGGTCGGCCAGGTCGAAGAACCAACCCACCCCGGCGAAGGACTCGATCGCCCCGTCCGGGAGACGGTCCAGCTCGGCCGGCGGGTAGCCCAGCCGCTCGGCCAGCGCCCGGCCGGTCTCGAAGTGGAACTCCCGCTGCGGCGTCCGGGCCACGGCCCGGTACATCTCCTGCACCTTGCCGGTGAGCGCCTCGGTGTCGATGGTGGTGGCGTGCGTCATGACGATCTCCCTTCTGGTCGTGCGACCCCGTCAGACGACCTCGAGCGTGGTCTCGACCGGCACCGGGTTGATGAGCGAGTCGCGGACGGGGGAGGTTTCCTGGACGTACCGGCACAGCTCCTCGAGCTGTTCGCGAGTGGCGTTCGGGCTGCTGACGCGGCCGTGAGCCCGGATCACGGTGAAGCCCGGCCGCGGCCCGTCCAGGCCGAGGAACGGCCGCACGTCGAAGTCGCCCTCCACCTCGTAGTCCATGCGGGTGATCTCGATACCGCGGGCGGCGGCGTTGGCCACGTAGCCCACCGCGTAGCAGAACGCGAGCGCCTGGAGCAGCAGCTCGACGGCGTTCGGCCCCCGGTTGGCGCCCAGCAGCACCGGCGGCTCGTCGCCGTGCAGGGTGAAGGCGGCCGCCCGGCTGCGGTCTTCGCCGCCGTCCTGGCGGAACGTGTGGATCTCCCCCGTGTTGTACGTCCCGTCCTGCCACCTGCTGCGAGCACGGAAGGTGAACGCACCCAGGCTCGGGTCGTCCTTGACGGCCTCGACGGTCTCGGTGAGCGCCCGGACGTCGATCCCGTTGGAGACGGTGGTGGTGGTCATGGTGTCCTCCCTGTTGTCCCGGTCGGCGGCCCGGGTTGGGCCGCCGCAACCAACGTAGGAAGGACGCCGGACCGGCACATCGGTATCTGCACGGGCATCGGGCCGCCTGCACACGGGCCTCGGCGGCCGCGGATACCTAGACCAGGTGGAGGTCGGCGCTGCGCGCGACCGCCTCGGCGCGGTTGGCCACCCCGAGCTTGGTGAAGATGCCGGCCACATGGTGTTCGACGGTTCGCGGTGACAGGTGCAGCACCGCGGCGATGTCGGCGTTGCCGCGCCCCTCCCGGACCAGGGCGAGCACCTCCAGCTGGCGGTCGGTCAGGTGTGCGGGGTTGGCCCGGGTGGAGGGGAGCGCCCCTCGCGGCACGGTCAGTCCGGCATCCCGCATACGGCGGCAGCTGCGTTCCTCCAGGGGACGGGCCTCCAGGGCCCGGGCGATCTCGACGGCCTCGGCCAGCGACTCCTCGGCGTGGCTGAGCGACAGCAGGAGGGCTCGGTCGTGCTGCCAGCCCACGGCGCCGAACGCATCGGCCGCCGCCCGCCAGTCCCGTTCCATCATGGCGGCGTACGGCTCCGGGGCCGGCCCCTGGAAGTCGTGGGGAACGCCGCACACGGTGGCCCAGGCCGCGACCCGCGCGCCTGCCGCACCGCAGCGCAGCGGCTGAAGGCCGACCCTCCGGGTGATGTCCTCCAGCCGGGCCACCGGCAGGGGGGCACCGCAGGTGAGCGCCCGCTCGACCTGCAGCTCCAGCACCGGGGCGATGCGCTTGAGTTCTCCCGTGCGGTCGGCGTCCGCCGCCGCTGCGGCCAACCGGGCGTCGGCGTCGTCGTCCCCGCGCCGGACGGCCCGCTCGGCGAGGACTGTGCGGGCGACCAGGCCGGCAACCGTGCTCTCGGGGGCGGCCGTACGGGCCAGCGCCGCCCGGGCAACGATGGAGGCGTCATCCCCTTCGCCCCGCCGCAGGAGCAGCCAGGCGCGGACCGCCTCCAGGTAGCCGACCATCGTGTCGACCTCGTGCTCGCGGGCGTACCCCACACCCTCCTCGAGGGAACGGAGCGACTGCTCGGGCCGCACCCAGAGCAGGTTGCAGAAGGCCAGGGCCGTGTAGCTCAACACTGCGTGCTGGTGGGATCCGGTTCTGCGGGCGGCGTGCAGGGCGGCGTGGAGCAGGCCGGTGTCGGACGGGTCGAGCTGCATGCGCGTCGCGCCGACGGCGGCAAGAGCCCGGCCGAGGACGACGTCGTCATCGGCAGCCAGCTCCAGCGCCCGCGTCCCCCAGCGCAGCGCGTCCTCCGCCCGGCTGGCGAGCATCGCCAGCTCGGCACAGCCGACGTAGCCGCGGGCCACCTCGGCGGAGGATCCGCTGCGGATCAGCGCCCGCAGCGCGGAGCACGCGTCGTGCCACGCCGATGCCCCGTCCCCGGCGAACCAGTGCAGCTGTGACCGCAGCTGCCTGCAGCGTGCTACCGCCTCTTCGTCACCCACCGCCTCCGCCAGGTCGATGGCCGCGTCCGCTGCCCCGACGGCCTCGTCACTGCGTCCGACCAGGTGCGCGGTCTCCGCCAGCTCCTCCCAGAGGCGGGCCCGCTCCGGCGGAGCGAACCGGCCGCTGCAGCCCGCGGCGCGCCGGAAGTGAGCCAGGGCCTCCCGATGGGAGTCCAGCGCTCGCGCCTGCCGCGCAGCCGGCAGTGCGTAGTCGGCCACCACGTCCGGAACCCCGGCGGCCTCGGCATGGTGGACCAGTTCGGCCGGCTCGGCGCCGATGTCCTGCAGGGCCCGCAGCAGCATCCGGTGCAGCTGCCGGCGACGACCCGGCGGCACGCTGGACCGGACGGCGGCCCGGGTCAACTCGTGACGGAAGCGGACGTGCTGGGGATCGCTGGTCAGCAGCTGCCGGCGCTCGGCCGGCTCCGCCGCGGGAGCCCAGTCGGGGTCGAGGACGTCGAGCAGCCGGGTGGGCATCCGGGACGGGACCATCGACACCAGTTCCAGCAGCTGCCGGGGCCGGTCGGGCAGTCGCGCGACGCGGCTCAGGACCGCGTTGGCCAGCGAGGGAGGGGGCGGCCCGCCGCCGGACGCCAGGAGCTCGGCGACGAAGAACGGGTTGCCGTTGCTGAGGGCGTAGATGCGGTCGGCGTCCTCACCCGCGAGTGCGGCCACTGCCTGGCGGGACAGCGGCGCGAGGTCGACGGTGACCGTGGACGCCCGCTGCAGAGCGTCGATCGCAGACCACAGCGGGTGGCCGGGATCCACCTCGCCCAGGCGGAGGGTCAGCACCAGCAGGACCGGCAGATCGGCGAGCCGCCGACCCAGCACGGTGATGGCGTCGATGGTCGCCTGGTCCGCCCAGTGGACGTCCTCGAGGACGAGCACGGTCGGCGTCCGTCCTCGACGCAGGTCGTCGAGCAGCATCCGGTGCACCGAGGCAGCACCCGTCGCGGGCTCGCGGCGCAGCAGCTCGGCGCAAGCACCGGAGAGCTGGTCGGCCAGATCGCGGAAGGGCCCCAGCGGCCGTGGCGTGGCCAGGTCGTCGCAGAGCCCCATCAGGACCCTGACGTCGGTCCGGTGACGGTCGGCGAAGTGCGTCACCAGCGCCGTCTTCCCGATGCCGGCCTCGCCGGTCACCAGGACGACCGATCCGCGTCCATCCGCCGCTGTCTGCAACACGGCCTCGAGCGCGTCCAGTGCTGCCGTGCGTTCCACGAGGTCGGGCATCTGCACTCCTCCGGGCTCTGCTCGCCCGGAACCGTCCGGGCCCTGCAGTCCCGTCTTCCCGTCCTGTGATGGATGCGGTCATCCCACGGTAGGTCGACCGGTCAGCGGTTCGGTACCCCTCCGTCGGATCGGACATCCGATCGTCAGGAACGCATCGGCCGGTGGATCTGCTGCCGTGCGGACACTCCGCTGCTTCGTCGACGCATATGCTGGTCGAGCAGCATCCCGATCAGCAGGGCGAGCGGGTCCCGGCTCAGCAGCTCGTCGGCGGCAGGGTCCTGCGTGATGGTCAGGGTCGGACGCTCGAGTCCTGCCGCACCCGCCCACAGGATGACGTCTGGCCGCTGTGCCGGCTACCGCCAGCCCTGATGAAGCCGCTCGGCTGTGAGAGGTCCGGTGCACCCGGTGCTGAGCAGTCGGCTCGATCGCGCGGGGGCAGGGTGGGTCCGACCAGGCTGCCGCGGAACGACTCCGGCCGTCGCCGACACGGTGGCTGCGTACCGGAGCGCACCGCCCGGCCACGGACGGCGCCCACCTCTGCCACGCGGCCAGGCCGAGGTGCAGACCGGACGGCTGGACAGCTTCAGCGGCCGACACGGCGTCCTTCCCGCCGCGCAGACCGCATCCTGAGCACTCAGCTCGGGCATCGCCGGCCGCTGCCCGGTACCCCCTGCGTCCCGCCTTCCCGGGCGGCGATGAGTTCCCCGCTGGCCGACGGTCCACCTGTCATCGACCGCGCGAGGAGCAGCCACGTGGACCAGCTGCTCAGAATCCAGAACTTCACCGTCTCCAGCGACGGCTTCGGTGCCGGCGAGGGCCAGAGCCTGGAGCGGCCGTTCGGTCACGCCGATCCCGGTGCGCTCATGACGTGGGCCCTCGCCACGGCAAGTTTCCCCAATCGCGCCGTCCCAGGAGGCAGTCGCGGGCTCGACGACTACTTCACCCGGGACTTCGCGCACGGCATCGGCGCCGAGATGATGGGGCGCAAAAAGTTCGGTCCCCAGCGTGGCACCTGGGAGGACCACGAGCGGCAGGGCTGGTGGGGTGCCGAGCCGCCTTTCCACACCCCTGTGTTCGTGATGACCCACCATCCGCGCCCGTCGTTCACGCTCTCCGACACCACGTTCCACTTCGTCGACGCCGACCCGGCCACGGCCCTCGACCAGGCGCGGGAGGCGGCCCAGGGCGGGGGCGGGACGTCCGACTCGGAGGTGGGTCCACCGTCATCCGGCAGTTCCTCGACGCCGACCTCGTCGACACGATGCACGTGGCGGTCTCACCGGTGGAGTTCGGCCCCGGCGTACGGCTCTGGACCTCACCCGACGAGCTGCTCGACCGCTTCCACCTCGACGTCGTGCCCGGCCCGAGGGGGGTGACGCACCACCTGTTCTGGCGCAAGCGACACACCGAGCAGCTCGTCGGCCGCGGCGTCCTGGGCGATCTGGAGGTCCGGCGCTGGAGAGCTTCGTCGGGCGGCGGAAGTCGTAGGTCCGCGACTCCCCGCGCCGACTGCGCGGCCGCCGCCCCGGCCCCGGCCGCCACTCCTCCCGCCCCCGCCGGCCACAGCACCCTCGGCGGGGACCGGGAGCACCCTGACCGGCGCCCGGGATGCCGCCGGCCGGGTGGGGAGCGTGCGGTGCGTGGTGTCGGTGGTGCGGATGGGACGCGGCCGTGGTCGGCGGGGACGATGTGCGCTGAGTGGGAGCTCCGCCGCCTGGAACTCCCACTCAGCGCACATCCTCGGCCTGACTTACGCGATGTCGGCCTGCAGGTCATCCGTCCGTCGGGTGATCCTGCCCGGTCCATGGCCGCAGGACGAGGCCCCGGTCGCGTACGGACCGGCAGCGACAGGTGCCTGAAAGCCGGATGAGAGCCGCTACGGGGATGCTCCGAGGCGTCGGAACCCGATGACGAGGAGTGGACATGTCGATCGATCAGCAGAAGGTCGAGCAGTTCCTGGGCCAGGTCGTCGGCGACCTCGGCGCCACGGTCTCCAGCGCGCTGGCCCACCTCGGCGATCGGCTCGGCCTGTACCGGGCGATGGCCGGTGCGGGACAGCTGACGCCGGGGCAGTTGGCGGAGCGCACGGGGACGCACGAGCGATACGTCCGTGAGTGGCTCGCCAACCAGGCGGCCGGAGGCTACGTCGAATACGAGCCCACGCACGGCACCTACCGGCTCCCACCGGAACACGCGCTGGTGCTGACGGACGAGGACAGCCCCGTGCACATGGCCGCCGGCTTCGAGCAGATGGCTGCGATCTGGGCGATCGAGGAGAAGCTCGAGTCGGCGTTCCGGTCGGGGGACGGCGTGGCCTGGCACGAGCAGAACCCCCGGTTCTTCGGATCGACGGAGGCGATCTTCCGGCCTGCCTACCGGGCCCACCTCGTCGAGGAGTGGATCCCCGCGCTCGACGGCGTGGCGGGGCGGCTACAGGCGGGCGGTCGGGTCGCCGACGTGGGCTGCGGCCACGGCGCCTCGTCGATCCTGCTCGCCCAGGCGTTTCCGAACGCCACCGTCTCGGGCTTCGACTACCATGACGCCTCCATCGAGACCGCCCGGCGACGTGCCGCCGAGGCCGGGCTGGACCGCAGCGAGCGGATTCACTTCGACGTCGCGGACGCCGGTGGCTATCCCGTCCCCGCGGCCGGCTACGACCTGATCTGCTTCTTCGACGCCCTCCACGACTTCGGCGACCCGGAGAGAGCCGTCGTCCACGCGCGGGACGCGCTCTCCGAGGGCGGCACGGTGCTGCTCGTCGAGATCCGTTCCGGCGACCGCACCGAGGACAACCTCAATCCGATCGGCCGGCTCGGCTACGGCATGTCCACCTTCGTGTGCACCCCCAACGCGCTCTCCCAACAGGGTCGGTACGCGCTGGGTGGGCAGGCCGGCCCCGCGGCGATCGCCGAGATCTTCGAGAAGGCCGGCTACACGCAGTTCCGTCAGATCGCCCAGGCACCGATCCACCAGGTGTTCGAGGCCCGTCCGTAGCGTGCGGATTCGACAGGACACAGACATGCCCACCGCGCACCGGACCTCGGAGGGCACGTACGCCGAGGTGGTGCTGGGTTTCCTGGCCGAGCACTCGCCGGAGACCGCCGGCTCGGGCGCTACCCGCTCCCCTCGGCCGACGGCGCGGTCAGCAGACGCTCGATCTGCTCGAGCACGAACGTGACCACGTCCTCGTCGCTCATGCACCGACCGCGCGTGTCGGCGGCTGCGAACGTCTCCTCGCCCAACGACCGCCGCAGAGCGACGGCCGCGACCTGCAGACGGTCGGCGTCCGCACCGAAGGGCGGGGCACCGGTGGTGGCGGTGCACACCGCGCCGTGCAGGACCGCCGCGGCCTCGTCGGCTCCGACGCGCTCGAGCAGGACCACGAGGTTGTGCAGCGTCGTCCACAGGTGGACCCGGTCACCGCAGGTCCGCCAGTAGTCGACGATCTCGCGGAAGGCGAGCAGCGCCTCCTCCGGCTTCCCGTGCCGCGCCGCCAGGGAGGCGACGGACACCCGCGCCACCCCGGCCACGAACCGGTTGCGCACCGGACGGGTGGCCTCGATGGCCTGGGAGAACGCGGCGAGCGCCACCTCGGGGGCGGCGTCCAACCGGATCTCACCCTCGAGGTAGCTGAAGCCCGCCCGCAGGCTCGGCGTGCCGGCCCTCGCGGCGACCTGCCAGCCGCTGTCGAGGCGAGAGCGCGCCTCCTCCGGCTGCCCGCGGTAGGCGGCCGCGTGCACAGGCAGGAGATGGCTCAGCGCCTCGAAGTAGGCGCTCGCCGCCGAACGCGCCCGCTCGCGGAGCTCGTCCCCCCACCGATCGACGTCGTCCAGGCGGCCCTGGTAGAGCGCGATCTCCGCCACAAGCTGCGTGGCACGGAGAATCACCTGCTCGTCGGAGGTCGCCGCGAGCACCTGGGCACCGTCCTCGAGCGCCCGGTCCAGCTCACCCCGTTGCATGCGGCCGATCGCAGCCGTGAGCAGGGCCGCCGGACGGGCGGGGTGGGTGGAGACTCCCGGCAGCTCGAGAGCGCGCTCCGCCCACGCGTACACCTCGTCGCTGAGCCGGTAGTACGCGTAGTCGCCCAGCAGACCGGGGAGTCCGAGTGCGACGTCGAGCTGTCCGGCAGTGCATGCCCGGTGCTGCGCGGCCCGGACGTTGGCGAACTCGGTGTCGACAAGGTGCACCCAGGAGGCCTCGTCGGGACCGCGCAGACCGTCCGCAGCGTTCGCTGCCAGCACGAGGTAGTGCTCGGCATGACGGCGACGCCACGACGGCAGCTCACCCCGCTCCTCGAGGTGGGCCTCACCGTAGGACTGGAGGGTCTCCAGCAGGCGGTAGCGCGCGTGCCGGTCCGAACGGTCGACGACGACCAGTGAGTGGTCGACCAGTTCGGCCAACCGGTCGGCCACCGCACCGGGGGGCACACCGTCGCCGGCGCAGACCCGACCAGCGGCGTCCGGCGCGAACCCGCCGGCGAACACCGCGAGCCGATCGAAGAGCCGCCGGGTCACGACGGGGAGCAGCTCGTAGGACCAGTCGAGCATGGCGTGCAGGCTCCGGTGCCGGGGCGAGGGAACGCCGGAGCCGTCGGTCAGCACGTCGAGGCGGGCATCGAGGCGCTCGGCGATGTCGGTAGGGGTCATGGATCGCGTCCGCGCCGCGGCCAGCTCGATGGCCAGGGGCAGACCGTCGAGCCTCCGGCAGACTTCCAGGGCGGCCGTCCGGTCGGGGCCGGTCCACTCGACGGTGGGGTCGGCCGACGCGGCCCGCTGGCAGAACAGTTCCACCGCGGTGCCCGGCCCGCGATCCACGACGTCCAGGGGCAGAACCGGCCAGACCTGCTGGCCGGCGACGTGGAGCGGTTGCCGGCTCGTGGCCAGCACGTCCACGGTCGGGCATCCGCTCCGCAGCCGGTTCACGAGTTCGGAGGCGCCGTCCAGCACGTGCTCGCAGTTGTCGACCACCAGCAGCACCTGCTGGCCGCGCAGCACCTCGGGCAGGCTGTCGATGCTCCCGCGCTCGGACGGCAGCACGCCCAGCGCGGTCGCGACCACGTCCGGAACCGCGCTCGAGTCCTCGGCGCTGACCAGGTCGCACAGCACGACGCCGTCGACGTAGTCCTCGGCCAGCTCGCGCGCGACGCGCCCGGCGAGCCGGCTCTTGCCCACGCCACCGACCCCGGTCAGCACCACGATCCGGTTCTCCTTCAGCGCTGCAGTGACGCCCCGGAGATCCGCCTGCCGACCGACGAAGCTCGTCACCTCATCGGGCAAGGCGTCGACCGTCCCCCTCGATGTCCGAGGCACTCCTCCCGGCCGACGCACGTCCACGCCGCCCTCGACCGGCGGCGCCGGCCACGGGAGGTGCTCGGCCTGGAGGAGGATCGCCCGCTCGAGCTCGCGCAACACCGCCGACGGCTCGATCCCCAGGTCACCGGCCAGCGTCTCGCGCAGTTCCCGGTAGGTGGCGAGCGCGTCCGCCTGCCGCCCAGCGCGGTACAGCGCCACCATCAGCAGGCCGCGCAGCTGTTCGCGCAGCGGGTGGCTGGCGATCGGCACCTCGAGTTCGGCCACGACATCCTGGTGGCGCCCCAGGCGCAACATCGCGTCGGCACGGAGCTCGACCGCCACCCAGCGCAGCTCCGCCAGACGCGCCGCCTCCGCGATCGCGCGCGCGTGATCGCACTCAGGCAGCGGTGGTCCCCGCCACAGCCTCAACGCCCGCCCCGTCAGCTCGACCCTCGCCCGCGGTGCCGGGGCGGCGCGCACCTCCGCGAGCAGCCGCTCGAAGCGACCGGCGTCGACCCGGTCGGGCGCGACGATCACGGCGTAGCCCCCGGGGCGCGTGACGAGCACGTCCCGGGCGGGGGCACCGCCCCCGCGCGCGAGCGCACCCCGCAGCCGGGAGACCTGGGTCTGGATCGCGCCGGCCGGACCGTCGGGTTGGTCCTCGCCCCACAGGATGTCGGCCAGCCGGTCGGTGGAGATCACCGCTCCGGCCTCGGCGAGCAGCGCCGCCAGCAGGACACGTTGCTTGCGGCTGCCGAGCCGGAGCTCGTCGCCGCCGACCTCGACGCGCAGCGCACCGAGGATCCCGAACCGGAGCGCCGGCCCCTCTGGACGTGACTGCCCGTTCATCGCCCCGACGACGGTATCGGGCGCCCAGCGGCCGCGGGAGGTGTGCTTCGTTCTTCCATGTGCTGGTCGAGCAGCATCCCGAGCAGCAGGGCGAGCGGGTCGCGGCTCAGCAGCTCGTCGGCGGCGGCGTCCTGCCGACGGCCAGCCTCGCCACCCATCCGGAGCCACAAGGGTCCGGAGACGCGCACCTCGGCCCGGCGGCTGCCCACGGCGCGCGGGATCACCCGGTGAGAGCGACCCCGCCCGGTCAGGCGGGGGGCGCTTGGCGAGCCTCGGCCATGTCCCTGATGCCGTCGACCGTGGTTTGCATGTTGGCCCGGTGCTCCTCCAGGCGGCGCGCGACGATGCGCTCCTCCTTGTCGGGGTGCGCCTCGATGGCGGTGCTCAGCCCCGACCGGGCCGGCCCCATCCGCATCCACTGCCGGAGCACGGTGCGCGCGCCGTCCGGCTCGAGAGCGAACCGCCATTCCGCCGACGGGTGCGCGGGGTCGCCGACCACCCAGCCGAACGCGCGCTCGGGCTGGTGGGCGACGACGGTGCAGGTGGTCTCCCACTCCCCGATCGCCGGATGGGCGCTGCGCCCGACGAACCGCTCCTCGTCGAGCCAGCGCACCTCCTGCAGTTCTGCCGAGAACCGCACGGGGGTGCCGATGTCGCTGACCAGCGCCCAGACCTCGGCCACCGGGGCGTCGACCAGCACCCGCACTTCGACGGTCGGCCCGTCCGCGTACCGCACGGCGCTCAGCCCCGCTGCCCGGCGGGCTCGGCGCACAGCTCCAGCAGCGTGCCGAGGGTGGTCAGCCGGTCGTCCAGCGACCCGGTGAGCTTGGCCTGGAGAGTGGTCACACCGGCGGCGCGGTAGAGGGCGATCCGTTCGCGCAGCACCTCCCGGGGGCCGAGCAGGTTGGTGCGCCGGCCGATGTCCAGCGGAACCCGGTCGGCCGCTCCTTCCCGGTCGCCGGCCAGCCACAGCTCCTGCACCGCGCGGACGTCGTCGCCGTAGCCCTGTCGCTCGAAGGCGGCGTTGTAGAAGTTCCGGGTGCGGTTGCCCATCGCACCGATGGTGAAGGCGTAGCCGCGGGCGTGCCGACGGGCGGCCTCCTCCTCGTCGCCGGTGACCTCCACGCCCACCGGGACGACGATGTCCAGGTCGGCCACGGAGCGCCCCGCCCGGGCGGCTCCGGCGGCCAGCGGCTCGAGGAACGCGGCGGCCGTCTCGGGCATGAACGCGTTGGCCAGCCAGCCGTCGGCGAGTTCGCCGGTCAGGGCGAGGTTCTTGGGACCCATCGCGGCCAGGTAGACCGGCACCGCGACCGGCGGGGCCATCGACCTGATCGCCCGGCCGGCGCTGTCGGGCAGCGGCAGCGGGTACACAGCACCGTCGTGCACGAGGCGTTCCCCGGCGGTGATCGTGCGCAGGATCTCGATCGTCTCCCGGGTCATCGCCAGGGGTGCGTCGAAGCGCACGCCGTGCCAGCCCTCCATCACCTGGGGGCCGCTGGTGCCGAGGCCGAGCAGGAACCGGCCGCCGGACAGCGCCTGCATCGACATCGACGACATGGCCAGTAGCGCCGGTGTGCGTGCACCGAGCTGGGCGATGCCGGTCGCCAGCCGGATCCGACTGGTCCTGGCGGCGAGGTAGGCCAGTGGGGTGAAGGCGTCGTACCCCCACGCCTCGGCCAGCCAGACCGAGTCCGCACCGAGGCGCTCGGCCTCCAGGACGAACGCCAGATCGTCCTCGCCGACACCGCTGACCGCGACCGCTATCCGCATGAGGGCGAACGTAGCGGGGTGAGTTCCTTCGAGCAACGCACTACGCTGTCGTCGTGACGCGCACTGACACGTCGGCCTGGCCCTGCACCATCGCCCGGGCCGTCAACATCCTCGGGGACGGCTGGAACCTCCTGGTCATCCGCCAGGCCTGCCTCGGGATCCGGCAGTTCGAGGAGTTTCAGCGAGCCCTGGGCATCGGCCGCAACATCCTGGCCGGGCGGCTGGCCCTCCTCGTCGACGAGGGGTTGCTGCGCCGGGTGGAGTACCAGCAGCGGCCGGTGCGCCACGAGTACCGGCTGACCGACAAGGGCCGGGAGGTCTACCCGGTCCTGGCGGCGATGGCGGCCTGGGGCGACCGCTGGCTGACCGGCCCGGAGGGCACCCCGCTCGTGCTGCACCACACCACCTGCGGCTGCGACATGCATGCCGTCGTCATCTGCAGCGAGTGCGAGCACGCCCTCGACATCCGCCAGGTCCGTGCCCAGGCCGGTCCGGGCCACCCGGAGCAGGCCGCCACCACTGCCGCCGCTGCACGAGGTGACGGGGCCGGCTGACGACGTCGGCGTCCTGGGCCACACCGCCGGTGGGCACCGGCGGGAACGAGACCGTCAGATCGCCTCGACCGTGTAGTGGATGGTCTGGGCGACGATCCACCCGTCCTCGATGACGAAGGAGTCAGCGCCGTCCCTGACGCGGGCGCGGTCGCTCTCGGCGGTCCACTCCAGGAAGGCGAGCCGTCCGTCGACAAGCGCAGTGGTGTAGGTGAAGGGCGCGTCAGGGAGTTCCGCGGCCAGCAGCCGCGCGAGTTCGCGCACTCCGTGGTGGCCACGGAACACGCCCCGCCGTTCCAGCACGACGCATCCGGGTGCGACGTTGCGCGCGATGTCGTCCTCGAAGCGGTGCTCGCCGGCCAACCGGAGATGGTCGGCGAAGACCTCTTCGGCCGAGCGACCCCGCAGGTCCTCCGTCATGTGCACTCCCTTCCGTCGGCGCCACCCAGCGGAGCTGGGCGGCCATGTCCTCCGGCGTGCGGACCACAGGCCGAGGCGTGCGCGGCGAACGCGGCCACCGGCCCGCGCCCCCCGTCCCGGTGTGGCCCACGGATCACGGCGACGTCACGCACGGCCCTCCTCCCCGGTGCTGCCGGCGAGGGGCAGGCGCAGCGCCTCCGGCACCGACGGGTACCGCCGCAGGCCGCCCCGGGAGCCGATCACGTGCTCGTCGGGAACCATGCTCGCGCGCCGGCTCAGCGATCGCCGGCCCGCCGGACCGCACCGGCGATCCCGGCCGCGGCGGCGACCCCACCCGCACCCACGGCTGCTCGAGCCAAGCGGTTGCGCCAGCCGCCGCGCACCCCGTCGAGGTCCGGTTGCGGTGTGAACAGGTTCCCGTCGTCGTGCGATGCGGGTTCCTTGCCGAGGGCCACCAGGCGCATCGCCAGTGGGGCCAGCTCGCTGTACGTGCGCGGCAGCAGCCCGTGCCCCCACGAGGCGACGTGGTGCAGTTGGCCGACCGTGACCTCCCGGCGTGGGTGCTCCGCGCAGCGCACGACGGCCCGGGCCGCCCGCGTGGGCGACGAGACCGGGGGCACCGGCTTGATCTCGCGCCCGGTGTAGTTCGCCGCGTGCCGGAAGATGGGCGTGTCGATCGAGCCGGGCAGCACCACGCAGACGTGGATCCCCCGGTCGCTCTTGAGCTCCTGGCGCAGGACCTCGGAGAACCCCAAGATCCCGAACTTGCTGGTCGCGTAGGCGCTGACGTACGGCGAGGTCATCCGGGCGTAGAGCGAGGCGAGATTGATGATGACGCCGCGGCCCTGCCGCCGCAGCACCGGCAGCGCCGCCCGCGCGCCCTGCATCGTGCCGAGGAGGTTCACCTCCATGATGCGGCGCTGCGCCTCGACCGGCACCTCCCCGATCGCGCCGTAGGCCATGACGGCCGCGGCGTTCACCCAGACGTCGATGCGGTCGAACTGCTCGACCGCGCGCCGGGCCAGCTGCTCCACCGCATCGCTGTCGGCGACGTCGGTCGGCACGGCGACGGCCTGCACGCCCGCCGACCGGCACTCGGCCGCTGCCTCGTCGAGCGACGGGCCGCCGCGCGCGGCCAGGACGACGTCGGCCCCTTTCTCGGCGAACCGCTGCGCGGCGGCCCGGCCGATACCGCTCGACGCTCCGGTCACGACCACCGTGGCGCCGCGGAGGTCGACGCCCCGCCTCACGGCTTGAGCACGACCTTGATGCAGCCATCCTCCTTGTTCTTGAAGATCTCGTAGCCGTGCGGGGCCTCGTCGAGCGAGAGCTTGTGCGTGGTGAGGTCCTCGGCGCCCAGCGGATCGGCGTCGTCCTGCAGCGCCGGCATGATGTCGTCGATCCAGCGCTTGACGTGGGCCTGGCCCATGCGCATGGTGACGCCCCTGTCGAACAGCTGCATCATCGGCATCGGGTCGGCCTCGCCGCCGTACACGCCGATCAGCGACACCGAGCCGGCGCGGCGGACGGAGTCGAACGCCGTGCGCATGGCCGCCATCCGGTCGATCCCGAATGTCTCCGTCGCCTTGCGCGCCAGCGGGTCGGGCAGCGTGCCGGCGGCCTTCTGGGCGAATTCCTGGAACGGCGTGCCGTGCGCCTCCATCCCGACCGCGTCGACGACGCCGTCGGCACCGCGCCCGCCCGTGAACTCGTGGATCGCGGCCGGGACGTCGTCGACCTCGTTCTCGTCCAGCACCGTGATCCCGTGCCGGCGGGCCATCTCCAGGCGCTCGGGGACGCTGTCCACGGCGATGACCTGCTCGGCCCCCAGGTACTTCGCGATCCGCGCGGCGAACTGGCCGACCGGGCCGAGCCCGATGACCGCACACGTGCTGCCCTCGCCGACGTCGGCGTACTTCACCGACTGCCAGGCCGTGGGCAGGATGTCGGACAGGAACAGCCACCGCTCGTCGGCGTGCTCCTGCGGCACCTTGATCGGGCCGAACTGCGCCTGCGGGACGCGCAGGTACTCGGCCTGCCCGCCCGGCACCTGGCCGTAGAGCTTCGTGTAGCCGAACAGCGCCGCGCCCTTGTCCTGCTCACGGACCTGCGTGGTCTCGCACTGGGCCATGTAGCCGTGGGTGCACATCCAGCAGTGCCCGCAGGAGATGTTGAACGGGATCACCACCCGGTCACCGGGCTTGACGTGCGTGACCTCCGACCCGACCTCCTCGACGATCCCCATCGGCTCGTGGCCGATGATGTCGCCCTTGTCCAAGTACATCCCGAGGACGTCGTAGAGGTGCAGATCCGATCCGCAGATCGCCGTCGACGTCATCCGCACGATCGCGTCGGTCGGTTCCCTGATCACCGGGTCGGGCACCGTCTCCACCGAGACCTTGCCCGTCCCCTGCCATGTCAGCGCCTTCATCACGTCACTCCGTCCAGTCGGTGTCTCCGTCGGAAGACCGGTACCACCGTGGGCGCTACCCGGCACCGGGAACGACATGCGGTCCGGACCGGACGGGAACATGTCGGTCCCGTGACGACCGTCGCCCTCGGTCCGGCGACACGGCGACCGCGACCACCGCGAAAAGTGCGAGCGACGACGGCCGGTCGCCCTCGTGGCGCAGATGGCAGGGCAGGGCGAGGCGGCATCCGCCGCCTTGCCCTGCCCTGCGTTCCGGAGCGGTCAGTCGTCGTCGTCCTCGACGGAGACGACGGTGAACGACTCGTCGAGCGCGACCTCGACGAAGCTGCCGTCGTCGAGCCGGACCTCGACCTCGTAGCCGGTGTCGCCCTCGTCGGCGACCTCGACCTCGGTGACGGTCCCCGCGCCGGCCGCTTCGAGGGCGGCGGCGCCGGCCTCGTCGCGGTCCGGTCCGGTGACCTGCTCGTCCTCCTCGCCGGCGTCGTCCTCGGGCACCTCGGTGCCGTCCTCGCCGACGACGGCGTCTGCCTGCGGAGGAGCGTCGTTCTCCGCCTGTGCGATCTGCGTCCCGCCGATGACCACCGCGGCGAGGGCCGCGGCGCCGAGGGTGGCGCCCTTGACCTTGCTGTTCACGTCGTCTCCTCCAGGGTCGGTTGCTGCGTGGCTCCGGTGCGGCGGCGATCAGTCGTCGTCGCCGGGATCCTCGCCGTCGCGCTCGTCGCCGAGCACGGTGAAGTCCTCGTCGAGGTGGACGTCGACCTGACCGCCGTCGTCGAGGGTGACCTCGACCTCGTAGTAGCCCTCCTCGTCGCCGACCTCGGTGTCGGTGACCTCGCCCTCGCCGAGATGTCCGAGGGCGGCCTCGCTGGCCTGCTCCAGGGCGTCGCCGGTGATGGCGACGTCGGGGCGCGCGTCCTCGTCGTCACCTGCGGTGGCGAGGGCCACGCCACCCCCGCCGGCCAGCACGAGGACGGCCGCGGCACCGCCGAAGGTCCATCGGGTGCTCTTCTTCATGTCTCCTCCAGGATTCGGGATGAACCCCTCGTCGGGGGCAACACCCAGTGTCGACCGGTCCCGCTGAGCGGATGCTGAGAAGCGGGGAGGAACCGGCCCGTCCCTCTCAGCTGCTTCTCAGCACCGGTCTGGCAGAACGGACACTGACGCTCGAAGGGAGGTGCGCGGGTGCGGGTGCTGGTGGTCGAGGACGAGCGGAACCTGGCGGCCGCCGTGGCCCGTGGCTTGCACGCCGAGGGCTTCTCGGTGGACGTCGCCGGCGACGGCGTGACCGGTCTGGACCGGGCGCTGCTGGGCGGCTACGGCGCCATCGTCCTGGACATCATGCTGCCGGGCCGCTCCGGGTACGACGTGCTGCGCGAGCTCCGGGCCCGCCAGGTGTGGACGCCGGTGCTGATGCTGACGGCGAAGGACGGTGAGTACGACATCGCCGATGCCCTCGACCTGGGCGCCGACGACTACCTGACCAAGCCGTTCCCGTTCGTCGTCCTGGTGGCCCGGCTGCGTGCACTCGTGCGGCGGGGAGTCCCCGAGCGACCGGCGCAGCTGGTCGTGGGCGACCTCGTCCTGGACCCGGCCGCGCACCGGGTGCGGCGCGGGGACACCGAGCTGTCGTTGACCGCCCGGGAGTTCGCGCTGCTCGAGCACCTGATGCGGCGCGCGGGTGACGCAGTGGCGAAGTCCGAGCTGCTGGCCGAGGTGTGGGACGAGAACTTCGCCGGCGACCCGAACATCGTCGAGGTCTACGTCGGCTACCTCCGGCGCAAGATCGACGCCCCCTTCGGCTGCACGAGCATCGAGACCGTGCGCGGCGTCGGCTACCGCATCGAGGCCACCGGCGGATGAACACCACCCGACGACCGCGCGGCCTGACCGGGTGGGTGCGAAGTCGCTCCCTGCGCGCGCGGCTGACCACGGCCGCGGTCGTGGTCATCGCAGCAGCGATCACGCTGGCAGCGGTGCTGCTCACCGTCCGGCTCGAGTCGGCGCTGCTGGCGAGCGTGGACGAGGCCGCCCTCGACCGGGCCGAGCGGGTAGCCGCGACGATCACCTCCGGCAGCTCGGCGGAGTCGTCGCTCGCCGGCGACGACGACGAGGTCGTCCACGTCGTCGACGAGGATGGAGCCGTCCTGGCCTCCTCCGTGGAGCTGCCGGACGGCCGGCCGCTGCTGAGGGCCCCGGCAGGCACCGGCCTCGAACTGGTCACCCAGCAGGGGCTCGCCCTGCCCGGTGAGCAGGACGAGCCCTACCGCGTGCTCACCCTCCCGGTCACCGCACCGGACGGGCAACGGGTCCTCGTCCAGGTCGGGCTACCGCTGGACGACGCCGAGGAGAGCGTCGAGGAGCTGGTCTCCGCGCTCGCCATCGGCGCGCCGGCGGTGGTCGTCGTCCTCGCCGTCCTGACGTGGCTGCTGGCGGGTCGGGCGCTCCGCCCGGTGGAGGCGCTGCGCCGGCAGGCCGCCGACATCCCCGGCGACGCGCTGGACCGGCGGCTCGCCGTCCCCGCCGGCGGAGACGAGCTCGCCCGGCTCGCGGTCACGTTCAACGCGCTGCTCGGCCGGGCCGAGGCCGCCATCCGACGACAGCGGGAGTTCGTCGCCGACGCCGCCCACGAGATCCGCAGCCCCCTGGCGTCCCTGCGCACGCAACTGGAGGTCGCCGCGCTGCACGACGACCCGTCGTGGCGCAATCAGCTTCCGGCGCTGACCGAGGACGCCCAGCGACTGTCCCGGCTGGTCGACGACCTCCTCCGCCTGGCCAGGATCGACGCCCGTGTGCCCCTCGCCCGCGACGAGGTCGACCTCGACGAGCTCGTCCTGGAGACGGTCGGTCGCGTCCGTGCGCACACCGCGCTGCGCCTCGACACCTCCGCGGTCTCCGGCGCCCGGATCATCGGCGACCGGGACGCGCTCACCCGCGTCGTCCAGAACCTGCTCGGGAATGCGCTCCGGCACGCCGGCACCACCGTGGCCGTCGCGCTGACCGCGACCGACCGGGCGCTGCTCACCGTGACCGACGACGGCCCTGGCATCCCCGTCGATCAGCGGGAGCGCGTGTTCGACCGCTTCACCCGCCTCGACGACGCCCGCAGCCGCGACGCCGGCGGAACTGGCCTGGGCCTGGCCATCGTCCGCGACGTCGTCCTGCAGCACGGCGGAGAGGTCAGCATCGAGGACGCCGCCCCCGGTGCCCGGTTGCTCATCCGCCTTCCGCTCGCCGGCTGAACCCCACCGCTCAGTTGGCTGCGGCGCCCGTCGTAGAGAGACGGCGTGGCCCTCCCGGGTGACGCGCGCGCCGGGGCGCCCGGCCGCTCCACTGCTTCGTCGACGCATGTGCTGGACCAGCAGCATCCCGATCAGCAGCGCCAGCGGGCCGCGGCCGAGCAACTCGCCGTGCGGGAGCCGGCGCGAACACCCGGTCGACCCGATGGGGGATGGCCGCGACCCTCCGCGGGCGCGGAGGCCATGGCCCGGGCCGCGGACGGACCGCCGCCCGGCTCAGCCGCCAGGGATGGTCAGCCGCTGGCCGACCTGGATGAGGTTCGGGTTCGGCCCGATGGTGGCCCGGTTGGCGGCGTAGATCTCCCGCCAACTCGCGCCGTGACGGGAGGCGATCGAGCCCAGCGTGTCCCCCGGCCGGACGACGTACGTGCTGCCCGACCCGCCGTCGTCGGCCCCGCTCCTGGGACCGCCACCCGAGCCGCCACCGGAGCCGGGGATGGTCAGCCGCTGGCCGACCTGGATGAGGTTCGGGTTCGGCCCGATGGTGGCCCGGTTGGCGGCGTAGATCTCCCGCCAACTCGCGCCGTGACGGGAGGCGATCGAGCCCAGCGTGTCCCCCGGCCGGACGACGTACGTGCTGCCCGACCTGCCGTCGTCGGCCCCGCTCCTGGGACCGCCACCCGAGCCGCCACCGGAGCCGGGGATGGTCAGCCGCTGGCCGACCTGGATGAGGTTCGGGTTCGGCCCGATGGTGGCCCGGTTGGCGGCGTAGATCTCCCGCCAACTCGCGCCGTGACGGGAGGCGATCGAGCCCAGCGTGTCCCCCGGCCGGACGACGTACGTGCTGCCCGACCCGCCGTCCCCGGCGGGCATCGCCCGCCCCAGCGGGTCGGTGAAGGTGTAGCCGCGGGAGGCGTAGTAGGAGATGACCTCGTCGAGTGCAGCCACGGTGTTCTGCCGGTAGCCGCCGCCGTCGTGCATCAGCACGATGGGGTGCGCGCTCCCCGGCGAGGTGGCCCGATCGACGATCTGCTGCTGGAACGACGGGCTCCAGGCCGACGGCGTCGACCAGTCGCGGGTGTCCAAGGACCAGTCGACGACGGTCATCCCTCGGTCCCACGCCAGGCCGGCGATCGATTCGCTGTGGTGCACGCCGAACGGCCCACGGAAGAAGCACGGCCGCGTGCCGGTCGCGTCGACGATCGCCCGCGTCGTCCGCTCGATCTCGGCCACGCGGTCCGCCGGGGAGAGTCGGTCCAGGGAGGGGTGGGACCAGGTGTGGTTCCCGATGGCGTGCCCCTCGGCGAGGATCCGCCGCATCAGATCCGGGTAGCGGGAGGCGTGGTCTCCTCGCACGAAGAACGTGGCCTGGACGCCCCGGGACCGCAGCGCGTCGAGCACGTCAGGCGTGTTCTGCGGCAGCGGCCCGTCGTCGAAGGTCAGCGCCACGGTGCGGTCCACGGTGGCCGGTGTGGTGTCCAGGACGGCGCGGACCGGGGCGGGGCAGCCGGCCGCACCCGCGGCCGGACCGGCGAGCGCCTGCCCCGTGCACAGCACCAGCACCGCGGCGACCAGCACCGCCAACCGCCCACCGAGTCGTCGTCGATCCGTCGGACGCACACCGATCGCGCGCATTGCCGTTCCCCCTCGGTCTCGGGATCTGCGTGCTGCCCCAGGCTGGCACAGCCGTCACGGAGACCGAACGTGCCAGACCAGTATCGGAACGGCCTTCACGAGAGTGTCACCGAATCCCGCGCCCACAGCCCAGGACACACCCGCGAGCCAACTCCGGCGCCATCGGGGACGTCCCGCCCGCATCGACGTTCGCGCGTCAACGGTTGCGGAGAGTTCCGGAGCCGACGCGCCGGCAGTCCGTGCGCTCAGGAGAATGACCCGGTGCGCGCCGTCGTCAGCCGGGTCAGTACAGCCGCTGTAATTGTTGAGGGCACCGTCGTCGGCCGGATCGGCGCGGGGTTGCTGTCACCGGTCGGAGTCGGCCACCACGACGACGAGGCCGCCGCCCGGGCGATGGCCCGGAAGATCCACGAGTTGCGCGTCTTCCCCGGCCCGGACGGCGCCGAGTCGGCCGCCACCCTCGGACTGCCCGTCCTCGTGGTCAGTCAGTTCACGCTGCACACCGACACCCGGAAGGGGCGGCGGCCGTCGTGGCAGCCTGCCGCCCCGGGTGAGGCCGCCGAGCCGCTGGTGGCCGAGGTGGTGGCCGAGCTCCGCCGTCGGGGGGCCACCGTGGCCACCGGGATCTTCGGCGCGGCCATGAGCGTCTCGTCGGTCAACGAGGGACCGATGACCCTGCTCCTGGAGGTCTGACCGCAGCAGCCCGTCACACGAATGACATGTCTCGTATCTGGCGCTGCCGGGTACCGGAGGGTGGCCCACAACACTCCCTGTCGGTTTGCTGTGAACGGTCGAATTGCGGAACACCGGACCCCGTGGCAGCCGTTGTGCAGGGCGTACCACACCGGACAGACAAGGGCGGGACCGGCCGGTGACCCCGTAGCCGTGGCCCCCGCTCCACGCCTGGATGACGCTCCGCCGCCCGACGACGCCGGCGGATGCATCCGAATCGAAGGCAAGGACGAAGACCCACCGTGACGCTGCTGCAGTCCTCCCCCACCGACACCCTGGACGTGCGCGCCCCCCGCCGGGAGCCCGACACCAGCGGCCTGGTCTCCACCGACCTGGTGCGCGTCTACCTCAACACCATCGGCAAGACCGCTCTGCTCACCGCGGAGCAGGAGGTGGAGCTGGCCAAGCGGATCGAGGCCGGCCTCTACGCCGAGCGGCTGCTCGCCGAGCAGCAGGGCCTCACCCCGGCCCGCAAGCGGGACTACAAGACGCTGGCGACCGACGGCAAGGCCGCGAAGGCCCACCTGCTGGAGGCCAACCTCCGACTGGTCGTCTCGGTGGCCAAGCGCTACACCGGCCACGGCATGACGTTCCTGGACCTCATCCAGGAGGGGAACGTCGGTCTCATCCGGGCGGTCGAGAAGTTCGACTACACCAAGGGCTTCAAGTTCTCCACCTACGCCACCTGGTGGATCCGGCAGGCGATCACCCGTGCCATGGCCGACTCCGGCCGCACCATCCGGCTGCCCGTCCACCTGGCCGAGCAGGTCAACAAGGTGGTGCGGACCCGCCGGCGGATGCACCAGGAGCTGGAGCGGGAGCCCACCGCCGAGGAGCTGGGTCTCGAGCTGGACCTGCCCGAGGAGCGGATCGTCGAACTGCTCGAGTACAGCCGTGACCTGGTCAGCCTCGACCAGACCGTGGGCACGGACGAGGAGTCCCGGCTCGGCGATTTCATCGAGGACGCCGACGCCGCCGTCGCCGAGGATGCCGTCGCCTTCCAGATGATGAAGGGCGACGTGCGCACCGTCCTGTCGACGCTGGAGGACCGCGAGCGCGACGTCGTCGTCCTGCGGTTCGGCCTGGACGGCGGCCAGCCCCGGACGCTGGAGCAGATCGGCAAGCAGTTCGGGCTGTCCCGCGAGCGGGTCCGCCAGATCGAGCGCGAGACGATGGCCAAGCTGCGCGACCCGCAGCGCGCCGACGCGCTGCGCGACTACCTGGCGTAGACGATGCACAACGAGGGCCGGTCACCTGCGGGTGGCCGGCCCTCGCTGCGTCGTTGATCAGGTCACCTGATCGTTCCGGGTCGTGGCTCAGCTCCGGTGGTGAGCCAGGACCCGTGGTGGTGAGCCAGGACCCGTGGTGGTGAGTCAGGACGATGGGGCTCAGACCGGCGAGCGCATCCGCCGGGGACCGGGGTCGACCCGAGCGGTCGGCGGGCCGACCAGCGCGGTTCCGCCGGCGACCACGAGGGAGCGGCCACCGTGCCACGGGTTGGCCGGGCCGACGATCACCGGCTCCAGCGTCAGCCGCAGGACCTCCGGCAGGTCGTCGGCCAGCCGCGCGACCCGGAGGAGCAGTTCCTCCAGCGCCGCCAGGTCGACCGGCTCCGACCCCCGGTAGCCGTTCAGCAGCGGGAACGCCCGGGGTGAGCGGACCAGCTCCGCGGCGTCGAGGTCGGTGAGCGGCAGCGTGCGGTAGGCGCGGTCGCCGAGCAGGTCGGTGGCCACTCCCCCGAGGCCGAAGCTGACCAGCGCGCCGAACGACGGGTCGTCCACGATTTCCACCACGGTGGCCACACCCGGCGCCGCCATCTCCTGGACGATGACGGGGTCACCGGACGGGATCGCGGCGAACGCCGTGCGGACGGCCTCGGCGTCGGCGAGGTCCAGGCGCACGCCGCCGAGGTCGGAGCGGTGCCGCAGCCAGGGCGCCGTCGACTTCAGCACGACCGGGTAGCCGACCGCGTCCGCGGCGGCCACCGCGGCCTCGGCGTCGGCGACCCTGCGGGTGCCCAGCAGCGGCACCCCGTAGGCGGCGAGCAGGCCGATGAGTTCGTCGTCGGTCAGCTCGCGGCCGCCGGGCGACTCGGCGAGTGCGCCGTGCACGATCGCCTCGGCGGCGGCCTCGTCGACGTCGGGGAGCTCCGGCTGCTCGCCGACCGGGCGGCGCCGCCAGCGGGCGTACTCGGTGGCCTTGGCGAGCGCGATGACCGCCCGCTCCGGGGTGCTGTACGACGGGACCGATCCGCGCGCGGGCATGCCCTGCTCGTCGGGCACCGTCAGCTCCGGTGGGATGCCCTCGGTGGACAGGAAGCTGGCGACGACCGGCTTCGGCGAGTTCACCGACACCTCGCGCAGCGCCGGGCCGTACTCCTGGGACCCGGCCATCAGCGGCGGCAGGAAGACCGCGACGACCGCGTCCACCCTGTCGTCGTCGACCGCGGCCTGCAGCGCGGCCCGGAACTCCTCGGGCGTGCCGCGCACGCCGATGTCCACGGGAGCCTCGTGCGACAGCTCCATGCCCTCCTCGAGGACGGCGTCGGCGACCAGCACCCCGATCGCGGTGGAGTTGCCGACGACGGCGACCCGGTTGCCCGGCGGCAGCGGCTGGTGGGCCAGCAGCGTGCCGACGTCGAACAACTGCGCCACCGTCTCGACCCGGATCACGCCGGCCGAGGCGAACAGCGCGGCCACCGACTGCTCCGGCACGGCCACCGAGGTCCCCGCCAGACCCGGGGTGACCCCCACGTGCCGGCCACTCTTCACCGCGACCACCGGCTTCGTGCGCCCCACCGTGCGGGCCAGCCGGGCGAACTTGCGCGGGTTGCCGAAGCTCTCCAGGTGGAGCAGGACCACCTCGGTGCCGGGGTCGGTGGCCCAGTACTGCAGGAGGTCGTTGCCGCTGACGTCGGCCCGGTTGCCGGCGGAGACGAAGGTGGACAGCCCGATGCCCCGGCTGCGGGCCCGCTCGAGCAGCGCCACGCCGAGCGCGCCGGACTGGGCGAAGAAGCCGACCCGCCCACGGCCGGGCACCATCGGCGCAAGGCTGGCGTTCAGCCGCACCTCGGGATCGGTGTTGACGATGCCCAGGCAGTTCGGACCGACCACCCGCATGCCGGAGGCCCGCGCGGCGGCGACCAGCTCCCGCTCCGCCGCGCGCCCCTCGGGGCCGGCCTCGCCGAACCCGCCGGAGATGACCACCAGCCCGCGCACGCGCTTGCGGCGGCAGGACTCCAGGACGCCGGCGACCTCGTCCGCCGGGACCGCCAGGACGGCGAGATCCACGTCGTCGGGGATGGATTCGATGTCGGCGTAGGCCGGAACGCCGCGGACGTGGCGGGCACCGGGGTTGACCGGGTACACCGGGCCGGCGAAGCCGTAGTCGAGCAGGTGCCGGAGCACGGCGTTGCCGATCTTGCCGTCGTCGTTGCTGGCGCCGACCACGGCCACCGACGACGGCGTGAGCAGCCGCCCGATCGACCGGGACTCGCTGCGCTGCTCCCGTTCGTAGGCGACGGCGAGGGCGTCCTCGGTCTGCTCGATGGGGAAGGTCAGGTGGACGACGCCGTCCTCGTAGGAGCGCTCGGCCTTGTAACCGGCGTCCCGGAAGACCCGCACCATCTTGCTGTTCTGGGCGAGCACCTCGGCGACGAACCGCTTGATGCCGCGCTCCCGGGCGGCGGCGGCCAGGTGCTCGAGCAGCACCGACCCCAGCCCGCGGCCCTGGTGGGCGTCCTCGACCAGGAAGGCCACCTCGGCGTCGTCGGTGCCGGGGTACCGGTCGTAGCGGCCGACCCCGATGATCTGGTCGCCCAGCATCACCACGAAGGCCACCCGCCGGTCGTGGTCGACGTGGGTGAAGCGGTGCAGGTCGCGGTCGGAGAGCCGCTTCATCGGGCCGAAGAACCGGTAGTAGCGGGTCTGGTCGCTGCTGCGGTCCATGAGGCCGTTGAGGCCCTCGGCGTCGTCGGGGCAGATCGGCCGCAGGTGCACCGTGCCGCCGTCGGCGGCCACGATGTCGGCCTCCCAGCCCGGCGGCGGGGTGGGGTTCTGCTGGTCCTCGGCGCCGGTGGGCTCAGTCACGGGGGTCGTCCGGGTCGAGACCGAAGTAGGGGAAGCTCGCGCGGCGGGTGCGCATGATCGCCCGGTCGACGCGGGACTCGCTGAAGCTGTCCCAGCGGGAGAACCCGGTGTACCCGCCCTCGGTCATGTGCGTGGGTGGCCGGGCCCGCAGCCCGCGCCGGAGCACGTCCTCGCGCCAGGACTCCGGGATCTCGGTGGCCGGGTCCAGCGGGGTGCCGCTGACCTCGGCGAGCAGGTGGGTCCAGGCGCGGGGCACGCAGCGCACCAGCCCGTAGCCACCGCCGCCGAGGGCGATCCACCGGCCGTCGCAGAGCTGGTGGGCCAGCTCGTGCATGGCCTTGTAGCCGGCGCGCTGGCCGTCGACGGTGAGCGCGAGGTCGGCCAGCGGGTCCTCGTGGTGGGCGTCGCAGCCGCACTGGGTGACGATGATCTGCGGCTGGAACGCCTGGAGCACGCTGGGCACGACCGCGGTGAACGCGCGCAGCCAGGCGGAGTCGTCGGTGCCGTTGGGCAGGGCCAGGTTCACCGCGCTGCCCAGTGCCTTCTCGGCGTCGCCGGTCTCCTCCGGGTAGCCGGTGCCCGGGAACAGGGTCAGCGGCGTCTGGTGGATGCTCACCGTGAGCACGCGGGGATCGTCGTAGAACGCGGTCTGCACGCCGTCGCCGTGGTGGACGTCGAGGTCGACGTAGGCGATCCGCTCGTAGCCCTGCCGCAGCAGCCAGGCGATGGCGACGGCGGCGTCGTTGAACACGCAGAAGCCGGACGCCCGGTCCCGCATGGCGTGGTGCAGGCCGCCGGAGATGTTGACCGCGTGCTGTGCGGCGCCGCTGTGCACCTGCTGGGCGGCGAGCACGCTGCCGCCGGTGATGAGGGCCGCGGCGTCGTACATGTCGGGGAAGACGGGGTTGTCGGGGGTGCCCATGCCGTGGCCGACGTCGGGGACGAACGGCGCCTGCCGGACGGCCTCGAGGTAGCGCGGGTCGTGCACGAGGGTCAGCAGGTCTTCCCCGGCGGGGGTCGGGGTGAGGACTCGCAGCCGGTCGGTGGCCAGGACGCCGAGGCTGTCGGCCAGCCGCATGGTCAGGTCCAGCCGCACCGGGTGCAGCGGGTGGTCGCCGCCCATGGTGTAGCCGAGCAACGCGTCGTCCCAGACGACCGCCACCGAGTCGCTCATCGACCCCTCCCCCGGCGAACCCGGCCGGGCGCGCCTGCTCCCGCCGGACGCTACCGGGTCCGGTTCCCGCACGTACGGCCCCGAGACCGGCTCGGCCACCCCGTCCGGAGTCCTGCGCCCCGTAGACTGGCCGCCGACACGGAGGAGTACCTGTGAACGACCTGATCGACACCACGGAGATGTACCTCCGCACCATCTTCGAGCTGGAGGAAGAGGGCATCGTCCCCCTCCGCGCGCGGATCGCCGAACGCCTGCACCAGAGCGGCCCCACGGTGAGTCAGACGGTCGCCCGCATGGAGCGGGACGGGCTGCTCACGGTCGAGGGCGACCGGCACCTGCAGCTCTCCGACCACGGTCGGCAGCTGGCCACCGCGGTCATGCGCAAGCACCGGCTGGCCGAGTGCCTCCTCGTCGACGTCATCGGGCTGGACTACGCCGACGTCCACGAGGAGGCGTGCCGCTGGGAGCACGTCATGAGCGAGGCGGTCGAACGCCGCCTGCTCTCGCTGCTCGGCAACCCGACGGTCTCGCCGTTCGGCAACCCGATCCCGGGCCTGGAGGCGCTGCGCGGCGACGAGCCGGTGGGTGGCGAGACCTCCACGGTGCTCGACTCGCTCACCCTGCTGTCGACCACGGCCACGGCCGAGGGCCGGCCGGTCGTCATCCGGCGGATCAGCGAGCAGTTGCAGGAGAACCCGCCGCTGCTGCGTGCCCTCGCGGAGCACGGCGTCCGACCCGGGGTCAGGAAGACCGCTCAGCTCGTCGACGGGTCGGTGAGTCTCGACGGCTACGTGCTCCCCGCCGGCGTCGCCCAGCACATGTTCGTGAGCGCGCTCGACGAGGAGCTGACCCTGCTCGAGGCCGCGCCGCTGCTCTGAGCCGCTGCCGCGCCAGGAAGACCGGGTGACCGCGGAACCAGCCACCACCGACCCCGGGAGCACGGCGGCGCACGACCTCGTCGCCACCCGCCGGGACGACGGCGCGGAGGTCCTGCGGGTCCCGGCGGGTGACCTCGACGCCGCCACGATCCCGGTGCAGGCGGTCACGACGGAGCTGGAGGAGCTTCCGCCGGAGGCGTTCCTGCAGGCCCGGGCCGTGCGCCGACCGTTCCGCCGCGCTGAGCCGCGGCAGCGCGGCAGCAGCACCCGGCTCACTACGGTGGGGCGGAATCCTGCTCCCTCGCGAGAGAAGGCCCCGGTGAGCTCCTCCACCGCTGAACCCGCCGACCCGGCCCCCGAGGCCTCACCCACACCGTTCCACCACCTGCCCGACTTCGTCGCGATCCCGCGGATCGGTGCCCTGGCCCTGTCGCCGGACGGGTCGCGGCTGGCCGTCTCGCTGCACACGCTCGCCCCCGACCGGAAGACGTGGCAGTCAGCACTCTGGGAACTGGACCCGCAGGGGCGACGTCCGGCCCGGCGGCTGACCCGCAGCACGCCCGGCGAGTCCGCCCCTCGATGGGCTCCCGACGGCTCGCTGCTGTTCCTCTCCGCCCGGCCGGATCCGGGCACGGACTCCAAGGACGAGCCCACGCCGGCGCTGTGGAGCCTGCCCGCCGAGGGCGGCGAGGCCCGGCCGGCCCTCGGTCGCCCCGGCGGGATCAGCTCGTTCGCCGTCTCCGCCGACACCGGGGACGTGGTGGTCGTCGCCCCGACCCTGCCGGGCGGCTCCGACCCCGATGCCGACCAGGAGCGGCGGAAGAAGCGGGAGGACGCCGGCGTCTCGGCCGTCCTGCACGAGGCCTACCCGGTCCGGTTCTGGGACCACGACCTCGGTCCTGCGAGCCCGCACGTGTTCTGGGCCGGCCGGCTCCCGGCCGACGAGGAGCCCACCGGGCGCACGCCGGCCCAGCTGCGCGACCTCACCCCGGACGCCCTGCCGCCCACCGGCGCCGGCGACGACATCGCCCTGTCCCCCGACGGGGCCGGCCTGGTCCGCGCCGAGGACGTGCCGGACGGGCCGGCCGGACGGCGCAGCCGGCTCGTGCTCACGGAGACGGCCACCGGCGAGACCCGGGTGCTCGTCGACGACCCGCTGGCCGACGTCTACGCCGCCGCGTTCTCCCCCGACGGCGCCCAGCTGGTGTGCGTGCGGGAGGCGATGTCGTCCTACGCCGAACCGCCGGACTACACGTTGCTCCTGGTGAGCGTCGCCGACGGCACCGTCCGGGAGCTCACGCCCGACTTCGACCGGTGGCCCAGCGCGCCGCAGTTCAGCGCCGACGGCAGCGCCGTCTACTTCCTCGCGGACGACGACGGCCGGCACGCGGTGTTCCGGGTGCCGGCCGACGGCGGGGAGCCCGTGCGGCTGACCGGGGACGGTGCCTACAGCGACCTGCAGGTGGCCCGCGACGGCACCGCCCTGTACGCCCTCCGGTCGGCCTACGACTCGCCGCCGGTGCCGGTCCGGCTGGACCCGTCGGCGCCGATGCAGGACCCCGAGCCGCTCCCTGGCCCCGCCACGGTGGAGGGCCTCCCGGGCACGCTGCACGAGCTGCGCGCGACCACCACCGACGGGGCCGAGGTGCAGTCGTGGCTGGTCCTGCCCGAGGGGGCGTCGGCGGAGCGGCCGGCACCGCTGGTGCTGTGGATCCACGGCGGTCCGCTGATGAGCTGGAACTCGTGGTCGTGGCGCTGGTGCCCATGGGTCCTGGCGGCCCAGGGGTACGCGGTCCTGCTGCCCAATCCCGCGCTCTCCCAGGGGTTCGGCCTGGACTTCGTCCGCCGGGGCTGGGGCGAGTGGGGCGAGGCGCCCTACACCGACCTCATGGCGGCCGTGGATGCCGCGGAGCAGCGCCCGGACATCGACGCGAGCCGCACGGCGGCGATGGGCGGCTCGTTCGGCGGCTACATGGCCAACTGGATCGCCACGCAGACCGACCGGTTCGCCGCGATCGTGACCCACGCCAGCCTGTGGAACCTGGAGGCGTTCACCGGCACCACCGACTCGGCCTACTACTGGGAGAAGGAGTTCGGTGACCCGTTCACCGAACCGCGCCGCTACGAGCAGAACTCGCCGCACCGGTACGTTGACCAGATCCGCACGCCGATGCTGGTGATCCACGGCGACAAGGACTACCGCGTGCCGATCGGCGAGGCGCTGTCGCTCTGGTACGGGCTGCAGAAGCGCGGAATTCCGTCCCGGTTCCTGTACTTCCCCGACGAGAACCACTGGGTCCTGACGCCGGGGAACTCGCAGGTCTGGTACTCGACCGTGCTCAGCTTCCTGGCCGAACACGTCCTCGGCGAGGAGTGGCGGCGGCCCGAGCTGCTGTGAGGGGCCCACCTCCGGTCAGGCCGGCCGGCGGGCGGGGCCGCCCGCGCCGGCTGCCTGCTCGAGGAGGGCGCGCAGTTCCCGCGGCGGGAGGCAGGCCGCGAGCCCCTGGCTGAGCAGCCGGGCCAACGCGAGGTCGGGGTCGCTGTCCATGGCGCGGTCCAGCGCGACGTTGGCCATGGCGCCGTCCCCGCGCAGCCAGACGCTGACGGCCAGCAAGGTGGCCGGTGCGGCGTCCAGCGGCGCGGGCGCCCGCCGGGTGCACTCCGTCCAGAGCGTCTCCGCCGCTGCCGCGTCGGCACCCAGCGCGAGCTGGAGCGCGGAGTCACGCACCTGCGGATCGCGCAGGGCCCACAGCAGGTCGGCGACCTCGTGGTCCTCCAGCGGACCGCCGCCTCCCGGACCCGGACGGCACCGGGCGACCGCCCGGACCAGTGCGGCCCACGACTCGTCGGTCAGCACCGCCGGGCCCACCGCCCCGAGCCGGGCCGTCCGCCGGGCGGCCGCCCGGGTGCAGGCGGCCCGCATGCCCCCGCGCGCGCCCGGCGGCGCGGCGATGCGGGCAGACAGCGCGGCCCGGTCGGCGGCCACCACCTGCCCGGTGGCGACCGCCGCCACGGCCAGCTCGCTCACGCCATCCGGAAGCGGGGTCCCCGCCGCGGGGGCGCAGCAGGGGTAGGGGCAGTCGTAGGACCACCAGCGACCGCGACGCACCAGCAGCACGTCCCGCACCGGCAGGTCCGCCGCCGACAGAACCAGCAGCAGCTCGTGCACCAGCGGCCGGTGCGGCAGCTGGGTGCCGCTCACCAGGGCGCCGTCGGCCCCCTCGTCACCGCCCCTCGGGTCGAGGTCGTCGGGGTCGTCCGACACCACGACCAGCAGCGCGGCGGTCGGCGCGTCGCTGCGCAGGCTCGCCACGAGCTGGCGTGCCGCCGCGCCGGCAGCTCCGGCCGGTGGCAGGTCGCCCCGGACCGTGAGGCCGACCCGCCCGCCGGTCGGGCCGCCCAGTCCGACCAGGACCACCGACTCCCGCGGGTGGAACCCGAGCAGGTGCGGCAGCGCGGCGACCACCTCCCCCGGATCGGAGATCCGGACCTCGGGGCGGTCGGTGCCGTACGCGTCGGCGGGAGCGTCCATGCCCCGACCCTGTCCGGCGGCGGGCGCGGCCGGGGCCCGCCGAGGGCATCTGTGGATGCCGCCGCGGGCTGTGGACGGTCGGCGCCCGACCGGTCAGCCCAGTGCGTCGGCCTGCGCCTCGTATGCCTGCTCGAGGAGATCGGCGAAGGCGGCCGGGTCCGTGGCCGCGGCCGGGTCCTGACCGGCGTCGATGTTGACCAGGAGCAGCAGCCGGTCGCCGTCCTCCACCGCGCCGATGAGGGTGGGCAGGGAGACCTGCGAACCGTCGGGTGCGGAGAGGGAGGTGGTGTAGCGCAGCAGGGCCGCGCCGTCGCCGAGGTCCTCGACCGGGAGGTTCTCGAAGGTGACGGTCGCCTGACCGATCTCCGGCGAGGTCATCTGCGCCGTCGGGCAGCGCTCTGCGGCCTCGGCCAGCTGGGCGACGGTGTCCTCCAGCGGACCACCACGCATGAGCATCTCGACGGTCGACGAGGCCCCGGTGGTGGCCGTCTGGGCGGCGATGTCCTCGAAGTCGTAGATGTCGGGCTGCATGCCGTCGACCGTGGCCCGGCAGCTCTCCGGGGTGATCTGCAGCTCCTCGGCCTCGGCGGCGAGGCCCGCGCCCTGCTCCAGCTGCTCCGGCGACACCGCGACGACCGTGGCCTCGGGCCCGAACGCCTCGGCCGGCAGGAGTCCGGAGGCCAGATCAGGTTCGCGGGGCTCGTCGGCCGGCGTCGACGTGGCGGTGGCGGTCGAGGTGGAGGTGGCCGCCGGGCTGCCCCCGGGCTCCTCGTCCCCTCCGCAGCCGGCGAGCAGGACGGTCGAGGCCAGTCCGGCGAGCAGCCTCCAGGGGAGGCGGTAGGCAGACGACATGCCCCGAACGTAGCCGTCCGCGGACCGGGACATCCCAGGCCGCGACGTCTCACATGCGGTACTGGACGGCGCTGCGGGCGGCCAGGATCGGCCGGACGTGCTCGGCGATGACGGCGAGGTGCACCGGGTCCTGCGCGTAGCGGTAGAAGGCCTCGGCGTCGGGGAAGTCCGCGACGAGCACCGAGGAGGCGTTCCCGTCGACCAGCCCGGCGTCGTCGGCGACGACCAGCGACGACATCCCGCCCACCTCGCGCCGCAGGCCGCGCAGCGCCTCGAGGGTGGTGGCCCGCCGCTCCGCGTCGGCGTCGGCGGACCAGGTGAAGACCACGACGTGACGGATCATGCGCCCCACTGTGCCAGCGCCCCGGCCGACGAGCCCCGGGAGCGGGCGTTACCGGCTGGTAGCCGAATGCCCGGACCCGGTCGTTAGAGTCCGTTCCCATGGGACGGTCGTTGCGCATCGCACTGCTGTCCTACCGGAGCAAGCCGCACAGCGGCGGCCAGGGCGTCTACGTCCGGGCGCTGTCCCGCGAGCTGGCCGAGCTCGGGCACCGCGTCGAGGTGCTCAGCGGCCAGCCGTACCCCGAGCTCGACGACGGCGTCCCGCTCACCCGTGTGCCGAGCCTGGACCTCTACCGGGAGCCCGATCCCTTCCGCACGCCCCGCCCCTCGGAGGTCCGCGACTGGATCGACGTCGCCGAGTGGGCCACGATGTGCACCGCCGGCTTCCCGGAGCCGCTCACCTTCACCCTGCGCGCGGCCCGCCACGTGCTGCCGCGCCGCGACCGGTTCGACGTGGTGCACGACAACCAGTCGCTGGGCTACGGGCTGCTGCGGCTGGTGCGCGCCGGGATCCCGACCGTCGCCACCGTCCACCACCCCGTGGCGATCGACCGCCGGCTGGAACTGGCTGCGGCGCCGACGCTGCGGCGCAGGCTGACGCTGCACCGCTGGTACGCCTTCACCGCCATGCAGGCGCGGGTGGTCCAGCACCTGGACGGGGTCACGACCGTCTCGGAGAACTCGCGCCGGGACATCTGCGAGCACATGGGTCTCGCTCCCGAGCGGATCGAGGTCGTCCCGGTCGGCATCGACCCGGACCGGTTCACCCCACCGCCGGCCGGGCAGGTCCGCGAGACGGACTCGATCCTCGCCGTCACCAGCGCCGACGTCCCGCTCAAGGGCCTGGTGCACCTGCTCGAGTCGCTGGCCAAGCTGCGCACCGAGCGGCCGGTCCACCTGACCGTCGTCGGCACGGCCCGTCCCGGCGGGCCTGCGGAAGCGGCGCTGGACCGGTTGTCGCTCCGTGACGCCGTCCGGTTCACCGGCCCGGTGCCCGAGGCCGAGCTGATCGGCCTCTTCCAGCGGGCGACCGTGGTGGCGATCCCCTCGCTGTACGAGGGGTTCTCGCTGCCGGCCATCGAGGCCATGGCGTGCGCCACCCCGCTGGTCACCACGGACGCCGGGGCGCTGCCCGAGGTGGTCGGCACCGAGGCCGGCCTCCGGGTGCGCGCCGGCGACGTCGGCGAGCTCACCGCCGCGCTGAAACTGGTCCTGGACTCCCCGTCCCTGGCCGAGCAGCTCGGCCGCGCCGGACGGCGGCGGGTCCTCGACACCTACACCTGGCGGGCCACGGCCGAGCGGACCGCCGACTGGTACGCCGCCGTCCTCGAGCGCAAGGGGAAGCAGTGCTGACCGTCGACTACGACCGCCTGGACCTGCGGCCCGGGATGACCGTCCTCGACCTCGGGTGCGGCGAGGGCCGGCACGCCTTCGAGGCCTACCGCCGGGGTGCGCGCGTCGTCGCCGTCGACTGGGGGCAGCCGGAGGTCGAGACGACGAAGCTCTGGCTGGGCGCGATCGCCGAGGCCGGCGAGGCTGGGCGGGCGGGCGATGGCACAGCTGCCCGCTACGAGGTCGTCCGCGGTGACCTGCTGCACCTGCCCTTCCCCGACGCCAGCGTCGACCGGGTGATGGCGTCGGAGGTGCTCGAGCACATCCCCGACGACGCCACGGCGATGGCCGAGATCTTCCGGGTCCTGAAGCCCGGCGGTCGGGTCGCGGTGACCGTCCCCCGCTACGGCCCCGAACGGGTCTGCTGGGCGCTGTCGGACGAGTACCACGCCAACGAGGGCGGGCACATCCGCATCTACCGGGGCGACGTCCTGCGCGCCCGGCTGGCCACCGCCGGCCTGGTGCCGGGCGCCAGCCACCACGCGCACGCCCTGCACGCGCCGTTCTGGTGGCTGAAGTGCGCCGTCGGGGTGGAGAAGGAGTCCCCGCTCGTGCGCGCCTACCACCGGCTGCTGGTGTGGGACCTCACGCACCGCCCGTGGCTGACCCGCACCGCCGAACGGCTGCTGGACCCGCTGTTCGGCAAGAGCTTCGTCGTCTACGCCGACAAGCCCACCGCCGCGACGTCCCCGGCGCGGGTCTTCGGTGTCACCGGACAGCGGGAGCGGTCCGCTGCCGCCGGCTGAGCGGGCGGGCCTCCTGCTGCCGGAGCTGCCCGGGGTGCTCGGCGCCGACCAGGTGCGGCAGACGGTCGCCTGGATCGCCGGTGAGCAGTCCCGGGACGGCGCCCTGCCGTGGTTCCGCACCGGCCAGCTGGATCCCTGGGACTCGGTCGAGGCGGCGATGGCACTCGACGTCGCCGGCGAGCACGCCCGCGCCGTGGCGGCCTACCGCTGGCTCGCTGCCCGGCAGCGGGCCGACGGCAGCTGGGCCGCCGAGTACCGCGCCGGTGTGGAGTCCGCCCCGGCCGCGGAGAGCAACCACGCCGGCTACCTCGCCGTCGGGGTCTGGCACTCCTGGCTGGCCGCCGGTGACGAGGCGCTCGTCGTCGAGCTGTGGCCGGTGGTGCGGGCCGCGCTGGACCTGGTCGTCCGCATGCGGCTGCCCGGCGGCGGGATCGGCTGGGCCCTGCGCCCTGACGGCACCCCCGACGACCTGGCGCTGCTCACCGGGAACGCCAGCCTGTTCCAGGCGCTGCGCTGCGGGCTGGCCCTGGCCGACCTCGTCGGGCAGGCGCAGCCGGACTGGGAGCTGGCCGTCGCCGACCTCGGCAGCGCGCTGCGGGAGCGGCCGGAGTACTTCGCCGACCGGTCGCGCTACTCGATGGACTGGTACTACCCCGTCCTCGGCGGCGCGGTCACCGGTGCGGCCGGCGGCGACCTGCTGGCCGAGGGCTGGGACCGGTTCGTCGTCCCCGGCCTGGGCATCCGCTGCGTCGCCGACCGGCCCTGGGTGACCGGCGCCGAGACCTGCGAGCTCGCCCTGGCCCTCGTCGCCGCCGGACAGCGCGACGCGGCGCTGGAGCAGGTCGCGGCGATGCAGCACCTGCGCGACGACGACGGCGCGTACTGGACGGGGTACGTCTACCCCGACGACGCCCGCTGGCCGATCGAGCGGACGACCTGGACCGCGGCGGCGGTGGTCCTGGCGGCCGACGCCCTCTCCGGGGCCTCGGGCGCCGCCGGGCTGTTCGCCGATCCCGGTGCGCTCCCCGCCGCCGGGACGCCGGGGCAAGGCATCCCGGATCCCGGTTGGCTCCCCGGGTCTGCGGGCAGGGTCTCCTCATGACCACGTTGCCCGAGACCGAGCGCTCCCGCCCGGACGAGCCCGACGTCACGGTGGTCGTCGCCAGCCGCAACCGCCGGGCGGACCTGCTGGCCACGCTGCCGCGCCACGAGGCGCCGGTGGTGCTCGTCGACAACGCATCGACCGACGGCACCCTCGCCGCGGTGCGCCAGGCCCATCCCGAGGTGGGCCTGCTCGTGCTGGACCGCAACGAGGGGGCCCACGGGCGCACGCTGGGGGCCGCGGAGGCGCAGACCCCGTTCATCGCCTTCGCCGACGACGACTCGTGGTGGGCCCCGGGTGACCTGGCGCGCGCAGTGGCGATCATGCGCGCCCATCCCCGGCTGGCCCTGCTCAACGCACGGATCCTGGTCGGTCCGGAGGAGCGGCTGGACACCGTGTGCACGGAGATGGCCCGGAGCCCGCTGGGCACGGCACCGGACCTGCCGGGCCCCTCGCTGCTCGGGTTCGTCGCCTGCGCCGCACTGGTCCGGACCGAGGCCTTCGAGGCCGTCGGCGGCTTCGACCCGGTGGTGCGGTTCCCCGGCGAGGAGGAGCGGGTGGCCCTGGACCTGGCCAGCGCCGGGTGGGGGCTGTCCTACGTCGACGAGGTGACCATCCACCACCACCCCTCCCCCCAGCGCGAGGCGCCGACCCGCCGGCAGACCGGCATCTGGCGGAGCCGGCTCCTCACCGCGGCGATGCGCCTGCCGGCCGGCGAGCTGGCTCGGACCGCCGGGCGGGCGGTGCTGGCGGGCCGGCCGGGGATCGAAGGGTTGCTGCGGGCGGCGCCGGACCTGCCCGCCGCGCTGCGCCGGCGACGGCCGGTCCCTCCCGGCGTGCTGGCCGACCTGCGCCGCCTCCAGGAGGACGGGTCGTGACCACCACCGAGTCCGGCATCCGGCGGTCCGGGGACCGCCCTCTCGACCCGGATCCCCGCGTCGCCGTCGTCGTCATCACCCATCAGCGCCGCGACGAGCTGCTGCTGGCGCTGGAGCGCCTGGTCGCCCTGCCCGAGCAGCCGCACGTGGTGGTGGTGGACAACGGCTCGACCGACGGCACCGCCGACGCCGTCCGCGAGCGGTTCCCGCAGGTGGAGCTGATCGCCAGCCCGGAGAACCTGGGCGCCGTCGGCCGCAACCTCGGGGTGGCCCGGCTGGACACCCCCTACGTGGCCTTCTGCGACGACGACACCTGGTGGGAACCCGGCGCGCTCCGCACGGCGGCCGACACCCTCGACGCCCATCCCCGGCTGGCGATCGTGACCGCCCGGATCCTGGTGGAGCCGGGCGGCTCCGAGGACCCGATCGTCGCCGAACTGCGCGACTCGCCCGTCCGGGGCGCCGACTGGCTGCCCGGTCCGGCGCTCGGATCGTTCCTCGCCGGGGCCTCCGTGCTCCGGCGGGAGGCGTTCGAGGAGGTCGGCGGGTTCTCCGAACGGCTCTGGCTGGGCGGCGAGGAGGAGCTCATGGCCGGCGACCTGGCCGCCCGCGGCTGGGAGCTCTGCTACCTGCCGGCCCTGACCGTCCACCACCAGGCGAGCACCGCCCGCGACCCGCACAAGCGGCGCGCGGACGGCATCCGGAACACCCTGTGGACGACGTGGCTGCGCCGCCCGTTCCGCCCGGCGCTGCGGCGCACCGTGCACCTGCTGCGGACGGTGCCGCGCGACCGGGTGACGCTGCAGGGGCTGGTCCAGGCCATCCGGGGCCTGCCGTGGGTGCTGCGCGAGCGGCGGGTGCTGCCCCCGCACGCCGAGGCCCGGTTCGCCGCCCTGGAGGCCGCCCAGAAGAAGTCGGCGGCCCGCAAGTACGTCAGCTAGCGACCCTCAGCGGGCGCAGCTGATGCAGGTGCGGGCGGTCGGGCGGGCTTCCAGCCGCTCGGCGGCGATCGGCCGGCCGCAGCGCTCGCACCGGCCGTAGGTGCCGGCCTCCACGGCCGTGACGGCGGCGTCGACGTCGGCCAGTCGCCGGCGGGCCTGCTGCAGCAGGGCGGCCACCTGCTGGCGCTCGAAGGCGATCGTGGCGCCCTCCGGGTCGTGCTCGTCATCGGCGTTGGACGCCTTGGAGGCGGCGACCACCTCGTCGAACTCCCGGGTCAGCGCCTCGATCTGCGCGAGCACCGCCGCCCGCTCCGCCCCGAGCGGGTCAGCGCTCACGGCGCAGCAGCCGGAGGGAGCCGGTGCCGGGAAGCTCCGCGAAGTCGCCGGACTCCAGCACCCGCCGGTAGACGCCGTAGGGCGCCTGCCCGCCCTCGGCCGGGTCGGGGAAGACGTCGTGGATCGCCAGGGTGCCGCCCACCGCCAGCTTGGCCACCCACGCGTCCTGGTCGCGGCGCGCGGACTCCTCGGTGTGGCTGCCGTCGAGGAAGAGCAGCGCGAGCGGGGTGCCCCACAGCGGGGCCAGCGTCTCCGACCGGGTGACGACGGCGACGACGACGTCCTCGACCCCGGCCTCCGCGACGGTCCGGCGGAAGTGCGGCAGGGTGTCGATCCGCCCGACCGCGGGGTCGACCAGCGAGGGGTCGTGGTACTCCCAGCCGGGCTGGTGCTCCTCCGAGCCGCGGTGGTGGTCGACGGTCACCACCTGCCGGCCGGTCTCCCGCGCGGCGGCGGCCAGGTACAGCGCGGACTTGCCCATCCAGCTGCCCACCTCGAGCAGCGGCCCGGGGACGGCGACGGCGCGGGCCGCCTCGTACAGGGCGCGGCCCTCGTCGTCGGGCATGAAGCCCGGAGCGGCCTGCGCGGCGGCGAGGAGCTCGGTGCTCAGGGACGGGACGGGCGGGAGCAGGGTCGGGGGCACGGGATCAGCCTCGCTCATCGGGCGAACCGGGCGCGCAGCGCGGTCACCGAGCGCTCGGTGGCGGCTCCGGCCTGGGTGTCGGCGGCCTTCGCGAAGAAGGCGCCCGCGGCGGTGGTCACCGGCACGGCGAGCACCAGTGCGATGGCGCCGACCATCGTGCGGATGACCTCCTCGGCCAACGCGGACGACGTGAGGACGACGTTCCAGGGCTGGGAGTAGACCTCGAAGAGCAGCAGCAGCGGGAGCGCGGCACCGGCGTAGGCGAAGACGATCGTGTAGACCGTCGAGGCGATGTGGTCGCGGCCCACCGTCATCCCGCGGGTGTAGAGCTCTCGCCAGGTCATCGACGGATCGACCTCGTGCAGCTGCCAGATCGCCGACGCCTGGGTGATCGTGACGTCGTTGAGCACCCCGAGGCCGGCCACCACGATCCCGGCGAGCACCAACCCGGAGAAGTCGAGCGTCGGGTCGTAGCCCTGCAGGGTCACGGTCTCCTCGCTGGTCAGCCCGGTCAGCCGGGCCGTGGCCACCGAGAGCGCCCCCATGACGGCGACCAGCGTCAGCCCGAAGAGGGTTCCGACGAGCGCCGTCGTCGTGCGGGCCGAGAAACCGTGCGCGAGATAGAGGACGACGAACATGATCGCCGCGGAGCCGACGAGGGTGACCAGCACCGGCGAGGTGTCACCGAGCAGGCCCGGGAGGACGAACCGCAGCAGGATGAAGAAGGCGAACGCCAGACCGAGCAGCGACGCCAGGCCGCGCAGCCGGGCGACTAGCCCCACGACGACGGCGAAGACGATCGCCAGGGTGATCATCGGGGCGTCGCGGGCGAAGTCGTAGAACAGGTACGCGGCACCGCCCTCCGCCGCGGCGTCGCGGGTGAGGACGAGGGTGTCGCCCTCCTCCACCCCGTTGGCCACCACCACCGCGTCGAGCTCGAGCTGGACGAAGTCCCCGGCCCCGTCGCCGTCGAGGATCTCCACGACCGCGGTCGCGCACGTCTGTGCCCGTCCCTCGATGCCGCAGTCGTACGGCTCCACCGAGGCGACCCGGCCGTCGGGATAGGTGGTCCCCGGCGGCAGCGCCTCGGTCGCCGCCTGCTCGGCGCGGGTGGGCTCGCCGTCGGGCCACAGGGCGACCAGCCCGATCACCGTGGCCAGCGCGGCCGGGACCAGGATGAGGAGCATCAGCCACACGGCGCGGCGCCGTCGGCCGAGCGCCTCCTCGGTGGGCGGGGGCGCGTCCGGGTCGGGACCGTGGCTGTGGGCGTGGGTGGACGACACCCGGTCAGGCTAGGAGCCCGGTCGCCGCCGGCCCGCACCCCACACCGGGCTAGGACTGCTCGGCCGCCCGCTCACCGCCGGCCTCGGCGATGGTGAACCGGTGCCACAGGCCGGTGAGCTGGAGCGGGCGGGCCACCGACGGCGGCGGGTCCACGAGCACGGTCTCGATGCCGCGCGGCACGCCGAGCTTCTGGACCTGGACCAGCACCGCGAGGCCGGAGGAGCTCATGAACGTCACCCCGCGCAGGTCCAGCTCGACCCGGCGCAGCGAGTGCTCGGCCAGGAGCACGTCGGTGACGGTGCGCACGAGCGGGCGCCGGGCGGTGTCGGTGAGTTCACCGGTGATGCTGAGCCGGGCGGTCTTGCCCTCGACCGTGTGCGCGACGGTGGGCTCTGCGTCCGGGACGGGGCGGTCGGGCGCTGCCTGCGGGGTGGCGCTGGTCGTCTCCTCCACGGGCCCCTCCTGCCCCGCCCGGCACCGGTTCACGCCTGCCGGAGGGAGGTCCGCGACAGGGACCAGGAGATGTTCTCGCCCAGTGGATGTTTACCTCGGTGACCGAGCGAGGTAATCTCCATTCGCCACTAGAGGTTCCTACCTCGGGCAGCGAACACCAGAACGACTGTGCAGGAGGTCCCAGCCATGATGCTGACCGCTTACGACCCGTTCGCCGCCACGTCCGCCGCCTTCCGCGCGCTGGACCAGCTCACCGGCCGCGCCGGAACCGGCACCGCCCGCCAGCTGTCGGGGATGCCGATGGACGCCTATCGGGTCGGCGACAATTTCGTCGCCCATTTCGACCTGCCGGGCGTCGACCCGGGCTCGATCGATCTCTCGGTCGAGGGCAACACCCTGACCGTCAGCGCCGAGCGCTCGGTCCCGCAGCTGGAGAACGCGGAGTGGGCCGTCGCCGAGCGGCCGTTCGGCAGCTACACCCGCCAGCTGGTGCTCGGCCGCAGCCTGGACACCGACCGACTGGAGGCCAGCTACCACGACGGCGTGCTGACCGTGAGCATCCCGGTGGCCGAGAAGGCGAAGGCGCGCAAGATCACCGTGACCCGCGCCGACGTACCCACGGCCGTCGAGGGCCGCACCATCGAGGGCGAGTCGCAGCACGAGACCAAGGCGGTCGAGAGCTGACCGCGACCTGACCGGCAGCAGCGCAGGGGCCGGGCCCGTCCGGGGCCCGGCCCCTGCGCCGTCCGGCCCGCTGACGACGACAGGAGCCCGCCCCGTGGATCCCGAGCACCCCAGCCCGCTGCGCCGGCTGGACGACCCCGACTACCCGGCCCTCACGATGAGCCAGGCGGCCGAGCTCCTCGGCGTCCAGGCGGCCTTCCTCCGCAGTCTCGACAGCTCCGGCGTCCTGCACCCGCACCGCTCCCCCGGCGGCCACCGCCGCTACTCCCGCCAGCAGCTCACCCTCGCCGCGCGCGTCCGCGGCCTCCTCGACGACGGCCACCTCCTCGCATCGGCGGAGCTGATCGTCGGGCTGCAGGACGAGCTGACCTCCGCCCAGGCCGACCTGGCGCGGCTCCGGGAGGACGGCGATCCCGACCCTGGCGTCGGAAACCCTAGGGGGGTATAGTTCCTCGCGACGTCGCGGACCCGCGGCGCCGACAGGAGGGACGACGTGGAGACCACCGAGGGTGGCTGCAGCGGCCACGACCACGCGCACGGCTACATCCACCGCAAGGACGACTACCTCAAGCGCCTGCGGCGGATCGAGGGCCAGGCCCGCGGTCTGCAGCGCATGGTCGAGGACGAGAAGTACTGCATCGACATCCTCACCCAGGTCTCGGCCATGACGAAGGCGTTGCAGGCCGTTTCCCTCGGGCTGCTCGAGGAACACCTCAGCCACTGCGTCGTCGACGCCGCGCGAGCGGGCGGCCGCGAGGCCGAGGAGAAGGTCCGCGAGGCCACCGACGCCATCGCCCGCCTCGTCCGCTCCTGACCATCCACCTCCCGGGAGGACCCCATGACCACCACCGCCAGCTACACCGTCACCGGCATGACCTGCGCGCACTGCGTCACCTCCGTCACCGAGGAGGTCTCGCAGCTGCCCGGTGTCACCGGTGTGGAGGTCGACCTCGCCACCGGCGGGCTGACCCTGACCAGCGAGCAGCCGGTCGACGAGGCTGCCGTCCGCGCCGCCGTCGAGGAGGCCGGATACGAGGTGGGCGGCCGCTGACGCGGCCGGCGCCATGAACACACCCACGAAGATCGCCGCGTTCGCCGTCGGCCTCGTCGCCGTCTTCGGCGCGGCGGTCGGCGTCGGATCCGCGGTGGGGCCGGTCGGCGCGGGGGACGACTCCCCCGCGCCCGGGCACGCCGCGGCCGACGCGGGGCACGGGGACGGCGGTCACGAGGCCGCCGCTCCCGCGCCTGCGGACCTGCCGGCCGGGCTCCAGGTCGCCGAGGACGGCTACACCCTCGACCTGGCCGCGGACACCGCTCCCGCCGGCTCCGCCACCCCTGTCGCCTTCACCGTGCTGGGCCCCGACGGCTCGCCGGTCAGGGGGTACGAGGCCGACCACGAGGCCGACCTGCACCTGATCGCCGTGCGCCGCGACCTCACCGGCTACCAGCACGTCCACCCCGAGCTCGGTGCCGACGGCGTCTGGCGGGCCCCCCTCGCGCTGGAGCCGGGCAGCTGGCGGCTGTTCGCCGACTTCACCGCCGCCGCCGACGGCGAGAACCGCGTGCTCGGCGCCGACCTCGCCGTCCCGGGCAGCTACGACCCGCAGCCGCTGCCGGAACCGTCGGCGGTGGCCGAGGTCGACGGCTACACGGTCGTGCTCACCGGCGGGCTGACGCCGGGCTCGGAGTCGGAGCTGACGTTCAGCGTGAGCCGCGACGGCGTGCCGGTCACCGACCTGCAGCCCCACCTCGGGGCCTACGGGCACCTGGTGGCCCTGCGCGACGGCGACCTCGCCTACCTGCACGTGCACCCCGCCGAGCACGACGAGGTCCAGCCCGCACCCGGGCCGCACGTCGAGTTCGCCACCACCGCCCCGTCGACGGGTACCTACCGGCTGTTCCTGGACTTCCGGCACGGCGACGCCGTGCACACGGCGGAGTTCACGGTGCCCGCCGGAGGGCCTCCCGCCGCCTCGCACGAGGAGCACGGATCATGACCACCGCACCCGCAGGCACCACCACCGACGTCGAGCTGCTCATCGGCGGGATGACCTGCGCCTCCTGCGCCGCCCGGGTGGAGAAGAAGCTCAACAAGCTCGACGGCGTCACCGCCACCGTCAACTACGCGACCGAGAAGGCGAAGGTCAGCTACGGCGACGGCGTGAACACCGGGGACCTGATCGCCACGGTCGAGAAGACCGGCTACTCCGCGCGCCTCCCCGAGCCCCCGCGGCCGGAGATCCCCGCGGAGGCCGAGGCCGACCCCGCCGACGCCCCGGTGCACGCGCTGCGGACCCGCCTCGTGGTCTCCACCCTGCTGAGCGTCCCGGTGATCCTCATGGCGATGGTGCCGGCGCTGCAGTTCCAGTACTGGCAGTGGCTGTCGCTGACCCTCGCCGCCCCCGTGGTGGTGTGGGGCGGCGCGCCGTTCCACCGGGCGGCCTGGACCAACCTGCGCCACGGCGCGGCGACCATGGACACCCTGGTGTCGCTGGGCACGCTGGCGGCCTTCGGCTGGTCGCTGTACGCGCTGTTCTGGGGCACCGCCGGCGTCCCCGGCATGACGCACCCGTTCGAGCTGACCATCGCCCGCACCGACGGCAGCGCCAACATCTACCTCGAGGCCGCGGCCGGGGTGACGACGTTCATCCTGGCCGGCCGCTGGTTCGAGGCGCGGTCCAAGCGCCGGGCCGGCGCGGCGCTGCGCGCGCTGCTGGAGCTGGGCGCCAAGGAGGTCTCGGTGCTGCGCGGCGGCACCGAGCAGCGGGTCCCGGTCGGCGAGCTCGGCGTGGGCGAGCTGTTCGTCGTCCGGCCCGGCGAGCGGATCGCCGCCGACGGCGAGGTGACCGAGGGCTCGTCCGCCGTCGACGCCTCGATGCTCACCGGCGAGTCGGTGCCGGTCGAGGTCCGCCCCGGCGACCCGGTCACCGGCGGCACGGTCAACGCCGGCGGCCGGCTGGTCGTCCGCGCCACCCGCGTGGGCAGCGAGACCCAGCTCGCCCAGATGGCCCGGCTGGTGGAGGACGCGCAGAACGGCAAGGCCGAGGTGCAGCGGCTCGCCGACCGGATCTCCGGGATCTTCGTGCCGGTCGTGCTCGCGCTGACCGTGGCGACCCTCGGCTTCTGGATCGGCACCGGCGCCGGCCTGCCGGCCGCCTTCACCGCCGCGGTGGCCGTGCTGATCATCGCCTGCCCCTGCGCGCTCGGGCTGGCCACGCCCACCGCGCTCATGGTGGGCACCGGCCGCGGCGCGCAGCTCGGCATCCTGATCAAGGGGCCGGAGGTGCTCGAGTCGACCCGACGGGTGGACACGGTGGTCCTGGACAAGACCGGCACGGTGACCACCGGGCGCATGACGCTGCTGGACGTCGTCCCCGCCGCCGGGGAGGACGCCGACCGGGTCCTCCGCCTGGCCGGCGCCCTCGAGGCGGCCTCGGAGCACCCGATCGCCCAGGCCGTGGCCCGCGCCGCGACCGAGCGCACCGGTGACCTTCCCGCGGTGAGCGACTTCGCCAACGTCGAGGGCCTCGGCGTGCACGGGGTGGTGGAGGGCTCGGCGGTGGTGGTCGGACGACGGCGTCTGCTGGCCGACTGGTCGCTGGCCCTTCCCGCCGACCTGGAACGGGCCGTCGCCGAGGCCGAGGACGCCGGCCGGACCGCGATCGCGGTCGGCTGGGACGGCGCGGCCCGCGGGGTGCTCGTCGTCGCCGACGCGGTCAAGCCGACCTCTGCGACGGCCGTCGCCCAGCTGCGCGCCCTCGGGCTGACCCCGATCCTGCTCACCGGCGACAACGAGAAGGCCGCCCGCGCCGTCGCCGCCCAGGTGGGCATCGACGAGGTGATCGCCGAGGTGCTCCCGCAGGACAAGGTGGCCGTCGTGCGGCGGCTGCAGGACGAGGGCCGCACCGTGGCCATGGTGGGCGACGGCGTGAACGACGCCCCGGCGCTGGCCCAGGCCGACCTGGGCCTGGCGATGGGGACCGGCACCGACGTCGCCATCCAGGCCAGCGACCTGACCCTGGTGCGTGGCGACCTCCGGGTGGCCGCGGACGCGATCCGGCTGTCCCGCCGGACGCTGGGCACGATCAAGGGCAACCTGTTCTGGGCCTTCGCCTACAACGTGGCCGCGCTGCCGCTGGCCGCCGCGGGCCTGCTGAACCCGATGATCGCCGGTGCCGCCATGGCGTTCAGCTCGGTGTTCGTCGTCTCCAACAGCCTGCGGCTGCGGGGCTTCGCACCACTGCCGGAGAACCGCGACGCGACCCTGGCTGTCGCGGGTGGGCACCCGGCCGACGAGCAGGTGGCGGCGCCGAGCCGGAGCTGAGGCCGCCGGAGGTGCTCTTCGCACAGTCGGCGGCTGCTCCCCCCGGTGAGCAGCGGCCGACTGCGCGCAGACCTCCACCCGGTCCACAGGTTTCCCCGCGCACAGTCTGTCTCTGCCCACCACCGCGGGGCAGAGACAGACCGTCCGCACCTATCCGTTCCCGTTCACGGGTGTCACGGTGAGTAGTGCGCTCGGCCACGGTCGGCGACGAGCTGCCCGGTGGGTCTCGGTCGCCGGGCTCGCCGCCGGCCTGCTCCTGCTCGCGCGTCCGGCCGCGGTCGCCGCGGTGGTCGACCCGGGGTTCCCGCGGGACTGGCTCTGGCTCGCCCGCGTGCTGGCCGGCCGGTCCGTCGCGGGGGTACGGCGCCGGTAGCGCGGCACCGGGTCCCTGAGAACGGCCCGGCCGGGGAGCTCACTCCGCGGCGGACCCGGCGGTGTTCCCCTTGGCCTGCTCGCTGCTGGGGCCGCCGACCCAGACCGTCTTGGCGTTCATGAACTCGTACATGCCGACGTCGGTCAGCTCCCGGCCGTAGCCGCTCTGCTTGATCCCGCCGAAGGGCAGCTCGGGATAGCTGGCGGTCATCCCGTTGATGAACGCCATGCCCGAGGCGATGTCGCGGACGAACTGCGCCCGCTCGTCGGCGTCCTCGCTCCAGAGGTTCGAGCCCAGCCCGTAGACGTGGCTGTTGGCGAGCTCGATCGCCTCCTCCAGCGAGTCCACGGTGTACAGCGCCGCGACCGGCCCGAACACCTCCTCGGAATGCATCGCCATCTCCGGGGTCACGTCGGAGACCAGGGTGGGCTGGTAGAACCAGCCGGGCCGGTCCACCCGCTCCCCGCCGACGACGACCGTCGCCCCCTTGCTGCGGGCGTCGGCGACGTAGTCCTCGACGTCACGCAGCCCCGACTCGGTGGCCAGCGGCCCGATCTGCGTCTCCTCGGCCATCGGGTCCCCGACGGTCAGGGCGGCGATCTTCTCGGCGAACATCCGGGTGAACTCCCCGGCGACGTCACGGTGCACGAAGAAGCGCTTGGCCGCGATGCAGCTCTGCCCGTTGTTCTGGTTGCGGGCGGTCGTGGCCACCCCGGCGGCGGTGTCCAGGTGGGCCGAGGGCATGACGATGAACGGGTCGGACCCGCCGAGTTCGAGCACCGTCTTCTTCAGCGCGTCGCCGGCGATCGCGGCGACGGACTGCCCGGCCGGACCGCTGCCGGTGAGCGTCGCGGCGATCACCCGGTCGTCGCGCAGCACCTGCTCGACGGTCCCCGAGCCGATCAGCAGGGTCTGGAAGACGTCGTCGGGGAAGCCCGCCTTGCGGAACAGCTCCTCCAGGTACAGCGCGGTCTGCGGCACGTTGCTCGCGTGCTTGAGCAGCCCCACGTTGCCGGCCATCAGCGCCGGCGCGGCGAACCGCATCGCCTGCCAGAGCGGGAAGTTCCACGGCATGACCGCCAGGACCACGCCGAGCGGCTGGTGGACCACGTAGGCCTGCGCCGCGCCCACCGCGGCGGCGTCCTTGACCTGGGGCTCGAGGAAGGCCGGCCCGCGCTCGGCGTACCAGCGCAGCGCCGTCGCGCACTTCCCGACCTCCGCCTTGGCCGACGCGAGGGTCTTGCCCATCTCGGTGGTCATGAGCTCGGCGACGGCGTCCGCGTCGGCGTCCAGCGCGTCGGCCGCAGCGGACAGCCAGCCGGCCCGCTGCTGCGGTGAGGTCAGCCGGTAGCGCGCGAACGCGGCGGCCGCACGGGCGAGCTTCTCCTCGAGCGCCTCCTCGGTGAGGGGCTCGTAGGTCTTGAGCGTCTCCCCGGTGGCCGGGTTGATCGTGGCGATGGCCATGGTGTTCTCCCCTGTGCGTGTGGTGGTCCGGCGGCGGGTGCGCTGCCGAGGTCGGCGGTGGTCGGCGGGCGCGGGCTGCGGAGCCCCTGGGTACCAGCCTGCCCGGTCCGGGCAGAACCGGCTCGGGCACGGAGGCGCGATCCCCCGTTCGTCCGCCCACGTGCCGCCGTCATGCTCGACACCCTGGCGACCGGGCCGGACACGCCGGTGGGTGCGGGCGGCACCGCCCTGTCGGGCGGCGCGCGGCACCGGCGGGCCGCCGCGCGTGCTGCTGGCCGACCGCGGCTGTCGTACCCGTCCGGCACGCTGCGCGGCATGGACGTCTCCTTCACCGGTTCGGTCTTCCTCGGCATGAGCGTCGACGGGTTCATCGCCCGCCTCGACGGCGACCTCTCCTGGCTCACCGGCGGCGGCGAGACCGGCGGCGGTGAGACCGGTGGTGCACCGGACGACGGCGACGGCGGCGACTTCGGGTTCGCCGAGTTCCTCTCCGGCATCGACGCCCTCGTCATGGGCCGCGCCACCTACGAGTTCATCGCGCCGTTCGCCGACTGGCCCTACCGGGGCAAGCCGGTGCACGTGCTGAGCACATCGCTACCCGCTGGCGCCGATCCGCGGATCACCGTGCACCGGTCGCTGGACGAGGCCGTGACGGCGCTGGACGCGGCCGGGTACCGGCGGGTGTACGTCGACGGCGGCCGGACGGTGCACGCGTTCCTCGCGGCCGGGCTGGTCGCGGACCTCACGCTGTCGCGGATCCCGGTGCTGATCGGCACGGGGCTGACGCCGTTCGGCGAGCTGGCCGCCGACGTGCCGCTCGAGCACGTCGGCACGCGCAGCTTCGCCGGCGGGATGGTGCAGAGCACCTACCGGGTGCGGCGGTAGCGCCCTCAGGCCGCCGGGACGTCGACGGGGATCTCCGGGCCCAGCGCGGTCCCCTGCTGGAGGTGGAGCTCGTCGCCGGACCAGAAGCTGCCCGGGTCGTACCAGTTGCGCGGCCGGTCGCCGCTGAGCAGCCCCATCGCGGTGTAGGTGGCGGCCACCAGCTCGGCGCAGTAGACCGCCTCGGTGGTGGTGCTCCGGCGCAGCCGGCCGTTGACCCAGCCGCCGGCCAGGTGCCGGGTGGTCGGAAAGGGCCGGCCGTCCATGCGGGCGACCGTCCGGAGGACGGCGTCCTCCATCTCCGGGGTCACGCCGCCGTCGTCGGCGGGGCCGACGAGCTGGCGCAGCCAGACGCGCTGGCCGTACTTCTGCCGCCAGGTCAGCACGGCGTCGCGCAGGTCGTGCAGCTGGACTCCGCGCTGGTGCCGGCCGGTCCACACATCGGGCAGCGACCGGCCGAGCTCGGCGTGCCAGAGCAGCGGCGGCAGGTCCTCCAGCACCAGGGCCATGCCGACATGGTTCACCGGGGCGTTGGTGAGGGTCTGGATCGCCCGGTCGGCGACCGAGGCGCCGCGGAAGATCCAGACGTCGCCGGTGCGGGTGAGGTCGACCGCCTCGTCGAGGGTCAGCGGGGGCACGGCGCTACGTTACGGACGTGCGCCTCTGGAAGCTCCTGGGACTGGCCGGGCTCGCCGGCGTCGCCGCGACCGGCACCGTGCTGGCCCGTGACGAGCGGCAGCGCCGTGCGTACGCGGCCGACGACGTCCGCGCCCGCCTGCACGAACGGCACGCGGCCCTCGCCGCTGTCCCGGAGGCGGAGCCCGTCCCGGTGGCCGAGCTGACTGCCGGCCGGAAGCACCGCCTGGCCCGGGTGCTCCGCCGTTGCTGACCCGCTCCGCTCAACCGGCCGACGGGTCACCGGGCAGCACCACGATGCCGTCCTCGTCCGCGCACAGCCATGCTCCCTCGCGGAAGAGCACCCCGGCGAAGCGCACCGGCAGCCCGGCCTGACCCGAGTGCAGGCCCGGCTCGCTGCTGCGCGGGAACGAGGCGAGCGCCCGCACGCCGATGGGGTGAGCCGCCAGCTCGGCGACATCGCGGACGCAGCCGTGCACCACCACTCCTGCCCAGCCGTTCGTCGCGGCGGCGACCGCGAGGTTCCCGCCGAACAGGGAGCACCGGCGCGATCCCCCGCCGTCCACGACGAGCACCCGGCCCGCGCCCGGCCGGCCGACCGCCTCGCGCACGAGCGTGTTGTCCTCGAAGACCTTCAGCGTGGTGATCGGGCCGGCGAACGCCGGCCGGCCGCCGAATGCTCGGAAGACCGGTTCGCAGACCTGGGCCTCGGCGTCGGCGTCGCAGAGGTCGGTGGTGGCGGGGATCGACACGAGCACTCGCTCTCGAAGGCGGCAGGACCTTCGTTATGGCCTATAGCGACGACCGTCGCGAGAGGAGGAGCGTCGTGGCCGAGTGTCCAGGGGACGACCGCGCCTTCATGACGAAGGGCGACGTGGCCTACGCCCGGATCCGCACCCTGATCCTCTCCGGTGAGCTGGCGGCGGGCGCCGTCCTGCCGCAGGCCGCGCTGGCCCGCACCATCGGCATGAGCACCACGCCCCTGCGGGAGGCGCTCCGCCGGCTCAAGCAGGAGGGGCTGGTCGAGCTCGATGCGCACCGGGACGCCCGGGTGCGCCCCCTGGATGCCACCGAGGCCCGCGACCTGCTGGAACTGCGGAGCGCCCTCGACCCACTGGCCGCGTCCCTCGCCGCGCACCGCCGGACCGACGCCGACCTCGCCGAGATCGCGGCCGCCCTCGCCGGCCTCGAGGCGCTGACCACCCACCCCTCCGCCGCCCAGTTGGAGAGCCACCACCGCTTCCACGCGGCGGTCCACCGTGCCTCCCACAACGCCCTGCTGGTGCAGACGCTCGACGGCCTCTGGGTGAAGACGGACCGCTACCGGCGGCACGCGCTCGAGGTCGGGCGCAGCGAGGCCGACCGCCACGCCCGGGCGACCGAGCACCGGCTGGTCCTCGAGGCCGTCCGTGATCGGGATGCGGAGGCCGCGGCGGAGCGGATGCGCCGACACGTGGAGACCAGCCTCGGCGCCCGGTCGGCCGATCGGCTGGCCGACGAGGGCGCCGGCACCGACCGCTCCACCACGTGAGCGCCGGCCCCGGACGGCGGTTGCTCGCGCTGCTGCTCCTGCACTCGGTGCTCACCCAGGTGATCACCTTCGTGCTGCGCCCCACGTCGGCCTACCGGGCGCTCGAGCTGGACGTGCCGACGGCCTGGCTCGGCGCACTCGCCGCATCCTTCGCCGTCGTCCCGCTGGTTCTGGCCGTGCCGTCGGGCCAGGCGACCGACCGCTTCGGTGAGCGGCGGGTGATGCTCGTCGGCGCGGTGCTCATGACCCTCGCCGGTGCGGTCTTCGCCACCGAGCGGGGCGGCACCACCGGGCTCGTCGTCGGCAGCGTCGTGCTGGGCACCGGCCACCTGCTCTCGGTGGTGGGTCAGCAGGCAGCCGTCGCCAACACCGCCGGCCCCGGCCGGTTCGACACCGCCTTCGGCTACTACACCTTCGCCGCCTCGCTCGGCCAGGCGGCCGGACCGGCGCTGATCACGCTGATCGGCGGTTCGGGCGCGATCCCGGCCACCGAGCCGATCTTCCTGACGGCGACCGCGCTGGGAGTCGCCCTGCTGGCCTGCACCGCGTTCCTCCGGATGCCGGCCCACGACGGGGTCGGAGCCGGTGCCGGGCACGGTGGGATGGGCACGCTGCTGCGACTGCCCGGCCTGCTGCGCGCACTGCTGATCAGCTGCGTCGTCCTGGCCGCCGTCGACATCACGCTGGTCTACCTGCCCGCGCTCGGGGCCGATCGCGGCCTGGCGGCGGGCTTCGTGGGGCTCCTGCTGACCCTGCGCGCGGTGGCCTCGATGACCTCGCGCGTGTTCCTCGGCCGCCTCGTCGCCCTGGTCGGCCGACGCCGGTTGATGATCGTGAGCGTGGCGCTGTCAGCGGTGGCGATGGCCGTCGTCGGCGTCCCGCTCCCCCCGGCCGCCATGGCCGCCGTCGTCGTGCTGCTCGGCCTCGGGCTGGGCGTCGGGCAGCCGCTCACGATGTCGTGGCTCGCCGAGGTCGCCCCTGCGGGGCTGCGTGGCCGCGCCATGTCCCTGCGGCTCACGGGCAACCGGCTCGGCCAGGTCCTCATCCCCAGCACGGTCGGCCTGGTCGCCGTCGGGGTGGGGGCGGCCGGCGTCCTGTGGGCCACCGCCGCCGCGCTCGCGGTCGTCGGGGTCGCGGCGCGACGGCTCGCCGTGGACGGCCGCCCCGGCCCCTGAGCCGGCCGGGTCTCAGGCGGCGGCGATCCGCTCGACGACGGCGTCGGCGAACTCCCCCGTGGAGGCGGTGCCACCCAGGTCCGGGGTGCTCACCCCGTCCCGCACGGCCGTCCGGACGCCGGCCTCGATCCGGACCGCCGCGTCGGCGACCCGGTCGTCGCCGAAGCGGGTGCCCAGCCAGTCCAGCAGCATCCCCGAGGACAGGATCATCGCGATCGGGTTGGCCAGCCCCGTCCCGGCGATGTCGGGTGCCGACCCGTGGGCGGCCTGCGCCATCGCGCGGTCGTCGGAGGCGTTCAGCGACGGGGCGATGCCGAGCGAACCGGCCAGCTCGCCGGTCAGGTCGGAGAGGATGTCGCCGAACATGTTCTCCGCGACGACGACGTCGAACGTCCCCGCCCGCCGGAGCAGGTGCACCGTCATGGCGTCGATGTGGAGGTCGTCCACCGCCACGTCGGGGTAGCCCTCGGCCATGTCCAGGCACACCCGCTTGAACAGCCCCGAAGTCAGCTGCAGGACGTTCGCCTTGTGCACGATCGTGAGCCTGTTCCGCCGACGCCGGGCCAGCTCGAACGCGACCCGCGCGATCCGCTCGATCTTCGGGCGGGTGAACACACCCATCGCGATCGCGACATCCGGCGCGGGCATGAACTCCCCGGAGCCGGCGTACGTGTTGCGGTCGGCGTAGAACCCCTCGGTGTTCTCCCGGACGATCACCAGGTCGGTGTCCGGCGCGATCGCCGTGCCGCCCTCGAGGCCGCGGGCCGGGCGGATGTTGGCGTAGAGGTCGAAGTGCTTGCGCAGCGCTCCGCTCGGGTTGAGCCGCGACCGGTGCGGCTCGGGGTACGCCGCGCTGTCGTGCGGGCCGAGCAGCCAGCCGTCGAGCTCGGCCAGCGTCTCGACCGTGACCGCCGGCAGCGCACTGCCGTGCGTCTCTATCGCGGCGGCCCCGAGCGGCAACTCCTGCCACTGGACCGGTGGGGTGCCGGCGGCGGCGAGCGCGGCGTCAACCGCTCGGACGGCGGCGGGGACGATCTCCGGACCGATGCCGTCGCCCGGCAGGACGCCGAGCCGGTAGGGCCGTCCCGGCAGCGCGCTCATGCCGGGGTTGCGCCCTCGCCCCGGCGCACGGGTCCAGCGCCGCGGTCGGCGTCGGAGAGGTGCTCGAACGTCTCGCCGGTCGCGGTGACGGTGCGGGTGACGGCGCGGCCGCCGTAGACCCAGTAGATGGTCATCGACCCCTCGCCGCGATTGCGGAAGCAGTGCGGAACACCGGCCGGCACCCAGGTGGCCTGGCCGGCGACCAGGTCGAACTCCTCGTCGCCGACGACGGCGGTCGCCTCGCCCTCGAAGACCAGCACGGTCTCCTCGACGTTGTGCGAGTGCAGCGGGATCCCCGTGCCGGGCGAGAAGACGGTCATCCCGGTGGTCACCCGGTTGCTCTCACAGTTCCACCTGCCGACGAACGGGATCGTGGCGACGCCGTTGCCGCGGTCGAAGCGCTCGATGTCCTCCGGCCGCAGCACCATCGACGGAGGGGCGGGCTGGGACGCGGGCACGGTGCTCATGCGGACTCCTCGGCGGTGTGGGTGACCAGCAGCTGGCCCGGGGTGTTGACCTGGGCGACGAGCACCTGCTCGGCGACGGTGCGCCACCGCGCGAAGTGCGGTGCCGCCTTGTGCGCCGCGAAGGCGGCCGCGTCGGTGTAGAGCTCGTAGAGGACGAAGCGGTTGTCGTCGCCCTCCACCGAGCAGACGTCGAACCGCAGGCAGCCCGGCTCGTCGCGGACCGACGCCTCCGCATTGGCCGCCATGCCGGCCAGGAACTCGTCCCGCCGCTCCGGCTGCACCTCCATCTGCACCACCAGGCTGAACATCCGCTGCTCTCCGATCCTTCGAGGCTATGTATGCGTTACTGTATACAGCATGGCATCCAATCCCGCGCGGCTTGCCGTGGATGAGCTCCGGGCCTTCGGCACCGAGGTGCTCGTGTCACTCGGCGTGCCCGCCGATGACGCCACCCTGGTCGCCGACAGCCTCGTCCAGGCCGATCTGTGGGGCCACCAGTCACACGGCCTGCTCCGGCTTCCCTGGTACGCCGCCCGGCTGCGTTCGGGGGTCATGCGGGCGGTCACCGACCCCGCCGTCCTCTCCGACACCGGCCCGCTCCTGCTGCTGGACGGGCGCGACGGCATCGGTCAGGTGCTCGCCGACCGCGCCCGCCGGCTGGCGAGCGCGCGGGCCCGCGCCCACGGCGTCGGCGTCGTCGGCGTCCGGAACTCCAACCACTTCGGCACCGCCATGTACTTCACCCGCCGCGCCGCGGCCGACGGGCTGGTCGCCGTCCTCACCACGAACGCCAGCCCGGCGATGGCGCCGTGGGGTGGCCGGGAGAAGCGGATCGGCACCAACCCGTGGTCGATCGCCGCGCCCGGCCCGGACGGCCGGGTCGTGGCGGTCGACATCGCCAACACCGCCGTGGCCCGCGGCAAGATCTACCTGGCGCAGAACCGCGGCGAGCCGATCCCGGAGGACTGGGCGCTCACCGCCGAGGGCGCGCCGACCACCGACCCGGCCGAGGGGGTGCTGGGCGTGATCCTGCCGATGGCCGGTCACAAGGGCTACGCGATCAGCTTCCTGATGGACGTGCTCTCGGGTGCGCTCACGGGCAGCGCGGTGGGCACCGGCGTGCACGGCCCGTACGAGACCGACCGACCCAGCGGCTGTGGCCACCTCTTCCTGGTCCTCGACCCGGCCGCCTTCGGCGACCCCGCCGGCTACGAGCAGCGGGTGCGGCAGCTGATCGACGAGGTCAAGGACGTGCCGCTCGCCCAGGGCTTCGACGAGGTGTTCCACCCCGGCGAGGTGGAAGACCGCGCCGAGACGGCGAACCTGGCCGCCGGCGGCGTCCAGCTGGCCGACCGGTCGGTGACCGAGCTGTGCGTGCTGGCCGAGGAGACCGGAGTGCCGTTCCCCGCCGGAGGGTCGAGATGACCGCCGGGACGGTCCCCGGTTCGCCGAACGAGGCCAGCAAGGCCGACCTGGTGCACCGGCAGCTCAAGGAGGAGATCGAGCTCGGGGAGCTGGCTCCCGGCACCCCGTTGTCGGAGCTCTGGCTGGTCGAGCGCACCGGTGCGTCCCGGACGCCGGTCCGTGAGGCGCTGCGCCGGCTGGCCGCCGAGGGGCTGGTCGACCTCGTCCCCCGGCAGGGCGCCCGCGTGTCCCGGGTGTCCCTGCAGAGCGTCCGCGACCTGTTCGACTTCCGGGCGCTGCTCGAGCCGGAAGCGATCCGCCAGGCGACCGGGGCCGCGGCCGGCGACCCCGCCGTCCGCCGGTCGTTCACCGCGATGCGCACCGAGTTCGCCCGCATCCAGCGGCGCGCCGCGTCGCCGTCCCGCGCCCGGGACTTCTACGCGCTGGCCGACCGCTTCGACTGGGCCGTCATCGGGGCGACCCGCAACGAGCACCTGCGGCGGACCATCGGCGAGCTGCGCCCGCACACCGCGCGGTTGCGCAACCTCTCGCACGTCGACCCGGCGCGCGTCGACGTCTCGCTCACCGAGCACCTGGCCATCTGCGACGCGCTGCTGCGCGGGGACGCCGACACGGCCGCCGCCCTGACCGCCGGCCACCTGGTCGACAGCGTGGCGACGATCTTCCGCAACCTCGCCGCGACCCCCGCGGCAGGCCTCGACGCGCTGACCTGAGGTCAGTGGCCGGCCTTGACCGCCAGGACCGGGCAGTGCGCGTCGAGCAGGATGCGCTGCGCCGAGCTGCCGGTGATCAGCTTGCCGGTGGGTGTGCGACGCCGCAGGCCGATCACCAGCATGCTCGCCTGCACGCGGTCGGCGACCTCGACCAGCTCCTCGGCGGGGACGTGTCCCACCTGCTGATCGATCTCGAAGACGATGCCCGACTGCTCCAGCGTCTCCCGGACGGTCGCCAGCGCCTCGGTCGAGGCGAACCGCGGATCCACCAGCGAGTCGCCCCGGGTGGTGTTGACGACGTGCAGCGGCTCCTCCCGCAGCCGTGCCTCGCGGATGCCGGCGGCCAGAGCTGCCTCGCCCTCGGGGGTGGGGACGTAGCCCACGACGATGGTCATGCGGGCATCCTGGCCGATCCGGAGCGGCGGGGCAGCATTGCGCAGCTAACGGTCGTTTCGGTCGTTGCGTCCGCTCAGCGCGCCGAGCGGAGGGTGAACCGGCGCTCGGGCCGGCCGGCGCTCCCGTACCGCTGGCGGACGTCGGCCTCCCCCTGGGCGACCAGCTGCTCGAGGTAGCGCCGGGCGCTCACCCGGGCCAGCCCGGTCCGCTCGCTGCACTCGGAAGCCGAGAGGCCGTCGGCCCCCGCCTCGCCCAGCGCGGTACGCACCAGCTCGAGCGTCTCCGGCGCGATGCCCTTGGGCGTGGCCACGGGCGCCGCCGCGGTGCCGCGGGCACCGGCGAACACCCGGTCGACGTCGGCTTGCGCGGCCTGGTCCAGGACGTCGAGGTCGGCCCGCACCCGGGCGTAGTGCCGCATCCGCTCCTCGAAGGCCCGGCGGTCGAACGGCTTCACCAGGTAGTGCAGGACGCCACCGTGCAGCGCGCTGCGGATGCTGTCGACGTCGCGGGCGGCGCTGATGACCATGACGTCGACCGACGACCCGGCCGCCCGCAGCCGGCGCAGCACGTCCAGTCCCGTCATGTCCGGGAGGTAGACGTCGAGGAGCACCAGGTCCGGCGCCAGGCGGTCGACCGCAGCCAGCGCGTCGGCCCCCGATGCGGCCGTACCGACCACCTCGAAGCCGTCCAGGGCCGTGACGAAGCCGGCGTGGACCCTGGCGACCATGAAATCGTCGTCGACGATGAGGACGCCGATCACGAGCTCATCACCGCCGACTCGACGGGCAGCCGGGCGGTGAACGTGGAGATGTCGTCCGAGGACGCCGTCACCTCACCGCCGCGCCGGGTGCACACCAGGTGCACCAGCGCGAGACCGATGCCCCGCTCCTTCGACAGCTGGTCGGGGTCGGCGGGCCCGGTCCGCAGGGACGCGCTCTTGGTCGACACCCCCCGCCGGAACACCTCCCGCTCCATCCCCGGCGGCACCCCCGGCCCGGAGTCCTGCACGACCACCTCCACCTCCCCGTCGACGACGCCGAGCGAGACCTCGACCCACTGCTGCGGCGACGCCGCAGCCGCGTCCATGGCGTTGTCCACCAGGTTGCCGACGACGGTCGCGACGTCGGCGCTCAACTCCCCGTCGAGGACCGGGAGCGCGGAGTCGGGGGCGATGCGCAGCTCGACGCCCAGCTCGGCGGCCTGGCTGGCCTTGGCGATCAGCAGGGCGGCCACCGAGGAATCGAGCACCGCGCCGGTGACCGCGCCGATCAACTCCGACCGGCTGGAGCTGATGCGGTGCACGAAGCGCACCGCCTCGTCGGCCTCCCCGAGCTCGATCAGGCCCGCGATCGTGTGCAGCCGGTTGCTGAACTCGTGGGCCTGGGCGCGCAGGGTGTCGGTGACGTGCTGGGTGAGGTCGAGCTCCCGGCGCAGCTCGAGCAGCTCCGTGCGGTCGCGGAGCGTGGTGACCGAGCCGATCGGCCGCCCCCGGCTGGCGATCGGCAGCCGGTTCACCACGAGCACGCGGCCGGCGCTGGCGACCGCCCGGTCCCGTTCGACCTCGCCGGAGAGCAGCGCATCGCGCATCTCCTCGCCCACGCCCAGGTCCTCCAGCGTACGGCCGAGGGCGTCGCCGGGGATCCGCAGCAGCCGGATCGCCTCGTCGCTGATCAGCGTGACCCGTCCCCGCAGGTCGAGTCCGACCACTCCCTCGCGGATGCCGTGCAGCATGGCGTCCCGGTGCTCCACCAGGCCGGTGATCTCGGCCGGCTCCAACCCCAGCGTCTGCCGTTTCACCCGGCGCGCGACCAGCAGCGACCCGACGATCCCGATCGCGCTGGCCAGGCCGAGGTAGGTCAGGAGGTTGGGCGCGGCCGCGGCGAGCCCGTCCATCACCGAGGGGTAGCGCCGGGTCACCGCCACGAAGCCCGCGGACTCCCGCTCGGGCCCGGTGAGCACGGGGACCATCGCCACCGCGGCCGGGTCGCCGTCGAGCTCCCGCTCTCCCACCCAGGCCCGGCCCTCGAGCACGGTGCTGTCACCCATCGGGAAACGGGTGCCCAGCTGATCCGGGTCCGCGCTGGCGATCACCGTGCGGTCGGCCAGCGCCACCACGACCGACGCCGAGCCGGAGACGCTGCGGGTGCTCTCCGCCGCCACGCGGATGTAGGCCTCTCCGCCCTCGGCCACCGCCTCGCGGAAGATCCGGGCGTTGGCCAGCGTCTCGGCGACGGCCAGCGCGCGGCGGCCCTCGGTGTCCTGGGCCCGCTTGGTGGACTGCGCCACCGTCACGGCCGCGACGCCCACGAGCACGACGCAGATGATGACCACCTGCAGCGCCAGCAGCTGGCCGGCGAGTGAGAGCCGCCGGGGCACGGGTTACTCCTGACGTCGGGACGGGGGCGTTCCACGGCAGATCCTGCCCGGACCCCACCACCGCCGTGGTCGTGGACACAAGGACCACAAAGCTCATTGCGCACGCAAGGGTGACAGCCCCCACAGCCGTTGCGATCTTCCCTCCAGGCGGTGGCCAACCACCGGACACTCAGGAGGACAAGATGCGCACTGCTTCCCTGCGGAAGCTCACCGTCGGCGCCGTCGCCGCCGGGCTCGTGCTCACCGGCTGCGGCACGACCGCCGAAGGCGGCGCCGCGTCGGACGGCGGTGACGGCCCGGTCAGCGGGCTCCGGGTCATGGTCCCGAACTCCCCGGGCAGCGGCTACGACACCACCGCCCGCGTCGTGGCCAAGACGATGGAGGACGTCGAGCTGGCCAGCGGCATCGAGGTGTTCAACCTCGAGGGCGCCGGCGGCACGGTGGGCCTCCAGCGGCTGGTGAACGAGGACGGCAACGCCGATCTGCTGATGCAGATGGGCCTGGGCGTCGTCGGCGCCTCGTACACCAACGAGTCCGAGGCGACGCTCGAGGACACCACGCCGATCGCGCGGCTGATCGAGGAGTCCGAGGCGATCGTCGTCCCGGCCGACTCCCCCTACCAGACGCTGGACCAGCTCATCGAGGCGTGGAAGGCCGACCCGGGCGCCGTCCCGGTCGGCGGCGCGTCGAACCCCGGTGGCCCCGACCACCTGACGCCGATGCTCCTCGCCGACGCCGTGGGCCTGGACCCGACCACCGTCAACTACGTCTCCTACGACGGTGGCGGCGAGCTGCTGGCCGCGATCCTCGGCAACCAGATCGCCTTCGGTGCGACCGGGATCGGCGAGGTCGCCGAGCAGGCAGCCGCCGGTGACGTGCGCATCCTGGCCGTCACCAGCGAGGAGCCCGTCGAGGGTGTGGACGCGCCGACGCTGACCGACGAGGGCGTCGACCTGATCTTCACCAACTGGCGCGGCGTCGTCGCCGCACCCGGGATCTCCGAGGAGGAGACCCAGCGCCACGTCGACCTCATCACCGAGATGCACGACAGCGAGGAATGGCAGCAGGCGCTGGAGACCAACGGCTGGACCGACGCCTTCCTGACCGGCGACGAGTTCAGCGAGTTCCTCAGCGAGGAGAGCCAGCGCGTGCAGACGATCCTGGGCGAGCTGGGGCTGGCGTGAGCTCTGCCGCCCTCGGCAGCACCGAGGAGCAGGGCCGCTCCGAGTTCGGCGTGGCCCTGTTCCTCGGCGCGCTCGGAGTCCTGGTCATCGTCCAGGCGCTGCTCCTGCCGGAGAGCCTGATCGTCCGGGGTCCGGTCGGGCCCAAGGCGGTGCCCCTGGTCGTGGGAAGTCTGCTGGTGATCGTCGCCGTCGTCCTGGCCGTCGACATCGCGCGCGGCGGGCGCGGCGAACCGGAGGGCGGCGAGGACGTCGACCTGACCGGTCGCAGCGACTGGGCCACCATGGCGCTGCTGGTGGCGGCGTTCGCGGCCAACGCGCTGCTCATCGAGAGCCTCGGCTGGCCCATCTCGGGGGCGATCCTCTTCTGGGGAGCCGCCTTCGCACTCGGCAGCCGGCACTACGTCAGGGACGTGGTGATCGCGCTCGTGCTGTCGGTCGGCAGCTGGTACCTGTTCGTCCTCGGGCTGGGCATCGCCCTGCCCGTGGGCATCCTGAGAGGGATCCTCTGATGGGCGCGCTCGGTGAACTGATCAACGGGTTCGGCACCGCCCTGTCCCCCGAGAACATCCTGTACGCCTTCCTCGGCGTGCTGCTGGGCACCGCGATCGGGGTCCTGCCCGGCATCGGGCCGGCCATGACGCTCGCCCTGCTGCTCCCGCTGACCTACGCCCTGCCGGTGACCAGCGCGCTGATCATGTTCGCCGGCATCTACTACGGCGGCATGTACGGCGGGTCGACCACCTCGATCCTGCTGAACACGCCGGGCGAGAGCGCGTCGGTGGTCACCGCCATCGAGGGCAACCGGATGGCGAAACGGGGGCGGGCGGCCCAGGCGCTGGCCACCGCCGCCATCGGGTCGTTCGTCGCCGGCACCATCGCGACGCTGCTGCTGGCGCTGCTCGCGCCGACCGTCGCGGAGATCGCGCTCCTCATCGGCCCGGCGGACTTCTTCGCCATCATCGTCCTGGCCTTCATCGCGGTGACGTCCGTGCTCGGCAGCTCCCGGGTGCGCGGCCTCGCCGCCCTGGGGCTCGGGCTGACGATCGGCCTGGTCGGGATCGACGCGACCTCGGGCCAGCAGCGGCTCACCTTCGGCATCCCCGAGCTGGCCGACGGCATCGACATCGTGATCGTCGCGGTCGGGCTCTTCGCGGTCGGCGAGGCCCTCTGGACCGCCGCGCACCTGCGCCGGGCGCCGATCCAGATCATCCCCGTCGGCAGCGGCCGGATGAGCCGCGACGACTGGCGGCGGTCCTGGAAGCCCTGGCTGCGCGGCACCGCGATCGGTTTCCCCTTCGGCGCCGTCCCGGCCGGCGGTGCGGAGATCCCGACGTTCCTCTCCTACGTCACGGAGCGGAAGCTCTCCAAGCACCCCGAGGAGTTCGGCCACGGCGCGATCGAGGGCGTGGCCGGACCGGAGGCGACCAACAACGCCTCGGCCGCAGGTGGCCTGGTCCCCCTGCTGACGCTGGGGCTCCCGACGACCGCGACCGCCGCGATCCTGCTGGTCGCGATCCAGACCTACGGCATCGAGCCGGGACCGCGGCTGTTCGACACGGAACCCGAGCTCGTGTGGGGCCTGATCGCCAGCCTCTTCATCGGCAACACGATGCTGCTGGTGCTCAACCTGCCCCTGGCGCCGCTGTGGGCACGGCTGCTGCGGATCCCGCGCTCGTACCTCTACGCCGGCATCCTGTTCTTCTCCGCGCTGGGCGCGTACGCGGTCAACGCCTCGCCGTTCGACCTCTTCCTGCTCCTGGCGATCGGCGGCCTGGGCTTCATGATGCGGCGCTACGGGCTGCCGGTGCTGCCGGCGATCATCGGGGTGATCCTCGGGCCCTTCGCCGAGGAGCGGCTCCGCACCGCGCTGCAGATCAGCGACGGGGACCTCGGTGGGCTCGTCACCCCGCTCTCGGTGACCGTCTACGTGATCGTCGTCCTGGTGCTGCTCTGGCCGCTGGTCCGCCGCCTGCTGCCCCGCAGGGCCGCGGGGTCCGTCCTCTCCGAGGCGGCGCACGTGATCGACGAGTCACATCACCACCACGGGCTGACGGAGTCGGTGTCGGTCGAGCGGGGCGACGGCGGCGACGACCGCCGGCCCTGAGCTCCACGGCCGGGGAAGGCGGGTGCGCCCGCCGTCCCCGGCCGTCACTCAGCGGGCACCCGAACGCCCGTCGACGGCGTTGCCGGCCGGATTCGACCGGAAGACGTTGCCCTCCGTGGGCCCGACCGGCTCGTCGGCCATCGCCAGCCGCCGCAGCAGCGGCTCGACCAGCACATCGTAGACGCCGGGCAGCAGCCGGAAGCCGGCGGTGATCAGCGGGTTGAACACCCCCGCCTGCACGACCCGGCGAGGCCGGTCCATCGTCGAGAGGATCCGCCGCGCCGCCCGTTCGGCCGAGTACACCGGTGGCGGCGGCGACCCGTGGACCCCGGCGTAGGTGGCGGCCTGCACGTAGATCGGGGTGTCGACCCCGCCGGGCTGCACGATCGACACGGAGATGCCGGGCTCGTCCCGGGTCTCCTGCTGCAGCACCCGGGCCAGCGCCAGCTGCCCCCACTTGGCGACGGCGTAGCTGCCCAGCAGCGGCGTCGTCACGGTGCCGAGCAGCGAGTTGACGACCACCAGGTGCCCGGTGTGCTGCCGGCGGAACACCGGGAGCACCTGCCGGGCCACGGTCGCGGTGCCGTTCAGCGACGTGGCGACGACCCGCTCGTAGACGTCCTTGGGCACGTCCTCGATCCGGCCGTAGGCCATCACCTGGGCGGAGTGCACGACGACGTCGAGGCGACCGAACTCCGCCACCGTCGCGGCGACGACCCCCGCGACCGCCTCCTCGTCCAGCACGTCGGCCGGGCAGACGCGCACCGCGGCGGCGCCGGCGACCCGCACCTCGTCGGCGGCGGCCTCCAGCGCCTCCCGCCCGCGGGCGACGAGCACCACGCGGAAGCCGCGCGCGCCGAGCTGCACCGCGGTGGCCCGGCCGATGCCGCTGGAACCACCGGTGACCAGGACGGTGAGCGGGCTTCCGGTGTCCTCGGGGATCGGCACGGATTCTCCTCGCCAGCAGGAAGGGGGCCGCATCGCCGGCCGCCCCGATGTGGGTCGCGGGCTACCCGGTCGTGCGGCCGATCATGCCGTCGAGCCGGTCGAGACACGCCAGCAGCCAGCCCGGACCGGCCGGGTCGGCCCGTTCGGGCAGCCGCCCCCGCAGCCCCCGGTCGGCGGTCACGACCAGCACCGGGGACTCGAGCTCCGCCACCGCCGCGACCAGTGCGTCGTCGCCGCTCCCGGCCGCCCGCACCACCCGGACGCCGTCCGGCGCCGCCACGTCCCGCGCCGCGCCCTCCACGACGGCCACGACGCCGGTGCAGGTCAGCGGCGTCCCGTCCGGCCCCGCCACGGTGGCACCCGGCAGCCGGGCCAGCCGGGCCAGCAGCCGCCCGGCGGCCCCGGCCCGGTCGCGCCACCAGCCGTCGGGACGACTGCCCACCACGTTCGCGACATCCACCACGACGAGCACCGCGCTCCCCTCCCTCCCCGACTCCTACGCTGCGGCGCATGTGCCGCAACATCCGCCCGCTGGCCCACTTCGAGCCGCCCGCCGCCGACGACGAGATCCTCGCCGCCGCGCTGCAGTACGTCCGCAAGATCAGCGGCACGGCCACGCCGTCGCGGGCCAACGCCGAGGCGTTCGACCGCGCGGTGGCCGAGGTGGCCGCCGCCTCGGCCCGGCTGCTGGACGCCCTGGTGACCACCGCACCGCCCAAGGACCGCGAGGTCGAGGCGGCCAAGGCCCGCGCCCGGTCAGCGGCCCGCTTCGGCAGCTGACCGTCCGGCCGGCGTCGGTCAGTTCTCCGACGCCGGCCCGATGTCGTGCGGGTCCGGCGTCCGGAACGGCGGGTCCTCCGGCGGGTCGACGGGCGCGTCGTCCCCCTCCGCCGGGAGCCGGGTCGCCTCGGCGGGACGGTCGGGTTCCTCCCCGGCGGGACCGAATCCCTCGGCGGGCGGGGGTGCGCCCGCCCCGGGGTCGGCGGCGGGGATGCCGTCGTCGGGACGGCCGAGGTGCGGTTCGAACGGGCTGGACATCGACATGCTCGGGCTCCTACCCCGCCACGGCGACGCGTTCACCTCGCGCTCGCGGACCGTCCGCTGCCGCACCATGCCGGGCCGGGTGCCCGGCGGCCAGGAGAGGGTCGCCTAACCTGCAGGGGTGACGACGGCGACGGACGTAAGATCACAGGCCGCTGCCGGAGCCGGCGCCGGAGCCGATGCCGGGGTCCGCTGGTCGCCGGTCGAGCTGCTGCCCGCGCTCCTCGTGGCCGTCCTGGGCGTGGTGCTGCTCGCGCCCGGGCACGGCCTGTGGTTCGACGAGCTCTTCACCGCCGAGGTGGGCCGCCTGCCGCTGGGCGAGATCCTCACCGCGATCGCCACCGGAGTGGGCACCACCAGCTACCTGGCCGACGTCCCGCCGTCGTACAACGCCCCCTACTACCTCGTCATGTACCTGTGGAACGCCGTCCCGGGGCTCGGCGGGGACACGTCGCTGCGGGTGCTCTCGCTCCTGGCCACGGCGGGTGGGCTCACCCTGCTCACCCGGGCGCTCACCCGCCTCGCCGGCCGGGCCACCGGGGTCCTCGCCGGTCTGGTCCTCGCGGCGAACCCGCTGGTGCTCGAGCAGTCCGTCGAGGCCCGCAGCTACGGGCTGGCCGTGCTCGCCACCGGAGCGACGGCGCTCGGGCTGGTCCGCTGGCTGCAGGAGGCGCCGCGGGGGCTGCTGCTGTTCGGGCTGGCCGGGGCCGGCATGGGGCTGGCGCACTGGTACGCGGTCACCGTGCTGGCCGCCTTCGTGACCGCTGCAGTGCTCCTGCGTGGACGGCGGGCGGTCCCGGTCGTGCTCGCCGGGGCGCTGGCCGCCCTGCCGGCCGTGGGCTTCGTGGCCCTCGCCGTGCTCAACGGCACCGGCGCGCGCAACGCCGAGCACCTGCGCGACACCGACGGCCGGCTGGTCGGGATGGCCGCGGAGGCGTGGGCGGGCGGGCGCACTCCCCTGCTCTACGTCGCCCTCGTCCTGGCGGTGATCGGCGCGGTCCGTGCCCGCGGTGCCCGCGTCGTCGCCACCAGCTGGGTGGTGGTGCCGCTGCTGCTGCTGCTCGCCGCCGAGCTGGTGCGGCCGGTCTACCTCCCCCGCTACCTGCTGGCCGGCCTGCTGGGGCTGGGCGTGCTCGCTGCCGCCGGTGCGATGTCCCTGCCGCGCGCGGCCCGGGTGCCGGCCGCGGTCGTCCTGCTCGGCTGCTCGTTGCTCGCCGCCGCGCCCCTGGCGGAACGGGAGCCGCGCGAGCGGGCCGACGAGGTGGTGGCGCTGCTGACCGAGCTGCACGAGGCCGGCGAGCCGATCGTCGCCGCCGACCAGCGCTCGGCGATCGGCCTGGACCACTACGTCCGCACGTCCGCCCCGCAGCTGCGGCCCGACGTCGTCCTGCCCCCGGACGACGCCCCGGACGACGCCGACCGGGTGTTCCTGGTCCGCCGCATCGTCCGCGGCGAGCCGACGCCCACCGACGACGACGCGATCCTGCGGGACGCCGGTCTGCGGCTGGTCCGGCAGTACGAGTTCCCCGCGGACAAGACGTTCCTGGCCGTCCAGGTGTGGGCCAGGTAGTCCGGTCCGCTCAGCGGCGAGCGCGCAGGGCCCAGGACAGCGACCGGGCCGACTGCCGCAGTCGCGCACCCGGGGTCCAGGCCGACCGCCCGACCGGCCGCTGGTCCCGGACCACCGGCACGCTGGTCGCCGGGCGGCCGGACCGGCCGACGGCGAGGACCACGCTGGGCGCGCCGCGCTCCTCCACCGCCGTCACGACGGCGGCGCGCACGGCCGGGCCCATCGCGAGGAAGGCGCCGGCGTCGGGTGGCAGCCCGGTGAGCGCGGCGGCCACCCGCCGGTGCAGCGTGCCGGTGGCGCGGCGCAGCGGGGACTCGTAGCGGCCGCGCCGGCCGGCGAAGACCGCCTCCACGTCCCCGGCGGCGAGCCGGTCGAGCAGCAGCGGCACGGCCTCCGGCGGATCCTGCAGGTCGGCGTCCAGGCACACCCACACGTCGGCGTCGGGCTCCTCGGCCAGCCCCCGGGCCAGCGCGGCGTGCTGGCCGACGTTGACCGTCAGGCCGGTGACCGCGATCCGCCCGTCCCGCCCGACCAGTTCGCGGGCCACCCGCGCGCTGTCGTCCGGCGAGGCGTCGATGACCAGGCGCAGCCGCCAGTCCCGGCCGGGAAGCGCGGCGGCCAGCCGGTCGGCGAGTTCGGGCAGGGTCGCCTCGTTCCCGTACACCGGTACCACCACGGCCACCCGCGGCCCGGCTCCCCCGTCGGTCACCCGGCCGCCCAGGTACGGGCCAGGCCCTCGGCGAGGTCGACCGTCGGCGCCCAGCCGAGCAGCCGCCGGGCGAGCGCCGGGTCGCAGACCCAGTCGGCGGTGTCCCAGCCGCGGCCCGGGTGCCCGCCCGGCACGGTGGCGATCGGCCGTCCGGTGACCCGCTCGGCGGTCGCCACGAGCTCCTCGGTGCTGGTCTGCACACCGGTGCCGATGTTCAGCACCACGCCCGGGGGCAGGCCGTCGTCCACGGCGGCACGCAGGCAGGCGTCGACGACGTCGCCCACCCACACCCAGTCCCGCCGGCTCAGCCGCGCGGGCAGGTCGACGGTGCCCCCGGTGCGGGCCGCGGCCATCACCACCGGGACGAGCCGGGTGGGGTGGTCGCCGCTCCCGTAGACCTGGAAGGCGCGCAGTACCGCCGCCCGGACGCCCCGCTCGGCGGCGGCCGCCTGGAGCAGCAGGGAGCCGGCCGCCTTGGTCGCGCCGAAGAAGCCGCGCGGTTCCAGGGGCGCGTCCTCCGCCAGGGGGCGGGGAGCGGCGGCGTACTCGGTCGACGAGCCCAGCCGGACGACGGTGCGGCAGCGGTCGGGCAGCGCGTCGACCAGCCAGGGGCTGGTGTTGACCGCCACCGTGGCCGCCCGTTCGCCCGGCGTGCCCTTGGCCCGGCCCGCGGCGAGGCTGAACACGACGTCCGGGTCGGCCGCCCGCACCGCGGCCGCGGCGGCGACCGGATCGGCGAGGTCGACGTCGCGGCGGGTGAGGCCGGTGACCTGCCAGCCCTCGTGCTGCAGCCGTGCCACCAGGTGCCGCCCGACGAAGCCGCCGGCACCGGTCACCAGTGCTCTCACGCCGGCTGCGCCACCTGGGCCACGGGCAGCCCGGCGACGGCCGCGGCGAACGCCTCCCGCAGTGCCACGGCCCGCTCGGCGTCGGCCCGGCGCAGCTCGTCCAGCCCGGCGAGCAGCCGGGGCACCTCCACGAACGGGTCCCGACCGGCCATGTCGGCGGTGAACGCGCGGCGCAGGAAGGTGAACTGCGCGCCGACCCGGACCAGCTCGGCGGCCAGCAGGTCCCCCGGCAGCGGGAAGCCGTGCCCGGGCAGCGTCAGACCGCCGACCCCGAACGGCATCGACACCTGTGCCCGCACGTCGTCGACCGTGCCGTCGACCAGCGGCCGAAACAGCTCGGTGGACCGGCGGTCGATGCGCAGGTCGTTGAGCCCCACGTAGATCCGGGCGAGCGGCCGCCGGGCGAGCTCGCCCACCCGGTCGACGGCGTCCTGGGTCTCGACCAGGATGCCCAGGGGGATGCGGCCGGCGACGACGTCCAGGGCCCGGTCGACCTCGTCGGCCGACCGCACCATGGGCAGGAGCAGCTCGTCGGCCCCGCGGTCGACCGCCTCGGCGACCTCCCCGGCGGTCCACGGCCCCAGGCCGTTGATGCGGCAGAGCAGCCGGCCGGGCGTCGCCTCCCGCAGGCGGGACAGGTCCGCGGGGGTGTCGGAGTTGATCTGGGTCCCCTCACCGGCTTGGCGGCGCAGCTTGCCGCGCCGCTCCCAGTCGACGACGAGCCCTGCCGCACCCGCGGCGACCACGTCGCGGCCCCAGGCGGCGTCGGTGGTGAAGAGGAACAGATCCATAGCGGGCAGCTTAGGCTTCCCTAACTGATCGGCTCGACGGCGCGTCGGCGCGTCGCCGCCGCACCGGCGGGACCGGCGACGACGGCCGGCCCGGCGATGCCGGCCGCGCCCTCGGCGGCGGGGAAGGCGACGGCCGCACCGGACACCTCGATGCCGACGTCCTGACCGACCGACGGCAGGTCGGCGCCCTCCAGACGGGCGGTCACGGTCCCGCCGCCGGGGAGGTCGAGGCGCACGCGGGAGTCGTGACCGTAGAAGTCGACGCTCCGCACCCGCCCCCGCGGCACCGGGCCGACCGGAGCGACCAGCCGGAGCTGCTCCGGGCGCAGCAGCACCCGGGCCGGGCCCGGGCCGGCGGGGCCCGTGACGGCCAGGCTGCCCAGCACCGACTCCGCGCGCCCGTCGCGGACGTCGGCGGCCAGGACCACCGACTCCCCCACGAAGGCAGCCACGTCCAGGTCCGCCGGCCGCTGGTAGAGGGTGCGTGGGTCGCTCAGCTGGACCAGCCGCCCGCCGCGCAGCACCGCCACCTGGTCGGCCATCGACAGCGCCTCGGCCTGGTCGTGGGTGACCAGCAGCGCGGTTGCCCCGGCGGCGATCAGCGCCGCGCTCACGGCCTGCCGGGTGTCCTCCCGGAGCGTGGCGTCGAGGGAGGAGAAGGGCTCGTCGAGCAGCACCAGGGAGGGTTCGGGAGCCAGGGCCCGGGCCAGCGCCACCCGCTGCTGCTGGCCGCCGGAGAGCTGGTGCGGCGACCGGTCGGCCAGCGCGGCGTCCAGGCCGACGAGGTCCAGCAGCTCCCGGACCCGGCCACGGTCGCGCCGCCGCTGCCGGGGCAGGCCGAAGGTGACGTTGCCGGCCACGGACAGGTGCGGGAAGAGGCCGCCCTCCTGCGGGACGAACCCGATGCCGCGCCTGCGGGCGGGCACGCCCCGCCCGGAACCGGCCACGACGCGGTCGCCGAGGACGACGGTTCCGCTGTCGGGGTCGTCGAACCCGGCGACCAGCCGCAGCAGCGTCGTCTTGCCGCAGCCCGAGGGGCCCAGCAGGGCGACCAGACCACCGGCCGGCACATGCAGGTCCACCCCGGTGAGCACCGGGGTGGCGCCGAACGCCTTGGTCAGCGCGGTCACGGTGAGGGAGCTCATGGGACCAGACCTCGTCGGGTGTCGCGGGACAGCAGCACGGTCGCCGGTGCGGAGAGCAGCACCATGACGACCGCGTACGGGGCGGCCGCCCCGTACTCGAACGCGCTGCTCGCCGACCAGAACGCCGTGGCCAGCGTCGCCGTTCCGGTGGGGGCGAGCAGCAGGGTGGCGGTCAGCTCGGTGACCACCGCCAGGAAGACCAGCGCCGCGCCGGCGCCCATCCCGGGGGCGAGCAGCGGCAGGGTCACCCGGCGCAGCCGGTCGGCGCCCGAGGAGCCGAGCGACGCCGCCACGTCGTCGTAGAGCGGCGGGGACTGCTCGACCGCCGCCCGGACGGGAACGACCGCTCGCGGGAGGAACAGGATGGCGTAGGCGGCGATCAGGACCGGCACCGTCTGGTACAGCCAGGGGGTGGTCCGGATGCTCAGCGTCACCAGCGCCAGGGCGACGACGATGCCGGGGACCGCGCTGCCCACGTAGGTGGCCCGCTCCAGCAGCGTCGACACCCGGCCACGGGCGCGCACCGCGAGCCAGCCGGTCGGCAGCGCCATCGCCGTGGTGACCAGCGCCGCCGCGGCGGCCAGCGCGAGCGTGCTGGCCGTGGTGGCGGCGAGATCGGCCACGTCGAGGCTGCTGGAGGCCCCGGCCAGCGACCAGTACGCCATCCCGCCGAGCGGAACCAGCAGCGCGGCGGCCACCAGCCCGGCGAGCGCGAGCAGCGCCGGGCCGGTCAGCCGGCCCAGCGCGGCGAGGCGGACCGGGCGGACGGCGCCGCGACCGCTGCCGGCATAGCCGCGGGCGCCCCGCAACCGCAGCTCCCCGATCAGCAGGAACAGGCACAGCAGCACGAGCACCCCGGCGAGCATCGTGGCCGCGGGCCCGTTGAAGGTCGCCCGGTACTGGTCGTAGATGGCGGTGGTGAACGTCGGGTACCGCAGCATCTGCAGCGCCCCGAACTCGGCCAGCACGTGGAGGGCCACCAGCAGACCGCCACCGAGCAGCGCCACCCGCAGCTGCGGCAGCTGCACCCGCGCGAACACCGCCCAGCTGGACAGGCCCAGCCCGCGGGCCGTCTCCTCGAGCGCCGGGTCCAGGCCGCGGAAGGCGGCCACCGCGGGCAGGTAGACGAACGGGAAGTAGGACAGCGAGACGACCAGCAGCGCCCCGGCGTAGCTGTCCAGCCCGGGTAGCAGCGAGATCCACGCGAAGCTGTTCACGAACGCCGGCACCGCCAGCGGGGCCACCAGCAGGACGTGCCAGATCCGGCGGCCGGGGACCGTGGAGCGCTCGACCAGCCAGGCGGCCCCCACCCCGACGACGGCGCACACGGCGACGGTGCCCAGCACCAGCCGGCCGGTGTTCCAGAGCAGCTCGGCGACCCGCGGGCGCAGCACCAGCTCGCGGACGCCGGACCAGCCGACGTCGACGGTGTAGCCGGCGATGTAGCCCAGCGGGAGCAGCGCCAGGGCCGCGACGCCGGCCGCCAGCGCCAGGGGAACCGGGGAGCGCCGCAGCCGCCGGCGGCCGCGCGCGGACGCACCGGAGCCCCGGGGCGCCGGTGGTACCGGCGCTCCGGGGCTCGCGGTGCCGAGCACGGGAGCGGTCAGAGCAGGCCCACTTCCTGCATCAGCTCGGTGACCTGCGGGGCGTTGAGCGCGCCGGGGTCGACCTCGGGGGCCTCCAGCTCGGCCAGCGGTGGCAGCACGTCGGCCGACTCGACACCGGTGCCGACCGCGTACTCCAGCGCGTCGCTGTCGGCCAGGCGCTCCTGCGCCGCGCGGTCGGTGAGGTAGGCGACCAGCCGCTGCGCCTGCTCCGGCTGGTCGGAGGAGGCGAGCACCCCGGCGCCGGAGACGCTGAGGAAGGCGCCCGGATCCTGGTTGCCGAAGTAGTGCAGCTCGGCGTCGTCACCCACGAGCCCGCCCTCGGCCTGGTCGCGGTACCAGTAGTAGTGGTACATGACCCCGAGGTCGATCTCGCCCTCGTCGACCGCCTTCATCACCGCGGTGTTGCTGGCGTAGACCTCGGCGTTGCGCTCCAGGCCGGCCAGCCACTCCCGGGTGGCCTCCTCGCCCTCCAGCGCGAGGACCGCGCTGACGATGGCCTGGAAGTCCGCGCCGCCGGCGGCGATGCCCACGCGGCCCGCGTACTGCGGGTCGGCCAGCTCGAGGATGGAGGTGGGCAGCTGGTCCTCGCTGACCGCCTCGGGGTTGTAGGCCAGCACGGTGGAGCGCGCGGCAAAGCCGACCCAGTTCCCCGACGACGGCTGGAACTGCTCGTCGACCTGGCCCAGGGTCTCCTCGTCCAGCGGCGCCAGCAGGCCGGCCTGGTCGACGACGTCGATGGCCGGGCTGTTCTCGGTGAGGAAGACGTCGGCGGGCGAGGCGTCGCCCTCCTCGACGATCTGGTTGGCCAGCTCGGAGTCGTTGGCGTCGCGGAACTCCACGTCGATGCCCGTCTCCTCGGTGAAGTCGGCGAGCATCGTGCGCACCAGGCTCTCGTGCTGGGCGCTGTACACGGTCAGCGTGTCGGAGTCGGAACCACAGGCGGCCAGCGACGCCGCGAGGGTGAGGGTGGAGACGGCGCCGACGGTCGCGCGCCCGAGCCTGGTCACGAAAGTCCTCCTGCAGATAGGCAAGGCACACCTAAGCATGCCCGCTGCGGCTCCGGGCAGGCGCCCGGGCCGGGCGGGCCGTGGGCTACAACGGAGCCCATGCGTTCCACCGACCCCGACGGCCCCCGCCTGCGCCGTGCCCGGTTCGCCGACCTGACGCCGTTCGAGGTGTACGCGCTGTGCCGCCTCCGGGTCGACGTGTTCGTCGTCGAGCAGCAGTGCCCCTACCCGGAGCTCGACGGCCGGGACGCGGAGCCGGCCACCGAGCACCTGTGGCTGGAGGACGGCGGTGCGGTGCTGGCGACCATCCGGGTGCTCGACGACGGCGTCTCGCGGGCCATCGGCCGGGTCGCCACCGCGGCGGGCGCGCGCGGCCGGGGGCTGGCCGCCCGGCTGATCGAGGAGGCCATCGCCGGTTACGGCGACGGCCCGCTCACGCTGGGCGCCCAGGCCCACCTGGAGGAGTGGTACGCCCGCTTCGGCTTCCGGCGCAGCGGCCCCGGCTACGTGGAGGACGGCATCCCGCACGTGCCGATGCGGCGGGAGCCGGCGTGACCGGGGACGAGGCGCTGCTGCGCGAGGCGGCGGACCGGCTCGAGCGGCTGGCGGCCCGGACGACGCCCGGCGAGTGGCGGCCGGGCGGTCTGCTGGCGAGCCGGCCGGAGGTGGTGGCCTCCGCCGGCGACGGCAGCACCGAGCACGTCGCCGAGGCGCGGACCCGCAGCGGCGCATGGATCGTCGCGCTCTCACCCGCGCTGGCCGGACCGCTCGCGGCGTGGCTGCGCGCAGCCGCCCGGGAGCCGGCGTCCCCGGAAGCCGTCGCGGTCGCCCGCCGGCTGGTCGAGCGCCTGCCCTGAGCGGCGGCCGGGCTGGGTAGTCGCCGGAGATGCGACGACGCCCGGCACCCGAACCCGTCGGTCCTGCTCCGGTCGAGGCCGGTCCGGCCACGCCCGAGAAGGAGGGCCTGGCCCGGCGGCTGGACAAGCCGATGGGGGCGCTCGGGCTGGTCTTCGTGCTCGTGGTGCTGGGCCAGTCCCTCGCCCGCGACGCCTGGCTGGTGACCACGCTGAGCGTGGTGGGCTGGCTGCTCTGGGCGGTGTTCGTGGCCGAGTTCGTCTTCCGCGCGGTCACCGCCCGCGACCGGCGCCGGTTCTGGGCCCGCAACTGGTGGCAGGTGCTCTTCCTCGCGCTGCCGTTCCTGCGTTTCGCCCGCGCCCTCACCCTGCTGCGGGCCGCGCGCGTGGGTGGGGTGGTGTCGGCGGCCGTGCGCGGGTCGCGCTCGGCCGGCCGGCTGCTCACCGGGCGGATCGGCTGGCTGAGCGCGGTGACCGTCGTCGTGGTGCTGGCGGTCAGCCAGCTGCTCTACGTGCTCGGCGCCTACGGGTCGTACGGCGCGGCGCTGTACGACGCGGCCCTGGCCACCATCAGCGGCGAGCCGCTGTCCGCCGACACCGGTCTCGCCCGGTTCCTCGACGTGGCCCTGGCGATCTACTCGGTGGCCGTGTTCGCCACGCTGGCCGGTGCGTTCGGGGCCTACTTCCTGGACCGCCGGGAGAGCGAGCACCGGCCGGCCGGCTGACGCGGCGGGTGCCCCGCCGGGAGTACCGGCGGGGCACCCGGGAGCGACGGATCAGACCGGCTCGGCGCAGAGGACGGTGCCGGGCTCCGCCTGGTCGTCACCGACCCAGACGGCGTTGGTGGCCTCCGGGAAGTCGGCGCAGACCATCTCGGCCAGGAACTCGGCGTAGTCGAGCTCCCGCTCGTCGACGCCGACGACCCGCACCTCGGCCTCGGCGGAGCCGCAGTCGACGACCTCGACCTGGTCGCCCGCGGCGTTCCGCAGGCAGTCGCCGACCTCGGGGTCGCCCCCGAGGAGCGCGAAAGCGGCGACCCCGAGGACGACGACGGCGACCACCAGACCCAGGATGGCCAGCAGCACCTTCTTGCCGGTACCGCCCCTGTGCTCCGTCGGGCCCGCAGGGCTGGCCCCGCCCTGCGGGGGCACCCAGGCGCCGGCGGGCTGACCCGGCTGACCCGGCTGGCTCCAGTGCTCGTACGGCCCCGGCCGACCCGGCTGCTGGCCGTGGGGCTGAGCGGCGTAGGGCTGGCCGGGCTGCTGGTCGTCGGGCGCGGGCTGGCCGGGCTGACCGGGCGGCCGGTCGGACGGGGTGCCGTCCGGTCCGGGGTGGCTCATGAGGGCTCCTGTGCTGTCGCGGGCAGTCGTGCGTCGTCGCCGATCCTGTCCCATCCCGTCGGCCGCCGGACCCGAGAGGCTCCTGACCCGGTCGCGGGCAGGCAACGAAGCACCGCGACTGCCCCACCGGTCCCGGGCACCCCCGGACGGCTGGAGGTGTCGGCCCGGCTGCGCACGCGGGGGGAGCACCTGACCGTGTGCGAGGCGGACGTGGCGCAGGACGGGAAGTCCCTCGTCCACGCGGTCGCCACGTTCGCGCTGCTCACCCGCTGACCGGCGTCAGCCCGCCGCGGTCGCGACCACGGGTGCGGGCGCCGGCGCGCCGATGTCCTCCGCGGCGTCGTCGTTGCTCAGGCCGACGAGGAGGATGTAGGCGAAGATCGCGGCGATGACGAGCAGGATGACCAGCGGGATGAGGATCCGCCCGCGCCGCCGTCCCTCCGGGGTACCGCCGGCCTCCTCGGGGCGGTCGTTGCGTCCGTGATCGTCGGGGTGCGACATGCGGGCCTCCTGAGGATCGGAAGCGGCCGGGTGGCCGCCGTCCCCGGCTCCATGCCCACGGCGTCGCCGGTCACTCCTCCCGACGGGCACGGCCGGGTCAGGACGGGAACGATCGGACCATGACCACTGCCACCTGGAACGGGCGCGTCGTCGCCGAGTCCGACGACGTCGTCACGGTCGAGGGCAACGCCTACTTCCCACGGGACACCGTGCGGAACGACGTCCTGCGGCCCTCGGAGACGCACAGCGTGTGCCCCTGGAAGGGGACGGCCTCCTACTTCAGCTTGGAGGTCGACGGCCAGGTCAACCGGGATGCGGCCTGGACCTACCCCGAGCCGGAGGACGCCGCGCGGGAGATCGCCGGGCGGGTGGCCTTCTGGAAGGGCGTCGAGGTGCGCTGAACGCCGCGCTCAGCGAGCCGGGCGGCTACCGGCGAGCTCGCGGGCCGACGCTGCGGCGTCGGAGTCCAGCTGCCGGGCGACGGCCTCGGTGAAGGAGTCGTAGGCCTGCTGCGGGCTGCCGCCGAGGGCGGCGGCGATCTGGTCCCAGTCGGCACCGCCGCGCAGTGCCGCGCGGATGCCGACCAGCTGGCTGTCGTGCGCCTTGCGGGAGACGACCTCGCCGAGGGCCAGGAGTTCCAGCGCCTCGTGGACGTCGAGCTGCGTGCCGGTGTCGCGGAGGGTGGCGGACCACGGGTCGTCGTCGTCGCGGACGGTGTTGAGCGCGGTGTCGCCGTTGTCGCGGCGACTGAGGAAGTCCAGCCGGGTCGCGGCCGTCGTCAGCGAGAACTCCGCCTCGAGGGCCTCGGGTGTGATGCTCATGCGTACAGGCTTCCTCCCCCGCCGGTGTGCCAAACGCGCGGACGGGGCGATCTCGGACACGCCGAGGGCCCGCACCCTCCGTGCAGGTGCGGGCCCTGAGGTCCCCCTCCGAGGTGGCGGGGGCCTGTGCTCAGCTGGTGACGCCGACCGCGTCCTTGGCCAGGGCGGCGAACTGGGTCTGCGCGGCGCTGGCCACGTTCGCCCGGTTCTTGTGGGTCTCCTCGTAACGGATGATCACGTTGATGTCGTGCGGCGTCTTCAGCTGCTTGATCGCCTTCACGGCATCGCCGGCCGACATCGAGTCGTAGCCCTTGATCGGCAGCTCGTCGGCGGTCACGTCGCCGAGCTCCTCGCGGGCCTCGCGGGCCACCTTCGCGGCGTCCTCGTCACCCTCGCGCTGGGCGATCCGCTCGGCGCGCCGCAGCGAGGCGGCCCGGCCGACGGTGAGGGTCTCGCGGACGGCGTCGGTGAGCGCGGCGGCCCGGTCCGACACGGACGAGAAGCGGTCGGTGGTCTCCTCGCCGGCGTGCTTCACGGTGTCGACGGCGGTGTTGACCGTGTTGGCCCAGAAGCGGACCGGCGCGTTCACGCCGCGGGCCACGGCACCGGCGACCCGCTGCGCCGGGGTGGCGACCAGGGCGGCGGGGCCGCCGAGGGCCTCCTCGGCGAGGACGACGGTGAGCCACTCGACGGTCGCCTTGTGGGCGTCGATGAGCTTCTCGGCGAGCTGGCGGACCTTGGCCTCACCGGCGGTGTCGGCCAGCACCTTGAGGTAGGTGGCGCGGTCGAGCAGCTGGTGCTCGAGCTGCAGGTCCTGCAGCAGCGCCTCCTCGACCGAGGTGGCCTGCTCGAAGGTGGCCTTGAGGCCGGCGGAGAGGCGGCCGACGACCGGCGTGACGACGTCGGGGACCCCGCCCACGGCCCGCAGCTGCTCGGTGATCTCCAGCGAGCGGGCGGCGGCGTTGTCGGCGTTCTGGGTCAGCTCACGACGGACGGCGTCGGTACGAGCCTGCGAGATGCGGGTGCGGGCGATCTGCTCCTCGGTCTGCGTGAGCAGGGCGAGGGCGCGCAGCTGGTTGATGATCTTGGCGTTGTTGTCGGTCATGAGAGAGACAGCTCCAGGGACGTGGGTGATGACCTGACGGTCTCTTTCATGCCCCGCATCCCCGGGGTGCTAACAACTGCAAGCAGATTGCTAGCAGTGAGGCTGGTCACCCGTACGGGTGAACCGACGGCGGTACCGGCCCGGCAGGGACGGCCGTGCTCCGAGTAGCCCTGCACCCACAGCACGACCATCCGCGGACCACGTCAGCCGACCTCGGCCACGACCTGCTCGGTCGCCGGCGCCCGCCGGGGCCGGACGTCGAAGCGCAGCACCGGCTGGGTCATGTCGTCGGTGACCTCGTACGGCGGGCGCGGGGCCAGCCGGACCGGACGGGGCGGCAGCGTCGAGGGCGGCATGGCCTTGCCGCAGCCGACGCAGTAGCGGCCTCGCTGGTGCACGGCTCCGCAGTGCGCGCAGTTCATGACGACTCCTCGGGGATCGGTACGGACGCGGACAGCCGGACCCTGGCAGCACCGGCCGACGATCGGCACCCCGTTCGGACAGGAGTGACGAGCCGTTACGGGACCGTCATGGACGACTGCGTTCCGTATCGGGTCCGCGGAGCCGTGCCAGCGCGTCGTCCAGCTCGGTGACGTCGGCGTACTTCGCGTCGAGGTCGGCGAGGTTCCCGTCGTGCACGGCCGCCGTGCGGTCGGCGCACGCCTGCCGCACGACCTGCGGGCGGAAACCGGAGTTCAGCGCGTCCATGGCGGTGGCCCGGACGCAGCCCGACGTCGAGACCCCGCCGATCACCAGCGTGTCCACCCCCAGCGTGGCCAGCGTGGGCGCGAGCACCGTGCCGAAGAACCCTGAGGCGTACTGCTTCACCACCACGGGCTCCCCCGGTCCAGCGGGCAGCGTCAGCGCGCCCCAGTCACCCTCGGCGTCCGCTGCGAAGGCCGCGAGCGCCGGCACCTTGCGCACGAACAACCCCCCGTCGGCGAGACCGGGTCCGTAGCGGACCGCCGTCCACAGCACCGGCCGGCCGGCCGCCCGGGCGGCCTGCACCAGTGCGGCGCACGCGGCCACGGCCGGGCCCGGTTCCGGCAGCGCGAACGGCCCGTCCGGCTCGGTGTAGGCCCGGACCAGGTCGATGACCAGCACCGCCGGCCGCCGCCCCCAGCCGACCCGGCCCGAGAAGGCGGCGCCGTGCGGGCCCGGCGCGGGCTCGGCGATGCTCACGAGCCCGCACCGGGTGCCATCGCCGCCGTCATCCGGCCGCCCACACCGGGCGCCGGGGCGCGGGCAGCCCCGTCTCCTCCTCGCACCGGGCCAGGAGCTCCTCGATCGGCGGACCCATGTCGAACACCGGCAGCTCGGCGGGCCGGTCGGCGCGCATCTGGTCGCGCAGGTTCTCGGTCGCCTCGGCGTTCACCGTGCCGTCCTCCTCCACGCAGACGCCGTACCGCTCGGCGCCCTTCGGCGTCACCAGCCCCCGCCGCACCTCCAGGGCCACCAGCTCGGGGTCGCGCTCGAGCGGGTCGCCCCACCCGCCGCCGCCCCAGGTGACGAAGTGCAGCACGTCCCCCGGCCGCACCGGGACGTCGTGGCACTTGCTGGGCAGCACCGAGCGGGTGCCGTCGGCGCGCTCGATCCACTTGGTGCCGCGCGCGCCGGGGTGGCCGCCGTTGACGCCCCACGGGTAGGTGAGCCAGCGGTCGTCGTGGATGGCGATCGTGCCCGGCTCCTCGAAGAGATAGGCGACGTCGACGCCGTTGCCGCCCCGGTGCAGGCCGGGGCCACCGGTGTCGGCGATCGTCTCCCACTTCTCGATCCGCAGCGGGTAGTAGGACTCGAGGTACTCGCAGGGGATGTTGGTGAAGCTCGGCCACAGCGAGTGCCCGTCCGGGCCGTCGCCCATCGGCCGGCCGGGGATGCCGCCGAAGCCGATCGAGTAGAGCTGGAACCACTCACCCTTCCGCTCCCCGCCCGAGTAGTGGCCGGAGTACATGAAGTGCGGCGAGGAGGAGAAGCCGGCCGCGTTGAGCAGCGCCGGGTTGGTCTGCCCGAGGAGTCCGCCGAAGAGGTCGAAGACCCGGCCGATGCCGTGGTTGCGGCCGTTGAGGGACGCCGGGTGCGCCGGTTTCCAGTAGGAGCCGTCGGGGATCGTGACGTCGACCAGCGGGTAGAAGCCGTCGTTCCAGAGGATCTGCGGATCGGCCACGGTGATCATGTAGATCCCGAAGAACATCCGGGTCAGGTTCTCGTTGATGTAGTAGTTGATCGGCCCGGCCGCCTGCGGCGAGGAGCCGGTGAAGTCCAGGTGCACCTTGTCGCCGGTGCGGGTCAGCGAGAGCTTGAGCTCGTACGGGCCGTTGCCGACGCCGTCGTCGCAGATGTAGTCGGTGAAGCTGAGGGTGCGGCCCTCCTCGAACACCATGGACAGCAGCACCTTCATGGCGTCGTAGTTGCGCGTGAGCAGCGAATCGAGCGCCGACAGGTAGGAGCCGGTGCCGAACCGCTCGCACATCTCCACGACGCGGCGGGCGGCGGTGCGGCAGGCGGCGACCAGCCCGTTGAGGTCGGCGCGGTTCCAGTCGGGCTTGCGGACCTGGTTGAGGATGATCCGCAGCGCGTCGTCGTTGAGCTCGTCCCTCTTGTAGAGCTTGAAGGGCGGGATGACGACGCCCTCCTCGTAGATGGTGAGCGCGTCGGTCGGCATGGACGACGGCGTCTTGCCACCGACGTCGGACATGTGGCCGAACATCGCCGACCACCCGACGACCCGGCCCTCGTGGAAGATCGGCACGACGACCAGCCAGTCGTTGGCGTGGCTGATGGCGGCGCCGCACGCGTAGGGGTCCGACGTCAGCAGGACGTCGCCCTCCTCGATCGTGCCGTCGAAGCCCTCGAGGAAGTCGGGGATGGAGAGGCCGAACTGGCCGACGACCATCTTCCCGTCGGGGTCGGCGATCAGCGGGAACTCGTCGTGCTGCTCCCGGATGCCCGGCGAGAGCGCCGTCCGGAAGAGCACCTCGTCCATCTCGTAGCGGGCGTTGCGCAGCCCGTTCTCGATGAGGTCGAGGGTGACCGGGTCGACCTCGCCCTTCTCGACGGTGCCGGTCGCGGTCTCGATGATCTGCGCCATGGCTCAGGCCTCCGGGGTGATCAGCAGGGAGCCCGACGGGTGCACGGTGGCGGCGTGCCCGGGCAGGACGAGGGTGGTGGAATCCATCTCGGTGACGATCGCCGGACCGGCCACCACGTCACCGGCGCGCAGCTTGGCGCGGTCGTAGACACCGGCCGGCACGTACTCCCCGCCGGCGTAGATGCGGTGGTCCTGGACGAGGGCGCCGGCCGGGTCGCCGTCCCCCTCGGGGAGCGTCACCGGCGCGACGTCGGGCCTGGGGCCGGTGACGGTCGCGCGGGCGTTGACGATCTCGTGGTCGACGGTGAGCAGGAAGCTGAACAGCCGGTCGTGCTCGGCGTCGAACCGCTTCCCCACCGTGGCCAGGACGCCGTCCGTGCTGCCCCCACCCGCCCCGCCGATGTCGTCCAGCCAGGAGGGGTCGACGGCGACCGGGATCTCGAAGCCCTGGCCGTGGTACCGGACGTCGACCTGGTAGCCGACGGTCTGCTCGGCGCGGGACAGGCCCTGCTCCTCCAGCCGCCGGCCGGCGTCGGCGGCCAGGTCGCGCAGGATCGTGGCCAGATCGTCGCCGGTCAGCTCGCCGAACCGGCGCAGCACCGTGCGGGCGGACTCGTCACGCCGGCTGGTGGTGGCGTCGCCCAGGGCGCAGAGCAGGCCCGGGCCGGGCGGCACGATCACCGGCCAGGCACCGGTCAGCTTCCCGAGGGCGTTGGCGTGCAGCGGGCCGGCGCCGCCGAAGGCCACCAGGGCGAAGTCGCGCGGGTCGAAGCCCTGCTGCACCGAGACCAGGCGGAGACCGCCGAGCATGTTCTCGTTGACGATGTCGATGATCCCGGCGGCCGCCGCCTCGGGTGACTCCAGGCCCATGGCCTCGGCGACCGTGCCGACGGCGGTCCGCGCGGCCTCGACGTCGAGGGTGATCTCGCCACCGGCGAGCGTCGTGGGCAGGTGGCCCAGGACGACGTTGGCGTCGGTGACCGTGGGTTCGGTGCCGCCCCTGCCGTAGGCGGCCGGACCGGGGTCGGCGCCGGCGGACTGCGGGCCGACGCGCAGCGCCTTGGTCAGCTCCGGGACGTGCGCGACGGAGCCGCCACCTGCGCCGACCGTGCGGACGTCGACGCTGGAGGACCGGACGACGAGGTCGCCGACCTTGGTCTCCCGGCCGATCCTCGGGTTGAGGTCCTGGACCAGCCCGACGTCGGTGGAGGTGCCGCCCATGTCGAAGGTGATCAGGTCGCGGTAGCCGGCCTGCTCGGCGATCCACACCGCGCCGGTGACGCCTCCGGCGGGGCCCGAGAGGAGGAGCGTCACCGGGGAGTCGATGGCGTTCGCGGCCGAGGAGAGCCCGCCGTCGCTGCGCAGGATGGCCAGCTCGCCGGCGACGCCGCCGTCGGCCAGGTTGCCCGCGAGGCTCTGCACGTACCGCTTCACCTGCGGCTGCACGTAGCCGTTGGCGACCGTGGTGAGCGTGCGCTCGTACTCGCGCAGCTCCGGCAGCACGTCCGAGGACAGCGAGATCGGGATGCCGGGCAGCACCTCGGCGGCGATCTCGCCGATCCGCCGCTCGTGGGCCGGGTCGGCGAAGGAGTTGATGAGCGAGATCGCGAGGGCCTGGATCCCGTTGCCGCGCAGCTTCTCGAGCTGGGCGCGCACGTCGGCCTCGTCCAGCTCGCGGACGACGGCGCCGTCGCTGGTGATCCGCTCGTCGACCTCGACGGTGTTCTCGAGCGCGGCCAGCGGCTCGGGCTTGGGCCAGATGATCCAGCCGGCCAGCCCGCCGGGGACGAACGAGCGGGCGATCTGCAGGACCTGCCGGAAGCCCCTGGTGGTGACCAGGCCGACCGTGGCGCCCTTCCCCTCGAGGATGGCGTTGGTCGCCACCGTGGTGCCGTGCAGCACCTGGGCGACCTCCGAGAGCTCGATGCCCGCCTCGGCGCACACCTTGCCGATGCCGTTCAGGACTCCGACGGCCTGGTCGGCGGGGGTCGAGGCGGTCTTCGCCCGCCAGGTGTTCCCGCTCCCCTCCTCCACCAGCAGGACGTCGGTGAACGTGCCTCCGACGTCGACTCCGAGCCGGTAACTCATGAGGCCTCCTCATCGCTGGCGTGCTGCGCGGTCGCGGTCTGTGCGGTCGTGATCTGTGCCGTGGCGGCCCGGACCATGACGGCCCGGGCGTTGGAGATGTGCGCGGTCATCACCGCGCGGGCCCATTCGGGGTCGCGGGCGCGCACGGCGGCCACCATCTCCAGGTGGTGGGCCAGGCTGCGGCGCAGCGACTCCGGGTCGTAGGCGTGGAAGTTGCGCCGCACGATCGGCGGGTGGATGGCCGCGGCCAGTGCGGTGGCCAGGGTGGGGTGGCCGGCCAGGACGACCAGCCGGTCGTGGAACGCGCGGTTGAGCGGCACGAGGGCGTCGAGGTCCTGGCCGGGACCCGGGCTGCCCACCTCGACCATGCGGTGCGCGAGGTCGTCGAGCTCGGCGACGTCGTCGGCGGTCGCGTTCGGGACCGCGAAGGCGGTCAGCTGCGGCTCCAGCGAGATCCGGAGGTCGAAGACCCCCTCCAGCTCGGCGACCGTCCAGGTGGCGACGCGGGCGCCGCGGTTGGGGCTGATGTCGACCAGTCCCTCCGCCGCGAGCCGGCTGAGCGCCTCGCGGACCGGCGTGCGGCTGACCCCGAGCCGGGCGGCGAGCTCCACCTCGCCGAGCCGGGCGCCCGCGCCGAGGGCGCCGGCCAGGATCAGCTCGCGCAGCTCGTGCAGCGCCCGCTCGGCGGCCGTCGTCGATCGTGGCACCCGTCACACCCCTCGGAGATTGTGTGCAAACCTAGGGGGGTGGGGTGACGGGGGCAACGTTTCCGGCGTAATTTTCAGCTGACTGCATACAAGAGGGGGCCGACGTGGCGGATCTGCTGGGCAACGGACGCACAACGAGGGCTCGGCTGCGCGAGCTCGTGGAGGGTCCGGAGCCGCTGCTCGCCCCCGGTGCCTACGACGCGCTGAGCGCCCGGTTGATCGAGCAGGCCGGTTTCGACGCCGTCTACATGACCGGCTTCGGGACGACGGCGTCGCTGATCGGCCGCCCCGACGTCGGGCTGCTGACCGGGACCGAGATGGTGGACAACGCCCGACGGATCGTGGCCGCCGTCGACGTGCCGGTGATCGCCGACGCGGACACCGGCTACGGCAACGCGATCAACGTCGTCCGCACGGTGCAGCTGTACGAGCAGGCCGGCGTCGCCGGGATCCAGCTCGAGGACCAGGTGATGCCCAAGAAGTGCGGGCACATGAGCGGCAAGCTGCTGATCGGCGCCGACGAGATGGTCGGCAAGATCCGGGCGGCGGTCGAGGCGCGGCGCGACCCGGACCTGCTGATCATCGCCCGCACCGACGCCGTCGCCGTGACCGGGACCGACGACGCCATCGCCCGGGCGCGCGCGTTCGCCGACGCCGGGGCGGACGTGCTCTTCGTCGAGGCGCCGACCTCGGACGCGGACATCGAGCGGGTGGCCGCCGAGCTGCGGGACGTGGCTCCGCTGGTCTTCAACTGGGCCGAGGGCGGCAAGACGCCCCCGATGCCGCTCGAGCGGATCAGCGAGCTCGGGTTCTCGCTGGTGATCTACCCGATCGGCACGCTGCTCGCGGCCACCGCCGGCATCCGCACGCTGCTGGCCGCGCTGAAGCGCGACGGGGTGCCCACGGCGGCCCTCGACGCGGTGCCGACCTTCGAGGAGTTCACCGACCTGATCGGCCTGCCCGAGGTGCAGGCGCTGGAGCAGCGCTTCTCGGGCGCCTGACCGTCCGCCGCTTCGCCGCCGTGGCCGGCGGTTGCGCCCACGCCCCGCTCCCGACAGGGGAAGGGGGTGCCGGCGCACCCGCTCGGATCAGCGGCCGGTCCAGCGCGGCGGCCGCTTCTCCAGCCGGGCGGCGATGCCCTCCTTGCGGTCCTCGCTCAGGTAGGGGTTGGGCCCGACGTCGAGCCGCAGCCCCTGCCAGAGCGGCAGCTCCAGCGCCTTGGTCGCGGTCTCCTTCATCCGGCGCACCGAGATCGGTGCGTTGGCCGCGATCCGGTCGGCGAGGTCCAGGGCGGTCGGCAGCACCTGCTCCGGCTCGACCAGCCGGTTGACCAGCCCCCACCGCTGGGCCTCGGTCGCGTCGATCGGATCGCCGGTGAACAACAGCTCGAGCGCGATCCCGACCGGGATCCGTTTGGGCAGCACGACCGAGCCGAAATTGGCGCCCATGCCGATCGCGGCCTCGGGGAGGGCGAAGCTGACCGCCGGGGACGCGATCCGCAGATCGCAGGCCAGGGCCAGCTCGAAACCGCCCGCGACCGCCGGGCCGTTGAGCGCGGCGATCACCGGCACCGGCGTCTCGGTGACCACCTCGAAGACCGCCCGGGCCGGCCGGTTCATCGGCGGGCGGAACCGCTCCCCGCGCTCGTCGGCCGCCCGGATCTCCTTGAGGTCGAGCCCGGCGCAGAACGCCGGCCCGGTGCCGGTGAGCACCACCGCGCGGACGCCGTCCTCGACCACCCGCAGGAACTGCTCCACCAGATCGGCCTGCAGCTCGGTGGAGAGCGCATTGCGCCGCTCGGGCCGGTCGAGGGTCAGCACCCGGACGTGCTCCCGGTCCTCGGCGAGCAGTCCGGACTCGTGGCGGTAGGCATCGCTCATCCGTGCAACCTCCGCCGGCGCCGGCCGGTCGGCAACCCGGCTGCCCTCGAGGAGCAGCGCCCGAGCTCCGTCGACGGTCTTCGGTCGTCTCTCCGCGACGCTATCCGGCGCCCACGACGAGCAGCGTGCCAGCGAAGATGATGCCGCTGACGAACAGCGTGATGATCGTGTAGCCGAGGATGTCGCGGACGCCGAGGCGGGCGACGGCGAGCAGCGGCAGGGTCCAGAACGGCTGGATCATGTTCGTCCACTGGTCGCCGTAGGAGATGGCCATGATGATCGGCGCCGCGTCCACGCCCAGGGTCTCGGCGCTGCCCATGAAGATCGGCGCCTGCACCGCGAACTGACCACCGCCGGACGGCACGAACATGTTCAGCAGCCCGGCGGCCAGGAACGCGAAGAGGCCGAGCGTCTGCGGGGTGGCGACGTTCGCGAAGAACTCGCTCACGACCGCGGCGAGCCCGGTCGCCGTGGTCATGCCGAGGATGCCGGCGTAGAGCGGGTACTGGATGAGCACCTCGCCGACGGTGCGGCCGGCGTCCACGACCAGCGTGGCCAGCTCCCGGGGCGAGCGGACGATCAGCAGGATGGCCGCGAGGAAGGTCCAGTTGACGATGTCCAGGGTGAGGTTGAACCCCTCCTGGGCGAAGTAGACGACGAGGTAGACGACCAGGGCGATCCCGATGGCGAGGGTGAGGGCGCGCGCGCCGTCGACCCGGTCGGCGAACGTCGTCGGCGCGGGGGCGGTCTCGTCGACCCCGGCCGGCACCGCGGCGCCGCCCGCTGCCGGGTCGGTGCTCTCGCCCTCCTCGTCGTCGGCCTCCATGGCGTGTGCGGGCAGCTCGACGACCCGGTCGTCCCTGCCCGGCGCCAGCAGGACCATCGCGCCGGCGACGGCGGTCAGGGTGAGGACGGTGGCGATCATGTTCCAGCTCGAGAACGTCGTCTCGGTCACCGGGACCACGCCGAACTCCTCGGCGAAGAAGCTGCCCTCGGTGGCGGCGGCCAGCGGGCCGGAGCCGGAGTAGCCCATGTGCCAGATGACGAAGCCGGAGTAGGCCGAGGCCACGAGCAGCGGGTAGTGCACCTTCATGCCACGGCGCCGGGCGCTGCGGCCGACCTCGATGGCCAGGATGCCGCCGACGATGAGGCCGAGCCCCCAGCTGATCAGCGAGGCGATGCCGGCGATGACGGTCACGAAGGCGTAGGCGGCCTTCGGCGACTTCGGCACCGCCGCCACCCGCACCAGGAACCGGTGGACCGGCGGGGTGTGGGCGAGGGTGTAGCCGAACAGCAGCACCAGCGCGATCTGGGTCATGAAGGCGAGCAGCCCGCTCAGCCCGTCGCCCCACGCGCGGACGACGTCGACGGGCCCCGAATCGGTGAGGACGAGCGCCAGCCCGCCGACGACGAATGTCAGGATCGCCGCGAAGACGAGCGAGCCGGGCATGTACCGCTCGACGAGGGTGACCATGGGACGGGAGATCGCACGCAGCATTTCGAACCGCCTCCGGCGCCGACGCAGGGAGATGCGGACGAACATGCTGCAGGTCGCGGAGCCCGGCAACCGGAGGCCGGAGGGGGCGGGTGCCTGCGCGCCGTCGGCCCGCCCATCGACAGCTCCCGGCGGTCCCGAACCCTCGTGCACGGCAGAGCTGTGATCCCCGGCAACGATCGACCGCACCCGTCACATCCGCCCCACCCGTCGGGGACCATGGGCGGACCAGTCCGTCCGACCCGGTAGACAGGTGACATGGAGACCACCGCCGACATCGAGCTCGGTGATGTCGTCGCGCCGTCGAGGGCGGTCTCCATCGAGCTCACCGCCACCCCGGTGCTCAGCTACGCCCTGGCGCACAACCGGCTGCCGGTCGTCTCCCGCCTGGCACTGACCGCCGACCGGACCCTGCGGGGCGCCACGGTCCGGCTGTCCGTGCGCGACGCGGAGGGGTCGATCGCCCAGCCGGTCGAGCTGCTCGCCGACGTCGACGCCGGCCGCACCACCGTGCTCACCGGCATCGGGCTGGTCATGGACCCGGCGGCGATGCTGCACGTCGAGGAGCAGCGCCCCGGCGTCGTCGACGTCGAGGTGCAGCTCGACGGCGAGCTGCTGGGCGAGGCCACCGCGCCGGTGCAGGTGCTCGCCGCCAGCCAGTGGCTGGCCACTCCCCTGCCGCTGGCGCTCGAGATGCTCGCCGCCCACGTGCTGCCCAACCACCCGGCGGTCACCGGCCTGGTGGCCGAGGCCGCCGAGCTCCTGGAGCAGCGGACCGGCAGCGGCGCGATGGTCGGCTACGCGGCCACCGCCGAGCGGGTCGACGAGGTGGTGCACGCCCTCGCCGAGGCCCTGCGGCGCCGCGGCGTCCGGCACTCGGAGCCCCCGGCCAGCTGGGCGGACCTCGGGCAGCAGGTGCGCTCCCCCGGCGACGTCCTGACCTGGCGGGTGGGCACGCCGCTGGACACCGTGGTCCTCCTGGCCGCCGCGTGCGAACAGGCCGGGATCCGGCCGCTGCTGTGGCTGGCGGACGGGATCGGCGGGAGGGTCGGGGGAGCTCATGCGTTCCTCGGCTACTGGCGGGAGGAGCGCAGCTCGGAGAGCGCCGCCACCACCGACGCCGCCCCACTGGTGAACCTGGTCGACCTCGGGCTCATCGGCCTGGTCGAGACCACGCTGCTCACCGGCTCCGCCGACCCCGAGCAGGACCTGCACCGCGCCGCCTACGACGGCTGGCTGACCGGCGAGCTCGACCGCGTCCTCGGCGTCACCGACGTCCACCGGGCCCGGCGCGACGGCATCCTGCCGCTGCCCGCCCGCGCCCGGACGCCGGAGGGGCTGCTGCAGGTCGTGGAGTACCGGCCGGCCGAGCACGGCGCACCGGCGTTCCCGATTCGGACGACCGCGGTGCACCCCAGCAGCCGCCCGGAGGCGCCGGCCCGGGTGCAGCAGTGGAAGAACGCCCTGCTCGACCTGAGCCTGCGGAACCGGCTGATCAACTACACCGAGCGCGCCGGCCTGCCGCTCACGGTGCCCGGCACCGCGCTGCCGATCCTGGACAACTTCATCCACGACGGCACCCCGGTCACCCTGCTGCCCGGGGACCAGCTGGCCGCCGTCCAGGAGGAGCGCGGCCTCACCGGGGCCGCGGAGCTCCCCGCCGAGCAGCTGACCGAGCTGCTGGTCGAGCGGCGCGAGGTGCACGCCGACGTCACCTCCGGGGGGTACCTCCCCCGGCTGCGCAACCTCGCCTACCGCGCCAAGACGGTGCAGGAGGAGACCGGCGCCAACAACCTGTACCTGGCGCTGGGCTCGCTGGTGTGGGAGCTCGACGGGCGGCCGCTGCGCTCGCCGCTGCTGCTGGTGCCCGTCGTCCTGGCGCCGGTGGGGCGCACCGGCTCCTACCGGCTGTCGCTGGACGAGTCGGGGTCGAGCACCCCGAACTACTGCCTGCTGGAGAAGCTGCGCCAGGTGCACGGCCTGGTCGTCCCGACGCTGACCGACGCGGCCGAGAGCACCCTGGAACTCGACCGGGCCCTGGAGGCCATGCGGGTCGCGCTGGTCGGGCACGGCCTGCCCTACCGGGTGGAGGCGACGGCGGACCTGGCGATCCTGCAGTTCGCCAAGTACCGGCTGTGGAAGGACCTGGACGAGCACTGGTCCGAGTTCGCCCAGAACCCGCTGGTGCACCACCTCGTGCACGAGCCGACCGAGCCGTTCCTCGACCCGGCCCGCGACTCGGGCGCCTCCGTGGACCTCGACGACCTGGCCGGCCGGCTGCCCGCCCCTGCCGACGCCTCCCAGCTGCGGGCGGTCGCCGAGGCGAGCGCCGGCCGCACCTTCGTGCTGGAGGGCCCACCCGGGACCGGCAAGTCGCAGACCATCACGAACCTGCTCGCCCGCGCGGTCGCCGACGGCAAGCGGGTGCTGTTCGTCGCCGAGAAGCGGGCCGCCCTGGACGTCGTGGCGCGGCGCCTGGACGCCGTCGGCATGGGCATGTTCGCCCTCGACCTGCACGACAAGGGCTCCCGCGCCTCGATGGTGCGCGCGCAGATCCGGGTGGCGCTGGAGCACGCGGTCGCCGTCGACGAGCAGGGCCTGGCGGCGGAGTCGGAGACGCTGCGCTCGGCCCGCCGTCAGCTGGCCCGCTACGCCGACCGGCTGCACACCGGGAACGCCGCCGGGCTGTCGCTGTACACCGCGCGGACGGCGGAGCTGACCGCCGGGACCGACGTCGAGCCGCTGCCGGTGCCGCTGCCCTTCGTCGCCAACGCGCCCGCCGAGGTGCTGACCGCGGTGCGCCGGGCGCTCGCCCTGCTGCCCGACATCGCCGACCTCACCCGCCCGTCGCCGCGGCACCCGTGGGCGTTCGTCGACTCCCCCGAGGTCGACCTGCCGGCGGCCCGGGAGGCCGCCGGCGAAGTGGACGCCGCGGTGCGCGAGGTCGGGACCTTCGCCGCGCTCGGCGGCGTTCTGCGGCACGCCCGCACGCCGGAGGACCTCGACTCGCTGGTGCACCTGCTGTCCGGTCCCCCGGTGGGCCTCGACGTGCTGGACGAGACGTTCAGCGGCCGGTGGACGACGGCGACCGGCGCGGTCCTCGGCGAGGTGGCGGCGTTCGCCGCCTTCCGCCACCCGGGGCTCGACCTCGCCTCCCCCGAGGTGCTCGGCCTGCCGCTGGCCGAGATCTACGTGGCCGCGCAGACGGCGGCCGCGTCCAGCTGGTGGGGGCGCCGCCGCCGGTTGATGGCCGTGCGCGAGGAGATCGCCTCGTGCCTGCGGCCGGGCGCGACGGTGAAGCCCACGGACGTCCCCGCCCTGGTGGAGAACCTCTGGCGGGTGCAGACCGCGGTGCAGGCGATCGCCGGCCGGGCGAGCGCCGTGCCGGGCCTGTCGACGCCGGAGGGCTGGAACCCGTTCACCGACCCCGGCCTGCTCGAGCGCGAGGTCGACTGGCTGCGCCGCGCCGGTGCCGCCGTCGACGGCTCCTCGGCCTTCCACGTGGCCCTGCGCAAGCTGATCGTCGCCGGGATGCCCGCCGGGTCCGAGGCCGCCTCGGCCGTCGCCCGGCTGCGGGACGCCGTGACCACGCTGCTGCGGGTCTGCCGCAGCTCGTCGGACCAGCTCGCGGCGTGGGCCGGCGACGACGGTCTGGTGCTGCGCTGGTCGATGACCCGGCCCGAGCGCGGGGTCGAGGGCACGGTGCTGATGTCGCTGCGCCGGTGGGTCTCCTTCCTCGACACCCTGGAGCCGCTGCGCTACGCGGGCCTGTTCGACGCGCGGACGCTGCTGATCACCGGCGCGATCGCCGCCGACGACGCCGTGCGCGCGCTGGATCGCGGGCTGGCCGTGGCGTCGGTGGCCGAGCGGCTGCACGCCACCGGGCTGGACGGCTTCGACGTCGAGGCCCACGAGGCGGCGATCACCCGGTTCACCTCGGCGTCCCGGGCCGTGCGCGAGCACCTGGCCGCCGCGCTGCCGGCCGCCGTCCTGGGTACCCGGCCCTTCGACCCGGCGACGGGCACCGGGCAGGTCGGGGCGCTGCAGCGCGAGCTGGCCAAACAGCGGCGCGGGCTCGGCGTGCGGCAGCTGCTCACGCGGTACGGCGAGCTGATCACCGCCGTGATGCCGTGCGTTCTCGTGTCACCGGACTCGGTGGCGCGCTTCTTCCCGGCGGCGGCGGACCAGTTCGACCTGGTGGTCTTCGACGAGGCCTCGCAGATCCGGGTGGCCGACGCCGTCGGCGCGCTGGGCCGGGCGAAGGCCGCGGTCGTCGTCGGCGACTCCAAGCAGATGCCGCCCACCTCCTTCCTCGAGCCGGCGACGTCGTCGTCGGACGACTCGGTGGAGGTCGTGGAGACGGCGGTCGAGGACGAGGAGTCGATCCTCGGCGAATGCGTGCAGGCCCGGGTGCCGCGGCACTGGCTGTCGTGGCACTACCGCAGCCAGGACGAGTCGCTCATCGCGTTCTCCAACGCCCAGTACTACGAGAACCGGCTGTCGTCGTTCCCGGCGCCCACACACGGGCGGGCCTCGGCCGAGCCCGACGGCCGTGGGGTGTCGCTGGTGCGCGTGCCCGGCACGTTCCACCGCTCCGGCGCGGGCCGGCTGCTGCGCACGAACCCGATCGAGGCCACGGCGATCGTGGCGGAGATCCGGCGGCGGTTCGACGCGGTGCCGCAGTGGGAGGGCATCGACGCGGTGCCCTCGATCGGCGTCGTCACCTTCAACGCCCAGCAGCGCTCCTGCATCGAGGCGCTGTTGCGCGACGCCGACGACGACCGGCTGGCCGCCGCACTCGACCGCTCCGACGGCGAGAGGCTGTTCGTCAAGAACCTGGAGAACGTGCAGGGGGACGAGCGCGACGTCATCTTCTTCTCCACCGGCTTCTCCCCCACCGCCGACGGCACGCTGCCGCTGAACTTCGGCCCGCTGAACCGGCAGGGCGGTGAGCGGCGGCTCAACGTGGCGATCACGCGGGCCCGGCGCCAGGTGGTCGTCTTCTCGTCGTTCGACCCGGCGCAGCTGCGCGCCGAGGAGACCTCCTCGGTCGGGATCAAGCACCTGCGCGCCTACCTGGACATGGCCGAGCAGGGCACCGACGTGCTGCCGCGCTCGGCACGATCGGCCGCCGTGGTCGACCGGCACCGCGAGCAGATCGCCGCGGCGCTGCGCGCCCGCGGGCTGGTCGTGCGCACCGACGTCGGCCTCTCGGAGTTCCGGGTGGACCTGTCGGTCTCCCGGCCCGCCGATCCGGCGACGCCGGTGATGGCGGTGCTCCTGGACGGCCCTGCCTGGGCCCGCCGGGGCACCGTGGGCGACCGCGACGGCCTGCCGGGCGAGGTGCTGGGCGACATGCTGCGCTGGCCGGTGGTGCAGCGGGTGTGGCTGCCGTCGTGGCTGGCCGACCCGTCCGCCGTCGTCGACCGGCTGGTGGCGGCGGTCGACGCCGCGCCGGTGTCGTCGGTGCCGGTCGCGGAGCCGCTCCGGCTGCCGACGGCGGCCGTCGAGTCGTTCAAGGGCGTCGCGGCGCTGCGGTCCTCGGTGACCTCGATGGCGGTGCCGGCGACGCCGACCCGCCCGGCGCCGAAGGCAGCCGCCGCCAGGAAGCCGGCCGGGCCGGCGGCGCTGGACGGCGAGACGCCGTTCGTGCCGTGGATCCCGAAGACCGCCGGGGAGAAGTCGGTGCTGGACGAGCTGCCGGTCGCCAAGGCCGCGCGCGTGGTGCGCCGGGTGATGACCGCCGGCGTGAAGGCGGAGGGTCCGATCCACGTCGATCGGCTGGCGAAGCTGACCGTCGGCGCCTTCGGGCTCAGCCGGGTGACCGAGGCGCGCAAGCAGCTGCTGCTGTCGTTGCTGCCGCCCTCCGCCGTCGACGGCGACCACCTCTGGCCCGACGGCCTGGACCGTGCGACGTGGAGGGGCTTCCGCCGGCAGGTGTCGAGCACCGACCGGCCGATCGAGCACGTCGCGCCCGAGGAGGTCGCCAACGCGATGGCGGCGCTGTGCCGGGCCGCGGCGGGGATGCAGCGCGACGAGCTGCTGTCCGCCACCGCGGCGGTGTTCGGCTACAAGCGCCGGGCCGCCTCGGTCACGCCGGTGCTGGAGAAGGCGCTGACGTTCGCGGTGGACTCCGGCCGGCTCAGCGAGCAGGACGACGGACTGCTGACCTGCTGACCTGCTGACCGGCCCCGGCCCGAACGTGTGGTCACACCGCGGACGGGCCGAGCGGGCATTCCGCTGTTACATGGAGACGGCTGCCACGGCAGCGAGCAGCCCACCGGACCGGCTCACGGTCTGACCCGTGCGGGGGGTGCAGTTCCGGGCCGGACCGGCCGTTCAGACCTGTGAGGACATCCGACCAGGAGGGAACAGTGCGCATCACCTGCCGGGCCACGGTGCCCGCCACCGAGAGCCAGATCATCACCCAGGTCCAGGAGGTCCTGGACCGTCGCGGTTCCATGGCGCACGCCCCGGTCAGCGTGGCGGTGACCGACTCGGTCGCCCTCGGCATCGCGGGCTTCTTCGTCAGCCGCACCGACTCCGGGCAGGTGCTGGAGCGCTTCTTCCGCGGCGGCGAGGTCGACAGCGCCGAGCTGCTCGAGGCGGTGACGTTCGAGCAGGGCTACGCCTCGGCCGAGCAGCATGCCGCGCTCTACTGCCTCACGGGCTGGGTGCACGCCCGCGTGCACGAGCGCCGCGCCGCTTGAGCTTCAGGTCCCGCCCGCTCCGCGGAGGATGCGAACCCAGCCGGCGGCGGCCAGCCAGCCGCAGCCGAACGCGGCGCCGATCCCGGCGGCGACCGTGGGCCCCCACGACGGCTCCTGCCGGACGACGTGCCCGGTATCCGGGTCCGTCCAGGTGCAGGTGACCCCGATCGGCAGCGCAGAGACCGCGACCTCGACCCGCCAGGACTCGTAGGGCGGGCTGTAGGGCACGCCGCGGGAGGTGCAGGCCTCGTGGCGGCCGTCGCCCAGCGCCGGCGCCCAGGCGGCGGCCAGCGTGCCGAGGGCGATCAGCGCGCCCAGCAGGACAAGGGCGAGGCCCGGCAGGGGTCCGAGCCGGGCCGGCAGCGACCGGGCACTCGTCATCTCCTCCCTCACCCCGGCAGGATGCCCCGCCGCGGCGGGCGTTCCTGGGAGGAACGCGCCGAGCCTGGGTACGGGCGCTGGCCGACCGGCCGCAGTCCGTGGCGGACGGCGACGGCCGGCACCGGGTGACGTCCGAGCAGCGGCGGGTCACCCGGCCGCGGCTGCTGGAGCCGCACTGGCCACCGGGCGCGGCGCGACCACCTCGGCCAGCGCCTGCCCCCACCGGCGCGCGCGGTCGTCCTGGCCGTCGGCGAGCGGACCCTGCGGATCCGGCAGCAGGAAGTGCTCCGGCGGTGCGGCCGCGTTGGCGCCCAGCCCGCGCACCAGGGCCCGCTCGATCCCCATGGCGCCGTCGCCGGCGAACCGGGCCGGCTCGTCGGGGCGCAGGTCGAAGACGGCCACGTGCACCCCGCGCGGCAGCGTCACCGCCTCCAGCCACTCGCGCAGCCCGTACCGGGGCGCGCCCGGCCCCGCCGGTGGGTGACCCGGCCCCCCGACCACGAGCAACCGCACGTCGCCGGGCACGGCGGTCGGCGCGTTCTGCGCGCACGCCACGTCGACGGGCAGGCGGGTCGCCAGCCCCTGGGCGACCGCCATCGCGATCAGCCGCGTCTCGCCGGGCACCGACTCGAAGACGACCAGGGCTCGTGCCATGGAACACTCACCGCCTCGCGTGACCTCAGGGGCCGCCGACGGTAGGCCAGGGAGCGCCTTCGTGGGGCAGATCACGGCGCGATCTCTGCCCTGTCGGTCCACCGCGGGGGTGCGTCGTCGACGATGGGCGGTGTGAGCAGCACTCCCGGCGACGACGCGCTGGACTTCCCCGCCCAGGTGCGCGACGCCGTCCGCCGGCTCGACGGCGTCGCCGAGCGGACACCGCTGCAGCGCAACGCCCGCCTGTCCGGGCTGACCGGCGCCGACGTGTGGCTCAAGCGGGAGGACCTGCAGGTCGGCCGCTCGTACAAGATCCGTGGGGCCTACAACACGATCAGCCGGCTGGACGCCGAGCAGCGCACGGCCGGGGTGGTGTGCGCCAGCGCGGGCAACCACGGGCAGGGCGTCGCCTACGCGTGCCGGGCGCTGCAGGTGCACGGTCGGGTGTTCGTGCCCGGGACGACGCCGCGGCAGAAGCGGGAGCGGATCGCCGCACTCGGCGGGGACATGGTGGAGCTCGTGGTCGTGGGCGACTCCTACGACGAGGCGGCGGCCGCCGCCGCGCAGGCCGCCGCGGCGTCGGGCGCCGCGCTGGTGCCGGCGTTCGACGCGCTGACGACGGTGACCGGCCAGGCGACGGTCGCCGTCGAGATCCTGGAGCAGCTCGGCGCCGCACCCGACGTCGTCGTGCTGCCGGTGGGCGGCGGCGGGCTGCTCGCCGGCTGCGCCACCTGGCTGCAGGTCGCCTCCCCCACCACCCGGCTGGTGGGCGTGGAGCCGGCGGGCGCGGCGAACATGGCCGCGGCCCTGGCCGCGGGCCGGCCGGTGGAGCTGCCGGAGATCGACACGTTCGTCGACGGCGCCGCGGTGCGCCGCGCCGGCGCCGTCACCTTTCCCCTGGTCCGCGACTCCGGCGCCGAGCTGGTCGCCGTCCCGGAGGGGCAGATCTGCACCGAGATGCTCGACCTCTACCAGGCCGACGGCGTGATCGCCGAGCCCGCGGGGGCGCTGGCGTCGGCGGCGCTCAGCGGTGAGCTGGTTCCCGTCGAGCCCGGTCAGACCGTCGTCTGCCTGCTCTCCGGCGGCAACAACGACGTCAGCCGGTACGCCGAGGTGGTCGAGCGGTCGCTGGTGCACCGCGGCCTCAAGCACTACTTCCTCGTCGAGTTCCCCCAGGAGCCCGGCGCGCTGCGCCGCTTCCTCGACGAGGTGCTCGGCCCCGACGACGACATCGTGCTGTTCGAGTACATCAAGCGGGACAACCGCGAGACCGGGGCGGCGCTGACCGGCATCGAGCTCGGCCGCGTCGAGGGGCTGCCGGAGCTGCTGGCCCGCATCGAGGCCAGCCCGCTGCGCATCCAGCACGTGGCCCCGGGGACGACGGCCTACCGCTTCCTGGTCCAGATGTCGTGACCTGACACCGCCGCACGTTCAGCCGGCCGATCCGTCGGATGGGCCGCCCCGACCTGCGGACGACACACGGCGAGGTCCGGCTGCACATGACGAGCACCGACGGTGAGATTCCTCGTTCATGCGGCGTCCCCGGCAGCGACGAGCAACTCCGGCACATCCGTCACCACGGTCGCGACCCGCGCCCCGAGGCTCGCCAGGACACGAGACTTCACCGCGCCCGATTCCGCGGGGGTTCCCACGATGGCACCGGCGTGCCCCATCCGTCTTCCCGGCGGGGCGCTCTGGCCCGCGACGTACGCCGTCAACGGCTTCGGGCGGCCGAGTTCTGCCCATCGAGCGGTCGCCGCGATCTCGGCGGTTCCACCGATCTCTCCGATGAGGAGAACGGCCTCCGTGGCGTCGTCACGGAGGAAGTGGTCGAGAACGGTCACGTGATCCATCCCGACCACGGGATCACCACCGAGGCACACCACGGTGCTGGCCCCCAACCCGGCGATCCGCATGAGGTCCAGGACTTCGTAGGTCAAGGTTCCGCTCTTGGACACCACGCCGATGCGCCCGTGGCGAACATTCTCGTCGAGCAGATCGCTCACGTTCGCCTTCCCTGGCGAGACCACGCCGGCCGAGTTCGGACCCAGGAGCTGCGTTCCGCGCGCACGTCCGACCGCGAGCATGCGTACCGCATCGTGGACAGGAACGTTCTCCGTATAGCTGACCGCGGTCCGGACCCCTGCCTCGGCCGCCTCCGTGAAGGCTCCCAGCGCCGCGACCGGCGGCACGATCATGAGCGACACCGTGACGCCGCATTCGGCTACCGCCTCCGCCATCGATCCGTAAACCGGGACACCGGCCACTTCCAGTCCTCCCCGTCCGGGAGCCACTCCGCACGTCAGAGGAGTTCCGGAGGCGATCATCCGCTCGGCGAAGAGCCGCCCGGTGCTGCCGGAGATCCCCTGGATGGCGACAGACGATGCCCGGGAGACGAGAATGCTCATGCCCGAACCAGTCGGGCGACCTCGCGCAAGGCCCCGGCGAGGTCTTCGGTGACGAACGCAGGGAACCCCGCGAGGATCCCCCGCGCCTCCGGTGCGCGGTTGCCTCGGAGCCGGAGGACCAAATCGGCGGGAAACAGCTCAGGGCCGGCCCGTCGCAGCGCCCGGGCCAGATCATCACAGGGGCCGGCCTGGAGGAACACGTTGACGAAGACGATGTCCGGCTGCACCCTCCCTACGGCTGCCAGGACGGCGGTCAGGACATCGGGGCCCCGGAAAACGGTGCCACCCAGATCGACCAGACATGCCGGTCGCCCGCCCTGCGAGGTGACCAGATCGACCGTCGCCATGCCCAGGCCTGCGCCGCTCGTAACCACCGCGACGTTGCCGTCGAGCAAGGTCCCCACCGCGCCTGCGGCTTCCACGCTCGCTTCGAAGGGGTCCTGTCCCTCAGCGGGCGGCCAGTCAGGGTGTCGCACCCGAGCTGCGTCGTCCACCACCACACGGGCATCTGCGGCCACCAGCCGACCGTTGTCGGTGACCACGAGTGGGTTCACCTCGGCCAGCAGGCAGTCACCGCCGAGGAACGCCCTCCACAGCCCCACCACGGCCGAGCGGAGCTGGGCCTCGACCGCGTGGGCCACGCCCAGGTGCCGGGCGATCTCCTGGTGGATCCCTTCAGGGATGGCGACGTCGATTTCCAGCGGGATCCGGAGGAAGTGCTCGGATTCCTGCGACTCGACGTCGATCCCGCCCGCCCGACCCGCCAAGAGGACGGGCCCTCGGACATCGCGGTCGACCAGAACCGCCAGGTAGAGCTCGCGGGCGATGTCCAGGGCTTCCTCGACGAGTACATCCCGGCTGGGAGGCAGCAGCTCGGTTCCGGAGCGGTATCGCTCGACGAGGCTCCGCACCTGGCTGTCGGAGTGGGCGAACTCCACACCGCCACGCCTGCCCCGTCCGCCTTCCTGGATCTGCGTCTTCACCACGACCGGGAACCGCTGGGTCGCCCCATGGGACTCCGACCACAGCACGCCGGCCGGCACGGGAACGCCGTGCCGCCCGAGCAGCTGCTTGCCCTGGTGCTCGGTCATCTGCACGGGGATGCCTCCGACGCCGCACCACTCACTCGCTTCGGCCTTCCCGGCGCCTCGCCAGGAAGTCGGCCATCTTCGCCTGCGGCAGGCCGGTGCCGTACGCCTCGGCGTGTGCCTGCCGAGCGAAACTCTCCGCGCTCTCGCGCTCACGGCTGAGCAGCCACGCGAGCCGGTTCTTGTTCAGCCTGACCGCGACGGCCGGCTTGGCTCCCAAGAGGACGGCGAGCGCCCGCCCCTTCGTCATGAGGTCTTCCGGTGCCACGACTTCGCTGACCAGCCCCCAGCTCTTCGCCTCCTCTGCTGGAAGCATCCGGCCGGTGAGGATCAGGTCGGCGGTACGGGAATGCCCGATGGAGTCGTACAGGGTCCACGTCCCGGTGATGCACGGGATCGCATCGTCGATCTCCGCCATGCCGAACTTGGCACCGCTCGATGCGATCCTCAGGTCGCAGAGCAGCGCCAGCTGGAAGCCCGCTCCGACCGCGTAACCGTTCACTGCTGCGACCGTCGGCTTGCTGCAGTCCAGCACGGCCGAGTACAAACGATGGAAGGAATCGATCCACCCGTCGATCGCCTCGGGCGAGAACTCCTGAGCCTCGGACAGATCCTGTCCGGCCGCGAAGGCCCGCTCCCCTGCCCCGGTCAACACCACGCTCTTGACCGAGTCCGTCCGGTCTGCGTAACTCAGGGCGGCTACGAGTTCGTCCTTGACCCCGACGGACAGCGCGTTGAGTCTGTCGGGCCGGTTGATGACCACTTCACATGTGCCGTCGTCGCCGAGAGAGACGGACACGTTTGGGTAGCTGGGTGTGGCTTCGGACATCGTGGCTCCTAGGGTCGCACCGGAACAGGACCGGTCGTGCCGCCGACCGGATCGGCCGGCCGTCGATCGCCCTGATGGGTACATGTGACATCCATTCCGTTCCCGGCCGTCGTGTCCAAGACCAAGAGGGAACCGCGCGATATCCACCCGCTATCGAGGGCTCGGCGCAGGGTCAGCCGGTCGGGGCGCCCGGTCGCGGCGCCTCGACGGCGCCCGGCGCCAGGCCCGGGGTCGAAGGCAGGTGACGCCATCCCTCCTGCGCGACGAGCGCCTCCAGGATCAGTGCCGCCGTACGCTCGAGCATGTCGTTGCCGGTGGGGCGATCCGAGACGACGACCGACGTTCGCCACTCGAGTGGCTCGCCGGTCAAGGGCACCCAGACGACGTCCGGCCAGAGCGATGTGGCCTCCGCGGAGGTCAGCATCACCGACTTCTCCAAGACGAGCAGGGCATCGACCAATCTCGCCGCGTACCGGATGCGCTGCGGAACGAAGCCATGCTTCCGGCACGCGCCCAGCATCGAGTCGTGCAGGTCGGGAGCAAGGTCACGGGGAAAGATGAGCAACGGTTGACCCGCGAGATCAGCCAGGTCCACGGTCGTTCGGGAGGCGATCGGGTGGTCCCGGGACACGGCCACGCCCAGGGGTTTGTACAGGGCGGGCGACGATACGGCCTGCTTCGCGGAGTAAGGATGTCGGACGAGCCCTACGTCGATGGCACCGGTGCGCAGCATGTCGAGTTGCTGGGCGGTGGACGCCTCCAGCACCTCGATGTCGCAACCGTTCTCCCACATGCCCCGACTGACCGTCGCGACCAGTCCAGCGGAGGTGTCGGGCGGAAAGGCTATACGGATACGACCGACGCGCTCGGACGAGTGGCGCCGAAGCACCGATTCGGCCTTGAGGACCGACTCGAGGGCGTCCTGGGCGTATGGCAGGAACGCTCGCCCCTGGTCCGTGAGCACCACACCAGTGGGAAGTCGGTGGAACAGTCGGACATCCAGTTGCCGCTCCAGCTCCGATATCCGTTTGGACAGCGGCGGCTGACTAATGTGCAGACGCTTGGCCGCGCGACCGAAATGCAGTTCCTCGGCGACGGCGAGAAAGTATCGAAGATGTCGGATCTCCAGCATGTCACGCCCCACGTTGAGTGACCCGGGCCTCCGACGATCCAGGCCTCAGGCTGCACGGTCCGTCAGCCGGCGGCCCTGGTTGCAGCGCCGAGGAGCCGACCGTTCCGACGCTCCGGCTCCTACAGTCCGATGTCGGCTCCCATTCCCCGGTCGATGCTCGCCCGGTACAGCGCCCGAGCGACAGCGACATCCTCGAGGGCGTGGCCGCAGGACTTGAAGATGGTGATCTCGTCCTCCACCCGACGCCCCGGCTCGACCCCCATGAGGACGTCACCGAGCAGCGTCACCTCACCCGGAGCCGACGCGCGCAGATCCGGAGCGCCGACGGGCGGGGGCTCGAGCGCATCGAGCGACTCGACGAAGACCCGGCCGGATCGAACGAGGTCCGGCCCGAGTTCGCCGTCCGGCGCCGCACAACCTACGGACGAGATGTGCGCTCCCGGGGCGATCCAGCTCGGGTCCAGGACGGCCACCGGCGAGGCGGTGCACAACACGACGATGTCGGCGCCTCGGACCGCCTCCTCGATCGACGACGTCGCGCCGGCCCCCGGATATCGTCCGGCCAGTGAGGCCGCGGCAGCGGGGTTTCTCGCCGCGATACGAACCTCATCGACGTCGAGGACGCTCGAGAGGACCTGCACGTGCCCTCGCGCCTGCGCTCCCGATCCGATCACGGCCATGCGCGAGGCATCTGCCCGAGCGAGGCGGCGCGCCGCCACGGCGGAACAGACCGCGGTTCGCATCGCGGTGAACTCGGACCCGTCGAGCAGGCACACGGGGGTCCCGTTCTCCGGATCGAAGAGAATGACCAGGCCCTGGTGCGCAGGGAGGTCGTTGCCGGCGTTAGAGGGATACGACGAGACGCACTTCAGGCCCAGCCCCACCAGCGGGGCGTATCCGGACATCGTGAGAAGCCTGTTCCCATCGATGTCGATGGCCGTGCGCCGTGGCCACCGGGCCTCACCCGCAGCGATGTTCTCCAATGCCCTCTCGACGTCGTCGAGGATGACGTGCACATCCCACAACTCTTCGATGTCGGCAGTCGACAGGATTCGCAGGGGTGTCACGGGCATCACCTCATCTTCAGCGCAAGTACCGGCAGGTCGAGTGCCATGGCAGGCCGGAAACGAATGGCCGACTGGACGAGCCTAGAGGGGGACGATCCCCGCGCCAACCCCCGTCATGGAGTCAGCGAGGGGCAGGCCGGCAAGGACGCCACCACAGACCTTCCCCCGGCCCCGATCGGTGCTACGCAGCCGTGTCGCAGCACTTGCTGGACGGGCGCTGATCCCGGTGGCCTCTACGCACAGGTCCGCCCCGCCTCCGACCATCCGCCATCTGCACGGGCGCAGCCGATGAGGTTAACCTCACGGTGTGGCATGGATTGCCGGCGTCGGACTGACCGCCTTCGGGAGGCAGGCGGCGAGTGCTCTCGACTGGCAGACGCAGGCCGCCCGGGAGGCACTGTCGGATGGAGCTGTCGCTCAGACCGATGTGGATGGACTCATCGTCGGCTACGCCACCACGCTCAACCACCTCATGCCGGCGAACCTGCTCGCCGAGCACCTGGGAGTGCAACCGGACATCTCGTTCGGAATGAGCGTGGGCGGTGCCACCGGCATCGCCATGCTGGCGCAGGCTGCCCGTCTCGTCGACTCGGGAGCCGCCGGCCGTGTCCTGGTGGTGGCCGGTGAGGACCGTGCCAGCGGGCAGACGGTCGACACGTCGATGACTACGCTGGCACAGGTCGGGCACCGGGACTACGAAGTCCCGGTCGGCGCCAACGTGCCGGGCTACTACGCACTGTTGGCCTCCGCGTACCTGCACCGACACGGTCTGCACCCCGACTCACTGGCCCATTTAGCGGTACAGATGCGCACCCATGCCGGGCGCCATCCGGGTGCGCACTTTCGAGAGGGCATAGAGGTCGCGGACGTGCTGGCGTCCAGGCGGATCGCGGATCCGCTCCGACTGCTGGACTGCTGCCCCGTGTCCGACGGAGGAGCGGCTGTCCTGGTCACCGATCAACCGACGACGCCCCGCAACGTCCGGGTGGCCGGCCTAGGACAAGCACACCTCCACCAGCACATCAGCGAGGCGGACTTCGACCACTTCGGCGCGAGACGCTCGGCCGGCCAGGCTCTCGTCGAGGCCTCGGTCGACATCGATGACATCGACATCGCCGGGGTCTACGACAGCTTCACGATCACCGTGGCCCTGTTGCTGGAGGAGATAGGGCTCGCGGAGGCCGGGCGCGCCGGAGCCATGGCGGCCGCAGGTGAGTTCGATCTCGCCGGCGCCATCCCCCTCAACACGCACGGAGGCCTACTGTCCTACGGCCACTCCGGTGTCGCCGGGGGCATGGCTCACCTGGTGGAAGTGGTGACGCAGTTACGGGCAGAGGCGGAGGCGAGGCAGATACCGCGGTCCGCGAGATGGGGGCTGGTGCATGCCGATGGCGGAGTCATGTCGGCGCATGTGACCGCCGTCCTGGAGGGACCAGCGACAGCCGCACTGTCGCCAGCAGAGCAGCACGGGCGAGAGCGGCCGACATGAACCGGGGCCGGAGCGCGCACGACCCGGACTGGACGGAGGACGAGCCACGGCTCCTCGTCCGGTCCTGCCTCTCATGCGGACACCGCTGGCATTTCAAGAGGGCGTTCTGTCCCCGTTGCGGCTCCATGGATGTCGCGACCCGAACATCCAGCGGCACGGGAACGGTCGCGGCTGCAACGACGATTCACCGCGCCCCACCCGGCACGTCCGCGGCCGACGTACCGTTCGGCATCGTCCTGATCGATCTCGACGAGGGCGTCCGAGTCATGGGTCGCTGCGTTTCCGGCGCGGAACCGGGCGACCGCGTCACCGCCCGGTTCCAGCGCTTCGGCCAGCAGCTCGTCCCCCTGTTCGAGGTGCTCGAACGTCGGACGTCTCCCGCCTCACCGACGTCGACCCGCCCCAACGACCTGGGATCCCGCACGTAGAGAAGGGCCAGAGGCGTCAGAGAACGCCGACGACGGCGGCACACGGGTCGCCCGTGAACGATGGCGGATCGGCCCGGCAGGGATAAGGCGCCCCGCCCCCTGCCGGGCCGATCATCTGCGCAGCAGCGATATGAGAGCACCGGTCGCGATGGACGTCGTCCGACGTATCACGACTCGCGCCCATGGAGACATGGCGCAGATCTACTGGGGCAGCGGCCCCTCGGCCTCACCGACGATCACGACCACGCCGGCTTGGGTTTCGCAGGAGAAGCTGCCTCGCACCCGCTTGCGGCCCTCCTCCTCGACCACTTCTACGTCCTTCATGCGGGCGACGACCGTATCGCCGGGGCGGGTCATCCCCACGAATTTCGCCTTCACCCGTCCACCCTCGAACCAGTTGTCCGAACCGCAGACACCTACCATCATCTGCACAACGGGATCGAGGACGAGCATGCCCTGGGCCAACGTGCTCCCGAAGACCGGCTCGGCCCATTCGGGATCCGTGTGCACACGGCCGGCACTCCCGGCTGCATCACCGAACGCGTTCATGCGTTCCTGCGTCAGATGGATCTCGAGAGATTCGATCTCCAACGTCTCGTTCGCGGTCACGTGCACTCCTCACTACAGATGTCGGGAGGACCTGCCTATTGAGGTGGAGCAGGGTGTCACTCGGCCCACACGAAGGTCTTCTCGGCGGTGGCCAGAAGCCGCCCGTCGCTCGCCCGACAGTCCTGGGTGATCACGACGAACTTCCGTTCCTTCTTGACGAACTTCTCCTTGACGACCAGGGATACCGACACCCGCTCCCCCACGGCCGGCCGCCCGAGGAACGTAACCGACTCCTGCGCGTGCAAGGTCCCCTCGGGCAACTGCAGCGACTTCTTCACGGGATACAAGGTGTCAAGGAGCATCGGAGGGACATCGCCGGAGTCGTCTTCGCCTCCGAGTCGGACGGATTCTCGGTAGGCACTCACGGCCTCGGGGGTGAGGTCGTAGGTGTAGTCATCCCAGGTCTGCCCGACTTCCAGATCGTCGAACTTCGTCACTCCGGTCGTCACATCGCCCATAATTCTTCACCCTTCGTCCACGTCTTATCGGGATCTTCGAGTTCGGGTCTGGGAACATTCGCTGGCTTCAGGCACCGGTCATGGTAGGGCATGTCGGGGAGGGGCGACAGCGGCTGATCATGGGACGAGGTCAGGATGACAGGGGCCTCCGCGCTGCACCACGCTCCAGGGCACGGGCTGAGCACCTCGTGTCCGCGCGCCTCGCGGTGCGTCGCGGAAGCCAAGTGCGCGGAGCCCCGGCCTGGCATTTCGACTCGCCGGCCGGAACGCTCCCCGCTCACCCGTCGAGGGTCTCATCGGCACCCCGACGACGTGGTCGATGTGGCCGCCAACTGTTTCCTTGCCCCGCAGCCGGGGTGTATACCGGTTCGATCGGCAGCCAACACGAAGGAGTCACACCGTGCCCATCGTTCTGCCTTCCGACCGACCAAAGTTCTCCTGGGAGAACCTGAGCGTCGGCGATGACCTCGGCCGCGTCGAAGGACGCGTCGACGCGGCAGCGGTCCGCACTCACGCCTTCGCGATCGGGGACGACCCCAAGAGATACCTGGGACAACAGGACGGTTTTGCGCCTCCGTCGTTGCTGGTCAACGACTTGCTCAAGCTCTTTCTGCTGGGCTACGACTGCACTCCCCCGGCCGTCGGAGGACTGCACACGAAGGCCCAGATCGACTACCTGGCACCCCTGCCGGTGGGAGATCCTGTGGTTCTGACAGGTACACACGTCGCCAAGTACGTACGCCGAGGACGTCCGCATCGTTCGTGCGCGAGCCAGGCCCAGACCCCGTCCGGCAACGTGGTGGCTCGGATGCTCGCCACCGAGACGGTCGGATACGCCGTCGACGAGGCGGGTGAGCACGGCCAGCCCCCCGAGTCGTGGGTGGACGGGTTCCCGAGGGTCGAGGGCCAGATCGACGGAAGCACGCGCATCGAGCCGGGAGGCGCCGAGCCGGCTGTCGGGCAGACCCTGGGACCTCTCGTCCGCGAGGTGTCGTTCGAGGAGAGCGTCGCCTTCTCCGGCTTTCCTTTCTCCTGGGCCCAGGAGCACCCGTCCGCGGTCCGGATCGGCTTGCACACCGACCCGGAAACGGCACGCCGTGCCGGCTACCCACGGCCAGTGATCCAAGGACTCCTCTCGGCCGGCCATCTGACGCAGTTGCTCCTCGACTACTACGGGGACCGGGTGATCAACGGGAGCAAGCTGGCGCTGTCATTCATCGCCCCGGTCATGACCGGGTCGACGTTGTCCAGCTACGCGACCGTGCGTCGTCAGCTGGATATCGACGGTCGTCAGGTGAATGAACTCTCCCTGCTGACCCAGGACCAGGACGAGCGACTCGTCACGGTGGGATACGCCCGAGTGCCCGCACTCGGTTCCTGAGTGACCGGGTGGGCAGGCCGGGAAGTGCTCGGAGTCCGGGACTCGAGGGAGCTATCGGCCTGACGTGGTGCTGTACCTGAACCCGGCGGCGCTCGGAGGACCGAGCTCTGTGACACGAACAGTTCGCGCAGGCCCCAGAGCGGCGCGGGTGCTCGACGGCTCTACGACCGCGAACGAGACGATCGAGGCCTCGGGGCTGCCGGGTGCGCTCGGCGTTGCTGCACTCATCCGCTCACCGTGACGCCCGCGGGACACCCCGGCCCCGCCCGGGAGCCGGGAACAGGGCTCCCCCGAGATCGGAGGACGATGGCCGTGGTGGGCGAAGTCGTCCGGTGCGCCGGGGTTCAGGTCGACTGGGTCCCCGATCCGCGCTCCTCGTTCCTCGGGAGGCCATTACCCCGCCGCCACATCCTCGCCGAGGATCGGCGAGCACATCCTCGACGCGGCCCTCGAGCACCCGCACGGATCACCGCCGCACCCGGCGAACGCCGGACGGGCTGAGATGGCCGGCAGCCACAGCGACAGCCCTACCAGCTCGGGTCGCGCCGGCACGGCGGCGGTCACCGTCACCACGGTCGGTGTCTTGCCGGTCTACATGGTGAGCGTCCTGTGGGTGCAGCTTCGGGAGGATCTGGAGTTCGGTCCGTCTCTGCTCGGCTCCCTCGTCGCCTGTTTCTTCCTCACCTCGGCGGTCACGTCTCTCACCGCGGGGATGCTCGTCGGCCGGTTCGGCACGTCCCCGATCCTTCGAGTGTCGGCGGTGATGAGTGCGGCGACCATGCTCGCGATCGCGCTCGGGGCACAGCACACGGAGATCCTGGTGGCAGCACTTTGTCTTGCCGGCTGGAGCAACGGCGTCGGTTCGCCAGCGAGCAACGACCTCATCTCCCAAGCCGTGTCCCCTCACCGGCAGGGCCTGTCCTTCGGCACCAAACAGGCAGCGATCCCGCTCTCCACGATGATCGCCGGCGTCGCCGTTCCGCTCATCGCCATCCCGTTCGGCTGGCGGCCCGCGTTCGCCGGCGGTGCCGTCCTCGCCCTGCTCGTGCTGCTGGTCGTGCCGGGGAGCGGACGACTGAAGTCCCGCGCGTCGTCAGCGCCCTCGGACGCGGCAGGGCCGTTCAACCGGACCGCCCTCGTCGTGCTGGCCGTGGGGATCATGCTCGGCGCGGCCAGCGGCGGCGCGCTGGGCTCATTCTTCGTGGCCACCGCCGTCGACAGCGGGATCAGCCCTTCCGGCGCCGGCGTGCTGGCGGTGGTCGCCAGCGCTCTCGGGGCCGGTGCGCGGATAGGGTTCGGTTGGCTGGCCGACAAGCTGCGCAGGAAGTGGCTGAACGTCGTCGCCACCCAGATGGTGATCGGCGGGCTCGCGTACCTGCTGCTGGCCACCGGTGTCGAAGTGCTCGTGGCGGCGGGCGCGGTCATCGGCTACTGCACCGGCTGGGCCTGGTCGGGGCTCTCGACCTTCGCGGTCTCGCGGATGCACCCCGGGATGGCGGCACGTGCGACCGCGATCACCCAGGGCGGGATGGGTGCCGGTGCCGCCCTCGGGCCACTCGTCTTCGGTGTCCTGGTGGCCGTGACCTCGTACGCCGTGGCCTGGTACGTCACCGCCGCGATGTCGCTGGTCGCCGGCGCCATCGTCCTGCAGGGACGACGGATGCTCATACGCGACCGTCCCGCCCTCGTTGCCGCCCAGGAGCAGCGCCGGCGCCGGACCGCCAGCGGTCGATCCAAGGCTCCGGCGCGGAGCCAGGTCAGCGGTCACGGGGAGGGCTCCCCTGCTGTTCACGAGGAAGGGCGAAGGCGCTATCCGTGATCCCTCGAGAGATCGAAGGGCTGTGACCTTACCCGTGACGCCCTCGCCCACCGCGGAGCCGTCGGCCTTGCATCGGTCCTTCTCCGGCACTGATGACTGCAGGGACGAGTCCTAGCTGCCCGCGATACGGCCAGTCACCAACGCCGTTGCCAATCCGCCCATGTACCCGTAGTTGTGGACGCCGCCCACGTCGGAACCGGCTGCGTAAAGGTTCTCGACGTATCCCCAGAGGAAGTCCGACGCATCTGCGGTCACCAGGGGCAGAACGGAGTTCGTCCTGGCGCGGTGGAGCACACGCATGTCGGTGTCCGTGGCCAGCCCGCCGCAGGTGAACGTGATCCCGGGTCGAACCTGCACAGCCGTGAAGGGAGGCTCCACCAGCATCAGGCGGTTCTTGTGGCGGGGCGGATACAGCTCGTCCGACGATCCACTCCCGATGGCCGCGTTGTACTGCCGGAGGGTCTCCAAAGACCTGGTGGCGGGAATTCCCCAGTCCTGCAGAGAGTCGCACATCGCCTCGAGGGTGTCCGCCCGGAGGACCGGTCCACCGCTTCCGACAGCACGGTCGATGGCGGGCCTCGGCGGATTCGCTCCGTGGAGGGACATCTCTGCGATGGCCCGGTCCACCAGGTAGACCGCCGTCGCGCCCGGCTGGCGCGCGACAGCCTGATTCAGGTACTCCTCCCCCGTCCCTGCTGACTCGTCGACGAAGCGCCGACCTTCCAAGTTGAGCGCGACCGCCTGCTGCCCGTAGCGCTGCGAGATGCCCCAAAACTCTTCGGCCGCGAAGCGCGCCGGCGGCGCGACGACCGCGTGGCCGTAGAAGGTGGACAGCCATGGGCTGAGGGCAGCGCCGGCCGCCTGCGCGGAGACGAGTCCGTCGCCCGTGCTCCATGGGTTGCTGCGTACGTAGCACCTGTCGGCATACGGGGTGACGTAACGCGCCAGCAATTCCGCGTTGCCCTGGAATCCGCCGGTGGCGAGTACCACCCTCCCCGCGGGGATCTTCATCGATCCGTCGGGCGTCCAGACCTCGACTCCTCTGACGAGGCATCCCTCCCACATGAGACCGAGCATGGGGGTACGCAAGCGGACGCCGCCGCCGAGTTCCGCCACGCGACGCACGAGGGCCTGCGTCAAGGTCGGTGGCTCCACCCGGCGGCCCCGGCCATACCACATGAACGGTTGCTCCGGACCTACCGCGATCCCGTGGCTCTCCAACCAGTTCAGCGATGGACCTAGCGAATCCATGACGAGGTCCTGCAAGGCCTCGTCCCCATCCGGCAGTTCCTTCCTGAGCCTCGCCTTGTCCGTGAAGGTCCAGACGAGTCCACCGGAGAGGAACATCGAGCCGCCGGCCCGCGGCCCCTTCTCGATCACGAGGACCCGCGCGCCCCGTTCCAGAGCCGCAACAGAGGCACAGAGCCCTGCCATCCCGGCGCCGACCACGACGACGTCCACCGGATCCACCACCGGGCTGCTCATACCATCTCCCAGGTCTCTCCGACCGCGCGCTTGTACGCCACACCGGTCAACGAGTCGTCCCTGATCAGTTCCAGCACTGCCTCGGCTATCTCCGCCGGATCCAGTGCCGGTAGCCCGCGCTTTGCGGCACGCCCCTCCTGGAACCTCCGCCGGTCCTCGGGGCGGAAGGTCTCACTCGAATGCTCTTCGAGCTCGGTGCGGACCAGTCCGGGACAGACCGCATTGACGCGGATTCCCGCCTCGTCACGGAGGAAGACGAGCGACCGGGTCAGGTTCACGACCGCCGCCTTCGTCGCGGCGTAGACAGGGTCGATGTGATGCGGCACGAGCCCAGAGATGGACGCGGTGTTGATGATGACTCCGCCACCACGCTTCTTGAGGGCTGGAACCCCGTAGTGAATGCCGTAGAGGACGCCGCGGAGGTTGATGTCTATGGCTCGGGACCAGTAGTGCGGTGGCGAGTCCGGAAAGCGCGGCCCGGTCAGGACGCCGGCATTGTTGTGCACTACGTCAAGACCTCCGTAGTGCTCCTCCGCACGACTCACCAGGGCTTTGACGTCGTCCCCCTGGGATACGTCTCCCTGGGCGACAATGGCCTCACCTTCCGAGGCGGTGATCAGATGCACCGTCTCCGCCGCCCTGACCTCCAGGACGTCGGACACGACCACGCGAGCCCCGTCCCGTGCCAGCCTCAGCGCCGTCGCGCGGCCGATGCCAGAACCCGCTCCCGTGACCAGGGCGACCTTTCCGTCCAGTTCCACCGATCCTCCTCTCCCGACAGCCGCTATGACCGCGCTGTCCGCGCGCGGACCGGCCGGCGGTGCCGCGCCGCGCTCTTCTCTCCGGACGCCTCACCTATCGGGCCGCCAGGAGACCGCCGTCGACGTAGATCGTCGTCCCCGTCACCCACGCGGCCTCGTCGGACGCGAGGTAGAGCGCGGCGCCTGCGATGTCACGCGGCGTTCCTGGCCGGCCGAGGGCGACGCGGGACAGAGCCGCGGCGCGCCGTGGCGGGTCCGCGGCATAGGCCTTGACGGTGAGCGGCGTATCGCAGGGCCCCGGCGCGATGGCGTTCACCCGTATGTCGTGGGGCGCCAGTGCCAGAGCCATGGCCTGGGTGAGTTGCCCGACGCCGCCCTTGCTCGCGCCGTAGTGCGCTTGGTCTGGCCGGGAGACCTGGGCCAGGACCGAAGAGAGGTTCACGATGGAACCTCCCCCGCCACGGCACATTCGGCGCGCGACCCGCTGAGACACCAGGAACGTCCCCTTGAGATTGACATCGATCACCCGGTCCCACTCGTCCTCGCTCATGTCGAGGAACGGTGCGGAGCCACCAACGCCCGCGGAATTGACCAGGACGTCCACGCAATCGGCCCAGCGGGCTACCGCATCGACGAGCTCGTCGACGGAGCCGCTGTCGGTGACGTCCACCGGATAGTGGGCCGCCCGTCCCCCGGCCTCTCTGATCTCCTCGGCCACCTGCCTGGCCAGCGACACATCGTGGTCGGCCACTGCCACGCTGGCGCCCTCCGCCGCCATCCCCAGGGCCACCCCGCGACCGAGGCCGCCACCTCCCCCGGTGATCAACGCCAGTCTTCCCGCGAGTCTCATCGCCATCACCTTCCCGAGCCGTCCATACAGCCGTCCACGGCTGCTCCGAGGGGGCAGGGGACGCGGTGATCGGCCGCTCGCTGTCGCTCCACCGATCTACGAGGCCGCCGCAGCACCTGGACCGGTGTGCAGATCGGGCGAGAGGAGGGACACGGTGTACTCGTAGGTGATGGACGTCGGCGTCCCGCTGGCACCGTGAGACGCCAGTCCATCAGCGCCCAGGACCAACTCCGCAGCGACGTCCGGCACCCCGCCGGTGCCTTCCATGACGAGCACCCACTGGGCCATCGCTCGCGTCACGCCGCGCGCCTCTTGCGTCCCTTCCTTCGCCTTCGTCGCCGCCTCGTCCGGGACGAGGAGGTGCAGCCCCGTGAGTTGCGGACGGGACAGGGCCTGTGGGACCAGGGAGGAGGAGACCCACTCGGAGACGGCTCCCGCATCCGTCGGCCCGAATTCCACGATGGTCAGCTCCCTGCCCACCCCTCTGCCGTAGGAAGCCTGGACCGAGAGGACGGTTCGTTTGGCGTTCTCGAGCCGCGGCGCCATGGTGCGCGTGAGAGGCGTGGGGTTGTTCAGCCGTTCCAGATAAGCCGGCGAGGAGAACACGGCTGTGTCGGTGGCCTCGTAGAAGGCCAAATAGCGCTGACCGTCGACGCCGTGCCGGTCGTCCCGGATGTAGCGGCGCCCGCGCAGGAAGCCAGGCACACCGACCCGTTCCGGCAGGTGTTCGTGGGTGTACCACGCGTTGAACTGGTCGTCGGACTCCGGGGCCATGTCGCACCAGATGGCGAGTACGCCTTGTCCCAGGAGACCACGGTCGCCTTCGTCCCACTGCACGGTCGGACCTGTCATGGGGTGGATCCTCCTCTTTCTCGGGTTGCCCGACGTTCCTGGCACCGTGCCCGGTGCGCGGATTCCAGCCGGGCTGTCTGGCGCGAATCGTGGAAGGAGGGAACGCGGACGATCACCTCGTGAAGGTGTGCCGCATGGTCCCGATGTTCTCGATGTAGCTGGTGAGCTCGTCCCCGGGGGTCAGGTACTTCGGCGGCTTCCGCGCATTGCCCACGCCCGACGGCGTTCCGGTGAAGATGAGGTCGCCCGGCAGCAGCGTCACTATGGCGGACAGCGCAACGATCACTTCCGGAACACTGAAGATCATCTGCGACGTTTTCGCGGACTGGACCTCCTCACCGTTGACAGCGCAGGAGATGGCGAGATCGTCCGGGTCACTGAACTCGTCCGGGGTGACCAGGACGGGACCCGTGGGGCCGAACTGCGGGAAGGACTTGCCGAGGCTGAACTGGGGGGTCGGTGGACGCAGCTGCACCTCCCGCTCGGACAGGTCCTGGCCCACCATGAGCCCCGCCACCTGACCCCAGGCGTCCTCGAGACGGCCGTTGCGCACCGTCTCACCCATGACGACGACCAGTTCGACTTCCCAGTCGACGCGTTCGCCGGGCAGGGCGATGGTCGTGTACGGCCCCGTCAGGCAGCTCGGGAACTTGGTGAAGGTCACCGGCGCATCAGGTCGGTCCCTGCCTGCCTCCGAAACATGCGCCTGGTAGTTCAGTCCCACCGCGAAGACCTGCGCGGGGCGAGGCACCGGTGCGGCGAGGTCCGGGTTCTCGGGCAGCGATGCCGTGGCGTCCCCGCTTGCCGCACCATGTTCGCCGGCCCAGCTACGGAACTCCGACCATCGCGGGAAGACACTCTGGGGATCCGGGCCGAAGCGTCCCTCGCTCTCGGACTCGACGTCCACCATCCCGCTTCCGGTCACCAACTGCAGTCGCCCCGCAAGACTAGTGATCCTCATCAGCACTCCTTCTCGATGCCGCGGCACTCGCACGAGTGCGCGGAGACATGGGGCCGGGGCGCGGTGGCGTGTCGGCGTCCGTCACGACCGCCCTCCACCTCCGGCTCGCGGCTCCGCCGCCGTCTCGGGCCGAGACGACGCCGGACGACTCCGGCGGTCCGGGACGGTCAGGAGCGGTGGGGCGCAGAGCCGCGCTCACGAGGCTGCCACCACAGCGCGGGCGGCTGCGGCCCCTGTGACGGCCGCCCACATCAGGTGGTGGCCGTGGCCGACCAGCCGCATCCCCCCGACGGCGGCGGAGCCGCACGCGTACAGGCCTTCGATCGCGGCACTGCTCCCGGTCAGGACCTGCATGGAGTCGTTCACGTCCAGCCCGCCGTCGGCGAGCGAGATCACCACCCTGATCGGCCCGATGCGGAGAATCGGACCTGTGCCCTCACCGTCGACCTGGACGGCCAAGCCGTCGGCCAGGAGGTCGTGCGCGGTTCCGTATCCCTTCGCGGGATACGTGCACAGGCTCGCGTCGTCGCTGACGGCCTCCTGCGGCACCTCGAGATGCAGATCCTGACCCACGAGGGCTTCCAGTCCGGCCAGAGCCAGTGCGCCATCGACCCGGCGACCGGAGGCCGTGACGATCCACCCGGCCCGGATCAGGTCTTCGGTGGGAGCGACGAAGGCGGCCCGATCGGACACGGTGCGCAAGCTGGGCGAGAAGTGTGGCTCGTGCGATCGCGCTCCGAGGCGCTCCACTGCCAACCCGACGGGCACGCCTGTCGCCCCTGGGTTGACGCTGGGGACCACTGCATGGGTCCCGCTGAGGTCACCGCTGGCGATCACCAGGGCTGCTGCCGAGTACACCTCTGTCCGGGACTTGACGAGGAGATCTTCTGCCGCGGTTCCAGACCGCTCCACGTCCACCACGTCACCCTCTGGGCCCGTCCGGATGGTGCCACCACCCTGCACGAACGCAGCGGCGAGGACTTCGGTGACCGCGCTGGCCCGAGGGACGGTGTTGTGCATCCTGGGCTTGGTGTGCGGCGGCTCCAGGAACGGCCCGGCGAGGACGACCCCGCGCGATTCGAGAACCTGCAGCGCCGCCGGTCCGTGTTGGCACATCTGCCACAGAAGAGCCTTGTTCCGCTCCACGTCCGCTTCTGTCGCGCCGAGCTGGCACATGTCCAGCATTTGCCGATAGTGCTCCTCGGGCGAATCCTCGACTCCCGCCCGCGACTGCCATGCCGTGCCGCCTGCGCTGAACGATCCGACGGCCCACCGGCATGATCCTCCGGTGCGCTGCTGGCTCTCCAGCACTCCTACCCGCAGGTCCGGGCGCAGCTCCCGCAGTGTCACGGCACACTGAAGTCCGGCGAGTCCAGCCCCGATGACGAGGACGTCCAGTTCTTTCACATCACCCTCCAGAAGGTTTCTCGTGATGATCGGTTCTGCGGCCACGTCCCCGCCGTGGTGCCTTCGGGGCGTCGCAGCCCGTGCGGTCATGGTCGGCCGGGGAGCAGAGCAGGACGGTCTCTGCGCCGGCGGCGCCGGACGCGTCGTCACGAGCTCCGGGCGGCATCGGCAGCTCCTGGCGGGATCCGCGCGCCATGCGGCCACCGACGAACACAGTGACTGCGGCCGCAGCGCTCAAGCCGGCGACGACCGCCCACGCCGTCGAGTAGGAGGCCGCCTCCGCCACGAACCCGAACATGAGCGGCACGAGAGCACAGCCCGATGACGTGCCGGTCTGGACGTACCCGGTGGCGGAGGCTGCGGCCAGTCGGTTGTCCTTCACGACGGCCAGCTGGAACAGCCCCGGCCAGGCCCAGCCCGTGGCGAAGGCTATGAAGGATCCGACGACGAGCGACGGGACGATTTCCGCCGAGATGAACAGGTAGCCGAGCGTGCCCCCGAGTAGGAGCACCGCCACAGGAAGGTAGAGGCTGACGTGCGGACGACGGTCGGCCAGCCAGCCGAGGCCGACCCGGACGAGGATGCCGAAGAGAGAGGCCGCTGAGAACAGCAGCCCAGCCATGGCCGGATCGAGACCGGCCTCCACGCCGGAGCCAACCAGGAAGACACCCAGGGACGTGGCGGCTCCGAGGCCGAGACCGCCGCCGAGCGCCAGGATCAGCAGAGCGCGACGTGGGACGCCGAGCCGAGGTACTCCGGTTCTCGCCGCCTTCCGTGTCCGCGAATCGCGTCCGGAGAACAGGGCCCACACGGCTATCCCGGCGGACAGGACCGCGGCCAGCCCGAACGCCGCCCGCCAGCCGACCAGCAGAGTGACAGCAGGGACGGCGAGACCGCTGATCAGCGTGGCCGCAGGTATCGCCGCCTGCTTGATGCCGAAAGCCAGCCCCAGCCGGGCCTCCGTGATGACTTCGGAGAGCGCCATGTTAGCGGCTGGGTGCCCCGCACCGTTGCTCAACCCGGCGACGAAGAGCGCGCCCATGAGCCAGGTCGTGGATCCCGCCACACCGCAGCCGGCGAGAGCCACGGTCGAGAGGAGGGCGGAGAGCGCCATGCCGCGACGGGCCCCGAGCCGCTGGACGAGCGCTCCCAGCGGACGTGCGCTGAGCCCGGAGATCCCGAACATCACGCCTGTCGCCATTCCGATCACCGCGAGCCCGATCCCCAGGTCAGGGCGGATCTGCAGGGCCAGGGCGCCGACGAGGAAGGCGGGCAAGACCGCGACGACGGAAACGGAGACGGCCAACAGCACGGCCGCTGCCTGCTTCGGTGCAGGCTTGCCGGCCTCGCGCTGCGGCCCGAGAACCATTCGGACTGATCGCCTTCCGTCAGTCGGCGACCCGCGAACGGCGGGTCGGGAACGTAGCCCTCCCCGGAGGGCTCTGTGGGCCGACCATCGAATGCGAGCCGGTATCCGCACATGCGTCGTCCGGGACGACCGCGACTCCTCTTTCAGCACCAACCTGTGCCGGGCCGTGGGCGGCCCGGGCCTCCCCGAGTCCCCCGGCCCTCAGGCCTGTGCCGCACGGTGGCGGGCCGACATGGGAGCGCCCGCGGCCGCCGAGCACGTCACCGTCCCCGGGGAGGCGGCCGCGGCCGCCTCCCCGCCCGACGGGCAGCGTCATGAGGTGAACACTCGGGGATCCGTGCCCGCGTGTCCGCCCCCGGGCGCAGCGACCGCCTGCATGCGCGTTACGGCAGCGGCCACGGGGATGTGCACCGGGTCAATCGGCGGGCCCGAGTTTCTTGCCGGCGCTGTCATAGCGATACCAGCCGACTCCGGTCTTGCGCCCCAGTTCGCCGCGCTCGAACTTCTCGACCACGGCACGCTTGGGTTTCTGCGCCTCGTCACGGCTCTCTTCGAAGCGAGCCGTGCGCACGTAGAAGTTCACGTCGATACCGGTCATGTCCATCAACTCGAACGGGCCCATGGGATGTCCCAGCGCCTCACGCGCCGCCGTGTCGATGTCTGCGACCGAGGCGATTCCCTTCTCGTACAGGGACACCGCTTCGTCCTGGATGCCGGCCAAGAGACGGTTGGCGACGAATCCCGAGATCTCCTGCCTCAGGAGGACCGGGCTCTTGCCGATGCTCTTGGTGAGAGCGACGGTCGTCTCGATCGTCTCTTCGGATGTCTCCGGGTTGCCAAGGACCTCCACGCACTTCATGACAAGAGCGGGATTGAAGAAGTGCATGTTGCAGACCCGATCCGGACGCGACGTGGCGTCGGCCAACCGCGAACTGACGATCGTCGAGGAGTTGGTTGCGATGATCGCGTGCGGGGGAAGTATCTTGTCCACCTTCGACAGGAGGTCCCGCTTCACGTCGACCTTCTCGACGATCGCCTCGATGAGGAAGTCGGCGTCGGCAGCCCCCTCCTCCAGCGACGTCGTCATCCGCATCCGCCCGAACGCCGCATCCATCTGCTCTTGAGCAAGGCGCCCCTTCTCCACGTTGCGGCCGATTCTGGACCGCAACTCTTGTTCTGCGGTGGTCAACATCCCTGCATCGACGTCGACGAGTGCGACGTTGCGGCCACTCAGGGCGCAGAGCATGGCGATCTGCCTGCCCATCGCGCCCGCACCGACGACGAGTACATTGTTCACGTCCATTTCGCGCCTTTCTAGGATGTGGCGATGGTCAGCGTCCGGTGAAGGAGGCCTCGCGCTTCTCCAGGAACGCCTTGGTCCCTTCCAGTTTGTCGGCGCTGGCGAAAGCAACGGCTTGCGCCAACCGCTCCACGAGCAGGCCCGTGTCCATGTCGACGTCGGTTCCGGCGTGCACGGCGAGCTTGGTCAGCCGGAGGGCCAACGGCCCCTTCCCCAGCAGTCCTTCAGCTACCTCCACCGCACACTCCAGCGCCGCGCCCTCATCGACGACGTAGGTGGCCAGCCCGTAGCGCTCGGCCTCTTCCGCGCTCACGAGGCGTCCGGTGAGGAGCATGTCCAGAGCCCGTCCCTTGCCCACCAGACGGGCGAGCCGTTGCGTCCCACCCGCTCCCGCGATGATGCCGAGGTTCACCTCCGGCTGACCGAACCTCGCATTCCTGGCGGCGACACGGATGTCACAGGCCATGGCCACCTCGCACCCTCCGCCCAGGGCGTACCCGTTCACCGCTGCGATCGTGGGCTTCTCGTATTCCTCGAGGGTCCTCAGGAGGCCGGAGATCCGGCCCACGAGGGCATCCGTCGGCACCCGACGCTGCAGTTCCCCGATGTCTGCGCCGGCCGCGAAGGCCTTGTCCCCCGCGCCGGTGAGGACCACTGCGCCTACCGCATCGTCGTCCCGCCACGCGTCGAGCGCCTCGTAGATGCCGCGGACGACATCACCGCCGAGGTTGTTACGGACGGAGGGGCGATTGATGGTGAGGATCCCGATCCGTCCCCTTGTGCTGACTTCGACGTCCTTGCTCTCCGGCACCGTCTTCTCCTTGTCGAGGAATGGGGCTGCTACACGCCCCCGTTTGCTGCCATGGCGGCATATCGACTCTTCGGAGTCGGATCAGAGAGCCGCCGCAGTACCCAGGATGGCTGTCGCCTGATGCGACATCACCCCGCCGTTCCCATGGAGGAGGGCGACGTCGTGCTTCTCCAGCTGCCGGTCTCCGGCAGCACCACGGAGCTGTCGGACCGCCTCCATGATCAGAAACATGCCGTACATCCCGGGATGCCCGTAGGACAGGCCCCCGCCGTTGGTGTTCACCGCCAGCGAACCACCCGGCCGGATTCGACCGCCTGCCACGAAGGGCCCGCCTTCGCCCTTCCCGCAGAACCCCAGGTCTTCCAGAAACAGCAGGGTATTGATGGTGAAGGCGTCGTACAGCATGAGGAGATCGATGTCGGAGTGCTGCACCTGGGCCGCGGTCAAGGCGCGCGGCCCCGAGTCCGCAGCCGCGGTCGTCGTGAGGTCCGGCATGTTGGTGATGCTGCGATGCCAGTGCGCCGCGCCGGTACCCAGGATGAACACCGCCGGGTTCGGCGAGTCGGCAGCGCGCTCGGCGCGCGTGACGATCGCTGCCGCGGCGCCATCAGTGACCAGACAGCAGTCGAGCACCGACAGAGGTGAGGAGACGACGCGCGAGTTCAGGACATCTTCTGCGGTGAGTGGGTCCCGTACCACGGCATCCGGGTTGAGCTGGGCCCACTGCCGTGCCGCCACGGCCACTTCCGCGAGCTGCTCGCGCGTCGTGCCGAACTCGTACATGTGCCTGGCCGCCGCCAGCGCATAGGCGCTGAGCGGGTACCGAGGCCGGTAGTCCCGCTCGTACGGGGACTGCTCACCGATGGACACGAGGCCCCCGCTGTCCGACCGCTGGGTGCTCCCGTAGCAGATGAGGGCGACGTCACACATTCCGGCATTCACGGCGGCAACGGCATGCTGCAGGTGAGCGATGAAGGAGCTCCCCCCGACATTCGTGCCGTCACTGAAGCGCGGGCGTATCCCGAGGTACTCGGCGACGTTCAGCGCCGCCATCGGGTAGTAGGCCGACGCCGAGAAAAGTCCGTCCACGTCCGAGAGGGACAGGCCGGCGTCATCGAGAGCCGTGCGCGTGGCCTCCGCCAGGAGGTCGAGCGGCATCACCCCTCGGCCGACATGGCCGACCCCGGCCTCACCGATCCCGACGATGGCCGCGCTACCGCGGAGCTGCTCAGTCATCGGATCCCCCACGGTGCTCGAAGACGGGCAGGTACGCGTCGGCCTCCTGTGCGGGCCGCCAGGCGCACGTGACAGCGAGCCCGATCGGGATCTCAGCCTCCGGGTACCCGTCGACGCGGCTCATCATCCGGAAGCCCTCGTCCACGTCCACCAGAGCCACGTTGTAGGACCCATCGCGTCGTTCGATCGTCGTCGCGGAGTACACGACGCCACGTCCTGAGCTCACCCGCCAGGACAGTTCCGTGGAGGCGCACGAAGGGCAGAGCACCCGAGGAGGGAAGATCGAGCGACTGCAGGCATCGCAATGCTGATACCGCAGCTCACGGCTCTTCAGGCCTTCCACATACACCGCATAGGGGTACAGATCTAGCGACTCGCTCACGCGCAATCCTTTCTGTCTGTCATGCGATTCGGGCACTCGTGCAATGCGCCCACCGGCAACTCTGATCCATGGCCAGCCACTCCCTACTCGCGCCGAGAAAGCCGCCTCTACCATTGCTAACCTCAGATGAGTAGCGCCGCCGTGGACATCGATTTGCGACAGGGGCAGTCACGCAAAGGCCCGAATCCCACTCGGCGGCATTACTGGAACCCTAGGCCATAGAAGCCCTCCGGAAAACCCGGACCGGTGCGGGGAATTCCCCGATCACTCAGCCTCGCGTGCACTGGGGGCCCGGACCACGAGCCAGAAACCGGCGGCGGACCGCGGCTTGCTCCGACGGCGGTCGTGCTGGCAATGCGGAGGGGCGGAGATGCGACACCGCGGCCACGGGGGCGGCCGGACCGCCATTCGTCCGGACGTGTGAGCCGGACCGTCCCCACCAGGCGTGCACCCTTCGCTCCGGTGGCCGGCTAGGACATCCGGGCCGCCGACTCGTCCGTCCGCAACCTGATCAAGGCGTCGAGGACGGCCACGCCTTGCCCCTTGGGCAGCACCTTCACAGGGTTGAGGTCCATCTCGAGGAGGGCGTCGCCCAAGTGCTCGACGACGCGCCCGACCTCCACGACCAATCGGGCGAGGGCTTCGTAGTCCGCCTCGTCCCCACCACGTGCCCCGGTCATGGCAGGAAACGCCTTGAGTGCCTTCACCTTGTCCAGCGCGTATCCGTAGCTGATGGGCGGCAGAACACACTGGTAGTCGCTGAATATCTCGATGAAGACGCCACCGGCACCCACCACGACGACGTGCCCGAATGTGGGATCTTGCTTGACGCCCAGGAATGCCTCGAAACCTCCCTTCACCATTTTCTGGACGAGCACACCCTCGACCGTGCCCATCGGCGCGATGTCCTCTGCCCGCGCGATGAGCTCCTTGACAACCGTCTCCAGTCTCTGCTCGTCCGCAATATTGAGCACCACCAGGCCGTGATCGCTCTTGTGCGGAATAGCCGGCGACGATGCCTTGGCGACGACTGGGAAAGTCAGCTGGGCGGGACCATCCGTGACCGCCGATGTGGGCGCCACGAGGACGTCGGACATCTGGAAGACGCCGAGCTGGTCGAGGAGCCGCTTGGAGTTGTATTCGCTCAGGAAGCCGTCGTCCGTGAGCGGCTGGTAGGCGGCGATGACAGCAGCGGCATCAGGGATCGACACGAGCCCGGGAGCCGTGGCCGCGTTCGCCACGGCGCCCCGCGCGGATGTCGCCGAGTCGTCTCCGGCCGAGTCGGCTCGATCGAGACTGAAGTCGACGTAGGCAGCCAGCGACCGGACGACGAGGCTGGGGTTCTGTGCGGCCGGAACTCCCCCCGCACCCAACCGCTGGATGATGCTCTGGTGACTGCCAACCCAGCCCACAGCGAGCAACGCATCGTGCTCGTCGTTGGCCTGTGCCAGGTCACCGATGATCGCGTCGATGTCGTAGCCGCCACCCAAGGCACCGAAGCTCGCGAGGACCGCATCGACACCCGGGTCCTCCATGAGGAGCGGCACGGCGCGGGAGAGCAAGCGGGGCTCGACCAGGAGCTGAGTGGTCACGTCCACCGGGTTCGCCGCCGAGGCAAAGGTCGGAAGCATGGCCTTCAGCCCGGCGATGGTGTCCGACTGCAGGACCGCGATCTCGAGGCCGAGCGCCTTGCACTGGTCGACGACCATCACGCCGAGTCCACCGGAGTTCGTGATGACGGCGACCCGTCTCCCGGCGGCCCGCCTCTTCTGCCCGAACATCTGGCTGAAGGCTGCCAGCTCGATCAGGTCACCGACGCGGACGATGCCGTGTTTGTGGAAGAACTCGTCGACGGCGTCGTCGTCTCCGGCCAGGGCACCGGTGTGGGACGAGGCCGCGACCTTGCCCTCCGCCGTCCGTCCCGACTTCAGCACGAGGATCGGCTTGTCCTCTTGCCGCGCGACCTGCCCGGCGTCGGCCAGGCCGTCCGGATCCTTCAGGTCTTCCAGGTACCCGAGCACCACCGACACCTCGGGGTCACGGACCACGTCGAGCATCACGTCGGCGACGGTGACGTCGGATTCGTTCCCGGTGGCGACGTAGTACTGGATACCGCTCCCGGCGTTGCCCAGCAGTTGGTACAGCATCGCCGCCACGGCGCCGCTCTGACTGACGATGGCCCCGGACCCGACCGTCAGGTCTCCCTGAGCGAACGCGGAAGCGAAAGTCGGAGCTGCCTTCGTCCCCACGCTGAAGACGCCTTGGCAGTTCGGCCCCAGGACGCGCATCCCCGACCGCCGCGCGATCCCGGTGATCTCCCGCTGGAGGGCACCACCCTCCTCGCCGAGCTCGGAGAAGCCGGAGCTGAAGATGATGCAGCTGCGCACTCCCGCGTCCACGCAGTCGTTGAGGGTCTGAACCACCGCGGTCGCAGGGATGGCGATGACGGCCAGGTCCACGGCTCCGGGCGTCGCTTCGATCGACGGATAGCACGTCAAGCCCTGGACTTCGGTACGGCGGGGGTTGATCGGGTAGATTTTCCCCGCGAAGCCATAGCGCTTGAGGTATGCGATGGGGCGGCCACTGACCTTTGTCGGATCGTCGGATGCGCCGACGACCGCGATGGACGAGGGCCTCAACAACTTTTCGAGTGACCGCTGGGTCATACGTCTCCTTCAGAGGTAAGTCGACAGTCGAATGACCGCCGGGACCTGCCGATGCTCATTGGCGGCCAGCCGGCTGGTCGGTTGCGGTGGCCCCCGCGGGCGCCGTCGAGCTGTCCCCGACCCGCGCCCCCTGTTCCTTGCCACGGGAGCCGCCGAACCGCTGATACGCGAAGATCGCACCGAGGACCCCGAAGCCGATGGCAGCGGTGTAGAGCCCGGGAGCGATCAGGACGCAACCGGTTATGACCGATAGCACGGCAAGAACCGGGTTCATCCTCCGGAAGATGAACAACTGGAGCCCGGCGGCTACGCCGTAGACACCCGCCAACGCCGAGACCACCCCGACGACAATTCTGAGGATGCTGTCCTGCTGCAGCAGGAGAGACGGGTTGTAGACGAACATGAATGGGAGGATGAACGCGGGGATGGCGAGTCGGAAGGCGGTCAAACTCGTTGGCCAGAGAGGCGACTTGGCAATACCTGCGGCCACCATGGAAGCCAGCGCGACCGGCGGGGTTATCGCCGACAGGATCCCGAAGTAGAAGATGAACAGGTGAGCCCCGAGTTCATTGACTCCGAACTCGATCAACGCCGGCGCCACCGTGACGCTGAGCACCAAGTAGGCCGCAACGGTAGGCAGGCCCATACCGAGCACCAAGGAGGTCAGCATGGTTAGGACCAGCAAGACGATCAGGTAGCCGCCGGCTGCATCGATAAGAAGTCCCGACAGCGTGAACCCGAGACCGGTCTGGGTCATGACTCCGATGACCATGCCGACACTGGCGGTCGCGATGGTCACCTCGAGGACCGACTTACAACCCACGACGGCGACATTGACCAGCTCAGCCGGATTCATCCTGGTGGACGGGTGGATCATTGCCAGGACCAGGGTCAGGCAGATCGTGTAGAAGGCCGACCGCGCCGGCGACAGCTGGTACACGATGAGAAGCACGCCGAGGAGCGCGGGCGACAGCAACAGGTGCCAGCCACGTTTGACGGCCTTCCGGACGCTGGGCAGCTCCTCACGAGGCATCCCGGTGAGATGGTGCTTCGCGGCTTCGATGTCCACGGTGATGAAGACGGCGGCGAAGTAGAGGAAGGCCGGGACTGCGGCTGCCACTGCGACGGACCAGAACGGAACCGCGAGGATCTCGGCGATGAGGAATGCCGACGCGCCCATCAGTGGGGGCGTGATTTGGCCTGCCGAAGAAGCAACTGCTTCCACGGCGGCCGCAAATCGCGCCCTATAGCCGATCCTCTGCATCAATGGAATGGTGAACGGCCCGGTACTGGCGACGTTGGCCACGGCGCTGCCCGAGATGGTGCCGAACGACGCGCTTGCCACGACGGCCACCTTGGCTGGGCCGCCGCGCACCATCCCGAAGAGGCCTGTGGCGATGTCGATGAAGATCTGCCCGGCGCCGGAGACCTGGAGAAGTGCGGCGTAGAGCACGAAGAGGAAAACGAACGTGGCGATGACGCCCAGGGGGATCCCGAAGATGCCCTGCAGGCTGAGGCCCTGGTAGAAGGCGATCTGCGGCAGGTCGAACCCGCCGTGCCCCAGGACGCCCGGCAGGGACTCACCGACATAGGAGTAGATCAGAAACACGACGCCGATGATCGGGATGGCCAAGCCGATGCTCCGGCGCGCCAGTTCGAGCACGACCACGATCAGCACGAGGCCGACGACCATCTGGGTGGTCGTCACGCTGGAGGTCGTGGTCCAGAGAGCGAAGTGATTGACGATCACGTATCCGATAGCCGCCAGGGCCACGAGCGCCATGATCACCTTTTCGACGGTGAACCGGTGCCGATCCCTCGTGCGCTTGGGGAACGCGGGGAAGATCAGGAACGCGATGACGGCCCCGAAGGCCAGGTGGACGGAGCGGTACTGCAAAGCAGGCAGGACGCCGGTAGCAGCGGTGTACAGCTGGAAGGCTGTCCATGCCACGCACAGGAACGCGATGGTGTAGCGGAAGGGCTTGCCTTCTTTTTCCTCATCTGGCGGATCGACAGGGTCCACGGCCCCCTCGTAGGTGGCCGGCTCCGTGACTTCGGCGTCGTGTGCGAGATCCGGATCGATTGCGGCCTCGCGCGACTGCGGCCGCCCCGCTTTTTTTTCATTGACCATCAACGTCTCCGAGTAGCTGCTCGTCACAGGAGGTGGTCCCGCTTGGGCCGTAGGTGATACCTACGGCCCAAGCGGAACCATGAGGCAAAGCGGTCAGTGACGACTCATGGCGGAGGCCGAGTCATCAGGCACCGGGAATGGTGAGACCCTCCTCCTCGAAGTACCTGAGCGCGCCCGCGTGGATGTAGTCCGGGTCGAGGATGCCGTCGTCCAGGTATTGCTGGATTTTCTCGAGCCCGATGGACTCACCGGCCGGGTGGATCTGCCCGATGTCGTCGGCCCTCTCGGTGACGGCCTTGGTGATCGCGTAGATCGCGTCCTCCGGTACCTCGGAGCTCGTGATCAGGTTGGCGAAGATGGCGTAGAATCGCTCATCCGTGTCCACCCCCGGGTAGGTCCCCGCCGGGATGGTGGCAAAGGCGGTCAGAGGGTTCTCCTCGTTCCAGGTGTCGACGACCTCGTCCGGAGTCTCGATGAACTTGATCCCGGCCGTCGCGGCGAGTTCCTCCACCGTTGCGTTCTTCGGATAGCCGGTGAAGGTACCGACGTCGATGTCGCCGTCTCTCAGTGCCGCAGCCTGCTCCGCGTAAGTGAGGTAGACCCATTCGATCTCGGACTCCGACACCCCGCACGTCTCGTAGACGGCCGCGACCAGCTGCTGGGTGGTCTCCGAGGGAACCCCTACGGACTGGCCTGCGACGTCCGAGCAAGTGTTCAGCGGAGAGTCCTCCAGGACCACCTGGGACATGACGTTGTCGTACAACCCCATCACGAAGCGCACTTGGTCGTAAGGCTGGTCGAACTCACCGACCCCCTCGATGGCCCGGTACACCGCATCGGCCTGCATGATGCCGAGCACCGCCGCGCCGTCGGTGATCCGCTGGATCACGACGGAGATGTTCGGCGGGTTGCTCGGGTTCAGCCGGATACCCGGGACTTCCTCGCTGATGACGCCGGCCATACCACCGCCGAGGGCGTCATAGACGCCGCCGCTGCTGCCGGTGAGAAAGGTGCCCGAGAGGTCCACGTCCGGGTAGGCGGCCTCGCTGTCGCCGTTACCGCCGCCGCCGTCGGCACCGGCGTCGACGTCGCCGCCCTCGGCGCCGCACGCGGTCATGACACCGGCGGCGATCACCAATGCCGTGGAACGAATGGCCAGTGGCTTGAGTGTTCGCATGACTTGGGAGTTCCTTTCCCTCGACGTCTGTCGGCCGGTGCTCACGCGATGTGCACGGGAGCACCTTCCTGAGTAGGGGCTATCTGACTCGCCGGGCGGACCCTTGCGTGGCGACAGCACCTGACGTGGCTGCGCGGGGATGCGTCCCCGGAAAGCGGGGTTGTTGCACGTTCATCACCGTGGACGCCGGCGGCGTCCTCGGATTCCTGCGGCCTTCCGGGTTGGCTCATGGCCAGGGTGCACTTCCAGCCCCTTTGGTCTGGCGGTTGACGACTGTGGTGCCAAAAGCCTGATTGTGTCGCAGATCCCCTCCGTGATCCAGGACACTATGGGCGGGATCGCGGAGGGGTCAAGGCCTGCACGTCTTCGTGGCCTACCCGTTGCATTCCGCCATATCGCGTCCCGCGCCGATGAATGCGCCATTCAATTGCGTTCTTTTCAGTTGTCCCACGCCGGATGCCAGGAGGTGTATTCTCGTGTCAGTCCGCCTCCATCGGTCCCCGGAAGTCGTGGCCCCCCGGCTGCCGTTGCCGCCGGGCGGCACGGACCGCGCCGGGATTCCCACCACGCTGCTCGCCGGGGTCGGGCCAGGAGGTCGGTTATGGCCGCTCAGCTGAGGATCACTGCCGGCGACACGTGCGGGGCCCTGCGCTGCGAGGTCGCCTTCGCTCAACGCTGCGGCATCGTCATCTCCGTCGACCGGCTGCGGACGTACGACCCGGCTCCCGACTCAACCGCGGCGGCAACCGGCACGCTGCCTCGCGGCCACATGGCCACATGGCCACATGGCCACATGGCCACAACATGCATCGTGACCTGGCAACGAGAAGTCGGACGCCGAGGATGCCGGAGGATCACCAGAGCCGGCATGGCACAGGTGTGGTGTAGAACGTCTCGATGCGTCCATCTGCCGATGCCGCTATCCGGGCCTTGGCCGTCCGATTTCTCCGCCATGCCCTCCCCACGTCGACCGGCGTCCCGGCTGACAACCACGAGCGGGTCGGGCCTCGCCGACCATGCAGCCACGTCGCCGCATCCGTCGGGGCCGACGGCCTCATGCGGCGGAGCCGGTCAGCGGGTCCTCGAGCAGGCCGGCGCCGACAGCCATGGCGGACGGAAAGCTGTGTGCATGGTCTCCCGGCCGTCGAGCTTGGTGCATCGTGCCCCCTCCCCCCGCACGCCAGCAAGGGGTCGCGTTGACTCACCAAACATGCGCGCGTGGGGGTGGTCGTTGACTCACCGGTGAATGCGCGCGTAGAGCCCTGGTGATGGAACTGACGATGGGCCAGCGCCAGGCAGTGACCAAGGCCATCGCGACCCGGTATCGGCGGGCGAGCAGGGCGGAGAAGGGCGCGATCCTCGACGAGCTGTGCGCGACCACGGGCTGGCACCGCAACCACGCGCGCAAGGCGCTGGCCTCGGCGCTGAAGCCGAAGGTGGTGCGTGCACGTCAGCCGCGGGCCCCGAGGTACGGGGTCGACGTCGTGCTGGTGCTGCGGTTCTGCTGGGCGGTGCTGGACGCGCCGACGGGCAAGCGGCTCGCCCCGGTGATGGGTGAGCTGGTGCCCACCCTGCGGCGCTTCGGGGAGCTCGACGTCAGCGACGAGCTGGCCGCCGCGCTGATGGTGATGTCGCCGGCCACGATGGACCGGCGCCTCGCGGAGTACCGGGCCGCGCTGGACCTGCGGGGACGCAGCCACACCAAGCCCGGGTCACTGCTGAAGGACTCGATCCCGATCCGCACGTGGGCGCAGTGGGACGACGCCGTACCGGGGTTCGTGGAGATCGACTTGGTCGGCCACGAGGGCGGCAACGCTGTCGGGGACCACGCCTACACGCTCACGGTGACCGATATCGCCACCGGTTGAACGGAGAACCGGTCGGTGCCCAACAAGGTGCGCAAGTGGGTGATCGCGGTGCTGGAGGAGATCGCAAAGATCATGCCCTTCCCGCTGCTGGGGGTGGACTCCGACAACGGCTCGGAGTTCATCAACCATCACCTGCTCGCCTGGTGCGAGCAGCGCACGTTCACCTTCGCCCGGTCCCGTCCGGGCAACTCCAACGACGGCGCGCACGTGGAGCAGAAGAACTGGGCGGTGGTGCGCACCGTGGTCGGCTACCACCGCTACGACACCCCCGCCGAGCTGCGGCTGCTGAACAAGATCTGGGTGCTGCAGTCGCAGATGACCAACTACTTCCTGGCCCAGCAGAAACTGGTGTCCAAGGTCCGCGACGGCGCGAAGGTCACCAAGCGCTACGACCGGCCGACCACGCCGCACCGCCGGGCCGAGCGCCACGACGCGGTCACCGCCGAGGACAAGACGATCATGAAAGACGCCCTCATCGGGCTGAACCCCGCAGCGATCCAGCGGCAGATCCAGGCCCTCACCGCCGAGCTGCTCACCCTGACCACCAGCAAGGCGCGCGCCGCGGCCAAGCCCCCGGTGCAGGCCATCACCACGCGCGCATCCGCTCCTGAGCCAACGAAGGCCGCTACGCGCGCATCTTGACATGAGTCACCACGGGGGTCTTGCCCGGTCAGGCCGAGGGGAACAGCGGGGGCGACGCTCCCCCGCACATCAGGAGGACCTTCGTCGATGTCCAGAGAGGCGCATGCCAGCTGTCCCGCCGGTCGAGCGGTTGCGCGGCCCGGTTCTCAACACACGCCGGTGTCACGCATGGTTGCGATGTCCTGCGGTTCGTAGCCCAGCCACGCGAGAATCGAGTCGGTGTGCTCCCCCACGGTCGGGATCGGACCCATGGGAGCCTCTCCCGCGGGCAGGTCCACCGGCGGCCGCAGTGCCCGCTTCTTGCCCGCCGGCGTCTCAACATCACGCCACCGGTCCCGAGCCGCCAGTTGAGGATGCTGGGCGAGGTCGGCCATGTCGTTCACCATGCCGAAGGCGATATTTGCCTTGTCCAGCCGCTCGGTGACCTCCTCGACGCTGAGCTGCGAGAGCGCCGCCTCCATCACCTCGTCGACGAAGTCACGGTTCTTCGAGCGCTCGATGTTGCGGGCCACCCTGGGATCGTGGGCCAGATCAGGACGGCCCAGGACGTCCGTGCACAACCGCACCCACTCTCGGTCGTTCTGGATCCCGATGTTGAGCTCTCGACCTCCACGGCACCGGAAGCGCCCATAGGGGTACAGCGAGGGATGCGAGTCGGCGCTCCGCGGCGGCAACACCCCTCCGTGCAGGGCCTGGTACAGAGCGGGGGAGATCCACTCCGACAGAGCATCCAGGAGGGTGGTCTCCAGATTCGCACCCCGCCCGGTGCGGGTCCGTCCGAGGAGCCCCGAGAGCACGCTGGCGAACGCATACATCCCACCGGAGATGTCCGCGATCGACAGGCCGATGCGCACGCCCTGCTCCGGTGTCCCCGTAGTCGATGACGTGCCGACCTCACCCTGGACGAGCAGGTCGTAGGCCCGCTTGTTGTCGTACGGGCCGCCGTGCCCGTAGCCCGACAGCCCGCAGGACACCAGCCGTGGGTAGGTTGACGTGAGGGTCTCGCGGTCAAAACCCAGCCGGTCCACCGCACCTGGGGCCAAGTTGTGCACGAACACATCGGCTCTCTCGAGCAGTCGTGCGAGCACTTCCCGTCCACGGGGCGACTTGACGTCCAGGGTGAGGCTCTCCTTACCGCGGTTTAGCCAGAAGAAAAAGGTGCTGGTCCCATCGACGGCGTCGTCGTAGCCGCGCGCGAAATCCCCGACGCCAGGACGCTCGATCTTGATCACTCGAGCGCCGAGGTCACCGAGTTGTCGGGTGGCGAACGGGGCGGCGACAGCCTGCTCGAGGGCGACGACGACGGTGCCGGCCAGTGGCAGATCCTCCACAGGAACCTCCGCAGCTCTGTGATGTCGAGACAACGATCGACTTCGTCCTGGCGCTCCTCAAACAAGCGGATCGGGCACAAGATTGATCATCGAGCGTGTGGCCATGTTACTGGCCGCCCCAAGACGCAGTGGTAGGCGCGCCTTTCATGGCTTTAGCCGGAGGGGTGATCGAGACTAGTAGCGCGTCGCCGCTTATCGGCGGTTTGATGCTCGTGGCGGGACATCTTCCCCTTCCGCCCGCCAGAAGCGAGTCGATGATGTCGAGGACGAAGATGCGGCCGGTGGTGTTGAGTCCGGCGGAGCGCACGGAGCTGACCAGGCTGGTTCGGACCGGATCGCATCCGGCCCAGCAGGTGCGGCGGGCCCGGATCCTGCTGGAGTTGGACGAGAACGATCCCGACCGCGACGGGCCGGTACCGCTCCAGCAGGTGGTCGCCGAGCGTGTCGGGGTGCATGTCGACACGGTGATGAAGACGTCGAGGGTCTACGCCGAGCGTGGCGGTGACGTGCAGGCGACGATCACCCGCAAGAAGCGGGCCACCCCGCCGGTGGAGCCGATCGTGACCGGCGAGGTCGAGGCCCGGCTGGTCAAGCTGGCCTGCTCGGCCCCGCCGGAAGGGTATGCCCGCTGGTCGTTGCGGCTGCTGGAGAAGCACGTCGCGTTGGTCGACGACATCCCGAGTCTGGATCACTCGACCATCGGCCGGGTCTTAAAAAAACGAAACTGCGTCCTCATCTGAAGCAGTGCTGGACCATCCCGCCGCACGCGAACGCCGAGTTCGCGGCGCGGATGGAGGACGTGCTGGCCGTCTACGCCCGCCCACACGACCCGGCGCGCCCGGTGGTGTGCATGGACGAAAAGCCCTACCAGCTGCTCGGCCACGCGCGCGACCCGATCCCGGCCACGCCGGGCCACGACCGCAAGGAAGACAGCGAGTACGTCCGCAACGGCACCTGTTCCATCTTCCTGTGGGTCGAACCGCTGCGCGGCTGGCGCCGCTGCGACGCCCAACCGCGGCGCACCAAGCTCGACTGGGCGCGCCAGGTCGACCAGCTGCTCACCGTCGACTACCCCGACGCGGAGAAGGTGGTGCTGGTAATGGACAACCTCAACACGCACGCCATCGGCTCGCTGTACGAGGCGTTCCCGCCCGAGAAGGCGTTCGCGTTGGCGCAGCGACTGGAGATCCACTACACCCCCAAGCACGGCTCCTGGTTGAACATCGCCGAGATCGAACTGTCCGCCCTGACCGGTCAATGCCTGGCCCGGCGTATCGACGATCTCGGCGTACTCAACACCGAGCTCGCCGCCTGGCAGTCGGCCACCAACGCCGACCAGCGCCAAGTGACCTGGCACTTCACCACCGCAGACGCCCGGGTGAAACTGCGACACCTATACCCGGACAGTTGAAAGCGACGGCCTACTAGCCCGGATCTTTCGTCCGCCCGTCGGTGATCGCCGGGAGGCGACTCGGTGGGTCGCTGAGGCGTGATTCTGACGTTGGGGTGTGACGCTTCGGCCGAGGTCGCTCGGGTGGGCGCCGGTTCCACGGTCCGGGGTGGTGCAGGTCGTCGGGACGAAGACGCGTGGGTCAGCCGGGAGCGGCTACCGGTCCGCCGAGGAGGTCGCGTAGCCGGATAACGGCGTCGTGGACGACGGCGGCCCAGGGGTGGTGTTCGGCCAGGTGCAGTAGCCGGCGCCGTCCGGTGCGGGCCAGGGTGGCCGGGACGGTGAACAGCCTGGTGCGCAGCCGTTTTGGCTCCCAGCGTCGGGCGGGGTGGTCGACGAGGGCGAGCATCTGCATCCAGGCGGTGAGCTCACAGGCCAGCGCGACGATGGCGCACCAGATCTGGTTCTGGTCGAAGTCGTGCAGCGGCAGGTTGGTCAGCCCGGTGTCCTTGGCGCAGCGGATGCGGTCCTCGGCGCGGGCCCTGCGGCGGTGCCGCAGCTCGAGTGCGGGCAGCTGCCCGCGGGTGCTGTTGGTGGCGAACGCGGTGACCCGCAGCCCGTCGGCGTCGGTGATCCGCAGCTGCGCGCCCGGGTGCGGGCGCTCTTTGCGGGCGATCACCCTCATCCCCGGCGGCCAGCCTGTGAGGTCCAGCAGGCCGGTGAGTTCGGCGACCCAGGCACCCTCGCGGATGGCGTCGTTCGCGTCGTAGGCCGACGTCCACACCTGCTCGGGGAGCAGCTTGAGCAGCTCGGCGGTGTTCGCCGGCAGCCCGAAGCCGATCGAGTAGGACAACCGCTGCCCGTGCAGCCAGGTCAGGAACTTGTGGCTCGCTCCGGCCCCGTCGGTGCGGATCAGCACCTTCCGGCCGGGTCGGGTGCCGGGCCGGTGCCCGGGCAGCTGCGCCAGTGCCTGGCGGGCCACGGTGATGTGGTCGGCGGCGGTGTTGGAGCCGGCGTTGCCGGCCCGCAGCAGCACCGATAGGGGTTCCCCGCTGCCCTCGTGGCCGTGGTCGACGAACGAGCACAGCGGGTGGTGGCCGAACCCGCGCTTGAACGTCGGTGCGGCCTGCTCCTTCTCCGAGTGCGAGGTGACCAGGGTGGCGTCGATGTCGATGATCAGCGGCGCGGAGGCGTCGGCGGCGTGGCCGGGGGCGTGCTCCCCGGCCAGCCCCCACACCGCAGCCCGCGCAGCAGCGCGGGCGATGTTGATCGCCTTCAGCGCCGCGGGTGCATCGGTGGCCAAAGCGTCGATGCACCGGGAGACCGTCGGATCAGAGGCCACCGGGCCGTAGACCCGAGGTTCGGCGCGCAGCAGCGCGATGTCGGCCAGGCAGTCCCCGCCCAACGCAAGGGTGACTGCGAGGTCGAGGATGACCTTGCCGGGGTCGTGGATCGCCAGCGGCTTGCGCCACGGAGACAGCGCCGCCGCCATCGCCGAGTCCAGGCCGCTGGCCCGGACGGTCTCGGTCAGCAGGACGCCACCGGCCTGACCGACCGCTGGTACGTCGGCCGTGTCGACCGTGAGGCGGGGATAGAAACGGCTACGCTTGTTCACCTGGAAGGTGCTCCTTGAACGGCTCGGACAGGTCCCTCGACAAGACCCATCCTTGCTGGTCAGGAGCACTTTTCAGTTGTTCAACACCCGCTCAGGCAGCCACCCCGTGAAAGCCCCGGGCTAGGAGCCCCCCACCGGGGAAGAGATGGCGCGCTCGTCGTAGCGGGGCAATCCCGCGCCGGTCTTCCCGGGGCCGTGTGAAGGCTCGGTCGACGAGGCGGCGATCGTCCGGTCACGACCGCGACCTGCTCAGCGAGACCTCCCATCTCGACGGGCACGTCGAGCACCGCGGTCATGAGTAGGGCTCGTAGGCGGGAGCAACCACGCCGACCGCCACGAACGTCCCTGGCCGACCTCTAGATCCAGGTCGGCGGCAACGGGACGTCGCCGCGCAGGTCGGAGGCGTCCCCGCGGGTCAGCCACGCGGCGACCGCGGTCACCGGGCCCTCGATCCGCGCCGCCCCGCTCCCCCAGCTGCGGTCCACGTCGGTGGCCACGACGGTGACCTCCGGTGCCTGCCCGCGGGTGGCGAAGAGCCCGAGGACGTCGTGGACGAGCTCGGTGCAGAAGCCGGCCGGGAGGTCGGCGAAAGTGAGGCCGGCGCGCAGGTCGACCCCGTGCACCCACAGTTCCTTGGCGCGCATCCACGGCACCGCCGACGCCGGCACGGTCGTGCCCTGCCCGTTGCGCACCGGCGCCGTCCACGAGTCGGCGGGTGTGGTCTCCATCGTCTCTGCCAGCCGGCGGCAGGCTGCCACGTAGTCGGCCCGCAGCTCGGCCGGCGGCCGGGCCGCGGCGGCGTCGATCCCGGCGTCGCGGACCTCGCGGGAGGGGTACATCGGGGTCTCGACGCCGGTGCGCGCCCAGGTGAGCAGATTGACCAGGGCGTCGGCGTTGCGGGCCAGGTGCGCGATGACGTGCGCCCGTGACCAGCCGGGCAGCGCCGAGGGGTCGGCCAGCTCGGCATCGGCCAGCCGGTCGACCGTGCCGGCCACGGCGAGTTCTCCCTCGGCCCACCAGTGCATCTCCGGGGTGGTCATGCGGTCTCCTCTCGGGTGGGCACGGGCGTGCGCGGCGGTTCCCCGGCCAGCACGACCCGCACGTTGTCGACGGCGAGCAGGCCCATCGCGTCACGGGTGGCGCGACCTGCGCTGCCGATGTGCGGGAGCAGGACCGCGTTGTCCAGCGCGCGCAGCCCGGGGTGCAGCCGCGGCTCGTCCTCGTAGACGTCGAGGCCGGCGGCGGCGATGACCCCGGCCTCGAGCGCGGTGACCAGCGCCGCCTCGTCGACGACGGGCCCACGGGCGGTGTTGATCAGGATCGCGGTCGGCTTCATGGCGGCCAGCTCCGGGCCACCGATCAGGTGGTGGGTGTCGGGAGTCAGCGGGCAGTGCAGGCTCACGACGTCGCTCTCGGCCAGCAGCCGCGGCAGCTCGACGGCCTCGACCCCGTACCCGCGGGCCTCGTCGCCGGTGGCGCGACTGCCGGTGGCGCGGATGCGCATGCCGAAGGCTGCCGCGCGGCGGGCGACGGCCATCCCGATCCGGCCGAGCCCGACGATGCCCAGGGTCGCCCCGCCGCTGACGTCCAGGCCGACGAACGACTGCGGACCCCAGATCCACTCCCGCCCGCTGCGCACGAACCGGTCGGCCTCGACCAGCCGTCGGGCGGTGGCCAGGAGCAGCGCGAAGGCGCAGTCGGCGGTCGCCTCGTCCAGCACGCCGGGGGTGTTGGTGACGACCACGCCGCGGGTGCGGGCCGCATCGACGTCGATGTTGTCGAAGCCGACCGCGCAGTTGGCGACGATGCGCAGCCCCGGGCCGGCGGCGTCCAGCAGTTCGGCGTCCACCCGGTCGGTGAGCAGGGTGATCAGCGCCGTCGCCCCCTGCGCGCCGCGGAGCAACTGGTCGCGCGACGGCGGGGTGTCCGGGTCGTCGTGGACGACCAGCGGCGGGCCGAGCTCGCGGGCGGCCACCATCGCCGGCGGGGTGAGCTGCCGGGACAGGTAGACGTGGCTCACCCGAGCACCCGGATCGGCTCCCCGCGGAGGAAGGCGGCGACGTCCTCCACCGCCTCGCGGTAGAAGAGCTCGTAGGTGCCGCGGGTGACGTAGCCCAGGTGCGGGGTGAGGACGGCGCGGCGCAGCTCGCGCAGCGGGTGGGAGCGCGGCAGCGGCTCCTCGTCGTAGACGTCGATGCCGGCGCCGGCGATGGCGCCACGGCGCAGGACGTCGATCAGTGCCGCCTCGTCGATGATCGGCCCGCGGCTGGTGTTGACCAGGACGGCGGTGTGCTTCATCAGCGCCAGGTCGTCAGCGCCGATGAGCCCGCGGGTCCGCTTGGACAGCAGCAGGTGGATGGTCACGACGTCGGAGGTGGCGAACAGCTCGTCGCGCTCGACCCGGCGGGCGCCGACCTCAGCCGCGCGCTCGTCGGTGAGGTTCTGGCTCCAGGCGACGACGTCCATGCCGAAGGCACCGCCGATCCGCGCCACCCGGCTGCCGAGCCGGCCGAGGCCGATCACGCCGAGGGTGGCCCCCTCGAGGTCGCCGCCGACGGTCTGCTGCCAGGCGCCGGCGCGCATCGCGGCGTCCTCCTGCGGGAGGTGCCGGAGGCTGGCGAGGATCAGCGCCCACGTGAGCTCGGCGGTGGACGCCGCCTGCGACGCGGTGCCGCAGACGGTGATGCCCAGCTCGGTGGCGGCCGCGACGTCAATGGACTTGTTGCGCATGCCGGTGGTCACCAGCAACCGCAGGTCGGGCAGCCGCTCCAGCACCTCGCGGCTGAAGCGGGTGCGTTCCCGCATGGCCACCACGACGTCGAAGGACTGCAGCCGCGCGACGACGGCCTCCGGGTCGGCGACCGAGTCGTGGAACTCCACGACCTCGGCCGCCTCCGGCAACTGCGACCAGTCGGAGAACTCGGCGGCGGCCGACTGGTAGTCGTCGAGGACGGCGATGCGGTGCACGTCCCCGGTCTACTACACGTTCCTCAGGTCAGCGCGTTCCGGCGTCCGGCGGTCCGGCCGCATTCGGGGACGTCCCTGCGCCGGGCACCCCGGCGCCGTCATCGCTCATCTCGCCCTGCGCAGCGCGCGGTGACTGCTCCGGCGCGGCGCCGACCTGGTCCTTCTCGGGGACCTCGCCGGGGAGGCCGTCCTCCTCCGACGGGTCGTTCACGCCGCCGTAGGGGCGGCCGGTCATCGATCCTTCGGTCATCGCCGTGCTCCTCTCCGGACGTGCGGTCGTCCCGGGCCGGTCAGTGGCGCTTGGAGCCGCCGCTCTTGCCCTTGTTCGTGAAGCTGGAGATCGCGTCCTTGATCTTCCTCTGGTTCTGCGGCTTCTTGGCCTCGTCCATGACCTTCTTGGCGACGCCTGCCTTGGCGAACTTGCTCATGAGTCCCATGCCTCGTGCGGTGCCCATGGATGCCGTTGGGAACCCTCTCCGACAGGATCGTCATGCGGCCGTCACGCCGGGCGACGACCATCGGCGTCCGGTTCGGCGTCCGGGCCGCTGCCCGGGTCGCGGGCCAGCAGGTAGGTGGCGGCCCCGAGGACGACGCCGGCGACCGCGGACAGCGCGACGACGACCGGCGTCCCGATGTCGCCGAGCACGGCGGTGACCAGGTCGCGGGAGCGGGACGTCGGGTCGGCGAGGACGACCCCGACGAAGACGGCGACGAGCAGCCCCGCGCCGGCCGCCGCGATGTGGGCCAGCTTGCCGGTGAAGCCCATGCGGTCGCTCACGCTGCGGGCGGCCTTGACGATGCGTCCGGCGCGCAGGATGCGGAGTGCCCCGACGGTGCGGACGAGCCGCAGCACCTGGGCCGGGCCCAGGGCGAAGATCACCGCCAGGACGACGACGACGGTGAGCGCGATCAGGCCGAGGTGCCCGCGGATCCAGGCGCGCTTGCTCTCCGCGACGACGAACAGGATGACCGTCTCGGCGACCAGGACCAGCCCGCTCACGATGTCGATGAGGTGACCGGCCATGCCCAGCGTGCCCTCGGCCACGGTGAGGAACATGGCCGGGATCGAGGCCAGCGCGGCGACGAGCACCGGGACGGCCAGCCGTTCCTGCCAGCGCTCCTCCCGCGTCTTCACCGTTCGCCACGCTATCGCGCGACCGTCAACGCGCCATGAAGCCGCGCTCGTAGGCGGCGATGACGGCCTGGGTGCGGTCCCGGGCGCCGAGCTTGAGCAGCACGCTGCTGACGTGGGTCTTCACCGTCTCGCGGCTGAGGTGCAGCTCGGCGGCGATCTCGGCGTTGGACAGCCCGCCGGCCACCAGCCGCAGCACGTCGGCCTCGCGTCCGGTGAGCTCCGGCAGGGCGGCCGTGCCCCGCGCACGGGACGGCGCGTGCGTCGCGATCAGCCGGCGGGTCAGATCGGGCAGCACGAGGGAGGTGCCGCGCGCGACGACCCGGATGGCGTCGATGAGCTCGTCGGGGTCGGCCCGCTTGAGCGCGAAGCCGCTGGCCCCGGCCCGGAGCGAGCGGAACAGGTAGTCGTCGTCCTCGAAGGTGGTCAGCACCAGCACCCGCGGCCGCACCGGGTCGCGGGCGACCAGCTCCGCGGTAGCGGCGATGCCGTCCATGTCGGGCATCCGGACGTCCATGAGGACGACGTCGGGATCGGTCGCGGCCGCCACCTCGAGCGCCGCGCGCCCGGTGCCGGCGTCGCCGACCACGGTCAGGTCGGCCTCGCTGTCCAGGATCACCCGCAGCCCGGAGCGGACGAGCACGTCGTCGTCGACGAGGAGCAGCCGCAGCGCGGTCACGGGCCCTCCTCGCTGGCGCTCGTCGTCCCCGTGCCGCGGGGTGCTGTGTCTCTGCGGAACCTCGCACGCTCGGTCACGCGGCGCCCGACAGCGGCAGGGTGACGCAGAGATCGAAGCCGCCGGAGGCCGATGGCTCGGCGGTCAGCGTGCCGCCGGCGGCGGCCGCCCGTTCGCGCAGGCCGGCCAGCCCGCGCCCGCCACCGGGCCCCGGCCGGCTGTCCAGCTGGGAGGCCCGCTCGTTGCACACGCGGACGACGAGGGTGTCGCCGCTGCGCACCACCTGGGCGACGGTGAGCGGCGTCCCCGCGTGCCGCAGCACGTTCGTGGTGCCCTCCTGGATTACCCGGTAGGCGAGCTCCTGGACGCCGGCGGGCACGTCGTCGACCTCGCCGTCCACCACGAGCGCCACCGGGAGGCCGCCGTCCCGCAGGCCGGCGAGCAGGTCCTCGAGATCGGCGAGCGAGGGGGCCGCGAAGGGGGCGGGGTCATGGCCCCCGTCCGCGGCTCCCGATTCGTAGGCCCGGAGCACGGTGAGCACCCGGTCGAGCTCGGCGAGCGCGGCACGGGTGTTGGTCTCGATGTGCCCGAGCGCCTGGCGGGCGAAGTCCGGCTGCACCGGCCGGTCGTCCGCGGGCGTCAGCGTGCGGCGGGCGGCGGTGGCCTGCAGCAGGCTGGCGGTGAGCGCGTGCCCGATGGTGTCGTGCAGGTCGCGGGCCAGCTTGTTCCGGTCGGCCAGCCGGCGGGTGCTCTGCTGCAGTGCGGCGATCCGCTGCTCGGGCGCGGTGCCGAGCAGCCGGGGTGCCACGGACGCGGCCAGCCGGACCAGCAGGTCGAGCACGGCCAGGGTCAGGACGACGACGACGGCCATGAGCGCCAGCAGCGGCAGCGCGGTGAGCGGGTTCCATTCATGGCTCCACTCGGTGCTCCAGCCGAACCCGACGAAGGCGGCGGTGCCGAAGGTGAGGGTGGCGAAGGTGGCCGCCCCCATCAGCACCCGCGCGCCGAGCCACCCGAGCGCCCGCCAGGTGTCGGCCGCGAAGACCAGCCGCTTGCCCCGGCGCACGAGGCCCGGCTGGTCGAGCACCCGCTCGCCGTCGGGGATGTCGACGCCGAGCAGGGTGCGGGCCAGCCGGCGCTCGAGGCCGGCGAACCCGCGGGTCGCGGCCAGCACCACCAGGACGAGCAGCACGCCGACGCCGTAGACGAGCGCGACCACCGACCCGATCAGCGCGGCGTACACCCCGGCGTACACCGCGGCCAGGGGCAGGCTCGCCAGCGCGTAGAGGGCCCGGCCGGGCCAGCCCGGGCGCGCGTCGGCGAGGAGCGCGCGGATCCGGGCGGCCAGGGCACCGCGTCCGCGCAGGGACGTCGTCGGAGGCATGGCTCGATCCTGGCCGACGGCCCGGTCCGGCGATTCCCCCGCGAGCGCACTGCCGTCCTCCCCCGCGCGGGGGACCCAGGTCGGCGCTGCGGGGTGATCCGCGCGGCCCCCTCCGCCCGACACGCTGCGTGTCATGACTTCGTCTCTCTCCCGTCATGGACCTCGACCATGATCGAAGTGCGCGGGCTGACCAAGCAGTACGGTGCCGTACGCGCCGTCGACGACCTGACCTTCGACGTCGAGCCGGGCACGGTGACCGGCTTTCTCGGGCCCAACGGCGCGGGCAAGTCCACCACGATGCGCATGATCCTCGGCCTCGACCGGCCCACCGCCGGATCCGTGCTGGTCGCCGGCCGCCCGTTCGCCGAGCTGGGCGAGCCGCTGCGAACGGCCGGCGCGCTGCTCGATGCGGGCGCCGTGCACCCCGGGCGCAGCGGCCGCGACCACCTGCGGGTCGCCGCCCGGACGCACGGCATCCCGCTGCGCCGGGTGGACGACGTGATCGACCAGGTGGGGCTCGGCCCCGCGGCACGGCGACGGGTGAAGGGTTACTCCCTGGGCATGCGCCAGCGGCTCGGCATCGCCACTGCGCTGCTCGGCGACCCCGCCGTCCTGCTCTTCGACGAGCCGATGAACGGCCTGGATCTCGACGGCGTGCGGTGGATCCGGCGCCTGGTGCGGGAGCTGGCCGACGAGGGTCGCACGGTGCTGCTGTCGAGCCACCTGATGAGCGAGATGGAGCAGACCGCCGACCACCTGGTGATCATCGGCCGCGGGCGGTTGATCGCGGACGCTTCGATGCAGGAGGTCATGAGCGGCGCCGCCGGGCAGCGACAGGTGCGGGTGCGGACGCCGGCCCCCGACGACCTCGCCGGCGCACTGCTGCGCCGCGGGCTCCGGGTGAAACCCACCGACCACGGTGAGCTGCTCGTCGACGGCACGACGGCGGAGACCGTCGGCGACGTCGCGCTGGAGGTGGGCGTGGCCGTGCACCGGTTGAGCGTGGAGCACTCGTCCCTCGAGGAGGTCTACCTGGACCTCACCGGGGACAGCGTGCAGTACCGGGTGGCGGGCACGCCTGAGCCGGCCGGGCTGGTGCAGCGATGACCGCGGTGGCGGTGCCGGTGCCGGAGCCCGGCACCGGAACGGTGTTCGTACGCGCCGCGGCGGCCGAGTGGCTGCGGCTGCGCACCGTGCGGACGACGTGGTGGTGCCTGCTGGCCGCCGCGGTCACGATCGTCGGCATCGGCGCCACCGCGGCGTTCGACATGTCGCAGGGATCGGACGGGTTCCTGGCCGGCGAGCCGGTGACGTTCGCCGGCGAGTTCGGCGTGCTGCCCGGTCAGTTCGCGCTGCTGGTTCTGGCGCTGCTGGCGGTCACGCAGGAGTACGCGAGCGGGGCGATCGGCCCGACGCTGCAGTGGACGCCGCGGCGCGGGGTGCTGCTGGCGGCGCGGGTCACCGTGCCGGTGGTCGTGGCCACGGTCGCCGGGGTGCTGCTCGCCGTGGCCGCGAACGTCGCCGCCTGGCTGATCGCCCCGGAGCTGACGCTGTCGCTCGCCGACGTGGCGGACAGCCTCGGGCGGATCGCCGCGGTGCTCCTCGCCGGGAGCCTGCTGGCCGTCGGCGTCGGCCTGCTGCTGCGCAGCACCGCCGGCGCGCTGGCGACGGTGTTCCTGCTGCAACTGGTCCTGCCGTTCATGCTGCCGGCCTTCGGCGTGGAGTGGATGCGCCACCTGGGCGAGCTGCTGCCGGGCTCGGGCGCGATCTGGACGCTGCTCGGCGAGCCGGACATGACCGCGGCCCAGGCGACCGCGCTGCTGGTGGGCTGGTCCGGGGTCGCGCTGACGGCCGGAGGGTGGTCGCTGCTGCGGCGGGACGCCGGATAGGGCCGGGCACGCGGCCGCGCCCCCTCACCCGGGACCGGGTGAGGGGGCGCTGCCGTGCCTGCTGCGTTCAGCGCATGCGGCCCTTGCCGCCGCCGCTGTTCTTCTTCTGGAAGTCCGAGATGAACTTCTTGATCTTCGCCTGGTTCTGCGGCTTCTTGGCCTCCTGGAAGACCTTCGCCGCGACACCGGACGCGATGAGCTTCCGCATCATTCCCATGTTCGCCTCCTCGTTGTCGGTTGCCGGGTCCGTGCCCAGCGCGGGGCCCAGCCAACCGCACCGTCCGTCGATCCGGCCCACCCGGTCAGCCCGGCGCCAGGTGGCGGACCGCTATGCCTTGGTCAGGCGCAGGGTCGCGCGCTTGAGCCGGATCATCAGCCGCATCCCACCGGACGCGGTCAGTTCGCGCTGCCGCGCCCGCAGCTGCTCGCCGAGCTCGTCCAGCCGCTCCTCCCCCAGTGCGTGCGACTGGGGGAACATCCGCTGCTCCTCCTCCATCGTGTGGTGGCGCACCGTCTGCTCGAGCATGCGGACCTCGGTGCGGAACTCGGGGTCGGTGACGTCCATGCGCATGACCGTGGCGACCTGGTCGTCGATCTGCCGGTGCTCGGCGTGGGCGAGGGCCAGCAGCGGGGAGACGTCCGGCACGGCGGGGTAGAACAGCTCATCCTCGATCTGGGCGTGGATCTCGATCTCCCGCAGGAACCGGTCCCGGAGTTCCTCCCGCCGATCGGCCTGCGCCTCGGTGGTCTCCACCAAATCGCGGAGCAGCCCGCGCAGCACGTCGTGGTGCGCGATCAGCACCTCGTCGGCCTTCACCGGGATGCCTCCTCGACCGTGGTGATCGCTGTGGGGCTGCGCCAGCGGGCCCGTCGCCGCACCTCGACCGCGCCGTCGCGGATGCGCGTGTCGTAGCACGGCAGCGGCGCCGTGGCCGGCCCCTGCGCCGGCTCCCCGGTCTCGAGGTCGAAGCGCGAGCCGTGCCAGGGGCAGACCAGCTCCTGCCGGTGCAGCCAGCCCTCCCCCAGCGGCCCGCCCTGGTGGGGGCAGCTGCCGCCGACCGCGCGCACCCCGCCGTCGGTCGCGACCAGCACGACCGGCACGCCGTCGGCGCTCACGGCGACCGGCGTCCCCTCGGTCAGCTCGGACTCCTCGATCACCGGCACGAAGCGGCGCGGTTCGTTGCTCCGGTCGGCGTGGTCGGTGCCGAGCCGGTAGCGGTAGGCGAGGACGCCGCCGAGGTAGGCGCTGGTCAGAGTGAGGGCGTAGCCGGCGGCGGCGCTGGCGCGGGCGCGGGCTGCGCGGCCACGGGCGCGGTCGGTGAGCGACCAGGTGTAGAGCCCCAGGGCGGTGCTGTTCAGGGCGCCGTGCACGAGCCCGACCCGCCGGCCCTCGTCGTGGGCGTACTGCCAGTCGGTCAACCCGGTGGCGGCCGACGCCACCGCTCCGCCGACGCCGAGCTGCACGACGGTGCGGGCGGCGTGGCCGGCGCCCGGACCACCGCGGCCGGTGGCGTCGAGGCCGTCGAGCACCAGGGCGGCGCTCCAGGCGCCGATCGGCACGGTGACCAGGGCCGGGTGCAGCGGGTGGCCGAGCCAGACCCCGTGCAGGACGTCCTGCAGTCGCCGGGCCTGCCTCCCGGCGAGGAGGAAGGTCAGCGAGAGCGCGTGCTCGACCTGGTAGCCGGGCGCGTCGAGCAGTTGCCATCGTTCGACGGCCTGGACGGCCCGTTCCAGCACGGCGCGCACGGTCACCGGCCCGCTCCTCGTCGACCCATCCAGGGCCCGTGCCCAGCGCACGCACGTCGAAACGACGTCAGCGGCGACCGCGGGACGCCGCCGTACGATGACGTCTCGACGCCGACCACGGGAGCACCCGCCTCATGGCCTCCTTCGAGCCGGATCCCCGCACGACCCGCCGGCTGCGCCGCCGGCCCGCCGACACCCGGCCGCAGCAGCAGCCGTACGACGAGCCGCCCCGACGTCCCCGGTTCGACCGGCCGCCACCCGCCGGGAACGACTGGTACGCCACCCCGCCGGACGTGGACGACCGGCCCCGTCCCCCGTGGCCCCCGGCGGCGCCCGGACGCTCCTTCCCGCCGGCCCCGCCCCAGCGTCCGGCCGCGCCGGCCCGACCGGAACGGCTCCGCCGCGACCGGCGCGGGCGGTTCGACCGCATCGGGAGGAGGCCCCGCCGTCGCCTGCCCCGCCGCGTCATCCGGGTGCTGGCCGCGGTCGCCGTCGTCCAGGCGCTGGTGGTGCTCTCGCTGCGCTGGGTGGACCCGCCGACGACGGCCTTCATGCTGGCCAATCCTGGCGACGTCGTCCAGGAGTCGGTGCCGGTCGAGCACGTCTCCCGCAACTTCCTGGCCGCGGTTCTCGCGCACGAGGATGCCGCGCTCCCCTACCGCTCCGGCGCCTTCGAGTGGGATGCGTTGTGGAGCCGCGCGCAGGCCCACCTGTCCGGTGACGAGGACCCCTCCGGCTCGACGATCCCGCAGCAGATGGCCAAGAACCTGTTCCTCAACCAGGAGCTCAGCGCCTGGCGCAAGGCGGTCGAGGCCGGGCTGGCCGTCGAGCTCGCCGCCCTCGTGGACGACCGACGGATGCTCGAGCTCTACGTCAACTACGCCCAGTTCGGCCCGACGATCTACGGGGTCTGCGCGGCCGGCTGGTACTACTTCGACTCCCCGCCGCAGGAGCTGTCCGCCGCGCAGGCCGTGCAACTGGTCGGCCTGCTCCCCTCCCCCGGGCACGTCCGCCGCGCGCCCGGCGGCGGCCTGGACTTCCAGGTGGACGACGGCCTCGGCTGGCTGTCCCGCTCGCACGTGCTCAACGCCCAGGCCCGGGTGCCCCGCCACCTCGACCGGCTCGGGTTCCAGCCGGTCGAGGACGCCGGCATCGAGGGGCTCGCGTCCGACCAGCCGGAGTCGGACGGCCACTGCACCAGCCGCCCGGAGGAGGTCGCCGAGCTGATCGCGGCGGAGGGCACCGCCTGACGTCCGGGCCGTTGGGTCACCAGGTGTCGACGTGCGGTCGCACCCGCCCCGCCGGCCGGGGCGTGGCGGCGACCTCGCGGGTGAGCGTGGCGATCCAGCGGCGGGTGTCGGCGGGGTCGATGACGTCGTCGATCTCCCAGTGGGCGGCGACGTTGAGCCCGCGGCCGTTCTCGTAGGCGGCGGCGACCGCGGCGTCGTAGAAGGCGGCGCGCTCGGCGTCGTCCTCGATCGCCGCCAGCTCCCGGCGCATCCCCAGCCGGACCGCACCCTCCAGACCCATGGGGCCGAACTCGCTGGTCGGCCATCCGACGGTGAACCGCGGCACCTTCAGGCTGCCGCCGGCCATGGCCTGGGCGCCGAGGCCGTAGGCCTTCCGCACCACGACGGTCCCGATCGGCACCGACAGGTTCGCGCCGATGACGAACAGCCGGGAGAAGTGCCGGACGGTGGCGGTCTTCTCCGACTCCGGGCCGACCATGAAGCCGGGGGTGTCGCAGAGCGAGACGACCGGCAGCCCGTGCGCGTCGCACAGCTGCAGGAAGCGGGCGGCCTTGTCGGCGGCGTCGGCGTCGATGGCCCCGCCGAGGTGGGTGGGCACGTTGGCGAGCACGCCGACCGGTGCTCCTTCGACCCGGGCCAGGGCGGTGATCATGCCGTGCCCCCAGCCGTCGCGGAGCTCGAGCACCGAGTCCTCGTCGGCCAGTGCCCGCAGCACCGCCCGCATGTCGTAGACCCGCTTGCGGTTCTCCGGCACCAGGTGGCGCAGCGCCCGCTGGTCGGGCGCGGTCCAGTCCTGCACCGGCCCCTGGAAGTAGGAGAGGTACTGCCGGGCCGCGGCGACGGCGGCGGCGTCGTCGGCGACCCGGATGTCGACCACCCCGTTGGCGTGCTGGACGTCGATCGGGCCGATGTCGTCGGGGTCCACGACGCCCAGCCCGCCGCCCTCGATCATCGCCGGGCCGCCCATGCCGATGGTGGCGTCCTCGGTGGCGATGACGACGTCGCAGGTGCCGAGCAGCGCGGCGTTGCCGGCGAAGCAGCGGCCGCTGGCGATGCCGACGGTGGGCACGAGACCCGACAGCTTCCCGAACAGGGTGAACGCCATGGTGTCCAGCGCGGAGACGTGCGTGGAGTCGACGTCGCCGGGCCGTCCTCCCCCACCCTCGGCGAACAGGACGACGGGCAGCCGCCGCTGCTCGGCGAGCTCGAACAGCCGGTCCTTCTTCAGGTGGCCGCGCATCCCCTGGGTGCCGGCGAGCACGGTGTAGTCGTAGGAGACGACGACCGCCGCGCTCCGCTCCCGCCCGACCAGGTCGCCGTTGACGTCCGCGAGCCCGCCCACCACCCCGTCGGCCGGGGTGCGCTCCTGCAGTTCTTCCTTGCTCCGGCGACGTTCCTGGGCAGCGAAGACGAGCGGCCCGTACTCCAGGAAGCTGCCCTCGTCGACGAGGTCGGCCAGAATCTCCCGCGCGGTCCGCCGGCCCTGCGCGTGCCGCCTGGCGACGGCCTCGGCGCGGTGCTCGTCCAGCCCCGTCTCGTGCCGGCGGCGCACCTCCGCCAGGTCCGGACGGTCGGCATCGAGGTCGAGCTCCCGCGCCGCCTCCTGCTCCCCGGGCTGGAAGTGCTCGACGTCGGCGAGCAGCTGGCCCTGCCGGACGGTGTCGCCGACCCGCACCGCGACGCTGCGCACGGTGCCGCCGGACGGGAGCGCGACGACGTGCTCCATCTTCATCGCCTCGAGGACGACCACCGCTCCCCCGGGCTCGACGGCGCTCCCGGGCCCGGCCTCGACGGCGACGACGGTGCCCGGCACGGGGGCGCGCAGCCCCTCGCCCTGCTCGACCTCGACGGTGTCCCCGGCCAGGTCGGCGAGGTGGTCGTCGACGAACGTGGTGGTCGCGCCCGCGACGTGGGGGTGGGTCAGCAGCGCGCGGAGGAAGGCGGTGTTGGTGGCGACGCCGTCGACGCGGGTCTCGGCCAGCGCACGGTCGAGGTGGCGCAGCGCGTCGGCGAGGCTCCCGTGCCGCTCGTGCACGACCACCTTGGCCAGCAGCGGGTCGAAGCGCGGGCTCTGCTCGGTGCCGGGGCGGGCAGCGGTGTCGACCCGCACGCCCGGACCGCCGGGGAGCACGAGCCCGGTGATCGTCCCGGCGGAGGGGACGACGGCGCCGTCGGCGCTGAGCGTCTCCGCGTTCACCCGCGCCTGCACCGCCCAGCCGACCGGCCGGGGCGCGCCGTCGGCGAGGCCGAGGATGGGAAGCGTGGCGCCGGTGGCGACCCGGAGCTGCAGCCGGACCAGGTCCAGGCCCAGGGTCTCCTCGGTGACGGTGTGCTCCACCTGCAGCCGCGGGTTGCACTCGAGGAACACGTAGGACCCGGGCCGGACCAGGAACTCCACCGTGGCGAGGCCGCGCAGACCGACCTGGGCAGCCAGTGCCGCCGCGGACCGGTGCAGCTGCTTCCGGACGTCGTCGGGGAGGTCGGGCGCCGGGGCGATCTCGACGACCTTCTGCCGCCGGCGCTGCAGCGAGCAGTCGCGGTCGCCGAGGACGACGACGTGCTCGTGCGCGTCCCCGAGCACCTGGACCTCGATGTGCCGGGCGCTCTCGACCAGCTCCTCGGCCAGCAGTGCCCCGGTGCCGAAGGCGACGCGGGCCTCGTCGGACACCTCGGCCACGGCAGCCGCCACGTCGTCGCCCCGGCGGAGGATGCGGGTGGCCCGGCCGCCGCCGCCGAACCGGGCCTTGAGCATGACGGCGCCGGTGCGCTCGAGGAGGCCGGCGACGGTTGCCGGGTCGCCGTCGCCACCCCGCGGCACGGGGACACCGGCGGCGACGGCGGCGTCCCGGGCCGCTGCCTTGTCGCCCAGGACGGCGAGGGTGTCCTGCCGCGGGCCGACCACGGTCAGCTCGGCGTCCGCGCAGGCCTCCGGCAGGTCCGTGGTCTCGGAGAGGAAGCCGTAGCCGGGGTGGACGAGGTCGCAGCCGGTGGCGAGCGCCGCCCGCACGACGTCGGCGGCATCGAGGTAGGCGGCCGGACCGCTGCCGGCGAGCACGTAGGCCTCGTCGGCGGCGGCGAGGTGCGGCGCGTCCGGCTCGTCGGCGGCGGTGACGGCGACCGAGGTGATGCCCTCGGCGGCCGCGGCCCGGGCGATGCGGACGGCGATCTCACCGCGGTTGGCGATCAGCAGGCGAGGCACCCGGCGATGCTCGCACGGCCCGCAGGCACTCGCGTCCCCGTTCCGACGTACCTGCGGGTTACCGTCCGGCGCACCCCTCGAACGCCTGGAGTCCCGTGACCGACGACCCCGCGCTCCCTCCTCCGCACCGCTTCCTGCAGCCCGGTCTGTGGCTCGACCGCTTCGACCTCGCCGGCGGCATGCTGCTGCAGGCCCAGTGGGACGGCGGCATGCCCTACCAGCGGACCGGCGAGGTGACCGGTGCCGCCGGTGATCCGCTCGACCTGCTGCCCGAGGAAGCGGTCGTCCGTCTCGACCGCAAGGACGGGAGCAGCCGCGCCGTCGTGGTGGCGCTCCCGGGCCTGCTGGCGAAGGTGGAGGTGCAGCACCGGATGACGACGGTCGAGGTGGTGGGTGCGAACGTGTCCGCCGTCGAGGAGCTGGTGGCGCACGTCGTCGCGGGGGCGGAGCTGGTGGCGACGGCACCCGAGGGTGAGGTGCAGATGGCCTTCTGGTCCTACGCGCAGGGAGGCGGCTCGGAGTCCTCCCGCCACGTCACCGCACCGGCGTGGGCCGACGCCGCGGCGAACTACGCGGGGCGGACGAGGCAGTCGCTGGTCCCGCTCATGGCGGCACGGGACATGTCCGGCCGGGTCGGGCGGCTGGTGCTCTGGCACGGGGAGCCCGGTACGGGCAAGACCACGGCGGTGCGTGCGCTCAGCCGCGAGTGGGCGGACTGGTGCCGGCCGCACTACGTGATGGACCCGGAGCGGCTGTTCGCCGAGCCGCAGTACCTGCTGCAGGTGGCCGGGATCGACGAGGACGAGGACGACGACGGGCGCTGGCGCCTGGTCGTCGCCGAGGACTGCGACGACTACCTGCGGTCCGACGCCAAGGCACGTGCCGGCGCATCGCTCGGCCGGCTGCTCAACCTGTGCGACGGCATCCTCGGGCACGGCCTCCAGGTGCTGGTGCTGCTCACGACGAACGAGGACGTCGGCCGGTTGCACCCGGCTGTCACCCGGCCGGGCCGCTGCCTGAGCCAGGTGGAGTTCGAGCGCCTCTCGCCGGCCGAGGCGCAGGCGTGGCTGGGCGGGTCGACCGATGCCCCCGAGCGGCCGATGACGCTGGCGGAGCTGTACGCGATCCGCGAGGAGCGCACGCACCCGGCGCACGCCTTCGCGCAGGAGGTCGGTGGCTACCTGTGACCCACGACGTCCGTCGCAGGCGATCCGGTCCCGGCGGCGGTGAGACCGCCCGCCGTCACCTGCTCGGCGTGAGGTCGTCGGTGAGCACCCAGGCCGGTGGCGCGGCGAGCGTACTAATCCAGCTCGTGACGAGGGCTTCACGCTGCGGGTGGCGGCGGATGAGGGCGCGCCGGTAGACGGCGGCAAGCCGGTCGGCGTACTCGACGAGGCGGAGCACGCGGGAGCGGGCGACATCGGCCCGGTTCTGCCGGCGGACCTCCAGCTGCGCCTCCTCGGCGAGGGTGGCGTCGAGCCGGAGCTGGGCCTCGAGCTGCTCGCTCTTGGCCGCCTCGACGGTCCGCCGGTGCTCGGTGGCGCGCCGCTGGCGGACCAGCTCGGCGGGGACGTCCCCCTCCCCCTGCTTGCGGCGGTTCAGCTCCTGTTCGGTCGGCCGGACGGCGGCGCGGATGGCCTGCTCGGTACGGACGGCCAGGTCGCGCTGCAGGGCGGTGAGCTGGCTATCGATCTCGGCCAGGCGCACGTCGATGGCCCGGATGTCGGCGTAGTACCGGGTGCGCTCGTGCTCGCAGGCGTCGTCCCGGCGGGCGACGAGGTCGCGCAGCACCGTGGTCGTGTCGGCGTTCAGGCCGATGGGCAGGCCCGCGCGCCGGTCGCTGCGGGCGCTCCACACGAGCCGCCAGCGGACGGGCCAGTAGACGGGCAGCGAGCGGTACGACGGGTCGAACCGTTCGTCCTTCGACGTCCGTGCAGCCACAGCGTGTCCCCCCCGTGGCGGGCCGCACCCCCGCCGGTCTTCCGTGGGGTGCAGACGCAACGGCTCACGCCGCGTCGCAGATCCCCCCGTGGAACGCCACCGTCGTGCGACTGATCGAAGCCTGCCTGGGCGGAACTCCGGTGACGGTGAGCGACCAAAGGCTAGGAGCGCGCACCGTCCATGCGGGCCGTTGGTTACGGAAAGTGCTGATATCCCCCTCGGAGGGGTGAGAAACGGGCTCGCCCCGTCACCCATACGCGCGACGGCCGCTCACCCGCTCGTGACCACCCGCTGGACCCCGCGACCGGGTACGGCACGGCTCAGGAGGCGAGCGCTGTGCCGATCAGGATCTCGGTGCCGTCGGGCCGATAGGTGTGCCATCGGCCCTGGCTATCTCGCTCGATCCGGAACCCGTGATGGACGTTGGTGTGGTGCCGTTCGCACAGCAGGGCGCCGTTCTCCAGCGACGTCTCACCGCCGAAGAGCCAGTGGATCAGGTGGTGCACCTCGCACCAGTACTTCGGCGCACCGCAGCCGGCGAAGACGCAGGTGTCGTCGCGGAGCTCGACGGCCCGGCGGAGGTGCGGCGGATAGACCCGCTTGGTGCGTCCCATGTCCAGCGGGAGGCCGTCGCCGTCGACCAGGACCGGGACAACACTGCCGTCGCAGGCCAGCTGGCGGACCTTGGCGGCCGACAGCAGGCTCCCGAACGCGGTGGTGGCGCTGGCCGGGCCGGGAGCCGGGTCGAACAGGTCGGTGGAGGTGATGGTGACGACGACGGTCGGCTTGACCGTGCGCAGGAACGGCAGGTGGCCGGAGGCGAGCTGGTTGTCGGCGAGCTGGACCAGCGCGTCGGCGAGCTGCTGGGCGCGGGTGCGCAGGTCACCCTTCGGACGGTCGGCCTGGACGACCGCCTCCAGCGCCGCCTGCAGCTTCTCCCCGCCGACGGCGTCGAGCTGGCCGCGAATGACCACCGTGCCGTCCGAGAATGTCGAGAGGGTCAGCCCCCGCTCCTCGGTGGGATCCGGCTCGGGCCCGTCGGGGTCGAGCCGGGCGAGGTAGTGCTGCACCACCCGGCCCAGCTGCCGGATGTCGCGGGAGGCGGCGACCGCGGTGAACACCTCATCCAGATCCGCGAGGTCGACACCCAGCGCGAGCGCCGCCGTCCGCCGGTCCTCCTTCACGACCGGCGCGACGACGGCGACCTGCTCGGCCGTCACGGCACCCTCGGCGAAGGCGGCGGCGAGTGCCGGCAGGTGGTCCAGCGCCCGGCCGTTGCGGACGAGCTGACCGGCGGCCGCAGCACTCAACCGGCCGCGACCGCGCAGCCACGACTGCATCGACCTCATGCCGTCGTCCTCGGGCGCCTGCTGCAGTTCCGCGGCCCGGACCCGGCGGGCGAGCTGCGCGTCGATGCGGTTGCGCGCCTCGAGCAGCTCGGTGATCTCGTCCAGCTGCTGGCGCGGCGGCAGACTCCGGACGTCGTCCGCGGCCAGGGCGTCGAGGGCCGACTGCAGCTCGCTCACGACACCTCCTCGCCGCTCGAACTGATGTACGAATGCTACTCCTGGCCAGTGACAGGCCGCGACACGAATCCACAGGTCAGGAGGCCGTCCACGGTTGCTCCGGTCGTGTTGACCGCCGGGACGTCGTAGCGTCCGGAGGCATGGCAGAGCGAGCGTTCCGGACGGTGCTGGAGGGCGGTTCGTACTTCGAGGGGCCGCGGTGGCACGGCGGCGCCTGGTGGGCGTCGGACTTCTACCGCCACACGGTCAGCCGGGTGGCACCCGAGGGCGGCGAGACCGTCGTCGTCGAGGTGGAGAACCAGCCGTCCGGGCTGGGCTGGCTGCCCGGCGGCTCGCTGCTGGTCGTGTCGATGAAGGACCACCGGCTGCTGCGCGTGACCGACGGCCGGGTGTCGACGCACGCCGACCTCTCCGACGTCTGCGGCGGGCACCTCAACGACATGGTGGTCGACGCGTCCGGCCGGGCGTTCGTCGGCGACTTCGGCTTCGACCTCATGGGCGGCGGTGCGCCGGCGTCCGCGTCGGTGAAGCGGGTCGACCCCGACGGCACCGTGACCGTGGTGGCCGAGGACCTGCGGTTCCCGAACGGCTCGGTGATCACCCCGGACGGCGGAACGCTGATCGTCGGCGAGACCTGGGGCAACCGGTTCACCGCCTTCGACATCGCCGCGGACGGCTCGCTGTCGGGCCGGCGGGTGTGGGCGTCGTTCGGGGCGGAGCCGGTGGGGAACTCGGTCGAGGAGCTCATCGGGCAGGTCGTGGTCGCACCCGACGGCTGCACGATGGACGCCGAGGGCCACGTCTGGCTCGCCGACGGGCTGAACTCCCGCGTCCTCCGGGTCGCAGCCGGTGGCGCGATCGCCGAGGAGATCCCGGCCCCGGACGGGATGGGGGTCTTCGCCTGCGCGCTCGGTGGGGACGACGGCCGCCAGCTGCTGATGTGCTGCGCCCCGGACTTCTACGAGCACACCCGCGCACCGGTGCGCGAGGCGGTGCTGGTGACGACGGAGGTCGCCGTCCCGCACGCCGGCTTCCCCTGACCGGCCGGTGCCAAGCGGTGAACCGCGGCAGCCGCTCAGCACGGCGCCCCGCTGAGCTCGGGCCGCAGCGTCGCGGCCATGGCGGCCTGGAGCTACCCCTGTAGTTGGCGGAGGACGTCGGCCGGGATGCGCCCGCGGTCGCTGACCTCGATGCCCTGCGCTCGAGCCCAGGCCCGGATCTGGGCCGACGTCCGTGGCGCCTCCGGCACCGGGTTACCGGGTGTGAAGGAGTCCTCCAGGTCCGCGGTCGACCGTGCCGCCCCGAGCTCGGCGAGACAGGCGCCGAGCCAGCGGTAGACCCATTCCTGCGCCAGCGGCCTGGTTTCGCAGAAGACGATCGGCACCGAGGGAAAGCGTGCTTGAGCCTCGGCCAACGCCTCGGCGACGCGGGCGCCCGGGGTGTGCGGGAGCTTGAACAGCCGGCTGTAGCGGTCCTCGACCACCACGGCGGCGCGGGGCAGCGCCGTGAGGTCAGCGAGGGCATAGGTCAGCTTCCCGGACAGCAGGCTGCCGGCGAGGTCCTCCAGGGTCTTGCGCTCGACGGCGGCGACGACGGCGCCGTCGCGTTCGACGGCGTAGTCGCCGGCGGCCAGCCGCCGCCGCCGGGTGGTGGCCTGCTGGGCACCGAACGCGTAGGGGTACTTCTCACCGCTGTCGACCAGGATGTCGAGCACCTGCCCGTGTGCGCGGGCGGTGGGCAGGTGCACCCCGGGCCGGGCCTGCTTCGTCGTCCGGGGCGACTGCCAAAAGATCATCTCGCGGCCGCGGGCCCTGGTGACGACCAGTTGTGAGCGGTTCTCCCGGGCCCGCGCCAGCACCAGGTCGATCGCGGGACCGCGGCGCGAGCACGACCGGACCGCGTGCCGCTCGACGATCTCGGCGTCCGCCGGCCACTCGTCCGCCCGGTGGCAGTAGACCTTGCTCGCCCGGGCCACGGCTCCTTCGCCTTCACCACGACCCCGGCCGGACCGAGCGGGATGCGCACCAGATAGGGCAGCGCCGACCCGGGGTCGGGATTGCGTGCCACCAGCAGGTCGTCGACCACGAGCTCAGCCTGGCACGGCGCACCGGCCTGGCGGGACGCCACCCGGGAGGGACGACGGCAGGATCCGGCCGTGGCACGACCTACCCAGGGGCCACCGGACTCACCGGGCGGTCGCCGACCCCGCGCTGCAGGGTGAGGTCGGCGACCGCATGGCGAGGTCGGCGATCACCGCCCGGTCGCGTCCACCGTGGCCGGGTCGACCAATGGCCCGCCGCCGTGCACCCCGTACGCGAGCCGGGCCCGCTCCCGGGCGACGACCGGGCCCTCGTCGCCGATCTGCCGGCAGCCGGGCGAGCACTCGCCCGTGGCGGCGGAGACGACGAAGCAGGTGACGTTCGGCCAGCCGGCGTCGGTGCAGAACTCGCCGATGTCGGCCAGCACCCGGCCCGCCGCGAGCGGCGCCAGCCCCGGCTGCAACTGTTCCGCGAACTCCTTGTAGGTCACCGGCCGGACACCCGTCCGGGCGAGCTCCTGCAGGATGTGCAGCCCGGCCACCATGCGACGCGTGCGCCCCTGCGACCATGGCCGCTCGTCGAGGTAGCGGGCGAGGACGGGATGCATCTGCAGCTCCTCTCGGGGTGGCCGGCTCAACCGGCGAGGTGGGTGGCCAGCCGATCGAGGAAGGGCACCTGGCCCGGAACGATCTTCGTGCGGGCGGTGGGAAGGTCGAACCAGGCGGCGCGGTCGATCTCGGGGAACGCCTGCAGGCGTCCCGAGCGCGGCGGCCACTCCAGCTCGAAGGTGTTGCTGCGGACGGCGGTGACGTCGAGGTCGCCCTCCCCTGCCCAGACGGCGAGCACCTTGCGACCCTTCAGCTCGCCGAGCGGGTGCAGGTCCGCCGCGGGGACCGGCAGGCCGAGCTCCTCGGCGAACTCGCGGCGGGCGGCGGCTTCGGCGTCCTCACCCGGGTCGTGCTCCCCTTGGCGATCGACCAGGCGCCGTCGTCCTTCGTCGCCCAGAACGGGCCGCCCATGTGCCCGAGGAGCACCTCGACCCGGCCGCCGGGACGGCGGAACAGCAGGACGCCGGAGCTGTGGACGGGTGGCATGCGGCTCAGGGTGGCAGCGGCGCGTGCCACGTCAGCGCGTCCTCCGGCGCTGTCGCATCCGCTGACTGGTCCCGGCGGCGTCGAAGGCCTTGGGGTCGAACGGGCCACCGAGCCAGCCGGTGAGGTCGGGGTGCTCGGGATGACCCGGGTCGGCGAGGACCTCCCGGAGGCGGGCGTAACCGGGCGGCCCGCCGCAGTCCTCGGGCGGGCAGGCGTGGGCGCCGTCCAGGCAGGTCGGCGCCTCAGCCGCCCGATGGCTCTCGACGCGGACGTCGTGCTCCCAGCCGTCGCCGAGGTCGTAGTCGTAGCGGAAGACGGTGCCGTCCGGGAGGGAGCCGACGCGCACCGCCCCAGGGTCGCCCAGGTCGTCCATGTCCTCGACGTCGCCGTACTGCACGCCGTCGAGCTCGACCATCCACAGGTGCGCGTCGCGCCAGCCCATGGCGGCCTGCAGCAGACCGTGCAGGTCCCGCAGCGTCACCTGTTCAGGGACGACGCATCGGCGCCAGATCGGCGGCTCGACGTTTCGGAGGGTGACGGTCAGCTCCACCGCCGGCACCCGCCTGCCGGCCACGGGCGGCTGGTCGTGCAGCAGCGCGGCGCGCGCCAGCGCGACCGCCGACGGGGTCGGCGGCTCGTCGCGATATCGCTTGCCGAGCAGGCCGAGCCGTTCGAAGACGGTCCAGGTCGTGTCGCGCACCGCCAGGAACGCGGTGTGTCGATCGAGCGGCCGGCCGGTCCCGCCGGAGACCCAGCCGAGCACGGTCATGCCGGCGGCCACCGCGTCCTCGGGATGCGCGCGCCCGGCGGCGACGCCCAGCAGCCAGAGCAACCCCGCGGTGCGGTCGCTGCCGTTGCGCCCGGTGGGCAGCTGGGCGGCGATGTGCTGCCAGAGGCCGGCCGGGTCGTCGACGAGCCGCCGGCCCACGGTCGTCGGTCGCAGCTCGTTGCGGTACACCCGGACGAGCCCGAGCCGGCGGGCGCTCTCGCGCAGTTCGGCAACGGGGACGGTCAGGCTCTCCCGGTTGCCGGCTCCGAGCCAGTCGGCGTCCCAGCCGAGGGCGTGCATCGTCTCGGCGACCAGCGCCGGCGGCAGGTGGCCCGCGCCGGTGAGCGTCACACCGTCGCCGATCCGGGCGAGGAACCAGCGGTACGGCTCGACGACGTCGGGCTCCGGCGCGGGCGGGGCCGCGTGCAGGTCGGCGTCGTGGACCGCCTGGCGAAGCTCGGCATGGCGAGAGATCGCCCGGAGCAGGTCGACGACGTCGGGTCCCATGCCCCGGCAGCCTGCCAGGGTGGGACATCCGAACGACGGCGGACCGGCGGAGGAGGCTTGGTGATGGGACGGCGACGGAAGCCCGGGAAGTACCCGTACGACTACACCGACGGCGACGACCGGCGGTTCGCCGACAGCGGGGTCGGCGGGACACTGCGCGTCCTGCACGGCCCCGGCCGCGGGATGGGAGTTCCCGAGGGCGTGGTGTGCCAGGTCGAGGTGCGGGCCACGGACGGCGACGTGCTCGATGTGTCGGAGGCCGGGAAGTTCGGCAAGGAGCACCGCCTGCACGCCACCGCGCCCGGCGACCGGGTGGAGGTCACCGTGGCCGCCCGCTATGCGGGCGACGACGCCGCCGTCCCGATGCTGAACGAGCTCTCCGCGACGCAGGAGGTCGTCCTCACCGGCGATCTCGACGACGTCGTCCGGTTCGGCGTCGGCCCGGCGTGGGAGGAGGTGCTGGCCATCGACACCGGCGACCTTCGCCCCGACGCCGCGCCGACCGCCTGCCGGTGGGGCGCCGGAGCCCGGATCCGTGGGGCCCGGCCGACCGGGCAGGAGTAGCCGGCGCTGTGGGGACGACTCAGGGCTCAGCGGACTTCTGCGACCCTGCCCTGCTGGGGGCTGGGCATCGCACGCCGCTGCTGGAACCCCGGGTCGAACCGCTGGGTGACCTCCAGCTCGCCCGTCTCGGGAGCGGCGTGCCGCCCGATCCGGGGCATCGTGAACTCAGCGGTCTCGTCGAGCAGGTGCTTACTCACAACCCGTCCTTCCGTGGATTGCTCCCAGCGTAAGGACGTCGGCAGGCCTCTCCCAGCACTTCCGGGGAAACCCCAGGTCGCGTGTTGCCGGCGGGAGAACTGTGACGCCGGGGGTAGCTGCCGGCCCCGGATCCGGCGGTGCGGGCGGCGCGGGACAGCGACTGCCCGGCATCGAGCTGGATCACGGCTTCTCCTGAGGGGCGGCGGCCACTGGACCCTGATCGCGGTCGTGTCGTCCGCTCTCCACCGCCCCGGCGCCTGCGCTGCCAGCCCATGAACGACCCTCAACCCAGCAACAGCCGCCAGCGCCCGCTGCAGGGCCTGGGTGCCGCCCTCGATGCGGATCGTGTCCCCACCGACCGTGCGCAGCCGCCGCCGCGGGGGCGTGTGATCTTGATCCGGGGCCAGGACGTCGGCGCCGGCCTGGTCCCTGGCCCGGACGAAGCGGTAGACCTTGCCGGCGGCGTCCGGCTGCGGTTCGAGGTCCAGATCTCGCACCGCGCGCACACAGCGCACCAGGCCGGCCTCGTCTGTGAGCAGGTCGGCGAGGACGTCGACGTCCTGGCTGGCCCGCGTGGCCACCCGACCGGCGAGCAGCCCGTGCAGGATGACCATCTGGCCGCCGACGAGCACCCAGCCGGTCGGCGGCAGCTGCCCGGCGAGGTCGAGGACGAGGTCCCAGAGGGTGTCCAACGGGCCGGCCAGCGCCGGCAGCTCGACCCGCAACTCCGCTGCCCCGGCGCCGGTCACCGGGTGAGGTCGCCCAGCGCGGCGGCGAGCAGGTCCAGGCCAGCTCGCCGGGTGCGCACGTCGGGCGACTCGGCGAGGTCGACGGCGACGACCGCGGCCGGCATGTGGGCGCGGCCGGTCAGCCCCAGCCGCTCGTACCGAGGCACGCGCACGACCAGGTTGGCGTTCCCCCGCTCGGACAGGCCCAGCTCGCGGCGCAGCGCGTCCAGCGTGCCTGCGGTGCAGTACACCTCGGCCGCGGCCTCGGCAGCGACGACGTCGGCGCCGACGGCAGCCGCCGCGGTCAGGCCGGAGGGGACGGCGTCGGCGGTGGCGAGGAGCCGGTCCCGGTAGGCGGGCAGCACCCGCAGTTCGTGGCGATCGGCGCGATCGCGAGAGGCGGCGACCAGCCGCTCGGCGTCGTAGCCCCGCAGCCGGGTCAGCAGCCGGGAGCGGTCAGCGGGCAGCAACCAGTCGACGTCCTCCCCGGAGAGCTGCCACAGCGCGGCCCACACCGTCCGCGGGGCCAGGGCGCGCCCTGCCGTGATCGGTAGACGCGCCCGACCCTCCACGGCATCCTCGTCGAGCACGAGCGTTCGACCGACCCTGCGGGCCGCCAGTTGTCCGGCACGGATCAGCCGGCGGACCTGCTCCGGTTCGACGCCGAGACGCTCGGCGGCCTGGGGGCCCCCCGCAGACCGGCCGCTGGACTCGGTGCCGGCCCGGCCGGCAATCGACGCCCCGGTTCAGTCCCACCACAGCTTCCAGACCGGGCGGTCCACGAGGAGCCGGGCCAGGCCCTCGACCGTGCCGCCCGATGCGTAGCCGAAGCCGTCCACCGGGCCGTCCTCCGACAGCACATCAGGGCACAGCGCTGCCAGCTCCGCAGCGATCGGCAGCGCCTCCGACTCGTCCGCCGGCGGGTACGGCACCAGCAGGGTGAGCGTGGCGAACCCGAGTCCCGCGAGAACGATCCCGAACCGCTCCTCCCAGCTACGGAGGACGGCGGAGACCTGGGCCGCAGTTCTGCTGTTGATCGCCCCGTGCCAGCCGATCGAGGCGATCGCGTCGGAGGGACGACGACACGGCACCAGGCCGATCCGCCCCCATCTCCCCAGGTCGATCGCGCTCCCCGGCACCGAAGCGGGAGGATCTGCACGACGCAGCGACGCCGACAGCCCGGGAAACTCCGCGCCGAACGGGCGCAGGTGCTCGACGTACGGATCGGTCCCGATGGGAACCAGGCTGTCCGCCCACCCCTCGGCCAGCACCGCCTCCGGGTGCAGCGCATCCACATGCGCCTGGGGAACCGGCTCGAGCTCTCCGGAGCCCCAGGGGCGGTCGGGGGCGTAACCACCGAGCGGCGTCAGCACCAGGGGCCACAAGCCCGTCTCGGCGAAGAGGTCGACCAGTCGCCGCCAGGTGGCCGCCTCGTCGGGGCCTCCACGGTCGGTCAGCCAGAGCGCCGGCGCGGGCACGGGTCCCGCCTCGGGGGCGAGGTCCCGCGCGACGACAGGGCGGCCGGCACCGAGGTCGACGTCGCCCAGCCGTAGCCGACCGGCTGCGGGGAGCTCGGGACGCAGCGATGACGGGACGCCGACGTCCGCGAGCGATGGGACGGAAATCCGCGTGTCGGACATCGCCATGTCGAGCAACCAAGGGCGGAGGTACCGCTGAGATCGGGACATGCCCAGACCCTGGCGCAGCGTCTGCCGGAGCGAGAGCCCTCGGAGAGATCTGTGGACACGACCGTCGGATCCACAGACCCCCAGGACCGGCGCCGCTCCGCGCTGGACGGAGCCAGCCGGGTGAAGGCCTGGCTCGGTGCCTCGCCGCCGTCCTGGACGATCCCGGGGGGACGCCGACAGTCGGCTCGTCCCGCGGACGGCTGTCCCGGCCAAGCTGGACCGGCACGTCGGTCGTCGGATCAGGTGTCGCCGCCCGGGTCGGCGTCGGACGCCGCGAACGGCTCGACCAGCTCAGCCAGAGGGGCCGGGCCGTCGTCCCCGTCGTACAGGTAGTCCAGCCGGCCGTCGATGAGCACCGGGCGGCCCAGGATCGGCCGGATGCGGCGTGACCCCGCCATCGCGGAGGCCACGTCCGGATGGGCGGTGAGGTCGCGCAGGGTGGACGCGGTGGCGTTCATCATGGTCAGCGACGCGTCGCGGAACCCTCGGTACGCCTCGGTGACCGGCAGCCAGGTCACCCGGTCGGCCTCGCCGCCGACGTCCCGGGTGCGCTGACCGGACGGGAGTGCGGCGAGGAAGAACCGGGTGTCGAACCGGCGGGTCTGCCACTCGGGCGTGACCCAGTGCGCCCAGGGGCGGAGCAGGTCGGCGCGCAGCAGGAGAGACCGTCGCTCCAGGAAGTCGCTGAGGGCCAGCGTGCCCTCGATGAGCGCCAGCCGGTCGCGCTCCCAGTCCTCCCCCGTCGTGTCGGTGACCAGCGTCCCGTCCTGGTGTGCGGCGAGCAGGACGCCGGACTCCTCGAACGTCTCGCGGACGGCCGCGGAGACGAGCGCGACCGCCAGCACGGCGTCGCAGGAGAAGGCCTCGGCCCACTCGGCGGGCGGTGGGCCGGCCCAGTGCTCGGCGGCCTCGCGGTCGCGGGGGTCGACCGAGCCGCCCGGGTAGACGTGCATCCCGGCGGCGAAGGCCATCGTGGGACGGCGCCGGAGCAGGTAGACGTCGAGGCCGGCCGCACCGTCGCGGAGGAGGACCACGCTGGCAGCGTCCCGGGGCTCGACGACGTCGGTCTCCCCGCGCAGGTAACGCTCGACGAGCTCGGTCCGATCGGCAGGCATGGCCCTCATGCTCGCACCGTCGCTCGGCGGACGAGCCTGGCGCCGAGCGGATCGGCGTATCCGTGCGCCACTTGCAGCCGGCGTGCGGCAGGGTGGCGGACGTGTCACTGAACGATCCTTCCGCACGACAGCTCCTCGACCAGCTGGCGTCGCTACGTCAGCACCAGCAGGACGGCCGGCGATCACCGCACAAGCCGCTGCTGGTGTTGCTCGCGCTGGGCCGGCTGGCCGCCAACGGGACGAGCACCCTGCCCTGGTCCGAGGCGGAGGAGCAGCTGGCCGACCTGCTGGAGGACTTCGGACCGACCTCGCGAACCGGCCGCGCGCAGAGCGCGGCGTACCCGTTCACCCGGCTGCGCGCCGACAAGGTGTGGACCTTCGACCAGGACGTCCCGATGGACACGGTCGGCCCCCTCCGGCAGGGGGTGACCGGTCGGCTGGAGGCGTCGCTCGAGGCGGCGCTGAAGGACCGGCCGGAACTGCTCGATGAGGCGGCGCGGAGCCTCGTCGAGAGCCACTTCCCCGCCACCATCGGCCCGGACGTGCTCGTCGCCGTCGGCCTCGATCCCGACCTGCTCGACCGCCGTGGGATCGCGGTCGACGCCGGCACGCAGGAGCAGCGGCAGCGCAGCCGGATATGGCCGGCGGCCGTGATCGAGGCGTGGGACCGGCAGTGCGCCTTCTGCGGCTTCGACGGGGCGGCGGGCGGTGCCGTCGTCGGCATCGAGGCGGCGCACATCCGCTGGTTCAAGCTTGGCGGCCCGGACGAGCTGGATAACGGGCTGGCCCTCTGCTCGCTGCACCACAAGCTGTTCGACCGAGGCATGCTCGGGCTGGACGAGGACTTGGCGGTCGTTGTGTCGCAACGGTTCTCGGCGCGGACGGCGAACGGGCGCGCCATCTATGACCTGCACGGGAACCGGCTACGACCACGCCGTGGCACCGCCCTGCCCGCGGCCCGGCACGTGGTGTGGCACCGGGAGCAAGTCTTCCAAGGTGTGGCACTGATCGGGTGATGCAGGTGCCGCGCAGGAATCGCGTCCCAGGTGCGCTCGCCCGCCCAGCCGTCAGCAACGCCCTCGGCGCACCGTGCGAGTTCGGGACGCCCCGGATCCAAGGACCGCAAGGCACCCAACGTGCTCGGGCTCCCCACCGTGACCGGCGGGGAGCCCGAGTTCAGCTGGGTTAGCTCACTGCAGGTCGACGGTCACTCCACCGGAGAACGCCGAGTCGTGCAGCTCGATGGCGGTCGGCGTGGTGCCGGCCGGGACATCGAAGATAACCTTGCTGCTCAACGTGTTACCCGGGTTGATCTCCTCGTAGAGGGACGATGAGTCTTCGAGGTAGATGGCGGCCTCGCTGTCAGCCGAGAACTGCTGCCCCTCCGCGTTGAACAGCTTGGCGTTGTCACCGAAGAAGGACTGCGCCTCGTTCCCGATGTTGGTAATGGTGACGTCGACGATGCAGAACTGACCCTGCGCGGTCGTGTTCGCGTACTGGCTACCGATCTCCGTAGCGCTGCAGTCCACCCCGTTCACGACGAAGTTGAACTTGCCGTCCGCAGCCGGCTCGCCGATGCCGGGGTTCCCCGAGTCTGCTTCGACTGGCACTTCGGCAACGTCGCCGACCGCCGGGGCGGCGGCGTCGGTGCCGGTGTCGGCTCCCGAAGCTCCAGCCGTGTCTGCTTCGTCTCCACCACCGAGGCTGCCTGCGATGGCGAACACGACGATGACTGCCAGGATGATGAACCAGAGCCGCTTGTAGGTCGGCTTCTTGGCCTGCTGCTGAGGCTGCTGCTGGGGCTGCTGCGGCAGCTGTTCCGGCGCCGGTGCGTACGTCATTTTGTCCCCCGTTGTTCGGAAGTGGTCTTGTTCCGAAACCTAGGCGAGGAGATACCGACCGTGGCGGCGCGCAGTAGCCGAACACAACGCCGACTTCTGTCAGGTGACGACAACCCGCGCTGCACCCGGCTCATGGGTCACAGTAGGAACGGAGCCAACGGTCTGCTCGCAGCCGCCACCGTCGATCGGTCGCCGTGTTCCTGAGACGGCGGCATAGCCAAGTGCCGCATCGACGGCCTTCCCATCGGCTTCCCGATCGCGTCGATCACTACTCGGGAAAAGTCGGCACGAGCACGTGGCCGGTGGGACGATGCCGCACCATGCACTGCCGCCGTTCAGCAGGTTATCGGTGCCGCCGCGCCGCCCCCTGGAGATCGCCGAAAGTCGGGGACGCTAGACGGCGGTGGAAGGACTGTCGGGATCGGTAGGGGCTGCCGTCCACCGGCTCCTTCTCGACCCCCGATGGGGCCTCGGTGCGGACGCCTTACTAGGGCACACGGTCGGAGCTGATAGAGGTGCTCGACCTGGCACGCGCGGGGGCCATCCACGTGGAGGCCGAGCGGTACGGCCTCGACCAGGCGCCGGACGCCTACCGGAAGCTGCACGAGGGCACGGTCCGCGGTCGCGCCGTCGTCGTCCCCGGGGACTGAGTTCTCATTCGCACGGCATTGGCCGGCTGTCCGCGCACGAGGCGCGGAGGGCTGACTCGTTCGACGTGCACTCCGATGGCGGTCGGCTCGGTGGCACACGTCAGCCTGCCAGGCTCCAGCGCCCGCTCGTCTACCTTCGCGCGGCTTGCTCTCGAGTCGGTCAGTCGACCGACCGCTCAGATGACCAGGCGATGTGAACGGCGGGATTCAGCGGTCCCTGACGGACGACCGAAGGGCGCTCAATGTTGTGCGCAACGGTGTTCGCGGGACGTCGCGCAGGTTCAACGGCGCACCGCTGAGCTGCAACAGGAGAGCCCCCCGGCCGTCACCTGCTCCGGCGGTAGCGCCAGCGCGGCCACCCGCAGGTGCGTGTGCATCCACGTCGTGAGGTCTGATTCCGCGATCGGCTGCTCGCGGAGCCGGGATAGGCAGGCGGCCAGCGTCAGGCGGAAGGTCGAGAACTCGCGGTTGCCGCCCAGGTGCCTCGTGGCCACCCGGCCCCAGAGGGTGTTGGTCGAGCTGACGCCGTTGGCGTCGGATGCCGCCTACCCGTCCGGCGTAGACGAGCCCCGGCGCGACGCGGTGCCCAAGTCCGGCGGACAGGTCATCGGCACCCTGTGTGTCGGCCCACCAGGTGTAGAGCCCGGGCCGGTCGGATGCCGACCGCCCGGCAGCGAGGAACTCGCTCGGGGGTACCGCGCTGCGCTGGTCCAGCAGATGAGCCACATCCGGAACTTCGATAGCGTCACCCACCGGCTCGTCAGCGCCGCCTGTCGAGCCGCCGTACCACGCCAGCCGCCGACCCAGTCCCAGTCCGGCAAGGGGCTGGGTGAGCGTGGCACCAGCTTCCGTGAGCGGACGGACGAGCGGCTCGCAGTAGGCGCTCCCCGCATGTGCCTCCACGGTCAGACCGTGGAAGACGTGCCGTTCGCCGAGCTGTGCCACGACCCAGTCCGCCCAGGCGCCGCGGTACCGGGCCGACTGCTTCGGCAGGTAGACGTCGTAGGGCGCGATCAGCTCGTCGGCGTGGAGTAGGCCGAACTTGGCGCTGAGCACGTACCAGGGCTTCGCGGATCGGACGGCGAGGTCGCGCGCCTTCCGGAACGCGGCACCGGTGAAGAGCTCAGCCGCGCGGGCCGGGCCGGCTGCCTTCGACCCGGAGCAGCCGACCAGGACGATGTCCGCGTCGTCGGGAGCGGTGGCCGTTACGCCGACGTCCACCTGGCCGCCGGTTCGCTCGGTAGGCAGACGAGCCGCCGTCCGCCCTGGTCCGGCTGGCTGCCGGCCTCAACCCCACGGACTGGTGCGGAAGCCGAGGCGCTCGAGAAGCCCGAGTCCCGGTGGGACGTGAAATCGGCCCGGTCCAGGCCGGTGGCGAGCGCAAGGACCTGCTTCGGAAGCCAGCGGACACCGTCGATGTCGATCCAGCGCTCGCGGACCGGCTCTGGGTCCACGTCGCGCAGCACCGACGGGACCGTCGCCGCGTCGAGCGAGTGGGTGACGCCGTCGAGGATGAACTCCACGTCATCCCTCTCAGTGGGTCTGCGCGAGCGAGTCCAGCAGTCGTCGTGCGACCGCCTCCCCTCCGACCCGCCGGATCAGGTCCATATCCCCGCACACGACGAGCAGGTCGCGGGCACGGGACAGCGCGACGTAGAGCATCTCCTTCGCGCGCGCCTCGTCCCGGAAGCCGTTGACGGCCAGCACGACGGCCGGCCGCTCCAGCCCCTTGAAGCCGAGCACGTGCCCGTAGAAGACCTCGTCGTCCTGCCAGAACGTCTCCCAGTAGGCGTCCTGACCGTCCTCCTGGCGCTCCCGCTGCACGGGATGCCGCTGGTGCGTCGTCAGCAGCGCCACCGACTCCGGCGGCCACCCGTCACCCAGCAGTGCGTCGGCGACGTCGTCGGCCGCCTCGACGGCGTCCTCCGACGAGCACTGGATGAACCGCACCGGCACACCGGACGAGCCCCGGATCCGCATCTGCTCCGGCGCGAGGCTGGAGAAGGTGCCGGCGATCTGCTTGGTGTTGCGCAGGTTCTCATTGAGCGGGATGGGCATCAGGTCGACGGTCGGCCGTCCCTGCCTGGCGAAGATCCGCTGGCCCTCGTCGGAGAAGACGTACAGCGAGCCGGCGTCGGGGTCACGAAGCGCCGCCAGCACGGCGTCCCACCAGCTCTGGGCGAAGTCCTGCCCCTCGTCGATGACGATCGCGTCGAACCGTTCGCCCTCCGGGAGCTCCGCCGCGAGCGACACCATCGCCGCGGGCAGGAACTCCTCCCAGTAGCGGCTGTCGTCGTCCGAGCCCGGAGCCACGCCCCAGCCGATGCCGAGGTTGTGGAAGGTGCCGACGTAGCCCGGCCGTTGCCGCTTCGGCAGCGTCTCGACGCGTCGCTTGAGGAACTCGGCCAGGCCGCGCGAGTAGCACATGATCGCGACCCGCTGACCGTCCGCGGCGAGGCGACGGGCCTTCTCGACGGCCAGCCAGGTCTTCCCGGAGCCGGCGCCGCCCCGGATCTCCACCCGGGGAAACGACGCCAGCAGGTCGAGGACCTTGGCCTGGTCCCTGGTGAGCAGGTCGCAGGCGGCCTCGCGCTCGGCGAGCTGGGCGAGCAGGTGCTGCTGCGGGATGGCGGTGCCGGCCAGGCAGTCGACGAGCGCCTCGACGTCCTCGGCGGACGGCGGGTCGGGCTCGTCGCGGACCTTGTCCAGCGCGGCCCTGATCCGGGCGGCGGCGTGCGGGATGTCGGTCGTGTCGATCGCCATCCAGCGGGCGAGGCCGGGCGCCATGAAGTCCGATGCCAGCGTGGTGGCCGGCAGCGCGACGAGGTGCGCCGTCCGGGGCCGGCCGGCGGACCAGCGCGGGTGCTCGGCGAGGTAGTCGCACAGCAGGTACTTGCAGGAGACGGCCTGGTCGACCGGGTGGATCACCCGGTCGGTGCCGTCCCCGCCCTGCCGCCACTCCCCCCGCTGCAGGGAGACGCTGCCGCCCTTGACCTCGACGACGGCGACGCCCACGCCGGGCCAGGCGACGACGACGTCGGCCTCGCGGTCCTGCGAGCGACCGCTCAGCCGGACGTTGCAGAAGACGGCCGCGTCGTCGGGCAGCTGGTCGCGCAGCGTCCGGACGAACAGCTCTTCGGAGGCGTGGGCGAACTGCGGGTCGTCGGGGAACAGGCGGGCGGTCACGTGCGTGCCCCGGTCACCGAGAGCGCCTCCCAGAACACCGCCTCGCTGATCACCCGGACGCCGAGCGCCCGCGCCTTGCTGGCCTTGCCCGACTGGGAGTGCGGGTCGGCGCAGACGAGGACGCCGGTCTGCTTCGACACCGACGACATCGGCCGCAGGCCGGCGTCCCGGGCGGCCTGCTCGAGTTCGTCGCGGGTGCGGCTCATGGCTCCGGTGAAGACGATCCGGTCACCGGGCGAGAACACCTCGGCCCGCCGGGGCAGCGAGACCTGCGCGCCGCTGCGGACGACCGACAGCGCCAGGTCGACGTCCTTGCTGCGCATGCCGAGCAGCGCCGCCACGCGCTCGAGGTCAGCGCGCTCACCCTCGGTGACGAGACCGTCGGCGTACGCGGCGGTGGCCAGCGCCTCCAGGTAGATGCGGTGCGCGGCCGTCACGTGGTCGGGCCCGCAGCCGAGCTCGCCGGCGAGTGAAGCCAGCTGGTCGGCCTCGGTGACGCTGACCAGCCGGTCCTCCAGCACCTGGTCCAGCACGGTCAGGTACGGCGCCATGCTGGGCGGCGCGTCGTCCAGCGCCGGCAGGGAGGCGACGAGGCCGGCGAGATAGCCGTCCCGTTCGCGGACGGCGGCGGTCGCGGCGTCGCGGGGCAGCGTCCGGCACGGCGGACACGTGCTGCCGTCCGCGTACGCGGTCGCGGCGGCGACCAGGTCGGCCCAGCCGCCGTCGAGGGCCTCGAAGCCGCGGTAGCTGCCGTCGTCGGCGAAATCGACCCGGACACCCGCACCGGCCAGCGATCCGCCACCGAGGTCGGAGGCGAGCATGGCCAGCATGAGCTCCGCGGTGGCGCGGGCGTCGTGCAGCGCGGCGTGGCCGTGCACGAGCGGGATGTCGAGGAAGCCGCACAGCGCCTGGAGCGACCGGGTGCCGGACCCGAAGAACAGCGGTGCCAGGCGCATGGTGCACAGCGACGGCGACAAGGCGGTCGGCAGCCCGGCGCGGCCGAACTCGCGGGCGAGGAAGCGCAGGTCGAACAGCGCGTTGTGGGCGACGAGGACCCGGCCGACGAGCAGCGAGCGCAGGTGCTGTGCGACGTCGGCGAAGGCTGGCGCGTCGACGACGTCGCCGGCGCTGATGCCGTGCAGCCCGGTCGGGCCGACGTCCCGGCCCGGGTTGACCAGGGTCTCGAACTCGGCCTCGACCTCGCCGCGGTCGTCGAGCAGGACGACGCCGATCTCCACGACCCGGTCGGTCCGCGGGGACAGGCCGGTGGTCTCCACGTCGACGACGGCAACGGTCACGACGGCTCCTTCGCGCTCGCGGCCGGACGTCGACCGAAGGGTGCGGACGCGGCGGACCATGACACAGCGGGGCGACGGAACCGCGGGTTTCGGGCCGTACCGGTCCGCACCCGCCCCACCAGCCCCAGGGCACCCGCAGGCGTCCCCTCCGGTCCCTGCAGAACGGCCGGGGTCACTCGTACGCGTCGCCGAAGGCGGCGACGCACTGCGCGCACGAGCTCTTGGAGGCGACGAACGCCTCGGGCGCGGTGGGCCGGCGGCAGGTCCGGCACCAGCGGAACGACCGGCGCCGGCCGGACGCGATGGCCTCGGCCATCTCGGCGACGAGATGCGGCTGGTGGAGGAGGTCGTCGCGGCTGAACCGCGGCTCCTCCCCGGTCAGCGGGTCGGGGTGGCGCCGCCCCCAGCCGGTGAGCGGCCGGTCCAGGACGAACCACGGGCCGAGGACCCCGACCGCGAGCTGCGCCGGCTCCCCGCTGACGAACCACTGCGCCATGCCCTCGCCGCGCGACATGGGCTCGCGCCGCCAGCCGGTGCCCAGGGCGCACACGAGGTCGACGTACTCGACGTCCAGCAGCCCGGCCAACTCGGCCTCGTCCGCGGTGGGGTCGGAGGCGCTCCCCCACTCCAGCCCGCAGCTACGGCAGACGAAGTCCGCCGTCTCCCCCGGCATCATCACGCATCCGCCGAGTGCCACGACGCCGCGCTCGGCCTGCTCGAAGTCGTCCCCGACCGGCATCCCGTAGACGACCGGGACCGAGTCCTCCTTGCCGCATTCCGGGCACACCCGCCCCGCCTGCACACCTACCGATCCGCCCATGCCACTCCCCTGATTCGTGCCGTCCCGTGACGGCAGTGGCGGACGATGGCAGGCACCACCGACAACGACCGGCCGCCCGGGCAGGGTTCGCCGCAGTGCCACCCGATCAGTCGACGGCACGTCCGCCCGGTCGCCGGCTGACCACCTCGGCCAGACTGCCCGTCATGGAGTTCGAGGCCTTCTACCTGCCGCTGGGCGAGAACCGGTTCGCGCCCACCCGGGCGACCGAGAGCCCGTGGGACCACAGCGCCCAGCACGGCGGACCGCCGTCCGCGCTGCTGGCCCACGTGGCCGCCGACGCCGCCCGGGCGACCGGTGCGGGCTCCCGCCCGGCGCGGATCAGCGTCGACTTCTTCGGCGCCATCCCCCGTCGCGAGCTGGCCGTCGAGGTATCCCCCGTACGACCCGGACGGCGGATCGACCTGACCGAGGCGGTGATGACCGTGGCGGGCCGCACCGTCGCCGTCGCGCGCGTGTGGTCGCTCGCCGTCGGGCCCACACCGCCGGTGGTCACCGAGCTCACCCCGCCACCCGCCGTCCCCGACTCCTCGCCCGAGGTGTTGTTCGGCCTACCTGACTGGGGTTACGGGCAGGCCATCGAGTGGCGCTACACCGCCGGGTCGCCGGAGGACCCCGGGCCGGCCGACGTCTGGACCCGGGTGCGCGTCCCCCTGGTCGCCGGCCTGCCCCTCACCGGCCTCGACCGCGCGCTCATCGCCGCCGACGCCGCCAACGGCATCTCCGTGGAGCTGCCCATCGACAGCTGGTGGTCCATCCCGCCGGGGATGACCACCCACCTGACCCGAGAGCCGGACGGCGAGTGGGTGCACCTGGCCTGCTGCACGCAGATCGCCGCCGACGGCATCGGGCTGTGCCACGGCGAGCTCTCCGACGTGCGCGGCTCGATCGGCGAGGTCGCCCAGCCGCTGCTCGTCCAGGCCCGCTGACGAAGCCACGAGCCTCATTCGGCGCCGCACGCACGCGCGGCACCGCCGTCGGCCAGGATGCCGGAGTGACCCCGCGCATGCACCGCTCCCACCGAGTGGCCGGCGCGCTCGTCGGCTCGGCCGTCGGCGACGCCCTCGGCGCACCGTTCGAGTTCGGACCGCCCGGGCAGTTCTCCACCCGCTTCCCGGTGCCGGCGCGGGGATCGAAGACGGAGATGTGCGGCGGTGGCTCGCTGGACTGGGAGCCGGGTGAGTTCACCGACGACACCCAGATGGCGCTGCTCGTGGCGACGTCACTGGTGGAGCGCGGCGGGCTGGACGAGGCCGACGTCTTCGAGCGGTTCCGCACCTGGGCGGCCGCCGGGCCGCCGGACATCGGCAACCAGACGCGCGCCGTCCTGGGCTCGGGCCGGCCCTGGGACGTCGCCGCGGCCGAGCACTTCGCCCGCTCCGGGCACGCGGCCGGCAACGGCTCGCTGATGCGGACGACGCCCGCCGCCATCCGGTTCTCCCGGGACGGGCGGGAGCCGACCATGGACGCCGCCCGGCGGATCTCCGCGCTCACCCACGGCGACCCGTCGGCCGGTGAGGGCTGCGCGGTCTTCCACGAGCTGATGCGGGTGGCGCTGGACGGCGACGACCCGCTGGCGGCGATCCCCTCGGCGCTGGAGGCGGTGCTGCCCGAACACCGCGAGCGGTGGGCGACCGTGCTGGCGCCGGCCTGGACGCCTGACCAGGCCACCGAGTCGAACGGCGCGGTGTGGCCGACGCTCGGCCAGGCGGTGTGGGCCCTGCGGAACGGTCGCGACTTCGCCGAGGTGCTGCGGCTGGTGATCGACCTCGGCGGGGACACCGACGCGGTGGCCTGCGTCGCCGGCGGACTGGCCGGCGCGGTGTACGGGATGGGTGGCGTCCCGAGCCGGTGGGCGTCGGTGGTGCACGGACGGGTGCCCGGGCACGGAGGTCGCGTCTGGCATCTGGCTGACCTGCAGCAGCTCGCTGCCACGCTGGACGGCGGGGTGCAGCAGAACTACGACCCGGGCGTGATTCCGCGGATCGGCCCGACCGAGGTGCTGCCCGGCATCTGGGCCGGCAATCTCGACGGCGCCCGGTACAGCGAGGAGGATTTCGCGGTCATCTCGCTGTGCCGGCTCGGCGAGCCGTTCCCGCACCCGGTGCACCGGATGGCGTACATCGCCGACAACGAGCACAACGCCGACCTCGACGTCATGCTCGCCGACGTTCTCGATGACATGGCCGCGCTGCAGCAGGAGGGGCACCGGCTGCTCGTGCACTGCCACGGCGGCGCCTCACGAACCGGGCTCGTGCTGCGCGGCTGGCTGGTGCGCGAGAAGGGGATGTCGGTCGAGGAGGCCACGGCGCACGTCGCCGAGCGCTGGCCGCACCTCGGGCTGTGGAACGACAGCTTCACCGCTGCGCTGCAGCGACTGTCCAAGGCTGGCCGGTAGGAACGGCAGGGCGGAATCAAGGACCGCCCAGCCGACCCAGGCGCCATCTCGAACTGCACCGGGCGGAGCGGGCGCTCGAGGTGGCCTCCGGGTGGCGGCGTGGGAGGCCGTCCCGCCGTTCGATGGCGCGTGACGCGGCGGCCACGGCGTCCATCAGGTCCAGGCTCGGCGTTACGACGACCGCACCCAGTCACGACGACGCTGCGCCATCTCGGCCGCACGGGGTCTGCAAGCCGACGATGGCGGTATATGCGGGGTGGTCGCTCAGCTTGCGGCCTTCCCAGGCGGGCCTGTGCACGCCGGCGATCTGCTCGCCGGCCACGAGGCAAGAGCTCACGGCCAGGTGGTCGATCGAGTACATGCCGGGGTCTAGGTGCTCGGCCCGCTCCGTCAAGACCAGCAGACCGAGGAAGCTGAAGCCCTCGCGGAGTGCCTTCTGACCCTCGACGGTCGCGCCCTCGAACGGCCGGTTCAGGTGCTGGTTGAAGTCACCACCCCAGATCAAGGGCTCACCGTCCTGTCGTTCGGAGTCGATCCGACGAACGTGGTGGTCGAGGATGTGGCGGAACTTCTCGGCCTGGCCGCCGCCCGGGAGCCGCGGCCACAAATCTCCGGGGTTTTTCCACGGAAGGACCGAACAGGCGACCAGGACGGTTGGCAACTTCGCGTCATCGACCTGGAGGCGGGCCAGCACCAAGCTCTCCTCCCCCGCATGTTCCGGGTCACCCGCGGTCCGCAAGGGGACGTGAGGAAGGCATGTGTCGATACCGGCCCACCGCTGCTTGCCCGGATCGAACTGTCTCTCCGGTGAGACGATGAGCTCGCGACCTCGAGGTCTCCAGTCCGCGTGCACCTCGGCCAGCAGCCAGACGTCGACTCCCAGGTGCTGGATCCACGCGGCCTTGTCCGAGGCGGGGGTCGAGGTGATGGATGAACGCAGGTTGACATTCCAGGTTCCGATGAGCAACGGGACTCCTTGCGTGCAGGGCTTCAGGGCGAGAGGCGCCCGGTAAGGCGAGGGGACGAACCGGCGGTCGAGGTGCGCCCGCCTCCTCAGCCGACGACGGTCGCCATCTCGACGAGTCGGCACAGCGCGTTGACCTGGCGCAACTGCTCCGGAGTGCGCACCGCGGCATCGAGCAGCTGCTCGCTCATCACCACGACCGCCAGCGCCTTCGCCCGCGAGACAGCGACGTTGAGCCGGTGCAGGTCGTAGAGGAACGAGACGCCGCGCGGGGCGTCCTCCGCGCTGGTCGACGTCATCGAGTAGATGACGACCGGCGCTTCCTGGCCCTGGAACTTGTCGACCGTCCCGACCCGCGCGCCGTCCGGCAGCAGCTCGCGGATGAGCCCGACCTGGTGGTTGTACGGCGCGACGACCAGCACGTCGCCGGCGCCGACCGGCCGCTCGACGCCGACAGCGTCCACCCATCCCACGCCCTGCAGCGAGCGCCACAGCTCCGCGACCGCCGCCGCTTCGTCGGCGCAGGCCGCCGCCGACGGCTTCCCGTGCTCCACCAACCGGACGGCGAGCCCGCTGCCGGAGACGGCTGCCCCGTCCAGGACGGCGATCCGCTCACGTCCGGCCGCTGACTCCAGCCGCCCTTCGTAGGCGAGATCGGAGACGAATGCGGTCAGCGCCGGGTGCATCCGGTAGGTGCGGTCGAGGAACACGCCGCGGTCTGCGGGCACGGTGGCGTGGCCCTCGAGCAGGTGCTCGAGGGCCGAGCACCCCGAGTCGCCAGGGTGCAGCGCCTGGATCGGCTGGGCCAGCTGCTGCGGGTCCCCGAGCAGGACGAGCGACTTCGCCGAGCGGGCGACGGCGACGGCGTTGGCCAGCGAGAACTGCCCGGCTTCGTCGACGATGAGCACGTCGACGGCCTCGGCCAGGTCGGACCGGCACCAGAACCAGGAGGTGCCGCCGACCAGCGACACCGACCCGCTGAGCAGCCGGTCGGCGACGTCGTCGCCGTCCTTCGACCACTCCACGCCCGGGGCGCCACAGGACTGGCGTTCCTCGCACTTCTGCAGCGCCGGCCGGCCGACCGCCGTCAGCACGTTGCCGATGACCGCGTGCGAGGTGGCGGTGACGCCGACGGTCTTGCCGGCGTCGAGCAGCTCACGGATGAGCCGTGACGCCGCCCGCGTCTTCCCGCTGCCCGGCGGCCCCTGCACGGCCAGGACCTCCCCGTCCAGCGCGAGGCCGATCCGGACGACGGCGTCCCCGGCCTCCTCCCCCGGCAGCCGCCGGGTGTCCGCGGGGACGACGCGGTCGAGCAGCGCCCGCGCGAGCGAGGGGCGGCCGGCGAGGACGTCCTCGGCCGTGGCGGCGATCGACTCCCGCATCGGGCGGTCGTCGAGCGGACCTTCCGGCCCGAGACCACGAGGGCCGGCGGGCGGCTTGGTGCTCTTGACCACGACCCGGCCGGCGACGGGGTCGATCTCACGGACCTCACCGACCCGGACCCGGGTGTCGACGTCGAAGGCTTTCGAGCCGACCGAGAGCTTCGTGTCCTGCGGCGGGAAGGTGAAGGCGTAGAGCTTGCTCTTCTTCTCGGCGCCGATCTCACCGCCGCCGGACAGACCACCGATCGCCGTTCGGTCCTCGATCAGTTCCTCGTCCTCGAGGTCGCCACGGCTGAAGAACTCCCACCAGCCGGGGCGGGCTTCGCGGCGGTGCCACTGCACGAGGTCGCCGAGCAGGTCCTGCCGGCGTTCCTGGAGCCGCTCGACCAGCGCGAGCTCGGCAACCTCGGCGTCCGCCCGTGGCGCGGGACCGGTCACCTCGGGCACGGTGGGGCGCGACTGGGGGCCGTGCAGCGCCTCGAGCTCGGTCCGCTGGGCCTCCAGCCAGTCGTGCAGCTCGCGGGTGGAGTCGACGTCGTCCTTGTTGTAGTCCTCGATCGACTGCAGGCGGGCGGGATCGCGGTCGGTCAACCACTTCTCGTACTCGACGACGCTGGACATGGCGTCGGCGACGTCGCCGGTGTGCTCGCGCCCGTAGAACGCCTCGACCTTCTTGATGGAGTACGAGTCCTTGCTGATCCGCATCGACTGGCGGACGACGGGATAGAGGTCGACGAATCGCTGGGCCCGCAGCAGCTGGTCGAGCTCGGCTTCGCGGACGCCGTACCGGGCGGTGAGCCGCTTGAGCGCGCTGACCTCGTAGGCGGCGTAGTGGTAGACGTGCATGCCCGGGTCTGCACGCCAGGCGGCCACGATGCGATCGAGCAGGTCGGCGACCATGTGGCGTTCGGCGTCGCGGTCGTGCGCCCACAGGGCGGTGAAGTCTCCGGCGCGGTCGCCGAGACCGGCGAGGTACTCGAGCCCGTCGCCGTCCCCGGAGAGCGGGTCACCCTCGAAGTCGAGGTAGAGGTCGCCGGGGCTGGGTTCGGGCAGTCGCAGCAGGCCCTGGGCCACCTGCGGCGGCAGGAGCGTGCGGGTGGGGATGCCGGCTTCCCGGCCGCGCAGCTGCTCCCGGGCCTGCTCCCGCAGGCGTTCGCGGATTCCCCGACTGATCCCGGAGGCCTTGAGGATCTCGTCGGAGGCGTCGGCGAGCTGCTCGAGGGTGGCGACGCCGACGTCCCGTAGTGCCGCCCGGTGGTCGCGGCGCATGCCGGCGACCAGGCTGAGGTCGTCGCCGGCACGCAGTTCGCCTGCGCAGCGCAGCTGCCACGCGCACCGGTCGCAGTAGGCGACGGGGACGGGTTCGGTAGGCGGGACGTCGGCGGCGAAGCCCTCCAGCCGGGTGCGGGCGCGACGGGCGTAGGCGGCGACGTCGACCAGCCGCCACGGGTGCCCCTCGCCGTCACCGGTGACCACGGAGATGTGCTCGGGTTCGCGGCCCTGCAGGATGGCGAGCCGGTCGGCGTAGGTGGCCATCTGCAGCAGGGCCGGCACCTTGATGCGGCGGGCGAGCTTGGCGTCGGCGACCTCGTAGGACCACTCCCCCAGGTCCGAGGGAGCCTCCGTGCGGAGGAGGAAGTCGGCCTGGCCGCCCCAGCGGCCGTCGGAGAGCGTGGCCTGGTGGATGACGTCGTAGCCGGCGCGCATCGCGTCGAGGGTGGCCGCCTCGCTGCGGGCGTCCTGGAGCCGGGCGACGCGCAGGCCCGCGGCCTCCAGCGACTCGAGGTAGCGGAGTTCGTGGGCGATCCCGAGGTCGGCGACGAGGACCGTCTGGTCGCTCGGCCCGTCGAGCGGCGCCTGCAGGCGTCCATCGGCCACCGCGAGGTTCAGCGCGGTGAGGTGGGAACACTCCTGGTGCCGGGTCAGGTCACTGGGGCTGAGCACCAGCCGGGCGTCGATGCGCTGCATGGCTCAGTTCCCGCTCGGGTCGAGCGCGACGGACATCGGTGAGTGCGGCAACGTTCCCCCGTGGTGCTGCGAGTCGGGCCTTCGGAACCCTGTCACGGACGGCGCCGCCCGGGGAACGGCGCGCTCACAACCACTCGACCAAGCCGGCACCCCGCCTGCTGCGGTCGTCGACGCCGAGGCGGGCGTCGAGCCAGGCGTGCAGAGCCGCCAGCAACCGCGGTAGCCCACTCGGCGTACGCGGCCAGCGGCGGGCGTTGACCAGCAGCAGGCCGGCATGTTCCTCGACGTCCAGCGGGGCGAAGTCGACGATGTTCTCGGTGACCACGACGCGCATGGCTTGCCGGGCCCAGCGCGCGATGTCGGCGTCCTCGTGACCTACCAGGTCCGGTAGCTCGACGACGGCGACGACGTCGTGGCCCTCGGCTCGCAACTGCTCGGCGAGCCGTCGCGGGTACATCTCGTCGAGCAGCAGCCTCACCGGCTCGGGCCGGCCAGGATCTCCTGCTGGCGACGCCAGGCCGCCTCCAGTTCCTCGGCGGACCGCTCGTTCGCGGCGATCCTGGCGTCGATCTCGGCCGGGTGGTCGGCGTAGTAGGCGACCGCAGCACGCACCTGCACCTCGGTCAGCGAGGTCATCTCGACAACCGCGGCGACGACGTCCTGCGGTCGCTCCTCGTGGATGCCACGGAGGGTCCGGATCACCTCGTCGACGTCCGGGCCGGCCGCCAGTCCGGCCCGCCGACCGCTCGGGCCGTCCCGGAAGGTGATCCCCGGATGAGCCTCCCGACGCAGCGCCTCGTCGAGCAGCCGTTCGATGGTGGAGGAGACCGAGGCGCCACGCCGGCCGGCCAGGTCGGTGAGTCGACCGAGTACGTCGTCGGACAACCGCACGGAACGAGGCGTCGCCATGACTACATCGTAGCCACGGCGGGCCTTGGTCGGTACGGAAGCAGCCGAGGCTGCGTCAGGTTCCCGATCGATCGTGCGTCCGAGCCGCCTACAGCTCCCACACGTGGTCCGGGTCGTCCATCGCCTTTCGGACCTGGCTCAGGTCGCCCATGTCGACCAGCGGTGACGACTTGGCCAGGTCGACGATCCCCTGGAGCGCAGCGTCGGTGGCTTTTCCGTCTCCGCTGGTCATGGCGACGTCGAGGTGGCGGAAGAGGCCGTCGATCGTCGTGGACCGCTCCGCGAACACCTGCTCGAAGTAGTGCTTGAGGAAGGAGCTCGCTTCCTGGATGCGAGCAACCTCGACCGTGGCGTAGGCGTCGATCTTCGCCCGCTTGGTCTGTTCCTCCTCGCGCAGGCGCAGGTAATCGCGGGCGCCTTCGATGACGTTGCTGAGCGCCCCGAGGGCGTCCGCCGCGCGCAGCGCGGACGCAGCGGGCGGGAGGACGACCCCCTCCACCGGCTTCTTGGCGACCGTCACTTCATCTCCTTGTACGTGAGGATCACGCGGGTCACGTCCGAGTTCATCTGCCCGTCGTCGGCGACGAGAGGCACGGTGCAGATGTCCCGCACCGCGCGCGTCAGCGACATCGCGCGCTGGAACTCGGCGTCGTGCTGCTTCCAGTCGAAGTCGGGCTGCTCCACCGTGGAGAGAGCCTCCTGGGCACGTTCCACGAGTCCGGCAAGGACGCCGCTCACTTCGTCGACCCGCGTGTCCAGCGTGTCGAGGAACGAACGGAAGGCCGCGTGGTCCTCGACCGCGACGGCCACCTTCGCCTCGTACTCCTTCGCCTTGGTCACCGCCTTCTCGCCCTGACCATTCAGAGTCAGACCGCCGATGAGCATCGTCGGGCCGATGGTCACCACCCCGAGAGCGGCGGTTCCGACCGCAACACCGCCCCCGCCGGCAGCCAGCGATCCACCGCCCAGCCAGGCCATGGTGGCGTTCTGTGCGGCGGCGCCAGACAGCGAGCTGATGGCGGTGCCGGTGCTGGCCGCACCGAGGGCAGTGACCGCGCTCGGGATGCCCGCGGAAGCGCCGGCTCCGGTCAAGGCAGCCATACCGGCGCCCTTGAGCCAGTTCACGTCCGCGGTCAGGGCCCCGGCGAACCCTTCTATCTCACGCTGCTCCGCATCGATGCCCGCGAGAAACTGCGCTGCGCTCTGCTTGACCTGCGCGCTGTGCCGCTCGATGAAGGCCGCCATCCGCTCGATCACCAGCCGCCGGGCCTGCTCCTGCTGCTGGCCGTACCCGTGAATGCGCTCGTTGCTCTTCCCGACGCGCTCCTCGGTGCGAGCCAGCGACTCGTCGTACCGCTTCTGGGCCGCCTCGGCGGTCGCCCCGGCGTCCTTCATCTTCAGAGCGCCCATGACGCCGGTGGCCAGTCCACCAACGCCCGTGCTGGTGCCGAGCCCGATAAGGACGAGAGGGATGAGGGGTAGAACCACGGCTTTGTCCTCCGGCATGAGTGATCCAGGTCGTCGGCGACGACCGTAAGGGCTCATCGCTCGATTCCCGGGGCGCACCATGCCGGCCGCGACATCAGACGAGGCACCTCGGGCGGGTGGTGTCGGCGGTACGAATGTGGTCGGGATTGCCTCTGATAGGTCCCCGGCGCTGCGTCACTCGACCGTCTCCGCTTCGTACGGTGATGCGTGCGGGACTTTCGGTCATTCGGCGCTGCGGAGTTCCGTCAGGACAGCCTCCAGCAGCCCCTTCACATGCCTGCCGCCGAGGACGAGCTGGCGGTCGAGCAGGCGGTTCGACGTCTCGCACGAGGTCTCGCTGATAAGCGTGCAGCCGTGGCAAGCAGACAGATTCAGCTGTTCGCTTCCCTGCCGATCGCTCTCGATGCAGACGGGATCGTTCGAACAGACATCGGCGTCGACGAGGGCAGCCGCGAGCAACGGGATGAGGGCCTCGGGCGCCCCCAGCCTCACCAGGCCTCCGAGTGTGCCCTGAGCGTCGCCGGCCGCGGTGTAGATGAGGATGCCGGCAGTGCGGTCAGGACGGTCCGTCTGCGCGTAGATCCGCTCCTGCAGCGATGCCGACGAGTATCCGCTGGCGAAGGCCAGCCGTCGGATGAGCAGGTGCGAAATGGTGTGCAGTGCGAGGAACCGCGGCTCAGGAACATCGAGTCGCGCCGCCCACGGCAGTTCTCCCCGACGTCGACGCAGGATGTCGGCGCGTGCGATGACGGCATCTTGTTGCTCCCACTCCTGCAAGAGCATCTCGTCGAAGCGCAGGAAGATGCCCTCACCGAACATCTCGACGGCGGGGTACACCGGTCGACGCCGGCGATCCACACCCAGATCGGGGCCGATGAAGTCGGCGTCCGTGTTCCACCGCTGGAAGCGGCGCAGCGCACGCACCTCGCGGACGCGTCGGACCTGACCGATTGACACCAGGTTGTCGGCGAGGGCGACCGGCCACCCTTGCCGCGTTTGGACGGGGACGCCGTCGACCACGAAGTCGCCGCCACTTCGGTCCCGTCCGGCGCCCAGCTTCTTCAAGAAGGCTGCCCACTCCCCGTCCTTGAGCTCGAGGAGAGGAGCGTCCCTCGATACCTGCTCCCCACCGGCGGCAAGGTCGAGGATGATCTCCTTCGTCGTGCCGAGCTCGTCGGCAATCCACCCCGCGACCATCTCGGATTGCGGCCCCCCGTTGTCGGCGACCACCTTCTCGAAGTACACGTGCGCCTGAACCTTGTCCAAGAGTTCCAGCGATGCCGGTCGCTCCTCGGGGATGTCCAACGCGGACAGGCGCTCGGCGATGTAATTGCCGGTCGCGCCGCGTTGCGCCGCTGCCAGCCTGTGCTCGCACGGCGCTGCCTGACTGGAGTCCTCCCACGGCTGCGTACCGGTACAGCGGATGCCGTCCCGCGACAAGGCGTCCTTGAGCACGAGTTCCGACAGCGGGCGGGAGCGCTTGCAGGCAGCGCAGGAGACGCGGAGCGCGGCGAGGCCCTCACCCTGCTTGGCGGAACGAACGAAGCTCAACTCCTTGTAGGCACGGCAGTGCCGAACAGCGTCGGTGACGCCGCGGTCCGCACCCCGGTGTGCCCACATGAACCACGGGACATCCTGGATGTGGCTGCCCTTGGTGCAGACGGCCACGTAACGCATGGGGACGAGCGCGCCGCCACAGCCGCAGGTGTTGCTCCAGCGACCCTTGCTCTTCCCTGTCAGTTGCGACAACTTGCTGCAGCGCTCGCAGAAGCGCCAGGCCGGAAAGCGCCAGTACGTCAGCCCTCTGGTGTCCTTGCCCGACCGTCCCGCATGGGCCGGCGGCTGCCGCAGCTCACCGCCACCCAGACGCAAGGACAACCGCTCGCAGTGGATCTCCGGCGCATGCTGGCGGTGCCACCAGGACGTGTCCGGTGCCATCAGCGACTCGCCGCGGATATCGACGATGGCGCCCACACCGAAGGGCGCGATCACCTCCGACAGGCGCAGGTCATGCTTGATCGGTTCCACTGGACCTCTCCTCGAAAGGCTCCTGCACCTCGACGGCGACGTTCGGATCCACCGAACGCATGGAGTCCGCTACCAGCCAGCCTTCGCCTGTCTGGCCGAACCTCTTCAGTAGACCCAGGTCGTCGCCCGGGCGGCGGTCGTAGACCAGGTCCACGTCGGATTCCCGTGCTTGCGCTGCCCGACGATCCCAGTCCCGCATCAGTCGCCAAGCATGCTCCTCGGTTTCCTCGTACTCGTCCTGATCCGCGGCGCTGACCCGCTGCAGCAGGCCGTCCAGCAACTTCACCACCGTTGCGTTGAGATGGTCATCCTCGAGGTCGAATCGAGCAGCAGCAGCATTGGGCGCCAGCTCGGTGAGGGACTGCCGAAGCAGCGCCACCAAGGCGCCTGCCAGCGAGCGGTCCCGCGACGCCAACGACCACGGAGTGACGCTGGTCGGTTCCACACCGCGGTACAGGGCGTCGTGATAACCGCGGAAGGTCTCGAAATGCGACCTGTCGCGGGCACGGTTGGACCTGAAGAGCGTTGCGACCACACCCCGTGTGTCGCCCCGACCGACACGGCTCGTCGCCTGGATGTACTCGGCTGTCGTCTTCGGCTGACCCACCATGAGCATCAGTGACAGTCGAGGCACGTCGATGCCGACCGACAGCATGTTCGACGACAGCACGACGTCGACCGCCTGGTCCGACTCATCCACACTGCGGCCGAGTTCCCGCAGGTCGTTGGGCAGCTCCTCAGGTCCGCGACGACTGGTCAGCTCGAGAACGCGATCGGCTCGGACACGGCGGAGGTGCAGTGAGAGCCGCTCGGAACGAGGCTCGAGCCTCCCGTTCACGTCGTCCACGACCAGCGTCCCCGTGCGGCCGAGCTCTCGCAGACTGTTGTGGTACATCACCGCAGTCCAGTAGGCGTCGCGCGGCGTTGCCGGCGACGCCACCTTCAGGACCTCGGGCACCTCGAGCAAGGGCGTAGCTGCTGCCACGGCGGCCGAGGCCTGTGAGACCGACTGCGGCATCAGACCCACGTAGAGACGTCCCTCGCCACTCTCGACCGGTCGGGAGAAGAACGTACGGTCCTCGTCCAACCCGGCAGGCGGATAGAGCGCGACCTGTCGTCCGTACAGCCCTCGCACTTGCTCGGCGGCTGAGCGGATGGTGGCGGTGGAGGCGACGATCTTGGGGCGACCACCGGATCGCCCGAGCAGAACCTGTATGACGGCGTCGAAGACGGCGACGGTCGTGCCGAGTGGTCCAGACAGAAGATGGAGCTCGTCCTGGATGACGAGCGACGGCTGCCTGAAGGTCGTACCGATGCCCAGCAGCCGGCCGGCTTCGGGCTTGAACTGCAGACGCGCGAACTTGTCAACGGTCGCGAGCAGGATGGTCGGCGGCTGCTCGTAGAGCAGCTCATCGACGACCTGGACCGGCAGCTCCTCGTGGAACTCGCAGTGCACGTTGGTGCAGTGGATCACCAAGTCCTTTCCGTCGAGACGGAAGCCGTACGCCCGCGGGTCGAGGGACTTCTGCCGCGGGACCTGCGCGGTTCCGCACCACGGGCAGGCCTCGACCTGGAACTGGTTCGCCTGTTCCGGATGCGCCGCCTTGCGCAGTCGGTCGAGCGCGCCCTTGGCCGCGCTCCTGGACCCGGGAGTGACGTCGTTACCGACCCACAACCCGATGGAGAAACGGCTCATGCCTCGAACACGGTCGTCGCCGTGCTGGCCATGCCTTCGCATCAGCTCCATGGCACACACGAGCGAGGAGGCTCGCTGGAACTGCTGCGCAGTGAGGAGCCGAAGGGTGTACCTCGTCAGGACAGCCGTACCGCCACCTTTGGCGCCGTCCGCCAGACGACGGCGGAAGATCTCGACCGCGGCCAGGGCGAGGTAAGCCTCTGTCTTCCCGCCGCCCGTCGGGAACCAGATGAGGTCGACGAGCTCGCGGTCGTCATGTCGCTCGTCGAGTGTCGAGGCCAGCGCGACGAGCAGGAAGCCGAGTTGGAAGGGGCGCCACTGTGGCTCCGTCACCGGCTTCTGCCGATCTCCTCGTGCGACGGGGGCCTGGCGCATCTGCAGCCGCATGGCAGTCATGCCGAGTGCGAAGGCTGTGCGGACTTCCGGCTCTTCACGCAGGAGGTCGACGCCCGCACGCATGCGCTCAGCAGACGTGCGACAACGCTCGACGATCGCGTGGGCGGTCGCGGCCGATCGCTCGAAACCCGCGACGCGATCCTCCTGTTCCCGCACCCAGACCTCGAAGGCCCCCACGAAGGCTTCCAAGCTCGGCAGTACCTGATCCGGCCAGCAATCGATCATCGCCAGGTGCGCCAGCTCCAGTGCTTGCGCCTCCGCAGTGCCGGCCCGGAAGCCGGTGGTCTCGACCGCCGGGACGATGAAGGAGGGCACGGGGTCCAATGAGACGCTGGAACAGACGCCGTCCCGCATCAGCCAGTCGGCCGCCATGCCATGTCCGACGGCGAACACCTTGCGCGCCCGGTACCGGAGTCGGATCTCACGCGCCTCGGCGTCCAGGTCCAGACCCCGGAGAGTGTCGTACTCGTGGATCCGTCCGCCATCTGCCGGCCTGACCGCAAGGGCCACCTGGAACAACATCGAAGGGATGTCGAGGCGATCGTCGCCTGCCGACTTCGCCAGGACACGAGCGTGCACGGTCACCAGGTGTCTACCGCCGGCGAAGTTCCGCCAGCGGGAACCGACTTCCACAGGCACGTCACCCGCCATGACGTCCCGCTTGGGTGCCGCACGCGAGACCGTCAGGCTTTCGAAGTCGAAGGGCCGCCGCTGCCACCGCCGAGGCCCGTCGTCGTCAAGCAAGGCGTAAGTGCCGCCGGAGAAGCTGACATGGACCGAGGCCGCGTCGGTCAGGAAGGAGACGGCAACCGACGCGGGCCTCCAATCCTCCGCCAGCGGCACGCCTGCGTCTGCTTCCTCCAGCTCGCCCGGGAGGACATCGGCCAGCACGTCGGGATCCGCGCCACCAGCGGTGGCGTCTACCTCGGCCGTCGCATCAGCCGGGAAGAGCATGCCCACCGCGTACTGCCGGTTGGGCAGGTTAGTCACGCACTCCGCCGGCCCACCGTCCGGACCGATCCAGCTGGCTCGCAGGTGCTCGAGGACCTCGTGCTGAGCTGGGGTGAGCGTCACTTGAGTCCCTTCAGCAGGCGCTTGAGTCGCTCCCTGTCCGCCGGTGAGCAGACGAGGTGAAGTGAGACGCGGGCGCGTGTCACGGCCACGTAGAAGCCGGCCGTGCCCATGTCGTCGAACTCGTGCGGGAGGTCGCAGACCACCACGTGGTCGGCTTCGAGGCCTTTCACAGAGCGGGGGGAAGTTGTGACGAAGCCGCGCGGGCTACGGGTAGGCAGCTCATCAGACGCCACCCGAATGATCAGCACGTTGCCGCGGCGAGCACCACCGCTGACGAGTTTTTCAGCCAGGGCCTCCGCATCGGTGAAGTTCGTGTCGTCGGGCACTTCGTGCCAGACGACTCGCTCCCCGTGGACGATGCCCGGGTCGCCGACGTCGGCCCCGAGGTAGGTCTGCACCACGTGCACGATGGCGCGCGTGTTCCGCACGTTCGTGTCGAGGTCGACAGGAACGGCCTCTGCGCCCACGAGTGCGTGGACGTCACCGTCGAAGGTGCCGTCCACATGGGCCTGGTTGTTGTGATCGAGGAACATGCGCCAGCGGCCAGCGGCGCGACCACCCTCCAGCACAGTGTCAAGGCGATCCATGTCTGACGCGTTCATGAGATCTTGCGCTTCGTCCACCAGGACCACGTCCCATTGCCTGTCGCTCGGCAGCGCCTCGAACGGGACCACGTCGACGCGTCGGTCGCTCAGGTGCGCCTCGAAGAACTGACTCAAGTGGGGCGAGCGGAAGGTTACGAGTACCCGGCGGCCCTGATCCGCCTCCTGCTTCGCGGCCTCCGCAAGGACCAAGGATTTTCCGGTGCCCGCGCCCCCCTGAACGAGCAGCCGTGGACTGCGGGCGAGGGCTGCCAGGACCTTGCACTGCCCCTCTGTTGCACGGCTCTGCTCCTCGAGGACGGCGCCGCGCTGCGCGTCGAGCACCGGAAGGCGAGTGAATTCGCCGAAGAGCCGCACGCGGAGGTCCGAAGTCCTTGCGGCCCGGGTCGAGTGCGACGGCTTCCGAGATCTCTCCGCGACGGCATCGAGGGATGCGCGGACGCCTGCAACGGTCATCTCGTCCTTCGCCCACCAGTGCGTGGAGGACCACTCGACCGAGTTCTGCGGCCGTTCGATGTCCGGCGTCACAACAACTGCTTCGTGCGGGAACCACCCGACACCCTCCTCCTTGAGGATGTCCCGCAACGCGAAGGCGGCAGTGCGGGCCTGGTCCATCGGGGAGCTCCGTAACCGGTGCCAGTCGCCCCGCCTGTCCACCGAATACCAGACACCCTCGTGCTTGCGGACGCCGCCGCCCTTGACCTCGACGACGATGACCACGCCCCGCCAGAGGAGAACGAAGTCGGCTTCCGCCTGCTGCTTGTACTCGTGGGAACGAAGTTTGACCGAGTAGAAGGCGACGGCGTCCTTGTCACCCGTCACGTCCCGAAGCAAGCGGGCCAGCCGTCGCTCGGCCTCGCTGGTCGCTGTCTTCTCGATCGTGACCACATCGGGAACGACGATCACTCGCCTCCCTCCCGCCACAACTGCTCGTACTCGCGGTAGCCGAGCAAGTCATCGACCTCGCCGAACTTGTCCGCCATGTCGACGATGAGGCACTCGGCCTTACCGCCGTTCTCGGGGCCTCGAAGGCCTCGGCCGGCCATCTGGATGTAGGCGTTGGGGCTGAACGTGGGACGCGCGATGTACAGCGCCCGTACACCGGGTGCATCGAACCCCTGAATCAGAAGGTCACAGTTGGTAAGGACTTGCACCTTGCCCCGTTTGAAGTTCTCGATGTGGTCCCGCCGTTCCTGGCGACCGGTCTGTCCGCTCACGGCCGCTGCCGTCCGTCCCCGGTAGCGCAATGTCGCTGCCAGCACCTGCGCCGAGAGGACGCTCGGTGTGAATACGAGGATGGGCCAGGATTCGTCTTGGCTCATGACGTGATCCGCCAGGACGGCCAACCGCTGCTGGTCCTGCCCGATCCGTTCGAGCACTGTCGAGCTGACGCGGCGCTGGCTGCGCGCTTCACGAATCTCATCCGCGTCGAGCGCCACCTGCACACCGTTGAGCACCTGGTGCTCGACGCGGGCCAGGATTCCCAACTCCGCCAGCTGCGGGTACGGGTTGCCCTCGAAGGCACTCAACCTCTTCCTACCGAAGCGAGCGACCAACGACTCGGTCCCGCTCGTCGACCTGCCTTTGAATGGCGTTGCCGAGAGACCGACCAACGGGCGTTCCCACTGCCGCCCCGCGACCCCGAGCCACTCGAAGAGCCGGGTGTACATCCGCGACTCCCCCGCACGGTGTCCCTCGTCCACGATCACAGCGGCGGCACTACGGAGCCATGCGTACTCGGGGTCCTCGTGGACGGAGAGCAACTGCGCGTCCGTGGCCACGATGACGCTGAACTCGGTGTCCGGCTCGTGGACCACCCTCGAGTCCCAGAGCCGCCCGACGGTCAGCGGACGCTCGTCGCCGAGTCCGCGCCAGATGTAACTCCAGGTCTGCACTGCCTGCTCGCACAGTTCCTGTGACTGAGCGATCCAGAGGACCGGCCCCTCGAGCTCGCCACTGATGAAGAGGCGCAGGACCGTTTCGCAGGCCACACGCGTCTTGCCGGCGCCGGTGGGCAACTCCACCATCGCCTTGCCCCGCCTACCGGTTGCGTCCAGGTTCGTGAGGACGCCGCTCAGCTGTCGGCGGATGTCCTCCTGGAAGCTGTGCAGCGGGTTGAGCCGCACTGCTCCCGGCACGACGAACTCGTCCTCCTGCCGCTCGTTGCGTCGTCCGGCGAACTCGCCGCCGAAACCCATCTTCCGGAGCCAGGAGATTGTTCTGTCGCCACCCGCCCACTGCGTCGGAACGTCGGAGAAGCCCTCCTGTCGGAACTGGTCCGCGAGCTGCTTGACGGAGTCGGACCCGTAGACGGTCAGGAACAGCTCCGATACCGAGGTCCTTTCGTCGACGAGACCCTGCATCTCGAGCGCCTGCCACAGGCCCTTGGGCAGCGCATCCCGGAGGTCGTCCGGCCCGAAGTAGACGTCCAGGCGGTCCGCATCGGTCGGCGCCGCCTTCGCTTCCTCCCGTAGGCCCGCGAGGCGCCTGTCGAGGCCCGCCTGGAGGACGCTGGAGATGTCGGCGTTGTTGAGGCTCAGGCCGAATGCCTGTGAAGCAATCTCCAGCAGTCGCCGGTCCTCGATCCGCCGGTCGACAACGAGCTCGACGCCGTCCAAGAACCAGGCCAGGGACTGGTCTTCGACGCCCTCCTCGGTCGTCACCCGCTTCGCGATGCGGCCGGCGCGCGAGAGGGTGCTGGTGAGCAGCCGGTGCTCGAACCGGGTGTTGCGAAGGCCGGTGAAGACGTCCAGGAGCGGTTCGGCGGCCAGCTGGCCCTCGATCTGCATGGAGAACGAGAAGCTGTCTTCAAACCGACGACACCCGACCCGGGCGACGAGCCTGTCCGCTTGGTCCTCGGTGACCTGGAGGCTCGGACGATCCTTCGACGCCAGGTAGGCGGCCTGCTCATCGGACACGGCCAGATAGACCGTGTTGGGCTGCCTCGACTCCACGGCCTTTCGGATGCGGGCCGGGATCCGCGGCGGCTTGCGGTCTGTGAAAGCGACCTCCGCCGCAGCGAGCGTGAACTCGGCCAGGACTGCATCGGACAGGGTCGGCGGGAACAGGTCCGCCTCAACCGCTTGCTCGAAGATGCGCGCAGGCACGGCGTCGAGCTCGCGCGGCAGTTTCAGCCGCTCTGCAAGAGCTGAAGGGCCCTTGAACAGCGGCAGTAAGCCGTCGTAGCGCACCATCGACGGCGCCACGGCGTCCGCCGGTGGCTTACGCCCACGCGAGGTCGGGACGAGGCCCGCGCGATCGATGGCCCACTGCGCCGGCGAGGGCACCTCGTGGTCACGATTCGTCGCGAGATCCTCGCAGATCCACTGATGATCAGGGAGCGCGAGGAGGCCGAGCGTCCAACTCTCGCGCAGGGCCTCGGCGGCTCCAGCCTCCTCCAGCATGAGCAACATGGAGACCGGGCCCGGGCCCGATGTCCGCGAGAACTCGACGTTCTCGATCGCGCGCTCTCCTGGCCCCAGCTGCCGGTTCAGCGAGTCGAGCACCCAAGCCCGGTACTGCTCGAACGCCGGTTCGTCCTCGAGCAGGTAGTCGCCCTGAGGCTCGCGAACGACCCCCAGTTGGTCAGCGACGTCGGGTTGGCAACGGCCGCGGTCCAGCATGCGCGCGTCGAACCGCGGCCCGACAAGCCCTTCGACGTCGAAGACACGGGCGGGCGATGCCCAACTGCCGTTCCTCGTCGGCACGCGCACCTTCGCGGCCTGTGCTCCCAGAATTTCGACAGCCGCACGGGTGGGCAGGTCCAAGACCGCATCCCACAGCTTCGTGAGCGCCTCGTCGTCGTCCTCGTCCGAGAGTCGGGCGAGCCGCGCGTTGAGGATCGCTTGGGCATCGAGCCCGCGGAAACCTGCACGCGTCAGGTGGGCACGCACGCCGGCCTGCGCCAGGAACCCGGGATCGACGAAAACGGCGCCTTCGACCTCGAGGTCATCTTCGTTCGCCAGGAAGACGACGTCCTTGTCAGCGAGCGAGCGCAAGCCGTCAGAGGTGGGAATGACGCGAGCCTTGTCGACACCGAACTTGCCGTGCAGGTCGACCGCGACCCGGAACGCGTTGGCCGCGGACACCGGATCGCTCCCCTCCGCCCACTCCCTGAGCCAGCTGAGGAGTCCGCGCTTGGGAGCCGTCTCGAGCGCCTTCCGCAGGTCACGGTCGCGGGCGTCGAAGTTCTCCTCGAGGTTGGCCAGGGTGACGAGATCGCGCAGGCGCGTTGTGCGGGTCGGCGAGGCGTAGCAGCGGAAGTGGGGGACGTCCGACCCGGTGTTCGGCGAGATGGACCAGGCCCGGTGCACGTCTTCGCGTACGGTCATCTCGAAGTCGAGGGGACGCAGGTCGCGCGGATGCGCCAGTGTTCCGTGGGCGTCGGGTACCAAGGCTCGTCCCGCGGCCAGGCGAGGGATGTTCTGGGTGAGGTGCTCGTCGCCGAAGCCTCGGAGCTCGCGGCCACGGGCTGGCATGTAGTCCAGGTGTCCCGCCGGGTCCTCTGCCGTGGAGAGCCGCGGCAGCAGGTCTACGAAGATCTCCGACAGCGTCTCGAGGATCTCCTGGTTGTAATCGTTCGACAGCATGGTCGTCCGGTCGTCGTTGACGCTCCATGGGGCGTTGAAGAGGCCGGAGGCAGTTGTTTGATCCTGCAGCGGGAAGTACGACCAGAACTGACCGACCGTCCGGTTGCCGAGGCTTCGCGGCAGGGCGACGGTCACCTTTATCTGCTGCCGGGAGACGGCTTCCCCGACCTCCTTGCGGGCCTCCGCTGACGGCGAGTGCATCCGGCCCTCGACGAGCCACTCGTCGCCCGAGCCGTCGGGTCGCTCGATCTTGAAGTTCCCCGCCCCAAGGTCCCTCGAGACGTGGCTCGTGGTGAAGCCCCCCTCACCGAGGACGCGCAGTCTCACCTCGCGCACAGCACTGACGAAGAGCAGGAACTCGGAACGGAACTCCTGGATCTCCTTCTCGAGCCGCTGGATGTCGGTCACCCGCGGGAGCTTGACGACCGTCGACGCCCATGTAGCGAGGTCAGCCAGCACCGGGTCGCGATCGAACTCTGCGGCAGCATCGATGAGAGTTGCCGTCCGAAGTACGGGCAGGCGGCGAGCCGCGGGGGCTATGCGACGCAGGGCAGCCTTGGCCTCCGCTGAGTTGAACTCGAAGGAGACCGAGCGACTGAAGACCTGAGGGGCATCGGTGACCGCGAGGACGGACTTGAAGCCGAGGCCAAACCTGCCGATCTCATCGCCCCGTTTGCCACTGAGGTAGGCCATCGTGACAGCGGTGATGCCCGACTTCGAGAAAGGCCGACCCGAGTTCGCGCAGTACAGGGTCGCGGTTCGTGGGTCGAGCACAATTTCGACGCGGGCCTCATCGGCCAGGTCGGTCGCGCCTGCAAGCGCGTCCGCAGCGTTCTGCACGAGCTCCAGCAGCGTTCGATGGGCATAACCCCCCGTTCTGATGGACTCCTCGTGATTGGCCTGCTCCTCGATCAGCCGCGGCTGTTGCTCACAGGCGGCGATCTGTGCAGCAAACTGGTTTTGCACCTCCCGTACCAGCTCAACGTCGGGCTTCCACGGGTCCTTACTCACTGACATGGCCATCACAGCGGGTTGCCGATGCTCGCTACGACGCATGCAGCATCAAGGATTGGCGAGACCTCTTCGTGGCGCCAGGTGCTTACTACCGTACTCTCCGTCACCCGTGCAGACTACGTGTGCAGAGGGCAGTTGTGGCGACGCAGCGCGGAAGTCAGGCTCTACCGGCGACACCACGGCGATGTTCGCCCTGAGTCCACCAGCGGAACCGGCAGCCGGGCGATGAACCCAACCCTTGTCGACCCGGTGGAACTCCTCGGACGCGCGTCGCCGGACGCGACAGACCCGCCAGCAGGTGCGGCGACCAGGATCGCCGGCCCGACACATCTAATACATCCAGCATGGGGCTGGGAACTGCCGGAACAGACCACCTAGCCCTAGCCCGGGGCTTTCACGGCGGAGCGGCGTGAGCGAGTGTTGATCAACTGAAAAGTGCTCCTGACCAGCGAGGATGGGTCTTGTCGAGGGACCTGTCCGAGCCGTTCAAGGAGCACCTTCCAGGTGAACAAGCGTAGCCGTTTCTATCCCCGCCTCACGGTCGACACGGCCGACGTACCAGCGGTCGGTCAGGCCGGTGGCGTCCTGCTGACCGAGACCGTCCGGGCCAGCGGCCTGGCCTCGGCGATGGCGGCGGCGCTGTCTCCGTGGCGCAAGCCGCTGGCGATCCACGACCCCGGCAAGGTCATCCTCGACCTCGCAGTCACCCTTGCGTTGGGCGGGGACTGCCTGGCCGACATCGCGCTGCTGCGCGCCGAACCTCGGGTCTACGGCCCGGCGGCCTCTGATCCGACGGTCTCCCGGTGCATCGACGCTTTGGCCACCGATGCACCCGCGGCGCTGAAGGCGATCAACATCGCCCGCGCTGCTGCGCGGGCTGCGGTGTGGGGGCTGGCCGGGGAGCACGCCCCCGGCCACGCCGCCGACGCCTCCGCGCCGCTGATCATCGACATCGACGCCACCCTGGTCACCTCGCACTCGGAGAAGGAGCAGGCCGCCCCGACGTTCAAGCGCGGGTTCGGCCACCACCCGCTGTGCTCGTTCGTCGACCACGGCCACGAGGGCAGCGGGGAACCCCTATCGGTGCTGCTGCGGGCCGGCAACGCCGGCTCCAACACCGCCGCCGACCACATCACCGTGGCCCGCCAGGCACTGGCGCAGCTGCCCGGGCACCGGCCCGGCACCCGGCCCGGCCGGAAGGTGCTGATCCGCACCGACGGGGCCGGAGCGAGCCACAAGTTCCTGACCTGGCTGCACGGGCAGCGGTTGTCCTACTCGATCGGCTTCGGGCTGCCGGCGAACACCGCCGAGCTGCTCAAGCTGCTCCCCGAGCAGGTGTGGACGTCGGCCTACGACGCGAACGACGCCATCCGCGAGGGTGCCTGGGTCGCCGAACTCACCGGCCTGCTGGACCTCACAGGCTGGCCGCCGGGGATGAGGGTGATCGCCCGCAAAGAGCGCCCGCACCCGGGCGCGCAGCTGCGGATCACCGACGCCGACGGGCTGCGGGTCACCGCGTTCGCCACCAACAGCACCCGCGGGCAGCTGCCCGCACTCGAGCTGCGGCACCGCCGCAGGGCCCGCGCCGAGGACCGCATCCGCTGCGCCAAGGACACCGGGCTGACCAACCTGCCGCTGCACGACTTCGACCAGAACCAGATCTGGTGCGCCATCGTCGCGCTGGCCTGTGAGCTCACCGCCTGGATGCAGATGCTCGCCCTCGTCGACCACCCCGCCCGACGCTGGGAGCCAAAACGGCTGCGCACCAGGCTGTTCACCGTCCCGGCCACCCTGGCCCGCACCGGACGGCGCCGGCTACTGCACCTGGCCGAACACCACCCCTGGGCCGCCGTCGTCCACGACGCCGTTATCCGGCTACGCGACCTCCTCGGCGGACCGGTAGCCGCTCCCGGCTGACCCCCGCGTCTTCGTCCCGACGACCTGCACCACCCCGGACCGTGGAACCGGCGCCCACCCGAGCGACCTCGGCCGAACCGTCACACCCCACTGCCAGAATCACCCACCGGCGGCCCACCGAGTCCCGTCCCGATGATCACCGGCGAGACGACGAAAGATCCGGGCTAGGGAGGCTCAGGACGTCAATTGCTCCGCTACAAACCATTCCCGTCGCCTGCTTGCCACGTATTGCACCTGCAATCTTCAGCGATGCCAGCCCGCTCCATCGGCAGCCGTCGCGATGGCTCCCGTTTTGTGTGGCAGTAGCGCTACGACGCCAGCCGGGCGGCAACCACGTGCGCCACGGCTCGAGCCAGCGGTGGCGGGACGGCGTTCCCGATCTGGCGAGCGATCTCCGCTTTGGTGCCGCACCAAAGGTGGCGGTCGTCGAAACCCTGGACGACCGCGGCCTCGGCATGGGTGAGCGCACGGTTGACTTGGTCGCCGCCGTTCTCCCACTGCGGGTGGAGGAAGCGCCCCTTCTCGGGCCGGAAGAACTCCGTGCGGATCGTCACGGCGGGCTCATCCCACTGCAGCCGGCCGAGGACGTCGCCTGCTCCTCTCGTGTGCCGGCGCCAGCAGGGGTACTGGAGTTCATCGGGCAGATCGAACCGACCCTTGCCAGGAGCGATGTGCGCGTATCGAACCTCGGAGATGAGGTCGTAGTTCCGCGTGATGTGCAGGTCCCGAAGTTTGAACGTCCCCGGGATGTCGTGTCCCTGGAACTCGACGAGACTCTCTGGGAGCCACGTCTCGCGGACCTCCGGCTCGAGGACGACCGGCCCCTCGAGAAACGCCTCCCTGAGACCAACCCACCGGTCCAGGTCACCGCCCGGTGTCTTGGCGTGCGTCTGCCGGGGCTCGTCGACCGGGCCGACCCGCGACCCGACGACGATGGTGCGGATGCGCTTTTGCGGGGTGCCGTAGTCGGCAGCATTCAGCCGGAAGACCTGGGTGTCGAAGTCGGCAAGCTCACCGTCCTCACTCGCCGTCTGTCGGAGCAGCTGGAACTCGGGGGTCTTGGCGAACCGGTCGACATTCTCGAAGACGAACATCCGCGCGTCGGACTCGCGGACGACACGTACGAATTCGCGCCACAACTGGTTGCGCGCGTCCGCCGGGTCCCGCCGGCCAAGCGCGGAGAAGCCCTGGCAGGGCGGCCCCCCGACGACGAGGTCGGCGCGCGGGACATCGGTGTAGCCGGCGATGTCCCCTGCGAATATGTGACGGCCATCCACATCGAAGTTGGCTGCGTAGGTTGCCGCTGCCGTGCGGTCGATCTCCACGGCGCCGACGCCAATGAAATTGCCCTCGCCGAGGAAACCCCGAGTCATCCCCCCGCAGCCGGCGAACAGATCGAGCAATGTGAACCGGCTTTCCCGCACGACCTCAAGCTAGCCGGCACCACCGACAGTTACTGACTACGACGCGCCGCAAATGATCGGCATCACGTACGACTCGCGGTCTCCAGCGCAGCAAGGACCCTCGCAAGAGCGTCCTCAGGCACCTCGTGCTCCCATACCTCGACGAGGGTCCAACCGACGTCCTCCAGGTGCGCGCGCGTCGCCTTGTCCCGAGCCTTGTTGGCCTCGATCTTCTGGCGCCACCATGTGGCGTTCGCGGCCGGCCAGGTCGCGTGTATCGGACAGCCGTGCCAGAAGCAGCCGTGGACGTTGACCCCTACGCGAATTCGCGTAAACGCGATGTCCAGCTTCCTGCGGGCCAGTCCGGGCACCGGCCAACCCACGCGATAGCGCTTGCCCCGGGCATGCAGCAGGCGCCTCAACGCCATCTCGGGCGCGGTGTCCTGTCGAGCCTGCCCCCTCATACGAGCGGCCACGCCTGCGGAGCTAGGCACAGGCGCCTGTGACGGTTCCCGAGTCATGGCTGCCTCCATCGGTGCCGACCTGCTCCAGCGACCGGCTCCTCAGCTATCCCTTCGAGTAGAAGCCTCGGATAGCTGGTGACCACTCGTCGTCCTCCGCGACTGACCAGAATCTCTCGGTGTGGTAAGTCTTCCTTCGGCCACTCCAGCTCTCCACATCCACCAGACGGACCGAAAGCCACTCCCCCTTGTCGCAAATCGGTAGTCCCAAGTCCGTGGCGATCCTCGGATGGGCCTCCTGATGCCCCAGGACGACGATGCCTTCGTGGGCGAGGGAATTGCGGGCGTCTCGCACCCTCTTCGGAGCATCATCCTGCTGGCCGACGGTGAGGACGACCGGCCGACGGACGGTCACCTGTTGGAGCTCGCGAAACAGCGCATTGACCCGCTTCTGCCCTGATCGACCGTCGGCGAAAATCATGTCTCGCACCCGAGCGTCCATGTGAAGCAACGTGTTCTCCGGCAGTGGCTGAAGGCCCCCGAACATCCAAAAAATTCGGTCCCGCTGACTTCTGGCGATCTTGCGCTTGTTGTCCCGGTTGTACGCACGACGAGAACCGTCCTGCTTCCAGGCGAGGAGGTCATCCCGCACGCGTACGATGCCGACCGCCCATTGACTCGTGTCGTCATTGACCCAGATCACCAGCGCCGGATGATCGGCCTTACCGCTTTGCTCGCCATGATCTGGGCACAGGTACATTTCCATGGGGATTTCCCAGGCCGCGAAGTCTCGGCTGAACTTACAGTCAATGTCGTAGCCGGCGACCTTCCAGTCGAGGTCGTCCCCATTGGAAATCGAAAACTCCTTGGTCAGGTTGATCTCGATCATCGTGCCGAGGTGGGTCCGCTCGGTTTTGGACGTGTGTTGATAGCACCAACGACCCGTTCGTTGGCCGTCGAAGAGGTCGTCAAGCGAGTCCCTCAGCACCCACGCGAACCGCTGACAGGCGTCCTCCTGGCCCGCGAACCAGTCGACGAACGGCCGCAGGTCTTGCGGTGGCTGTCCGGTATCCAGAGGGATGTCCGGTCGCTGCCTGGACATCGGCTCCGCGGGGGTCGGGTGCAGCTTGAACCCATTGCGGTCGCGCCGGCGCCTAGCAGCTGACTTGAAGCTTGTCACGCCGCGCTACTCTGCCGGCACTGCGACCGATCTTCTGCCAGGCGGCCCGTAGCTGGCGCGTCAGCTCAGGTAGGGCTTGATGTGTCTGGCGATAGCTTTCGCCAGACCCGCTGGGACGGCGTTGCCGATTTGGCGTGCGATTTCAACCTTGGATCCGCACCATTCGAAGTCTCGCGGAAAATCTTGCAGGAGCGCTGCCTCGTAGTGGGTGATGACTCGGTTCACTTGCTTGGACTCGTCCGGCTCCCACTGCGGGTGGAGGTATTGCCCTTTCTCAGGCTTGTAGAACTCAGTGCGGATAGTGAGCGACGGCGCATCCCAAATCATCCGACCCATGACATCAGTCGTCCCCGTGGGCTTCTCGCGCCAGCATCGAGGAAGAAGGTGCCTGGGTACGTCGAACCTGCCGCCGCCCGGGGGGACGTGCTTGTACCGGTCCAGGGATAGCTGGCGGGGCGTGCGCCCAAAGTGGAGATCCATGCCCTTGAACCGGCCAGACACAGATTGCCCGAAGACGGGCACAGACGACTTCGGCATCTCCACTGAGTCCGGCTTGGCCGGCAAACCATCGATACGACTTCGGACCGTCTCCCATGGAAGGAGGCCGCCGGTCGGAACCTTCGCGTGCGTGGGGGTTGGCAAGTCGATTCTCCCGACTCGCGACCCGATGACGATCGTTCGAGGACGTCGCTGAGCCACGCCATAGTCGGCGGCCAACAGGACCCCGTGCGTCAGCTCGTAGTCCTTGATCATCCCGTGATCGGCTTCATTCAGGAGGAGTTGAAACTCACTCGAGTTGCGGAAGCGAGAGACGTTCTCGAGGACGAAGACTTGCGGCTTGGCCACCTGGACGAATCGCATGTACTGCTTCCACAGCTGGTTGCGCGGGTCGTCGACGTCCTTACTTCCCAAGTTGGAGAAGCCCTGACACGGCGGACCGCCGATGATCACGTCCACATCGGGGATCTCGCCGTCAGAGACTTCGGCGATGTCGCCCCACTTCGTGTGCTCCTCGCCGAAGTTTGCCGCGTACGTCGCAGCTGCGAAAAGGTTCCACTCGACGGCCAGCTTCGAGGTGAACCCTTGGTCCGCAAAACCGACGGTCATCCCTCCACAGCCGGCGAACAGGTCGATCATGGAAGGTCCAACGCTCATGGCGGTCAGGCTATGCGGACCCTCCGACAGTTCCGAGTCGGCTCGCCCGCTGTCAGCTCTCGCGGGGCGGGAACGCCCTGCTCAGTCAGGTGATGGGCGCAGGTAGCGAGATTTTTCACCGGCCTCAACAGCATCACCGTCCGCTGGCACCAGCTAGGGAGGGGGAGGCCCTGGCCGACGCACCAGCACCGCCCCCCATCCGGTCCCGCCCACAGTGGCCAACTTGCGATCGACCCGCCCCCGGGCGGTGCCGACCGTCCGCCAACGCTGCCAAGCCTCGCGGACCTGGCGGTACAGCGGGCGAGCCGCGTTGGCCGACTGGATGCGCGGCGGCGTCAGCTCGGCGATCGCCCGCGCTCCACCATCCGAGGCTCCTCGTGCACCGCCAAAGTCAGAGGCAGGTGCTCCTGCATCCGGGCGAGGGAGGCGACAGGTTTCCCCTGAGCGTGCCCGGCTTCTCATTCGCGGGGGAGGCCCTCGCGCTGCCCGTGCCCTCCACTCGGTACCGATGCTGTCGATCCGAGGTCGGCAGAGCACTGCCTGCCCGCGCGCGCACCCGTTGACAGCGGTCCGCACCTGAGCACGATGACCTGGGGCGACGCCGTCGGGGCGCCGCGCGCCTGTCCCCAGAAGGGAGGGCGTCATGCACGCCCGCACCACCACGATCACCGCCGACCCGAACCGCATCGACGCCGGCATCGCCGACGTCCGCGACAACGTCATGCCCGCCGTGAGCGGCATCGACGGCTACGTCGGGCTGTCGATGCTCTGCGACCGGAGCTCCGGCCGCTGCATCGTCACCACCGCCTGGCAGAACGAACAGGCGATGGCCGCGACCCGCGAGGCGGTCCTCCGGATGCGCGAACACGCGACGGAAGAGTTCGGTGCGGAGACGCCCGAGGTGCGGGAGTGGGAGATCGCGGCGATGCACCGGCTGCACCCCGCGGGCGACGACTCGTGCGCCCGGGTCACCTGGTCCCGCGTCGACCCAGCCACCATCGACGAGGTCCTCGACGTCTTCCGCACGGACCTCATCCCCCGGATGGACGAGATGCCCGGCTTCTGCAGCCTCAGCCTGATGCTCGACCGGCAGACCGGCGACAACTCCCTCACCGCCGTCTACGCCGACCGCCCATCCATGGACGCCTCCCGCCAGCGGGCCATGTACATCCGCGACGAGTTCCGCCGCGGGTTGCACATGTCGGCGATCGACGTGGCCGAGTTCGACCTCGTCCTGCACCACCTGCGCGTTCCCGAACTGGTCTGACCGGACGTAGGTCAGCGACATCTCGTGCTGCCGTCGCGTCGGTCGCGGGACTCGCCGGCGTCCCGTCCCCGGGCTTCGGCGCGAGCTCCCGGAAGGCGCAGGTGTCACCCACCCGAGCGGTCCTCGGCGACGAGCCCACTCGGACGGCGGCCTTCCGGGAGCGCTAGCTCGGTTGGGCAGCCGAGTCGGAGTTCCAGATGTCGAGGCCCCAGCGCCACCCGCCGTCGGACTGCTTGCGGTGGACGACGACGTACTTGCCTGTGTCGACGACGTCGGCACCCACGCGCATCTCGTACTGCCCCTCCTCGATCGCGACGTCCTCGCGTTCGTCCAGCGAGCCCGTCTTGAGCACGGCGCCGGTGATCCCCATGTCGAGGATCCCCTGCCAGAACTGCTCGATCGCGCCGCCGGTGACCGCCGGCGAGCCGGGCGGCAGTACCCGGGCGTCCGGTGCGTAGACAGAAGCGAGCACGGCGGCGTGGCCTGTCTCCACCCCCTTCATGAACGTGGCGTTCAACGCGTCGATGTCACTGCGACTCATCGCTCCTCCTCGCATCCGGGGAACCAGCGTCGCGACGGTCCGCGACTCGGTCAACGGGTCCGGTCGCCACGCCGCGCCGGTGCCTTCCCGACGGACGCTCTGCGCTCTCACGGTGACCGGACGCACGCTCGACGACCGCGCCCGTCGATGAAGGGGAGGTCCCCTTCGGCCTCACGGATCCGAGAGCTACCCGTCCCTGAACGCCACACCCTGAACGCCCGCGAGGAGTGTGACGCAGGTTACGTTAGGGCCCCCGCCGTCACGAGGAGAACCACATGGACCGTCTGCGCTTCGGCACTTTCCTGGCCCCCTTCCACCCCGCCGGCGAGAACCCGACGCTCGCGCTGCAGCGGGACCTGGAACTGGTCGAACACCTCGACCGGTGCGGCTACGACGAGGCCTGGATCGGCGAGCACCACTCGGCCGGGACGGAGATCATCGCCTCGCCGGAGATCTTCATCGCCGCGGCCGCCGAGCGCACCCGGCACATCAAGCTCGGCACCGGCGTCACCTCGATCGCCTATCACAACCCGCTCTGGGTGGCCGAGCGGATGGTGCTGCTCGACCACCTCACCCGCGGCCGCGCGATGCTCGGCTGCGGCCCGGGTTCGCTGCCCACCGACTCGATGATGCTGGGCCTGAACCCCACCAACACCCGGGAGCTGCTCGAGGTCGACCTCGACATCATCCTGCGGCTGCTGCGCGGCGAGACGGTGACCGCGCAGACCAAGACGCACAACCTGATCGACGCCCGGTTGCACCTGCGCCCGTACACCCAGCCCTGCTTCGAGGTCGCCGTCGCCGCCGTCGCCTCCCCCACCGGTCCGCGCATGGCCGGCACGCACGGGATCGGGCTGCTGTCGATCGGCGCCACGCTCAGCAAGGACGGCTTCGACGCCCTCGCCCACCACTGGAACGTCGTCGAGGAGCGGGCCGCCGCGCACGGCCAGACCGTGTCCCGCCGCGACTGGCGCCTGGTCGGCCTCATGCACATCGCCGAGACCCGCGAGCAGGCCTACGCCGACGTCCAGTTCGGCATCGAGACCTGGTTCCGCTACTTCCAGAAGACCGCCGCCTTCCCGCAGATGGCGGTCGAGGGCGGCGACGCCAGGGAGATGATCGACTACATCAACGAGGCCGGCATCGGTGCCATCGGCACCGTGGAGGACGCCCGAGCGCAGGTGCAGCGGCTGTGGGACCAGTCCGGCGGCTTCGGCGCCATGCTGCTGCTCGGCCACGAGTGGGCCAACCCGCAGGCGACGAAGCGCTCCTGGGAGCTCATCGCCCAGCACGTCATGCCGCACTTCCAGGGCGGGAACATCAGCCACGCCCAGCAGACGCTCACCGCCAAGGAGTACGCGATGGGCAAGCGGGAGGACTACGCGGCCGCGCAGATGCAGGCCGTCGCCACGATGACCGAGCGCTACGAGAAGGAGAAGGCCGGCACCGCCTGATCCGGTCCGCCGGCGGCCCGGGGGCGGGCACTGTGCGCCCGCCCCCGCAGGCCGCAGGTTCTCGCGCACCGACCCTTCCGCCACCGTCCCGCGAAGAGTAGAGACAGCACATGACGACGACCGAGGTCCGCAGCGCCACCCACCCGCTCGCCCGGCTGACCGCCGAGGAGATCGCCGCCGCCGCCGGGATCGTGCGCGACGCGGGCCTGGTCGGCGGGCACACGCGGTTCGTCTACGTGGGGCTGATCGAGCCGCACAAGGACGACGTCCTCGCGTTCACGCCGGGCGATCCGATCGAGCGGCGGGTCCGCGTGCTGCTGCTCGACCGCAGCACCGGCGACGGGCGGGACGTCACCGTCTCGGTCACCGGCGGCGCCGTCGTCCAGAGCGTCGAGATCGACGGCGTGGCCGACGGCCAGGTGCCGATCCTGGAGGAGGAGTTCGGCGCGATCGAGCCGATCCTCGCCGAGGACGAGCGCTGGGTCGCGGCCATGACCACGCGCGGGCTCGACGTCGCGAACGTGCGGGCGGTGCCGCTGTCGGCCGGCTCCTACTTCGAGGAGGAGTTCGGGCACCGGATCATCCGGGTGCTCGGCTTCTTCCAGGCCGATGAGGCCGACCTGCCGTGGGCGCACCCGGTCGACGGTGTCGTCGCCTACGTCGATCTCACCCGCGGCGTCGCGACGGCGGTGCACGACCACCTCGACCTGCCGGTGCCGGCCGAACGCGGCGAGTGGAACGCCGAACCGCACGCCCAGCCCACCCGCACCGACCTCAAGCCGATCGAGATCACCCAGCCGGAGGGGCCGAGCTTCACCGTCGACGGCGACGAGGTCACCTGGGCCGACTGGAGGTTCCGGATCGGCTTCGACGCCCGCGAGGGCCTCACCCTGCACCAGCTCGCCGTCGACGGCCGGTCGGTGATCTACCGGGCGTCCATCGCGGAGATGGTCGTCCCCTACGCCGACCCCTCCCCGGTGCGGTTCTGGCAGAACTACTTCGACACCGGCGAGTACCTCTACGGCCGGTTCACCAACTCCCTCGAGCTCGGCTGCGACTGCCTCGGCGAGATCCACTACTTCGACGCCACCTTCGCCGGAGAGGACGGCACCCCGAAGACGATCGCCAACGCCATCTGCATGCACGAGGAGGACTACGGCGTCCTCTGGAAGCACACCGACCTGTTCACCGGCATGGCCGAGACGCGGCGGCAGCGCCGGCTGGTGGTCAGCTTCTTCACCACGATCGGCAACTACGACTACGGCTTCTACTGGTACCTCTACCTCGACGGCACCATCCAGCTGGAGAGCAAGTCGACCGGCGTCGTCTTCACGTCGGCCTTCCGGGGTGACGAGCACCCGTACGCCACCGAGGTCGCCCCCGGGCTCGGTGCCCCGTACCACCAGCACCTGTTCTGCGCGCGGCTGGACATGGCGGTCGACGGGCGGGTGAACACCGTCTACGAGCTCGACGCCGTCCGGCAGCCGATGAGCGCCGCCAACCCGTACGGCAACGGCTTCACCCGCTCCAGGACGCCGCTGAGGTCGGAGTCGCAGGCGCAGCGGACGGCGGACGCGACCGTCGGCCGGGTGTGGCACGTGGTGAACGAGGAGGCGCGCAACCGCCTCGGCCAGCCGGTGGGGTACGCGCTGCACCCGATGGCCGGGCCGGTGCTGCTGGCCGACGACAACTCCTCGATCGCGAAGCGGGCGACGTTCGCGACCAAGCACCTGTGGGTGACGCGGTACGACGCCGCTGAGCGCTATCCGGCCGGCGACTTCGTCAACCAGCACCCCGGGGCGGGCGGCCTGCCGGCGTTCGTCGCGAACGACCGCCCGCTGGAAGGCGAGGACGTCGTCCTGTGGCACACCTTCGGGCCGACGCACTTCCCGCGGCCCGAGGACTGGCCGGTCATGCCGGTGGACTACGCCGGGTTCACGCTCAAGCCGGTCGGCTTCTTCGACCGCAACCCGGCGCTGGGGGTGCCCGCGTCGACCTCTGCGCACTGCGCCGGTCAGGAGCCGCACTGCACGTGACCTGATCGATCCAGAGGTGGCCCAGGCGCTTTGGCGTCTGGTGCTGCGCGGGTCGCTCGGCGCGGACGACGGATGGGCGGCGCTGGCCACCTGGCGCCGACCGGGCATCGTCCGTCACCCCGTCGGCGGCCTGCTCCACCGCGTCTGGGAGCTGCGGGAGAACGTCTCCGCCTGCGACGCGTCGTACCTCGCGCGCGCCGAGGCACTCGGCTGCAGTCTGCTGACCGCGGACGCACGGCTCGGCCGGGCGCCCGGTCTCCGCTGCCCGGTGACGGTCGTTCCCCGCTGACCGCAGAGCGGCCGGGATCCCTCGCCGTCGACCGGAGGCGGCACACCAGCCGGCCGGGCGCGTGCCACCCGCAGGTGCGTCCGGCTCACGCACCGTCCGGGCGCGCCCGGGACATCCGGCGACGGCCTCGGCGGATGCCGCGCCCCCGTTCCGTGCGGCACGGCAGCTCACTACCGTCCCCCCACCATCCGCCCGGAGGAGATCGCCATGACCCAGACAACCCTCACCAGCGTCCAGTTCGTGAAGAGCCTGTACGAGGCCTTCGCGCAGGGGGACGTGCCCACCGTCGTCGGGGCGATGGACGAGGACATCGAGTGGTACGAGGCCGAGGGGAACCCCTGGCACCCCGGGCACGCCTTCGTCGGCTCCCAGCAGGTGGTGGAGAACGTCTTCGCCAGGCTCGCCCAGGAGTTCGAGGACTTCCGGATCGACTGCCGCCGCTTCCTCGCGGACGGCGACACGGTGGTTGTCGAGGCGCGCTACTCCGCCACCCGGCACCGGGCGACGGGCAAGCCACTGGACGTCCAGGCCGCGCACGTCTGGGACCTGCGGAACGGCAAGCTCGTCCGCTTCCAGCAGTACGTCGACACCCGGAGGCTGGCCGACGTCATGGGGGTCAGCAACTACTAAGCGGCGTCGGCTCCCGGCGCTACCTTCCGTCGGTGGACACCGACTCCCCGGAGGACGGCCGGCCGCCGCGGAGCCGCCTGGCGCGGGCGGCCCGGCTGGCCGCGCTGCCCGCCGCGCACGCCGGCCGCACCGCCGTCGGGCTCGGCAAGCGGCTCGGCGGCCGCCCCGCCGAGGCCGTCGCCGCGCAGGTCAGGCAGCGCACCGCCGCGCAGCTGTTCGCCACCCTCGGGCAGCTCAAGGGCGGCGCCATGAAGGTCGGCCAGGCGATGTCGGCGATGGAGGCCGCACTGCCCGATCAGCTGGTCGGCCCCTACCGCGAGGCGCTGATCCGGTTGCAGGAGGCGGCGCCGCCCATGCCGGCGGCCATGGTGCACGCGCAGCTCGACCGCGCCTTCCCCGGCGGCTGGCAGCGGCACCTGCGCGACTTCGACGACCGGCACGTCGCCGCGGCCAGCGTGGGCCAGGTGCACCGCGCCACCTGGTCCGACGGCACCCCGGTCGCGGTGAAGATCCAGTATCCGGGCGCCGGCGAGGCGCTGGTCGCCGACCTCGGCATGCTGCAGCCGCTGGCTCCCGTCATCCACGCCGCCATGCCCGGGCTCGACGCCCGGGAGCTGATCGCCGAGCTGCGCGAACGGCTGGTCGAGGAGCTCGACTACACCCACGAGGCCGAGAGCCAGACCGCGTTCGCCGGCGCCTACCGCGACGATCCCGACATCGCCGTCCCCGACGTGCTCGCCGCCGAGGGCGTCGTGCTGGTCACCCGCTGGCTCGACGGCACGCCGCTGTCGCGGGTCATCGCCGCCGGCGTGCAGGACGACCGCGACCGTGCCGGGCTCCTGCTGGTGCGCCTGCTGCTCTCCGCCCCGGTGCGGGCCCGCCGGCTGCACGGCGACCCGCACCCCGGCAACTTCCGGCTGCTGCCCGACGGGCGGCTCGGCGTCCTGGACTTCGGCGCCATCGAGCCCATGCCGGCCGGCTGGCCGGCCCGGCTGGGCCCGCTGCTGGCCGCCGGTCGGGACGGCGACGCGGCGGAGCTGCACCGCATCGCCGCCTCGGCCGGCCTGCTGCAGCCGGGCACGGTCGACCCGGCCGCCCTGCTGGCGCTGCTCGACCCCTACCTGGAGCCGCTGCGCACCCCCGGGTACCGGTTCACCCGCAGCTGGATCCAGGAGCAGACCCGGCGCGCCTCCGACCCGCTGAGCAGCGCGGCCCGCACCCAGCGCCGGCTGACCATCCCGCCCCGCCACCTGCTGCTGCAGCGGGTCGCCACCGGGCTGGCCGGCGTCCTGTGCTCGCTGGGCGCCACGGTGGCCGTGGACGCCGAGGTCCGCCGGTGGCTGCCCGGGTACGACGACGCCGGCGGAGCCGCTACTCCGGCGTGACGTACGCCCCCGAGATCCCGCCGTCCACGAGGAACGTCGATGCGGTCATGAACGACGAGTCGTCGCTGGCGAGGAACGCGACCGCCGCCGCGATCTCCTCCGGCTCGGCGAAGCGACCGAGCGGCACGTGCACCAGCCGCCGCGCCGCGCGCTCCGGGTCGGTGGCGAACAGCTCCTGGAGCAGCGGGGTGTTCACCGGCCCGGGGCAGAGCGCGTTGACCCGGATGCCCTCCCGGGCGAACTGCACGCCCAGCTCCCGGCTCATCGAGAGCACGCCACCCTTGGAGGCGCTGTAGGAGATCTGCGACGTCGCCGCGCCCATCACCGCCACGAACGACGCGGTGTTGATGATCGAGCCCTTGCCCTGGCGCTGCATGTACGGGATCGCTGCCTTGCAGCACAGGAAGACCGACGTCAGGTTCACCTGCTGCACCCGCCACCACGCGTCCAGGCCGGTCACCAGGATCGAGTCGTCGTCCGACGGCGAGATGCCGGCGTTGTTGAACGCGACGTCCACCGAGCCGTAGGTCTCGTGTGCCGCGGCGAACAGCGCCGCGACCTCCGCCTCGTTCGTCACGTCGGTGCGCACGAACAGCCCGTCCACCTCCCCGGCGGCGCGCGTACCGGCCTGCTCGTCGACGTCGGCGACGACCACCCGGGCACCCTCCGAGGCGAGCCGGCGCACCGACGCCAGCCCGATCCCGCTGCCACCCCCGGTCACCACGGCGACCCGGCCGTCCAGACGCTGCATGACTACTCCTCCGTGGCGAGAAAGACGTTCTTGGTCTCGGTGAAGGCCGCGAGCGCGTCGGGCCCGAGCTCCCGGCCCAGCCCCGACTGCTTGAAGCCGCCGAACGGCGTCCCGTAGCGCACCGACGAGTGCGAGTTGACCGACAGGTTGCCGGCCTCCACGCCCCGCGACACCCGGAACGCGCGGCCGACGTCCCGCGTCCAGATCGACCCGGACAGCCCGTACTCCGAGTCGTTGGCGATGCGGACGGCGTCGTCCTCGTCGTCGAAGGGCACCACCGCCACGACCGGCCCGAACACCTCCTCGCGTAGCACCGAATCCCCCGGGGCCGGCGTCAGCACCGTCGGCGGGAACCAGAAACCGGGTCCGGACGGCGCACTCCCCCGGAACGCGACCTCTGCATCCGAGGTCACGTACGACGCCACCTTGGCCCGGTGCTCGGCGGAGATCAGCGGCCCCATCTCGGTGGACGGATCCGCCGGGTCCCCCACCCGCAGGCCGGTCACCGCCGGCTCCATCAACGACAGGAACCGGTCGAACACCGACCGCTCGACCAGGATCCGCGACCGCGAGCAGCAGTCCTGCCCCGCGTTGTCGAAGACGCCGTACGGCGCCGTGGCCGCCGCTTTCTCCAGGTCGGCGTCGGCGAACACGATGTTGGCGCTCTTGCCACCGAGCTCCAGCGTCACCCGCTTGACCTGCGCGGCGCAGCCGGCCATCACCTGCTTGCCCACCGCCGTCGAGCCGGTGAACGACACCTTACGCACCAGCGGGTTGTCGACGAAGCGCCGGCCGACGACGGAGCCCTGCCCCGGCAGCACCTGGAAGACGCCCTCCGGGATGCCGGCGTCCCGCGCCAGTTCGGCCAGCCGGAGCGCCGTCAGCGGCGTCAGCTCGGCCGGCTTGAGCACCACGCAGTTGCCCGCGGCCAGCGCCGGCGCGAACCCCCACGCCGCGATCGGCATCGGGAAGTTCCACGGCACGATCACGCCGACGACCCCCAGGGGCTCCTGGAACGTGACGTCCACGCCGCCGGCCACCGGGATCTGCCGGCCGAACAGCCGCTCCGGCGCCGCCGCGTAGTACTCCAGGACGTCGCGGACGTGCCCCGCCTCCCACCGCGCGGCACCGATCGGGTGGCCGGAGTTGCGCACCTCCAGCGCGGCGAGCCCCTCCACGTCGGCGTCCACCGCGGCCGCGAAGCGGCGCAGCAGCCGCGCCCGGTCCGCCGGCGCCACCTTCCGCCACGACGCGTGGGCAGCAGCAGCGCGCTCGATCGCGTGATCGGCCTCCTCCGCCGACGTCAGCGCCACCTCCTGCAGCGGCGTCTCGTCGGCCGGGTTGACCAGCTGGATCGTCGTCACGTCGTCCTTCCAGAAGCAGCGTTCACCAGGGCCTGGAACAGCCGGCAGTCGTCGCCGTCCACCTCGGGGTGCCACTGCACACCGACGGCGAACCGCGGCCCGCGCAGCTCGACGGCCTCCAGCGTCCCGTCGCCCGCCCGGCCGACCGCCACCAGCTCCGGCGACAGCACGTCCACCGCCTGGTGGTGGTAGCACCGCACCTCGGTCTCGGCGCCGAACACGCCGCCGAGCAGGCTGCCCTCGTCGAGCCGCACCCGCGTCCTCCCGAACGTCGCCGGCGCCGGCTGGTGCCCCTCGTGGCCGACGACGTCGGGCAGGTGCTGCACCAGCGTGCCGCCCAGCGCGACGTTCAGCACCTGCATGCCGCGGCACACCCCGAGCACGGGGACGCCGGCGGCGAGCGCCGCCCGCAGCAGCGTCTCCTCCGCCCGGTCACGGACGGCGGACGTGCCACCCGTCCGCGGGTGCGGCTCGGCGCCGTAGCGCGCCGGGTCGACGTCGCCGCCGCCGCTGAGCACCAGGCCGTCGAGCACGCCGATGACGTCGGGATCGACCTCGTCCACCGGCGGGAGCAGCAACGGCGAGCCACCGACCTGGACGACGACGTCGACGTAGGAGCGCGGCAGCACCGCGGCCTCGTGGTCCCAGACCCCGTGGCGGGCGTTCTGGAGGTAGGTGGTCACCCCGATCCGGGGACGACGCCCCCCTCCGGACTCAGAGCCGTTCGAAGCCACGAACCCGCTCCCAGTCCGTCACCGCGGCATCGAAGGCGGCCACCTCGGTGCGGGCGGCGTGCACGTAGTGCTGCACGACCTCCTCGCCGAACGCCTGCACGGCCATCTCGCTGGCCGCCAGCCGGTCGGCCGCGTCCCGCAGCGTCGAGGGCACCCGCGGCTTGCCCGACGTGTAGGCGTTCCCGGTGACCGGCTCCTCCAGCGGCAGCCGGTTCTCCAGCCCGTGCAGCCCGGCCGCGATCAGCGCCGCGACCGCGAGGTAGGGGTTGACGTCGCCACCGGGCAGGCGGTTCTCGAACCGCAGCGACTCGCCGTGCCCGACGACGCGCAGCGAACATGTGCGGTTGTCCACTCCCCACGCCACCGCGGTGGGCGCGAAGCTGCCCTCCGCGAACCGCTTGTAGGAGTTCACGTTCGGGGCCAGCAGCGCCGTCAGCTCGCCCAGGCAGGCCAGCTGGCCGGCCAGGAAGTGCTCCATCAGCGGCGAGAAGCCGTACGCCCCGTCCCCGGCCATCGCGGAGCGGCCGTCCGAGCCCCGCAGGCTCAGGTGGATGTGGCAGGAGTTGCCCTCGCGCTCGTCGAACTTGGCCATGAAGCTCAGGCTCATGCCGTGCTGCGCCGCGATCTCCTTGGCGCCGGTCTTGTAGACCGTGTGGTTGTCGCAGGTGCTCAGCGCGTCGCTGTACCGGAAGGCGATCTCGTGCTGGCCGAGGTTGCACTCGCCCTTGACCGACTCGACGTACAGGCCGGCCCCGGTCATGCCGCGGGTGATGCCGCGCAGCAGCCCGTCGATGCGGCCGGTGCCGACCAGGGAGTAGTCGACGTTGTACTGGTTGGCCGGCTCGAGGTCGCGGTAGCCGCGGCGCCAGGCCTCCTCGTAGCTGGTGCTGAAGGTGAAGAACTCGAGCTCCGTGCCCACGTACGCGGCGAGGCCGTACTCGGCCAGCCGGTCCAGCTGCCGCCGCAGCACCTGCCGGGGGGACGGCGCGACCGGCCGGCCGTCCAGCCACTCGACGTCGCACAGCACCAGCGCGGTCCCCTGGTGCCACGGCACCACCCGCAGCGTCGAGGTATCGGGGCTCAGCGCGAAGTCGCCGTAGCCGGACTCCCAGGAGGTCATGGCGTAGCCGGGGACCGTGTTCATCTCGACGTCGACGGCGAGCAGGTAGTTGCAGGCCTCGGCGCCGTGCGGCAGCACCTCCTCCATGAAGTACCGCGCACCGCAGCGCTTGCCCTGCAGCCGGCCCTGCATGTCGGTCATGGCCACGAGCACGGTGTCGACGTCGCCGTGCTCGACGAGCCTGCGCAACTCGTCCACCGACAGCGGTGCGGGGGGTCGCTCCACGTCGCCTCCTCGGGCGATGCGCTCATCACCGTGCGGACGGCGGGCGCCTGCAAGGGATCAGCACGAGTCCATTGGGCGCAGATGCAACACGTCCGACCGGCCCGGCGTCAACGGCTCCCGGATCGGCCGCTCCCCGTTCCTGTCGCAGGTCAGGCCGGGACACCGATCCCGCGGGACGACGCCGCACCCGCTTGACAGCGCCGGTGCGCACGGCCACTCTTCGCGCCACCGATCCACCCAAAGGTCCAGGTGAAGCCCAAAGCCCGCCGCTGGGCGGGCCCGAGCATGGAGGCCGGCATGGCCGATCGCCGCCAGATCCACGGTGCCGAGTACGAGCGGGTGGGCGCAGATTATCTGCAGCAGCGGCAACTGCGGGGCGGCGCCGCCGGGTGGGTGCTCCTGGCCGGGCTGGGCGTCGCCTACGTGATCTCCGGCGACTTCGCCGGCTGGAACTTCGGCCTCGCCGAGGGCGGCTGGGGCGGTCTGCTGATCGCCACCGTCCTCATGGCGGTGATGTACACGGCCATGGTGTTCGGCCTGGCCGAGCTCGCCTCGACGCTGCCGGTCGCCGGCGCCGGCTACGGCTTCGCCCGCCGGGCGCTGGGCCCGCTGGGCGGCTTCGCCACCGGCACGGCGATCCTCATCGAGTACGTGATCGCGCCGGCCGCCATCGTCGTGTTCATCGGCGGCTACGTCGAGGCACTCGGCCTCTTCGGGCTGACCAGCGGCTGGCCGGTCTACCTGGTCTGCTACGCCATCTTCGTCGGGGTGCACCTGTACGGCGTCGGCGAGGCGCTGCGGCTGATGTTCGGCATCACCGCGATCGCGGTCGTCGCCCTGGCGGTCTTCGTCATCGGGATGCTGCCGCAGTTCGACATCGACAACCTGTTCGACATCGAGCCCACCGCGGCCGCCGGCGCGAGCGCCTTCCTCCCGTTCGGCTTCGCCGGGGTGCTCGCCGCCTTCGTCTACGGCATCTGGTTCTTCCTCGCCGTCGAGGGGGTGCCCCTCGCGGCGGAGGAGGCGCGCGACCCGAAGCGGGACATGCCCCGCGGCATCGTCGCGGCGATGATGATCCTGCTGGTCACCGCAGCGCTCATGCTGGTCACGGCGCCCGGCGGGGCCGGTGCGGCGGCGATCGCGGAGTCGGACAACCCCCTGCCCCTCGCCCTGCGCGAGGCCTACGGCGGCAACACCTGGCTGGCGGACTTCGTCAACTACGCCGGGCTCGCCGGCCTGGTGGCGAGCTTCTTCTCCATCGTGTTCGCCTACTCGCGGCAGCTCTTCGCGCTCTCGCGGGCCGGCTACCTGCCGCGCTGGCTGTCCCGCACCAGTTCCCGGAAGACGCCCCACCTGGCCCTGATCGTCCCCGGGCTGATCGGCTTCCTGCTCGCCGCGATCACCCAGGACGGCGCACTGCTGATCAACATCGCGGTGTTCGGCGCGACGGTGTCCTACGTGCTCATGATGCTGTCGCACATCGTGCTGCGGAAGCGGGAGCCGGACCTGCACCGGCCCTACCGCACCCCCGGCGGCGTCGCCACCACCGGGACCGCCCTGGTCCTCGCCGCTGCCGCCGTCGTGGCCACGTTCTTCGTCGACGAGAAGGCCGCCGGCATCACCGCGCTGATCTTCCTGGCGGCGCTGGCCTACTTCTGGTTCTACAGCCGGCACCGGCTCGTGGCCGACGCCCCCGAGGAGGAGTTCGAGGCGATCGGGCGGGCCGAGGCCGAACTCGCGGGCGACTGACCCCGGCCGGGAACCTTCCGTGGAACCACTGGCGGCCCCGCGACCGGCGGCCGACGAGGAGCCCGGCCGCGGCGCCGACGAGGCCGTGTTCCGCCCGATCCGGGGTGGCAACGCCTTCGAGGAGACGGTGGAGCGGCTGCTCCAGGCGCTCCGGCTCGGCGTCGTCGCGCCGGGAGGCCGGCTGCCGCCCGGCCGGGAGCTCGCCCCGCGGCTCGGGGTGAGCCGCGCGACGCTGCGGGAGGCGGTCGCGACCCTGCAGTCCGCCGGCTACCTGGAATCCCGGCGTGGACGCTACGGCGGGACGTTCGTCGTGGCGGCGCCGCCGGCGGGTGCACGGCCCCGCCCCGCCAGGAGCCGCCCGGCGGCGGACCTCGAGGACGTCCTGCAGTTCCGGCTCGTGCTCGAGGCCGGCGCGGCCGAGGCCGCCGCGGCCCGACCGCTGACGCGCGCGGACCGCGGACACCTCACCGGGCTGCTCGCCGGGTGCACCGGCGCCGGACCCGCCGACTACCGCAGGCTGGACTCGCGCCTGCACCTCGCGGTGGCCGAGGTGGCCGGCTCCCCGTCGCTGACGACGGCCGTCGCGGACGTCCGCACCCGGGTCAACGAGCTGCTGGACGCCATTCCGCTGCTGCCCCCGAACATCGAGCACTCGGACCGCCAGCACGCGGCCGTCGTCACCGCCATCCTGGCCGGCGACCCGGCAGGCGCCCGATCGGGCATGGCCGAGCACCTGGCCGGCACCGCGGCCCTGCTGCGCGGCTTCCTCACCTGACGGGGGACGTCGGCGGCGGGACCTGCCATCGGCCGGGTTCCGTCGTACCGTTCGTGGTGACCGTCGCCACACGGGGGTTCCATGGCTCTGCTGCACCGGCTCGGCTCGGCCCGCAGGGCCGCGCACGAGGCCACGCGCCTGGCCACCGAGGTGGCCGCACTGGCCGCCGTCCCGGTGCTGGCCGGTGCCGGTCTGCTGGTCGGGTCCGGGGTTCCGCGGAAGGTCGCCCGTACCGGCGCGGACCTCGCCGGCGGCTCGGTCGAGCTGACCCGCCGCGCCGTCGTCTCCGGCGCCCGGGCGGTCGGGACGATCGTCACCGGTGCCGACCCGCTCCCCGGCGGCCACCTGCACGACCTGCTCGACGCGGCCAAGGGGATGCTCGAGCCGCCGGAGACCCGCTCCACCCGGCGGGTCTGGGCAGACCACGGCCGGCTGCAGATCGAGGTGGAGACCCCCGCCGACGACGAGACGCCCGAGGCCCGGCGCAGCCTGCGCCGGCACCTGGAGCGCCTCGAGGGCGTCGAGTGGGCCACGGTCAACGACGTCGTCGGCCGGGTGCTGCTCGCCGTCGACGACCGCCGGATCACCCCCGACGAGGTCATCGGCGTCGTCACCGAGATCGAGCAGGCCCGTGGAGGGAAGCACGTCTTCCCGCAGCGCCCCGACCACCCGGCCGACCTCGAGCCGCTGCTGGCCGCCGCCGTCTCCGCCGCGATCGACACCGCGGCGTACGGGGTGGCCACCGCCGCCAGGTACCTGCCCGTCCCGGCCCTCACGCGGCACGCCACGCTGCTCATGGCGCTGCTGGACTCCCAGCGGTGGCTGAAGCAGGCCATCTCCGGCCGCATCGGCCCGGTCGGCACCGACCTGGTCTTCGACGCCACCTCCGCGCTGCTGCACTCGCTCACCCAGAGCCCGACCGTGCCGGGGCTCAACGCCGCCGCCGCGATCCAGCGGGCCCTGGAGGTGCGCGCCCGGCGCCAGGTGTGGTGCCGCCGCGAGCGGGAGCTCTGCCTGCCGGAACCGGACGACGACACCGAGCCGCAACCACCACCCGGGCCGCGCCCCGCTCCCCTCCCCCGCGGCCCCGTCGAGACCTACCTCGACCGGCTCGGCCCCACGGAGTTCGCCGCGGCGCTCGCCCTGCTGCCGCTGACCGGCCGCCCTGGCCGCTCCGCCGACCTGTTCAAGGCGCTCACCGCCAAGGCCGCCACGCAGGGCCGCGAGTCCTTCGCCGCCTCGCTCGGCCTGCTGCTCTCCCGCCGGGGCGTGCTGCCGATGGACGGCTCCGCCTACCGCCGGCTCGACCGGATCGACACCGTCGTCGTCGACGCCGGCGCGCTCTGCACCGGGCCGCCGGAGGTCGTCGAGGCCACCGGGGAGGCCGACGGGTGGGACCACGCCGCCGTCTGGACCGCCGCCACGCGGCTGCTCGGCGGAGGCAGCACGGACGACGACGACGGCACGCTCCGGCTCGGCCCGCCGCGCACCTCGGACGACTCCCCCGGCGGCGAGCTGCGGTCGCTGCTGCAGGGCCGCCGCCGGGTGGGCACGGTCGTCCTCGGCGCCGGGCTCGACCCGCACGCCGAGGCGCTCCTCAGCACCACCGTCGATGCGGGCTGCCGGCTGGTGCTCACCCCGCACGTGAGCACCGGCGAGATCGCCGGCGCGGCCCACGAGAACCCGCCACCGGACGAGCACCTGGTGGACACGGTCCGGCGACTGCAGTCCGACGGGCACGGCGTCCTGCTGGTCTCGTCCACCGACGGGCCGGCGCTGCTGGCCGCCGACGTCGCCGTCGCTCCCGTCCTCGACGGCCGCGCACCCGCCTGGGGCGCCGACCTGATCACCGGGTCCGGCCTCGCGGACGCCTGCCGCATCGTCGCCGCCACCTCCGCCGCCAAGGCGGTCAGCCGGCAGGCGGTCCGCACCGCGCTGACCGGCAACGTCCTGGGCGGGCTGCTCGCCGCCGTCGGCAGCCCCCGGCGCGGCCAGCGGCGGGCCACCACGCCGGGCAAGTGGGCCACGGTGAGCACCATGACGGTCGGCACCTGGACCGCCGTCCGGGTGAGCCGCCGCCCCGTCCCGGCACCGACCGTGCACACGCCGTGGCATGCCCTGGACGCCGACGAGGTGCTGCGCCGGCTGGCCGACGCCGCACCCGAGCCGGACGGCACCCGCAAGCCCGCACCGAAGGCCCTCCGCACCCCGGCCCGCTTCGCGCGCACCGTCGCCGCCGAGCTCGCCGACCCGCTCACCCCCGTGCTGGCCACCGGGGCGGCGGCCACGGCGGTCCTGGGCGAGTTCACCGACGCCGTACTGGTCGGCGGGGTCACCGTGGTCAACGCGCTGGTCAGCGGCTTGCAGCGGCTCCGGGCGGAGACGGCGCTGGAGGCGCTGCTGCTCGAGCAGGACCGCACCGCCCGCCGCGAGACCGACAGCGGGGAACCCGAGGAGGTGCCCGCGGCCGAGCTCCGCGTCGGCGACGTCGTCCACGTCCGGCCCGGTGACCTCGTGACCGCGGACGCCCGGCTGCTGGAGGTATCGGACCTGGAGGTCGACGAGTCCGGCCTCACCGGTGAGTCGCTGTCCGTCGCCAAGTCGGTCGACGCGACGCCGGGGGCCGTGGTCGCCGACCGCACCTGCATGCTGTTCGACGGCACCACGGTGGTCGCCGGGAACGGGCGGGCCGTCGTCGTCGCGGTCGGGCAGGCGACCCAGGCCGGGCGGGCGTCCCGTGCCGCCGGTGGCGCCGCTCCCCCGGCCGGCGTCCAGGCCCGGCTGGCCGAGCTGACCAGCGCCGTTCTCCCGCTCACCCTCGCCGGCGGCGGGGCGGTCACCCTCCTCGGGGTGCTGTGGGGCCGCCCGCTGCGCGAGGCGGTCGCCGCCGGGGTGGCCATCGCGGTCGCCGCGGTGCCGGAGGGGCTGCCGCTGGTCGCCACCGTCGCCCAGCAGGCGGCCGCCCGGCGGCTCTCCCGGCGCGGTGCGGTGGTGCGCAGCGCCCGGGTGCTCGAGGCGCTCGGCCGGGTCGACACCGTCTGCTTCGACAAGACCGGCACGCTCACCGAGAACCGGCTGCGGGTCGCCCGGCTGGTGCCGCTGGACGGCGGAACCGAGGACGACCTGCTCCGGCTGGCCGCCGCCGGCATGGGCAGCGGCGACCACCGCTCCCATGAGACCGACCGCGCCGTCCACGAGGCCGCCGGCGACGCGTACGACCAGCTACCCGACGCGAGCCTGCCCTTCGCGGCCGGGCGCGGGTTCTCCGCCGGGGTGCGCGACGGCCGGCTGGTGATCAAGGGCGCACCCGAGGTCGTGCTGCACCGCTGCGCCGACGCCCCCGACCTGCGCGACCGCATCCAGGAGCTCGCCGCCGACGGGCTGCGGGTGCTCGCCGTCGCCGACCGGGCGGTCGACGCCGCCCCCGACGACCTCGACGAGGCCGCCACCGGGCTGACCCTGCGCGGGCTGGTCGGGCTGGCCGACACGCTGCGCGAGTCGTCGGTCCGCGCCGTCGAGCAGCTGCGCGCATCCGGCGTCCGGGTGGTGATCGCCACCGGCGACCACCCCGAGACCGCCGGCGCCATCGCCGCCCAGGCCGGGGTTCCCGACGCCGACAGGGTGGTCACCGGCACGCAGCTCGCGCGCGCCTCGGAGGACGAGCGGGCCCGCCTGGTCGCGGAGAACTCGGTCTTCGCCCGGCTCACCCCGGAGCAGAAGGTGCTGCTGGTGGGCGCGCTGCGCCGGGCCGGGGCGACGCTGGCGATGACCGGCGACGGGGTGAACGACGCCGCGGCGATCCGGCTGGCCGACGTCGGCGTCGGCGTGGAGGGCGCCGAGTCGCCGGCCGCCCGCACCGCCGCCGACCTGGTGCTCACCGACTCCGACCTCACCCGGCTGGTCGACGCGATCGCCGAGGGCCGGGCCATGTGGTCGCGCGTCCGCGACGCGGTGTCGATCCTCGTCGGCGGCAACGCCGGCGAGGTGACCTTCACGGTGCTGGGCACCGCCGTCGGCGGCCGGGCGCCGCTGGGCACCCGGCAGCTGCTGCTGGTCAACCTGCTCACCGACATGTTCCCGGCGCTGGCCGTCGCGGTCGCCGCACCCCGGTCGAGCAACGGCAACGGCCACGACGACGGCCCGCTGGCCGGGCACCCCCTTGCCGCGGTGCTGCTCGCCGGGCCGCACCGCGGGTTCACCCGGGAGGTCCGCCGGATGGTGCTGGTGCGGGGCGCGGCGACCGCGAGCGGCGCCACCGCCGCCTGGGCCGCCGGCCGGGTCACCGGGATCCTCCCCGGCCGGGCGAGCACGATGGGCCTGGCCGCGCTGATCGCCACCCAGCTGGCCCAGACGGCGTGGTCGGGACGGCGGAGCCCGCTGGTGCTGGCCACCGTGGCGGGGTCGCTCGCCGTGCTGGTCGGCACCGTGCAGGTCCCGGGCCTCAGTCAGTTCTTCGGCTGCACGCCGCTGGACCCGCTCTCCTGGGCGGTGGTGCTCGGCTGCGCCGTCGCCGGTGCCGCGGGCGCCGAGATCGTCCCCCGGGTGATCACCCAGGGCGCGCCGGCGACCTCCTCGTGACCTCCCCGGGCTGACGCGCCCCCGCCGAGGCGGAACCGGGTCCGCAACACGGCGCCACCGCCTCCTGCGCGACGGTGTCCGCGGCCCGGTCGACGCGCGCAGGGCGGGTGTGAGACCCCTTGTACCGACTCGGTGGCTGGACGCCCGAGGGGCGTCCCTCTTCGTCGTCCTCTGGCTCTGGCCTGATCCGGATGAGCAAGTGCTCCCACCCCCGCAAGCCGCGCCGCCCCACGAAGGACCGGCCGCACGGCCGGTCCCGAGCCCCGGCGCGGCAGCCGGTCCTCCACGACCCGCTGGCCGACGTCACCGCGGCACTGGCTACCGACGAGCCGCTGGCGCTGCTCGGGCTGGCCAGCACGCTGCTGGCGAGCTTCGACGAGCGCGCCTCGCTGGGGCGGCGGGACAAACCGTCGATGCCGCGGCTCGACGAGCTCCTCCAGGCTTTCTTCGCCATCGAGGAGGTGGAGACGTCGGCCCTGCTCGCCGCATTGTCCGGTCTTGCCGGCGACGAGGTCCTGCGCCACGAGGTCCGGCGGGAGATCGCCGCCCGGGAGCACGTGCTGCCCCGCTGGCTCCCCGACCTCGACGGCGCCGAGCCGGTGGAGCGAGCGTTCGAGATGCGTCACGTGCTCGGCGACGGCGAGAACCTCGTCGTCGGCGTGCTGCTGCCCGGTGGCCACCAGTTGTGCGCCGCGGCCTACGTCGACCACAACCTCGGCACCCTGGTGAAGGACGCCCTCGTGTCCCCTGGCGCCCTGACCGAGCTGGTCGACATGATGCGCGCGGAGGCCGCCGACGAGCTCGACACGGTGCTGACCGATCTGGCTCCCGCCGATGCCCGGGCCCGCATCGCCGAGGCGATCGAACTGAGCCGCATCACGTTCCCGCCGATCGAGACCGACACCTGGCCGGCCTGCCGTCCCCTGGTCGAGTGGATGGTCGGCCTGCTGCCCGCCGGGGGCACCGGCTACGTGCGACCGGTTTGGCCGGACGACGCCCGGCAGGCTTTGGCGGACCGCTTCTTCTCGTCGCCCTTCGGAGCCCGGCTCGACGATGCCGACCGGCGGAGCCTGCTGGAGTCGCTGCTGTGGTTCGGCACCGACTACGGCCCTGGCGATCCGCTGCGCTGGAGCCCGGTGGCCGTCGAGATCCTGTTGATCGACTGGATCCCCCGGACGATCGTCGCCGACGTGCCCTACCTGACCCAGGCGCCCGAGCTGCTCCGCGCCTTTCTCCGGTTCTGCCACGCCGAGCGCGGCATCCGGGCGGAACTCACCGCCGAGACCCTGGCGGCGGTCGACGAGCTCGAGGGCGAATACCAGACGACGATCCGCACGCCGCGCCCCCAGGGGCCGGCCGCGCTGCTGGCCCGTATGGGCGCGCTCGATCCCGACGGGCCCTGGCCTGCGACAGACGACCTGCTGAGCGGGTTCGACCCGCTGGAGGACCTGGCCGAGGCGGTCGGTGGCCGCGACGCGCTGGCCGCGCTCGACGGCAAGCCGCTGCCCGACGAGCCGTTCGACTGGGACCAGGTGCCGGGCGACATCCGCCCGCGGCTCGGCGCGGCGCTCGACCTGGTCGACCGCTGCTGCGACGAGCTGCTTGACGCCGAGCTGCGCACCGCCGCCCGCCGACTGCTGGCCCGGGTGGCCGCGGCCGACCCCGAGCTCTTCCTCCGCCGCGGCCGGCCGGAGGGATCCGCCGCGGCCGTCTGCTGGATCGTCGCCACCGCCAACCACCTGTTCCGCGACCGCCGGCTCACCGTGAAGCAGCTGACCAGCTGCCTCGGGTCGACAGGCTCCCCCGCGCCGCCGGCCAAGGCGCTGCTGAAGGCCATCGGCGTGGAGCCAGAGAGATACGCCTACGGCGACGGCCACCTCGGGTCCCCGGACTACCTCACCGGAGAGCACCGGGCCGGCATGGCGGCGGCCCGCGACCGGCTCCTGGACCAGCGCACGTGAACGCGGGCCACCTCGACTCTGGGGCCACCGACGAGCCCGTCGTCCGGAACACCGAGCCGGAGGGGCTGGCCAACCTCGCCGCCGTCCTCCGGCTCTGCCAAGCCGGGCGCCTGCAATGCAGCGCGAAGACGGCCCGGCCGTCGGCCACCACGGTGCGCGCCGTGGCCGACGTGCTCGTCGCCGGCGACATCTATCCGGACGATGCGATCGCCGCCTTCGCGTGGCCGCTGCTGCTCCAGGCCGGCGGGCTGGCCCGGCTGGACGACTCCCGCCTCGCGCTGACCCCCAAGGGGCGGCGTGCCCTCGGGCAGCAGGCACACGAGGTCATCCGCGACATCTGGCAGCGCTGGCCCCGACACGCACCGATCGACGAGCTCAGCCGGGTGGACCAGATCAAGGGCCAGAAGTCCGCCGGGGTGCTCAGCGCGGCCGGTTCGCGCCGGGAGGCGGCGACGGCGGCTCTTCGCCATTGCCCGCCCGGGGAGTGGACGGGCATCGACGGCCCCTTCACCACGCTGCGCCGCCACGAGCACCGGCTGACCGTCGCCCGGTCGGAGCGGGCGCTGTGGATGCTCTACATCGTCGACGCGGAGTACGGCAGCCTCGGCTACGACGGCTACCACGACTTCCGGGTCCTGGAGGGCCGCTACGTGCTCGCGGTGCTGTTCGAGTACGCCGCGACACTCGGGTTGATCGACGTCGAGTACGTGGCTCCGGCGCAGGTGCGCGACGACTTCCGGCACATCTGGGGCGCCGACTGGCTCGACGCGCTGAGCCGCTACGCCGGGCTCGGCGCCGTCCGCCTGACCGCTCTCGGTGCCTACGCCACCGGGCTGACGCCGGCGTACGCGCCGGCGGCGGCCGAGCGCGGGCTCGAAGTGCTGCCGAACCTCGACGTGGTCGCCCTCGGCGACGTGCCCGCGGCCGACCGCCTCGTCCTCGACGCCTTCGCCACCCGCGGCTCCGACCGGGTGTGGACGCTATCCGCGGCGAGCCTGCTCGCCGCAGCCGACGCGGGCCGCTCACCTCACGAACTGGCCGGCTTCCTGGCCGACCGGGCGATCCACGGCGTGCCACCTGCCGTGCAGACGTTGCTGGACGACGTCGAGGTGCGGCTCCGGCGGGTGCGCGACCTCGGGTTCCACCGGGTCGTGGAGTGCGACGACGCCCAGACGGCCACCCTGCTGACCACGGACCGGACCCTCCGCGGGCTGTGCACGCGGATCGGCGAGCGGCACCTGCTCATCGAGCCCGCCGGCGAAGTCAAGGCCCGGGCCGCGTTGCTGAGGCTGGGTCACCCGCTGGTGCCGCCGTCCTGACGCTCGCCGACGGTGATCTGCAGGTCATCGATACGCGTGCGTGAACGTCACCGAGCCGGCGCCGACCGGGACCCGGTTCCGTCAGTGGTCCTCCCTAGCATCGGCGGCGGGTCCGGCACTGGAGAGGTGGACATGCACTACGACGACGTCGCCGCGCTGCAGCGGCACAGCTCCGCGTGGCGGCTGGTCCGCGCCGACCACGCCCCGCTGATCATCAGCTTCCTCGACCAGGTCTTCGTCGAGGGGAACATCCGCGGCATCGCCGCCGGCGAGCTGGCCGACCGGCTCGATGATGTTCTCCATGCGCTGAACGAGGGGCACGACCCACCGCTGTTCCCGAAACCGGCGCGCGCCTACCTCGACTTCTGGGCGGCACCCGACGCCGGCTGGCTGCGCAAGTACTACCTCGCCGGCTCCGACGAGCCGCACTTCGACGCCACCCCCGCCGCCGAGAAGGCGGTCGCCTGGTGCACCTCCCTACGGGCCCGCAGCTTCGTCGGCACCGAGTCCCGGCTCAACACCGTCGTCGACCTGCTGCGCCAGATGGTCTACGGCGCCGAGGCCGATCCAGACACCCGCCTCGCCGAGCTGGAGCGTCGCAGGCAGGAGATCGACGACGAGATCGAGCGCGTCCGCCGCGGCGAGGTCGACGTCATGGACCCGTCCGCCCAGCGCGACCGGTATCAGCAGTTCGCCGGCACCGCGCGCGAGCTGCTGGCCGACTTCCGCGAAGTCGAAGGCAACTTCCGGGCGCTCGACCGCGACCTGCGCGAGCAGATCACCACCTGGGACGGCGCCAAGGGCGGCCTGCTCGAGCAGGTGGTCGACGGCCGGGCCAGCATCGCCGACTCCGACCAGGGCAAGAGCTTCCACGCCTTCTACGACTTCCTGCTCTCCCCCACCCGCCAGGAGGAGCTCACCGACCTGCTGCGCCGGGTGCACGAGCTGCCCGCCCTCGCCGACGGCGACGACCGCCTGCGCGCCGTCCACCACGAGTGGCTGGCCGCCGGCGAACGCACCCAGACCACCGTGCGCACGCTGTCGGAACAGCTGCGCCGCTACCTCGACGACCGGGTCTGGCTGGAGAACCGGCGGGTGATGGACATCCTGCGCAGCATCGAGACCTCCGCGCTCCAGTTGCGCGGGGAACGCCGCATCGAGGTGACCGTCGAGATCGACGCGCTGGCACCGACCGTCGTCCTGCCGATGGAACGTCCCCTCTACACGCCGCAGACGCGGGTCGCCGTCGACAGCAGCGACCTGCAGAGCGGCGACGACGACTTCGACGCCACCGCGCTGTTCGGGCAGGTGCACGTCGACCCGGCACCGCTCACCGCGCACGTGCGGCGCGCTCTGCTGCAGCGACCACAGGTCGGCCTGGCCACGCTCCTGAACCACCATCCGCTCGAGCAGGGCCTCGCGGAGCTGGTCACCTACTTCTCCCTCACCGACGGCACCTTCGACGTCGTCTTCGACGACATCCCCGAGCAGGTCGCCTGGACCGACAGCGACGGCCGCACCCGGCGGGCCACCGTTCCCCGGCTCACCTACGCCCGCCGCGCCGAGCTCCCGCAGTCGGCGCCGACGTGAGGATCGCATCGGCGCCCACGTGGTATCAGGCCTGCATCCCAATTCGGTACCATCCTGGGATGAGCAAGCAGATCGCCGTACGCCTGGCAGACGACCTCGTCGACTTCGTCGACACTCTCGTCGCGCACGGACGGGCGACCAGCCGCGCTGCGGTAGTGACTCGTGCACTCGAGCGTGAGCGGCGCAGGGAAGTGGCGGCGCGGGATGTCGAGATCCTCGCCGCCGATCCCGATGATCCTGACCTCGACGCCCTCGCCGACTTCGCCGCAACCGTCCGGATGGATGACCTGGACTGATGCGGCCGATCCACGTCGCCCGCCTGGACAAGGGTCGTCCGGTGCTCGTGCTCACCCGGGAACTGGTCCGGCCGCACCTGTCCCGCGTGAGCGTGGCGCCGATCACGAACACGATCCGCGGTCTGTCGACGGAGGTGCCAGTCGGCGCGGCCAACGGGCTGAGCCACCCGAGCGTCGTGAGCTGCGACAACGTGACCACAGTGCCGCGCACGGCGCTCGGCCGCCAGATCGGCTTCCTGCTGCCGGACCAGGAAGAAGCGCTGACCGAAGCGATCCATGCTGCCTTCGATCTCTACTGATGCGAGGCGGCACTGCCCCTCGCGCACGCATATGTCGCCGTGTCGACACGCGGAGCTGCGTGCGGTTCTGTCGTACTCCCTCCATAGCATCGGCAGCGGTCCTCGACTTCAGCCCGGAGGTGGCATGTGACCGCACCGCCCGTCCGATCCGAGCTCGACCTGCCGCTGGTCGCCACCTCGCTCATGAAGGGCGTGATCTACCGCGACACCCACGAGCAGGTCTGGCGCCACCTGCTGCCCCTGCAGAGCCGGCTGCGCGAGTACATGTCCACCATCGGCCTGGTCCCGGTCATCGACGAGGCCGAGGGCTACGCCTTCCTCCGGCAGCGGGACGACGACGCAGAGGGCACCGACGGCGCCCGGGCGGGGTCCGCCGTTCCCCGGCTGGTCGCCCGCCGCTCGCTGTCGTTCCACGTCAGCCTGCTGCTCGCACTGCTGCGCCGCCGGCTGGCCGAGTTCGACGCCACGGACGCCGGCAGCCGGCTGGTCCTCACCCGCGAGCAGATCGTCGCGATGCTCCGCGTGTTCCTCCCCAGCACCAGCAACGAGGCCCGCCTCGTCGACCAGGTCGACCAGTCCATCACCAAGGTCGTCGAGCTCGGCTTCCTGCGCCGGGTGCCGGGTTCGGACGGCGCGGTCGAGGTGCGCCGCATCCTCAAGGCCTTCGTCGACGCCCAGTGGCTGGCCGACTTCGACACCCGGCTGGCCGCCTACGCCGCCCAGCTCCGCCACCCCGATGCCGCCGCCGAGCCCGAGGAAGGGGCGCAACCGTGACCACGCCCGTCCACCTCGCCACCGACGAGACTCCTCCACCCGAGGTGCCGTCCGGTTTCCGGCTCGACCGCCTCGAGGTGCTCAACTGGGGCACGTTCGACCAGAAGGTGTGGACCCTGCGGGCCGGCGGTGCCAACACCCTGCTCACCGGCGACATCGGCTCCGGCAAGTCCACCGTCGTCGACGCCGTCACCACCCTGCTGCTCCCGGCCCAGCGAATCTCCTACAACAAGGCCGCCGGCGCCGACACCCGCGAGCGCAGTCTCCGGTCCTACGTGCAGGGGCACTGGCGCTCCGAGCGCAACGAGGCGACCGGCACCACCCGGCACGTCGGCCTGCGGGCGGGCAGCACCTACTCGGTGCTGCTCGCCGTCTTCACCAACCCCGGCTACGACACCACCATCACCCTCGCGCAGGTGTTCTGGCTCAAGGACGGCGACGGCGGCCAGCCCGACCGCTTCTACGTGACCGCCGACCGCGACCTCACCATCGCGGCCGACTTCGCCGACTTCGGCACCGACGTCACCGCCCTCAAGCGTCGCCTGCGGGGCCAGACCGGGATCTCGGTGCAGAACGCATTTCCCGACTACGGCCGCGACTACCGCCGCCGGCTCGGCATCGACTCCGAGCAGGCGCTGGAGCTGTTCCACCAGACGGTGTCGATGAAGGCGGTCAGCGACCTCAACGGTTTCGTCCGCAGCCACATGCTCGAACCCTTCGACGCCGCCGGCTGGATCGACCGACTCGTCGCCCACTTCGACGACCTCACCCGCGCCCACGAGTCCGTCGTCCGCGCCCGCACGCAACTGGACCAGCTGCGGCCGGTGCTCGCCGACGCCGACGCCCACGACCGGCTCGGCGCCGAGATCGCCGCGCTCGACGCTCAACGCGAGGCCCTGCCGGTGCACACCGCGCAGCTTCGGGCAGACCTGCTCGCCCGCCGGATCGAGTGCCTGCGCGAGTCGGTGGCCGAGGACGACCGGGAGCTCGCCCGGCTCACCGACGACCTGGGCCGGCACCGGAGGCGAGAGCGGGAGCTGATCGTCGAGCGTGCCGGGCACGGCGGCGACCGGCTGGCCCGCATCGACGAACTGGTCGACGCGGAGGAACGCGCCCTCGACACCCGCCGGCAGAAGGCCGCCACCTTCGCCGACCTGCTCACCGCCGCCGGCCTCGACCCGGTCGCCGACGAGCACGGTTTCAGCGCCCGGCGGGTCGAGGTCCGAGTCGCGACCGCGGCCGCCGAGTCCGACGCCGCCGAGGCGCAGAACCGGCTCCGCGAGCTCGCCGTCGACGCGCGCGGCCTGCAGGACGAGTCGGACGACCTCCGCGCCGAGCTGGCCAGCCTGCGCCAGCGCACCAGCAGCCTTCCGCGGCAGAGTCTGGAACTGCGCCAGCGGCTGGTCACCGAGCTCGGCATTCCCGCGGCGGCGCTGCCCTTCGCCGGCGAGCTGATCCAGGTCGGGGCGGCCTCCCGCGACTGGGAGGGTGCCGCCGAGCGCCTGCTGCGCGGGTTCGCCCTGTCGCTGCTCGTCCCTGGCGAGCACTACCCCGCGGTCTCGCGCTGGATCGACGCCCACGACCTGCGTACCCGGCTGGTCTACTACCGCGTCGCCGCGCGCGCCCCAACCCTGCCGGCACTGCCGTCCGCCGACTCGCTCGCCGCCAAGCTGGAGATCAAGGACTCCGCCGTGCGGCCGTGGCTGGAAGCGCAGCTGGCCCACCGCGCCGACCACGTGTGCGTCGACTCCATCGAGGCGTTCCAGCGCACCCCGAAGGCCCTCACCCGCGCCGGCCAGATCAAGGAATCCGGCGGCCGGCACGAGAAGAACGACGCCACCCGGATCGACGACCGCCGGTCGTACGTGCTCGGCTGGAGCAACGCGGAGAAGATCGAGGCACTGCTCAGCCAGGCCCAGCAGCTGCAGGAGCGGCTCAACCGGCTGGCCGACGACCGCGCCCGGTCCGAGGCCGCCTACCGGACCGCGGCCGTGCGGGGCCGCACGTTGAGCAAGCTGGACGTCTTCGACGACTGGGCCGAGCTCGACTGGCAGGCCGTCGTCCGGCGCATCGCCGATCTGACCGCGGAGCGCGAGCGGCTGCTGTCCGCGTCGGGCGAGCTGCAGCGCGTCGACCGGGAGCTCGACGGGGTGCGCTCCGCCATCTCCGAGGCGGACGACGCCTTGTCAGCGCGCCAGCAGCGACGCGGCGGGCACGGCAGCGAGCTGGCGGACGCCGAGCAGCGCGCCACCGCCGTCGCCGCCCGGCTCGAGGACGCCGGCAGCGTGCCGGCCGAGCATCTGGACGCCTTGGCCGGCCGCGCCGCGGCGCACCCCGCACCGACCACGGTGGAAGGCGTCGACGGTCTGGAGGAGGCGCTGCGCCGGCAGCTGACCGAGGACCGCGACCATCGGGCCAAGCGCCAGTCCGGCGTGGAGTCCCGGCTGGTCCGGGCGATGGGGAAGTTCATCAGCGACCATCCCGTCGAGACCAGCGAGATGGACGCCTCGGTGGCCGCGGCCGGCGAGTTCCGCGCGCTGCACGAGCGGCTGACCGGCGACGACCTGCCCCGCTTCGAAGCCACCTTCAAGCGGTACCTGAACGAGAACACCATCCGCGACATCGCCGGGTTCCTCGCCGAACTGAACAAGCGGTCCGAGCTGATCTCCCAGCGGGTCGCGACGATCAACGCCTCCCTCGTCGGCATCGACTACAACCCCGGCCGCTACATCCGGCTGGACACGCAACTCACCCCGCACCCCGAGATCAAGGACTTCAAGCGCGACCTGCGCGCCTGCACCGACGACGCCCTCGCGGACGGCGACGACCAGTACTCCGAACAGCGCTTCCTGCAGGTACAGGCCATCGTCGAACGCCTCCGCGGCCGGCCGGGACACGGCGACGTCGACCGGAACTGGTCGCGTTTCGTCACCGACGTCCGCAACTGGTTCGTCTTCACCGCCTCCGAACGCTGGCGGGAGGACGACACCGAGTACGAGACCTACAGCGACTCCGGCGGCAAGTCCGGCGGGCAGAAGGAGAAGCTCGCCTACACCATCCTGGCCGCCTCGCTGGCCTACCAGTTCCGCCTCGACCCGGCCGCCGCCCGGTCGAAGACCTTTCGCTTCGTCGTCATCGACGAGGCATTCGGCCGCGGCTCCGACGAGTCCACCCGGTTCGCCCTCACCCTGTTCACCCGGCTCGGCCTGCAACTGCTCATCGTCACGCCGCTGCAGAAGATCCACGTCATCGAGCCGCACGTGGCCGCCGTCGGGTTCGTCGACAACCCGACCGGCAATTACTCCCGGATGCAGAGCATGACCATCGAGGAGTACCGCGAGCAGCAGGCGCTGAGCCGGGCCGCCGGCGACGCGGGCTGACATGGCGGGCAGCGCGACACGGGGAACCTCCGGGCCGGGCCGCAGGCGCAGCGAGTGGACGACGTGGTCAGACGTTCGCGACCAGCTGCGGCGTCGCTGGGACCGTGGCGACTCTCTCAGCGCTCACGCCGCCGGCCTGCCGTTCGAGCCGTTGGACCTGCCGATCCGCGGGCCCGGGCCCCGTGACATCGGCGACCGGTTCGACGACGTCCGGGCCTGGCGCACGGGCTGGACGGCGGCGCCCCGCGGCGCCCGGGTCGTGGAGGCGTCGATCGGGGGGCGGTTGATCGGGGTCAACCGGCTGCCGTCCCGCGTGGCCATCGACAGCTGGGACGAGCTGATCTCCGTCCTCGGCGTCTGGCGCGATGTCGATACCTTCGACGCCCGGCTGGCATCCGCGCGCGACCTGGCGCCTGCGCTGGTCGAGTGGATGACCCGCTCCCCGATGCGGGTGCTCGCCGCGGGTGAGGACTGGGACCGGCTGGTCACCACGGTGCTCTGGATCGACCAGCAGGCCCGCCCGGGCAGCTACCTGCGGGAGATCGACGTGCCCGGAGTCGACACCAAGTTCGTGGAGACCCACCGCGGCCTGCTCGCCGACCTGCTGGAATCGCAGCTGGCGCCGGCGCGGATCGACGCCACCCGCCCCCGGTCGGACTTCGCCGGCCGGTTCGGTTTCCGGAGCAAGCCCGACCATCTCCGCCTCCGGCTGCCGCCGGAGCACGCCGGGCCGTTCAGCGAGATCGCCGTCCGCGTCGAGGAGCTGGCGCACGCGCCCGTCGGCGCCGACACCGTGATCGTCGTGGAGAACGAGATCACCTACCTGGCGCTGCCACCCCGGCCCCGCACCGCTGTGCTCTTGGGTGGGGGCTACGCAGCCCGCCGGCTCACCCCGCTGACCTGGCTGGCCGATGTCGACCTCCGGTACTGGGGGGACATCGACACCCACGGCCTCGCCATCCTCGACCGGCTGCGCGCGGCCTTTCCGCATACCCGGTCGATACTGATGGACCAGGCGACGCTGCTGGCGCACCGGACCCAGTGGGTGCAGGAGCCCAGTCCCACCGCCGAACGACTGGACCGGCTCACCCCGGAGGAGAGCGCGCTGTACGCCGCCCTGGTCACCGATGCCTTCGGCCCCTCCGTCCGGCTGGAACAGGAGCGGGTGCGGATGTCCCTCGCCGAACGGGCCCTTCGCGTCGACTGATGTCACCCCACGCCTCAAAAATGTGTATGGTATGCGCATGTCTCGCGTCAACATCACGGTTCCGGACAACCTGATCGAGCAGGCGCGTGAAGCGGGCCTGAACGTGTCGAAACTTGCCGCTGCCGCTCTTGCCGAAGAACTCGATCGTCGGGCCAAGATCGCCGCGCTCGACGCCTACCTGCTGGAACTCGACGAGGAACTCGGCCCGATCTCGGCCGCCGAGGTCGAGGCTGCGCAGACCTGGGCGGCCGGGTTGCCGACGACAGCGCGCGCCGGCCGGCCAGCGTGACCCTGGTCCTCGATTCAGGCGGCGTGACCGGGCTGGCCGGCCAGCGGGCCCGGCTCCGCGAACTGCAACGGCGCGGCCTGTGGCCGGCCGAGGTTCCCGCGGTCGTGCTCACCGAGGCGCTCACCGGTGACCATCGGCGCGACTTCCAGCTGAACCGCCTGCTGCGGGCCTGCCAGGTCCGTCCCGTTCCCGAGCTGCAGGCCCGGGAGGCCGCTGTCTTGCGCACCCGCACCGAACGCGCGGGGGAGATCTCCGCCGTCGACGCCGTGGTGGCCGCCTCGGCGAGCACCCGACCCGGCAGTGTCGTCCTGACCAGCGACCCCGGCGACCTTCGCGCCCTGGCAGAACACGCCGTCCACCGGTTCACCGTCGTCCCCGTGTAACTGGATCAGGCGAACAGCGGCGCATCGAGCGCGGCCGATGGCGATCCGCCGCAACCGCAACACCTGGACGTCTCGCGCCGCCCGTCAGAGCGCCAGGTGCAGGCGCAGGGCGTCGTCGAGCACCAGCATGTGCTCCTCCGGCACCCGGCCCAGCACCGGACCGACCCGCTCGACCGCAACCGCCCGCACCTGCTCGGCCTGAGCCTTCGACTCGACGCGGAGCCCGCTGACTGTGGAAGGCAGAAACGTCTGGAAGGGGAAGACCCGCTGGACGTTGCTGCTCAGCGGGACCACGGTGACTACTCCGCGCCCCAGTCGTGCGGCGGTCGCGTTCGCCTGGTCGTTGCTGACCACGACGGCCGGCCGGCGCTTGTTGGCTTCACTGCCGCGCACCAGCTCGAGGTCGATCAAGCGCACTTCACCGCGACGCATCGACTATCCCGTCGGCCGTTGCCGGTTCCCAGACCGCCTGCTCCCCAGAGGCCGCCCATTCGTCCCAGGCCGCGCTGTAGTCGGCCTCCAGGTCGGGCTGAGGCAGCAGGTGGAGCGCGCGCCTGATCACCGCCGAGCGCGTCGTCAGACCCGACCGGCGGAGGTAGTCGTCCAGGAGCGCGACATCGTCATCGGTCAGGCTGACGCTGAGTTTCATCCCGCGATGCTACCGCGGTAGCACCCGAGGATCAGGCGAAGAGGCCACGGATGTCCTCGGCCGTCAGCGTCCCGGACAGGGCGCCGGCGTCGTCGTCCAGCACCCGGGTGAACAGGTCGCGCTTGCGCGCCTGGAGCGCCACCACCTTCTGCTCGATGGTGTCCGCGGCCACCAGCCGGTAGACCATCACCGCCTTGTCCTGGCCGATCCGGTGGGTGCGGTCGACCGCCTGCGCCTCCGCCGCGGGGTTCCACCACGGGTCGAGCACGTACACGTAGTCGGCCTCGGTCAGGTTCAGCCCGAACCCGCCTGCCTTGAGGCTGATCAGGAAGACCGGGGCGCGCCCGCTGCGGAACTCGTCGATCACCCGCTCGCGGTCCTTGGTGCGCCCGTCCAGATAGGCGTGGGGCAGGCCCGCGGCGTCCAGCCGCTGCCGGACCGTGCCCAGGAAGCCGGTGAACGAGCTGAACACCAGAGCGCGGTGTCCCTCGGCGACCACCTCCTGCAGGTGCTCGAGGAAGGCGTCGGCCTTGCTCGACCGCACCCCGGCGTACGCCTCGTCGAGCAGCGATGCATCCAGCGCCAGCTGCCGCAGCAGCGTCAGTGAACGGAAGATGGTGAACCGGTTGTTCTGCAGGTCGTCGACGAGGCCGAGCACCTTGCGGCGCTCCCGCTGCAGATGGGTGTCGTAGATCTTGCGGTGTTTCGGGTTGAGCACCACCTCCAGCACCTGCTCCTGCTTGGGCGGCAGCTCGGCGGCCACCTGCTCCTTGGTGCGCCGGCGCATCAGCGGCCGGATCCGTCGCCGGAGCGCGGCCAGCACCTCGGGGTCGCCACCGCGCTCGATGGGGAGCCGATAGTGCTCGGTGAACCGCTGCGGGCTCGGGAACAGCCCCGGGGCGACGATCGAAAGCATCGACCACAGGTCCATGAGGTTGTTCTCCACCGGCGTGCCGGTGATGGCCAGCTTGAACCGGGCGGGCACCCGCCGGGCGGCCGCGTACGTCTTGGCGGCGTGGTTCTTCACGAACTGAGCCTCGTCGAGCACCAGCCCGCTCCACGGCAGCCCGCGGTAGTCCTCCTCCCCGAGCCGCAGCAGCGTGTACGACGTGATCACCAGATCGGCGCCGTCGACCATCTCCTCCAGAGACATGCCGAGCTTGCGGCCGGTGGCCTCGATGGTCCGGACGACGAGGTCCGGCGCGAACCGCTCCGCCTCCCGCGCCCAGTTCGACACCACGCTGGTCGGGGCGACGACGAGCACCGGTGCGGTCAGCGTCCCGGCCTCCTTGGCCCGGCACACCAGCGCCAGGGCCTGCAGCGTCTTGCCCAGCCCCATGTCGTCGGCGAGCACGCCGCCGAGTCCGGCGTCCCAGAGCACGGAGAGCCACTGGTAACCCTGCAGCTGGTACGGGCGCAGCTGCGCGGCCAGACCCGCCGGCGCGGGCGGCAGCGGCGAGTCCTCGATCTCGAGCAGCGCCCGGACGTCGCGCAACCACCGCTCGCTCTGCTCGGCCACCACGCCCAGCTCGAGGAGCTCGTCCCAGAGCCCCGCCTGGTAGCGGCTGATCCGCAGGCCCGGCCGGTCGGCGTCCTGCAACGCCTGCGCCTCCTCGATCAGCCGGCGCAACCGGTCGAACTCCGGACGGTCGATGTCGAACCACAGCCCGCTGGCCAGCACCAGGTGCGACTCGCCCGCCGCCAGCGCCGAGAAGAGCAACGCGAATGGGATGTCCTCGCCGTCCACGGTGATCGTGACGCCGAGGTCGAACCAGTCGGTGTCCTCGCGGTCGGTGGCCGAGACCTGCACGACGGGGGCGGCCTCGGAGCGCCGGTAGTCCGGCGGCTCGCCGGTCACCTCGACCAGCACGCCGACGTCCGCCAGCCGCGGCAGCAGCTCGGTGACGAGGACCACGGTGTCCAGCCCGGACACCTCGGCGGTGGGGATCGGCCGCGGCTCCGGGCCGACGTGCCACACCCTGAGCAACCGCTCCGGTGGAGCGGGCAGGGCACGCAGCAACCGCTGCTCCTCGGCGGTGTCGCGTCCCGGATCCGCAGCAGCTGCGGCGTCCCGCGCCAGCGGGAACCGGCGGACGTCGTCCCCCGTGCGGTACAGCACCGACCAGTCGAGGCGGGCCCGGTGACCGCCGGAGTGCGTCACATCCAGGCGCAGCTGCGGGGGTGCGACCTCCGGCAGCTCCACCGATCCGTCGGAAGAACGCACCGGCAGGGCGCGGCGCAGTGCCGGGTAGAAGCCGGTCAGGAAGCGGGCCCGGTCGGCCGCGGACACCCGCAGCGGACCCGTGGTGACCAGCTTCGCGACGCGCCGGGGAACCCGCGCCAGTGGCACCAGCACCAGCCCGTCGTCGGCGAGGACATCCGGTGGCAGCCCGTCGGTGCCGGCGAACAGCGCGGCGCCGTGCGGTGGGCTGCCCAGCAGCCGCACAGACCCGACCGGAACACGGACGCCTCCCCCCAGCTCCACCACCGCCTGCACCCGCAGGTCGCCGTCGCCGTCCTGACACACGTCCACGACGAGCGCCCCCGGCTCGCCCGCCACCCGGACCCGCCTGCCCCGCGTGGTCAGCAGGGGCACGCCCTCGTCCACCACCCGCTGCAGGGCCGGCCACAGCGCCGGACCGAACTCCTCGAGCAGCACCGGGGCGTCTCTGGTGCCGTAGTGGTAGCCGGGACTGTCATCGGCGGCCTGGTGCGTCCGGTAGAGCTCGCGCAGCGCGGCCGCCTGCGCGGGATCCCGCTGCGAGTAGTAGTCGTACTGCAGGTTCCGCCAGGACACTCCCGTGCGAATCCAGCGGCCCTTGGCTCCGGGCACGACCGGACGCAGCCGCACCGACTCCTGCGCGTCCGCCGAGCCGGGGCCCGCTGGCTCGATGTCGAACTGCAGGCCCAGCGGGGTGCCTCGACCGGGCCCGGCCGGTGCGGACTCCACCAGATCGGCCAGCGCCTGCTCCCAGACCGGTGCGGGCGGCACCTCCGCCCGCACCCCGCTCAGGGCGTTCCGGGCGGCGATGAGCACCGCCGCGGCGTGCTTGCAATCCTCCCCGACCGGGCAGCTGCACTCCCCCCACCACCGAGCGTCCGCCTCGTCGAACTCCGCGACGGTGTCGTACCGGCGCCCGCCGCTGCCGACCACCACGGCACCGAGCTGTCCCAGCCGGCGCGAGTACGAGATGTCCGAGACCCGACCCTGCCGCGCGTACGTGGCGCCACGTCGCCACGACTCGTCCCCGACCGACCGGCGGACGACGGAATCGGTGAGCACCGGGAGCAGCTCTTGGAGCACCGCCCGAGGCTAGCGACGCCCGACGAGGCGGCGGCCGCCCGTCCACACCCGCGTGGACCTTTCGGCCCGGAGCCGGCGGACTGCGGCAGCGACAGTCGGCCGGCTCGGTCAGGGAACGGGATGGACGCGAGTACGACCGGCTGGGAACAGGACCGTGGCCGCTTCTGCGGCGGCGGTGGCCGCCGCGATGGTGATCGGCTGGGCGTTGTAGCGCTGCCGATTGCGGTCGCGACGCATCCGGTCGTAGTGCCGCGACGCGGCGTTCTCCGGCGGGGTGTCGAAGACGGCGGCCAGGAATCGGCCGAGTGCGTCGTGCTGACCGGGGCCGTGCGCGGTGCGGTAGCCGTACGCCGCGAGCATGGCTTCGCCGACGTCGTGCGCGGCGTCGTAGGCGAGGTTGTACTTGTTCTGCGCGTGCCGGACGTTCGGCAGGTCGGCCAGCGCCGTCTCGGCCTGCTCCAGGAACGCCGCGCAGCGACGCTCGTCGGTCGGGACGCGCTCGAGCCGGCGCGCCGCCACGAGCGCATCGACGCTGCGCTGCTGCCCGGTGGACAGCGGTATCACCGCCACGGCAGGTCTCCGACGACGCCCACCGTCGGGCTGTCCCGGACCTGGGCGAGGAAGCCACTGCGTTCCCCGATCTCCTCCGGCGTCATGATCGTCGGGTTGATCTCACGGCCGACCTGGTCACCGATCCGCTGACACGCGTCGTAGACCGCCATGGGGTCGGGGGTGCCCACGACCATGACGTCGATGTCGTTGGGCGCATTCCCGGGCTCACCACGCATCCGGGCGGCGAAAGAGCCATAGAGAAAGGCGGCCTCCACTCCGGCGATGTCGCGCAGCTCGGCGGCCAGCAGCGGGACCGGGCCGGCAGAGACCAGGAGCAGATCCCGGACCGGTTGGGTCAGAGGCGATCCGGGATTCGGGCGGACGAGCCTGGCCTGGCCGACTCGCCGCTCGTTCAGGAGACCCGCATCGAGCAGCCGGCGCACCTCTCGGTGGACCGTGCCATAGGCCAGTCCGGCCCGCTGTGCGAGCTCGTTCAGATTGAGCTCGTCCGCGCCGGACAGGAACAGCTCGGCCAGCAGCCGAGCTTGACCGTCCGAGCGGAACAACGGGGCCACGAGCGGCGGAGCGGTTCTCACAGAAACGGATACTACTGTTCATTAAACGGATACTCAACGCTGGTGAAGTAGCGAGGCCAACTCATCACGTTCGCACCGGTCCGTGGCGGACCGTCACCCCTCCCCGAGCCGCCCGCGCACCCAGTCGTGGAACAGCGCGAGGTGGTGCTCGACGGGGACCAGCACCCCTCCGGCGGCGTAGGCCCGCGAGCTCATCCCCGGCTGGGTGCGCTCGCAGGCGGCGAAGTCCTGCTGGTTGACCCGGTGGAAGAGCTCGACGGACCGGGAGACGTCCAGCCCGGCGGCGACCACCTCCGGCGCGTACAGCCAGTCGCACTCGACTCCCGTGCGGTCGACGGCCAGCGGGGTCATCCGCAGCAGGATCACGTGGTCGGGCACCAGGTTGAGGAAGACAGCGGGCTTGACGGTGACCGCGTAGTACCGGCGGTCCTGGTCCGGGTCGATCCCCGGGAGCGCGGGGAAGCCGGCACCACCGTCCACGGTGAAGCCCTCGGCGGAAACCGCGAACTCCGCCCCGTGCCCGACGTAGGACTGGGCGGCGTACCCGCGGCTGAACTCCGGCAGGACGTCGGTCAGCTCCGGGTGGATCGTCGCGCAGTGGTAGCACTCCATGAAGTTCTCGACGACGAGCTTCCAGTTGGCCGCCACGTCGTAGCGGATCCGCCGGCCCAGGGCCAGCCGTCCGACGTCGTACCCCTCGATCGCGGCCGGGTCGCCGAGCCGCTCGGTCACCGCCCCGACGACGTCGCCCTCGAAGGACGGCGGGGCGTCGGCCAGGCACACCCACGCGTAGCCGAGCCACTCCCGCAGGTGCACCGGCACCAGCCCGTTGGCCACCCGGTCGACGTCGGGCATCCGCGCCAGGTTGGGCGCGGCGACCAGCGCACCGTCGAGCCCGAACGACCACGCGTGGTACGGGCAGCGCAGCGTGCGGTGCACCTGGCCCGACTCCTCGGTGCACAGCTGGGCGCCGCGGTGCCGGCACACGTTGAGGAACGCCCGCAGGACGCCGTCCCGGCCGCGCACCACCAGCACGCTCTCCCGGCCGACCTGCACCCGCCGGAAGCTGCCGGGCGCGGCGACCTCGTCGGTGCGGGCGACGCAGCACCACATCGCCTCGAACACCCGCTCCTGCTCGCGGGCGAACAGCTCCGGGTCGGTGTAGTAGCGCCCGGGCAGGGTCGGCAGCAGGCTCGAGGAGGGAGCCGGGAGGGTCGTGGTCATGGGGTGGCCTCCAGGGCCGGCCGGCGGGGGTCGAACAGGTCGATCGGGTGCGTCGTGGAACCCGTGGTGGCGAGGTCGGCGAGCACCTCGCCGACCACCGGCACGAACTTGAAGCCGTGCCCGGAGAAGCCGCAGGCCACGGTCACCTGCGGGTGCCCGGGGTGCGGCGCGATCACGAAGTGCTCGTCGGGCGTGGTCGTGTACATGCAGGTGGCGGCCTTCAGCAGCACGCCCGGCAGGGTCGGCAGCACCCCGGCCAGGTGCCCGGCCATCGCCGCGACCTCCTCCGGGTGCACCTCCCGGTCGATCGTCGCCGGCGTGCACGGGATCCCCCGCCGGAAGAAGGCCACCTTCGCCCCGCCGTCCGGCCCGTCGATCGCCGGGAAGCCGTAAACCTGCGTGCCGTCGGCCGCCTCGTGGATGTAGACCGGGTGCCGGTCCGGCGTCCAGGCGCCGGTGCCACCGGAGGGCTGGAACCAGTACATGACCTGCCGCTCCACGGTCAGCGGGACGCCGAGGTCGGCCAGCACCTCCGGCGCCCACGAGCCGGGGCTGACCACGAGCGCGCCGGCCTCGTGCTCCCCCGCGGCCGTGCGCACCCGCACCCCGCCGCCCGGGGTCGCCGTCCAGGAGCACGCCGGCTCGCCGAAGCGCAGCTCCGCCCCGCGCGCGGCCGCCAGGTCGAGGTGCGCGGCCACGGTCGCCTCCGGGCGGGCGAACCCGGCGGCGGCCTCGACCAGCCCCACCTCGTCGTCGGCCGGGGTCAGCGTCGGGAACCGGCGGCGGACCTCGGCCGCGTCGAGCAGCTCGTGGGCCAGCCCCCATTCGCGGGCGGCCCGCAGGCTGCCGGCGACGGTGCGGCTGTCGGGCCGGCCGAGGAACACCCCGCCGGTGCGCACCAGCACGTCGGTACCGGAGTCGGCGCACAGCTGGTCCCACAGCTCGTAGGCGCGCAGCAGCAGCGGCACGTAGGCGGGGTCCTCGAAGTAGGCCTGCCGCACGATCCGCGAGCCGCCGTGGCTGGATCCCTGGTCGTGCGCCGGGCCGAACCGCTCCAGCCCGAGCACCCGCTGCCCGCGGGCGGCCAGGTGCGCGGCGGCTGCGCTGCCCATGCCACCCAGCCCCAGGACGATGACGTCGTGAGTCATGGTCAGCACCGCATCCGCGCGCCGGACGGGTCGACCGGCGGCTCGGCGGCCACCGTCGCGGCGACCGGCTCCCCGAACCAGTCGATGGTCACCGCGCGGCCCGGTTCGGCGAGCGACGCCGGCAGCCACGCGTAGGCGATCGACCGGCCGATCGTGTAGCCGAACCCCGCGCTGGTGACGTAGCCGACCGGCGTCCCGCCGACGCGCACCGGTTCGCGGCCCAGCACCGTCGTCGCCGGGTCGTCGAGGGTGAGGCAGGCCAGCCGCCGGTCGTGCGGACGGCGGTCCAGCGCCTCCTTCCCGACGAAGTCGCCCTTGCCGCGCCGGACGGCGAACTCCAGCCCCGCCTCGACGGGGTCGTGCTCGGTGGTCATGTCCACCCCCCAGGCGCGGTAGCCCTTCTCCAGCCGCAGGCTGTCGAAGGCCCGGCGGCCGGCGGCGACCATCCCGTGCGCGTGACCGGCCTCCCAGAGCACGTCCCAGAGCCGCAGCCCGGTGGCCGCGTCGGTGTACAGCTCCCAGCCGAGCTCGCCGACGTAGGAGACCCGCAGCGCGGTGACCGGCACGCCGCCGACGAACAGCTCCCGCGCCCGGAAGTACCCGAACGCCGCGTGCGATACCTCCGTACCGGTGAGCGACTGGAGCACGTCGCGGGACCGCGGCCCCCACAGCCCGATGCCGCAGGTGCCCGCGGTGGTGTCGCGCAGCTGCACCGACCCGTCGTCCGGAGCGTGCTGCCGGAACCAGTCGAGGTCCAGCGGGCCGTTGGCACCCACCTGGAACCGCTGCTCCTCCAGCCGGGCGACGGTCAGATCGCTGCGGATCCCGCCTGCGGCGTCCAGCAGCAGCGTGTAGGTGACCCGGCCGGCGGGCCTCGCGACGTCGTTGGTGGTCAGCCGCTGCAGGAAGTCGCAGGCGCCGGGGCCGGTCACCTCGATCCGGGTCAGCGGGGTGATGTCGTAGAGCGCGACCCGGTCGCGGGTGGCGAGCGCCTCGGCCGCCACGGTCGGCGACCACCACCGCGCCGCCCACGCGTCGCGCGGTGGCAGGTCCAACCCCTCGGCCAGCGGCGCGTTGGCCTCGAACCACAGCGGCCGCTCCCAGCCGCCGGCCTCGCCGAGGACGGCGCCGAGCTCCTGCTGCCGCGGGAAGAACGGGCTCGTGCGCAGCGAGCGCAGCACTGCGGCCGGGGCCAGCGGGTGGACGACGTCGTAGACCTCGACGAACTGCTGCGCCCCCCGCGCGGCCACGTACTCCGGCGAGAGCTGCACGTCGACGAACCGGTGCAGGTCGCACTCGTGCACGTCGGTGCGCGGCTGCCCCTCGACCAGCCACTCGGCCAGCGCCTTGGCCACCCCGGCCGAGTGGGTCACCCACACTGCCTCGGCGACCCAGAACCCGGGCAGGTCGCGGTGCTCGCCGAGCAGCGGCATCCCGTCGGGGGTGAAGGAGAAGACGCCGTTGATGCCTGCGGATACCTCCGTCTCGGCGAGCCCGGGCAGCAGTACCAGGCTCTGCTTCCAGGCGTCGGCGAAGTCGTCGGGGGTGAAGGGCAGGCAGCTGTTCGCGTGCTCCTCGGCGTCCTGCGCGCTGACCGGCATCGGCCGGTGGCCGTAGGAGCCGATGCCGATCCGGTCGCCGTGCTCGCGGTAGTACAGGTCGGCGTCCTGGTGCCGCAGGATCGGCGCGCTGATCTCCTGCACCGCGCCGGCCAGGGCCGGCACCGGCGCGGTGGTGGCGTACTGGTGCGCCAGCGGCTGCAGCGGCACGGTCAGCCCGGCGAGCCCGCCGACGTCCGGGCCCCAGAAGCCGGCGGCGCAGACCACGACGTCGGCCGGCACGAAGCCCTGGTCGGTGTGCACGCCGCTGACCCGGCCGTGCTCCTCGGCGACGCCGGTGACCCGGTGCCGGGCGAGGAAGCGAGCCCCCCGGTCGATCGCCCGCCGCGCCTGCGCCTCCCCGGCCGGTACCGCGTGCGCGAGCCCGTCGCTCGGGACGTGCAGCCCGCCCAGCACGGCACCCGGGTCGAGCAGCGGGTGCAGCCGGGCGCACTCGCCGGGGTCGACCAGCCGGGCCTCGATCCCCCAGGAGGTGGCCAGCCCGTGCCGGCGGGCCAGGTCGGCCCAGCGCTCGGGTGTCGTCGCCACCTCCAGCCCGCCGACGGGCCGGAAGACCGGTGCGCCGTCCAGCTCGAGGCCGCCCAGCTTGCCGATCGTGTAGCGCGCGAACTCGGCCAGCGTCTTCGACGGGTTGGTCTGGAAGACCAGGCCCGGGGCGTGCGAGCTCGATCCGCCCGCCGCGAACAACGGGCCCCGGTCGAGCACCGTGACGTCGGTCCAGCCGCGTCCGGTGAACTCGTCGGCCAGCGAGCACCCGACGATCCCGGCGCCGATGACGACGACCCGGGGAACGACGCGGGACCTCCTGCGGGGAGCCATGTCCATGGCCACGCCCTTCGTTCGTTGCGGCTTCCGCAACTGCTCGCGGAATGCGCAACAGCCTCCGAACGGGGTCCGCCCCCGTCAAGAGCGGACGGCGCGTCGCCGCGCGTCCTGACCCGGCGGTCATCCCGCCGACACGGAGCGCCGCCTCCGGCCCTCAGCCGAGCTGCCGACCGGTTCCCGTGGCGACCACGCACAACCGCTCGGCCACCGCGGCAAACCGATCCGCGGGCAGGCGGTAGGAGGGGGCGGAGACGCTGAGCGCGGCGACCAGCCCGCCGTCCGGCGCGCACACCGGCGCGGCCACCGCGTTGAGGCCCAGCTCGAGCTCGCCCTCCGTCGCCGCCCAGCCCCGGGTGCGGACCTCGGCCAGGACCCGGTCGAGAACCGCGGCGTCACTGATCGTCGCCGGGGTGTACCGCTCGAGCGGGGCGGACGACAGGGCCCGGCGGGCGGCCGCCGGCCCGAACGCGAGCAGCACCTTGCCGCTGGAGGTGGCGTGCAGCGGCGTGCGCCGACCGACCCAGTTGAGCACGCCGACCGAGGCGCTCCCGTGCACCTGGCTGATGTTGACCGCGCTGTCGCCGTCGAGGACCGCGAGGTTGACCGTCTCGTCGAACTCGGCGGCCAGCCGCTCGCAGGCCTCGCGCCCCAGCCGGGTCAGGTCCAGCTGTGCCGCGCTGGCCCCGGCCAGGCGCACCAGCCCGAACCCCAGCCGGTAGGTGCCCCGCTCCCCCAGCTGCTCGACCAGGCCGTGTGCCTCCAGTGTGGCCAGCAGCCGGGAGGCGGTGGACTTGTGCACCCCCAACTCGGCCCCGAGCTCGGTGACGCCGGCGTTGCCGCGGTCGGCCAGCACGGCGAGCATCGCCAGCGCACGGTCGACGGACTGGACCAGCGCCGGCTGCCCGTTCCCGTCCACACCGTTGCGCATGTCGCAACGCTAGCGGAGCGGCTGCGGACGAGCGGCGGTCAGACGCCCAGGTGCGCCAGCGCCTGCAGCAGCAGCGCGCTCTGCCCGTTCGCCAGCTCGGCGAGGACGCCGGGGTCGCGGGCCTCGTCGGGTGCGAACCAGGTCAGCTCGAGCGCGTCCTGCTGCGGCGCGCAGTCGCCCGCGACCGGGACGACGTAGGCCAGCGACACCGCGTGCTGGCGCGGGTCGTGGAACGGCGTCACCCCGGGCGTCGGGAAGTACTCGGCCACGGTGAACGGCTGCGGCGCGGGCGGGATCCGCGGGAGGGCCAGCGGACCGAGGTCCTTCTCCACGTGCCGCACCAGGGCTGCGCGGACCCGCTCGTGGTACAGCACCCGCCCCGAGACCAGCGCCCGCTTGATCTGCCCGTCCTCGCCGGCCCGCAGCAGCAGCCCGACGGCGGTGACCACGCCGTGGCCGTCCACCCGCACCGGCACCACGTCGACGTAGAGGATCGGCAGCCGCTCGCGCGCGGCGTCCATGTCCTCGCGGGAGAGCCAGCCGGCACCGGTCGCCGTCGTCACGTCCGTCATGGGGACTGTCTAGCGCACGCCCGCGCCGACACCCCGATCAGTCGCCGACGTAAGCGCCGAAGCCGAAGTGCCGCTCGCCGTCCTCGTCGACCTGCACCAGCACGGTGTAGGCCTGCCCGCCGATGATCGCGGCGCAGGTGTCGCCGTCGCACTCGACGGTCTCCACCTCGCCGCCCTGCCCGGCGATCGCCTCGACGACGGCGGCCTCCGTGGCCGCGTTGTCGTCGTCGATCCCGCCGCGCCACAGGATGAGCCCGGCGATCGCGATCGCGGCCACGACGACGGCCACCATGGCGGCGATCAGCAGCCCGCTGTTCCGCTGCGCCCAGCCGGGGTCACCGGACGGGCCGGAGGCGATGACACCCGGCGTGACGCCGGAACCCACGCCGTCGGCACCCCCTGCCGCGGCGAAGGTCGGGGGCACGACGATCTCACCGGGCCCTGGCTCGCCGGAGCCGCTCGCGCTGCTGCCGGCCTCGGGGTCCGGGTGGTGGCTGCTCAACGGGTACGTCCTTCGTCCTGGTCGGGGAGTCGATCGAGGGCCGTTCCCGTCACATGCGCAGGAACCCGCCGCTCCACCGACGGAGGGTTCAGGCTATTCGCCTCCGGGGCGCGGATGACATGCGGCGCTCCGCGCATCCGGCCGCGGCCCCGGCTACCGTGATGTGACCCACGTCGCACCGACAGGACAAGGCGGGCCCATGCTCTACACCGCGTACGAGTGGAACCGGCGGGCCGGAGCCCCCGTCGTGGCCGCATCACAGCTGACCGCGCGGGCGCTGGACGCGCTCCCCGCCCCGCTGGTCCGCACGCCCGGTCTCCGCCATGTGCGCGCGGCGTGCGACATCGTCGCCCACGCACGAGCCACCCACGAGCGCCCGGCATTCGGCATCACCTCCGTGCCGGTCGACGGCGAGACGGTCGCCGTGCGCGAGCGCCCGACGATGCAGACGCCGTTCGCCACGCTCCTGCACTTCGAGAAGCCCGAGGTTCCCGGCCAGCCGCGCGTGCTCGTCGTCGGCCCGATGTCCGGGCACTTCACGACGCTGATCCGGCCCAGCATCCGCACGCTGCTCTCCGACCACGACGTGCACGTCATCGACTGGCACAACGCGCGCGACGTTCCCGTCGAGCACGGCGCCTTCGGGTTGGACGAGTACATCGAGCACGTGGTGGCGGCCCTGCGGTACCTCGGTCCGGACACCCACGTGGTCGCCGTCTGCCAGCCCGCGGTCCCCGTCCTGGCGGCCGTCGCGCTGCTCGCGGCCGCGGACGACCCCGCCCAGCCGCCGAGCATGACGCTGATGGCCGGGCCCGTGGACACCCGGGTGAACCCCAACCGGGTCAACACCGCGGCCGTCGACAAGCCGCTGTCCTGGTTCGAGCGCCGCGTCGTCGACACCGTGCCCCGGGGCCACGCCGGGGCCGGCCGGCGGGTCTACCCGGGCATCGTCCAGCTGACCGCGTTCATGTCGATGAACCCGAAGCGGCACCTGACCGCGCACGCCCAGCTCTACCGGGACATGGTCGCCGGCAACACCGCACGGGCAGCCGCCACCCGCGCCTTCTACGACGAGTACGGCGCGGTCATGGACGTGCCCGCGGAGTTCTACCTGGAGACCGTCGACCGCATCTTCAAGCAGCACCACCTGGCCACCGGCCGCTTCACCTGGCGCGGCCGGCACGTCGACCCCGGCGTCATCCGGCACACCGCCCTGCTCACCGTGGAGGGCGCCCAGGACGACATCTGCTCCCCCGGGCAAACCGTGGCGGCCCACGACCTGTGCACCGGGATCCCGGCGGAGGACAAGCACCACCACCTGCAGCCCGGGGTCGGCCACTACGGCGTCTTCAGCGGCTCCCGTTGGGAGGCGGAGATCTACCCGGTCCTCCGCGGCTTCATCGAGCGTGCCGCCGAGCGGCTCGCCGCGCCGGCCTGAGCCCTACGACAGAGCGGCCCGCCTCCTCCGGGAGGCGGGCCGCTCTGCGATGGTCAGACGGTCGTCGGCATCCGGTCGATGGGCCGGCGACGGACCGACCGCACCGTGCGGGCGGCCAGCTCCCGGATCGGGCCGGTGTCCCACATCTGCCGGCCCGGCTCGGCCGGGGCCTCGGCGGCCGCGGTCTCCGGCTGGGCGCGGCCGGCCTCGGTACGGGCGGCGATCTCGGCCAGCGCCACGCGGCGCCGGGCCAGGATCGCCTCCTTCTGCCGGTCCACCCGCTCCCGCTCGGCGAGCACCAGGAGCTCCTCCCTGGCCCGGGCCACGGTCCGCCGCGACTCCTGCGCCATCTCCTCCAGGTCCACGTCGCCGGAGTCGCGCAGGGCGACCAGCCGGTCGTAGGCCGTGGGCGGGCTGAAGTTGAGCAGCAGCTTCATGAGCACCGGGAGCACCTCGACGCACATGAACAGCAGCGAGAGCATGAACTGCGCGGCGGCCAGGGTCATGTTCTCGTCGCCCAGCCGGTCCAGGGCCTCCAGGCGGAGCAGGATGCCGCCGGAGCCCTCGTTCTCGGCGTCGAACGCGGCCTGCAGCCGGTCGAGCTCCGCGGTGAGCCGGGTGAACTCCTCGCGGTCGCGGTCCAGGGAGCCCTCGGCCAGCGAGGCGCTGCGCCCCTCGGCCGCGGTCACCGCGGCGACGGCGGCGTCGAGCTCCGCACGCGCCGAGTCGACCACCGCGGTTTGCGCGTCGGCCGCGGCCCGCGCCTGCAGGTAGGCCCGCCCCGTGCCGGCGTCACCGGTGCCGCAGGTGCCGTCCAGCTCGCACTGCGCCTTGGCCTCGAGCTGGCGGGAGACGGTCACCGCGGAGTCCAGCGCCGCCTGCTTCTCGGCCACGGTGCCACGCACCACCGCGAGCCCGGCGTCGGCCGCTCCCCCGCTGGCGACGATCGCCTCCTGCTGGGCGATCCGCTCCTCCAGCTCGGGCAGGTCGGCGAACCGGGTGTCCGCCTCGAGGCTCTGCCGGTGGGCGTCGGCGGCCTCGGCCTGCATCGACACGATCTCCGCGTCGATCTCCTTGTGGAACACCTGCAGGGTCAGCGGGGTCGCCACGACGACGCCGAGGACCAGCGCCAGGCCGATGCGCGGCACGGCCATGATCAGGTTCCGCTTCAGCGAGGCGTCGTGCGCCATCCCGACCAGGATCATCCGGTCGAGGTTGACCACGACCGCGCCCCAGCCCAGCCCGACGAGCAGGGCCACCGGCCACCAGACGCCCAGCGCCATGCCGACGGCGAAGGCAGCCGAGACGGCGGCCAGCGCACCCGTGCTGAGCAGCACGCCGCCCAGCGCCACGAAGCGCGGCCGGGCTCCCGGCGCGGCCGCCAGCACGTCCGGACGTGCGCCGGCCAGGATCGTCAGCCCGTCACCGAGCCGCCGTCGTCGCTCGCTCATGCTGTGCACCCCCGGGTGACGGGGATCGCGAAGGACCGTCACCCACGAGTGCTTATCGGCAGTCCCGGAGGCGGCCCGGCACCGTGATCGATCTCGCTACCGGGCCCGGGGTGTCGGAGCTGTCAGCCGACGATGCCGTCCTCCACGGTGTCGGGGCCGGTGTCCGGGCCGGCGTCACCGTCGTCGCCCGGGCTCTCGAACGGGCTGTCGCCGTCGGTGGTGCCGTCGTCGGTGATCTCGGCCTCGCTGTTCGTCTCCTCGTCGGTGGTCCCGTCGCCGGTGGTCGCCCCGTCGGTGTCCGCTCCGTCGGTGGTGTCGACGTCGGGGATCGCGCCGTCCTCCACGGTGTCGGGGTCGTCACCCTCGGCGCCGGTCTGGTCGTCGTCCTGGATGCCGCCGGTGCCGGGATCGATGCTGTCGGCGTCCTCGGCCCCGCCGTCGACGCGGTCCGGATCACCGACCTCCTCCTCGTCGAAGACGGCCGGGATGCCGGTGCCCTCGAGGTCGGCCTCGTCGTCGCCGAAAGCGCAGCCGCTCAGGCCCAGGCCGGCAGCGAGCAGCGCGCCGGCGAACGTCCGTGTGGTCCTGCGCATGTCTCCTCCTCCTGCGGTACGTCGTCCGGGCTTCCCTTGCCCGCCGCGGCCGTCGACACACCGCGACGGCGGCAGTTGACACCGCATCGACATCTACCGGCGCCGGGCGACCAGGCGGTCGACCACGGCCCGGGCATCGGCGCCGACGCCGCCGACGAGGTGCGAGGTGATCGACCGCTGGTACGGCAGCCCCACCGCGTAGAGCCCGGGCGCCCCGGGGACGACGCCGCCGCGGTGCCGCAGCCGGCCGGCGCCGTCGAGCGCGTCGAGGCGCAGCCACCCGTAGTGCGGCCGCAGGCCGGTGCACCACACCACGGTCGCCGCCGGGACCGTGCGGCCGTCGTCCAGCAGCGGCAGCCCGTCACGGACGCCGGCGACCCGGGGCAGCCGCTCGACCCCGGCGGCGGCGAGGTTCGCCGGCCGGACGCGGCCCAGCGGATCCGCGCCGCTCCGCAGCGCCCGCCACGCCAGGACCGCGCCGAAGCGGCCGAGACGCTGGAAGAGCGGGAAGGTGCGGCGCCCGAGTCTCGGGGTCACGCCGACGTCGCGGCCGGCCAGGGACACCTGGCGTCGGACCGCCGGGTCGCGGGCCACGTCGAGGGCGATCTCCGCCCCGGAGTTGCCGGCGCCGACGACGAGCACCGGCCCGGCGGGCAGCTGGCCGGGCCGGCGGTAGTCACGGGAGTGCAGCTGGACGATCCCCGGGTCGAGCTCCTCCGCCATGGCCGGCACGTACGGCGCGTGGTGGGCGCCGGAGGCGAGAACCACGTTGCCGGCGCGCCAGCTGCGGCCGCCGGCGGTCACCAGGAACCGCTCACCCTCGCGGCGGACGTCGGTCACCGGGCTCTCCAGCTCCACGGGCAGGGCGAAGTGCCGCGCGTAGGTCTCGAGGTAGTGGGCGACGGCGTCCTTGCCGGGGTACTCGTCGGGGTCGGCCGGGAACGGCAGCCCGGGCAGCCGGGTGAAGCCGGCGGGGGTGAACAGCTGCAGCGAGTCCCATCGCTGCCGCCAGCTCGTGCCCACGCGGTCGGCCGCCTCGACGACGACGAAGTCCTGGTCGCGCTGGGCCAGGTGGTAGGCGGTGGCCAGGCCGGCCTGCCCGGCGCCGATGACCACCGTCCCGACGGTGGCGGGGCTGTCGCCGGCCATGCGCATCTCCTCGTGTAGACGTCGACGTATACATCCGGGCGTCTACGATGCCACGATGGAGACCGCGGGCGGCGACCGGCCGGGGCGCCGGCTGCCGCGAGCCGAACGGCGGGACCAGATCCTGGCAGCCGCGACCGGCGTCTTCGCCCGCGACGGGTTCACCGCCACCGGCATGGGCGACGTCGCGACCGCCGCCGGGATCAGCCGGGCGATCCTCTACCGGCACTTCGACACCAAGGCCGACCTCTACCGCGCCGTCCTGGCGCGCGCCCGCCACCACCTCCAGGACGCCGTCGGCGAGCCGCCCTACACCGAGCGGATCGTCGACGACCTCCTCCGGGGCGCCGCCGCCGATCCCGCCGCGTTCACCGTGCTGTTCCACCAGTCCGGCCGGGAGCCGGAGTTCCGGGCGGACGCGGACCGCTTCACCGCCGACATGGTCGCCATGGCCCACGACCACCTCTCGGCCGTCATCCCCGACCCGGCCTGGGCCCGGTGGGCGGCGCAGCTGGCGCCGGCCACCACGATCGCCGCCGTCGCGGCGTGGCTCGACGCCGGCCGGCCCGACCCGGAGCACGCCGCGGCGCGGATCCGCCGCGCGATCGAGGGCATCCACGTCGCGGCGAACGCGGACCGGCGATGACCGACGCCGTGCACGACCGTGCCGCCGGCCGGCCGTTCCCGGAGCTCCCGGACGACGAGTTCTCCGTGCTCGCCGAACCCGGCACGGTCGGCGCCGGGCTCCGCCGGATCCGGGAGCTCTGCTCGGAGACTCCGGGTGTCTCGGCGAAGCACGTGGTGGCGGCGCTGCACCACCACCGTCCGTCGCTCGTCCCGCTGCTGAGCCGGCCCACCCGCTGGCAGCTGCTGCCCCACGTCCGCGAGGGCGACAGCAGCGTCGAGGCGGTCATCCACCGGGAGATCCGCGCCAACCGCGCAGCCCTCTCCCTCCTCCAGGAGCGCGTCGCCGACCTGCTGCACGGGGACGCCCCGCTGACCGTCCTCCGCCTGCACGACGTCCTGCTGTGGCTGAGCGCGACCCTGCGGCTGAGCCACGCCGTCGCACTCGGTCAGGCAGCGGTCCAGCCGGGGTCACGGCCGGTCTGACCGAGCAGGCGGGCGAACGCCGGGGCGTCGTCCGGCACGGGCACCACCGGCCCGAAGAGGCCCTCGGGTTCGGCCGAGGGATCCCTGCGATCGCCCACCATCTCGGCGCACGCCCGCACGGAGGCATCGTCGGGCCGGTAGGGCTGCCCGGTGGCGACGGCGAGGTCCCAGCCGTGGACGAGCACCTCGTTCAGCGCCACCACGGCCATCACCGACGCCGGCAGGCGTACGCCGGCCACCTCGGCGTCTCCCTCGCGCGCGGCCGGGTCGCCCCAGGCGGTGGCGAGCGCGTCGAGCCGGGCAGGCAGCAGGGTCCGCCAGTCCGGCGCCAGGCTCGTGGCGTCCGCCGACGGGCCGCCGGAGAACTCCGCCCGCTCCGCGGCCGACCGGAACGCCAGCGTCAGCCCGACCAGGTGGTCGAGCAGCGCCGCCACCGACATCCCGGCGCACGGCGTCGGATCGTCCAGCTGGTCATCTCCCACCCCGGCGACCACACGCGCGGTCTCGGCGGTCTGCGGTCCCAGGTCCACGGTCGTCGTCTGCATGCCAGTAGGACGGCACCGCGGCGTGGAACTCATCGCCTGGGGCAAGCTGCCGGGGTGAGCGATCCCCACGACCTCCGCCGGTTCGTCGACGCGCAGACCAACACCTACGACCAGGCGCTCGCCGAGCTGCGCGCCGGGAGCAAGCGCACCCACTGGATGTGGTTCGTCTTCCCGCAGATCGCCGGGCTCGGCCGCAGCGGCATGGCGCAGCGGTTCGCGATCGCCGATCTGGACGAGGCCCGCGCCTACCTGGCGCATCCGGTGCTGGGCCGCCGCCTGGTCGAGTCCGCCCGGGCGCTGACCGCGCTGGACACCGACGACCCGGTGGCGGTCATGGGCTCGATCGACGCGCAGAAGCTCCGGTCGTCGATGACGCTGTTCGCGCACGCCGCCCCGGATCAGCCGGTCTTCCGCGAGGTGCTCGACCACTACTTCGGCGGCACCGAGGACGATGCGACGACGAGCCGGCTCTGAGCGCCCCACCTCGCGCCGTCGCCCGGTGTCCGAGAAGGTTGAGGACGTGAGTGCAGACACGAGCGGATCCGGTTACGTCGAGGCCGAGTACTCGCGCGACTCCAAGTACATCTCCGACCGCATCACCTCCGACGGCTCGAGCCGCTGGCCGGTCGAGCCCGGCCGCTACCGGCTGGTCATCGCACGCGCCTGCCCGTGGGCCAACCGCTCGGTGATCGTGCGCCGGCTGCTGGGCCTGGAGGACGCCATCTCCATGGGCATGTGCGGGCCCACGCACGACGAGCGCAGCTGGACCTTCGACCTCGACCCCGACGGGCGCGACCCGGTGCTGGGCTACGAGCGGCTGCAGGAGGCGTTCCTCGCCCGCGACCCGGAGTACTCGCGCGGCATCACGGTGCCGGCGATGGTCGACGTCCCGAGCGGGGCCGTCGTCACCAACAACTTCCCGCAGATCACCCTCGACCTCTCCACCCAGTGGACCGCCCACCACCGCGAGGGCGCGCCCGACCTCTACCCCGAGCACCTGCGGGACGAGATGGACGAGGTGATGGAGCGGGTCTACCAGGAGGTCAACAACGGCGTGTACCGCTGCGGGTTCTCCGGCTCGCAGCGCGCCTACGACAAGGCCTACGACCGACTGTTCACCACGCTGGACTGGCTCAGCGAGCGGCTGGAGAGCCAGCGCTTCCTGATGGGCGGGCAGATCACCGAGGCCGACGTCCGGCTGTTCACCACGCTGGCCCGGTTCGACACCGTCTACCACGGCCACTTCAAGTGCAACCGGCAGAAGTTGTCGGAGATGCCGGTGCTGTGGGCCTACGCGCGTGACCTGTTCCAGACCCCGGGCTTCGGCGACACGATCGACTTCCCGCAGATCAAGGAGCACTACTACGTGGTGCACGCCGACATCAACCCGACGCAGATCATCCCGAAGGGCCCGGACACGTCCGGCTGGCTGCTGCCGCACGACCGGGAGCAGCTCGGCGAGCGGCCGTTCGGCGACGGAACGCCGCCCGGGCCTCCCCCGCCGGCGGAGCAGGTGCCGGCCGACCACGGACCGGGCGGGATCCCGCACCGCTGACCCTGTGGACAACCCCGGATCGGCTCCGCGGAGCTGACACGGTGACGGGCATGACGATCTCACCGCCCACCGACGTGCCCGTCCGCTCCGCCGCCGATCTCACCGACCGCTGGCGAGCCGTCCTCGGCGCACCCGACTTCACCGGCCGCAGCCTGTGGCTGACCTGGTTCGGCGCCGACGGCCGCCAGCTCCCGGTGGTCATCCCGGTCGAGGACCTCCCTCAGCTCCCCGATCCGGTGCTGCTGGTCGGTCTGCGCGACGTGCACGCCACGGTGCTCGGCGACCAGCTGGGCGGCCAGGGCCACCTCGCCCTGGCGCTGTGCCGGCCGGGTGGTCCTGAGATCACCGCGGACGACGAGGCGTGGGCCGAGGCGCTGCGGTCGGTGCTGGACGAGGCGTCCTGGAGCCTGCACCTGGCCGCGGCCGGCAGCGTGCTGCCGCTGGTCGAGGCGCCGTCGTCGGTGTGGGGCCGCTGACGGCTGCTGCTCAGAGCGCGTGCCGGGCGATCCACTGCGCGGCGATGACGTTGCGCTGGATCTCGTTGGTGCCCTCGCCGAGGATCATCAACGGCGCATCGCGGAAGTAGCGCTCGACGTCGAACTCCTTGGAGTAGCCGTAGCCGCCGTGCACCCGCATGGCGTCGAGCGCCACCTGCATCGCGGCCTCGGAGGCGAACAGCTTCGCCATCCCGGCCTCCAGGTCCGCCCGCACCCCGCTGTCCAGCTTCTCGGCGGCGTCGGCGGTGAGCAGCCGGGCGGCCTGCACCTTGGTGGCCATGTCGGCGATCAGGTTGCCGACCGACTGGTGCTTCCAGATCGGCTTGCCGAACGACTCGCGCTCCTGCGCGTACCGGGTGGCGGCGGCCAGCGCCGCCTGCGCGACCCCCACCGCGCGCGCGGCGACCTGGACCCGCCCGATCTCCAGCCCGCGCATCATCTGCGCCCAGCCCCGGCCGGGCTCACCGCCGAGGACGGCGCCGGCCGGTACCCGCATCGCCTCGAAGGTCAGCTCGCAGGCCTCCACCCCGCGGTAGCCGAGCTTGGGGATCTTCTCCGACACGGTCAGGCCCGCGCCCGGTTCGACCAGCAGCACGCTCATCCCGGCGTGCGGCGGGGCGGCGTCGCGGTCGGTGCGGCAGAGCAGCCCGAAGAGCTGCGAGTGCTGGGCGTTGGAGATCCACGTCTTGCTGCCGGAGACCTCGTACTCCTCGCCCACCCGGTCGGCGTGGGTGCGCATCGCCTGCAGGTCGCTGCCGCCGCCGGGCTCGGTCAGCGCCATGGTGGCGCGCAGGCCGCCGTCGGCCATGCGCGGCAGGTACGTGCTGCGCTGCTCCTCGGTGCCGAAGGTGGCCAGCAGGTAGGAGATGACCGAGTGGCCGCCGATGGCGCCGGCCAGGCTCATCCAGCCGCGGGCCAGCTCCTCGGTGACGCGGGCGAAGCAGGCGGTGCTCACCGCGCTGCCGCCGTGCTCCTCGGGCACCAGCAGCCCGAAGAAGCCGAGCGACTTCATCTCCTCGATGAAGGCTTGCGGATAGCGGTCCTCGGCCTCGAACTCGGCCACCCGCGGGCGCACCCGGCGGTCGACGAAGTCCGCGGTGAGCGCCACCATCTCGCGCTCGTGGTCGGGCAGCGGGGTCATGCCAGGCTCTTGAGCAGCTCGATGGAGCGGAGCCGGTCGGCATGCTCGGCGGCCAGCGGCCGGGCGTTGAGCGTCGTCACCCCGGCCTCGCGGAAGGCGGCGACGCGCTCGGCGACGTGGCCGCGTGGCCCGACCAGTGCGACGCCGCGCACGAAATCCTCGGGCAACGCCGCGGCGGCGGCGTCCTTGCGTCCGTCGAGGTAGAGGTCCTGCACGGTGGCGGCTTCCTCGGCGTACCCGTACCGCACGGCCAGGTCGTTGTAGAAGTTCTTGCCCCGGGCCCCCATGCCGCCGACGTAGAGCGCCAGCTGCGCCCGCACCTGGTCCAGTGCGGTGGCCTGCTCGTCGGCGTCGTCGGTGATCAGCAGGTGGGTGTCGGCGACCACCTGCAGCGGCCCCAGGTCCGGATCCCGCCGCGTCACCCCCTCGGCCAGGGCCGCCCCGAACGCCGTCGCACTGCCCTCGGGGAGGAAGAACGCCGGCTGCCAGGCCTCGAACAGCTCCGCCGCGAGCGCGACGTTCTTGGGGCCGATGGCGGCCAGCAGCATCGGGATCCGCGGTCGCACCGGCTCGTTGATCAGCTTCAGCGGCTTGCCCAGGCCGCTGCCGCCGCGCTCGGGCGTGAGCGGCACGTCGATGTGCCTCCCGTGGTGGTCGAGCTTCTCCCGCCGCCAGACCGCACGGCAGACGTCCACGACCTCCCGCGTCGTGGCCAGCGGGGCGGTGTAGGGCACGCCGTGGAAGCCCTCGATGACCTGCGGGCCCGAGGCGCCGATGCCGAGGGTGAACCGCCCGCCGGAGACGTAGTCCAACCCGGCGGCGGTCATCGCCAGCAGCGCCGGCGTCCGCGAGTAGATGTTGAGGATCCCCGAGGCGATCTCCACCGTCGTCGTCCGCCCGGCGAGGTAGCCGAGGTGGCTCACGGCGTCGAAGGAATAGGCCTCCGCGACGAAGACGATGTCCAGGCCGGCGCTCTCGTAGTCCGTGATGACGGCGGTGGTGCGGTCGAACCCGCCGCTGTAGGAGATGGGCATGCCGATGCGCACGGGTGCTCCTGTCGCCGGGTGGGCAGTCACCGGCAACGTATCGCTACCGCGGGACGGCGACCCAGCCCGCCGCGTCGCGCAGCGGGTTCTTCAGCACCTTGCCGCCGGCGTTGCGCGGCAGCGGACCGTCGATCACCCGCACGAACTGCGGGCACTTGAAGTCGGCCAGCCGCTCGTGGGCGAAAGATGACAGCGATGCCACCAGCTGGTCGGGCTGGGTGCCGGGCTTGGGCAGGACGACGGCGCCGACCTTCTCCCCCATCACCGGATCGGGCACGCCGACGACGGCCACCTCGAGGACGTCGGGGTGCTCGGCCAGGGCGTTCTCCACCTCGACGCTGTATACGTTCTCGCCGCCGCGGTTGATCATGTCCTTGGCGCGGTCGACGATCCGCACGATGCCGTCGGTGAGGGTCGCGAGGTCGCCGGTGTGCAGCCAGCCGTCGACGAACGTCTCCGCCGTCCGCACCGGGTCGCCCCAGTAGCCGGCGACGACGTTCGGCCCGCGCACCAGGAGCTCGCCGACTCCGGTGACCGCGTCCGGCTGGTCGAGGCGGACGTCGTTCAAGGGGGGGGCGAAGCCGACGGCGTCGGCGTGCGTCCCGGCGTACTCGTGCGGGAGGAAGGTGGCCAGCGCGCTGGTCTCGCTGAGGCCGAACCCGTTGCCGAGGCGGGCGTTCGGGAAGGCGGTCCGCAGCCGGTGCACGAGTTCCGGGGCGATCGGGGCGCCGCCGTAGCTGAGGGTGCGGACGGTGGAGACGTCGGTGGTCGCCAGCGCCGGGTGGCGCAGCACCAGCTCGTAGATCGTCGGGACGCTGGTGAGCAGCGTGATCCCGTACCGCGGGATGGCGTCGAGGAAGGCCGTGGCGTCGAAGCGTGGCATCAGCACCGAGGTGCCGCCCAGGGCGATCTGGCCGAGGAACTGGGAGTTGCAGCCGGTGACGTGGAACAGCGGGACGGAGATCAGCGTCGCGTGCCGCACCGCCGGGTCGCGGCTCAGCTCGCGGCAGCGGATGACCGACTCGACGTTGCTGAGGAAGTTCTCGTGGGTGGTCATGGCGCCTTTGGGCCGGCCGGTGGTCCCGCTCGTGTAGAAGAGCGCGGCGACGTCGGTGTGCGCCGGGTCGGGCAGCTCGCCGGGCTCGCCGTCGGGCAGCGGCTCCCCCGGGCGGACGACGTAGGCCGCGCCGCAGTCGCCGAGGATGAAGTCCGCCTCCGCGGGCGCCAGGCGGGTGTTCATCGGGACGACGATCGCGCCGGCCAGCAGGGCGCCCCAGAAGGCGAGCACCCAGTCGACGCCGTTGGGCAGCTGGACGGCGACCCGGTCGCCGGTCTGGACTCCCGACTCGCGGAGACCGCCGGCGATGCGCATGGCCCGCTGCCAGAGTTCGGAGTAGGTGAGCTGCCCACCGCCGAGCTCGACGATCGCGGTGCGCTCGCCACGGGTCGCCGCCTGCGCGAACAGCACCCGGACCAGGTTGACCGGCAGGCCGGTGTAGCGGCGGATGCCGTCGGCACCGACCTCGATGCCGCTCGTGTCGAAGGGATGCTCCCCCGTCGTCTGCTCCGTGCTCATGCGTCCCCCGTCTCCGGCCCGATCCGGTCCGGATTGTGCGCCGATGAGCCAGGTCTCTCCGGGGCGGCGTGGTCACCCGATCCGGCGGCAAGCGGCAGCTGTCCACAGTTACGGAACCGGAAACGTCGCGACCCTGCGTAGTCTCCCGCTGTGCATGATCTCCGTGGGGGACGAGTTCGGACGGCGCTCGGCTGCGTGGTGATGGGTGCGTTGGTGCTCACCGGGTGCTCGGAGAGGCAAGAGGCGAGCACCACGCTGCCGACCACCGAGGCCGCCCCGACGACCGAAGCGCTTCCGACCTTGGGCCCCGCTGACTTCCCAGTGCCCGAAGAAGCGCGCGAGCAGACGCCCGAGGGTGCGGTCGAGTTCGTCCGCTACTACGTAGCTCTCACGAAGCACCTCGCGGTGAACTCTCGGGATCCCGAACCTCTCCTGCAGCTCAGCCAGGACTGCCGCACGTGCAACCAGATCGCTCAGGCGTTGACGGCTGATCTGGCCGCCAGCTACAGCTACCGTGAGTACGCATACGAGTTTGACGAGTACGGTCCGGCCCTCGTCGACGGCGAGACGGCCGAAGTGGGATTCGCCTACGTCCAGGGCCCCATCACCGCGGTCGACCAGGCCGGACAGATCGTGCCCGATCGATCCGCCGCGACGCCCGAAGAGCTGCAGTCGGGCGCAAGCCTGCTGTGGAACGAAGACCTCCAGAGCTGGGTCATCACCGGCCTAACGGTGGGCTGACCATGCAACGGCTACTCCTCGTGCTGAGTGTCTTGGTGACAGCCATCGCGGTGAGCGCCACCTCGGCGCAGGCCTGCGTGGGACTCGACTGCGACGGCCCGGGCGTCACGACCGGCCCCGGTTCTCTGACCGCGGCCTACCTGGAGCGGTCGCCGGGCGGCTATTGGGCGGCCTCAAAAAACGCCCCCGTGGAGCACCCGTACACCTATCGCCTCTCAAGGCCCTGCGTCATCGCTGACCGGGAGAACGGCGGGTGCCGACCAAGCGACTTCTTCGAGTGCCCAGCAGCACCCGGTCGAGTCGTGGAATACCTGGTGCCCGAGCAACGGCGCCTCGTGCTGTCGGGACCAAACGGCACGACAAGGACCGAGGACGAATTTCCACCGGGAGACGCCTCTGTAGGCACGCCCGTAGGCCCGTGGATCGTCGGACAGCGAGCCTGCATCGACATCACCGCGTTGAACCCGCCACCGTCGCCGGGTGAAGTGTTCCGCTACTTCGAGACGCTGCCGCTTCCCCAGCTTACGACCCAGCACCAGCCACCCGGGGACGGGCTGACCGGGCTGCCAGTCATCTTCTATACCGACTCCCCCACCACCCAGACCTTCACCGTCGACATCCGCGGCTTCCAGGTCGTCATCGAAGCCACCGCGCAGCGGTTCACCTGGCACACCGGCGACGCCACCGGCCAGATCGTGAGCACCGACCCCGGCCGGCCCTACCCGGACGAGACCGTCGAGCACTCCTACCAGTCGGGCACCTACACCGCCTCCCTCACCGTGACCTGGGGCGCGACGTTCACCGTCGACGGCGGCACGCCCGCCGACGTGCCCGGCACCACCACCACCGACGGCCCACCGGTCACCTTCGACGTCCTGCAGGCCCGCACCGTGCTCACCAACCCCTACGACTGACCTGCGGAAACTGTCGTAGGTCGGTTCTACGGTGTGGGTGTGTTCGACTCCGGCCCACCTCGTGAGCCAGCCGATGGTGTCCCGATCCGCGACGTGCCCGACACGGTCGCGGTGGGGCTGAGCGATCTGGAGCTGGTCGCTGACATCTGGGCCGCCGACGCCCGCGAGGCCCGGCACGCCGCCCAACGAGCCGAGGCGATCGCGGCCCTGGCCCGGCGGCGGGCGATCGAGCGGGACCGCGAATTCGGTCGCCTGGGCGGCCCCGGGCTGGACACCCGCCTCCGACGGAGCCCAGTGCTGGCCCAGGTGAGCGAGACGTTCACCGCCGAGCTGGCGCTTATCCGCGGCTGCTCGGAAGCGGAAGCGGAGTCCCTGGCGATCGAGTCGATCGTGCTCACCACCAGCCTGACCGGCACGTGGGACGCCCTGTACGCCGGAGAGATCGACGTGCGGAAGATGCGCGCTCTGGTGGACCTGCTGAGCCCCGCGAAACAGTCGGTGATCGAGGAGATCGAACGGCGCGTTCTGCCCGCCGCCGGGCGGCTCACCGTCCCCCAACTCCGGCAGCGGGTCCGCCGCGCCCTGGCCCAGCTCGACGCCGAAGCCCTGGACAAACGACGGGAAGAGGCCGCCCGACGCGCCGACGTCCGCGCGCACCGCACCGGGGAGGGGATGAGCCAGCTGGTCATCGACCTGCCCGTCGCACGAGCCGCCGCCTGCGTCGACGCCATCGACCAGTACGCCCAGATGCTGCGCGCCGACGGCGACCAGCGGCCGATCGGGGTCATCCGGGCGGCCATCGCCGCCGACCTCATCCTGCGCCCCTGGGACACCTCCCGGCCGCCGGTCACCGCCCGCCTGGACGTACACGCACCCATCACATCCCTGCGCGAGCCGGACGGCCCGGAGTCGACGCCGCAGCCCGCCGCCGAGGTCGCCGGCGAGATCGTCACCGCCGCCGAGTGCCGAGAGCTCCTCCGGGAACTGGACATGCTCGGCGTCCGCTCCGCGCCCGCCGGCGGCTGCGTGCAGGTGGCCGTGGGCGACCCGGTCAGCGGCCGCCTCCTCGCCGTCGCCACCCTCGACCAACTGCGTCGCGGGGCCGGCATGCGTCGGCGCCGCACCCGGAGCGGCGCCCGGCGGAGCAGCGCCCGCGCCGACGGGGACGCCCCACCGGAGAGCGGAGCCGCCGACGGCCCCGGGGTCGGTCCCCCACCACCCACATCCGCATACGAGCCGAGCACCAGACAGGACAGATTCATCCGCACCCGGGACCGGCACTGTCGGATGCCGGGCTGCCGGCGACGCGCCGGCCGCTGCGACATCGACCACGGCACCGCCCACGCCGACGGCGGCCCCACCGACTGCTGGAACCTCTGCTGCCTCTGCCGCCGGCACCACCGGATCAAGACCTTCGCCCGCGGCTGGTCCTTCCAACTGCTCGACGACGGACGACTCATCGTCCGCACACCCAGCGGCGTCTCCCGCGAGACCCGCCCACCCGGTTGGTGCTACGACTCCGAACCGGACCCACCGTGGCTGGAAGAAGAGCACCCACCCGACCAGCTGCGCTGCTGATCGACGGAACCGGCGCGTCCGGAAATGGTGACAACGGGTGCCCGGACGAGGACAGTGAGCGGGGCGGCGATGCCGTCCGGGGCTCGCCTGCTCGCGAGAGGAACCGTCGCATGTACGCGCGCTCCACCACCATCACCGGCACCCCGGTGAACGTCGACCGCGGCGTCGTCTACGTCCGGGACCGGGTGCTTCCCGCGGTCCTCGGCATGGACGGCTTCGTCGGTCTCTCCATGCTGGCCGACCGGCACTCCGGCCGCTGCATCGTCACCACCGCCTGGGAGGACCGCGCCGCCCTGCACCGCAGCGCCGGCGGGGTGAAGGCGATGCGCGCACGCACCGCCGAGATCCTGGGCGGGCCGTCCACGGTCGAGGAGTGGTCCATCGCCGTGCTGCACCGCGTGCGTCCGGCGCCGGAGGGTGCCTGCGCCCGGGTGACCTGGACCCGCGGCCGCCCCGATCGGCTCGACCACATGGTCGACGCCTTCGGCGTGAGCCTCGTGCCACGCCTGGAGGACATCCCCGGCTTCTGCTCGGTGAGCATGCTCGTCGACCCGACCGAGGGCCGGAGCACCACCGCCGTCACCTACGAGAGCCGGGAGGCCATACAGGCGTCGCTGGACCGGGCCACCGAACTCCGCCAGGAGTTCAGCCGGCTCATGGGGGCCCAACTGCTCGAGGTGGCCACCTTCGAACTGGTCGTCGCCCACCTGCACGTGCCCGAGACCGTCTGAGCTTCCCGGACCGACGCCGCCGCCGACGAGTGGTCAGCCCGCCCGGGGACCGGACCCCAGCGGCAGCACCGGCGCGGTCACCGACCGGGACCCGCCCATCCAGGTCGGCAGCAGCAGCATCTTCACGCCCGCTCCCCCGGTGACGACGACGTGCACGTCGGCCGGCGATCCTGCCACCGCCAGCCCCGAGGCCGCATACGCCGGCACCCCCGCTCGGAAGGCCAGCGATGCTGCGGCGCCCTGCAGCAGCGCCGCACCCTGCTCGAGCAGGAACGACGCCATCTGCTCGTGGCCCCACCCGTGCATCGACAGCAGCTCCGCCGGCTCGGGCGGCAGCAGCAGGAACTGCTCCCCCAGCGCACCGCGCGCCGGGTCCCCCATCGCCAGCACCATCCCGGCCATCGCCGCCGCGGCCGGGCCCAGTACCGACGGCGGCTCCCGGTAGCCCTCCCCCGGCAGCACCTCCACGATGGCGCCGGCCCCGATCACCGTCACCGCGTCGACATCCACCCCGAGACCGCGGCGCTGCGCCAGCGACGGCAGCGGGCGGGCGGCCTCCGCCGTGCAGCAGGTGTACTTGGCCGGCTGGCCGATCGTCGCCATGTCGGTGACGCCCACGGTCGCGCCCCCGATGCCGGCCAGCGCCATCGAGACGGCCCGCCCGATGCAGGCGTTCGCCCGGTTCCCCGTCCCGAGCCCGCCCGCGCCCGACGTCATGCCCAGCCGGCGCCCCACCGGCCCGTGCACCAGCACGGCCACCGCCGGCGCGCCGGTCGTCGTGGAGAGGCCCAGCAGGTTGAACGAGTCGTCCAGCGCCGCCCGGCAGGCGGCGACCACCACCGGCAGCTCATCGGCCCGGCAGCCGGCCAGCACCGCGTACCAGGCCACGGCCCGCACGCTCAGCGCCCCGAACAGCGGCGGGACCAGCCCGAGCTCCGCGTCGGGTGCCGCGACCCCGGCCAGCATCGCCTCGAGCCGGTCCGCGGTCGGCGGCACCACCGGTAGCCCGTCCCCGTGCCCGGCCGCCAGCAGGTCGGCCAGCACCGCGGCCGGGTCCGCGTCGCCGGCGACGAGCGGCAGACCCGGGTGGGTCACCGCGCGACCGGCACCGCGCGGGACACCGCCGCCGTCGCCCCGAACGACGGGATCCACGCCGAGTGCTTGCCGGCGCCCCCCGCCACGAGCACGTGCAGCATCTCCGGCCCGGTGCTCACCGGGTACATGTCGCCGTCGGGCTCGACGCCCCAGTCCTCGAACTGCCGGCGGTTCTCCTCGGAGAACTGGGACACCGGGATCCGCGCCCGCTCCCACAGCCAGTCGCGGATCGCGTCGACCGTCCACCCGTCGCGGTGCAGCGTCGCGGCGTGCTCGGGGCCCAGCACCAGGAAGTGCGGGCCCTTGACGTACACGTTGTTGGACCCGGCGTCGGTCATCGTCCCGGCGATCGTCATGAGCAAGCCGAGACCCGTGGTCGACCCGTGGTCGTTGATGTTGTGCGGGCCCTCGCAGGCCGCCACCGTCACCATCGACTCGCCGGGGGCGAACCCGCGGCGCACCGAGAACGGCTCGAACGGGCTCTCCTCCTCGTTCTCGGCGAAGCACCACGAGTACTTCGCCGGTGTGCCCTGCGTCGACCGGTCCATCGACCCCGGTCGCGCGCCACCGATGTGCGTGGTGATCAGCTGCACCGCCCGGCCGATGACGGCGTTGGCGCGCGTGCCCTGCCCGAAGCAGTTGCCGCCGGAGTTTAGACCGACCACCGTCCGCACCGGCCCACCGACGACGACCAGCGGCGCACACGGGTGGGTCGTCGCGAGCACGCCGTGCAGGTTGTACTCCGGCGCCAGGATCGCCCGCACCGCCGCCAGCACCACCGGCAGGTCCGCCGGACGGCACCCCGCCATCACCGCGTTCGCCGCGAAGCTCTCCCGGGTCGGCACCAGGCCTGACGGCGGCACCGGCCCCAGGTCCAGGTCGATGCCCTCGAGGGCCGCCAGGGCCGCCGCCACCCGCGCCGGGGTGGGCGGCACCGTCGGCAGCCCGTCGCCCCAGCCGCGCTCCTCCGCGGCCTCGTGCCAGGTCTCCTCGGTCACCCCGGGGAGCTCGATCACCTCCGTGTCGGTCATGCGCTCCCCCGCGCCTCGTCGGCCAGCGGCAGCAGCGCACCGGCGGCGGCCTCGATCCGCTCGGCCAGCTCCGCCTCGTTCAGCCCACCCACCGGATGTGGCACGACGACCACCCGCGGCGTCACCCGCCGGGCCTTCGCCTGGGCCTCCACCAGGGGCAGGAACGACGAGGTCACCAGCAGCGGTGCCACGACGCCACGCTTCTCCAGTTCCACCGAGTCGTGGAGACTCCACGACGAGCACGAGCCCTAATCGCCGACGGCCACCAGCACCATCTTGTAGCGCTGCGACAGCCAGTCGATGACGTCCTTGTCGGCGGCGGCCGAGGCGTTGGGCTTGCTGGCGTAGCCGATCTCGGGCAGCTCCCAGTGCTCCTGCAGCCGCGCCCCCACCCCGCGCAGCAGCTCGGTGGCGTTCGGCTTCGAGTTGGAGAACAGCGCCACCTCGGACCAGTCGGCCGTCCCCCCGGCCTGCGTCTCGGCCGCGGAGTCGGCCGGCTGGACGCCGAAGGTCGGATCCACGATCCGCAGCCCCGGGCCTCCCGCGGCGCGCAGCGCCGCGACCGCCGCGGTACCGGCGGCCTCGCCGTCGGCTGCCGCCGATCGCACGGACTCAGGAGCGCCCGAGCGGGCGTCGCCGGCGACGAACACCGCCGGCACGGCGGTGCGCACGTCCTCCTCGGTGGGCAGCCGGCCCGACTCGTCCGGAGGCAGCCCGGCGACCAGGGTGTCCGGCCCCCGCCGCCCGACGTAGGGGAACAGCCCGTCGACCGCCAGTTCCCGCTCGCCCCCGGCGGTGGCGACGACGACACCGGACAGCACGCCCTCGCCCCGCAGCGCCGTGACCGCGGCCCCGGTCAGCACCTCGACGCGCGCCGAGGCAGCCAGCCGCCCGGCCCGCTCCGCGGACCAGCGTGGCTGCCCGGGCACCAGCACGGTCACCGCGGAGGCGACCTCGGCCAGCTCCAGCGCCTCCTCGGCGGTCCACTCGTCGTCGCCGACGACCGCCACCGCCCGCCCGCGGAACAGTGGCCCGTCGCAGCCCGCGCAGGTGGAGATGCCCCGGCCGACGAGCAGCTCCTCGCCCGGCAGCCCCAGCCGCCCGGGGCCCAGCCCGGTGGCCACCACCACCGCGCCGGCGGTGACCTCGCCCTCGGAGGTCTCCAGCCGCGGCGGTGCACCCGCGTGCACCCCGGTGACCTCCGCGAACGCCGTCGTCACCCCGGCCGCCTCGGCCTCGGCCACCAGCCGGCCCATCAGCTCGGCCGAGGACGAGACCTCACCCGGCGCCGGCACGTCGTGCAGCCCGGTCAGGTTCACCAGCTGCCCACCCGGGGCCATCCGGTCGTAGGCCACCACGCGCAGCCCCGCCTCCGCAGCCACCCGTGCGGCGGTCAGCCCCGCCACCCCGGCACCGACGACGGCGACGTCCCAGTCGCTGCTCATCCGCTCACCAACCCCGTCGAGATCCGCGGCCACAGCTCGTCGGCGCCGGCGCCGGCCAGCCGCCGCCCGAGTTCCCGGTTCCAGTACCGCTCGCTGCCGAACTCGTCCCGCCACGACCACAGCCGCCGGGTCAGCTGGCCGAGCTCGTACTCCTTGGTCATGCCGATCGCGCCGTGCGCCTGGTGCGCGGCCCGGGCGGCGACGGTCGCCGCCTCGCTCGCGGCCGCCTTGGCCGCCGCCACGTCGAAGAAGCTCGGGTCCGGGCGCGCGTTGAGGGCCGCCACCTCGGTGGCCAGCCCGGCCAGCTGGGCCTCCTCGGCGATCGTCACCAGATGGGCCTGCACCGCCTGGAACCGCGCGATCGGCCGGCCGAACTGCTCCCGCTCGCCGGTGTAGCGCACGGTCAGCTCGCTCACCCGGGCCAGCGCCCCGGCGATCAGCGCCGCCCGGCCCAGCGCCCCGCGCAGCCGCAGCGCCTCGCCGTCCACGCCCTCCGGCGCCGGGGCGACCACCTCGTCGGACAGCGGGACGTCGTCCCACGTCAGCGTGTCCCGCGGTTCGAGGGCGAGGTTCCGGCCCGGCGTCACCTCCGCCGCCGCGGTCGGCGCGGAGACGACGGAGCACTCGCCGTCGACGGAGGCCAGCAGGACCACACGGGTGCTCCGCCCGCCCCACGGCACCCGCTGCAGCCGCGCGGTCAGCCGCCAGGCGCCGGGGCCTCCGGACAGCTCGACCACGTCGCCGGGCCGGCCCACGGCCACGGACACCGGGCCCTCGGGCAGCTCCAGCCCGGCCGCGGCGAGCGCCCATCCGCCGAGCAGGCCCGCCTCGGCGAGCGGCACCGGCGCGGCGAACCGGCCGGCCGCCGCCAGGAGCGCACAGGCGTCGGCGACGTCGCCTCCCGAGCCACCGGCCTCCTCGGGCACCGAGACGGAGGGGAAGCCGGACTCCACCAGTGCCGACCACAGCCGCTCGCTCCAGCCGGTGCCCTCCGCCGCGACGACGTCCTCCGGGGTGGACAGGTTGCGGAACAGGCCGGTGGCGACCTCGGTGAGCATCGTCCGGTCGTCACTCATGAGCCCAGCCCCTTCGCGGCCACGGAACGCAGGATCTCGGTCGTGCCACCACGCAGCGTGTACCCCGGTGAGTTGAGGACCGCCTCGGCGAGCAGCCGCTGGAAGAGCGACCCCGACCCCTGGTCGACCTCCATCTCGGCCGCCACGCGCAGCGCCTCGACCAGGTCCTGCTCGAACCGGGTGCCGATCTCCTTCACCAACGCCGCCTCGACCGCGGGCGCCTGACCGGCGTCCAGGGCGCGCGCCACCGACAGCGACAGCTGCCGGATCGCCCAGAACCGGGCGGCGAACCGTCCGACCACCGTCGCGTCACCGTCATCGACCGCCGCGCCGGCCTTCCGCAGGAACTCCCGCAGCACGGGGAAGGTCGACAGCCAGCGATCGGGACCGCTGCGCTCGTAGGCCAGCTCGCTGGTCACCTGCTTCCAGCCCGAGCCGACCTCGCCGAGCACCATGTCGTCGGGCACGAAGACGTCCTCGAGGGCGACCTCGTTGAAGTGGTGCGAGCCGTCGATGAAGGGGATCGGCGAGACCGTCACCCCGGGCCCGCGCAGGTCGACGATCAGCTGGGAGAGGCCGACGTGCTTCTTGCCGTCCTCCATCGGCGAGGTCCGGCACAGCACGGCGAAGAAGTGGTTCAGGTGCGCCTCGCCGGTCCAGACCTTGGTGCCGGTGACCGTCCAGCCACCCTCCACCTTGGTCGCACGGGTGCGCACCGAGGCGAGGTCCGAGCCGGAATCGGGCTCGCTCATCCCGAGGGAGAAGAAGATCTCGGCCGCCGAGATGCCCGGCAGGAACGTCCGCCGCTGCTCCTCGGTGCCGTAGTGCAGCAGGGTCGGGCCGGTCTGCCGGTCGGCGACGAAGTGCGCGCCGATGGGCGCGCCCGCGGCAAGGAGCTCCTCGGCGACGATGAACCGCTCGACCGCGGTCCGCCCGTGCCCGCCGTACTCCGGGGGGATCGCCATGCCCACCCAGCCCCGGGCGGCGAGCTTGCGGGAGAAGTCCGGATCGTGCCGGGCGGCGAAGCCCAGCGCGGGAAAGTGGTCGGCGGGCAGCTCCGCGGCCAGGAAGTCGCGCACCTCGGCGCGCAACGACTCCTCGGCCGGGCTGAGGGTGGTGGCGCCGAAGTGCACGGCGGGCCTCCTGGGTCGGGGGGGTGTCCCGCCGGACCGCCCGCACGGGCGGTCCGGCGGGGAGGTCAGGCGGTCTCGCGCCGCCGCTGGGACCACATCTGGGTGGCCCGCTCGAAGTGCAGTGCGGCCTCCCAGCCGATCCCGGGCGGGCCGGCCTCGGTGCGGAAGGAGCGGGTGGCCTCGCGGGCCAGCTCCGGGTCCTTGGCCGCGCGCCCGGCGAGCTCCAGCGCGAACTCCTCGACCTGGTCGTCGGGCACGGCCTTCCAGGCCAGGCCGATCTCGGCGGCGCGGACACCGTCGATCTCCTCGCCGAACAGCCCCATCGCGGCGGTGGCCTCGCGGCCGGCCGTCCGGGAGCTGATCGTGAAGTAGCCGCCGCCGGGGTGCAGGCCGATGCGGAGGAAGCCGGCCATCAGCCGCGCAGTCTCCGAGACGATCCGCAGGTCGGTCGCGAGCGCCAGGTTGATGCCGGCGCCGACGGCGGCACCGCGGACGGCGGCGATCGTCGGCACCTGCAGCGTCCCGACCCGGCGGAACGCCTGGTAGACCGCCCCGAGCTCCTTGTAGGTCTTGTCCTCGGCCTGATCGGAGCCCGCCGTCCAGCGCCGGCGATCGGCACCGGAGCAGAACGTGCCGCCCTTGCCCAGGACGACGGCGGCACCGATGGCCGGGTCGCTGTCGACGTCGTCGCAGAGCTCCGACAGCTGCATCCCCATCTCGGGCGTCAGCCCGTTCTTCACCTCGACGTTGTCGACGGTGAGGACGGCGATGCCGCCCTGCTTCTCCAGGTGTACCTGTCCCACGGGGGAAGTCCTGCCTCTCTGTGTCGGTGGTGCTATTCGCCGAGCGGGGCGCGGTGCCCGGTGGTGCGTACCAGCACGTCGACGGCGGTCGCCCCACCGCCCCGCGGCCCGACGATCAGGGGGTTGAGCTCGAACTCCGCGAGCCGCGCGCCACCGGCGACGGCGGCCTGCGACAGCCGCACCACCGCGTCGACGGCGGCGGTCACGTCGGCCGGTGGGGCGCCGCGGAAGCCGGCGAGCAGCGGCCAGGCGCGCAGGCCGCGCAGCATCGTCCAGGCGCGCTCCGGGCTCACCGGGGCGAGCCCGGAGGCGAGATCGCGGTACAGCTCGGTGGTGACCCCGCCGAGGCCGACGGTGATCACCGGCGGGAAGCCGTCCCGGCCGGCGGTCGCGGCGAGGATCAGCTCGGTGCCCGGCGGGATCAGCTCCTGCACCAGCACGCCCTCGACGTCGGGCACGTGGTGCCGGCGGGCGGCCTCGACCAGCTCGGTGAAGACCGCCGCCGCCTCCTCGGCCGCGACGCCCACCCGCACGCCGCCGACCTCGCTCTTGTGCGCCAGGTCGCCGGCGGCGAGCTTCAGCACGCCCGGCCCCGGGAGCGCCGCCACCGCCTCCCGCGCGGCCTCCGGTGTGGTGACCAGGGTCGAGGACGGCTGGGCGATGCCGATCGCGCGCAGCAGCTCCGGCCCGTCGACGACATCGGCAGCGAGCAGCTCGCGCACCCGGGCAGCCGGCACCTCGGGCGCCGGCGGCAGGGCCGGCGCGGTGCCCCGGTGCGCCGGCGGGGCCATCCGGGCGGCGGCACGGGCCACGTCGCCGACCGCGCCGAAGACCGGGATCCCCGCCTCGCGGAACACCCGCCGTCCCTCGGTGGTGAGCTCCTGGCCGGCGATCCAGCCGACCAGCAGCGGGACGGGGAGCTTGGCCGCGGTCGCCACGAGGTCCTCGGCCAGCCGCGCGCCGGCGTCGCCGACCACCATCGTCACGAAGACCGCGATCGCGTCGACCGAGGGGTCGTCGGCGACGATCCGGCACACGTCGCCGAACGCGTGCGCCCCCCGGTTGAACAGCTGGGCGGTGACGTCGACGGGGTTGGCCAGCGCACCGAACGCCGGGATGAGCGGGCGCAGCCGGTCCTGGGTGTCGGCGGACAGCTCGGGCATCTCCAGGCCGAGGTCCTCGCACTGGTCGGCCGCGAGGCTGCCGGCGCCGCCCGAGGTGGTGACGACGGCGACCCGCCGCCCCTCCGACCGCTTGCCGGTGGACAGCACCGCGGCCACCGACAGCAGCTCGTCGATGTCGTGGACCAGCACCACGCCGTGTTCCTCGGAGGTGAGCACGAAGGCGACGTCGTCACCGAGCATGGAGCCGGTGTGGCTGGCCACCGCGCGCCGTCCGGCGCTGGACCGCCCCGAGCGGAGCACCACCAGCTGCTTGTCCGTCTCGCGCGCCCGGCGGGCGAGCGTGGCGTAGGCCTGCCCGTCGTCGGTGGCCTCGACGTACAGCATCAGGACCCGGATGGCCGGGTCCTCCAGCAGCTCCTGCGAGACCTGCACCAGGTCCAGGTCAGCCTGGTTGCCCGTGCTGGCCCAGAACGACAGGCCCAGGCCCATGTCGGTGGCCAGGTCGAGCACCGAGCCACCGACCGCCCCGCTCTGCCCCACGTAGGCCACGCCGCTGTCGGAGGTCAGCGGCCGGTCGGCCGCCGCGGTGAACGTGGCCACCACCCCGGTCGGCGCGTAGAGGAAGCCCTGGCAGTTGGGGCCGAGCACCCGGACGCCGGTCTCCCGCGCCACCGCCGCCAGGCGCTGCTGCAGGGCCAGCCCCCCGGGCCCGACCTCGGCGAAGCCGGAGGCGTAGACGACGGCGGCCGAGGCCCCCGCTGCCGCGGCCTGCCGGATGGCGTCCTCCACCCGGTCGGCGGCCACGAGCACGAGCACCAGGTCGACCGGCCCCGGGACGTCGGCCAGCGTCGGATAGCACCGCTGCCCGACCAGCTCCTCGTAGTTCGGGTTCACCGGGTAGACGGCGCCGGAGTACCCGTGCTCGACCAGGTAGCGCAGCGGCCGGGACATGAGGTTCTCCGAGCGGCCGGAGATGCCCAGCAGTGCGATCCCCCGCGGACGCAGCAGCGCGCCGAGCCCCTCGGGAGCACCGGACTCGGTCGACGGCACGGTCACGGGGTACCGCCTTCCGGGCGGGCGACGGGGTGGACACCAGCAGCTAAGTTGACGTCGATGTCAGTGTCAACCGACGGCCGGCGAATCCGGGAGGGCACCCGTGGTCCAGCATCCGCGCGCGGCTGACGCGCAGGCCCCGGCCGCGTCGCTCCCCGAGGAGATGTCCGGCGCGGCGCGCACGGAGCGCGCACGGGCCATGCGCGCCCGGCTGCTCGCCGCCGCCCGGGACGTGTTCGAGCGCGACGGCTTCCTGGACGCGCGTGTCACGGACATCTCCGCCGCGGCCGGGGTCGCCCACGGCAGCTTCTACACCTACTACCGCTCGAAGACCGATGTGTTCCGGGCGCTGATCGCCGCGACCATGGACGAGCTCTACGCCTCCCTCGGTGGCGCCGCCGACGGGACGCAGCCGGGCTCGCAGCCGCTGGACCCCGTGGACGGCATCGACCGGGCCAACCGCCGGTTCGTGGCGATGTACCGGGAGAACACCGCGCTGATGGCGCTGTTCGAGCAGGTGACCACCTTCGACCCCGAGGTGCGCGCGCTCCGGCACGCGGCCCGCGAGCGGATGGTCGGCCGGGTGCGGCACAGCATCGAGCGGTTCCAGTCCGCCGGCCTCGTCGCCGCCGACCTGGACACCGAGTACAGCGCCCACGCGCTGGTGGCCATGGTGAACGGCCTCGTGCACTACTGGCTGGTGCTCGGCGGCGACTTCGACCAGGAGCGCCTGGTGCACACCATGACCCGGCTGTGGGCGCAGTCGCTGGGGTTGCCCGCCCCCCGCTGACCGGGCCGCGCCGGCTCAGCCGGTGATGCGCGTGCTCAGCGTGCCGATGCCCTCGATGGTCACCGCGATCTCGTCCCTGCGCTGCAGCGAGCCCACCCCGGCCGGGGTGCCGGTGAGCACCACGTCACCGGGCAGCAGGGTCATCGCCTGGCTGACCCAGGAGACGCACGCCGCCACGTCGCGCAGCATGTCGGCGGTCGTGCCGTCCTGGCGCAGCTCGCCGTTGACCGTCGACCGCAGCGACAGCGCCGAGGGGTCGATCTCCGTCTCCACCCAGGGGCCGAGCGGGCAGGAGCCGTCGAAGCCCTTGCCGCGGGTCCACTGCCCCTCGGACTTCTGGATGTCGCGCATGGTCAGGTCGTTGGCCACCGTGTAGCCGAAGACCACGCCGGCGACGTCTTCGGCCGCGACGGCCACGCACCGCCGCCCGATGACGACGGCCAGCTCCCCCTCGTAGTGCAGGTCGGAGGTCAGCGCCGGGTACGGGACCTCGGCGTCCGGCCCCACCACGGCGGTGGAGGGCTTGAGGAACACGATGGGGATCTCGGGCACCTCGTTGCCGAGCTCCTTCGCGTGCTCGGCGTAGTTGCGCCCGAGGGCGACGACCTTGCTCGGCTCCACCGGAGCCAGCAGGGTGACCTCGGCCAGGGGCGTGCGCTCCTCGGTGCGCCGGACGCCGTCGAACGGCGGGCCCTCGAGCCGGACGACGACGGCGTCGTCGCCGTCGCCCTCGACCAGGCCGTAGGACGACGTGCTGCTGCCGGCGGTGGTGTAGCGGGCGAGGCGCATCAGATCGCCTTGACCATGCCGCCGTCGACGAGCAGGTTCTGCCCCGTCATGTACGTGTTGGCGCCCGAGACGAGGAATGCCGCCACCCGGCCGAACTCCTCTGCTTCGCCGTAGCGCCTGATCGGGATCCCCTTCTCCGACTGCGCCCGCACCTCCTCGACCGAGAGGCCGGTCTGCTTCGCCCGGTTGGCGTCGAGGCTGGCCACGCGGTCGGTCGCGATCCGGCCCGGACCCACCGTGTTGACCAGCACGCCGTCGGGGGCGAACTCGGTCGCGAGCGACTTGGCCAGGCCGACGACGGCGATCCGGTAGGTGTTGGACAGCAGCAGGTTCTCGATGGGCTGCTTGACCGACGACGAGGTGACGACGGCGATCCGGCCCCACTGCTGCTCGCGCATGTGCGGCAGCACGCCGCGGATCAGGCGCACCGTGCTCATCAGGTTGAGGTCGTGCGCCCGGTACCACGTCGCGTCGTCGTCGGCTGCGAGGAAGCCTCCGGGCGGTGGGCCGCCGGCGTTGGCGACGAGCACGTCGACGCCACCGAGGCGGCGCCGGGTCTCCTCCAGCAGGCGGGTCACGTCGGCGACGTCGGCGACGTCGGCGGGGCAGTACTCCACCTGCGCGCCGGTGGCCTCGCTGATCTCCGCCGCCGTCTTCGCGAGCTGCTCCTCACCCCGGCTGGAGATCATCACCCGGGCGCCCTCGGCGGCCAGCTGCGTCGCGGTCGCCCGGCCGAGGCCCTTGCTGGCCGCGGTGACGAGCGCGACCTTGCCGGTCAGTTCGAGATCCATCAGTCACTCCACGGGGTTCGAGAGGTCACGGAAGCCGACGATCGAGCAGCCGGTGGTGTCGCCGGGCCGGATGTGGACGGCGCCGGGGGTGCCGGTCGAGATGATGTCGCCCGGCAGGAGGGTCATGACCCGCGAGTGGAAGGCCACCAGCCACCACGGGCGGAAGGTCATGTTCGAGACGACGTTGCGCCGGTGCACCTCGCCGTTGTGCAGGGTCGAGACCTCGAGTGCGTCGACGTCGGGCACCTCGTCCACGGTGACCAGCTCGGGGCCGAAGCTGAAGAACGTGTCGAAGCTCTTCGACCGGGTGAGGTACCGCGGGTTGATCTCGAGGATGTCCTCGGCGGTCATGTCGACGATCGTGGTGAACCCGGCGACGACCGAGGCGGCGTCGGCCTCGTCGACGTCCTTGCACTCCGTGCCGATGATGACCCCGAGCTCGCCCTCGGCCGTCGTCCGCTGCGACTGGGGCGGGATCCGGATCGGGTCGCCGGGGCCGATGATCGCGGTGTCGGGCTTCAGGAAGCTGGCCGGCTCGGTCGACGGCGCCTTCTCCTTCAGATCCGCCGCGTGCTCGACGTAGTTCAGCCCGATGCCCCAGATCTTGCGGGGACGGCGGTAGAGCGGCGCGTGGGCCAGCTGGTCCTGCGGGATGGCGAGGTCGTCGAGCAGCCCGGCCGGCGCCCCGCCCACCCACTGGCGCAGCGCCTGCACCTCACCGTTCTCCAGCAGCTCCTGCACCGTGCCCGACCAGGTGGTGCCCAAAGCCTCGTTCACCGCCGTGAGCAGCACGGCACCGGATGGCCGGACGAGCGCGGCCGGCTCGGCACCGTCGATCCGCAGGGACGTCAGTCGCACAGGGGCTCCTAGCTCTCGGGGGACGGTCGCTCAGAGCCCGACGGCGCTGATCAGGTCGTCGAGCTCGGCGAGAGTGATGTCGTCGACGGGCGGGGCCGGGAAACGGGCGTGCGGTGAGCTGATCGCTCCCCGCCGGGCGAACACCTGCTTGCGGATGGTGACCCCGCCGACGCCGAGCTGCGCCTCGTAGCGGATCAGCGGCAGGTGCCGGAAGAAGTACTCCTGCGCCTCCGCGCGCTGCCCGGCCACGAACTTCTCGTAGGTGCCGACGAGGACCTGCGGGAAGCCGAACCCGGTCATGATCCCGTCGGCACCGCGGAGCAGCTCCTCGTACAGGTACACCCCGCCGAGGCCGCCGAAGATGCCCACCGGCGAGCGCACCGCGTTCCGCACCGCGGTGATCTTCGGGAGGGTCGGCGTCTCCTCGAGCTTGAGGTACCGGCAGCCCTCGATCTCGTCGAGCAGCCGGACCAGGAACGGGGCGGGCATGGTCACGCCGGTGTTGACCGGCTCGTCCTGCACGACCACCGGCACCGACACCGCCTCGGCCACCCGGCGGAAGTGCTCGAAGACCAGATCCAGGTTCTTGGTGTTGTCCGGCGGCGCCAGCATGACCGCGGCGGCGCCGGCGTCCTCCGCGCGGCGCGCGTAGTCCAGGGCCATCCGGGTCGCGCGGGCCGAGATGCCGGCCACGACCGGTGCGCGCCCCGCGGTCGCCTGCACGTAGCGCCGCAGCACCCGCTCCCGCTCCTCGTCGAGGAGCTTGGCGGCCTCCCCCATGATGCCGAGGATGGTGAGGCCGTGCGCCCCGGCACCGAGGTAGTCCTCGACGAGGGTGTCGATGCTGGCCTCGTCGACCGCCCCGTCGTCGGTGAAGGGCGTCAGCGTGATGGGCAGCACGCCCCGGAGGGCGCTCACCGCCGGACACCCCGCGGGAACGGCCCGACGGCCCGGCTGCGACACTCGGTGACTGGGATCACAGGCACACCGTAGCGGCTGCCGGGACCGGTTCCCCGGCCCGGGGTGGCCGTGCGGAGCACACGATCGGAGCAGGATGACCCCCTCTCGCTTCGCCGTCGTCGGCGGCGGCATCATCGGCGCCGCGGTGGCGCGGCGGCTGCTCCAGCTGCGGCCCGACGCCCAGGTGACGCTGCTGGAGAAGGAGGACCGGCTGGCCGCGCACCAGACCGGCCGCAACAGCGGCGTGGTGCACGCCGGCCTGTACTACGAGCCGGGCTCGCTCAAGGCGCTGCTCTGCCGACGCGGGGTCGGCCTGCTCCAGGAGTTCTGCGCCGAGAAGGACCTCGGCTACCAGGAGATCGGCAAGGTGCTGGTCGCCCTCGACGCCGCCGAGCAGTCCCGGCTGGACGCCATCGCCGAGCGGGCCCGCGCCAACGGGGTCCCCGGCATCCGGATCATCGACCGGGCCCAGCTGCACGAGCTCGAGCCGCACGTCACCGGCGTCGCCGGCCTGCACTCCCCCACCACCGCGATCGTCGACTACGCCGGGATCACCCGGCAGCTGGCCGCCGACGCCCAGGCGTCCGGGGCCACGATCCGCACCGGGTTCGCCGTCACGGGGCTGCGGCACACCTCCGGTGGGCCGGCCGAGGAGGTCGTCGTGCAGGGGGCCACCGGTGAGGAGCTCGCCGTCGACCAGGTCGTGCTCTGCGCCGGCCTGCAGGTCGACCGGCTCGCCCAGCTCGCCGGCGACGTCCCCGCCCCCCGCATCGTGCCCTTCCGCGGCGAGTACTTCGCCCTGGTCCCCGAGAAGCGATCCCTGGTCAACGGGCTGGTGTACCCGGTGCCCGACCCGCGCTACCCGTTCCTCGGGGTGCACCTGACCCCCCGGTTCGACGGCGAGGTGCTCGTCGGCCCCAACGCCGTGCTCGCCATGGCGCGGGAGGGCTACCGCCGCCGCGACGTCAGCGCCAAGGAGCTCGCCGAGATCGTCCGCTACGCCGGCTTCCGGAAGTTCGCCAAGCAGCACTGGAAGACCGGCATCGCCGAGATGCGGGGCTCGCTGAGCAAGCGCACCTTCACCGCCGCCGCCCAGCGCTACGTCCCCGAACTCACCGTTGCGGACCTGGTCCCCGCCACCGCCGGCATCCGCGCCCAGGCGCTCGAATCCGACGGCAGCCTCGTCGACGACTTCCGCATCACCCGCACCGGCGCCGTCGTCGCCGTCCGCAACGCGCCCTCCCCCGCCGCGACCTCCTCGCTGGCGATCGCCGAGCACATCGTCGACGACCTCCTCGGCCGCGGCCCGGAGTCGTGACCGGGGCCGCCTTCCGCCGGCGGGTCTGACCGCCGTGCGCCCGCCTCCCGGGACCCGCGGCCCGGTGAGCTCCCGGACCGCGGCCACCGCGGCGGTGAGCGTCACCACCGCCGGTGTGCTGCCCGGCTTCATGGTCGGCGTGCTGTGGGTGCAGCTGCGCGCGGACCTCGGCTTCGGCCCCTCGCTGCTGGGCGTGCTGGTGGCCTGCTTCTTCTTCTCCTCCGCCCTGGCCGCCTTCACCGCCGGCATGGTGGTGCGCCGCTTCGGCACCTCCCCGGTCGTGCGGCTCTCGGCGCTGGTGGCCGCCATCTCGATGCTGGTCATCGCCGTGGCGGCGCAGCACACCCCCGTGCTCGTCGGTGCCCTCGTCGTCGCGGGCTGGGGCAACGGCATCGGGCAGCCGGCCAGCAACGACCTGATCGCCCGGGCGGTGACCCCCGAGCGCCACGGGCTGGCCTACGGCACGAAGCAGGCGGCGATCCCGCTGGCGACGATGCTCGCCGGGGCGGCGGTCCCGCTGGTCGCCATCCCGTTCGGGTGGCGGCCGGCGTTCGCGATCGGTGCCGGGCTGGCCCTGCTCGTGATGCTCACCGTCCCCAGCGGCCGCCGGCTCCCCCCACGGGGCGCCGCCGCGGCGTCGGAGGCGGCGGGGCCCTTCCGCCGCGCCGCGCTGGTCGTGCTGGCCTGCGGCATCATGCTCGGCGCGGCCACCGGCAACGCGCTCGGCTCGTTCTTCGTCGCCACCGCCGTCGACTCCGGCATCTCCCCCGGCACGGCCGGGCTGCTCGCCGCGGTGGCCAGCGCCGCCGGCGCGTCGGCCCGGATCGCGGTCGGCTGGCTGGCGGACAAGGTGCGCACCCGGTGGCTGCTCGTGGTCGCCGCCCAGATGGCGATCGGCGGCCTGTCCTACGCGCTGCTGGGCACCGGGGTGGAGGTGCTCATCGCCGCCGGTGCGGTGATCGGCTACTGCACCGGCTGGGCGTGGGCCGGGTTGTCCACCTACTCCGTCGCCCGGATGCACCCGGGCATGGCCGCCCGCGCCACCTCGATCACCCAGGGCGGGATGGGCGCCGGGGCGGCGCTGGGACCGCTGCTGTTCGGCCTCCTCGTCGCGGCGACCTCCTACGCGGTCGCCTGGTACACCACGGCTGCGGTCTCGGTGGTCGCCGGGGCGGTGATCGTCCAGGGCCGCCGGATGCTCCTGCGGGACCGGCCCGGGCTGGTGGCCGCGCAGCAGCTGCGGCGGCGAACCCGGCATGCCTGACCCGGCTCACCCGGGCAGGCCGCGGAGCACCTCCAGGGCGGCGGTCAGCGACGTCGGCACGGCGCCCGGCTCGTGCCCGGCCGCGGCCAGGCCCCGAGCGCTGCGCTCGTGCCGCTGCACGAGCCCGCTCGAGAGCAACGGCGGCACGCCGGTCCCCGCGACGGTGTCCCGGGCCATCCGCACCTCGACCGCCCGGCGGCCGGCATGGGCCACGTGCGTGGTGACCAGCATGGTGGCGAAGTCCCGCGTCGGGTAGCGGTCGAGCGTCTCCTCCACCATGGCGATCAGCGGCTCGACGACGTCGAGCTCCTGTGCCGCCAGCAGGGCCTCCACCCACAGTCCCTCCATGCCCTTGACCACGACGCTGCGCAGCATCTTCAGGGCCGCCGCGGCACCGACCTCGCTGCCGACGACGGAGGCGTTGAACCCCAGCCCGATCAGCAGCCCGGCGGCCTCGGCGGCGTCCGGTCCGGCCAGCGAGATCGGGATCGCCGCGCCGTCGAGGGTGATCCCGCCGCCGGTCATCACCCCGTCGACCACCCGCACACCGGCCAGCGCCGCGGCGACCTCATGCTTGGCGGTCGGCTCGGTCGAGTTCAGGTCGACGTAGAGGGCGCCGTCCCCGGCGTGCGGCGCGTAACCGGTCGCGGCGGCCACCGCCGTCGCCGGGGTGACCAGCGAGAGGACGACCTCCCGGTCGGCGAGCGCGGCGACGTCGTCGGCCGCCGTCGCGCCCGCAGCGGTGATCGCCGCGCGCACCGCCGGCCCCCGGGCCGGGTCGGCCAGGACGCGGTCGTGCACCAGCAGGTCGGCCCCGGCGGCCGCCACCGCCCCGCCGATGACCCGCCCGGCCTCCCCGAACCCGAGCAGGCCCCAGCGGAGGCTCACCGGGGGCCGTCCCCGGTCACGAGCTCCTCGGTGAGCGTCTCCAGCACCCAGGAGCGGTCGAACGTGCCCGCGGCGATCTCGGCGAACTGCTCCTCCTCGGCGCGCAACCGCTGCTCCCCGCGGCCCACCACCTCGGACCCGCGCTCGTGCGGCACGACCACCACGCCGTCGGCGTCGCCGACCACCAGATCGCCCGAGCGGACCACGCTGCCGCCGGCCTGCACCGGCCCGTGCACCTCCCCCGGCCCGTCCTTGTACGGGCCGAGGTGGTTGATGCCCGCCGCGAAGACCGGGATCGGCCCGGCGGCCAGCCCCTCGGCGTCCCGGACGGCGCCGTCGACGACGATCGCGGCGATCCCCCGGGTGACGGCGTAGCGACCCATGATCTCGCCGAGGACCGCCCGTTCGAGGAATCCGCCGCCGTCCACCACCAGCACGTCGCCGGGCTCGGCCAGATCGAGGGCGCGGTGGATGACCAGGTTGTCCCCGGGGCGCGTGCGCACGGTCAGCGCCGGCCCGGCCACCCGTGGCCAGCGCCCACCGGGGACCCAGTGCACCCCGCGGACACCACCGACCCGCTCCATGCTGTCGGACAGGATGCTGGTGGGCAGGTCGCGGCAGCGGACCAGCAGCCCGGGGTCGGGCCGCGGGCCCGCGGGGTGACGGCGACAGGTGCTCATCTCGGTCCTCCAGGTGGGGGTCGGGGGGTTCAGGTGGGCGCCTGCAGGTCGGCGTCCTGCACGGGCACCCGGCGGCGGAGACCGGGAACCGGCAGCCCACGCGACCGGCGGACCATGCGGCGGCTGAGGCGGATCGTGACGGCGGCGAGCAGGCTGAGCACCGCAGCGGTCAGCCAGGCGGCGGGATAGGAGAACGTCTGCGCGACGACGCCGAAGAACAGCGGTCCGCCGGCTGCGCCCAGGGACAAGCCGGTCTGCACGAACCCGGTCACCGACGCAGCGGCGGCCCGGTTGTCGCGGATCACGGCGAAGTGGAACAGACCCGTCCAGGCCCAGCCCAGGCCGTAGGCCATCGCCGCACCCAGGACGAACAGCGCGGTCTGCCCGGTGGCCAGGAAGCCGTAGCCGAGGGCGCCGCCGGTGAGCAGGTTGGCGATGAACAGGTAGCGGCTCCGGTCGGGATGCCGGTCGGCCAGCCACCCGAAGCCGATCCGGTTTCCCAGGCCCAGCACCGAGCAGGCGGCGAAGAGCAGCCCGGCCCGGCCGGGCGCCACGCCCGCCGCGACGGCGGAGTCGACGAGGAAGACGCCGGTGGACGTCGAGGCCGCCGCACCGAGGAACCCGCCGAGGGTCAGCACCAGCAGCCCTCCGCGCGGCAGGCCCTTGTCCGGTGCGCCGGTGTCCGCGGTCCGGGGCCCGGCGTGCGCGTCCCGCCCGCCGACGGCCGTCGCGACGAGCAGCAGTACCGCCAGCGCGACCGCTGCGGCGGCCGCCCAGCGCCATCCGAAGACCAGCGCGATGCCGGGGACGGAGAGACCGCCGAGCAGGGTGGCCGCCGGGATCGACGACTGCTTGATGCCGAAGGCCAGCCCGAGCCGGTGCTCGGTCACGAACTCGGAGATGCCGAGGTTGGCCGCGGGCTGGGCGACCGCGTTGCCCAGCCCGCCGATCGCCAGGCCGGCCATCAGCCAGCCCGCCGACGAGGCGGTGCCGATGGTGACCAGCGAGCCGATCGCCAGCACCGCGGCCAGCACCGCGCCCCTGCGCGCGCCCAGTCGTTGCACCAGCCGCCCGCCGGGCCGCGCGCAGGTGCCGGACACGGCGAACAGCGTCGCCGCAGCCAGGCCGAACAGTCCCAGGCCCACCTCGAGGTCGGCGCGGATCTGCACCGCCAGCGCGCCGACCAGGAAGGCCGGCAGCACCCCCAGGACCGAGACGGCGACGGCCTGCAGGATCGCGCGGGTCGACGCCGGGGCTCCGGCTCCTGGGGGCGGTCCGGTCACCGAGCGGGCACACCCAGGGGCCGGCCGACCCGTTCCCCGAGCTGCCGGAGGGCGGCGTGGGTCCCGGCGTCCAACGGCACGCCCTGCACCCGTCGGGCGGTCCGCTCGGCCGCCGCCCGCTGGCCGGGCGTCCGCACCGGTAGCGCGGGGTCCACCGGGATCAGCGCGCGCAGCTCGCCGAGCAGCCGCTGGGTCTCGGCCTGCATGCGGGTCGGGTCCCCGAGCCGTGCGGGGTCGAGGACGACGACCAGGTGGCTGGTCCGGGGAGGGCCGGTCACGGCGCGGGCGGTCAGGTTGCCGACGCCCGGACCGAACGGCCCTCCGGCGAGCACGGCCGTGAGGAGCTCGACCAGCAGCGCCAGGCCGTACCCCTTGTGGCTGGAGTGCTCGCGGTCGCTGCCCAGAGGCAGGAGCGGGCCCTTGCCCGGGTAGACCGCGCCCGGGTCGGTGGTCGGGTGGCCCTCGGCCGTCAGGCCCCAGCCCAGCGGGATCTGCTTCCCCAGGCGCAGCGCGATCTCGAACTTGCCGCCGGCGACCGCCGACGTCGCCATGTCGAAGACCATGGGTTCCTCGCCGGCCACCGGCATGCCCAGCGCCAGCGGGTTGGTGCCGAAGTAGGGGCGGGCCGAGCCGGTGGGCGCGACGATCGGCCCGGTGTTGGTCGCGGCGATGGCCACCAGACCCTGCCGCGCCGCGTCGTAGACGTAGGAACCGCTGGCCCCGTGGTGGCTGCTGTCCCGCACGTTCACCCAGCCCAGACCGAGCCGGCGCGCCCGCTCCACCGCCTCGTGCAGCGCCACGGCGGTGACCGGGTGGCCGAGCATGCCGTGGCCGTCGACGAGCGCCACCGCGCCACCGTCGGAGTGCACCGTCGGTTCGGCGTCGGCCGTGATCGCCCCGCTGCCGATCATCGCGACGTACGCGGGCAGGCGGGCGATGCCGTGCGAGTCGATGCCGGACAGGTCGGCATAGGCCAGCACGTGGGCGACCTCCCGGGCGTGGGACGGCCGCACGCCCACCGCCTCGAGCACCTCGACGGTCCACGCCTGCAGGTCGTCGGCCGGCACCCGCACCGCGGGCTCCGCGACCGCCTCGACGGCTTCCACGCCGGCCGGCTCCTGGGCCGTGCGCGGCTCGGTGGCCCCGGTGGCTGCCGTCGTACCGGCGTCGTCGAAGGCGGCGAGCACGGCCGCGGCCACGTCCCGGGTCCCGGCCGCGGCGACCCCGTCGGGGGCGAGGTCGTAGGTCCACGGTCCCTGGCGGAGGACGGTCTGCACGGCCGTCCGCAGCCGGTCGCCGAGCGTGCGGGTCTCCGCGAAGTGCTGCAGCAGCGCGACGAGCGCGAGGAAGCCGCCGAGCGGATTCACCTGGTCGCGGCCCGTGCGCCGCGGAGCCGAGCCGTGTGCCGGCTCGAACAGGCCCTGGCAGCGCCCCTGCACCGGTTCCCCCGGGTGGATCGAGGCGGAGCCGCAGAGCGCCGGGGAACCGGCCCGGCCGGCCGCGAGGTCGCTGAGGATGTCGCCGAGCAGACCTTCGGTGACGATCACGTCGGGCACCGCGCCGCCCGAGCCCAGCTCGAAGGCCGCACGGTCGACGAAGCGGTGCTCGACCGGCACGCCGCGCCGGCCGGCGACCTCGGTGGCGACGTCCCGCCACAGCCGCCCGGTCGCGTACAGGTTCGCCTTGTCCACCGACACCAGGCGGCCGCCGCCGCGTTGCCGCGCCCGGTCGATGCCGAGCTCGACCACCTCGGCGATCCGCTCGGGGGTCAGCCGGAGCACGTCGGCCGCCTCACCGCCGTCCTGGGAGTAGGTCCGGTCGCCCGGCCCGGTGCCGTAGGACCCGCCGATCAGGTTGCGCACGACGGTGAGGTCCCTGTCCTCGCCCATGGGGACGTCCCGGACGGAGATCCGCAGGTCGTACCGCTCGCGCAGCCGGTGCAGCGCCACCTCCGGTCGGGGGCAGACCTCGGCCGGCACCCCCGGGTCCTCGCCGACCGCGCCGAGGAGGATGGCATCGGCCGCGTCGCAGGCGGCGAGGGTCTCCTCGGGCAGCACCTCCCCGGTGGCGGCCGCGGCGCGAGCGCCCACCGGCCAGGGGCCGGTCACCTCGACCGCGCCCTCCTGGGCGAGCTGCCGGAGCAGTCGCGAGGGACCGTCCAGCACCTCCTCGCCGACGCCGTCGCCGGGGAGGAGCGCGATCCGGATCACCGCTGCACCAGCCGCCGGCCGACCGTGGTCATAATCAGCTCGGCGTCCGACTCCCCCACCGACCGTTCGAGGTCGGCCAGCCAGCCGGGCAGCGCCTGCTGCATGGTCGGGTAGTGGGCGTGGCCCAGGTCGCCGCCGAAGGCCAGCATGTCGTGCGGGTAGACCTCTCCGAGGGTCGTCGAGGGCGGGCCGTCGGTGGTCAGGATGTCGGGCAGGATGCCGAGCTCGAGGACGACGCCGAGGTCGGCGAACTCCGGAGCGGCGTCGTCGTCCCACTGCAGGAACGGCATCCGCGGGTGGTTGAGCAGCATGCGGGTGACCCCGGCGGCCTTCGCCGCGCGGAACAGCACGAGCGCCTGCGAGCAGGTCAGGTGACCCGACGCCAGCACCAGGTCGTGCGCGGCGACGACATCGATGACGTCGTGCCAGTCGGGCAGCAGGGCCCCGGCCTCGTCGAGGACGTCGACCTGCCGGAACGCCAGCGTGCGGTGGACCGACAGCTCCGGGCTGGACGCCGACGCGATGTGCGCCGGCGCCGAGACCGTGGGCATCCAGACCACCCGGCCGCCGAGCCGGGCGGCCACCTCCACCGCATCGGGGTTGGCCCCGCCCACCGGGGAGTTCAGCACGATCCCGCCGACGACCTCGACCCCCGCGGCGCCTGGTCGGTCAGCGGCGAGCGCGGCCCGCTCCGCCGTCGAACCCTCGTGCGCCTTGAGGACGGCGAAGTCGACGCCGACCGCCCCGTGCGCGCCGAGCACCTCGTGGTCGAGCCCGTGCCGCTCGATCAGACTGGGCGCGCCGTGGACGTGCAGGTCGGCAACCCCGGAGATCATGGCCTCCCCCACCGGACGACGTGGCTCATGTCAGTGCTCCCCGCGGTCGTCGGTGCCCGTCGTGCTGCGGGGTGCGGCGGTCGCGCCCGAGCCGGCCGGCGACCCGGGCGCCGCCGACGCCTGCTCGGGATCGCTCTCCCCACCGGGGAGCATCGCGCCGAGCGGGCCGCCCACGGAGTGCCCGGCGCGCCGGCGCATCAGCAGGTGCACCAGCGTCCCGGCGAGGCCGAGCCCGACGCCCACGCCGATCCACAGCGGCTCCATGACCAGCAGCGCGAGCGCCGCGCCCAGGAACAGCACCCGCTCCGGCCAGCCGGCCGGGCCGATCAGCCACTTGCCGGTGACGACGGCGAGCGCGCCCACGGCGAGCGAGGAGGCGACGAACGCGATGGCGACCGTGGCGGCACCGCCCTCGAACAGCAGGCCGACCCCGTTCGGCGACAGCACGAAGATGAACGGCACCAGGAAGGCCGGCAGCGTGTACTTCCAGGTGAGCCACATGGTGGGCACCGGTTTGCCCCCGGTGATCGCCGCTGCGGCGAACGGCGAGAGGGCCGTCGGCGGCGACACCTCGCTGAGCACCGCGTAGTAGAAGATGAACATCGCGGCGGCGAACGGCTCGACGCCCACCTGCTGGAGAGCCGGCGAGATGATCACGAACGAGATGATGAAGCTCGCCGTGACCGGTACCGCCAGGCCGAGCAGCACGACGACGACGGCCGAGAACAGTGCGGTCAGGGCCAGGCTGCCACCGGCGAAGTCGACGATGATGCCCGCGAGCCGCAGCGCCAGACCGGTGAGGGTCATGACACCGACGATGATCCCGGCGACCGCCATGACGGGGATGACCGAGAGGGCACCGACCGCGCCCTGGCCGAGCGCGTGCCAGAGCCGCTTGGGCGTCATCCAGTGCTCGCGGTCCAGGAAGCTCAGCAGGAAGGCCAGTGCGGTGGCGTACACGACCGCGCGGAAGGGCGTGTAGCCCAGGGCCAGGAAGAAGACGATCGCGGCCAGCGAGCTGAAGTGGTACCCGAACCGGAAGAGCAGCCGCCACGCCGACTTGTCCTCCACCTCCACCTGGTGCGTGCCGTGCCGGCGGGCGTCGAACTCGATCGCCAGGATGATCCCGAGGTAGTACAGGATCGTCGGGATCGTCGCCCAGATCAGCACCTCGAGATAGGAGACGTTGAGCAGCTCGGCGATGATGAACGCCGCGGCGCCGAGGGTGGGCGGCGACATGATGGCGCCGATACCGGCAGCGGCGAGCACACCGCCACCGGCCTCCGACGAGTAACCGGCCTTGCGCAGCAGCGGCCAGCCGAAGCCACCGAGGGTCACCGTCGTCGCCACGCCGGAGCCCGACACCGTGCCGAGCAGGAAGCCCGACAGCGTCACCGTGCGGCCGGGACCGGCCGCCGACTGACCGAAGGCGGCGAAGGACAGGTCGATGAAGAACTTCGTCGCGCCGGAGGCGGCCAGCACCGCACCGTAGATGGTGAACAGGATGATGTAGGTCGCGGCGACGTCGAGCGGTACGCCGAAGATGCCCTGGGTCCCCATGACGTTGTGCCCGATGAGCCGCGGCCACTGGAAGTCCGCGGTGGTGAACGGGCTGGGCATGGACGAACCGAAGTAGGCCATGGCCAGGAACCCGAGCACCACGATGGGGACCAGCAGGCCCACCGTGCGCCGGGCCGCCTCCAGCACCAGGAGGACCAGCAGGGTGCCCACGATGAGGTCGGTGTCCGTCGGGACGATGGCCCGGCGGAAGAAGCCCTGCCAGTCGTAGACCATGTAGAGACCCGGCGCCAGCGAGGCCAGGGCGAGGAGCCAGTCGAGGATGTTCGGGTGGTCGGCCTTGCCCTTCAGCTTGTCCGTGTCCGACCGGCCCCAGCCGCGGTAGGTCAGGAAGGTCAGGAACAACCCGATGCTGAGGAACAGCGGGAGGTACACCTGCCGCGGCATGGGGTTGAACACCCAGTAGAGGGCGAAGAGGGACAGCCCGACGCCCACGACCGCGACGACGTAACCGGGGATGCCGGTGAGGTGCCGCGCGGGCTTCTCCGCCTCGTACTCGGCGAGCAGCGCCTCCTCGTCGATCTCGTCGGGGTCCACCTCCCGGTCCCGGTCGATGCTCTTGTCGATGGTGGAGGCGTCCTCGACCCCGGCCCGCGCGCCCGGGCTGGCCGGTGGCGCCCCCGGGACGTCGCCCGGGGTCCTGCCGGGGTCACCGCCCGCTGTGGTCGCCCCGCCGTCGGCCGGCTCCGGTCCGGTCTGCTTCTGCGTCCGGCGTCGGAGATTCATCAACTCTCCTCGATGTCGAGTATCACGGAGGGGTTTTCTGTGACGACGCGCTGCCAGATCGGGACCGGCTCCGAGCCGGGCACGAACAGTGTGCGCTCGCCGAGGTCGGTTGCGGCGATGCGGAGATCCTCGAAGACGGCCGGCCGGCTCGGGTCGGGATCCACCACGAACGGGAGCCGGTCGCCCGGCGGCGACGGTCGCGGCGGGCCAGGGACGGCGTAGTACTCCTCGAGGACGGCGACCTGCTCCGCGGCCAGTTCCACCAGCTCGAAGCGGCCGTCCGGGAGCACCCGGTACCGCTCCTCGGCGAGCGTCCGGTAGATGCTGTTGCGGTACCCGACGGCGAACGTGTCGCCGGCGAGAGGGACCCGCGCGATCAGTTTCCCGTCCGGCCCGCGCACGGTGACAGCCTGCTCCCCCTCGCCCCCCGTGGCGACCGCTGCGACGCCGCCCGCCACGGCGATCGCCGTGAGCACGGCGAGCAATCCGATCAGCAGGCGACGGCGGCGCACGGCGAGGAGGCGGGGATGCCCGGTGCCGCCGGGGCCGGACGATGGTCCGGCGCCCGGCAGCACGGAGGCTCGGGAAGGGGTCAGCCGACCGAGTCGAAGTAGGCCTGCGCGCCCGGGCAGGTCTCGATGAACTCGACCTCGTCAGCGGTCTCTGCGTTCAGCTCCTCGGCCGCGGGGTGCACGGTGAGCAGCTGCTCCTCGTTCTCGAAGATGGTGCGGGTGATGGCCTCCTGCAGGGCCTCGTCCATGTCGGTGCGGACCACGAGGATGTTCGGCGACACGACGTTGGGCACCGCTTCCTCCTGGCCCTCGTAGGTACCGGCCGGGATGTCCTCGGCGAAGTAGAAGTCGCCGTACTCCTCGGCGAGCGGCTCGGCGTACTCGCCGGTCGGGATGAGCACCAGGTCGCTCGTGCTCGCGAGGTCGACGATCGCACCGGTGGGCAGACCACCGGACCAGGCGCCGGCGTCCACCGTGCCGTCCTGGATCGCGGCGACCGTCTCGGCCACACCCAGCTGGACGCGCTCGATGTCGGCCTGCGGGTCGATGCCGGCGGCCTCCATGATCCGGTCGGCGGTGACCTCGGAGGCCGAGCCCACGGCGCCGGGCGAGACGCGCTTGCCCGCCAGGTCCTCGATCGAGGTGATACCGGTGTCGGCCGTCGTGAAGAAGTGGACGAAGTTGTTGTACGTGTTGCCCAGCGAGCAGATCTCCAGCGCCTCGCTGAAGGTGTTCTCCCCGTTCGCGGCGTCGGACACGACATCGCCGAGGGCCAGGGCCATCTGAGCCTGGTTCGTGTCGAGCAGTTGCATGTTGTCGACCGACGCGTTGGTCTCCTGGACGGTGACCGTGAGGCCGGGGATCTCGGAGCTCAGGAGGTTGGCCATACCACCGCCGTAGGGGTAGTAGACGCCGCCGGTACCACCGGTGGCGAACGTCAGCTGCTCGTCGAACTCCTGGGCGGCCTCGCCACCGCCATCAGCGGCCGGCTCCTCGGCGTCGTCGCCACCGCAGGCGGTGAGCACGAGGGTCGAGGCGACGCCGAGGGAGAGCAGCAAGCGGGAGCGCTTGCCGGGATACGTGCCGAGAGTCGTGGACATCAGTGGCCTTCCTGTCGGGTGCCGACACGGCCGGGCCGGAGGGCCGGCGGCGGGAACACCGCGTGACGGCCCACCCGCAGCCGATGGGGCATGTGCCTGAGCTGTAGGGCAGGTCACAGCAGTGAACCAGTTCACAAATCCGGCTGTCTACTGTTTACATTGTCACGGGACGATGACGATTCCCCACGTCGCGCGGAGGTGCGGTCCGATGCTGGAGGAACGACCGATCGCGACGCTGCCGCTGCGCGAGCACGTGTACGAGCGGCTGCAGGAACTGCTGATCAGCCGCAGCCTGGCGCCCGGTGATCACCTGGTCGAGGAACGGCTGGCCTCGCAGCTGGGCGTGAGCCGGGGCCCGGTCCGGGAGGCGCTGCAGCGGCTGCACCGGGACGGCTGGATCACGATCCGCCCGCGGTACGGGGCCTTCGTCAACCAGCCCACGGCGCAGGAGGTGCACGAGTTCTTCGAGGCCCGGGAGCTCGTGGAGCGTGAGGCCGCGCACCTGGCCGCCGAGCGCTGCACCCCCGCGGATGCCGCGCGGCTGCTGGAGATCTGCGACCAGGCCGACGCCGACTGGGCGCGGGGAGTCGCGGCCCAGCAGATGGCCACCCACACCGCCCGGTTCCACCGCGCCGTACTGGAGTGCGCCCGCAACCACATCCTCCTCGAGTTCGGCGAGCAGCTCTCCCACCGCAGCCGCTGGTTCTTCGCCCCCCTGGTGTCCGCCATCGCGCCGCGTGCCTGGACGGAGCACCGCCGGGTGGCCGAGCTCATCGCCGCGGGCGAGGCCGGCCGCGCCGCCGAGGCGATGCACCGCCACATCGCGCTGTCCCGCGACTCCTACCTCGACATCCATCCCGACGGCGACACCTACGACGGCCTCGATCCCGTGGCCTCCCCGTCCCCGCGGGCACTGGGCTCCGGCCGGTGACCGCACCTCCCATCTCCGACCGGAAGAAGCGACCCATGGCCCATCCCCCCGTCGTCCTGGTCACCGGCGCATCGAGCGGCATCGGCCGCGCCTGCGTCGATGCCTTCCTCGCCCAGGGGGCGCGCGTCGTCGCCGCCGCCCGCCGCACCGACCGGCTCGACGAGCTGGCGGCGCAGCACGACGGGGCCGTGCTGCCCCTGGCGCTCGACGTGCGTGACCGGGACGCGGTGAACGCCGCTCTCGGGTCGCTGCCCGAGAACTTCTCGCCGATCGACGTGCTGGTGAACAACGCCGGCCTCGCCCGCGGCAGGACCCCGCTGCACGAGGACGACCCGGACGACTGGGACCAGATGCTGGACACGAACGTGCGCGGCCTGCTCAACGTGTCGGGGGCGGTGCTCCCCGGCATGGTCGAGCGCGGCTCGGGTCACGTCATCAACGTCGGGTCGAACGCGGGCCGCGAGGTCTACCCCGGCGGCACGGTCTACTGCGCCACCAAGGCCGCGGTCGAACGGATCACCCGCGGCATGCGGATGGACGTCCTCGGCAGCGGCGTCAAGGTCAGCGAGGTCGACCCGGGGATGGTCGAGACCGAGTTCTCCGTCGTCCGCTTCCACGGCGACCAGCAGGCGGCCGACGCCGTCTACGAGGGGGTCACTCCGCTGGCGGCGCAGGACATCGCGAACGTCGTCACCTGGATCGCCGGGCAGCCGCCCCACGTGGTGATCGCCGACGTCCTCGTCTACCCGCTGGACCAGGCGGGCACGGGGAAGATCGCCCGCAGGAAGGGATGACCGTCCGCTGACCGCCGGAACGGGCACCGGCGCGGGTACCGGGCGGCGGCGGGACTTCCCGGGCTGGCACATGGTCTGGGCGCTCTCGGTCACCGAGACCATCTCCTACGGCGTCCTCTACTACTCCTTCGCCGTCTTCCTCGTGCCGATGCGCGAGGAGCTGGGTACCTCGACCGCACAGCTCTCCGGCGCGCTCACCCTCGCGCTGGCCCTGACCGGCATCGGCGGGGTGGTGGTGGGCCGGTGGCTGGACCGCTCCGGGTCCCGGTGGATCATGACCTCCGGCAGCCTGCTCGGCGGGGCCTCCGTGCTGGCCTGGTCGCGGGCCGACGACCTCGTCGAGCTGTACCTGGCGTTCGCGGGCATCGGGCTGGCCAGCGCCGCGGTGCTCTACGAGCCGGCGTACGCCGTGATCAACAGCTGGTTCCGCCGGGACCGGCCGAAGGCGCTGCTGACCCTCACCGTGGTGGCCGGTTTCGCCTCGACGATCTTCCTGCCGACCTCCCAGTTCCTCATCGAGACGCTCGGCTGGCGGCCGGCGCTGGTGGTGCTCGCCGCGGTCGTCGCGGCGTGTGCCGTGCCGCACGCGCTGCTGCTGCGCCGTTCCCCGGCCGACCTGGGCCTGGAGCCCGACGGCCGGCCGGACCCCGGCCCGCCGCCGGACCCCGTCGGCGGAGGCGCCCCGGTCCCCGTGGCCGGCACCGGCCTCGCCGCCTACCGCGGTCCGGGCGCCGCCTGGCGACGGCCGGCGGTGCGCTGGCTGACGCTGGCCACGGCGCTGCAGATGGTGGCGAACGCCGCAGTCGCGGTGTTCCTGGTCGCCTACCTGCTGGAGACCGGCGCGCCACCTGGGCTCGCCGCGGTGGCCGCCGGCGCGCTCGGCGCGCTCTCGGTGACCGGGCGGGTGGTCCTCACCGTGCTCGCGGCGCGGGTCGGCATCGGCACCGTCACCGCGGCGATGGTGGCCGGGCAGGCCCTCGGCGTGGTGCTGCTGTTCCTGCTTCCCCAGCCGGCGGCCACCGTCGTGTTCGTGATCCTGTTCGGCGTGGGCTTCGGCGTCCTCAACATCGCCCGGCCGGCGCTGCTCGGGCAGTACGTGCCCGGTGTGGTGTTCGCGACGGTGTCGGGCCACCAGGCGCTGGCCGGCCAGTTCGGCCGCGTCATCGCGCCGCTTGCCGGGGGCGCGCTGATCACCGCCTTCGGCTACGGCGCCGGGTTCACCGCGGTGGCCGGTTGCGCCCTCGCCGCCGCGGTCCTGCTGGCGCTCTCCGAGCGCGCCGCCCGCTGCAGCTGAGGCGCGCGCGGCCGATCACGCCCTCAGACCACCCGGGTCAGCGCCGGCCAGAGCCCGTCCGGCCCGTCGACCAGCAGCCCCTCGGCCAGCACCCGCGACCACACCAGCTCGCTGCCGGCCTCGTCCCGCCACGACCACAGCCGCCGGGTGAGGTGGTGCAGCTTGTGCTCCTGGGTGAAGCCGATCGCGCCGTGCACCTGGTGTGCCAGCCGGGCGACCACCTCGACGGCCGCACCCGCCCGCACCTTCGCCGCCGCGGCTGCCAGCACGACGTCCGCCGAACCGTGCGCCAGCGCCTGCACGGCCGCGTCGGTCACCGCGGTCACCGCGGTGACCTCGCCGGCCATCTCGGCCAGCTCCATCTGGATGGCCTGGAACTTGCCCAGCGGGCGGCCGAACTGGTGCCGCTCCCCCGCGTACTGCACCGTCCACGCCAGCACGGTCTCCAACGCCGCGGCCAGCTGCACCGCCCGCGCCAGCGCGAACCCGGCTCGCAGCTCACGTGCCTGGCCCGCGTTCAGCGGGGCCACCGCCGCCGGCACGCCGTCGAGGGTCAGGGTCCCGCGGGGCTCACCGGCCAGGTTGAAGGCATCGGTCGCCGGCACGCCGTCGGACGACAACAGCGCCAGCACCTCACCGTCCGGGCCGTGCGCCAGGAGGGCGACGTGCGCGGCGGCCCCGGCCCACGCCACGTCGGTGGCCGTACCGGTGAGCGTCCAGCCCTCCGCGCCCGGGGACGCCGTGACACCGTCGGCGATCGCGAACGTGAGCGGCTCCTCCACCGGCGGCAGCGTCAGCCCCGCCGCGATCACCGCCGGGCCGGCCACCAGCAGCTGCTCGGCCACCGGCACCGCCGCCGCACCGGACGCCAGCGTCCGCACGATGGCCACCGCGTCGGCCAGCTCACCGCCGGACCCACCGGCCTCCTCCGGCAGCCCGACACCGGTGAGCCCCGCGTCGGCCAGCGCCGACCACAGCCCCGCGTCCCACCGGCGGTCCACCGTCAGCACGAACGGCTCGTGGCCGCTCAGGATGTCCCGGACGGTCTCGACCACCAGGTCCTGGTCCGATGCCATCAGCGCTCTGCTCCCTTGCTCGACACCGCGCTCGCTCCGCTCCTCGCTCGTTCCTCGCTGCGATGCTCACTCGCTGTGGTCATCGCAGGCCCAGCCCCCGTGCCACGATCCCGCGCAGGATCTCGTTGGTCCCACCCCGCAGCGTGTAGCCCGGCTGGTGCAGCTGCGCCTCGGCCAGCGCCCGCGCCAGCGGGTCGGGCGAGTCCAGGGAGGGCAGCACGTCGACCACGCGGCGGACCTCGTCGATGACGTCGGCCTCGAACGTCGTCCCGACGTCCTTCACCAGCGCGGCCGGGATGTTCGGCAGCTCGCCCCGGTCCAGCGCGGCGGCGATCCGCAGGGACATCTGCCGCAGCGCCAGGATGCGCGCGGACAGCCGGCCCAGCGTCACCAGTGCGGCCGGGTCACCGCTGTCGGCCACCCGGCGCCCGAACTCGGCGACGAGTGGATAGGTCGACAGGAAGCGCTCGGGGCCCGACCGCTCGAATGCGAGCTCGGCGGTCACCTGGTGCCAGCCGTTGCCCTCCTCGCCGAGCAGCATGTCGCCGGGGACGACGACGTCCTCGAACACCACCTCGTTGAAGTGGTGGCCGCCGTCGAGGATGCGGATCGGGTTGATCGTGATGCCCGGCAGCGACAGGTCGATCAGCAGCTGCGACATGCCGGCGTGCCGGTTGGCGGAGTCCGACGGCGAGGTGCGCACCAGCACGATCCCGTAGTGCGAGTGGTGCGCGTTCGACGTCCACACCTTGGCGCCGTTGACCACCCAGTCGCCGGCCTCGTTGCGGGTGGCGCGGGTACGGATGGAGGCCAGGTCGGAGCCGGAGTCCGGCTCGCTCATCCCGATGACGAAGAAGCACTCCCCCGCGGCGATGCGCGGCAGGATCTCCTGCCGCTGCTTCTCGGTGCCGTAGGTCAGCAGGTTCGGGCCGGACTGCCGGTCGGCGATCCAGTGCGCGGCCACGGGGGCGCCGGCGGCGAGCAGCTCCTCGGTGACGGCGTAGCGCTCCATCGCCGAGCGCTCGTGGCCGCCGTACCGCTTCGGCCAGGTCATCCCCAGCCAGCCGCGCTCACCCAGCTTCTTGGAGAACGCCGGGTCGACGCCGGACAGCCAGGTGTCGACGTGCGTGGTGAACGTGCCCGCGGCGACCTCGGCGGCGAGGAAGTCGCGCACCTCCCCCCGCACCTGCTCCGCGGCCTCCGACCGCGGTGCCGGCGCCAGTGTCAACGAGTTGCTCATGCGACTCCCCAGGTGTGGTCGTGCTCTCCGCCGTTCTACAGGTCGACGGAACGACCCGCCCCTTCGGGCCCCCACGCACCGCACATGCACCGGAGAGCGATCAGTCCTCCGGGCGGGGCTCGGCCGGATCCTCGGTCGACGGGCCGCGGGTGAGCTGACGCAGCTCGCTGACGACGTCGGTGGCCACCGTGCCCAGCGACGACAGCGCGCCCGACACCAGCCGGCGCACCCCGGCGACGTCCAGCGCCAGGACCGGGCCGACGCCGGAGCCGGACTCGAGCCCACCGAGATCCCCGCTCACCGGGGTGCGCTCGGCCAGGTCCGGCGACCAGCGCATCGCGTCCCCCGACATCGACCAGTCGCCGGAGGCACCGTCGATCGCCTCGGTGACCGGGTTGCCGCGAGCTCTCGAGTCCATGACCGCCCCCAACCGGAGTTGGTCCCATGGTGTCCCGAAACGGCGCCGCCCGGAAGGTGGGCGGCGCGTGAGGTTCAGGTCCGGGTCAGCGCGAGGAGGGCGATGTCGTCGGCCCGGTGCTCGCGGGTCAGCTCGGCCAGCAGCCGGTCGCACAGTTCGGCCGGGTCGGCCGTGCACGACCGCGCGGCCACCTCCAGCAGGCGGTCCATCCCCGCGTCGATGTCCGCACCCGGGCTCTCCACCAGCCCGTCGGTGAACAGCACCAGCGTCGCCCCCGTCGGGAGCACCCCGGCCCACTCCTCCGCCGCAGCGGCCGGGGCACCGAGCATCCGCGTCGGCCGCACCGGCAGGAACTCCGCCGTGCCGTCCGAGCACAGCAGCGGGGGCAGGTGCCCGGCCGAGGCGATCCGCAGCTCACCGGTCGCCGGGTCCAGGGTGGCGAACAGCGCCGTCGCCATCCGCTGCAGGCCGAACTGCTCCCAGCCGCGCTGCAGCCGGTCGATGAGCACGGCCGGCGACGGCCCGTCCACCGACATCGCCCGGGTCACGCTGCGCAGCTGCCCCATGGTGGCGGCGGCCGTGATGTCGTGGCCCACGACGTCGCCCACCGCCATCGCCACCTGGTTCCCGGGCAGCCGGACGACGTCGTACCAGTCGCCGCCCACGTCGACCCCCTGGGTCGCCGCGACGTACCGCACCGCGGTCGCGATCGAGGGCACCTCCGGCGGCGCGGGTGGGAGCAGGCTGGCCTGCAGCGTGTGCGAGGTCCGCTCCTCGAACTCGAACCGCTGCGCCCGGTCTACCACCTGCGCCAGCTGCAGCGCCAGCTGCTCGGCCACGTCCACGTCGGCGGCGGTGAACGGCGGCCGCTGCCGGTCGCCCCCGAGGGTCACCACGCCCAGCCGCCTGCCGTCGACGATCATCGGCACGCTCACCACGCGCTGGAGCTGCAGCTGCTCGAGGAGCTCGCGGTACTCGTCGTCGACGGCGACCTCGGCCAGCAGGGCCCGGCCCTCGGCGGGGTCGTGCAGCCACTGGGTCCGGCCCTCGCGCAGCGCCCGCACTCCCGGGTGCAGCGGCGACCGCGTCGGCGCCTGCTTCTCCCGCAGCCGGTCGAGGAGGAACTGCCGGGCAGGGTCGCGGTGCCGGGCCGCGGACCGCGCCAGGCCGTGCTCGGTCACCAGGTCGATCACGCAGACGTCGGCCAGCCGGGACACCACGAGGTCGGCCAGCTGCTGCACGGTCTCGGTCACGTCCGCGGCGTCGGCCATCAGCCGTGCGGCCGCCAGCAGGAACGCCGCCCGCTCCCCCTGCTGCCGGGTCTGCTCGTACAGTCGCACGCGCTCGAGCGCCTGTCCCGCCTGCCGCCCCAGGGTCCACAGCAGATCGACCAGCGCCGGGTGGAGCGCGCGCTTCTCCCCCGGCTCCTCGAGGCTGATCAGGTCGCCCCGTCCCGGTTCGCCGCGGGCCAGCACGAGCACGCCGAGTCGCTTGGAGTCGGCCGACACCGGCACGATCACCAGGTCGGTCACCCCGTCCGCCGCCATCGCCGCCGCCAACTGGGGCTGGTCGGCCCGCAGCCGGGCATCGAGCACCACCGACCGCAACCCCTGGGCCAGCTCCAGCGCCAGCCGGCTGCCGGCGGCCTCCTTCAGCCGCCGCAGCAGACGGACCGAGAGCCCGTCGGAGCGCACCGGGCGCAACCCGGGCAGCTCCCGCGGATCGTCGGCCTCGCCCTCCACCAGCACCAGGGCGGCACCGCGCGCCTTCATCGCGGCCCGCCCGCGCTGCACGATCACCGTCGCGACGTCCTCGGGTGTCATCGCGGCCGCCAGGTCGAACACGACCTTCTGGACGGTGCGCGACCGCGCCTCGGACTCCTCGGCCAGCCGCTGCGCGGCCAGGAGCTCCCGCTCGTACCGCCGCCGCGCGGTCGCCTCGAACAACGTCGCGCGCACCAGCAGCGGCGTGCCGTCGTCGTCGCGCATCTCGACGGCGTTGAGCAGGCACGGGAGCAGCGAGCCGTCGATCCGGGTCACGTCGATGGCGATCTCGCGCACCGCGCCCTGCATGCGCAGCAGCGGCACCAGGTGGGTCTCGTAGAACACCCGGCCACCGACGCTCAGCAGCTCCTGGAGGCGGCTGCCCAGCAGGTCCTCCGGAGATCGCCCGGTCCAGGCGCAGAACGTGCGGTTGACCCGCGCGACCCGGCCGTCGGGCAGGGTGGAGAGATAGCCCATCGGCGCGTTCTCGTAGAGGTCCGCCGGGTCCTCGTCGAGCAGGCGGTCGAGCTGCGACTCCCGATCCCGCGCGTCCTGCGGACCGGCCGGCTCGCCGCCGTCCGGGCCGGTCACGGCGTCAGGAACGCGCGGATGGCGGCCGTCGTCTCCTCCGGCGCGGAGAGCTGGGGCACGTGCCCGGTCGCCCGCATCCGCACCAGCGTGCTGCCCGGGATCTGCCGGTGCACGTACTCACCGACGGCGTCGGGGGCGATCGCGTCGGCGCTGCACTGCAGCACCAGGGTGGGTACCTCGACCCCGTGCAGGTCGGCGCGGTTGTCCGACAGGAAGGTGACCCGGGCGAACTGGCGGGCGATGTCCGGCGCGGTGCGGCAGAAGCTGTTGGTCAGCTCCTCGGCCAGCTCGGGCCGCTCCGGGTTGCCCATGATCACCGGGGCCATCTGCGCCGACCAGCCCAGGTGGTTGCTATCCAGCGCGTCGAGCAGGCCGACGATGTCGCTGCGGCTGAACCCGCCCACGTAGTCCCCGTCGTCGACGTACCGCGGGCTGGGGCCGATCATCACCATGGCCCCGAAGAGCTCCGGGGCCCGGTGGTAGGCGAGCACCCCGATCATGGCGCTCACCGAGTGGCCGACGAACACGACGTCGGAGAGCGCGAGCTCGCGGCAGATCTCGACGACGTCGGTCGCGTACCCGTCCAGGGCGCCGTACTTGTCCGGGTCGTAGGCCGACAGGTCCGACTGCCCCGACCCCACGTGGTCGAACAGGACGACGCGGTGGTCGCAGCTGAACCGGGGAGCGACCAGCCGCCACAGCGTCTGGTCACACCCGAAGCCGTGCGCGAACACCATCGGCCGCCCCTCGGCGGGGCCGCTGACGTTCACCCGGTTGCGCGTCACGACGCTGCCCACGCAGCCGACCGTAGTGGACCCGACGCCCGATGTCGCCGACCCCGGCCACGACGACGGAACCGCCCCGCCCAGCAACTGCCACGCGCGGTCGTCACCGTCCGTGACCTCCCCTGGACCCATCGCCGCGCGGCGCCGGGTGGCGGGTCCGGCCGTCCGTGGGCGACGGAAGACCGCTGTCGCCCCGCGCACAGGTGCCCCTACCCTGCGCGGCATTCCCGCTCCCCGACCCCTGGAGCACCGGCCCGAACCGCCGAACGAGGTGCGTGCCATGACCGCTACCGCGGTCCGTTCCCCCGTCGTCCGCATCCCGGTGCCCCGCCGCCCGGCCGCGCCTGCCGTCCCCCCGGACCGAGCCGCGCACCCCGGCCGTGCGGCCGCCTACCAGCGGGTGCTGCACCAGCTGGTGCGCCGCGAGCTGCGCACCCTGGCCGACGTCGTCTCCTGGGCACCGGACGCCGAGTGCGTCCGCACCGGGATCCTCACCTGCCACGCCGGGTTGGTCGCGCGGGTGCTGCTGCACCACCACGCCGTGGAGCGGGAGGCGGTGTGGCCGGCGCTGCTGCGCGCGGTCCCGGCGACCGCACGGCCCACCGCGGCGGTGGCGGTCGCCGACTGGACGCTGTCCTGCGCCCGGATCGACGCCGCGCTGCGCGACCTCGACACCGCCGCCCGCCAGTGGGCCGTCACCAGCAGCGGTCGCGCCCGCGACTCCTTCGGCCGCGCCTGCCGCGCCCTGGCCGACGACGTGGCCGCGCAGACCGCTGAGGAGGAGCGGACGCTGCTGCCCCTGTTGGACGCCCACCTGACCGAGGCCGACTGGACGCCGATCATCCGCACGGCCCGGTGCGGTCTCTCCGGGCGTCAGCGGCTGCTCGTGCTGGGCCTCGCCCTGGAGGACTGCTGCGCCGGCGACCGCGCCCGGCTGCTGCTCGGCACCCCCCGGGGCACCCGGCTGGCCTGGCGGGTCTACGGCGGCGGGCGGTACCGCGCGGCCATCGTGCGGCTGCGCGGCGCCCCGCCCGCCCGGTGACGTCCCGCCGGTAGCAGGACGCCCATCCTCAGCGTTGCGTGAAGGCTCACAGCCTGTCGGTCGTGCCCTGAGCAGGGGCTCGGACGATAGTTGTCCGCCGGAACGGACGACGGAAGCGATGGGCAGTGACGACAGCTCGACAGGCACCGAGGCAGGACGCCGAGGTGACGGCGGAACAGGCCTACGTCACCGGCCTGCACCAGCGGCTCGACGAGGTGCGGGCGCGCACCGTCGCCCGCCTCGATGAGGCGCTGGCCACGGTGCCGCACAACCCGCAGGCGGTCGGTGAGCGTGAGGCGGCGGTCGAGCTGCACTCCCAGCGGATCGTCGCTCTCGACGCCGCCGACAGCGGGCTGTGCTTCGGGCGCCTGGACCGGCACGACAGCGACGTCCCCCGCTACGTCGGCCGGATCGGTCTGAACACCGACGAGGGCCGCGAGGAGCCGCTGCTGGTCGACTGGCGGGCGCCCGCGGCCCAGCCCTTCTACACCGCCACTCCCCTGCACGACCTCGGGGTCCGCCGCCGGCGGCACATCCGCACCCGCGGCCGCACGGTCGTGAGCGTCACCGACGAGACCCTGGACCTCACCGACCCCGACCTCGCCCAACGGTCCGGGCTGGCCGGTGAGTCGGTGCTGCTCGCCGCGCTCAACGCCACCCGCACCGGCCGGATGAGCGACATCGTCCGCACCATCCAGGCCGAGCAGGACCGCATCATCCGCGCCGACCACCGCGGTGTGCTGGTCGTCCAGGGCGGTCCGGGCACCGGGAAGACCGCCGTCGCCCTGCACCGCGCCGCCTACCTGCTCTACACCCACCGCGAGCGGCTGGCGCGCAGCGGGCTGCTCGTCGTCGGCCCCTCCCCGACCTTCCTGGCCTACATCGCCGACGTGCTGCCTTCCCTCGGCGAGACGGGGGTCGTGCTGGCCGACCTCGGCGGGCTGCGGCCCGGCCTGCAGGCACACGCGCCCGAGCGACCGGAGGTCACGGAGGTCAAGGGGCGGCTGGCGATGGTCGACGTCGTCACCGCCGCCGTCCGCGCCCGCCAGGCGGTCCTGGACCAGCCGGCTCCGCTGACCATCGACGGGACGCCGGTGCGCTTCGCCAAGGCAGACGCCGCCCGCGCCCGCAGCCGGGCCCGCGCGGTCTCCCGGCTGCACAACGAGGCCCGTCCGGCGTTCGCGCGTGCCGTGATCGACCTGGTGGCGCACAAGTACGCCGACACGCTCGGCCAGAACGTGCTCGGCGGCGCCAACCTGCTCGGTGCCGGCGACGTCGCCGCGCTGCGCCGCGAGGTCGCCGCGGAACCCGCGGTGCACGCGCTGATCGACCGGCTGTGGCCCCGGCTGACCGCCGAGCGGCTGCTCCGGGACCTGTTCTCCTCCCCGCAGCGGCTCGCCGCGGCGACCAAGGGGTGGACCGACGCCGATCGCGCACTGCTCGCCCGCCCGGCCTCGGCGCCCTGGACGCCGGCCGACGTCCCGCTGCTGGAGGAGGCCGACGAGCTGCTCGGCGTCGACGACTCCGCCGAGCGGACGGCCGCCCGCCGGGAGAAGCAGCGCCGGCTCCGGCACGCCCAGGAGACCCTCGATTTCCTGCACGGCTCGCGCTCCACCGACTGGGAGACCGAGGACGAGTCGGAGGAGCTGTCCGCCGGCGACCTGCTCGACGCGGAAGGGCTCGCCGACCGGCAGGAGGAGACCGACAGCCGGTCGACGGCGCAGCGCGCGGCGGCCGACCGCACCTGGACCTACGGGCACGTGATCGTCGACGAGGCGCAGGAGCTGTCGGCGATGGCCTGGCGGGTGCTGCTGCGCCGCTGCCCCACCCGCTCGATGACGCTGGTCGGTGACGTGGCCCAGACCGGGTCGGCGGCCGGCGCCTCCAGCTGGGCCGAGGTGCTCGAGCCGGCGCTGGGCCCCCGGGACCGCCGCGGCTGGCGGATGGAGGAGCTGACCGTCAACTACCGGACCCCCGCCGAGATCATGGAGATCGCGGCGGAGGTGCTGGCCGCCGGTGGGGCGGACACGTCGGCGGCGAGCTCGGTGCGGTCCACCGGCGAGCGGCCGTGGGCCCGCCAGGTGGCCGACGAGGAGCTCGCCGACGCGGTCGCCGAGGCTGCCGCGGAGCTCGATGCCGAGGAGGGGACCCTCGCCGTTCTCGTCCCGCGCAGCCGGCTGGCCGCCGTCACCGACGCCGTCCGGCGGCGGGTGCCGTCGGCGTCGGCCGACGGCGACCTCACCGCCGGGGCCGTGGTGCTCACGCCCCAGGGCAGCAAGGGCCTGGAGTTCGACTCGGTCCTCGTCGGCGACCCGGCCGGGATCCTCGACGAGGGGGTGCGCGGGCACAACGACCTCTACGTCGCGCTCACCCGCGCCACCCAGCGGCTCGGCGTCGTCCACCCCGGTGAGCTGCCCGTGGAGCTGAAGGGGCTCGACCTGCGCTGACCGAGAGCGGTGGCGCCCCCAGCCACGGTCCCGGCCGGGCGCGACAGGGTTCCGCCGGGCACGACAGGTATTCCGGCCGGGCACGACAGGGCCCCGCCGACAGTCGGTCTCTGCCCACGTCCTGTGGGCAGAGACCGACTGTCCGGAGAAGTACCTCAGGCCCCGCCGCGCACCCGCAGAACGACGCCGCTGGCCGGCTTGGCCGGGATGCGGTGCAGGGCGATGGTGAGGTCCTGCTCGGGCGCCTCGTAGTCCAGCCGGGCCAGCCTTCCCGCCAGCGCCGCGAGCAGCGCGACGGTGATCTGCTCGCCGGGGCAGCGGTGGTTGGTGCGCGGATCACCGCCGCCCTGTGGAACGAGCTCGAACTCGCCGATCGGCCGGTCGAGGAACCGTTCGGGGCGGAAGGCGTACGGGTCCCCCCAGAGCTCGGGGTCGTGGTTCTGCCCGTACAGGTCGAGCAGGATCATCGCGTTCTCCGGGATCCGCTCCCCGTCGAACTCCACCTCGTGCGGCGCCCGCCCACCGGTGAACGGCGCGAACGGGTAGAACCGCCGGATCTCGTGCGCCCAGGCCTCCGCGAACGTGGCATCGCCGCCGGCCAGCCGCTCGCGGTGCTGCGGCCAGCGGATCAGCGCGTGCCCGGAGAAGGCCATGAACCAGGCGACCGCCGTCGTCGGCCGGATGATGTTGAGCAGCTCGACCGCGGCGACGTGGGAGTCCAGCTGCTCGCCGCCGGCGTCGCGGTGCCGGGCCACGACATCGACCGCCGAGCCCTCGGGCACGGCCGTGACGCCGCTGCGCACGTCCCGGACCAGCTGCGACAGCCAGCGCTCGCGGCGTCCGCGGGCCCGCCGGGCACGCGCGTGCCGCACGCCACCGCTGGCGAACCCGTCGACCATGGCGAGCAGGTCCCGGGCCAGGCCGGGTACCTCGTGGTCGTGCACCGCCACCCCGGCCCAGCGGGTGACCGCGCCGGCGATCACCCGGCCGGCCTCGTCGAAGAGGACGATCTCCGGCCGGCGGGCCCACTCGCCGGCCGCGGCGTCCCAGGCCGCCGTCGCCTGCTCCACGAGCGAGGCGATGCCGTCCTCGCGCATGAGCAGCGCCACGAACATCGCCTTGCGCACCCGGTGCAGCTCCCCGTCGAGGGTGTGCACCGCTCCCTTGCCGAACAGCGTCCCCCGCACCGGCTCCGGGATGGCGTGCGACCGCCGGACGTGGTCCTCGTCGTAGAGGAACCGCGCGGCCTCCGGGCCCACGATGCCGTACGCCGGCATCCCGCCGAGCCGGGTCGCCACGGTGCGTCGCCCGGTGCGGCGCCGCTCGTCGGGCAGCCAGGCGTAGCCCTTCGCGAGCATCTTCAGGCCGTTCTCGAGACGAGGCATGCGGACCTGCCTGCCCAGCAGCCCCGCCGGGCAATCCCGGTCAGCCCGGCCGCTGCTCCCGGGGCCGGTCGTCCCGGGGCCCGCGCACGAGCTCGCGCGGCGGCTCCTCGCCGTCGGCGGCCGAGCTGCCGTGGCCGAGCCGGCGCAACAGGTCCGCCACCTCGAGCGCCGCCGTGGACGAGGCCTCCGGCGGCAGCGCCTCCGCGACCGTGCGCAGCGCCCCCGCCAGCGCGCGCTCCTCGTCGTTGAGCATCCCGCGGTAGGCCGGGTCCAGCAGGTACCCGGTGGGCGGGGTGGACAGGCAGCCGATGAGGTCCAGCAACACCTCCAGCCGGCGTGCCGCCTCCGCGGGGGAACCGTCCGCCGGGCTCATCGCCACCGTCTCGACGTCCCGCTCCCACAGCCGCGCCCGGGCCGGGTCCTCGCGCAGCGCGAGCACCGTGCCGGTGCGGCGGGCGGTGCCGGAGCCCTGGGTCTGCAGCGCGGTGCGCACCTGGTGCGCGATCCGGATGAGGTCGTCGTCGAGCATCGAGGTGCCCACGAACAGCACGTGCCGGGTGAGCAGCAGCGAGTGCAGCACCCCGGCCAGCGCGGCGCCGGTGCTGCCGAACTGCAGGTACTCCTCGCGGGTCAGCACCACGCTCTCGGGGTGCGCGGCGTCACCGTGCAGCTTCAGCAGCCAGGGCCGCCCCGGCTCGGCCTCCTCGTACGGCAGCACCCTGACCTGCCGGCCGATGTCGCTGGCCGCCAGCTCCACCAGCGGGTCGTAGTTCGTGGTCACGAACTCCTGCACCGGCAGGTCGGCGAGCAGCGCGTGCGCCAGGGCGTACGAGCCCGGCCCGAACCGCTCGGCGACGAACGCCTCCAGCTGGTCGGAGCCCAGCTCGCGCGCCAGCAGCGCGGCCGAGTCCTGCGGGGGCAGCCCCGACAGCCCCTCGCGCAGCGCGTCGTCCAGGCCCGAGCGGGTGGCGAGCTCGTCCACGAGCCGCTCCCAGGTGGGCAACCCCGCCGCCGCGCTCACGCCGGCGCCGACGAACAGCGCCAGCTGGCCGCGGCGGGCCCGCTCACCGAGCTGCTCGGCCAGCTGGCGGAGGTGGTCGGGCAGCTCCCAGCCGCCGTCCTGCCCCCGACGCACCCGCTGGGCGGCGGCCAGGTCGCTCGGCCCGCGCAGCACCAGCGCGATGTCGAACCCGTGTTCCTCGGCCGCCTCGCGCAGCACCGGCAGGAGCTGCTGCAGCAGTGCGCCCCGCTGCCCCGCGGCACCGCCCCAGCCGGTCCCCAGGGCCGGCAGCCCGACCAGTCGCCGCGCCCGGCCGTGCACCGGCCCGGTCACCTCCCGCCGGGCGACGGCGGCCAGCGCCTCCCGGGCGCCGTCCAGCAGCCAGGAGAGCCCGTGCCCGCCGTCGTCGACCGTGTCGACCAGCCACGTCCGCCGCGGACCGTCCCCGGGGACCTCGAGGACCCGTTCCCGGCCCGACCACGACAGCCCGACGCAGTCGCCGTCGTCCTGCCGGTCGGTGATCAGCTCGTCGGGCAGCAGCGGACGCCAGCTGCGGGCCACCCGCAGCGAGCGGTCGGTGGGCACCAGGACGTCGTCGCACGACAACCGGGTGAGGTCCGCGCCGACGACGAACACGTGTCCGTTCACGCCGACGGCCTTACCCAGGGCCCCGCGGACATGCGGCGGCGGTCAGTCGGCGGCGGTCGGTCGGTGGAGGTCAGGCGCCGCAGCCGCCGGCACCGCAGGCGCAGCCACCGCAGCCGCCCCGCACGGGGGCCGGCGCATTGGCCACCGTCCGCAGGTTCACCGCGCCGATCAGCAGCGGGATGCCGAGGACGGCGACGGCCAGCGCGGCCACCACGGTCGCGAGATCGGCGGCGCGGTCCCAGCCCTGCGCCAGGCCGGTGGCGACCAGCAGGCCGGTGACCAGCAGCGACCACACCACCAGCGCCTGCCCACCGCGCCGGGCGCTGCCCCCACGGGCCAGCAGCCCGGCCGAGGTCGCCAGCAGGAGCACCGGGACGCCGATCAGCAGCACCGTCGCCGACAGCGCCGCCGACGCCAGTGCCACGACGAGCCCCGCCGCACCCAGCGCGACGGTGGCCACGCCGAGGCGCTGCGCACCGGCGGCCGGCGCACCGTCGACCGCGCCGGACCGGGCGACGCGCAGCAGCGTCGCGCCGCGCACGGCCAAGAAGACGCCGAGCGCGCCCAGCAGGAGCCGGGCCCCCGCGGCGTCCCAGGCCACGGCGACGACCGCGACGGCGACCATGCCGATCCCGAGGGCCAGCCACCGCGGCCAGGTACGCCGGGCGACCTCCGGGGTCGCCATGCCCACCGTGCCGGCCGAGAGGATTCCGGTTCCGTTCGCCACGGCACCCAGTGTCCCTCACCCGCCGCGCTGCTCGGGGAGGCACCGGACCGTGGTCCGTGCCACGCTGATCGACGCCGCAGCTGCGACGACGCAGCGCGAGGTCAGGAGGCAATCCATGAGCGTGCGGGGCGATGCCGGATCACCCACGGACGCGGCCGCGCGGGCGGGCGACAGCGACGCGCTGGAGCACCTGGCCCGCGTCGGGCTGATCGCCTACGGCCTGGTGCACGTGCTCGTCGCCTGGCTCGCGCTGCAGGTGGCGTGGGGCGTCAGCAGCGCTCCGGCCGACCAGTCCGGGGCACTGGCCACCCTCGCCCAGCAACCGCTGGGCGAGCCGCTGCTGTGGGTGCTCGCCGTCGGTCTCATCGCCCTGGCCCTCTGGCAGGCCGCGGAGATCCTCCGCTGGCGGCACGGGCTGACCGCGTCGGGGAAGGCCCGCACGACGGCGTGGGAGCGGACCGGCAAGGCGGTCGCCAAGACGGTCATCTACCTCACGCTCGCGGTGCTGGCGTTCCGCTTCGCCACCGGCGGCGGGCAGACCGGCAGCACCAGCACCCCGCAGCAGGCGACCGCCGGCGTCTTCGGGTGGCCGGGCGGGCGGTGGCTGGTCGGCATCGCTGGGCTGGTCGTCGTCGGGATCGGCGTCTACAACGTCTACAAGGGTGTCTCGAAGAGCTTCCTCAAGGAGATCGACCTCAGCGACTGCCCGGCGCGAGCGACACGGCTGGTCACCCGGCTGGGCCAGGTGGGCTTCCCCGGCAAGGGCGCCGCCTTCGTCCTGATCGGCGGGCTGCTCGTCTGGGCCGCGGTGACGTTCGACGCGGCCAAGGCGGCCGGACTGGACGGCGCCCTCCACCGGCTGGGCAGCGTTCCCGCCGGGCAGGTGCTGCTCACGCTCATCGCCGTCGGGATCGCGGCCTTCGGCATCTACTGCTTCGTCCGCGCCCGCTACCCCGAACGGACCTGATGCCGCCGGTGCCTGCCGCACAGCCCCTGGTCCACCGGCTCCGCGACCTCGTCGACCGGGTCCGCCGGGTCACCGACTCCCCGTGGCTCACCCACCTCGCCCGCGCCGGGCTGATCGCCTACGGGGCGATGCACCTGCTCATCGCGTTCCTCGCGCTGCGCATGGCGCTGGGCCTGCGCGGGGCCGACGCCGACCAGACCGGTGCCCTGCTCACCGTCGCCGCCGGGCCGGGCGGCGAGTTCCTGCTCGTCGCGATCGGCCTGGGCATGCTGTCGCTGGCGCTCTGGCAGGCGGCCGAGGTGCTGCTCTGGTGGCACGGGCTGCTCGATCCGGAGCACCGGGTGCACACGGCGGTCGTCTGCGCCAAGTGCCTGGCCAAGGGCGCGGTGTACGGCGTCCTCGGACTCACCGCGCTGCTGTTCGCCGCCGGGTTCGAGTACGAGGCCGACGAGCGGCTGCGCGACCTCACCGAGGAGACGCTGCTGATCCCCGGCGGGGCGCTGCTCATCGGCACGGTCGCGGCCGGGGTGGTGGCGGTCGGGATCTACACGTTCGTGCGCGGCTGCACCGGCGGCTTCATGCGCGACATCGACCTGCCCACGGCCCCCGACCGGTGGGAACCGGCGATCGAGGCCCTGGGCCGGATCGGCTACCTGGCGAAGGGCATCGCCTTCGGGCTGGTCGGCGTCCTGCTGGGGCGGGCCGCCACCGCCGCCGACGCCTCCACCGCCACCGGTCTGGACGGCGCGATGACCGCGATCGCCGGGGTGGACGCCGGCCCCTGGCTGCTCGGCGGCGTCGCGGCCGGGTTCGCGGCCTTCGGCGTGTACGCCCTCGCCCGGGCCCGCTACCCCGACCGCGACCCCTCGTCCTGAGGCCTACGCGCGCGGACCGCCGGCGACGTAGATAACCTGGCCGGAGACGAACCCGGCACCCTCGCTGACCAGGAACGAGACGGTGTGCGCGATGTCCTCGGGCTGGCCGGCGCGGGCGACCGGGATCGCCGCGGCGCGGGCCTGGACGTAGGGCTCCCACTCCTGGCCGATGCGCGCGGCGGTCGCCTTCGTCATGTCGGTGACGATGAACCCCGGCGCGATCGCGTTGGCGGTGACGCCGAACTTGCCCAGCTCGATGGCGAGCGTCTTGGTGAAGCCCTGGAGGCCGGCCTTGGCCGTCGCGTAGTTGGCCTGCCCGCGGTTGCCCAGCGCCGAGGTGCTGGACAGGTTCACGATCCGACCCCACTTCTGGTCGATCATGTGCTTCTGCGCCGCGCGGGTCATGAGGAACGAGCCGCGCAGGTGCACGTGCATGACGATGTCCCAGTCGGCGTCGCTCATCTTGAACAGCATGTTGTCGCGGGTGACGCCGGCGTTGTTGACCAGCACCACCGGCGGGCCCAGCTCCGCGGCGATGCGGTCGACCGCGGCCTGCACCTGCTCGGCGTCACCGACGTCGGCCCCCACGGCCAGCGCCCGGCCACCAGCGGCCTCGATGGCCTCGACCGTTCCGCGGGCGTCGTCCTCCTCGAGGTCGATCACCGCCACGGCGAAGCCGTCCTGCGCCAGCCGCTGGGCGGTGGCGGCGCCGATGCCGCGGGCGGCACCGGTGACGATCGCGACACGGGCGGAACCGTTCGTGGGCGTGGACATGCGGTGCTGCTCCTCGGCTCGGGGACGATGGACGAGAGTGTCGCTCAGACCCGCTCGAACAGCGCGGCCAGCCCCTGGCCGCCGCCGATGCACATGGTCTCCAGCCCGTAGCGGGCGTCGCGGCGGTCCATCTCGCGCAGCAGCGTGGCGAGGATGCGGCCGCCGGTCGCGCCCACCGGGTGACCCAGCGAGATGCCGGAGCCGTTGACGTTCGTGCGCTCCCAGTCGGCGTCGGTGAAGCCCCACTCGCGGGCCACGGCCAGCACCTGGCTGGCGAACGCCTCGTTGAGCTCGATCAGGTCGACGTCGGCGAGCGTGATACCGGCCAGCGACAGCGCCTTGGCCGTCGCCGGCACCGGGCCGATACCCATCGTCTTCGGGGGCACGCCGCCGACGCCGAAGGAGACCAGCCGGGCCAGCGGGCGCAGCCCCAGCTCGGCGGCCTTCTCCGGGTGGGTGACGATCGCGACCGCGGCGCCGTCGTTCTGGCCGGATGCGTTGCCCGCGGTCACCGTGGCGTCGGGGTCGTTCTTGCCCAGGATCGGGCGCAGCTTGGCGAGGGTCTCCACCGAGGAGTCGGGGCGGATGTGCTCGTCGCGGTCGACGACGGTCTCGGACTTCCGGCTCTTCACCGTCACCGGCACGATCTCGTCGGCGAACCGGCCCTCGGCCGCGGCGGCGGCGGCGCGCTGGTGGCTGCGGACGGCGTACTCGTCCTGCTCCTCGCGACCGATCTGGTACTCGCGGCGCAGGTTCTCCGCGGTCTCGAGCATGCCGCCGGGCACGGGGTGGTGCTGCCCTCCGGCGGTGACCCGGCCGCGGGCCAGCCCGTCCTCCAGCAGGACCCCGGGGCCGGACTTGACGCCCCAGCGCATCGCGGTCGAGTAGAAGGGCGCGTTGCTCATCGACTCCGCGCCGCCGGCCAGGACGACGTCGGAGGTGCCGGACTGCACCTGCATCGCGGCGTACACGACCGCCTGCAGGCCCGATCCGCACCGCCGGTCCACCTGCAGGCCGGAGGCGGTCACCGGCAGCCCGGCGTCGAGCGCGGCGACGCGGCCGAGCGCCGGCGCGTCCATCGTCGGGTAGCAGTGGCCGAGCAGGACGTCGTCCACCGACTCGGGCGGCAGCCCGGTGCGCTCGATCAGCGCCCGGATCACCGTGGCCGCCAGCTCCTGGACGGGGACGTCGCGCAGCGAACCCCCGAATCCGCCGACCGGCGTCCGCAGGGGCTCGCAGATGACCGCTTCGCGCACGGTGGTCCTCCTCGTTCGTCGGCACCCGGCGTCCGGCTCGGCCCGGGTGGCGGGTTCGAGTCTGCCCGGCGGGCCCGGGCGCTGACCACCCCGCCCCCGGACAACGTCAGCAGGCGAGCGTGTCGACCTGCTGACCGTCCAGCAGGTCCCACAGGCCGGTGATCTGGAGCGGCCGGATGACCGCCCGCGTGGCGGCCAGGACACGGAGCCGCCCGCCGGCGGCCAGAGCGCGCCGGTGCGCGGCCGCGAGGCTGCTCAGCCCGGCGGAGTCGAGGAAGGTCACGCAGGTGAGGTCGACGACGACCTCGGTGGGGGCGGCGTCGACCAGCTGGTCGAGCACGGCGCGGACCTCGGGGGCGGAGCTGCAGTCGACCTCGCCGGTGACCGTCAGCTGCGGATGGGAGGCGGAGCCGGCCACCGCGAGGGTGACGAGTGCGGACGGGGTCGGCACGACGCCGGTGAACACCGGCTCGGCCTGGACGCAGTCGAGGGAGGAAGCGGTCACGGGTTGCCTCTCGGGCGCTGTCCGGACCAGTGAGCCTGCGGGACGCGAACGACACGACGACCAGCACTGGGGTCGCGGCTCTTGTTGAACCGCTGCTCCGACCGTAGGCACCGGGGGTACGGCGCGCAAGGGGCCTGTCCGGGGGTGGCCGGGGCGGTGGACCGATCGGCCCGGCCGTGTGACCAGCCTCCCTCGGGAGCCGCCGCTGCCGGACGGATACTGGACCGGTGACCCGGTCGCGCTCCTCGTCCCGCCGCCCCTCCGCATTCCTGGTCGTCGGGGTGCTCGTGGGGGTGGCGGTCGCCGCGGGAGCGTTCGCGGTGCTCGACCCGATCGTCGCCTCGGCCGTCGCCATCGCAGTGCTCACCGCCGTGGGCGTGGGCGCGGCAGCCCGGAACTGGGATGCGCACGAGACCTTCGAGGACCGCGAGCACGCCCGCGCCCGCCGCCGTCAGGAGAAGTGGGAGCGCGGAGCCGACGCCCGCGCCCGCGACCGGGTGCGCTGGGAAGCGGCCAAGGCCCGGCAGGCGCGCAGGTCCGGCAGCACCGCCTCCGGCGCCGACGGCGCCGGTCGCTAGTCCGCGCGCTGGGGTCCGTCAACCGACCGCGTCCTCGGCCGCCAGGTCGGCGGCGCGGTCGGGGTGGGCGAAGGCCTCGGCGAGCGCCTGGCGCAGTGGCCAGGCGCCGACCCGCCAGGCCAGCGCCCGGCCGAGCGCGCCGGGGCTGCCGTCCACGTGGTCGACGACCTCCTCCGGCCACCACGGGACCGGCCGTCCGGCGACGGTGAGCGGATCGTGCACCGCCACCTCTCCGGGCAGCTCGTCCCGGTCCAGCCGCGCCGCGGCCAGGGTCGCGCCGGGCAACTCGGCCCAGCGCACGCGCCGCACCGGCCGGCTGGTCACCTCCGCCTGCACCCGTTCGCTCGCCAGCGGGAGGTCCAGCAGGTCCGCGACCGCTCCCGGCGCTCCCCCGGAGGGAACGACGGGCAGGTCGAGCAGCGGGACGAGGTGCGGCTGGTCGAGGACCACCGCCCGGCCGACCACGCAGTCCGCCGCCACCCGCACCCGCACGGGCGGCTCGGCGTCCACGCCGTCCAGCGCGAGGGCCAGTCGCGCGTAGACCCGGGCCAGCACGCCCGGGCGCACGGTGCGGGCCGGATCGCCGAGCCGGTCCAGGAGGTCGAGGGCGCCGTCCGGGTCGGGCAGGACGTCGTCCAGCGTGGCCGGTGGCCGCAGCAGGCCGAGCAGCGGTTCCCCGATGCCGGCCGGGTCGTAGAGCCCGGCGAGCTCGGTGCTCCCCGGGTGCGCGAGCCGGTCGGGGCGCCGGCCGCCCAGCACCGGATGGGTGCGCAGCCACCAGCGCAGGTAGCCCGGTGCCCGGACCCGGCCGACGACGACGTCGGCCCACGCCTCCGCCGGCGCGGCCGCCAGCAACTCGAGCGCGCCCGGCCAGTCGGCGACGAGCTCGAGATCGCGGACGGCCACCAGCGGCGGCCACGCCGGCGGCGGGCCTCCGGGCAGCCGGTCGAGGACGGCGTCGGCCCACTCCTGCGCACCGTCGACGTCGAGCTCGTCGGGATCCTCGGCGCGCACCGCGGCGAAGCCGTCCAGGACCCCCACCGCGCGCAGTGCCGCGGCGTCGGCGCGGGCCGCGAACGCCGGATCGAGCGTGCCCAGGGCGCCGTCCTCGAGCACGGCCGCGAACGGCGAGCCGGGCAGCACCAGCTCCCCCGCCGGCCCGAAGCCGCCGTCCGCGTCGGGCAGCGCGAGCTCGGCGAGCCACGGCAGCTCCGCGGCGGCGGACGGCGCGGCGGTCGCCAGGGCGAGGACCGCCTCGGCCAGCTCCTCGGGCTCGGGCGCCCCGGAGAACCGGTCGTCGGCGGCGTCCAGCGAGTTCTCCACCGCCGCGCGCACCGCGGGATCGGCCAGCACCGCCTCCGCCGTCGCCGGCCGGCCCCCCAGCCGCTCCAGCAGCCGGCGCGCGGCCGGCAGCTGCACCGCGGCCGGATCGGCCAGCCGCAGCGCCAGGGCGGCCAGGCGGTCCACCGGCAGGCCGGGCTCGGGCAGCAGCACTCCGGCGGGGCCGTGCGCGGTCCGGCCGCCGACCAGCGGCACCGGCAGCGCCGCGAGCTCCTCGCGGTCGGCGCGCTCGAAGGCGGCGTAGAGCTGCGCCCACCACCGCGCCGGGCGGGCCACGCCCCGCACCGCCTCCACCACCTCGGCCGGCCCGGCCCGCCGGACGCCGAGCGCGGTGAGGGCGGGGAGGTTCCCGCGGCGCGACCAGTCGGCGGGCAGCAACCCCGGCAGCACGCCGGTGAGCGCGGCCACCCGTGGCTCGTCGGCGTCGTCCAGCACGACCGCCCGCTCCGGTGGCTGCCGGGCGCCCGGGTCGCCGGCGACCGGCAGCCACGCGGTCGCCCGCAGCCGGTCCAGGGCCGCACCGAGCAGCGCGGCGTCGAGCTCGGCACCGGCCAGGCCGACGCGGGGCACGAGCCCCAGCAGCGCCGGATCGGCGGGCAGCCGGCCGACGAGGTCCGCGAGCGCGTCGGCGGCCGCGGCCACCAGGACGTCGGTCACGGGCCCGGGCAGCACGTGCCGCCGGTCGGGGCCGAGCGGGAACGGGGCGATCAGGCGCAGGGGCAGCGACAGCGGCTCGTCGCTGGGCGTCGGGGCGTGCACCACCTGGCGGCCGGTCAGCGGACGCGGCCGGCCGTCCTCCAGCGGCACCGCGCAGGTCACCGTCCACGCCCGGCGGCCCCGCTCCTCGACGGGCAGGTCCGCCACCAGCTCGGCCGGCAGCTCCCCCGCGCGCTGGGCCGCAGCCCAACGGGTGACGACGCCGTCCTCCGACAGCCGGACCTCCGGCATCCCCCCGCTCCGCTCGACCGTCCGCGACGTGCCGTCGACCACCACCTCCAGGGCCGACAGCGCGGGCAGCGCGAGCAGCAGCTCCGCGGGGAGCTCCCGCAGCGCCGCGGCGACGCCGTCCCGCACTCCCGGCAGCAGCGGCAGCACCACCTCGGTGTCGAAGCCCGCCGGCGGCGCACCGGCCGCCGGCCACGGCAGACGCAGCACCGGGACGGCGCCGTGGCGGCGGGCCAGCTCCCCGGTCAGCGCCGGGCGCGCCGCCACCTCCGCGCGGGTGTCCGTGGCGCTGAACCGCATCCCGCCGGTCCGGGACAGCACCGCGGGTTCCTCGCTCACGGCCAGGACGGCGACGAACCCCACGCCGAACCGGCCGACCGACGCGGCGTCGTCGCGCTTGGCCGAGGCGCGCAACGTGGCGAGGCCGAGCACGCCGGCGGCGTCCAGCGGCGCCCCGGTGTTGGCGGCCCGCAGCGTGCCGCCGTCCAGCCGCAGCCGGAGCCGGCCGGCTCCCCCGGTGCGCGCGGCGGCGTCGGCGGCGTTCTGCGCCAGCTCCACCAGCACCCGGTCGCGGTAACCGCCGTGGACGAGGTCCTCCTCGACGTTCGCGTCCTCCCGGAACCGCGCCGGGGACGCCGTCCACGCCGCCAGCACGGTGCGCCGCAGGGCCGCGGTGCCGAACGGGTCGGGGAGCTCCCCGGCGGTGCTGGCGGCCATGCGCCCGGACCCTAGAGGCCGGGCGGCCGACGGTGGTCCCTCCTTCCGGGTGAGCCGAGGATTCGAGCCACCGTGGAACGGGCACGGTGCCGCCGGGAACGAACCGGCGCGGCCGGCCGGCGACGAGAGGCGGTGAGCGTGGCGCTCTGGCAGTCCGCGCGCCCGCCGCGCGGCTTCGCCGAGGTCTGGCGCCAGGAGCTCGGCTCGCTGAGCGAGCTCGCCGCGCTGCGCGCCCGGCTGCGCACCTCCATGACCGGCAGCCGCACCGTCGCACGTCCCGAGCGGGACCACTGGTCGGAGCGGCTGGTGCTCATCGCCGACGAGCTGACCTCCAACGCGCTGCGCCACGGCGGCTCCCCGGTCGCCGCGGTCCTGGGCCGGAACGACCACGCGTGGCTGATCGCCGTCCGGGACGCCAAGCCGGACGTCGTACCCGTTCCCGCGCAGGGTCGCGACCCCGGCCTGGGTGGTTTCGGCCTGTACCTGGTCGCCGATCTCTCGGCCGCGCACGGCTGGTTCACCGAGCCGGATACGAAGACCGCCTGGGCCGTGGTGGCGGCCGACGACGGCTGAGCGCATCCCGTTCGGGCGACCTCTCCCGCGGTGTCTGTGACCCGCGGGTAACGTGCGCCGCATGTCGCTCGCCGAGCAGATGGACACGGTCACCGACGCCGCCGCGGGCACGGTCGACCGGCACGCCACCACCCAGACCTTCGAGTCGACGGCGCCGACCACCGGTGCGGTCGTCGGCGTCTTCCCCGTGCACGACGAGGCCGCCGTCGGCGAGACCGTCGCGCGGGCCCGCACCGCCGCCGAGCAGTGGGCCGCGCTGGGCTGGGACGGGCGCAAGCAGCGCCTGTCGGCCTACCGCGGCTACCTCGCCCGGCGCATGCACGAGCTGGCCGACCTCGTGTACCGGGAGAACGGCAAGCCGCACGCCGACGCGATCCTCGAGATCACCCTCGCCGTCGACCACCTCGCCTGGGCCGCCGGCCACGCCCGGAAGACCCTCGGCCTGCGCAAGGTCGCCTCGGGCATGCTCGCCGCCAACCACGCCGCCTACCTGGAGTACCAGCCACTGGGCGTCATCGGCGTGATCGGCCCGTGGAACTACCCGGTGTTCACGCCGATGGGCTCGATCGCCTACGCCCTGGCCGCCGGCAACGCCGTCGTCTTCAAGCCCTCGGAGCACACCCCCGCCGTGGGGGCCTGGCTGGCCGCCGCCTGGCGGGCCGCCGTCCCCGACGTGCCGGACGCCTTCCAGGTCGTCACCGGCAACGGCTCGACCGGCGCCGCGCTGTGCCGCGTGCCCGTGGACAAGCTCGCCTTCACCGGCTCCGCCGCCACCGGCAAGAAGGTGATGGCTGCCTGCGCCGAGACCCTCACCCCGGTGCTCATGGAGCTCGGCGGCAAGGACGCGATGATCGTCGACGACGACGCCGACGTGGTCGCCGCCGCCGACGCCGCGGTGTGGGGCGCGATGAGCAACGGCGGGCAGACCTGCATCGGCATCGAGCGGGTGTACGCGACCTCCGCGGTGTACGACCGGTTCGTCGCCGAGGTCACCGCCCAGGTGCAGAAGCTGCGCCCGGGCTCCGACGGCGAGGCCACCTACGGCCCGATGACGATGTCCTCGCAGATCGACATCGTCCGGCGGCACGTGGCCGACGCCGCCGCCGCGGGCGCCCGCGTGGTCACCGGCGGCACCGACCCCGACGCCGTCCCGGCCGAGGGCTACGTCGCCCCGACCGTGCTGCTCGACGTCCCCGAGGACTCCTCCGCCATCACGGAGGAGACCTTCGGGCCGACGCTCACCATCACCCGGGTGCGCGACGCCGAGGAGGCGCTCGAGCGGGCCAACGCGACCAGCTACGGCCTGGCCGGCGCCGTCTTCTCGGCGTCCAAGGACCGCGCCATGGACCTCGCCCGCCGGATGCGCAGCGGCATGACGTCGGTCAACTCGGTGCTCACCTTCGCCTCGGTGCCGGCGCTGCCCTTCGGCGGCGTGGGCGAGTCCGGCTTCGGCCGCATCCACGGCGAGGACGGGCTCAAGGAGTTCACCCGCGCCAAGGCGATCACCCGGCAGCGCGTGGCCCTGCCGGTGAACCTGATGAGCTTCGGCCGGCCCGAGAAGGCCGCCGACGCCCTGGCCCGGGTGATGGGCATGGTCCACGGGCGGCACCGGTGACCGAGGAGTTCGACGTCGTCATCGTCGGCGCCGGGTCGGCCGGCTGCGCGCTGGCCGGCCGGCTGACCGAGGACCCGACGCTGCGGGTGCTGCTGCTCGAGGCCGGCGGCTCGGACAAGCTGCTCGAGGTGCAGATCCCCGCCGGGCTCTACAAGGTCTGGCGGACCCGGCACGACTGGAACTACACGACCGACGAGCAGCCCGGTCTCGGCGGCCGGAAGCTGTTCTGGCCCCGCGGCAAGCTGCTCGGCGGCTCGTCCTCGATCAACGCGATGATCTACATCCGCGGCGCGCGGTCCGACTACGACGAGTGGGCCGAGCTGACCGGCGACCCGTCGTGGTCCTACGACCAGGTGCTCCCGGTGTTCACGCGGATGGAGGACAACGCCCGCGGCGCCGACGAGTGGCACGGCGTGGGCGGTCCGCTGCGGGTCGAGGACCTGCGCTCCGTGCACCCGTGGACGACGGCGGTCGTCGAGTCGGCTGCCGCCACCGGCTACCCGCGCAACGACGACTTCAACGGCGCCACGCAGGAGGGCGTCGGCCGGTACCAGGTCACGCAGAAGCGCGGCCGCCGCTGGTCCTCCGCGGACGCCTACCTGCACCCGGCCGTGGACCGGCCGAACCTGACCGTCCGCACCGGCGCGCTGACCACCCGGGTCCTGGTCAAGAACGGCCGGGCGACCGGCGTCGAGTACCGCTGCGGCGGCCGGCTGCACACCGCACGCGCCAGCCGCGAGGTCGTGCTGTCCGGCGGCGCGGTCAACTCTCCCCAGCTGCTCATGCTGTCGGGCATCGGCCCGGCCGACCACCTGCGCGAGGTCGGCGTCGACGTCGTCCACGACCTGCCGGGAGTGGGCGGCGGGCTGCAGGACCACCCGCTGGTGCCGGTCGTCTGGCACGTCCGGTCGGGGAAGTCGCTCACCCACGGCGACTCGCCGTCGGGCTACGCGCGGTGGTTCGGCGCCCGCCGCGGACCGCTCACCTCCAACCTCGCCGAGGCGGGGTTGTTCACCCGCTCGTCGCCGGAGCTGGCCGAACCCGACCTGCAGCTGCACTTCCTGCCGGTCAAGTTCTGGAAGCAGGCGGAGGTCGACCCCGACGTGGACGCCTTCACCGCCGCGGTGGTGCTGGTGGACGTGCACTCCCGCGGCTCGGTGCGGCTGCGCTCGGCCGATCCGACGTGGGCTCCGGCGATCGACGCCGGCTACCTCACCGACGACCGCGACCTCGAGGCGCTGGTGTCGGGCGTGGAGCAGGCCCGGGAGATCGCCGGCGCCGCCCCGCTGTCGGACGTGCTGGCCGAGGAGTGGTCGCCCGGCGGCACCGTGCACGGGCGGGACGGCCTGCGGCGGTCGGTGCGCGAGACGCTGGAGTCGCTGTACCACCCGGGGTCCTCCTGCCGGATGGGCACCGACGACTCCGCCGTCGTGGATTCCCGGCTGCGGGTGCGCGGCATCGAGGGCCTGCGGGTGGTCGACGCCTCGGTCATGCCGACGCTGGTGCGGGGCAACACCAACGCGCCGACGATCATGATCGCCGAGCGGGCGGCCGACCTGATCCTCGGCCGCCTCCCCGCCGCGTCAGCCACCGCCGCCGGCTGATCGGCCGGCCAGCTCCGGGGACGTCGCCAGGGCGGGCTCCGGGGGCGGCGTGGTGTTCCGGCGGATCGAGATCGACGCGGCGGCCGCGACGATGCACAGGCCGCCGGCGAGGAACCACGCCAGGTCGTAGGAGCCGGTGACGTCGCGGATCACCCCGCCGCCGAACGCGGCGACCGCCGACCCCAGCTGGTGGGAGGCGAACACCCAGCCGAACACCACCGGCGCGCGGGCGCCGAAGTGCTCCCGGCACAGCGCCAGCGTCGGTGGCACGGTGGCCACCCAGTCCAGGCCATAGAACACGATGAACGCGATCATGCTGACGTGCAACTCGGGCCCGAACAGGGGTGGCAGCAGGAACAGCGAGAAGCCACGCAGCCCGTAGTAGGCCAGCAGCAGCACCCGCGGATCGACCCGGTCGGTCAGCCAGCCGGAGAAGACGGTGCCGGCGATGTCGAAGATCCCGACGACGGCGAGCAGGCCGGCCGCCGTCGTCACCGGCATGCCGTGGTCGTGCGCTGCCGGAATGAAGTGCGGCTGCACCAGGCCGTTGGTCGACATGCCGCAGATGAAGAAGCCGAGCGCCAGCAGCCAGAACGGCCGGCTGCGCGCCGCCTCGGCCAGGCCGCGCATCGCCGCACGCGCGGCCCCGGCGCGGACCGGCTCGACGTCGTCGGCCGCCGTCCCGCCGTAGGGCGTGACGCCGAGGTCACGGGGCCGGTCGCGGAGCAGCCAGGCCACCAGCGGCAGGACGGCGAGCGCGGCCGCCGTCGTCCCCAGTGACGCGGCCCGCCAGCCCCACGCCGAGTCGATGAACGCCACCAGCGGCAGGAAGACCAGCTGGCCGGCCGCGCCGCCCGCGGTGAGGATCCCGGAGACGAGCCCGCGCCGGGCGACGAACCAGCGGCCGGTCACCGTGGCGACCAGCGACAGCGCCATGGATCCGGTGCCGAGCCCGACGAGCACGCCCCACAGCAGCACCAGCTGCCAGCTGGTCGTCATGAAGACGGTCAGGCCGCTGCCGAGCGCGACCACCAGCAGCGCGCACATGACGACCCGGCGGATGCCGAACTTCTCCATCAGCGCCGCGGCGAACGGGGCGGTCAGCCCGTAGAGCGCCATGTTGACCGCGACCGCCGCGGAGATGGTGGAGACCGACCAGCCGAACTCGTCGCGCAGCGGGTCGATCAGCACGCCGGGCACCGCGCGGAAGGCGGCGGCGCCGACCAGCGCCAGGAAGGTCACCCCGGCGACCCACCACGCGGGGTGGATCCGGTGCGGCGGCGCGCTGCGGGTGGGCGGGTCGAGCACGGTCACCACGGCAGCATGACGCACGGTGCGGCCGCGTCCCAGGCACCGGGATGCCAGATTCCGCACCGTTCCCGCCGTCCGACGGCGGACCTCACCGCGCGGTCCCCGTCCTCACGCTCCAGCGCGAGGTCGGCGACCGGACGGTGAGGTCGGCAGGGGAGGCGCGACTCACCCGATGTGACCTGTCACTCCCCCGATGTCGGACCAGACCGGGGCCCGGTCTGGTTGAGTACTACGTACCGGCGCCGCCCTCGCTCATCCGGAGCGGCAGGAATCGACGTCGGGCTGAGGCTGCGCCACCTTGGTGCGCCCGGCTGACCGACGTCTCGCCAGCTGCGAGCCCGCCTGCTCCGCGCAGGTGCCGGCGCTCGCGCTCGCCGAGGGAGTCGTGCGGCCACTCGAGCGTCGAAGGACTCCATTGACCTCCACCCAGAACACCCCCGCCACCTCCGAGACCCCCCGCCGTCGTCGCGGCGGCCGCGGCCGCGGCGCCCGCCCGGCCGGCGAGCAGCAGAACCAGCAGCAGGCGGCCACCGTGCCCACCGCGCCGGTCGTCCCGGTCGGCGCCGACGCGACCGTCCTGCCGACCGACAGCACCTTCTCGGCCCTCGGCGTGCCCGCGCCGATGGTCGAGGTGCTCTCCGCCAGCGGCATCACCGCGCCGTTCCCGATCCAGGTCGCCACGCTGCCCGACAGCCTGGCCGGCCGTGACGTGCTCGGCCGCGGTCGCACCGGCTCGGGCAAGACCCTGGCCTTCGCCATCCCGCTGGTCGCCCGGCTGGCCGCCTCCGGCACCCGCCGGCAGGCCAAGCGCCCCCGCGCGCTGGTGCTGGTCCCGACCCGCGAGCTGGCCAACCAGGTCTTCGCCGTCGTCGACCCGCTGGCCCGCGCCCTGGGCATGTCGGCCACCACGATCTTCGGTGGTGTCGGCCAGAACCCGCAGGTGCAGGCCCTGACCAAGGGCGTCGACATCGTCATCGCCTGCCCGGGCCGGCTCGAGGACCTGATCCAGCAGGGCCACTGCGACCTGGGCTCGATCGAGGTGACGATCCTCGACGAGGCCGACCACATGGCCGACCTGGGCTTTCTGCCCGGCGTGAAGCGGATCATGGACCGGACGCCGAAGGTCGGTCAGCGGATGCTGTTCTCGGCCACCCTCGACAACGGCGTCGACGTGCTGGTCAAGCGCTACCTGAGCAAGCCGACCACGCACTCGGTCGACCCGGCCGTCGCACCGGTCAGCACGATGACCCACCACGTCTTCCACGTGCAGAGCGCCGACAAGGGCGAGGTCGTGCGGCTGCTGGCCGCGGGGCTGGGCCGCAGCGTGCTGTTCACCCGCACCAAGCACCAGGCCAAGAAGCTCGCCAAGCAGCTCACCGCGTCGGGCATCCCCGCCGTCGACCTGCACGGCAACCTCAGCCAGAACGCCCGCGAGCGCAACCTCGAGGCGTTCAGCAACGGCTCGACCCGGGTGCTGTGCGCGACCGACATCGCCGCCCGCGGGATCCACGTCGACGACGTCGCCCTGGTCGTGCACGTGGACCCGCCGACGGAGCACAAGGCCTACCTGCACCGCTCGGGCCGTACCGCTCGCGCCGGCGCCGGTGGCACCGTCGTCACCGTGACCACGCCCGACCAGACCGGCGAGGTGCGCACCCTCACCCGCCAGGCCGGCATCAGCCCGATCGTCAGCCAGATCCGGCCCGGTGCCGCGCAGATCGAGGAGCTCACCGGCCCGGCGGCGCCCTACGTGGAGCCGGCTCCCGCGCCGGAACCGCAGCCGCAGGGTCAGGGCGGCGGCGGCGGTCGTCGTCGGGGCGGCTCGGGCCGCGGGTCCTCGGGCGGCGGCTCCCCGAAGGCCGCGTCCTCGGGCGGCTCACGCGGGGGCTCCGGCTCCGGGCGTCCGTCCGGCCCGGCGCGGACCCGCGCCGAGTTGGCGGCCCGCGCGGGATCGTCGTCGGCGGCGTCCTTCAGCGCCCACTCCCGCCGCGGCGGCCGCTGACCGGTTCCTGGCTCAGCATGAGGGGTCCTGGCTCACTGTCCACGGTGAGCCAGGACCCCTGTTGATCAGGTCACCTGATCAACATGCGGGTCAGTTGCCGCTGGAGAAGGCCGCGTCGAACGCCGCCGACGGCGGGTCGAACGCCATCCGCCGCACGAACTCCAGCGCCTCCGGGGCTCCGATGAGGCGATCCATGCCGGCGTCCTCCCACTCCACCGAGATCGGCCCGTCGTAGCCGATGGTGTTGAGCATCCGGAAGCACGCCTCCCACGGGACGTCGCCGTGGCCGGTGGAGACGAAGTCCCAACCGCGCCGCGGGTCGGCCCAGGGCAGGTGCGAGCCCATCCGGCCGTTGCGCCCGTTGCCGACCTGCTTCTTCGCGTCCTTGCAGTCGACGTGGTAGATCCGGTCCTTGAAGTCCCAGATGAAGCTCACCGGGTCGAGGTCCTGCCACACGAAGTGCGACGGGTCCCAGTTCAGCCCGAACGCCTCCCGGTGGCCGATCGCCTCCATGGTGCGCACCGTCGTCCAGTAGTCGTAGGCGATCTCCGACGGGTGCACCTCGTGCGCGAACTTCACGCCGACCTCGTCGAAGACGTCGAGGATCGGGTTCCACCGGTCGGCGAAGTCGCGGTACCCGTCCTCGATCATCGACTCGGGAACCGGCGGGAACATCGCCACGGTCTTCCAGATCTTGCTCCCGGTGAACCCGACGACGACGTCGACGCCCAGGTTGCGCGCCGCCCGCGCGGTCAGCTTCATCTCCTCCGCCGCCCGCTGCCGGACGCCCTCGGGGTCGCCGTCGCCCCAGACCCGCGGGTGCACCATGCCGCGGTGCCGCTCGTCGATCGGGTCGTCGCAGACCGCCTGGCCGTTGAGGTGGTTGGAGATGGCCCACACCTTGAGGCCGTGCTTCTCCAGCAGCGCCAGGCGCTCCTGCACGTAGGAGTCGTCGTTCGCAGCGCGCTCGACGTCGAGGTGGTCGCCCCAGCAGGCGATCTCCAGGCCGTCGTAGCCCCACCCGGAGGCCAGCCGGCACATCTCCTCGAACGGCAGGTCGGCCCACTGGCCGGTGAACAGGGTGACGGGACGGGGCATCAGGGCTCTCCTCGCAGAACGGGTCCGGAAGTCATCGGGGGATCGGGGTCCAGACGGAGTCAGCGGTGGCGCTGCGTTCCACCGCGTCGAGCACCCGCTGGATCTGCAGACCGTCGGCGAAGGAGGGGCTCGGGTCCTCCCCCGTGCCGATGGCGGTGACCAGGTCGACGACCTGGTGGGTGAAGCCGTGCTCGTAGCCCAGCCCGTGCCCGGCCGGCCACCAGGCGCCCACGTAGGGGTGCTCGGGCTCGGTGACGACGATCCGGCGGAAGCCGCCGACCTCGGCCGGTTCGCTGCCGTCGAAGAAGTGCAGGACGTTCATGTCCTCGAAGTCGAAGGCCAGGCTGCCGGCCGATCCGTTGATCTCGATCCGGATGGCGTTCTTGCGACCCAGGGCGAACCGGGTGGCCTCGAAGACGCCGACCGCGCCGCCGGTGAAGCGGCCGAGGAACACCGCCGCGTCGTCCACGGTGACCTGCCCGGTCTCGGCGCCGCCGACCCCGCCCAGCTTCCCGGTCTCCGCGGGCAGGGGCCGCTCCGTCACGAAGGTCTCCAGCAGCGCGCTCACCCCGGTCAGCGCCTGCCCGGTGATGTGCTGGGTCAGGTCGACGATGTGCGCGCCGATGTCGCCCAGCGCGCCGGAGCCGGCCTTGTCCTTCTCCAGCCGCCACGACATGGGCGCGGCCGGGTCGGCGATCCAGTCCTGCAGGTACTGCGCCCGGACGTGCCGGATCTCCCCGAGCCGGCCCTCGGCCACCAGCCGGCGGGCCAGCCCGATCGCCGGCACCCGGCGGTAGGTGAAGCCGACCATCGACCGCACGCCGCGGGCGGCGGCCTTCGCGGCGGCCTCGGCCATCGCCTCGGCCTCGGCGACGGAGTTGGCCAGTGGCTTCTCGCAGAGCACGTGCTTGCCGGCCTCGAGCGCCGCGATGGCGATCTCCGCGTGGGTGTCGCCGGGGGTGCAGACGTCGACCAGGTCGACGTCGTCGCGCTCGATGGCCTGGCGCCAGTCGGTCTCGGTGGCGGCCCAGCCGAGCCGGCCGGCGGCCTCGGTGACGGCCGACCGGTTGCGTCCGGCGAGAACCGCCAGCCGCGGCTCCAGGGGGAGGTCGAAGAAGCGGGGGGCGGTGCGCCACGCGTGGGAGTGCGCCGCACCCATGAACGCGTAGCCGATGAGGCCCACGCCGAGGGGCGGGCGGCCGGGGGATGTCATGGGGGCTCCTCGGGAGTGCCGGGGCCGCCGGGCGGCGGGGGGGCCGCCCGGCGGCCCCGGTCAGCGGGTCAGGATTCGAACGCGTTGTCGAGGTACTGGTCGACGTTCTCGGCCGTGACGACCGGCGCCGCCAGCATGATCCGCTTCGGCACGCCCTGGGACACCAGGTCGGACATGCTCTTGTCCTGGGCGATCAGGCGGGCCAGGGAGATGCCGTCGGCCGCCTGGGTCGACGGGTAGATGACCGTCGCCTCGAGCACGGAGTCCCCAGACTGGATCTCCCGCATGGCGTTGGCCGAGCCGGCGCCGCCGACCATGAAGAACTCGTCGCGGCCGGCGTTCTCGATGGCGGCCAGCACGCCGACGCCCTGGTCGTCGTCGTGGTTCCAGATGGCGTCGATCTCCGGCGCGGCCTGCAGCAGGTTGGCTGCCGCCTCCTCGCCGGACTCGACGGTGAACTCCGCCGCGACCCGGTTGTCGACGTCGAGGCCGCAGTCGGCCAGGGCGTCGGCGAAGCCCTGGCTGCGGTCCTGGGTCAGCGGCAGGGAGTCGATGCCGGCGATCTCGGCGACGACGGCGTCGGGCTGGTCGCCCAGGCGGGAGCAGACGTAGGTGCCGGCCGAGACGCCCATGCCGTAGTTGTCGCCGAGGATCGTCGACCGGGACGCGAACGGGCTGGAGAACTCCCGGTCGACGTTGATCACCGGGATGCCGGCCTCCATGGCCTCCAGGGCGACCGGGGTGAGCGCGGCGCCGTCGAAGGGCAGCAGGACGATCGCGTCGACGCCCTCGTTGATGAACGTCTCGACCTGGGCGATCTGGGTGCTGACGTCGTTGGTGCCCTCGGCGACGGTGAGCTCGACGTCCTCGTACTGCTCGGCCTGCTCGCGGGCGGCCTCGGTGATCGCGGCCATCCAGCCGTGGTCGGCGGCCGGGGCGGAGAACCCGATGCGCACGGTCTCGCCGACCTCGTCGTTGGAGCTGGCGACGGCGTCGGTGTCGGCTGCCCCGGTGTCCGCGGGCTCGTTGCTCGTGCAACCGGCCAGCAGCGCGCCGGCGCCGATGAGCGCCACCGCGGTCTGGGTGGTCAGGCGCCTGGTCGGGCGCCGCCTCGCTGCGGTCATCTTCTCTCCTCGGTTCGCCCCGGCGGCGGTGCCAGGGGTCGGGGTGGTGCGCCGCGGACCGGCGGTCCGGCGGTCGGTGCGACCGGGTGCAGGGCGCCGGGGCGCCCACGCCCGGCCGGGTCTAGGGGCGGTCGGTGGTGCCGCCGGGACGGGCGCCACCGGGACGGGCTCCGCCGGGCGCCCCGGGTTCGCTCGTGCCGCCGGAGACCGATCCGGCCGGCGTGCCGGGTGCGGCGCCGGCACCGGCACCGGAGGACGAGACGCCGCCCGCCTTCCGGCGGAAGCTGAACCCACCGGTGGCCACCCGCTGCTGGAGCAGGACGGCGAGCACGATGATCACGCCGCGGGCGACGGCCTGTGCCGAGCTGGACAGGTTGTTGAGCGTGAAGACGTTGCCGAGCGTGGTGAAGATCAGCACGCCGAAGACCGTGCCGACGATCGTGCCGCGGCCGCCGATGAGCAGCGTGCCACCGATGACGACGGCGGCGATGGCGTCGAGCTCGTAGAGCAGGCCGTGCGTGGAGGTGCCGGTCGTCGTCCGGGCCACCAGCATCACCGCGGCGATGCCGCAGGTGACCCCGGACAGCACGTACAGCCAGACGGTGTGCCGCTGCACCCGGATGCCGGCCAGCCGGGCCGCTTCGGCGTTGCCGCCGACGGCGAAGGTGCGGCGGCCGAACGTCGTCCGGTTCAGCAGCACCCAGCCGGCCCCCGCGACCAGCGCGAAGATGATGACCAGCGTGGGCACACCGAACACGTCGCCGTCGAAGAAGGCGTGGAAGGCCTGGTTGTCCAGGATCTGGGTGCGCCGGTTGGAGATGATCTCGGCGAGGCCGCGGGCCGCGGCGAGCATCGCGAGGGTGGCGATGAAGGCGACGATCTTGCCGTAGGCGATCACGATGCCGTTGACCAGGCCGGCACCGGCGCCGACCAGGATCGCGGTGAGCACGATCACGATCCAGTGGAAGTCCTGGGCGATCGCCTGGGTGGCCAGCGTCGTGGCCCAGACCGACGACAGCGCGACCAGCGCCCCCACGGAGAGGTCGATCCCGCCGCCGATGATCACGAAGGTCATGCCGACGCTCACCACGCCGATGACCGCGGCCAGCCGCAGGATCGTGAGCACGTTGTCGATGTCGACGAACCGGTCGGGTGCGGTGGCCGCGCCGACGGCGCACAGGATGCCCAGGGCGATGACCAGGCCGAGGTTGCGCCCGATCGGGCCGGACAGGAAGCCCGATCCCGAGCCGTTGCCCGGCCCGCGGCCGGCGGCCGGCGAGGTGGCGCCCTCCGTCACGGTCGCGGTGCTGCTCTCGCTCATGCCACGTCTCCTTCTCCGGCGGCGCGCGACCGGGCGGCCGCCTTCTCCATGACCAGGTCGAGCACGCGGTGCTCGTCGAGCGCGGACGCGGGCTGCTCGGTGACGACGGAGCCGTCGGCGATGACCAGCACCCGGTCGGCCAGCCCGAGCACCTCGGGGATCTCGCTCGACACGACGACGACGGCGACCCCGCGGTCGGCCAGGCCGCGGATCAGCGCGTAGATCTCCGATCGCGCGCCGACGTCGACACCTCGGGTGGGCTCGTCGAGGAGCAGCACGCGGCAGTCGCGCAGCAGCCACCGGGCGAGCACGACCTTCTGCTGGTTGCCGCCCGACAGCGTGCGCACCTCACGGCTGACGTCCGCCGGGCGCACGTCCAGCGCGTCCACCTGCTCCTGCGCCGCCTGCTTCTCCGAGCGGCCGGAGAGGAAGCCCGCGCGGGCGAACCGGCGGAGGCTCGAGATGCTGATGTTGCGGGCCACCGAGTCGCCGAGCAGCAGGGCCTGGCTCTTGCGCTCCTCGGGGGCGAGTCCCAGCCCGGCGGCCACCGCGGCGGCGACGTCCCCGGGACGCAGCCGGCGTCCGGCGACCCGCACCGTGCCCGCCGTCGGCTTCCGCGCGCCGCAGATGGTCTCCAGGATCTCCGACCGGCCCGAGCCCACCAGCCCGGCGAGCCCGACGATCTCGCCGGGCCGCACGGTGAAGGAGACGTCGGCGAACCGGCCGCGCAAGCCCAGGTCCTCGACCTCCAGCAGCGGCTCGCCGTCCCGGGGCGCGGACGACCGCTCGGGGAAGACGTACTCGATGTCCCGCCCGGTCATCAGGGTGATGACCTGCCGGGTCGGCGTCTCGCGGGCGGGCAGGCCGGTGGCGACCGTGCGGCCGTCCTTGAGGACGGTGATCCGGTCGCCGACCTGCCGGATCTCCTCGAGCCGGTGGGAGATGTAGACGACGGCGACACCGTCGGCGGTCAGCTCCCGGATCACGCCGAAGAGGCGCTCGACCTCCTCGTTGTCCAGCACCGCCGAGGGCTCGTCCATGACGATGAGCCGGGCGTCCTGGGACAGCGCGCGGGCCATGCTGACCATCTGCTGCGACGCCGCCGACAGCGAGCCGAGCTCGGCGGTGGGCCGGATCTCGGGGTGCCCGAGCCGCGCGAGCAGGTCCGCGGTGGCGCGGTTGGCCGACGCCATCCGGGCGAGGCCGAACCGGGCGTGCTCCCGGCCGAGGAAGACGTTGTCGGCGACGGTGAGCCCCGGGACGAGGTCGAGCTCCTGGTAGATGGTGGCGATGCCGCGCGACATCGCGGCCTGCGGGTCGCCGAGCGTGACCGGCTCGCCTTCCCAGCTGATCGTGCCGGCGTCGGGCTGGTGGGCGCCGGCGAGCACCTTGATCAGCGTGGACTTGCCGGCCCCGTTCTGGCCGAGCAGGCAGTGGACCTCGCCGGCCCGCACGTCGAGGTCGACGCCGTCGAGCGCACGCACCCCGGGGAAGGTCTTGACGATCCCGTGCATCTCGAGCAGCGGCGCTCCGCTGCGCGAGCCGCCTCCCGGCCCCGGTCCATCGGCCACATCGCCACCTCGAGACTTTTGCTCAGTCTTGACCATTAGTCCGTTGAGGCAGCAACCTATGTGCGCGGTCACAGGGGGTCAAGGGTGGTGCGGCGGGGTTACCGAACCGAGACCATCACACTGCGATCCGGAGGATCGCAATGTCATCGCGCCAGGGCCTGGACGGAGTCCTCGTCGAGGAATTCCTCGATGGCCATCAGGGCGGCACCGACGCGTCCGGACAGGTCGGGAGCCTCGCTGACGGTGACCTCCAGCGCCCGGGCGGCCAGCGGCATGGACCGCCGGTAGACGGCCTCCCGGATGCCGGCGAGCAGCGGCACACCGGCCTGGGCGACGCCGCCGGTCATGACGATGCGGTGCGGATTGAAGAAGTTGACCAGCGAGGCCAGCACGGTGCCGATCGTGCGGCCCGCATCCCGGACCAGCCCGAGCGCGACCCCGTCGCCCTGCGCAGCCAGCCGCACCACCTCGCGCACCGTGGCGACCGGCAGCCCCGCCGCGACGGCGTCCCGGAGCAGCGCTCCCCCGCCCGCGATCGCCTCCAGGCAGTTGTCCTGCCCGCACCGGCAGACGACGGTGCGCCCGTCCGGCTGCGCGACGTGGATGTGCCCGATGTCGCCGGCGCTACCCTGCGCACCGCGGTAGACCCGGCCGTCGACGATGATCCCGCAGCCGATGCCGGTGCCGACCTTCACGACCAGCACGTCCTGCACCGATCCGGCGACGCCCATCTCCCCCAGGGCCATCACGTTCACGTCGTTGTCGACGTAGACCGGGCAGTCGTAGCGCCCGAAGGCGCTGGGCACCGGGTAGTCGTGCCAGCCCGGCATGATCGGCGGATGCGAGGGCCGGCCGGTCGAGAACTCGACCGGCCCAGGTACCCCGACGCCGACCGCGCACACGTCGCCAGGGGTGAGCCCGACCTCGGCCAGCACCTGCTGCGCCAGCCGGTCCACCTCCGCCAGCACCGGCCCGGGCCCGTCGGCGATGTCGATGGGATGACCGACGGTGCCCAGGATCTGGGCGGACAGATCGGTGACGGCGACGTCGACGCTGGTCACCCCGAGGTCGACCGCCAGCACGCATCCTGCCCGGCTGTTGAACCGCAGCAGGGTCGGGGGGCGCCCGCCGGTGCTCCAGCCCCGGCCGCCCTCCTCCAGGAGGTTCGCCGAGATCAGCTGGTCCACCCGCGCACTCACCGTGTTCCGGGATGCGCCGGTCAGCGCCACGAGGTCGGCGCGGCTGCGCGCGCGGCCGGTGCGCACGTGGCGCAGCAGCACGCCGGCCGAGGCAGAGGTGGACGCCACGCCGTCATAGTGACACGCGCGAGGCCCGACCTCGGGGCACGTGGACCGATGGGGGGAGACCACCCCTCGCCTCCCCACGGTTGGGCGCGGGTGCACGGGGCACTGCTCGACAGCTGCGCGGACCGAGCGCTGCACGCACTCCGTCGACCAGAGAGGTGGTCCCCGTGGGCCTGCCCATCACCCTGTCCGAGATCGCCCCCCGCATCTCCGCCGGCGCGTTCATCCTCAACAGCGGCCTCGGCAAGCGCGGCGCCGACGAGGAGGCCGCCGCCGGCATGCACGGCTTCGCCGCCGGCACGTACCCGTTCCTCGGGAAGATGGAGCCGAAGCAGTTCGCGCAGGCGCTGTCGACGGCGGAGATCGCCATCGGCGCCGCACTGCTGACGCCGTTCGTGCCCACGGCCGTAGCGGGCGCGGCGCTCACGACGTTCTCCGGCGGGCTGCTGGGCCTCTACCTGAAGACCCCGGGCATGCGGAAGGAAGGCAGCCTCGCTCCCACCGAGCAGGGGCTGGCGATCGCCAAGGACAGCTGGCTGCTCGGCATCGGCATCGGCCTGCTGGTGCGCGGCACCGTCGACCGCGAGCCGCGCCGGGTGCGCAGGGCGGCGAAGACCCTGGACAAGGCGAACAAGCGCGCTGCCAAGGCGCGCAAGCGCCTCAGCGACTGATCTCCCCCGGGGCCCCTCTCCGGACGGTGCACCAGGCCGACCAGCCTTCGGCGGCGTCCGTCGCCGGGCTGGTTTGCCGGTACAGCGTGGCGGTGGGGACGTCGGAGAGCTGCGCGCGCAGCTCCCGTGGTCAGCGTCCGGTCGCCTGCACCACACGCAGCCGCACGGGCGTCACCGGCAGCAAGGATCTGCAGGTGCGGCCGGCGGACCTGCAGGAGATCGCGGCGACGGCCGACGTCCGGTGGAGACCCGGCTGGTCCCCGACCTGACGCACACGCTGCGCCGCCAGCCCGGCGCGGCGTCGATGAGCGCCTACGAGCGCGAGCTGCGCTCCCCCGTCGACGCAGAGGTGCTCAGCACCGTCGTCGAGTGGTGCACCAGGACGGTGCGGTCCGACCCCTCCCATCCGGATGGGCCACCGCTGACGAACACCAGACGTCCCGCGACAGCACCAATTTGCGGGACCAGCGGGCGCCGTGTGCAGCAGAGCGGACGGCACCGCCGACCCGAGGAGTGCGCATGTCCCGTTCCACCCGTTCCCGATCCGGTGACTCCCGGCGGATGCCCCGGACCGCCGCGACGCTCGTCCTCGCCGGCACCCTCGCCGCCGCGTCGGCCTGCGGCGGGAGCCCGGAGACCGAGACCGCGGATGCCGCGCCGACGTCCGCGCAGAGCCCGTCGTCCTCGAGCCCGTCGTCCTCCACCCCGTCACCCTCGAGCTCGGCCGCGCCGTCCGCCGCCGAGAGCGCAGTGGGCACGATCACCGCCACGGAGGAGGACTTCAGCATCTCCGTGGACCAGGAGAGCGTGCCCGCCGGCAGCTACGAGATCGAGGTCGTCAACGCCGGTGGCGCGAGCCACGACCTCGTCGTCGAGCGCGACGGCGAGGACGTCGCCGCCACCGAGATCCTGAGCCCCGGGGACTCCGGCACGGTGATGGTCGATCTCGAGCCGGGTGAGTACATCTTCTACTGCAGTGTCGGGGCCCACCGCGCGATGGGCATGGAGATCACCATCGAGGTGACCTGATGACCGCCGCGACGGCGCCGGCACGGTCCCGCCCGGCCCTCACCTGGGCGCTGCGGGCCGCCGGCGCGGTCCTGCTGGCGGCGATGGGCTGGCTGCACCTGGACCTGTGGGCCGACGGCTACCGGACCATCGACGTGATCGGGCCGGCGTTCCTGCTCAACGGGATCGCCGGGTTCGGCCTGGCGGTCCTCCTGCTGGCGGCGCCCCGGCGGCTGCTGCCCTGGGCCGCGGCGCTCGGGGCACTGGTCGCGGCGGGCACCCTCGCAGCCCTGCTGCTGTCCACCACCGTGGGACTGTTCGGGTTCGTGGAGACGACCGCGGCGCCGCTGTGGTGGGAGACGTTCTGGATCGAGGCGGGCGCCGTCGTCGTCCTCGGGGTGCTGGCCGTCGTCTCCCGGCGGCGGCCGGCCTGACCGGAGCGGGGCGGGCCGTGACCCGGCCCGCCCCGGTACGGGTCAGCGGACGCCGAGCAGGTGCTCCATGGCCAGCTGGTCGAGCCGCTCGAACTGCAGCCCGCGGGCACCCAGGGTCTCCGGGTCGTGGGCCTCGGTGCGCAGCGCGTCCAGGCTCTCGCCCTCGGCCAGCGTCGGGACGGCGAGCTCGCCGACCCGCGCGGCCTCCAGCGCCTCGACGACCTCCGGGTCGGCGCGGAACGCCTGCGCCTTCTCCTTGAGGATCAGGTAGTTGCGCATGCAGGCGCGGGCCGTCTCCCAGACGCCGTCCATGTCCTCGGTCCGCGGCGGCTTGTAGTCGAAGTGCAGGTAGCCGTCGTAGGCCTTGCCGGTGCCGGCACCCAGCAGGGTGTCGACGGTCCAGAACGCACCGCGCAGGTTGCCGGCACCGAAGCGCAGGTCCTGGTCGAAGCGCGGGCCGTGCTGGCCGTTGAGGTCGACGTGGAAGAGCTTGCCGTGCCACAGCGCCTGGGCGATCCCGTGGGCGAAGTTGAGCCCGGCCATCTCCTCGTGCCCGACCTCGGGGTTGAGGCCGACGCGGTCGGGCTCCTCGAGCTCGTCGATGAAGGCGATCGCGTGCCCGATCGTGGGCAGCAGGATGTCACCGCGCGGCTCGTTGGGCTTGGGCTCCAGGGCGAACCGGATGTCGTAGCCCTTGTCGCGCACGTAGGCGCACAGGACGTCGAGGGCCTCCTTGTACCGGTCGAGCGCGGCGGCGACGTCCTTGGTGCCACCGGACTCCGCACCTTCGCGGCCGCCCCACAGCACGTAGGTCTTGGCGCCCAGCTCGGCGGCCAGGTCGATGTTGCGCAGCACCTTGGCGATCGCGTACCGGCGGACGGCGCGGTCGTTTGCGGTGAAGCCGCCGTCCCTGAACACCGGGGCGCCGAACAGGTTGGTCGTGGCCATCTCCACGCCGACGCCGGTCTCGGCCAGCGCCTTCTTGAAGCGCTCCAGCGTGGCGTCGCGGGTGGCGTCGTCGGGCACCAGGTCGTCGTCGTGGAAGGTGACGGCGGCGGCACCCAGCTCGGCCAGCCGGTGCACGGCCTCCACCGGGTCCAGCAGCGGGCGGACCGGGCCGCCGAAGACGTCGACGCCCTGCCAGCCCACGGTCCAGAGACCGAAGCTGAACTTGTCGTCCTTGCTGGGAGTGAATCGGTCGGTCATGCGGGGATCTCCGTCCAGAGGGATCGATTGCGGACACTGCCTGCGGGCCGGGCGCCGGTCACCGGGCGCCCGCGGGTTCGAGGGCGGCCGGTACGGGGACCAGCGTGGGGTCGTCGAAGACCGTTTCCAGGGCGACGTGGGCGCCGCCGCGGACGGCGGCGGTGAAGCCGAGGGTCGAGAGCGCCACGCGGGCCCCGGCCACGCCGGGCCCGAGCACCCGGGCCTCGAGCTCGGCCTGCAGCGGCTCGAGGAAGAACGGTCCCAGGACGGCGAAGTAGCCGCCGAGGATCACCACGCCGGGGTTGAACAGGTTGACCAGGACGGCGGCGCCGGTGCCCAGCGACCGGCCCACCTGCTGAAGGGCGGCCAGGGTGCGGAGGTCGCCGTCCCCGGCCCGGCGGGCCACCTCGGCCAGCCGGGCCTCCAGGTCGCGGCCCGGGTCGTGCACCGGGTCGCCGGGGTCGGCGGCGGCCCGCAGGAGGGCGGCCAGCCCGACGACGGTCTCCCAGCAGCCGCGCCGGCCACAGCCGCAGACGGCGTCCGGGTCGCCGAGGGAGGTGTGCCCCACCTCGCCCGAGAGCCCACCGGCGCCGCGCAGCAGCCGTCCGGCCACGATCACGCCGCCACCGACACCGACCTCACCGGTCAGGTAGACGAGGTCGGGCGTGCGCGCCTCCGAGCCCATGGCCCACTCGGCGATGGCGGAGAGGTTGGCGTCGTTCTCCACCCGGATCGGGAAGTCGACGTCCAGCCGCGCACGGAGCCCGTCCAGGACGGCGACGTCCCGCCAACCGATGTTCGGCGCGAGCGTCACGACGCCGTCGACGCTGCGCACCAGGCCGGCGACGGCCACGGTGAGGCCGACCGGGCGGGCGCCCCGCCCGGCGGTCGCCGCGACGGCCTCGGTGACCAGCCCGGCCACCGCGTCCAGCGTGCGTTCGGCACCGAGCGCGGGGACGTCGAGGGCCAGGCGCTGCTCGAACAGCACCTGGCCGCGCAGGTCGAGGACCAGTGCGGCGGCGTAGTCGACGTTCAGCTCCACGCCGATGCCGCAGACGCAGGCGCCGTCCAGGTGGACGGTCAGGCCGGGGCGGCCGACCGAGCCGGCCCGGTCGACGTCCCCGGTGCTCACCAGCCGCCGTTCGGCCAGCTCCGCCACGAGGCTGGAGACCGTCGCCTTGTTCAACCCGGTCTCCTGGGCGATCCGGGCGCGGGAGCGGGGGCCGGAGTCGCGCAGGTGGCGCAGCACCAGCCCGAGATTGGTGCGCCGCACGGTGGCCTGGTCGGCCGGGATGTGCCGCTCCGAGGACCCGTCGTACCGGGACGGTCCGGTTCCCATCGCCACCTCCTGGAGCGGATCCGACGGGATTCGTCGGTTGCATCAACAAATTAGGGGTGGCAGCGACGGCGGTCAAGACGGGCGACCCTCCCTCGGGGGCCCTCGACGGGGCGCGTCCGGCCCCGGCGGCCTAAGGTCCCCTTCCCATGACCCCCGTCTCGATGCCGCTCCTCCCCGCGGCCGGCCTCGTCCGCGGAACCGCCCGAGCGGACCGGAGCCCGGTCCGATGACCCTCGTGGCGGGAATCGACACCTCGACCCAGGCCTGCAAGGTGGTGGTCCGGGACGCCGGCTCCGGGAAGCTCGTCCGCTCCGGGCGCGCACCGCACCCCCAGGGAACCGAGGTCGCCCCGCAGGCCTGGGAGGAGGCGTTCCGTGAAGCGGCCGCGGCCGCCGGTGGGCTCGACGACGTGGCCGCCGTCGCCGTCGGCGGCCAGCAGCACGGCATGGTGTGCCTCGACGAGCGGGGCGAGGTGGTCCGCGACGCGCTGCTGTGGAACGACGTGCGCTCCGCGCCGGCCGCGGCCGAACTGATCCGCGAGCTCGGCGACGGCGACGAGGCCGCGGGCCGCCGGGCCTGGGCCGACGCCGTCGGCCTGGTGCCGGTCGCCTCGTTCACCGCTTCCAAGCTGCGCTGGCTGGCCGACGCCGAACCGGCCAACGCCGACCGGACCGCCGCGGTCTGCCTGCCGCACGACTGGCTGACCTGGCGGCTGTCCGCCGACCGCGACCTCCGCACGCTGGTCACCGACCGCGGGGACGCCAGCGGCACCGCCTACTGGTCGGCCCGCACCGGTGAGTACCGGCTGGACCTGCTGGAGCGCGCCATGCGCGGGCGTCGGCCCGCCGTTCCCCGGGTGGCCGGACCGGCCGAACGGGTCGGCGCGCTCGCCGGCGGCAGCGCCGTCCTCGGTCCCGGCACCGGCGACAACGCGGCCGCGGCCCTGGGGCTGGCGGCGCGGCCCGGTGACGTCGTCGTCTCCATCGGCACGTCCGGCGTGGTGTCGGCCGTGACCCCGACCGCGGTCGCGGACGTGACCGGCACCGTCGCCGGCTTCGCCGACGCCACCGGCAACCACCTCCCCCTGGTCGCCACCCTGAACGCCGCCCGGGTGCTCGACGCCGCGGCCGCACTGCTGGGCGTGGACCACGAGACGCTGTCGGAGCTCGCGCTGTCGGCACCCTCGGGTGCGGACGGGCTGGTCCTCGTCCCGTACCTCGAGGGCGAGCGGACGCCGAACGTCCCCCACGCCACCGGCTCGGTGCACGGGCTCACGCTGCGGACCTCGACGCCGGCGCACTGGGCGCGGGCCGCGGTGGAGGGGCTGCTCTGCGGGCTGGCCGACGGCATCGAAGCGGTCGTCGCCCAGGGCGTGACCGTGGAACGGGTGCTGCTGATCGGCGGCGCGGCGCGCTCCCCTGCGGTGCAGCAGCTGGCCCCGGGCATCTTCGGCCGGCCGGTGCTGGTGCCCCCGCCCGGCGAGTACGTGGCCGACGGCGCGGCCCGGCAGGCGGCCTGGGTGCTCTCGGGCGCCGAGGCCGCACCGGAGTGGTCGCAGCCGGGGCTCGCCGAGTTCGACGCCCCCGCGGCGACCGCCGTGCGGGAGCGCTACGCGGAGGTGCGCGGCCGGACCGACGGCCAGTAGGAGGGTCGGTCGGAGGGAGTCGACTACGGCAGCACGATGAATTCGCGTCTACTGGTTCGCGGACGCGGCTGGCTCGTGGCGGCCCACTCGGGGGCAGTGGGGCCGCCGACGCGTTCCCCCGGGAACGCCCCGCAGCGACGGGTGAGCGTGTACGGCCCACTCCGGGACGCCAGTTCGTCCAGTCCATGGCGTGCCAGCGGGGGCCGCTGGAGTGACGCCCGGAGCGGGTCGGCTCGGTTCAGGGCCATGGCGTCAGTCGTCCGCCCCGCGGGTCGCCGCCGAAGGGGTGGCCACTGGGTCTGATGACATCGGCGGGACGGGTGGGGTGACGGATCTGGTGAATCGGTCCGTTTCGGGACGCGTCGTCGCTGGCGTCGCCGAGATTCCCGACGACATCCCTCGCCGGCCACGGGGTCCGGCGCTCTCACGGAGGAATCTCAACGTGTCGCAGCAGACGCCCTACGAGCCGGCGACCAGTCCGGTCCAATCCACCGAGTACCCGCCGGGACAGCCGGCCCACGGCTACGACACCCCCGGCTTCGAGCCCACTCCCCAGCGCACCAACACGATGGCGATCCTGGGCCTGGTCTTCGCCTTCGTGTTCAGCCCGCTGGGCATCCTGTTCAGCGCCCTCGGCCTGAGCCAGATCAAGAAGCGGCGCGAAGGCGGCCGCGGTCTGGCCATCGCCGGGCTGATTCTGTCGATCGTCTTCACGCTCCTCGCCCTGCTGGCCTTCTTCTTCGTCTTCGCGGCGGTCCAGGAGGCCGCGAAGACGGGTGCGACGGCGGAGACCCAGGCCGCGGCCCCGGTCGATGAGCCGGCCGGGGACCCCTCGGGCGTGCTCGCGGCGTGCGAGGTCATTGCTCCTGCCCTGGGCGAGTTCGACGCGGGCGTGGCGACCGTCACCACGCCTGAGGAGTACGCGCTGCTCATCACCGACGTGCGCACCACGCTCGAGGGTGCGGCCGCCAGCACCTCGGACCCGGTGTTCGTCCAGGATGTGCAGCTGATGTCGGACAACCTGCAGCTGACCGCGGATGCCATCAGCACCGGCGAGGACCCCTCGTACCTGGACGCCGCGCTGACCGAGGATGACGCCCGCGTGGGCGAGGCCTGCGTCGCAGCCGGCTACTGACACCTGGACGAGGAATCGCCGGGCCGGCTCCGTTCTGGAGCCGGCCCGGCGCTTTCGTGAGTGGGCGACAGTCGCCGTGCCCTGGGTACTGCTGCGTCTGCCCTGGCACGCAGGGGATGACCCGGGCTCGGACACGACAACGCCAGTCGCACCCGCCTGGAGGTCTACGGCGGCGGCAGGGCCAACGGAACAGAGCTACCGGCCGCTGAGGAACTGCAGCTTCTGCCGCCCGACCAAGACGACTCTCCGGCGGCAGCCAGCCCATAGCGGCCCACTGAGGGACGCACGGCCGCAACGACCTTCCGGCAGCCGAACAGTGTGCGCGGACGGGCAGTTTCTGGCTGGCGGATTCAACTGGTCGACGCAACACCGGCTAGTTGATCATCAGACAATAGTCGAGCGAGTTCCTCGGCCGGAGTGTGGAAGCCGAGGGTCTTGCGAGGGCGGCCGTTGAGCTTGTCGGCGATGGCGTCCAGGTCGGCGGCGCTGTGCCCGGACAGGTCGGTGCCCTTGGGCAGGTACTGGCGCAGCAGGCCGTTGGTGTTCTCGTTGCTGCCGCGCTGCCAGGGGCTGTGCGGATCGCAGAAGTAGACCGGCAGGTCCGCGGCGATGGTGATCTCGGCGTGCCGGGCCAACTCGATGCCCTGGTCCCAGGTCAGCGTGCGGCGCAGCGCGACCGGCATGGTGGTGATCTTGGCGGTGATTGCGGCGGCGACGGCTTCGGCGCCGTGATCGGCTGGCAGATGCAGCAGCATGGTGAACCGGGTGGTGCGCTCGACCAGCGTGCCGACCGCCGAGCCGCTGTCCTTGCCGACCATCAGGTCGCCCTCCCAGTGTCCGGGCACCGCGCGGTCGGCGACCTCGGCGGGCCGCTCGGAGATCATCACCTTGTCCTTGATCCGCTCACGGCGGCCATCGGCTCGCCGCCGCGGCTTGCGCAGCGCCCGGCCGGTGCGCAGGCAGACGGCCAGCTCACGGCGCAGCGCACCCCGGCCTTGCACGTAGAGGGACTGGTAGATCGCCTCGTGGCTGATGCGCATGGACTCATCGTCGGGGAACGCCAGCCGCAGCCGATGACTGATCTGCTCCGGGCTCCACTGCAGGTGCTCGAGCTTGTCGGCCACCCAGTCGCGCAGCACCGGATGCTGGGTCAGCTTGGCCGGCTTGGGCCGGCGCGCCCGGGCCTCGGCGCGGGCCTGGGCGACCGATGCCTTGTAGCGGCCGGCCGGACGGCGCGTCAGACAGCCGCGAGCGAGTTCCCGGCTGATCGTCGAGGGGCTGCGCTCCAACCGCCGGGCGATCTCGCGGACGCCCAGACCGGCCGCCCGATCCAGCGCGATCTCCTCACGCTCACTGACGGACAGATAGCGGCCGTTGGGCTCGGCCAGCTGCACAGGGGGTATGCCGCCGGCCTCGACGAACCATCGCCGCCCGGTGCTGCCGGTGACCCCGACGGCTGCCGAGGCGTCCTCGGTCGAGGATCCCGCGGCGATCAGCTGCCAGAACCGCCGACGCACCTCCTGCGGCAGCGGTACATGTCCCGTTGCTCCCATCGACACCACCCCGTCTCATCGAGGTGTTGCGTCGACTCCTTGAACCCAAGGCTTGAGAACTGCCCGTTTGCGCACATCGTTCCGTCAGCGCCCTGTCTCTGAGGCCGCCATCAGGGCGAGTGCCGGCAGCGGCAATAGGCCAGCTGTACGGCCGTTGACGGACAACCGATCACTCACGGGCCCCTCGACGCCGACGTCAGAGCGACCGGACCACGGCCGCCACCTCGCGGGGGTGGGTCTGCACGCTCATGTGCACCGCTCCCGGCAGCTCGACCAGGCGGCCCTGCGGGGCGGCCGCCGCCACCTGCTGCACCCAGTCGGCCGGGCACAGCGCGTCGCGCGTGCCCCGCACGACGACCACCGGCACCCGCAGCCCGTGCAACCGGGCGTGGATGGGGTCGGGTGAGGCGGTGCGCCACAGCGCCGTCATGGCGCGCGGGCCGGTGTGCAGCCACTGCCGCAGGACCAGCGGCACCTGCCACCACGGCTCGGCGACGGCGGTGCGCAGCCAGCGCCACGCCAGCACGCGGAACCGGCGCATCCGCGGATCCGTCGTCGGGCCGCACAGCACGATGCCGGCGACGCGGGGGTCGGTGGCGGCCGCGGCGACGACCTGGCAGCTCTGCGAGTGCCCGACCAGCACGACCGGGCCGGCCGGCAGCGCGCTCACCAGCCGGGCGGCGAGCTCGTCGACCGCCGGGACCGGCTCCGCCAGCCCCATGCCGGGGAGCGGGACGACGGTGGCGGCAAGTTCTTCGCGCAACCTGCGTGAGGAACGTTCATCCAGGCCCAGACCGGGCACGAGAACGACGGAGACCGAAGGCGGCACCCCGACGGGTCTACCGGCCCGGCCGGCACTCCGCGAACGCAGTGCCACCAGCGCGTGCGCCCTGCTTCGCCACGGTGGCCGTGCGCGAGCGGGACGGGCCGAAGTGGAAGGATCGATCATCATGACGACATCACCGGCGCAGGCACCCGCCACCAGCGACTCCCCCGGCGGTCGGCCGCGCGTCGTCATCATCGGCTCGGGCTTCGGGGGCCTGTTCGCCGCCCAGGCGCTGAAGAAGGCGCCGGTGGCCATCACCCTGGTCAGCAAGACCGCCCAGCACCTGTTCCAGCCGCTGCTCTACCAGGTGGCCACCGGCATCCTGTCCGAGGGCGAGATCGCCCCGGCTACCCGCGAGATCCTGCGCCGGCAGAAGAACGCCCGGGTGGCGCTCGGCGAGGTCACCGAGATCGACGTGGCCGCCCGCACGGTCACCTCCGAGATCCTCGGCCGGACCCTCGTCCATCCCTACGACGAGCTGATCGTGGCCGCCGGTGCCGGTCAGTCGTACTTCGGCAACGACCAGTTCGCCGAGTTCGCGCCGGGCATGAAGAGCATCGACGACGCCCTGGAGCTGCGCGGCCGCATCTTCGGCGCCTTCGAGCTGGCGGAGATCGCCACCGACCCCGACGAGATCGACCGGCTGATGACCTTCGTGGTCGTCGGGGCCGGGCCCACGGGTGTGGAGATGGCCGGCCAGATCGCCGAGCTCGCCCGCCGCACGCTGCGTCGCGACTTCCGGAACATCGACCCCTCCTGCGCCCGCATCATCCTGCTCGACGCCGCTCCGGCGGTGCTGCCGTCCTTCGGCCAGAAGCTCGGGGACCGCGCCCGCCGCCAGCTCAACGAGATCGGCGTCGACGTGCAGCTCGGGGCGATGGTCACGGACGTCGACGCCGACGGCCTCGACGTCAAGGACGCCGACGGGCAGACCCGGCGGATCCAGGCGGCGACCAAGATCTGGGCGGCCGGGGTGCAGGCCAGCGAGCTCGGCCGGATCCTGGGTGAGCAGACCGGCGCCGAGGTCGACCGCGCGGGCCGCATCTCCGTGCAGCCGGACCTCACGCTGCCCGGGCACCCCGAGATCCACGTCGTCGGCGACATGATGGCGCTGGGCAAGCTGCCCGGTGTCGCGCAGGTCGCGATCCAGGGCGGCCGCTACGCGGCTGAGGCGATCGAGCGCCGGGTGGCCGGCACGCCGGCCCAGCCGCCGTTCCACTACTTCGACAAGGGATCGATGGCGACGATCTCCCGGTTCTCCGCGGTCGCCGACGTCGGCAAGCTGAAGTTCAGCGGATTCTTCGCCTGGGTCCTGTGGCTGGTCGTGCACCTCATGTACATCGTCGGCTTCAAGAGCCGCATCACCACGGTGCTGCACTGGATGGTCAGCTTCCTGGGCCGTGGCCGCGCCGAGCGGGTGGCCACCCAGCAGCAGGTCTACGGCCGCCTGGCCCTGGAGCAGCTCGGGCCGCGGTGGGAGGTCTCCAAGACCGGCGGCCCCAAGGACACCGACCCCGCGAACGAGGACGTCACCCACCGCGATTCGGCCTGAGGTCGACGTCGCGCTCGACGGGCGGGTGCACCAGGCCTACACCGACCGCAGCGGCGACACCCGGTCGATCTGAGTCCGCTCAGCCGTCGTCCCCGAGCCACCACCCGAGAGCGTCGGCGACCCCTTCCGGGCGCACCACGTGCCCGCCGTCGAACTCGTCGTAGCTGACGTCGTAACCCGCGTCGCCGAACGCGGTGGTCAGCCGGCGGCCGCAGCGGTCCACCGGGAGCACCCGGTCGTCGATGCCGTGCGTGATCCACAGCCGCGGCCGGCCGACGGTGGCCGGCGGGGAGGCGAACCCCGGGGAGAACCCGAGGACGGCGTCGAACAGGTCGCCGTTGGCCGGGCCCAGGGACAGCGCGTAGGAGGCGCCGTCGGAGAACCCGCCGATCGCACAGCGGGTGACCGGCACCCGTTCGGCCACCTGCGCGAGGGCGGCGTCGAGGACGGCGACGTCGCGGCCCAGCCGGCCGGCGAGCAGGTCCCAGGTCGCCGCACCGGACTGCGGCGCCAGCACCAGCACCCCCCGGTCGGTGACCGTGCGCCCCAGCGCAGCCAGGCTCTGCGCCGGATTCCCGCCCGCGCCGTGGAAGAACACCAGCAGCGGCCGCGGGACCGGCTCGCCCGGCGGGACGGCGAGCAGCACCTCCGCTCCCCCGCCGAGGTCGAGTTCGTGGACCCCGGGCGGCCACGCCGCGCCGGTGGGCGTGGCCGTCGGCCGGCTGTCGAGACGGCCGGACGAGGCGTGCCCCCGCACGGTCACTGCCCGTACGCGCCGGCGGGGACGTGCTCGTCGGCGCGCTCGAGGTGGAGGGGCTGGAGCGGGGTGGTGTCCTCGAGGTGCAGGAAGGCGTCGTACCGCTCCCCGAGGACCGTCGGGACGTAGTTGCCCCACCGCTCCCGCTCGGGCCGGTACACCACGCCGATCGCCCGGTGGTCCAGCCGCCGGTGCAGCCATTCCGGCCGCTCGCCGCGGGGGAAGACGAACAGCGCGTCGCGGCCCACGGCCTCGTGGATGCGCGCCTCCACGCTGCCCGCGCGCGCCGGCGGTACCGGCATGCGGGCCATCTGCGCACCCCACTCCGCCCCCGCGATCACCCCGCCGCGGTACCCGCCGAACCCGACGAGGACGACGTCGTCGGTGCCGTGCCGCTCGCGCAGCAGCTGACCGACGTTGGTCATCCCGGCGCCGGCCATGTCGGTGGCGCGGGCGTCGCCGATGTGGGTGTTGTGCTCCCAGACGACGGCCCGGTGCGGGTGGGGCCCGCCGTCGCTGCGGTCGAGCAGCCGGTCGAGGGTGTCCACCATGTGCTCGTCGCGGACGTTCCACGACTCGGCCGAGCCGCGGATCATCGCCCGGTAGTACCGCTCGGCGTCCACCACGACCGCCGCGTTCTGCTCGGCGGAGAACCGCGCGTCGGCGTCGATCCCGGCCTCCACGCGGCCCCGCTGCTCGCACAGCGAGCGCAACAGGTCCACGGCCGCCTGCTCACAGGACGTGGGGGCGAACCGGCTGGCGAACGCGTACTCGGCGCCGTCCTCCCCGAACGGCTCGAAGCAGGCCAGCGCCCGCTTGGCCTGGTCGACGTGCCCGGGCTCGTGCTCGGCCAGCCAGTCGAGCAGTGCGTGCATCGAGTCCCAGAGGCTGTACACGTCGATGCCGTAGAAGCCGACGCGATCCTCCTCGGGCCGGCCGGCGTTGCGGTCGCGCAGCCAGCGGCAGAACTCGACGACGTCGTCGTTGGCCCACATCCAGGTGGGCCACCGGGAGAAGGCGTCGAGCGCGTCCCGCGGGTCCTCGGCGGCGCCGGGGCGCAGCCGCACGCTGCGGTCGACCCGGTAGCAGTCGGGCCAGTCGCCCTCGACGGCGACGAGCGTGAACCCCTGCTCCTCGATCAGCCGCCTGGTCAGGGCGGCCCGCCAGGCGTAGTACTCGTGCGTGCCGTGGCTGGCCTCCCCGATCGCCACGACCCGGGCGTCGCCGATCCGCTCGAGCAGCGGGTCGAGGTCGTCCGGCGTCCGCAGCGGCCGGGCCAGGTCCTGGATCTGTGCAGCAATCGAGTCAGCCATGGGTGCTGCCTTCCCGGACGATCGCGGCGGCAACCTCCCGCAGGTCACCGGTGCGCTGCCAGACCGCGCGCTGGCGCGCCGCAGAGGTACCCCGGCCGAACAGCTGCCGCACCAGGCGGCGCACCTCGTCCTCCTCGCCCCGGTCAGCGAGGTCGTCGGCGAGCTCGGCCACCAGCCCCTCGACGGCGGTGCGCGCGTCGACGAGCACCCCGGCGACAGGATCGAACAGCCGGCCACCGATGCCGTCGCGCGCGGCGCGCCAACGGGCGGCGCGCAGCAGTTCGGCGCGGACCGGTGGCACGGGCTCGTCGCGCTGCGCGCGGGCGGCGAGCACCCGCACCAGCGAGCGGACCAGCGCGGCGTGCAGGACGGCGTCGTCCAGGTCGGTGCACAGGTCGGCCAGCCGGAACTCCAGGGTGGGCAGGTGGGACGACGGGCGCACGTCCCAGTAGAGGTGGGAGGCGTCCCCGATGACGCCCGCGGTGACCAGCCCGTCGACGACCTCCTGGTAGCGGTCCGCCGTTCCGATCGCCTCGGGCATCCCGGTGTGCGGCCAGCGCCCCCACCACAGCGTCCGGTAGCTCTCGTAGCCGGTGTCGGCGCCGTCGTGGAACGGTGAGCTGCCGGTCATCGCCAGCAGCACCGGCAGGTAGGGGCGCACCCGGTCCAGGACGGCGACCGCCGTGTCCAGGTCGGGGACGCCCACGTGCACGTGGCAGCCGCAGATGTCCTGCCGTTGCGCGAGCCCGGCCCAGCGCTCGACCATCGCCACGTAGCGCGGGCCGGGGGTGATGACCTGCTCCCGCCAGCCGGCGGACGGGTGCGTCGATGCCGGCAACAGCGTCACCCCGGCGTCGGCGGCCGCGGTCCGCGCCTGCGCCCGGGTCGCCTGGAGCTCGGCGCGCAGCTCGGCCAGCGTGCGGCAGACACCCGTCGCCGTCTCCAGCTGCGTCGTGGTGATCTCCGGGTGCACCTGTTCGCCGAGCTCGTGCCGCAGCGCGGCACCGACCAGCCCGGGGCTGGGGGTCAGAGCGAACGTGTCGGGGTCGACGAGGTGGAACTCCTCCTCCGCGCCGAGAGTGGCCCCGATGTCGGTCATGGCCGGACCGCCGGCCTCATCCGCGGCGCCAGTCGTCGCCGTCCAGGTGCGAGCCGGCCATCGGACCCATCTGCAGCATGCCGCCGTCGACGGTCCACGACGCGCCGGTGACGTAGCCGGCCGCCGGCGAGGCGAGGAAGGCGATGACGGCGGCGACCTCGCGGGCGTCCCCCGGCCGGCCCAGCGGGACCCCGGGCCGCTCGTGGCCGGATGCGGTGGGGTCCTCGTCCTCCTGCCCGGTCATCGGGGTGGCGATCTCCCCCGGTGCCACGGAGTTGACCGTGATCCCGTGCCCGGCCAGCTCGAGGGCGGCGACCTTGGTGAGCAGGCCGAGCCCGCCCTTGGCGGCGCAGTATCCGGCGGCGCCGACGCGGGGCGCGTGTTCGTGCACGCTGGTGATGTTCACGATCCGGCCACCGATGCCGGCCTCCACCATGCGCCGGGCCGCGCGCTGCAGGCAGAGGAACGCCCCGTCGAGGTCGGTGGTCAGCACCTCGCGCCAGGTGGCGAAGTCCAGGTCGAGCAGCGGGGTCAGGTGCCCGGTCCCGGCGTCGTTGACCAGGACGTCGACACCGCCGAGCGCGTCGGCCAGCTCGTCGACGACGGCCGCGGCCTCGGGGAGGCGGGTCAGGTCCAGGTGGCGGAGCTCGGCGCGCCGGCCGAGGGCCCGCACCTCCTCGGCGGTGGCCTCGCCGGCGTCGCGGTCGCGGTACCAGGTGATGCCGATGTCGCAGCCCTGCTCGGCCAGGGCGACGGCGGTGGCCCGCCCGATGCCCGACTCCGATCCGGTGACGATCGCGATCCGTGCACGCTGCTCCGTCATGGCGTCACGCTAGGTCGGCGGGGAGGCGCCCGCAGCTCGGCCGGTCCGCGCCGAGTGCCGGCGCGGGACGCGGGTACCGCACGCCCGTGGCCGTTCGGTGCAGGACCTTCCGCGCGCTCGCCGGGGGCCTGCTCGCCGTGGCGCTGTCGGTGACCGGCTGCGTGGTGGTGGACGGTTCGTCGAGCGTGCTGGCCACGGCGACCGCGCCGGCCCCGCAGTCCCCTCCCGGGACGGACGCCGGCATCGAGGAGCGCATCGCGCGGGACATCTTCGACCGGGTCAACGACGAACGCCGCGCACGCGGCCTGGAACCCGTCGAGTGGAACGGTGCGCTGGCCGGCGTCGCCCGCGACTGGAGCGTCGCCATGGCCGAGCGCGGGGTGCTGGAGCACCAGGACGTCCGCGCGGTGCTCGGCCGCGAGGAGCTGGCCGGCTTCACCGGGCTGGGCGAGAACGTCTTCACCGCCTCCGGTCCGGTGCCGGCCGGCGTCGCCCACGCGGGCTGGATGCGTTCGGACGGTCACCGGGCCAACGTGCTGAACCCCGGCTGGAACCGGCTCGGGGTGGGCGTCTACTGCGCGTCCGACGGGTCGGTGTGGGCGGCGCAGGAGTTCGGCCGGACGGTGGACGCGGACCGCGCCGAGGTGGGCCGGGAGACCCCACCGACGGAGCCGATCGCCCGTCCGCAGGAGGACGGCCCGTCCTGCGCCTGAGTCAGTCGCCGGCGGCGAGCTCCGCCACGCGCGCGACGGCGGCGTCGTGGGCCGCGGCCGCATCCGCGGCCTCCCGCTCGGCCGCCGTCCGGCGCCGCTCCTCGCGCTTCAGCGCTGCGACCGCGGCGCCGGCCTCCCGCTCGGCCTCGGCCAGCTGGCCGGCCAGCGCCTCGGCGCGTGCCTGCAGCTCCGCCCGGCGGGTGGCCAGCTGCTCGGTGGCGCGGCGGTGCTCCGCGAGGGCGACCTGCGCCTCCTCCGCCACCACCCTCGCCTCCTCGGCCGCCTGCTGGGCCGTCGACAGCTCGCGGCGGCGCCTCTCCTCGGCGGCCCGGCGGCGCTCCTCCTGCTCGCGGCGGCGACGGTCGGCCGCCGCTTCCGGGTCCGGCCCCTTCCGGACCGCGGGTTGCGACGACGCCCGGGCGGGTCTCGCAGCCGGCTCGGCCGGCGGGACGAGGCGGAGCTCCGGGCGACCGGTGGCCCCGCCCAGCCCGCTGTAGGACATCGCGGAGGTGAGCCGGCCGCCGAGCAGCGCCTCCCCCGCCTCGGGGTCGCTCATCGCGGCGCGCAGCGTCTCCTCCACCTGCCCGGCGATGGTCGTGCTCACCACGTGCCCGCGAACGCGTGCGAGCGCGCCGGCCTGCCGGGTGAGCGCGGTGAGCAGCTGGGCCCGCTGCCGGTTCAAGGCCTTGAGCTCGTCGCCGGCCAGGTTCTGCTGGGCGTCGCGGAGCAGGTCTCCCAGCTCGACCAGGCCATCGATCTCCGCGCGGTGGGCGCGCACGAGCAGGTTGCACACCCAGGCCGCGGTGGACGGCTTGGGCAGCGCGCCGATCGCCTTGGCCAGCGCCCGGTCCCCCACCGCCTTGGCCTCGTCCTGTCGGGCGGCGCGGACGGCGACGAACTCCTCGGGCGGGACCTGGTACAGCTCGCCGGCCGTCTCGTCGAGATCCACGCGTGGGAACGATGCCAGAGAGCCGACGGTGTGCGCCGATGCGCAGTTCTGGGCCCAGAACTGCACACCAGCGCACACGCTCGGCCGGTCAGCAACAGGTCCCGTCACCCGCCACGGCGGAGAGCTCCGCCGCGGTCTTCCCCTCGAGGTCGGGGCGCGCGTCCCCGGTGACGGTGTAGACCTCCCACGGCTCACCGCCGGGGCCGGTCACCCACACCTTGTCCTGGACGGCGTAGCAACAGGTGGTGTTGTCCTCGACCCGCGTCGCCAGGCCGGCGTCCGCGAGCCGGTTGGTCGCCGCGGTGACCTCGTCGGTGGAGGGCACCTCGACGCCGAGGTGGTCCATGCGGGTCGCCTCGCCGGCCGCGCCCTCGAGCAGGACGAGCTTCAGCGGCGGTTCGGCGATGGCGAAGTTGGCGTAGCCGGGACGGCGCTTGGCGGGGACGGCGTCGAAGAGGCGCGAGTAGAAGTCGACGGCGGCGTCGAGGTCGGCGACGCGCAGCGCGAGCTGGACACGGGACATGGGGAACCTCCTGAGAGCGGACATCGACGGTTGTCGATGTCCTAGGACCGTGCCACCACGTATAGATGCTTGTCAATACGATGTTCGTCGTTATGATTGACGGCGATGTCCGCGATCGAGGAGACGACGATGAGCGAGCCCGGCCTGGCGTGCTGCACGCCGCTGTCCGGCACGGCGATGTCCGCCGAGCAGGCCGAGCAGGTGGCCCCGCTGCTCAAGGCGCTGGCCGACCCGGTGCGACTGCGCCTGGTCAGCCTGATCGCCTCCAGCCCGAGCGGCGAGGCGTGCGTCTGCGACCTCAACGACGCCTTCGACCTGACGCAGGCCACGATCAGCCACCACCTCAAGGTGCTGCACTCGGCCGGGCTGCTGGACCGGGAGAAGCGCGGGGTGTGGGTCTACTACGCCGTCCGGCCCGCCGCGCTCAGCGCGGTCGCCAGCCTCTTCGATACAGCGGTGCCGGCATGAGCGACGCCGTCCGGGAGACCGCGCGCACCGATGTCCCGGCCGACGCCCCGGTCCTGCAGAGGCTCTCCACCCTCGACCGGTTCCTCCCGGTCTGGATCCTCGCCGCCATGGCGCTCGGCCTGGCCCTGGGCCGCTGGGTCCCGGGGCTGGACGACGCCCTGGGCGCCGTCGAGGTCGGCGGCATCAGCCTGCCCATCGCCATCGGGCTGCTGCTGATGATGTACCCGGTGCTGGCCAAGGTGCGGTACTCCGAGCTCGACCGGGTCACCGGCGACCGGAAGCTGCTCGCGGCCAGCCTGGTGCTCAACTGGCTGGTCGGTCCGGCGCTGATGTTCGCCCTGGCCTGGTTGCTGCTGCCCGACCTGCCCGAGTACCGCACCGGCCTGATCATCGTGGGCCTGGCCCGCTGCATCGCGATGGTGCTGATCTGGAACGACCTGTCCTGCGGGGACCGGGAGGCCGCCGCCGTCCTGGTCGCGATCAACTCGGTGTTCCAGATCGCCGCCTTCGCCGCGCTGGGCTGGTTCTACCTGCAGGTGCTGCCCGGCTGGCTGGGCCTGTCGACGACGTCGGCGGAGTTCAGCGTCTGGGCCATCGTGGCCTCGGTGCTGGTGTTCCTCGGCATCCCGCTGCTGGCCGGTTTCCTCACCCGCACGCTGGGCGAGCGCCGCAACGGCCGCGCCTGGTACGAGCAGCGGTTCCTCCCCCGCATCGGCCCCATCGCGCTCTACGGGCTGCTGTTCACCATCGTCATGCTCTTCGCGCTGCAGGGTGCGGCCATCACCTCGCAGCCGTGGGACGTCGCCCGGATCGCACTGCCGCTGCTGGCGTACTTCGCGCTGATGTTCGGCAGCTCCTTCCTGCTCGGCATGCGGCTCGGTCTCGGCTACGCCAAGACGGCGACGCTGGCGTTCACCGCCGCCGGCAACAACTTCGAGCTGGCGATCGCCGTCGCCATCGGGACCTTCGGTGTCACCAGCGGGCAGGCCCTGGCCGGCGTCGTCGGGCCGCTGATCGAGGTGCCCGTCCTCGTCGGTCTGGTCTACGTCTCGCTGTGGGCCGCCCGCCGCTGGTTCCCCGGCGACGCAGGCGTCCCCGCCGCGATCCGGAGCACCCGATGACCCCGTCCGTCCTGTTCGTCTGCGTGCACAACGCCGGCCGCTCGCAGATGGCCGCCGGCTGGCTGCGACACCTGGCCGGCGACGCCGTGGAGGTCCGCTCGGCCGGATCGCAGCCCGGCGAACGGGTCAACCCCGCCGCGGTCGACGCGATGGCCGAGGTGGGCATCGACATCTCCGACCAGCGGCCGAAGGTGCTCACGGCCGACGCCGTGGAGGCCTCCGACGTCGTCATCACCATGGGTTGCAGGGACGCGTGCCCGGTCTTTCCCGGGACGCGCTACCTCGACTGGCAGCTGGACGACCCGGCCGGCAAGGGCGTCGAGTCGGTCCGGCCGATCCGCGACGAGATCGAGCGGCGAATCCGCGGGCTGCTCGCCGAGCTCGGCGTCAGCTCTCCCGCCTGAGCACGAAGAAGAACGGGTCGGGCAGGCCACGCAGGTCCATCAGGCCGAGGCGGACGTCCAGGGACACCTGCTTGAAGACGTCGATGATCGGCAGCGCGTCGTAGACCATCGCCGCGGTGAGGATGCCGTGGTGCTCCACCGCGCGCAGCCGCGCCTTCGGCTTCGTGGTGGTGAGCAGCGGGCGGACCGTTCTGAACGCCAGCCGGGCGGCCCGCGAGTGCGCCAGGCCGGGCCGGTCCCGCAGCACGCTCACCGGGATCAGCGCCGGATCCACCGGTCGCGGCCCGGACCGGGTGCCGAACAGCAGCGGGTGCACGGTCTCGGCGTCGACGAACTCCTTGCCGTACCAGCCGTAGGACTCCAGCAGCCCGTCCAGCGGCGAGCCGGTGGGCAGCCCGCTCCCCCGCCAGCGGCCGATCATCTGATCGGGGCCGACCGGCGGGAGGGCGCGGAACCAGCCCAGCGCCTCTCCCGGCTCCACGCCGTCCCGGTGCTCGGCCAGCCGGCGATCGGCGCTCAGAGAGTGCAGCGTCACACCACCGGGCGCTCGAAGGTGACCAGCACGCCGTCGACGCCACCGGGGCCGATGCGGCCCTTCACCTCGACGGAGGTGATCGCCTTGAGCTGCCAGCCCTCGCGGGCGTGCTGGTTGAGCACCTTCTCCAGCTTGCCGCCGGACATCTTGCCGCCGACCAGCCCCTCGCGGAGCTCCTCGACCTTGTACTCGTAGCGCGCCACCATGGTGGGGCCGTCCTCTCCCTCGGGGATGGTCGGTACCAGCCTGCCGCCTCCGGCCGACCGTGGCGAGGCGGCGGGGGCAGCTCCCGGCGCCGGCCAGTGCTCGCTCGAGCTCCGACGTCAGCCGCGGGATCGGCTCGGTGTCGCCGCTCGCGGCGGGAGCCCGGCCGAGGAGACGAACGGGCTGTGCACGGCAGCCGCCACCGCGTCCGCGCGCCCGTCGGCGGCCCGGGCACGGGTACTCGGCGCCGGCACGGTGGACGGGGTGACCTCGGCGGCCGCCGCCCAGCGGGCGGCACCGGCACCGAACGCCGTCGCCGAGAGCGCGGCCAGCTCGGCCCACTGCCGTCCGGTGAACTGCAGCCGGTGGACGTCGCCCTGCCGGGAGCGGACCGTGGCCCGGAAAACCACGTGCGCCGCCCGGTCGGGCACCCGGATGGCCAGCTCGACCTCCGCCCCGACGGTGGCGCCGGCCCCCCGGGCCCGCACCTGCGCGCCGCCGAGGGAGACGTCGACCAGCCGGGCGGGGACGCCGTCGATGACGGCCTGCATGGTGGCGGGGAACCGGTGGCCCTCCCGTCGCTCGGCCGAGAACCGGGGGTCACGGATCCGCCGGATCGCGGCCAGCACGAAACCGAGGGTGACCACCGCCCAGAACACCGGGATCAGCGTCATGGCGCCGGGCCCGTGCCGGGTCGGGGTCCAGCCGACGGTGCTGGCCGCCGTGTACAGGAGGCCGCCGACGAGGACCGCGGCCAGCACGAGAAGCAGCCGCGGCACCCGGGCGCGGGTGCGCGCCTCACCGGTGCGCCCCTTGGCGGTGACCGCGAACCGGCCGGTGCCGCGCCGGACCAGCGTCAGTGTGGCGGCGAGGTTGGACGGCAGCCGCACCACCTCGAACAGCAGGGAGAACCGGGCCGAGGCGAACCCGCGCGACAGCAGAGTGAGGGCGACCTGTTGCAGCAGGTACGGTACGCCGGCCATGAGCGCGAACTGCGCCGGCGACGCCTCCACCGGGAACAGCCCGGTGACCAGCACGGCCACCGGCACGAGCGCCATGCCCAGGGTCCGCCACGAGTCGAACCACGCCGACAGCGAGTAGAGGTAGCCCAGCCGCTGCCGCAGGGTGAGCCCGGTGGCGGTGAGCGGGTTGTCGTGCTGGATGACCTGCATGGCGCCCCGGCCCCAGCGGCGCCGCTGGGCGTAGAAGGCGTCCGGGCTGCCGGCCGCCAGGCCCCGGGCGAGCACCTCGTTGTGGTAGGCGCTCCGCCAGCCGGCGCGGTGCAGCTTCATGGTGGTGTGGAAGTCCTCGGTGAGCGACTCCGTGGCCACGCCGCCGATCTCCCGGAGCGCACTGGCACGCAGGACGGCGTTGGTGCCGCACCAGAAGGCCGCCCCGGCGTGGTGCTTGCCCGGCTGGATGACCCGGTAGAACAGCGACTCCTCGTGCAGGTCGACGTCCGGGCGCAGGTGCTCGAAGGACGTCGTGTTGTAGAAGTGCTGCGGGGTCTGCACCAGGGCGAGCCGGTCGTCGGCGAAGTAGGGCACCGTGCGGGTCAGGAACTCCGGCTCGGGCACGTGGTCGGCGTCGAACACCGCCACCAGCTCCGTCTGCACCAGCCCCAGCGCGTGGTTGAGGTTGCCGGCCTTGGCGTGGTCGTGCTCCGCGCGGCTGACGTAGCGCGCGCCCAGGGCGGTGACCATCTCCTCCACCTCGAGCCGGTCGCCGTCGTCCAGCACCCAGGTCTCGTGGTCGCCGGCCATGGCCAGGCAGGCGGCGACCGTGGGCAGCAGCACGTCGAGGTGCTCGTTGTAGGTGGCGACGAGGACGGTGACCGACGGGGCGGGGCCCGGCCGCGGCGGCGGGACGGTGGCCGGCGCCACGTTCCACGTCGTCATCACGAACAGCACGAGGCCGATGCCGCCGTAGAGCTCCAGCGCCAGGAAGGGCACGCCGATCCACAGTGCCGGGCCCTCCGGCAGGGTGCTGAACAGGCGCCAGGTCAGGTAGCCGCCGGTGGCCAGGACGGCGGCCACGGCCACGGTCCGGACCACGGCCAGCCGCAGGGTGCTCTCCGGCGCGGGGACGGCGTCGCGCGCTCCGGTCGGCCGCCCGAGGCCCGCCGCGGTGTAGCCGCCGGCGGGCGTGGGGAGGCCGCTGCCCTGGCGGGCGGTCGCGATTGTGCTCACGCCGCAGGCATCGACACGCCTGGTCCCGCGGCACATCCCCCGTCGGGGTGAGATACGCGGTGGGGCGGAGGCGGATCAGGTCGTGGGCGCCATCAGCCGGGCACGATGCGGAGCCGCCCGGCGGCCTCGGCGGCCATCTGCGCGAACTCGTCGCCTTCCTGCAGGAGCGTCCACGTCACGACGAGCTCGATGGCGGTCGGGGCGTCGTCGACGTCCACGATCCCCGGCGGCAGCACCAGGTGCGTCACCGTCTCGATCAGCTGCTCCGCACCCAGTCCGTTGGCGACGGTCTCCAGGCGACGGACGCGCACCGCGGGCCCGGCCGGCAGCTGCACGATCGCCACCTGGGGCGGCGCCAGCCCCGGATCGGCCGCGAACCGGTACTCCGCGACCAGTTCCTCCGGTGTCCCCGCGACCCTGACGCGGTCGGTGACCAGCGTGGCGAGCACCCCGTACACCGGGTCGGGGATCCACAACGCGCCGGTGTCGGGGGCTCGCTCCCGCAGCCGGCGTGCGACGGAGCGCAGCTGGTCGGCGAGTTCGACCTCCGCCGGTCCGGTGACGAACAGGTCGGCGCACGCCGCCTGCGCCCAGGCCGCGAGGTCCTCCTCCGGGTCGGGCACCCAGATCCAGCCGTCGTCCGGTGGCTCGACGTCGTAGGCCCAGTCCCGGATCGGCCCGGTCACGGGAGCCACCGGAAGGAGCCGGCCACCGCGTCGAACAGAGCGGTGAGCGGTTCCAGCAGCTGCAGCTGGGGCGTGGCGAACGTCAGCAGGACGAACCCTCCACCGGCGATCGGATAGCGGTACTGCAGCACTTCGGTCTCCACGGCCTCGGTCGTACCGGGAACGGTCGCGGTGCGTCGGCGCCGCACCCGCGGTACGAGACCGGACATCAGTTCCAGCACCTCCGCGTCGCCCGCGCCGGCCGTCGCGAGGAACGCGGCCAGCCCCCCGTCGGTGCCCGCCCCCACCTGCCGCGAAGAGACCACGTCGACCACCATCGAACAGGCGATCGGCAGTCCCCCGCTCTGCAGCAGGGACAGGTAGATCTCGACCGCGTACTCCCGCGTGTGGGACTCCACGGTGTCGTGCAGGAGACGGACCACCTGCGGGTAGAGGGAGTGCCGGTCGGGCCGGCCCCTGGTCACCACCCGGGCGATCTGCCGGACGTCGTCCTCGCAGTGGGCCCGGTCGTCCACCCGCACCCGCGCCCAGTCGTTCGGCACGAGGAAGGTGAAGTCCCTCGGGGCAACCCCCGCGGCCGCCTGCGACACGTGCGCCGTCACAGCGCAGCCCGCCGCAGAGCCCGCCTGCCGGCCAGGAGCACGAGCCGCGGATCGGAGCCGTTCACCGGTCGCGGGAGACCGGCGGACGCGGCGGTCCCTCCGGGATGGTCAGCTGTGCACTGCTCACGCCCAGACCTGCGACGCCCGACACCTGCGCCCCGGTGTCCGCGTAGCGCGCCCGCCGTAGGGCCGCCGCGACCTCGGGAAGGCAGTCGGTGCCGGCCGGGAACTCCGGCGCCCTGCCGGTCGCGGGGGGCGTGTGGATCGACGACGGGCGGTACGCCGAGGCCCACTCCGACCTGGTGGGCCAGCAGCCCGAGCCGCTGACGGCACGAGTGGTGTTCGCCTTCGCCGGCCGGCCCCCTCCGGTGACGCGGCCGGTGAGGGCGATCCGGTCCGCCTGCCGCGGGCTCGCGCCCCGGGCGCGCTGCGACCGGATGAACGCCGGCCTCGCGAGGCCTCGGGCACCCTGTCGCACGGCCTGCCCAGCGAGCACGAACGCGCGCCCCGCGCCGAAGGTCACGACGCTCACGACGCCCAGCAGGACGTCGCCCAGCGCGGCACGGCCGTGGAACAGGAGCACCGAGCTGCCGGCGAGGGAGACCAGGCCGAGGACCAGTGCGGCGGCCGCCAGGAGGGCGGCGAACGGCTGCAGTGCGGGGATGACGCTCAAGGCCACGGAGAGCACGCCCAGCAGGGCCGACAGATCCCCTGCCCAGCCGGTGATGACGCGCACCGCGTCGAGGAGGTCGTCCCAGACGTCGTCCTCGAGCCGGTCCCCGCTGTTGACCTCCTCGATCGCGTCGGCGGCGGCGTTCCCGGCCGACCGCCACTCGTCCTCCAGCTCCCGGAGGTCCGCGCCGGCCGCGTGGATGTCGGCCGTGGCCGCCGCCGCGTCGTCGTGCGCCCGGCTGCCGGCCACGGGATCGGCTTCGCTCAGCGCGGAGTTGCGCTCCCGGGCCCGCCACGCGGCATCGCGGGCCGCCTCGGCCCGCTTCGCTCTCGCCAGCACGAGATCGGCCTCTGCCTGGATGCCGTCCAGAGTCGTGGCGTAGCCGGCCAGAGCCGCCGCCGTCCGCTCGTAGCGCTCCCTGGCCTGGACGATCGTGTCGCCGACCTCGGTGGTGCGGTCGCGGAAGGCCCGGCCGGCCTCGGACTCCCAGACGGTGGTGCTGTCGTGGATCTCGCGCAGGGCGGTGGCCGCCGTGCTGATCGCCGCCGCGGTGGCCGCGTACCGCTGGGCCAGGCGCGCGATCGCCGCGGGATCGCCGCCGACCGGGTCCGACGGGCGCAGCGGCGTCCAGTCCCGCGGGCGGCTCACTTCTCCCCCGCCATCGCCGCCACCAGCTCGGACTCGATCCGCTCGTAGGTGGTCGCGGCGTCCTTCGCGGCCTGCCCGAGCCCCTCGATCATGGTGGCCATCTCGATCCGCCGGCTGTCCCAGCTGGTCGCGAACTCGTGCAGCCGGTCCCGCAGCCGGTCGTGCGCGATCACGTCGCCACCGACGTCGGCGACGTCCCGTGCCCCCTCGAACTCCTGGTGGACGACCAGCAGGGACCGGCCCGCGTCGTGCAGCACGGATGTCTCGACTTCCAGACGGTGGCTCACCCGGCGGATGCTAGAGAGAAGCGCACCGGATCCGCTGCCGTCATCCACAGGCGGTCAGCCGGCGGTGCGCGGGCCTTCCCAGAGATCGATACCGCTGTCCACGGCGTGCTGGTCGATCGCGGCCAGCTCGTCGTCGGAGAAGCCGAGGTTCCCCAGCGCCCCGACGTTCTGCTCCAGCTGCCCGACGCTGCTGGCGCCGACGAGCACCGTCGTCACCTGCTCGTCGCGCAACGCCCAGGCCAGCGCCATCTGCGCCAGGCTCTGCCCGCGCCGCTGCGCCAGCTCGTCCAGCGCACGGACGTGGCCGAGCGCCTCCTCGGTGAGGAAGTCCGGCGACAGCGACTTCCCCTGGCTGGCCCGCGAGCCCTCGGGCACGCCGCCCAGGTACTTGTCGGTGAGCATCCCCTGCGCCAGCGGGGAGAACGCGATGCAGCCGGCGCCGACGTCGGTCAGGGTGTCCAGCAGACCGTCGCGCTCGATCCAGCGGTTGAGCATCGAGTACGAGGGCTGGTGGATCAGCAGCGGCGTCCCCAGATCGGCCAGGATCGCCGCGGCCTCGGCGGTGTCCCCGGGCGAGTAGGAGGAGATGCCCGCGTACAGCGCCTTGCCGGAGCGGACGGCGGCGTCCAGCGCCCCCATCGTCTCCTCGAGCGGCGTCGTCGGGTCGGGCCGGTGCGAGTAGAAGATGTCGACGTAGTCCAGCCGCATGCGGCGCAGCGACTGGTCCAGGCTCGCGGTCAGGTACTTCCGCGACCCGCCGCCCTGGCCGTACGGACCGGGCCACATGTCGTAGCCGGCCTTGGTGCTGAGGACCAGCTCGTCCCGGTAGGGCCGGAAGTCGTCGCCGAGGTGCCGGCCGAAGTTGGTCTCCGCAGACCCGTAGGGCGGTCCGTAGTTGTTGGCCAGGTCGAAGTGGGTGATGCCCAGGTCGAAGGCGCGGCGCAGGATGTCGCGCTGCCGGTCGAAGGGCACGTCGTCCCCGAAGTTGTGCCACAGCCCCAGGCTGATCACCGGCAGGTCCAGGCCGCTGCGGCCGGTGCGCCGGTAGGCCATGGAGTCGTAACGGTCGTCGGCTGCGGAGAAGGGCATGCCCCCATCCTTTCCGACGCCCGCCGGGCCCGCTGGGTCGCCTAGGCTGGCCGACGCCCGTCCCGCCGTCCCCCCGGAGTGCCCCGTGCTGCTGCGCCTGCTCGGACTGCTGCTGGTCGTCTGGCTCGCGCTCGCCGTCATCGGTGCGGTGGTCGAGGGCCTGTTCTGGCTGCTGATGATCGGCCTGGTGCTGTTCCTGGCCACGGCTGCGTTCGGCTGGACCAAGAGGAACGACCGGGTCTGACCCCGGGCGTCGAGCGGTCAGTCGCCGTCGGCGTCGCCCGCGGCGCCACCGGCGTACGGCCGCGGATCGGTGCTCCAGCCATCCGCCGGCGGCGGCCCCGGCTCGGGGTGCTCGGCCACCTGCTCGGCAGGCTCGACCCGGACACCGCCTTCGAGCTGGTCCAGCGCGATGGCGTAGCGGTTCTCCGTCATGAGGCATCCTCCCGCGCCGGCCGCCGGGCCGTCCAGCCGCCGTCCACCTGCCGGACTGACCGCGACCCCGGGTGGGCGCAGCCGCCAGGCTGGCCGGCTACAACGGCCGAGGCGCGCCCGGGGCGACGAGCTGGCCGTCAAGCAGGTCTGGTGGCGGCAGCTCCTCGACCCGCAGCTGCACCAGCAGCTGCCCCGGCCGGCGATGGTCGACCGGTTCGAGTGGCACGAGCACGAACCCGAGGTCGGCGGCCCGGTGGACTGGCGGGTCACCGGATCGCCGGCCCTGCGCGGCACGTTCCGCGCCGAGCTCCCGGCCTGGGCCCTGACGGCCGCGGAGGTGCCGCCCTGCGGCGCATGACCGGACGGCCCTCCCGGCTGCCCACCCCACCGGTGGTGCCGGCAGCAGCGTGACCTCCCGGGCGGGTGCTCGTTGGCTCAGACCACGACGCACCCTGCTCGCACCGGAGAGGCGCTATGAACCCCCGATCCCCCCGCAGACGTGCCGCGCTGTGCGCGGTCGGCACCGCCGTCCTCGTCGCCGTGACCACGGCGACCGCACCCGCTGCGCCCGCAGCGGCGACGGGAGGGGAGTTGACGGCCGAGGAGTTCCGGCCGCAGCTGGTCACCGTCGACACCCCGACCCGCGAGGACAAGCGGCTGCTGCAGACCCTCGGTCTCGACCTGACCGAGCACGCCGGCCACGACTACGTCGAGGTGGTGCTGCACTCCCCCGCCGACGTCACGGCGCTGCTCGCCGCCGGGCTCTCCTACGCCGTCCGCATCCCCGACCTGCTGGTCCGCGAGGCGGAGAACAGCCGGGTCAACGCCGCCTACGCCGCCGCCACGACCACCTCGCCGCTGCCGTCGGGCCGGGACGCCTACCGCACGCTGGCCGACTACGACGCCGACATGGCCGCACTCGAGCGCGACCACCCCGACCTGGTGGAGCTGATCACGCTGCCCCACCGGTCGCTGGACGGCCGGGAGATCCACGGCGTCGAGATCGGCGCGGACGTCCGCGGCCCGGACCGCGGGCTGCCGACGTTCGTGATGCTCGGCGTTCACCACGCGCGCGAGTGGCCCTCCGGCGAGCACGCGATGGAGTTCGCCGTCGACCTGGTGGAGAACTACGGCAACGACCCGCGGATCACCGACCTGGTGAACCGGTCCCGGGTCGTGGTGGTCCCGGTCGTCAACGTCGACGGCTTCGAGCTCTCCCGCACCGACGGCGGCCTGGTCGACCTCCGCGAGGTCGACCAGGGCGGCACCGGCACGATCCTCGGCACGCCCGGCAACGCCTACAAGCGGAAGAACTGCCGCCTGGTCGACGGTCAGGACACCCCCGACGGCACCTGCCGGGCCGGCAGCCTGACCAGCCCCGGCGGCTACGGCACCGGCGTGGACCTCAACCGCAACTACGGCGGCTACTGGGGCGGGCCGGGCGCCTCCGACCTGTTCGCTGACCCGACCTACCGGGGCGCGGCGGCGTTCTCGGAGCCGGAGACGCAGAACATCCGCGAACTGGTCAGCGGCCGGCACGTGACCACGCTGATCACCAACCACACGTTCTCCAACCTGGTGCTGCGGCCGGGCGGCGTCGCCCCGGACCAGGTGCCGCCCAGTGAGGGGATCCCGCTCGGCGACCCCTACGACGAGGCCGCGCTCAAGGCGCTCGGTGACGCGATGGCCGCGCAGAACGGCTACACCAGCCAGCACGCCTGGGAGCTGTACGACACCACCGGCTCCACCGAGGACTGGTCGTACAACGCCACCGGCGGCTTCGGCTACACCTTCGAGATCGGGCCCGACGAGTTCCACCCGCCGTTTCCCCAGGTGATCGACGAGTACCTCGGCGCCGGCGAGCACGCGGGCAGGGGGAACCGGGAGGCGTACCTCCTGGCGCTGGAGAACGCGGTGAACCCGGCGACGCACTCCGTCCTCACCGGCAAGGCGCCCGCCGGGGCGACCCTGCGGCTGCGGAAGACCGTCGCCACCCCGACCTGGACAGGGTCGATCGAGGACACCCTGGACACGGCCATGACGGTCGGGCCCGACGGCCGGTTCACCTGGCACGTCAACCCCTCGACCCGTCCGGTGGTCAAGGACCGGCAGGTGGAGACGGTGTCGTCCGAGCCGGTGGCGCAGGAGACGTTCACCGGGACGACGCTGCCGCTGCAGTCGACCGACTCCGAGTTCACCGTCGACCGGGACGCCGACCTGTTCGAGATCGTGCTCGACTGGCCGACGCCGGACGACATGGACCTCGAGGTGTACCGGAAGAACGCCGACGGCTCGCTGGAGCAGGTGGGCGGCTCGGGCAACTTCGTCGGGGAGAAGGAGCGGGTGCTGCTGCAGGACCCGGCCCAGGGCACCTACGTGCTCCGGGCGATCAACTTCGCCTCCGTGGCTCCGACGTGGACGCTCACCGCGTCGCTGTTCGACGCGGAGTCCTCGTCGGTGCCCGGGCTGGTGGAGAACTGGACGCTGACCTGCGAGGTCGCCGGCCAGGTTCGGCAGACGGTGCCGGTGGTCGTCGACCGGGGGCAGCAGCTGCGGGTGGACCTCAAGGCCTGTGGCCGGCGCTGAGCGGTACCGGCCGAGCGGGGAACGCCGGGATCTCCGGCGTTCCCCGCTCGAGCGCGTCGATCAGCCGCCGGCGTCCCGACCGGCGACGTTCACCAGCCAGTTGACGCCGAACCGGTCGACGCACATCCCGAAGACGTCCCCCCACGGGGCCTTCTCCAGCGGCATGGCGACGCTGCCGCCGTCGGAGAGCCGATCGAACCAGCCCCGGAGCAGTGCCTCGTCATCACCGCTGAGCGACATGTTCATGTCCGTGCCGCGCCGGAACTCCATGCTGCGCGGCGTGTCCGAGGCCATGAAGACGACGCCGTGGTCACCACGCAGCTGGGCGTGCATGACCAGGTCCTTCTCCGCTGGGTCCTGCGCGGCCCCGAACTCCTCGAACGTGGACACGTCGAGGGTCCCGCCGAAGACGGACTGGTAGAACTCCATCGCCTGGCGGGCGTCGTCCCGGAAGTTCAGGTACGGGTTCAGCTGGACGGACATGGTCGGTCTCCTCGGGTCGTCGCTGGTGCAGGCAGGCGGGCAGGACGTCGATCGGTCCCGTGCAGAGGAAGACCGGCGATCGCCGCGGAACTCATCGCCCACCGGCCCGTCCGAGGGCCGGCCGGCTCAGCGAGGCGTGGCGGAGCTCGGGCGGAAGGGCGCGCCGTGGGCGCAGACCACCAGGGTGGCCAGGTCGAGCACCCGCTCACGCTGCTGCCGGAGCTGGTCCCGGTCATGGCTGTAGGGGTCGTCGGCCGGCCCGTCCTCGGTCCACCACAGGTGCGTGAGTGCGACGACGTCATCCGGGGTGCCGACGAGCGTGGTGATGTCCTGCGGAGTGTGCCCCGGCGTGGCCAGCAGGCGGATGCTGGGCGCGAGCTGCACACCGTCGGCGGCGCGACGGGTGAACGTGTCCCCGTCGATGACCGACTGGAAGTCGTGCACCGGGACCACGGGGAAGAGCGCGACGTTGAGCGTGTGGTCGAGGTGGTGGTGGCTGACGACGACGTCGGTGACGTCCTCGGGCCGCACCCCGAGGTCACGCAGCGGGCGGAGGATGAGGTCCCGGTCGGCCACCATGCCCGGGTCGACGATCACGACCCGGTCGGCATCCCGGATGAGGCTGACCGTGCCTGCCACCTGCGGCATGCGCACGTACCCCTCGACCAGGACGTCAACGCGGGCGGTTCTCGACAGGTCGGCCATGCGGCGGACGCTAGCAACAGAACCGCGCGGAAGCTCCTCCGGAGCGGTACGGCTACGCCACGGCGGGCAGCGCGTCGCCTCGGTGCAGGTCGCTGTACGCCTCGTCGATCGTGGTCTGGCTGAGGACGAACTCGCGCACGGATTCACCGCGCACGAGGTATCGCCGGCCGGCGCACTCCGACAGGTCGGCGTCGAACACGGCCGCATCACGGAACCGGAATGCGTTCCAGAGCGGGACGACTCCGCCCAGGTCCGCGGCGACGTCCCGGCCCAGCCACCGACTCAAGACGGCGACCTCGTCAACGAACTCACGCACGTCTCGCTCCCTTCACTCCGGTGGCTCTGCTCGGTAGAGCATGGACGGTGCGCGGCGGCACCGGAATACGCGACGGCCTCGTTCACGAAGTCTTCATGCGCTCGAAACAGACGGACGACCGAGCGGCTCTGGCGAACCCATGTCAGAGCCTGTGACTTCCGCAGGACTCACATGACGAACCGCCCCAGATCTCCGTGCGGGGTTTCGTCAGGCCGGCCGGTGCCCAAGGTGCCGTCATGACCCGCACCTTCGTCAGCACCCGGGACAGAACATCTCCCGCGAACCCTGGCAGCGTGCCGTCGTCCGACGCCCTCAGCTGGGCCGGATGAACTCGGCGGTGTGCCACCGGGGGTCACGTCCCCTGCCGGGTCCCCACAGTGCCCGGTGGTGAGGCTCCGGGAGCCTGTCCCCTGGATCGCCCCGGCCGTACTCCCTGCGGGGATGCGGAGGAACGGAAGCTCCCCGCTGAGTCGGTCACCCGCATGGGCGCAAGTGGCCGCCAGCGAGCGTCCCCGACCGGGGTCACTGCATCATCAGCGCCGTGACCTCGCCGAACGTCGTGCTCGAGCTGCGCCCACCGCGCCTCTCCACCGCCCTCTACGGCGCCTCTCTCGTAGTAGGCGTCGCCCTGGTGGTGTTCGTCCTGACCACCGGCGGTCCCCCGCTCATCACGGCTGTCTTCGTGGCCTTCGCGGTGGGCATCACCGGGTACAACACGGCGACGGCGCTCAGCCGCGTCCGCGCGCATGCCGACGGATCACTCGAGGTGCGGAACCGACTGAAGACCCGCCGGCTCCAGCGCTCAGACATCGACCGGGTGATGGTGGGCCGCCAGGCCGGCTTCGGGTCCTTGCGGCGGGTCCAGCTGCTGCTCGAGGACGGGACGACCCTCCATCTGGTCGCGACGGAGACGCTGCCGTGCCCCGGGAAGCGACGGTTGGAACAGCAGGCCGCGGAGCTGCGGCAGTGGCTCGGAGGGACCCCTCTCCCTACCGCTGACGCGTAGGCGCTCCGGCGCTGGCTGGGTCCCCCGACTGCGCGGCCGTGCCCTTCCATCGGCCCGCCTTGAGGTCCGAGCGGCTGTAGTCCCGAGCGGGTGTAGTGCAGTGGTCGAGCCTCGATGACCGCCAGGAACTCGGGCAGGTCGAGGTACCGCCACAGGACCGTCTCGTCGACACCGGCCGGAAGTTCGGGCGGTCTGTGTCCTCGAACGACATAGACGCTTCCTCGACGCGTGTCCCCCCGGAGCGACGCGCTCCGGGGGGACGCGCTCCGGGGGGACACTGGCGATGGTCAGACCCACTGCGCCGAGGCGCGATGGTCGCCCTGGCTCAGACCCGCATAGGGATCACGGCGGAGATGGTCATTTCAGCTGCAGCCGCTGGTGGAGCCGCAGCCCTCGCAGACGTAGCAGCTACCCGCCGGGCGCATCTTCGTGCCGCACGTCATGCACAGCGGAGCGTCGGTGGCGGTGCCGGTGACCAGCTCGAGCAGCTCGGCCGAGGAGTGCGCCTCCTTGACCGACGTCGGGCCGTCGGGGGTGACCTTCTCCTGCAGCTTGGCGGCCTCGATCGGCGCGGAGCCACGCAGCTGCTCCAGGTCGACCTCATCCTCCTGCACGGTGGCGGTCGAGGCCGAGGTCCCGTACGAGCCGGCGACCTGGGCGGCCCGCTCCTCGGCGGTGAAGATGCCGAGGCCGGCGCGCTTCTCCACGGGCAGGTGGTCCAGCGCCAGGCGACGGAAGATGTAGTCCATCACCGACTGGGCGATCCGGATGTCCGGGTCGTCGGTCATGCCGGCCGGCTCGAACCGCATGTTGGTGAACTTCTGGATGTAGGTCTCCAGCGGCACACCGTGCTGCAGGGCCAGCGAGATGCCGATCGAGAAGGCATCCATCACACCGGCGAGCGTCGACCCCTGCTTGCCCAGCTTGAGGAAGACCTCACCCAGGCTGCCGTCCTCGTACATGCCCGCGGTCATGTAGCCCTCGGCGCCGGCGACGCTGAACGAGGTGGTGACGCTCGTCCGCTTCTTCGGCAGCCGCTTGCGCACCGGGTGCGACAGCGCGGCGGGCGCCTCGGCCTCGGCCTTGGCCTCGTCCTTGGTGCCGTCGTTCTTGCCCTTGCCGCCGGACAGGGGCTGGCCGACCTTGCAGTTGTCGCGGTAGATCGCCAGCGCCTTGAGGCCGAGCTTCCAGCCCTCGAAGTAGATCTTCTCGACGTCCTCGATGGTCGCCGACTCCGGCATGTTGACCGTCTTGCTGATCGCGCCGGAGATGAACGGCTGCACCGCGGCCATCATGCGGACGTGGCCCATCGGCGAGATGGCCCGCTCCCCCATGGCGCAGTCGAAGACCTCGTAGTGCTCCGGGCGCAGGGTCGGGGCGTCCACGACGTGGCCGTGCTCGGCGATGTACTCGACGATCGCCTCGATCTGCTCCTCCTGGTAGCCCAGGCTGCGCAGCGCCCGCGGCACCGTCTGGTTGACGATCTGCATCGAGCCGCCGCCGACCAGCTTCTTGAACTTGACCAGCGAGAAGTCCGGCTCGATGCCGGTCGTGTCGCAGTCCATCATGAAGCCGATGGTTCCGGTGGGGGCCAGCACCGAGGCCTGCGCGTTGCGCCAGCCGTTCTCGGCACCGATCTCCAGGCACTCCTGCCACTGCGCGGTCGCGGCCTTGAGCACGTCGGCGTCGTCGGCCCCGACGGGGCGGATGGCGTCGTTGGCCGCGGCGTGCTTGCGCATGACCCGGGCGTGGGCGTCGGCGTTGCGGGCGAAGCCCTCGTAGGCGCCGACGATGCCGGCGAGCTCGGCCGAGCGGCGATAGGCGGTGCCGGTCATCAGCGAGGTGATCGCCGCGGCCAGGCTCTGGCCGCCCCGCGAGTCGTAGGCGTGGCCGGTGGCCATGAGCAGGGCGCCGAGGTTGGCGTAGCCGATGCCCAGCTGACGGTAGGCACGGGTGGTCTCACCGATCGGCTCGGTCGGGAAGTCGGCGAAGCAGATCGAGATGTCCATCGCGGTGATGACCAGCTCGACGGCCTTCACGAAGTTCTTGCTGTCGAACGTGCCGTCGTCCTTCAGGAACTTCATGAGGTTCAGCGACGCCAGGTTGCACGAGCTGTTGTCCAGGCTCATGTACTCCGAGCACGGGTTCGACGCGTTGATGCGGCCGGTCTCGGGGTTGGTGTGCCAGTCGTTGATCGTGTCGTCGTACTGGATGCCCGGGTCGGCGCACTCCCAGGCGGCCTGGGTGACCTTGCGGAACAGCGTCTTGGCGTCGACGGTCTCGATCACCGAGCCGTCCAGACGGGCGCGCAGACCGAAGGCGGCGCCCTCGTCGACCGCACGCATGAACTCGTCGGAGACGCGGACGGAGTTGTTGGCGTTCTGGTACTGGACGCTGGTGATGTCCTTGCCGCCCAGGTCCATGTCGTACCCGGCGTCGCGCAGCGCGCGGATCTTGTTCTCCTCGCGCGCCTTGGTCTCGATGAACTCCTCGACGTCGGGGTGGTCGATGTCGAGGACGACCATCTTCGCCGCACGTCGGGTGGCGCCACCGGACTTGATGGTCCCGGCGGAGGCGTCGGCGCCGCGCATGAAGCTGACCGGACCGGAGGCCGTGCCACCGGAGGAGAGCAGCTCCTTCGACGAGCGGATGCGGGAGAGGTTCAGGCCGGCACCGGAGCCGCCCTTGAAGATCAGACCCTCCTCGCGGTACCAGTTCAGGATCGAGTCCATCTCGTCGTCGACGGCGAGGATGAAGCAGGCGCTGACCTGCTGCGGCGCGCTCGTGCCGACGTTGAACCAGACGGGGCTGTTGAAGCTGAAGTACTGGTGCAGCAGCATCCAGGTGAGCTCGTGCTCGAAGATCTCGGCGTCGCCCTCGCTGCCGAAGTAGCCGTGCTCGCGGCCGGCCTCGGTGTAGGTCAGCACCACCCGGTCGATGAGCTGGCGCAGGCTGGTCTCCCGCTGCGAGGTGCCGACCGCACCGCGGAAGTACTTCGTGGTGACGATGTTGGTGGCGTTGATGCTCCACTCGGCCGGGAACTCGACCCCGCGCTGCTCGAAGTTGATCGAGCCGTCACGCCAGTTGGTCATGACGACGTCGCGGCGCTCCCAGGTCACCTCGTCGTACGGGTGCACACCGGCGGTGGTGAAAACGCGCTTGATCTTGAGGCCCTTGCCCCGGCTGGGCGCCTTCGCGCTGCGGCGGGTGCGGGCGCCGGCCAAGCGGTCGTCGGTCTCGGTCATGGTGTGGAGCTCTCCCTGGTCGTGTGTCGCATGGTGCTTCGCGGGGCTGCGCGGTGGTGCTGCGCGGTGGCGGATCGGGGGCTGGGGAAGAGCCGCGATCGGTAACTGCTCGAACTGCTGTCTATCGGTGGGCACTGACAGTTCTCAGGTGCCGGCGGCGCCGGCGTCGGCCGTGGGCTGACTGCGCCCACCGCCCCGCCGGCGGACCGGTGGGTCGGTCTGCATGCCCGGCAGCGGCGGGGTGCCCGCGGCGATGTGCCGGGCCCGGAGCTCGGAGATCTCCTTCTCGAAGTCCTCGAGCGAGGTGAAGGCCCGGTACACGCTGGCGAAGCGGAGATACGCCACCTCGTCCAGCTCGCGCAGCGGCCGCAGGATGGCCAGCCCCACCTCGTGGCTGGGCACCTCGGCGGCGCCGGTGGCGCGGATGGCGTCCTCGACCTGCTGGGCGAGGAGTTTCAGCTGGTCCTCGTCGACGGGGCGCCCCTGGCAGGCGCGCCGGACGCCGGCGACCACCTTGCTGCGGTTGAACGGCTCGCTGACGCCGTTGCGCTTGACGACGGCGAGCACCGCCTCCTCGACGGTGGTGAACCGCCGCCCGCAGTTCGGGCAGGACCGACGGCGCCGGGTGGTGGCGCCCTCGTCGGCCTCGCGGGAGTCGATGACCCGGCTGTCGGGGTTGTGGCAGAACGGGCAACGCACGGTGGTTCACCTCCTCCCTCCGGGTGCCCCGCCCCCGGCCGGCTGTGGACCCCCCTGGGGACATCCGGTGGATGCTCGGGGGAGAACCTGAGGAAGGGCCTGTGGACGGGCTTACAGCTCTGTAACTACTAGATGTAGGGGAACCCTAGGACGGGCCACACAAGATGTGCAAGTGATCGTTTCCCCGGCGTGTTCCGCCCCGACCCGCCCGTGCGCACGCGGAACACCGGTCCCCTCCAGTCACACGACACGCCGGGGCGACGCGCGGAACAGTTGCCGGAGGACGCGCCGGTCCCCCTCCCCCGGCGCTCGCACCCGGGCATGCCGACGGCGCCGGGCCCCGTGGGGTCCGGCGCCGTCGAATGCGACGCCTGGCGTCAGACGCTGCTGCACGGACCCTTCACCCGGGGGCGGCGGGAGTGCGGCACCTGGTCACCCAGGCGCATGGGGCGGGTCAGCAGGTCACCGTCCAGATCGGCCGGAGGCGTCCACCCCCGGCCCACCGACGACACCTCCACGGGAAGCGCCGTACGAGCCGACGGGACCGGCCGGGCGGTGGTCTCGGGGCACTCGTCCCGCCGTGCGGGCGCCACCTCGGCTCCGGCTCCGCCGACGGCGGGGAACAGCCCCGTGTCAGCAGCCCGATGCCGCCCGGCGGCCACGTCCACCGCCTCACCGGAGGCGCGGTGGCGCCCCGGCGCGGGCACCGGCGTGGAGGAGGCATGGGCCAGGTGGACGTCGGCCTCCTCCGGTGCGCGCCGTCGTCCCCCGGCGCGGGCCGGAGCGGGCCGCCGGAGGTGGTCCCGCTTCAGGGGAAGGCTGGCAGTGGTGTCGTGGTCGTGTGCCGGAGCGGCGGCGGGCAGGGCCTGCGTCACCGCGACCACCGGGGCGGCCTGCGGGGCCGGCGAGCGCTCGGGCAGCCGCAACGTCGCCAGGTCGGTCCACGTCGTCTGCTCGATCCCGTCCACGACCGCCCGGACCCACACCTGGCACGTGCCGGTGTCGTCATGTCGCCAGCCCAGCAGCTCCCCCGCCCACCAGGCACCTGCCTGGTAGACCTCGACGACCTGGGGCTGACTGGCGAACACGGCTGCTCGGTTCTCCACGACGCTCGACACGGGAGGACCGTATGCGCCTCGTCGCGACAGAGCGTGAACGTGCTCGCACTCAGGGTTGACGAAGTCGGCCGGTCGCATTGTGCAGCTGTCCTCGCGGGGCCGTTCGACCGCCCACCGCGAGGAGCTCAGGGGAGCTCGAGCACCTGACCGGGCTCGATGGAAGCGCTGTCCAGGCCGTTGAGCAGCTGGATCCCGTCGATCACCTCGCGAACGTCCCGCTCCCCTGCCACTCCGCTCGCGATGGACCAGAGCGTGTCGCCCGGCTCGACGATGACGCTGCTGGTGCCCATGAGCTCCAGGCGCTCTGCGTCGTCACTCAGCAGCGCACCGGCGGCTGCGGCGATCCCCGTGACCACGAGGAGCAGCAGGACCACCACCAGGCGCCGGCCCCGTGCGGTCAACCGCAGCGGCGGGGCCTGCGGGCCGGCCGTCCGGCGCGGCACCGGTCGGACCGCCTCGGGGTCCGGCGACAAGGCGACCGAGCGACGTCGCGGCGCCGGCGGGACCGCGTACGCGGCGGGTACCGGCGGCAGCGCCCGGAGATGCCGCGCGGAGGGCGCCGCGCCGGCGACCCGGCCCTCCACCCCCACCTCGCCGCCATGCGCCAACAGTGCACGAGTGCTCGCCATCGCTGTCCACCTCTCGCCGGCCGACGCCCGTCGACCCGAACACACGTTCGATTCGAACGTCTGTCCGATGTGTACCGGATGCCACCGACAGATGCGACGCGACACGACGATCTTCGAACACCTGTTTGAACTGTCCGGCGATCGGCGTTACGGTTCCTCCGACGACCAGGGCTGAGCAGCTGCACGGGCAGCCGGCGAGGAGGAGACGTGACGGACTCGAGTGGGACGTCCGGCGGCCGACGTGGCACCGCGGGCACCACACCGGACCCGGCCGGCGATTCGGCGTCGGTGCGCACCTTCCCCGACCGGAGCGCCGACGGCGACGGCCTGACCCAGCGGCAACGCCGGGTGCTGGAGGTGATCCGCGACTCCATCGAGCGTCGCGGCTACCCGCCGTCCGTCCGGGAGATCGGTGAGGCCGTCGGCCTCTCCTCCGCCTCGTCGGTCGCCCACCAGCTGTCGGTCCTGCAGAAGAAGGGCTGGCTGCGCCGCGACCCCAACCGGCCCCGGGCCCTCGACGTGCGTCTTCCCGGCGAGGCCGGCCGCAGCGCGACCGCGGTCGTCGAGCCGCCGGCGCTCGGGGACGGCGACCGGGCGTCGGCGCCCGCGTACGTGCCGCTGGTCGGGCGGATCGCGGCCGGTGGCCCGGTCCTCGCCGAGCAAGCGGTGGAAGACGTCTTCCCCCTCCCGCGCGAGCTCGTCGGCGAGGGCACGGTCTTCATGCTCAAGGTGGCCGGTGACTCGATGGTCGAGGCAGCCATCTGCGACGGCGACTGGGTCGTGGTGCGTCAGCAGCCCACGGCGGAGAACGGTGAGATCGTGGCCGCCATGATCGACGGCGAGGCGACGGTCAAGACGTACAAGCGCCGGGACGGGCACGTGTGGCTGCTGCCGCACAACTCCGCCTACGAGCCCATCCCGGGCGATGAGGCGACGATCCTCGGCCGGGTGGTCAGCGTCCTCCGCCGGGTCTGATCCCGGAACGGCCGACGGCGGGTCCGTCCTCCGGAGAGGTCGGACCCGCCGTTGACGTCCGAGGATCGATCAGCGCCGGTTGTAGTCGCCGTCCCGCTTCTCGAAGAAGGCCCGGAGCGCCTCCTGGTGGTCCTCGGTACGGAACATCTCCAGGAACCGCTTGGTCTGCAGCGCCTGTCCCTGGGCGAAGTCCATCTCGAAGGCCCCCGTCACCGCCTCCTTCGTGACCTCGACCGACAGCGGGGCACGCGTGGCGATGCGCTGCGCCTTCGCCAGCGCGGCAGGCATCAGATCGGCCGGCTCGTGGACCTCGGTCACCAGTCCCCAGTTGAGCGCCTGCTGGGCGGTGTAGCGGGCGCCGGTCAGCAGGATCTCCTTGGCCGGGCCGAGCCCGATCACGCGGGGCAGGCGCCAGAAGCTGACGATGAGACCGACGTTCACGCCGGCGGCCACGAAGAACGCGTCCGTGGACGCGATGCGGATGTCGCAGCAGAGGGAGAACTCCAGCCCCCCGCCGATCGTCGCCCCGTTGATGGCCGCGATGACCGGCGCGCGGAAGTGCTGGACTCCGTTGAGCACCCGGCTGAACTCGGCGAGGTAGTCGGTCAGCTGCTCGTCGCTCATGGACTGGTCCTCGCCCAGGTGCGCTCCCGCGGTGAAGGCGCGGCCCTCACCGGTGATCACCAGGCACCGGACGTTCTCGTCGGCGTCCAGGATGTCCAGCGCCTTCATGAAGGACCGCCGGCTCTCCCAGCTGAAGGTGTTGGAGGGAGGGCTGTCCAGCGTGAGGACGGCGATGTGCGGGGTCTCGTAGCGCAGGTGGACGCCGCTACCGACATCGGTGGTGGTCACGGTCATGCTGCTTCCTCCGGGGGTGTGTTGAGTGCGACGGACGGGGAACGGCGGGACCGCCGGGGGGACTCGCCGGGTTTGCGGTCGAGCAGCCGCATCGCGACCACGGTCACCACGATGTTGATCAGGAGGATCACCACGGAGAGCGCGCCGACCCGCTGGTACAGCGACTCGCTGGCCAGGTTGTAGAGCACCGTGGCGACCGTCGGATTGGCGCCGGTGTAGAGGAACACCGACATCTCGAGCTCCCTGAAGAGGAGCACGAAGTTGAGCAGTCCCGCGGCCAGGAGGGAGGGCCGCAGCAGCGGGACGGTGATCCGCCGCCAGGTGCGCGCCCAGGAGGCGCCCAGGCTGCGGGAGGCCTCCTCCACCTCCGCACCGATCTGACCCATGCCGGCGTGGACGTAGGCGAACGTCAACGGCAGTGCGCTGCCCGTGTAGGCGATCAGCAGGATCGTCAGCGTCCCGCCCAGCCCGAACGGCTGGGCGGCGTAGGCGATGATCAATCCGATGCCGAGGACCGCCCCCGGGAAGGCCAGCGGCGCGGCCATGGCACCGACGATCACCGCGTTGCTGCGTGCCTTGGTGCGGTGCACCAACCACGAGGCGAGCAGCGCCACGGCCAGGGCCAGCAGGGTGCCGCCGATCGCCAGCGCGAAGCTGTTGCCCATGGCGGCGGCGATGAGCGGCCGGCCGAAGACCTCTTCGTAGTTGCCGGTCAGGGTGAAGTTGTCCCACCCGAGAGGACGGCCCAGGGCCTTGCGGAAGGACGTCACCAGCAGCATGCCGAACGGCATGACCAGGCTCAGCACCACGACGGCCACGCAGAACGCCACCGCCGGGTAGCGACCGGCTCCCAGGTGCGTGACGTCCTGCCGGCCCGGCTTGCCCCCGATGACGGTGAACTTCCTGCCGCCCACGAGCTTTCGCTGGATGAGCAGCAGCGCCGCGATGATGACGAGGATCGGCACGGAGATCACCGCGGCCACCTCGATCCGCGGCGGGAACTGCATGAGGCTCAGCAGCACGGTCGGGATGGTCTGGAAACCGGTCGGTGCGCCGAGGATCGCCACCGGGCCGAAGATGATCGCCGAGGAGACGAACACCAGGATCGAGCCGGCGATCAGGGCCGGCGCGATGACGGGGAACGTCACCGTCCGCAGCACCCGCCAGCGGGAGGCGCCGAGGCTCGCCGCGGCCTGCTCCAGTGCGGGGTCGATGCCCTCGAGGGCCGCTGACACGGGCAGGAAGACCAGCGGGTAGAGGAACAGCGACAGGACGAAGATGATTCCCCACGGGGTGAAGATGTCGAACGGTGACTCCTCCAGGCCGAAGATCGACATCAGCGTGGTGTTCAGGACGCCGTTGCGCGGCCCGAGCAGGAGCACCCACCCCAGCGCGGCGATGAAGCTGGGTGCCGCGAAGGTGAGGACGGCGCTGCCGCGGAAGAACCGCCGCATCGGCATGTCCGTGCGCACGGTGAACCAGGCCAGCGGCAGGCCGACGAGGAAGCTGCCCAGCACCGTGCCGCAGGCGATCCAGAGCGAGTTGCGGATGGCCTCGAGCAACAGGGGTTCGGTGCCCAGCAACGCGTAGTTCGACAGGGTCAACCCGCCGTCGTCGGCCACGAAGCTCTGCCCGAACACCTGCGCGATCGGATAGCCCACCAGGGCCAGCAGCGCCAGCACCCACACCAGGCGCATGGCGCGCTCGAAACCGGTCGACCGACGTCGGCGCGGCGCCCGGCCGGGGGGTGGCCCCCCGGCCGGGCCGGCCGCCGACCGCTCGCGCGGATCGGCGCCCGGCACCGTCGACGTCGCGGGGCCGCTCAGGGTCACGGCCCGCTCCCTTCGCACGGGCCGGCGAGCGCGCCGGCCCGTACCGCGTCCGTGCTCACCGGTTGAACAGTTCGGCGAAGCGGGCCACCACCTGGTCTCCCCGGGCAGCGATCTCCTCGAGATCGGCGGGAAGGAGCGTGGCGTCGGAGAGGTCGGCACCTTCCGCCGGCTGCGGAGCGCCCTCCAGCACGCTGCGCCCGCCGAGCTCGACCAGCGCGTTCTGGAAGTCCTCGCTGAGCTGGTACTGCATCAGGAGCTTCGCGGCGTTGGGCCGCGGGGCGTCGGTCAGCATCGCCAGCTCGCTGGTGAAGGTCGGCACGCCGTCCTCCATGAAGGCGATCTCCAGCGGCTCGCCCTCCGCGGCGGCACTGAGCACCGCGGACTCGATCGCCGGGACACCGATGTCGGCCTCGCCGGTGAGCACCAGCTGCGCCAGGGCCAGGCTGCTGTCGGTGACGATCACATCGCGTTCGGCCAGCTGCGCGAGCCACTCCTCCCCGTAGAGGCCGGTGAGCGTCGTGTAGAACGCGAGCGCGGTACCCGACGCCCCCGGGTCGGAGCTCACGATCGTGCCCTCCGTCGAGGAGGCGAACTCCTCCCACGTGGTGGGCAGGTCTGCGGGGTCGGTGCTGGCGCCGTTGTACATGATCCCGAGGGGCACGAGGCTGTAGGGCACCTGCGGGTTGTCGGGATCGTCCAGGCCGTCGATGATCTCGTCGGCGTTGGGGATCTCGGGCTCGGTGATGATCCCCTCGTCCGCCCACTGCTGCAGCGTGTCCGGGTCGGTGAGGCTGACCACGTCGGCGTTGAGAGAGCCGCTCGCCAGTTCGGCGGAGATGGAGTTGGCGACCGAGCCGGAGTCCTCCCGGGTGAAGGTCACCTCGACGTCGAAGAGCTCCTGCATCCGCTGCTGGAGCAGTTCGACCCCCGGACGGGTGTGCCCGCCGGCGTAGATGACGACTCCACCCTCCTCCTGGGCAGCGGCGATCAGGTCCTCGCTGATGCCTTCGATGCCGGCGGCTTCGCTCGCCGCCTCACCGCCCTCGGCGGCCGGCTCGGAGCCGTTGCCGCACCCGGCGAGAAGGACGGCGGACAAGGGAACGGCGAACAGGGCGTTCCTGCGGCGGGCGGTGGGACGAATCGACACGGTGCCTCTTCTCGGACGGACGTGCGTGGACGGTGGACGAACGGCGGAGCGACGGATCCCGGTCACGCGGCGGACCGCCCGGCCGGAGCTGGGGCGGGCGAGGCGCCCGCGTTGGCCGATGGCCCCGGGTGGTGGCCGTCATCGCCGGGGACGGAGGCCGCCGGTCCATCGCTGACGATGGCGACCGCGGTGCCGTCCACCTCGATCACGACGTCCTGGCCGACGTCGAAGCGGCCCAGGCTGGGACCGGTCGCCTTCAGCGGCTCGGCGAGTCCGGGCAGGTCGACGGCGTACTGCACGTGGTCCCCGAAGAACAGCGCCTCGCTGACCCGAGCGGCCCCCGCGGCGCTGGAGGTCCCGGAGGTGAGCCGGAGATCGACGGGACGGATCGACACGGCCACCTCGTCCCCCGCCTGCACGGCCACGTCCGCCGGCGGTGGGGCGGTCACCGTGATGCCACCGGGCAGCCGGAGGGGCACGCCCTCGGGGGACGGCGAACCGCACACGGTGGCGGGCAGCAGGTTCGTCGCGCCGAGGGCCCGGGCGACGAAGCTCGTCCTCGGGCGCCGGTAGACCTCCTCCGGGGCGCCGACCTGCACCACCCGGCCCGCGTGCATGACGACCAGCCGGTCCGCGAGCGACAGCGCCTCGGCCTGGTCGTGGGTGACGTAGACCATCGTCACCCCGAGCGACCGGTGGATGCGCTTGATCTCCGAGCGCATCTCCTCCCGGAGCCGGGTGTCGAGGTTGGACAGCGGCTCGTCCAGCAGCAGGAGTGCCGGGTCGTTCACCAGGGCCCGGGCCAGCGCGACGCGCTGCTGCTGGCCACCGGAGAGCTGGTGGGCGTAGCGGTCGGCCAGACCGTCCAGCTGCACCATGGCCAGCGCCTCGTCGGTCCGGCGCCGGACCTCCCCACGGCTCGCTTTCGCCGTCGTCGGCCCGTAACCGACGTTCTCCCGCACGCTGAGATGCGGCCAGAGGGCGTAGCTCTGGAACACCACCGACATCTGGCGGCGCTCCGGCGGGACGAACATGCGCGGCCCGGCCAGCACCTTGTCCCGCAGCCGGATCTCCCCGGCGTCCGGGCGCTCGAAGCCGGCGATCATGCGCAGGCAGGTGGTCTTGCCGCAGCCGCTGGGCCCGAGCAGGACGACGGCCTCCCCCTCCTCGATGGAGAGATCGACGTGGTCGACCACCGGTGCGGCGCCGAAACTCTTGGTCAGTCCGGACAGGACGAGGTGGGTCACGCGGGGACCTCCGTCGAATCGAGGGGGCTGGCTGCCGCACCGGTCGTGCGGGTGTGGTCGTCAGGCGTCACCAGGACGCCGGCGGAGACGAGTTCCTCGATCTCCGCGGCGGACATCCCGGCCTCCGCCAGCACCTCGCGGCTGTGCTCGCCGAGCAGGGGCGCCGGGCGGCGGATGGCCGACGGGGTGCCGGACAGCTTCACGGGGGCGCCGATGTGGCGGACGGTGCCCATGCGGGGGTGCTGCGTCTCGACGAGCATCTCCCGTGCCTGCACGTGCGGGTCCGCGTAGACCTGCTCGATGTCGTAGAGCGGCCCGCTGGGCACCCCGGCCGCGTGCAGGGCCTCGAGCCACTCGGCCGTCGTCCGCTGCCGCAGCGTCGCCGCCAGCTCCCCGGCCAGTTCGAACCGGTACGTCATCCGGGCGGGGTTGTTCTCGAACCGCGGATCCTGCAGCAGCCGCTCCATCCCGAGGCCGGCGCACAACCGCGCCCAGTTCCGGTCGTTGGCCGCCCCGATGGCGATCCACCCGTCGGCCGTGGGCAGCGCCTCGTAGGGGGCGGACAACCGGTGCGCCGATCCCATCGGGCTGGCCACGTCCCCCAGGCTGAAGAACATCGCCGTCTCCCAGACCGTGTAGGCGATCCCCGCCTCGAGCAGCGACGTGTCGACGAACTGCCCCTCCCCCGTCTTCAGCCGGTGGATGTAGGCCGACAGCACGCCGTAGGCGCCGAACACGCCGGCGTTGAGGTCGCAGATGGGGACGCCGACCTTGGCCGGCGGCCGTCCGGGCTCACCGGTCATGCTCATCAGGCCGCTCATCGCCTGGGCGATGAGGTCGTATCCGCCGCGACCGGCGTACGGACCAGTGGCGCCGAATCCGGAGATGGAGCAGTAGACGAGAGCCGGGTTCGCCGCCCGGAGCGCCTCCTGTCCCAGTCCGAACCGGTCCAGCAGGCCGGGACGGAAGTTCTCCACGAGCACATCGGCGTCCTCGGCCAGCCGCCGGACGACGTCCGCGCCACGTGGGTCCTTCAGGTCGACGGCGATACCGCGCTTGTTGCGGTTCATGGCGTTGAACGCCGGAGAGTGCTCGACGTCCGGGCCGCGGGACATCCGGCGGGTGTCGTCCCCGCCCTCGGGCCGCTCGATCTTGATCACGTCGGCACCCATGTCGGCCAGCAGCATGGAGCAGTACGCCCCCGCCATGACCTGGGTGAGGTCGAGGACCCGCACGCCGGAGAGGGCGCCCTGGGGGACCTGGTCTGACACGTACATCTCCCGACTGCCTTGCCGACCGTGCCACTGTGTGGCACGCTTTGCCGTACAGTGGCACGCTGTGGTGGGCGCCACAGTAGGGCCGAGGGAAGGGTGACGTCAACCACATGAGGTCGGTATCCGTGGCGCTGGCCGTGCTCGAAGCCGTCTCCGAGCACCAGCCCATCGGGGTCAGCGACCTGTCACGGGCCATGCAGCTGCCGAAGTCCACGGTCCAGCGCATGCTCCTGACCCTCGGCGAGCTGGGCTGGATCCGGGCCGGCACCGAGGAGCCGACCCGGTGGTCGCTCACCGCCAAGGCGCAGGCCATCGGATCCCGGCACCGAGCGGACGAGGAGATCCGGCGCGTCGCGCTGCCGGCCATGCACCGGCTCTCCGCAGCGACCGGCGAAACCGTCCACCTGTCGGTGCCGGAGGAGCGGCGGATCGTCCTGCTCGACAAGATCGACGGCGCTCACCCGGTCCGGACCCATGCCTCGGTGGGGAACGGCGCCCCCCTCCACACGACGGCGTCGGGAAAGGCTGTGCTCGCCGCGATGGCCGAGCCGCGGGCCGCCGCGCTGCTGCGCGCCGCCCCGCTGGAGGCGCTCACCGCGCACACCGACACCGATCCCGAGACCCTGCTCCGCGAGCTGCGGCGGGTGCGCCGGCAGGGCTACGCCGTCTCCGTGGGCACCCGCCACCCGGACATCGCTGCGGTGGGGGCGGCCATCCTCGACGGCTCCGGCATGCCCGTGGCCACGTTGAGCCTGTCGCTGCCGACCTCCCGGTGCCCCCGGCGCCTGTGGCCGGTCTACGGGGAACAGGTCACCGCGGCCGCGGCGGAGTGCAGCCGCCAGCTGGGCTGGCGGCCCACGCCATGAACCTCAGGACCGCCGGCGCAGCCGGCCACCGAGCCACACGACGAGGGTGGCGACCGCCGCCGCGATGAGCGCGGCCGGGAGGGGCGAGCGGTCCGACCGGGTGAGATCGGCGAAACTGGGCAGCGGCTCACCAGGGGGCGGGGCGGTGGTCGCCGGCACGGCCGCGACCGGGAGCGGGACGACGGTGACCTCGCTGGGCAGGCCCTCGCTGGCGACCACGAGCGCGCGGGAGTCCGCGGCGAAGCTGACCGCCTCGCCCTGCGGCGACTCCGGCAGCGGGGTGCGCACGGGCTCCCCGGTCAGTGCGCCGGCGACGTCGGAGCCCTGCAGCGGCCAGACGTAGGCGTCGGTGTAGGTGCGCAGGGCCAGTGCGCTGCCGTCCGCGGCGACCGCACCACCGGTGATCATCAGCTGCCCGGCCCGGCCGACCGGGCCGCCGGGCGTACCGGTGAGCGTCACGTCCACGCTGCCGACCCGCTCCAGCGCCACCGTCCCGCCGTCGACGAGCGCGCCGGCCGGCCGGTACACCGCGCTGGCGCCGAGGACCTCCTTGGTCACCAGGTAGGGGGTGCCGTCCGGCGCCATCAGCAGCGCTTCCGCGTCGTGCGCACCGTCGGGGTAGGTCAGCCGGTGCAGCGACGCCGTGCCGTCGGGCCGCAGCACGTGCAGCGCCACGGTCGCGCGGTCGCTGTTGTTGTCGCCGGTGTCGGCGACCCACACGGTGCCGTCCGGCCCGACGGCGAGGTCCTCGGGGTCGTACGGATCGACCGGAGCGGTCTGCACGTCGACCACCGAGCAGGACGGGTCGAGACCGAAGACGGCCACCTGGTCGCCGCCGTCGTTGAGCGCGAGCATCTGCTCGCCGACGACGACGAGCCCGGACAGCTCGGCGAGACGCGGGTCGGTGACGGCACACCGGACGGACGGCGCCGCCGCCCCCGGTGCCGCCTCCTCCGCCAGCGCCGGACCGGCGGCGACGACCACGACCGCCAGCCCACCGGCCAGCGCGGTCGCCGGGGGCGGCCAGCGCCCACGGGCGCGGCTACGCGGTCGGTCGGCCGGCTCGGGCACGGACCCAGCGTGACAGAACGAGTGCGTCGAGTGCATGAACCACGCCCAGCAGGACGATACCGACGGCCGCTCCGACGACCGCATCGGTGATCCAGTGGAAGTCCAGCGACACCATCGCCACCCCGGTGCCCACGGGGCCGGCCACGCTCAACCACCAGAAGGTGCGCTGGACCGCGGGCGGCAGGCCGTACTCGACCGCCTGCCACCGGGCGACGCCCCACATCAGCACCGCGTTGGCGACGTGCCCCGAGGGGAACGAGACGCCGTCGGCGTGGAAGAAGTACGACCCCGGAAACGCCGGCGCGGTCCGCCCGATGCCGTACTTGATCGCATAGACCCCGGCGGTGAGCACGGCGACCGCCAGCACCGCCCGGGCGATCGGCAACCAGGTCCGCCGCTGCCACAGCAGGTACCCCACCAGCCCGGCGAGGACGACCAGGATCGTCACCCGGCCGCCGAGCTGGGTGAACAGCCAGACCACCGGATAGGCCGCGGAGTCCTGCAGGCCCCAGTCGCTCACGATCTCCGAGAGCCGCAGGTCCAGCCGCTCCAGTGCCCCGCGGGCGAGCAGGTCGGCGGTCACCAGACCGCCGACCAGCGCCGCCACGACGAGCAGCCACCACGGGGGGCGGCCCACCGAGACGACGGGCGGGGACCCGGGCAGACCGGTCTCCCGCACCGCTCCCCTCGTCACGCCGTCACCGTACCGGCCCGTGACCGGATCGTGATCCGGCCGACCGGGTCCGGCACTCAGCCGACCGGGACCGCGAACTCCTCGAGCACCGCCGCGAGCGCGCCGTCCACCCGTGCGGTCAGCCGGGTCCCGGCGCCCTCGTGCTGCTCGGCGAGGACCTCGCCGTCCCGGTGGACCCGGGCCACGAGGTCACCCCGCTCGTAGGGAACCAGCACGTCGACCTCGACGTCGGGGTGCGGCAGCCGTTCGGCGATCATCCGGCGCAGGGTCTCCATCCCGGCTCCGGTGCGGGCCGACACCCACACGGCGCCGGGCAGGGCCTGGCGGAGGGTGAGGATGTCCTCCTCGGTCATCGCGTCGACCTTGTTGACGACGATGAGCTCGGGGACGGCGGCCGCGTCGATCTCGGACAGCACGATCCGGACGGCGTCGATCTGGCCGAGCGGGTCGGGGTCGGAGCCGTCGACGACGTGCACGAGCAGGTCGGCGGCGGCCACCTCCTCCAGCGTGGAGCGGAAGGCGTCCACCAGCTGGTGCGGCAGGTGGCGCACGAAGCCGACCGTGTCGGTCAGCGTGTACTCCCGGCCATCCGGTGACTGCGCCCGGCGCACCGTCGGGTCCAGGGTCGCGAACAGCGCGTTCTCGACCAGCACCCCGGCACCGGTCAGCTGGTTGAGCAGGCTGGACTTGCCCGCGTTGGTGTAGCCGGCGATCGCCACGCTCGGCACCGCGTGGCGGTCCCGGCTGGACCGCTGGGTGGCCCGCGCGGTCGCCATGCCGGCGATCTCCCGGCGCAGCTTGCTCACCCGGGCGCGGATCCGCCGCCGGTCGGTCTCGATCTTCGTCTCACCGGGACCGCGGGTACCGATCCCGCCACCGCCGGCGACGCGGCCACCGGCCTGCCGGGACAGCGACTCACCCCAGCCGCGCAGTCGCGGCAGCATGTACTGCATCTGGGCGAGCTCGACCTGGGCCTTGCCCTCCCGGCTGCTCGCGTGCTGGGCGAAGATGTCCAGGATCAGCGCGGTCCGGTCGACGACCTTCACCTTGAGGATCTTCTCCAGCTGGTTGAGCTGGCCGGGGGTGAGCTCGCCGTCGCAGATCACGGTGTCGGCGCCGGTCGCGGCGACGACGTCGCGGATCTCGTTGGCCTTGCCCGAGCCGACGTAGGTGGCCGCGTCGGGCTTGTCGCGGCGCTGGCTGACCGCCTCCAGCACCTGGGAGCCGGCGGTCTCGGCCAGCGCGGCGAGCTCGGCGAGCGAGCGGTCGGCGTCGGCCTGCGTGCCCTCGGTCCAGACCCCGACGAGCACGACCCGCTCGAGTCGCAGCTGCCGGTACTCGACCTCGGTGACGTCGGCGAGTTCGGTGGAGAGCCCCGCGACGCGGCGGAGCGCGCCACGCGCCTCCCGTGCGTAGGAGCCGGTGGTCTCGTCGGTCTCGTCCCGCTGCGCGGCGGCCGCGCGGCGGGTGTCGAGCTCGGTCTGCTCGTCGAACGGCAGGGCGTCGGGGGCGGTCGTCATCGTGTCCAGCCTGGCACGGTCCTGCAGGGAAGGCACCTGAGTTGTCATCGCCGGGTAGAACACCGGAACCGCCGCTGTGCATCCCGATCGGCGCTGCGGGTAGGGCCGGGGGATCCGACGGCCCAGCACGAGGAGGAACCGATGACCGAGTCCGGAGCCAGTACCCCCGGAGCCGACGACGCGATCGACGACCCGGGTCGGGACCCGAAGGGGCTCCATCCGCCGCGGGACATCCTGGACGCGCCGGGCGGGGTCAGCCGGGATGCCGGCTACACGCCGGGCCGCCCGTCGCTCGACGAGCGGCAGGCCGGGAGCAAGCCCGACGAGCCGCCGACCGGTAGCGAGAAGGGCGGCCTCTGAGCCGGATCAGGCGGCGAGCCACTCCGGGCAGAGGGTGCCGGTCGAGACCAGGACCGCCGGCCCGCTGAGGATCGTCGTCCCGGGGGTCACCTGCACCGACAGGCGGCCTCCGGGGACGTCCACGACGACGGTGCCCACGGTCACGCCCTCGGACCGCAGGGCGGTGTACGCCGCGGCACAGGCGCCGGTGCCGCACGACCGGGTCTCCCCCACGCCCCGCTCGAAGACCCGCAGCCGGATGTGCGCACCGGGTTCGACGACGTTGACCAGCTCGACGTTGACGCCCTCGGGGAAGAGGTCGGCGTCGAACAGCGGCGGCGTCGTCAGGTCGAGGCTGCCGACGTCCACGTCGGTGAGGGCGGCCAGGTGCGGGTTGCCCATCGAGACGGCCAGCCCGGGAAAGCTGCGCCCGTCCAGCTCGGCGGCCCCCCGGCCGAACTCACGGGCGGGGCCCATGTCCACCCAGTAGCCGCCGTCGGCGGCAGCGCCCACCCGCCGGGGCCCGCCGCGAGTGCCCACGAGCACGCCCTCCGCGCAGGCGGCCCGGTCCAGCAGCCCCTCGGCGATCAGCGCGTGCAGGAACAGCCGGATGCCGTTGCCGCACATCTCCGCGTACGAACCGTCGGCGTTGCGGTGGTCCATGAACCACTCGCACCGGCCCAGGTCCTCCCCCAGCACCTGCGGCGCGTCGGGCACGTGGGCGCTGCGGACCAGCCGGAGGACGCCGTCGCCACCCAGCCCGGCGCGGCGCTCGCACAGCCGGCGGACGGTGGCCGCGTCGAGCCGGTCCCCCGCCCAGACCGTGCCGTCGGGGTCGGGCAGCACCACGAAGTCGTTCTCGGTGCCGTGCCCTTGCAGCACGCGCGGGAAGGCGGTCACCCCTCGATCGTACGGCCGGTGATCTCGCCCAGGACCGCGTCGGCCAGGTCGGGGCGGGCGGCGTCGAACCACGCCGTGGCGGCGTCGCGGCGGAACCACGACCGCTGCCGGCGGACGAAGCGCCGGGTGGCGCTGACGGTCCGCTCCCGCGCCTCGTCGGCGGTCAGGGTGCCGTCGAACTCCGCGAGCACCTGGGCGTAGCCGAACGCTCGGGACGCCGTCGGGCCGTCCCGGAGCCCGTCCGCGGCCAGCCCCGCCACCTCGTCGACGAAACCGGCGGCCCACATCCGGTCGACCCGCGCGGCGATCCGCGCGTCGAGCTCGGCCGGCGCGCGGTCCACGCCGATGACGACGGCCGGGTAGTGCGGGGCGGGCTCGGGCAGCTGCGCCCGGAAGGGGCCACCGGTGAGCTCGATGACCTCCAGCGCCCGGACGATCCGCCGTCCGTTGGTGGGGAGCACGGCCGCGGCCGCGGCCGGGTCCAGGGCGGCCAGCCGGGCGTGCAGCTCCCCGGCGCCGACGGCGGTCAGCTCCTCCTCGAGACGGGCACGGAGCGCCGGGTCGGTCCCCGGGAAGTCGAGTTCGTCGAGGACGGCGCGGACGTAGAGCCCGGAGCCGCCGACCAGGAAGGGCACCACCCCTGCCGCACGGAGCCGGTCGATCTCGGCGCGGGCGCGCTGCCGGTACTCGGCCACCGACGCCGGTTCCCGGACGTGCCACAGGTCCATGAGGTGGTGCGGCACGCCCCCGCGCTCGGCAGGGCCGGGCTTGGCGGTGCCGATGTCCATGCCGCGGTAGAGCTGCATCGAGTCGGCGTTGACCACCTCACCGCCCAGCCGGTGCGCCAGGGTCACGGCCAGCGCCGTCTTCCCCGTGGCGGTCGGCCCGACGACGGCGACGACCGGCGGCGCGGTCACGCCACCATCCAGTCGGCCACCGGGTAGCCCACCCCGAACGGGGCGGCGTCGTGCCACAGCCGCGCGGTGACGTGCCGGCCGGTGAACGCGGCACCGACCGCCCGCCAGGTGGGCACGCCCGCGGCGAGCAGTCGCGCGCCCTCCGCGGCGTCCAGCCCGGCCAGCGCCGCGGCGTCACCGGCGGCCAGAGCGGCGCCCACCACGGCGTCGAATGGCTCGGCCGCGGGGTCGAGGTACCCGGGCCCCTTCAGCGTCCGGCGGGCCGAGCCGTCGCCCATGGCCAGGACGCCGACGGGTGCAGGCAGGTCCCGCAGCAGCTGGCCGAGATCGGCCGGGCCGACGCCCACCCGGATCCCGGCGAACGACGCCTCGTCCAGCAGCCAGGCCCCCACCGTGTGCGCCAGCGGCAGCCGGCGGCCGCCGGGGCGCACCCGGCCGTCGAAGGGCAGCTCCAGGTCGACGCCGTAGCCGCGGAGGTCGCCGCCGTCCCCGGGGCCGAACCGCTCGCCCCCGACGGCGCCCGGGCCGACGACGACCACCACCTCGGGGGCCGCCGTGACCAGCTCGGCGACCGCCTCGGCGCAGGCCGCGCGCAGGGCCCGGGTCTCCGGCGCCGGCCGGCCCTCCACCGCCGGGAGCAGCAGCGGCGGGCACGGGCAGAACGCGATGGCGGCCGACGGACGGGGCGTCCGCGCCGGGAGGCCGCCGGGAACGATGGTCACTGCAGCAGTGTCGCCGATGCGACGTGGAACACTGCGGGACGTGTCGAGCACGGACGACCCCGGCAACGGGGTGCAGCAGGCCGCTCCGCCGATTGCGGAGACCCCCGAGACCACCGCCCCCGAGGCGGAGCACGCTTCCGGCAGTCCCGACGCGGTGACCCCCGCGGCCGGTACGCCGGCGGCGCCGACCCCCGGGGAGGCGGCCCTCGCCGACCCCACGGAGGATGCGGCGGCACCGGCGTCGCCGGCGTCGCCGGCGCCCGTTCCCGGGCCGCCCCCGGCCCTCGTGGTCAGCGACCCCGCGCAGTGGGGACGGGTCGACGAGGACGGCACCGTCTACGTGCGCACCGCCGACGGCGAGCGCGAGGTGGGCTCCTGGCAGGCCGGCGATGCCGAGGCCGGTCTGGCCCACTACGGCCGCCGGTTCGACGACCTCGCCACCGAGGTCTCGTTGCTGGAGGCCCGGCTCAAGGCGCACACCGGCAACCCGGCGGAGATCAAGAACAAGGCGCAGGCCCTGGCCGGGTCGATCCCGACCGCGGCCGCCGTCGGCGACCTCGAAGGGCTCGCCGCCCGCGCCCGCGCGATGGTGGCGACCGCCGACTCCGCGGCCGCCGATTCGCGCGCCGAGAAGGCCGCCGCCCGCGCCGCGCAGATCGCACGCAAGGAGGCGCTGGCCGCCGAGGCGGAGCAGATTGCCGCCGAATCGACGGCGTGGAAGGCTGCCGGCGACCGCCTCAAGGCGATCGTCGAGGAGTGGAAGACCATCCGCGGCATCGACCGCAAGACCGACGAGGCCCTGTGGTCCCGCTTCGCGGCCGCCCGGGACGCCTTCGGCCGCCGTCGCGGCACCCACTTCGCCCAGCTGGACGCGCAGCGGGGTGAGGCCCGCGCCGCCAAGCAGGAGCTGATCACGGAGGCGCAGCGGCTGTCGGCGTCCACCGACTGGGGCCCGACCAGCGCCGCCATGCGCTCGCTGATGGACCGCTGGAAGGCGGTGCCGCGCACCGGCCGGGACGGCGACGACGACCTGTGGAAGGAGTTCCGCGCCGCCCAGGACGCGTTCTTCGCCGCCCGCGCCGAGCAGGACAAGGCGCGCGACGCCGAGCAGGTCGCCAACCAGCGGGCCAAGGAGGAGCTGCTGGCGGAGGCCGAGCAGCTCGACCCGGCCAAGGACCTGCGCGGGGCGCAGCACGCGTTGCGCAGGATCCAGGAGCGCTACGACGCCATCGGCCACGTGCCGCGCGGGGTCATGCGTTCGCTGGAGGACCGCATGCAGGCCGTCGAGCAGAAGGTGCGCGGCGCCACCGACGCCGGCCGGGTGCGCACCGCGCCGGAGAACCCGATGGTCGCCTCGATGCGGGCCGCCGTCACCAAGGCCGAGGAGCAGCTGGCCAAGGCCGAGGCCGCCGGCGACCAGCGGCGCATCACCGAGGCGCAGGCCAATCTCGCCACCCGGCGGGAGTGGCTGGCCGAAGCGGAGAAGTCCGCCCGCCGCTAGCCCCAATACCGTTCAGTTAGGCGTCGGGCTCGGTTGTCAAGGGTCGGGGTGGACCAGGACGTCGATGCTGATGGTGGCCTTGTGGCTGGGGCCGCGGAGGCGCCCGCTGGCGGTGTGTGGGGCGTAGTTGGAAATCGCCCGCTTGACCACGCGCGGACTGGTCCGGCAGCGGCGGTCGGGCAGCAGGTGCTCAAGGACCTGCCGGCCGATGCCGCCGAGGAGGTCGACGGTGGTCTCGGCGATGACCCCAGCGGCCTTGATGAGCTGGTCGCGGGCGGTGTTCAGGGCGATGGTGAAGCTGCCCCGGTCGGGGTCGACGTCGGGTGCGGTGAGGGTGGCGTCGGCGATGGTGATCCGCAGCGCCTGGTAGGCCACCAGCAGGGCGTAGATCTCCTGCTCGAGGCCGGCGGGGGTGCGTGCGCGCAGGACCCGTCCGTCTCCGATGGTCTGCTTGAGTTCGCAGTAGGCGGTCTCGATCTCCCACCGCTCGTGGTAGAGCCGGACGAGCTCGGTGGCCGGGCAGTCCGGGTCGGTCACCGTGGTGACCAGTTGGTAGACCTCGGTGCGTTGCCCGCCGGGGGTGGTGATGGTGATCTCGGCTCGGATGACCCGGACCTCCAGTGGGCCGATCCGGGACAGCCAGGACCCGTCGGCGCAGCGGGCGCAGACCGGCAGCCGGCGTCCGGTCTTGACCCGGACCAGCAGGTCCGCACCCCGGTCGGCGATCTGGGCGAGTAGATCGGCGGCGGCGAAGTTGCGGTCGGCCAGCACGATCATCGGCGCGCGCATGGCCGGCACCAGGTCGGTGGCGTAGCCGGTCTCACCGCGGCCGGTTGTCCCGAACGTGGTGGCCAGCAGCCCCCGGGTGCCGCAGGCGACCAGGGCCAGCAGCCGGATCATCGGATAGCCGGTGCCGCCGTGGTGCCCGCCGCCCTTGCGGTAGACGACCAGGTTGGCCGGGGTGTCCGGGCAGCACATCGTGGTGCCGTCGATCGCGGTCACCAGCCGGCCCCGCCACCACACGCCCTTGGTGGCCGGGCCGGCGGCCGGCCCGCGGAGCAGGTCGAACAAGGCTCGCAGTGGTGCCGCACCGATGCGGCGGCGCGCCGCGGCCAGCGCCGCAGGAGTCGGCGCCGGCACGGGAAGCCCGTCCAGGGCGGCGGTCATCCGATCCCACACCTGCCGGTAGCCGCACTCGGCGAACAGCACCGCGGACAGCAGCAGGTAGACCACCACCCGCGAGGGCAGGTCCCGCACCCGCTGCTGCACCGTGCCGGTCTTGGCCAGCACGGCGTCGACCATCTCGAACGGCACGATCTGGGTCAGCTCACCCAGATGACCCGGCGCGAACCGGCCTCCGGCGACGTTGACCACACGAACGACCTGGCTGATGTCAGACTCGACGGGCAACGGAGCTCCCGGTGGAGATCGTCTTGGCGGACGTCCCCTCTTACCGGAGCTCCGTTGCCTGTTCCCGCATCGACACGCCGCAACAACGACGTCCTTGACACCTCACCGCTGCCGCTAACTGAACGGCCTTGCCGCTAGCCCCCCAGGCATAGGAGGCTATGCATACGGTTTGCCGCGCGATTCCGTATGCATAGCCTCCTTTGCCGTGGTTCAGCAGCCGGTCGTGAGCACCGGCAGCGGCTCGGGGACGCCGATCCGCGGCATGCCGAGCGAGACGCCCGGCGTCGTGGGCTTCCGCCCGGCCTCCGACGCATCGCCGGCCCGGGTGCGCCGGTGCGAGAGCAGCGCGCCGTCGGCGACCAGGTGGTGCGGGGCCGCCTCGGTGATGGCGGTCTCGACGACGTCGCCGGGCCGCACGCCGTCGGCCGCCGTAAAGTGCACGAGCCGGCCGTCGCGGCCGCGGCCGGAGAGCCGGCCGCGCGCAGCGTCCTTGCTGCCCTCGCCGGAGGCGACGAGCAGCTCGACCTTCCGCCCGATGAGCTTCCGGTTCTCGTCCCAGCTGATCTGGTCCTGCAGCGCGGTCAGCCGCAGGTACCGCTCCTGGACGACGTCCTTGGGCAGCTGGCCGGCCATCTCCGCGGCCGGCGTGCCGGGGCGCTTGGAGTACTGGAAGGTGAAGGCGCTGGCGAACCGGGCCCGCCGGACGACCTCGAGGGTCTGCTCGAAGTCCTCCTCGGTCTCGCCGGGGAAGCCCACGATGATGTCGGTGGTGATGGCCGCGTCGGGCATGGCGGCGCGCACCCGGTCGATGATGCCGAGGTAGCGGTCCTGCCGGTAGCCGCGGCGCATCCGGCGGAGCACGTCGTCCGACCCGCTCTGCAGCGGCATGTGCAGCTGGTGGCACACCGCCGGGGTCTCGGCCATCGCGTCGATGACGTCGTCGGTGAACTCCCGCGGGTGCGGGCTGGTGAAGCGCACCCGCTCCAGCCCCTCGATCGCCCCGGTGGCCCGCAGCAGGTCGGCGAAGGCGCCCCGGTCGCGGAACTCGACGCCGTAGGCGTTCACGTTCTGCCCGAGCAGGGTCACCTCGAGCACGCCCTGGTCGACCAGCGCCTGCACCTCGGCCAGGATCTCGCCGGGCCGGCGGTCCTTCTCCTTGCCACGCAGGGCCGGGACGATGCAGAACGTGCAGGTGTTGTTGCAGCCCACGCTGATCGACACCCAGCCCGAGTAGGCGGAGTCGCGCTTCGCCGGCAGCGTGGACGGGAAGACCTCGAGGGACTCGGCGATCTCCACCTGGGCCTCGGCGTTGTGCCGGGCCCGGTCGAGCAGCGCCGGCAGCGAGCCCACGTTGTGCGTGCCGAAGACGACGTCGACCCACGGCGCCCGGCGGACGATCTCGCCGCGGTCCTTCTGCGCCAGGCAGCCGCCGACGGCGATCTGCATGCCGGGGTGGGCGTCCTTGACCGGCCGCAGGTGGCCCAGGTTGCCGTAGAGCCGGTTGTCGGCGTTCTCCCGGACCGCGCAGGTGTTGAGGACGACGACGTCGGCGTCGTCGCCCTCCGCGGCGGCGGCGTAGCCGGCCTCCTCGAGCAGGCCGGACAGGCGCTCGGAGTCGTGCACGTTCATCTGGCACCCGTAGGTGCGCACGCGGTACGTGCGCGCGGGGCTCTCGACAGGGCTCTCCATGACAGGAGCGAGGGTACGGCGCCCGTGCGCCGGCCCGACCGCGGCGACGGCCGGTGCCCCGCCCGGGGGAAACATCCACCTTCGTTACGCCTTCGTGATCCCACGGTGCGGGAACTGCGACCTTCCGCCCTTAGGGTCGCGAGAATGACCAGCCGTTCGAACGGAGAGCCACTCGTCCGCCTGTCCGGCGTCAACAAGTGGTTCGGTGACCTGCACGTCCTGCAGGACATCGACCTGGACATCGCCCGGGGCGAGGTGGTCGTCGTCATCGGCCCGTCGGGTTCGGGCAAGTCGACGCTGTGCCGCGCGATCAACCGGCTCGAACCGATCGAGAAGGGCGAGATCACCATCGACGGCGATCGGCTGCCCGACGAGGGCAAGCAGCTGGCGCGGTTGCGCGCCGACGTCGGCATGGTGTTCCAGAGCTTCAACCTCTTCGCGCACAAGACGATCCTCGAGAACGTCACCCTCGGGCCGATCAAGGTGCGCAAGCAGTCGAAGGCCGACGCCGAGAAGCGGGCCCGCGAGCTCCTCGACCGGGTGGGCGTCAGCGCCCAGGCGGACAAGTACCCCGCGCAGCTCTCCGGCGGGCAGCAGCAGCGTGTGGCCATCGCCCGCGCGCTCGCGATGGAGCCCAAGGTGATGCTCTTCGACGAGCCCACCTCGGCGCTCGACCCGGAGATGATCAACGAGGTCCTCGACGTCATGGTCGGCCTGGCCGGGGACGGGATGACGATGGTCGTCGTCACCCACGAGATGGGCTTCGCCCGCCGGGCGGCCAACCGCGTCGTCTTCATGGACGGCGGTCGCATCGTCGAGACCGCCGAACCCGAGGCCTTCTTCACCAACCCGCAGTCGGACCGGGCCAAGGACTTCCTGTCCAAGATCCTCACCCACTGATCACACGAGACCGTCAAGCGAGAGGACCCCGAATCATGAGTTTTCGCCGTGGCGCCCTGGTAGCCACCCTGTCCGTCGTCGCCCTCACCGCCGCCGCGTGCGGCGGCGACGACGAGGTGGCCGCCCCCGAGCCGGACGTCGCCGAGGCCCCCGAGTTCGAGGCGGGGACGACGATGGCCGAGATCGCCGAGAGCGGCTCGATCACCGTCGGCACCAAGTTCGACCAGCCCGGCTTCGGCCTGGAGACGCTGGACGGCGAGCTCGAGGGCTTCGACGTCGAGATCGCCAAGATCATCGCCGCCGAACTCGGCATCGCGCCCGAGGACATCACCTGGGAGCAGACCCCCTCCGCCGTGCGCGAGGAGGTCATCGAGGGCGGCGAGGTCGACATGGTCGTCGCCACCTACACGATCAACGACGAGCGGGCCGAGCGGATCACCTTCGCCGGGCCGTACTACGAGGCCGGCCAGCAGATCATGGTCGCGGCCGACAACGACACGATCACCGGACCGGAGTCGTTCACCGAGAACCCGGACGCCACCGTCTGCTCGGTGACCGGCTCGACGCCGTCGGAGCAGATCCGCGAGTACCTGGCGAGCGACTCGCAGCTGGTGCTGTTCGACGAGTACTCGCAGTGCGCCGACGCCCTGAGCAACGGCCAGGTCGACGCCGTCACGACCGACAACGTGATCCTGCTGGGCTTCGTCTCCGAGTCCGACGGCGAGTTCAAGCTCGTCGGCGAGCAGTTCACCGAGGAGCCGTACGGCATCGGCATCGAGAAGGGCGATGTCGCCTTCTGCGAGTTCATCAACGAGACGCTCGCCGCGAACGAGGAGGCCTACGTGGCCGCCTGGGAGGCCACCGCGGGTCAGATCGAGGGCACCCAGACGCCCGAGCTCCCCGAGCCCGCCGAGTGCGTCTGATCGTCCGTCCCACCAGCGACCGGTCGGCCACGACGGCCGGCCGGTCGCTGACGGCCGCAGCGCGGCACCGTCACCGCTGGCACTGAGGGGGGTACGTGAGCCCGGTCATCGAGAACCTCGACCTGTACGTCGACGGCTTCCTGACGTCGCTGAGCATCATCGTGGTGGCCATGGTCGGCTCGCTGCTGCTCGGCACGCTGATCGCGGCGTTCCGGGTCTCCCCCGTCCCGCCGCTGCGCGCCTTCGGCACCTTCTGGGTGTCGATTTTCCGCAACACCCCGCTGTCGGTGGTGCTGTTCTTCTGCGCCTTCGGCCTGCCCGAACTCGGCATCAACCGGACCTTCTACTTCTTCGGCGTCCTGGGCCTGATCGTGTACACGTCCGCGTTCGTCTGCGAGGCCATCCGGTCGGGCATCAACTCCGTCCCCGCCGGCCAGGCGGAGGCGGCCCGCTCGATCGGCCTGAACTTCTCGCAGAGCTTGCGCTTCGTCGTCCTCCCTCAGGCGCTGCGCACGGTGGTGCCGCCGCTGGGCAGCGTGATCATCGCGATGTTCAAGAACTCCGCCGTGGTCGGCGCCTTCGGCGTCGGTGGTGACCTGTGGAGCACCGGTCAGACGCTGACCAGCGCGCGCGGCTACGAGACGCTGCCGATCTTCATCGGTGTGGCGATCGGGTTCCTGCTCATCACCCTCCCGGCCGGCGCGGTCCTGCAGATCATCGAGCGGAAGGTGGCGATCGCGCGATGAACCAGCAGGAAACCGTGCTCTTCGACGCACAGGGCCCGAAGGCCCGCCGCCGGACGGCGATCGGCACCGCCGTCGGCGCAATCTTCCTGCTCGCCATCGCCGTCCTGGTGGTGCTGCGCCTGGCCGGCCAGAACCAGTTCTCCATGGAGCTCTGGGGGCCGCTGATCAACCCGGGGAACGAGAACTTCGAGCTGGTCTGGGGGGTCATCGCCGAGGGCATCGTCAACACCATCAAGGCAGCGCTCGTCGCGATGACGCTGTCGGTGGTGATCGGCACGCTCATCGCCGTCGCGCGCCTGTCCCTGGGCCGGTACGCCCGGATCCCGCTCATCGGGTTCGTCGAGGTGTTCCGCGGCCTGCCGGTCGTCGTCCTCGTGTACCTGAGCGTCCGGGCGCTGCCCGACGTGGGCGTCGACCTGAGCGGATGGCCGGGTGGCCAGGTGTTCTGGGGCCTGATCATCGGCCTCACGGCGTACAACATGGTCATCTTCGCGGAGGTGGTCCGCGCGGGGGTCGCCTCCCTGCCCCGCGGGCAGCGCGAAGCGGCGCTGGCCACCGGCCTCACCAACGGGCAGACCATGCGGATCATCCTGCTGCCGCAGGCGTTCCGGATCATGCTCCCGGCGATCATCAGCCAGCTGGTGGTCGTGCTGAAGGACACCTCGCTGGTGGTCTTCGTGGCCAACTTCGACGAACTGCTGAGCCAGGGCGAGAGCATCATCCGGAACCTGGACAACCCGATCCAGACCTTCACGGTCATCGCGCTGCTCTACATCGCGATCAACTACACCCTCGGCCGACTGGCCCAGTACATCCAGGCGAGACAGGGACGAGCAGGTCGACCGGTGAAGGCCACGGAGGGCGCCCCGGTGCCCGTACGCGACGGGGCGTGACCTGGCGACGCTCGATCCCGTCCGACCCAGTCGTACCACCCTGGCGTGCCGACGCGGCACGGTAGGAGTTCGTGGCGAGACTGTTCGTCACGATGGAGACGATGCACGCGGTGGGGCGCCGCAACCTGCCCCCGGTCCCCCGGGCCGCCGCCGAGACGATCAGGTCCGCCACGGTCGGCACCATCACCGCCGCCGAGACGACCTCCCCCGCCGAGACGGTCGCTGCCGTAACCACGATCAGCGCCCCCGCCGATCCTGAGGTCGCCGCTCGGTTCGATGCCCCCGCCCCCGCCGAGGCCGAGACCGAGGCCGCGATCGAGCCGGTTGTCCCCGGCGGCCCCGACGCCACCGCCGGCATCGATGCCGGGCAGGCCTTCGTGGCCCGGCTGCGCGCGGCCGGCGCGACCTTCGCCGAGGCCGCCGGAGCCGAGAGCGCCCTCGTCCGGGAGGTGGTGCCGCCGGCCCGGCACCGCCGTTCCCGGTGCCGGGTGGTGTTCCGCTACGCCGACGGCACGCAGGCGGACCTGACCTTCGTCGGGGAGCGCCGCCGCCCCGGCACCTCGTCGCAGGACGGCCTGGGCGAGGAGATCACCCGCTGGCTCGCCAGCGGCCAGCTCCGGGACCCGGCCTGGCTGGTGCCCGACCCCGAGGCGCCGGACGGCCTGGCGGTCGACGTGACGGCGTGGCTGGCCACCGGCTGACCCCCGTGACACCAGCAGGGGCCGGTCCGATCCGGACCGGCCCCTGCGGCACGTCCGGGCACCTCCGAGCCAGCGGGCGCCCGCGAACCCCTCAGGGAAGCGCGCTGTCCTCGTCGAACTCCGGGACGTCGTCGGCGTCCCCGGCGAGGTCGGCCTCGTCCAGCGCCTCCCGGACCACCGCCGCCGCCAGCCCGCCGTTGTAGCCCTTGCGCGCCAGCATCCCGATCAGCCGCCGGGTGGCCGTCGCTCGATCCAGCCGGCCCATCCCGCGGGCGCGCCGCTCCACCAGCCGGCGGGCGGCCTCGCGCTCGTCGTCGTCATCGACGACCTGCACCGCCTCTGCGGCCGTCTCCGGGTCCACGCCCTTGGCCCGCAGTTCAGCCGCGAGCGCCCGGCGGGCCAGCCCGCGCCCGGCCTGCCGGCTGCTCACCCAGGCGCGGGAGAACGCCGCGTCGTCGATCAGGCCCACATCGGTGAACCGGTCGAGCACGGCCTCGGCCGCCTCGTCCGGCACATCCCGCCTGGCGAGGAGGTCGGCGAGCTGCTGACGGGTCTTGGGGGCGCCGGTCAGCGCCCGCAGGCAGAGAGCCCGGGCAACCTGTGCGGGATCGCCCGTCTCGTCCTCCGGGGACCCGGGGGCGACGTCCGGGGTCAGGGGATCGTCGCTCCCGGTCGCCCGCGACCGCCGGCCGGCCCGGGCGTTGCCGGGGCCGCGCCGGCGGTTCGACGGCCGATCGTCGAGCACCGGGTCAGAAGTCGGGCGCGTCGACCGCTACCGGGGCGTCTAGCGTCGGGCCGATGCCCAGCTTCTCCTTGACCTTCTTCTCGATCTCGTCGGCGAGGTCGGGGTTGTCCTTCAGGAAGTTGCGGACGTTCTCCTTGCCCTGACCGAGCTGGTCGCCCTCGTAGGTGTACCAAGCGCCGGACTTCTTCACGATGCCCTGCTCGACACCCGCGTCGACGATGCCGCCTTCACGGCTGAAGCCCTGACCCCAGAGGATGTCGAGCTCGGCCTGCTTGAACGGCGCGGCGACCTTGTTCTTGACGACCTTGATGCGGGTGCGGCTACCGATCGCGTCGGTGCCCTGCTTCAGGGTCTCGATGCGGCGGACGTCGAGCCGCACCGACGAGTAGAACTTCAGCGCGCGGCCACCGGTGGTGACCTCCGGCGAGCCGTAGACGACGCCCACCTTCTCGCGCAGCTGGTTGATGAAGATCGCCGTCGTGCCGGAGTTGCTCAGCGCGCCGGTGATCTTCCGCAGCGCCTGGCTCATCAGCCGAGCCTGCAGACCGACGTGGCTGTCACCCATCTCGCCCTCGATCTCGGCGCGCGGCACGAGCGCCGCCACCGAGTCGATGACGATGACGTCGAGCGCGCCGGAGCGGATCAGCATGTCGGCGATCTCGAGGGCCTGCTCACCGGTGTCGGGCTGGCTGACCAGGAGGGCGTCGGTGTCCACGCCGATGGCGCGGGCGTACTCCGGGTCGAGGGCGTGCTCGGCGTCGATGAAGGCGGCGATGCCGCCGGCGGCCTGGGCGTTGGCGACCGCGTGCAGGGCCACCGTGGTCTTACCGGAGGACTCCGGCCCGTAGACCTCGACGACCCGGCCACGCGGCAGCCCGCCGATGCCCAGGGCGATGTCGAGGGCGATCGAGCCGGTCGGGATGACCTTGATGGCCACCTCGGGGCTGTCGCCCAGCCGCATGACCGAGCCCTTGCCGAACTGCTTGTCGATCTGGGCGAGGGCCATGTCGAGGGCCTTGTCGCGGTCGAGCGTTGCTGCCATGGTGCGTCACCTTCGGTTCGCGAGAAGCGGGTCGGGACCGACGCTAGGGCGAGGCACCGACAGTTTTCGGATTCCGGGCGGGGTGTGGAAGAGCGACCGCCCTGTGGATGCCACAGTAGGACGAACAGGTGTTCGATCGCCAGGCCGACACGCCGGTCCTCTCGACGCCCGGGACTCAGCGCTCCTTGGCGGGCACGTCGAACGCCTCGCAGACGGCGAGCCACACCTTCCGCACCGGCACGCCCGCCTCGATCGCGTCGGCGGCGGTGCAACCCCCCAGGTCGGCGAAGACGTGGTCACGGGCCACGCTCTGGGCGCGCATCGCCCCGAACTGGCGGTCGAGCCGGGCCCAGAACTCCTGCAGTCGCACACCTCGACGCTAGCGCGCCGGTCCGGAGGGCGACGTCGGCCACCGGGGCGCAGGGCCCCGTCACGGGCACCGTCGGCTCCTAGACTGGCCGGGTGATCCCCAGCACCGGCTCGTCCGAGCTGGACACCATCGGCCAGATCGCGATCGCCCTGCTGCTGGTCGTGACGATCGTGCTGCTGATCAGGAACTACCGCGGGCGCTGAAACGCGCCCACGACCACACCACGGCCAGCGGTACCACCAGAACGGCCGAGACACCGGACACCAGGCCGAACCCGCCCCACGCGAGCAACGGGCCGCCGACCACCCCGGCGAGGGCCGCGCCCAGCCCCATGAGCAGGTCGGTCCCCCCCTGCGCGGTCGGCCGCAGCTCCGCGCCCACCGACGCCGTCACCAGCGCCGAGCCGGCGATGAGCCCGCACGACCAGCCAAGGCCCAGGAGCAGCAGGCCGACACCCAGTTGCACCGACTCCGCCGGCGCCGCCGTGCCCGCCACGGCGGCGGCGGCCAGCAGGAGCAGGCCGCCGAGCGCGACGACGGAGGATGCGCCGATCCGGTCGGCGAGGACGCCGACCAACGGCGAGAACAGGTACATGCCGGCGACGTGCACGCTGATGACCAGGCCCACCAGCCGGAGCACCGCGTCGTCGGGACCTCCGGCGTGGCCCATGTGCACCGGCGTCATCACCATGACGCCGACCATCACCGAGTGGGCCACGACCACGGCCGTGAGGCCCAGGCGCCCGCCGGGGGTCGCCCACACGACGTGCAGCGCTGCCCACGTGGCCCGGCGCGGCCGCGGCGCGCGGCTGCCCCCGCCGATCCGCCGGGCCAGCAGGAGGGGGTCGGGCCGCAGGAGCAGCAGGATCCCCACCGCGACCACCGCGAACACCACGGCGGAGACGACGAACACCCCGCCGAGAGCCGGCAGCCCGAGCGCCACGCCCAGCTCCGCGCCCGGTGCGGCGAGGTTGGGACCCACGACGGATCCGAGGGTGGTGGCCCAGACGACCAGGGAGAGCGCCCGGCCGCGACGGTCGGGCGCCGCGAGGTCGGCCGCGGCGTAGCGGGCCTGCAGCCCGCACGCCGTCGACGCCCCGAAGAGGAACAGCCCCACCAGCAGCAGCGCGAGGGAGGAGGCCGCCGCCGCCAGGACGGTGACCACCGCACCGACGACGCTGATGCCGTAGCCGGTGGCGAGCCCGGTGCGCCGGCCGGCGGAGTCGCTGATCCGGGCCAGGGGCACGGCGAGGACCGCGGCGCCGAGCACGCCGGCGGTCTGGCCGAGTCCCGAGGCGCTGTCGGTGCCGGCGACGTCGCGGGCGAGCAGCCCGCCGGCGGTGATGCCGACGGTCACGCCGAGCCCGGCCAGCGCCACGCCGCCGCTCAGGACGCCGACGGTACGACGCTGGACGCCGGCGACGTCGACCGCCGGCTCGATCTGCTGCGGTGCTGCCACGTGCGCTCCTGTCGCTTTGCGGGTGGTCCGGGCGGCGGACTCCGCCGTCGGCCAGCGAAGTGTCGTACACCGCGGGGACACTGTCGTCGTGTCCGCCCGCGCGTCCGATCCCGCCCGTGGCCGGGGTGCGCTGGCCCGGTTCTCCGAGCCGACCCGGGCGTGGTTCACCGGCGCCTTCGAGCGGCCGACGGCGGCCCAGGACGGCGCCTGGCAGGCGATCAGCAGCGGCGAGCACGCGCTGGTCGTGGCCCCCACCGGCTCGGGCAAGACCCTCGCCGCCTTCCTCTGGTCGCTCGACCGGCTGGCCGCCACCCCGCCGGCGGACGAGCGGACGCGCTGCCGCGTCCTCTACGTGTCACCGCTGAAGGCCCTGGCGGTCGACGTCGAGCGGAACCTGCGGGCCCCGCTGGCCGGCATCGGTCAGGCCGCCGCGCGGCTGGGCCTCCCCCGGCCGGAGATCAGGGTCGGCATCCGCTCCGGCGACACCCCGGCCGACGAGCGGCGCACCTTCGCCCGCCGCCCACCCGACATCCTCATCACCACCCCCGAATCGCTGTTCCTGCTGCTCACCAGTGCTGCGCGAGAGGCGCTGCGCGGGGTGGAGACGGTGATCGTCGACGAGGTGCACGCGGTCACCGACTCCAAGCGCGGCGCGCACCTGGCCGTCTCCCTCGACCGGCTCGACGAGCTGCTCGAACGGCCGGCTCAGCGGATCGGCCTGTCGGCCACCGTCCGGCCGGTCGAGGAGGTGGCCACGTTCCTCGCCGGGGGCCGCCCGGTGCAGGTGGTCGCCCCGGGATCGACGAAGCAGTGGGACCTCTCCGTCGTCGTCCCGATCGAGGACATGAGCGAGCTCGGGCAGCCCACCGGCGAGCTGGAGGGCTCGGCGGCGGGCCACCAGCCGCGCAACTCGATCTGGCCGGCGGTCGAGGAGCGGGTGCTCGACCTGGTGCAGGCGCACCGCAGCACGATCGTGTTCGCCAACTCCCGGCGGCTGGCCGAGCGGCTGACCAGCCGGCTCAACGAGCTGGCCTACGAGCGGGCCACCGGCGAGACCGTGCCGCCGGGCACCAACGCCGCCGCGCTGATGTGCACGCAGGGCGTGTCGGGTGGCGGGACGCCGGGCGCGGTCAGCCCGGTGGCGGCCGCCCACCACGGGTCGGTGTCCCGCGAGCAACGGGCGATCGTCGAGGAGGCGCTGAAGTCGGGGCAGCTGCCCGCCGTCGTCGCCACCTCGAGCCTGGAGCTCGGCATCGACATGGGGGCGGTCGACCTCGTCGTCCAGGTCGAGGCGCCGCCCACCGTCGCCAGTGGGCTGCAACGGGTCGGCCGGGCCGGGCACCAGGTGGGCGCGGTCAGCCGCGGGGTGCTGTTCCCCAAGTACCGGGGCGACCTCGTGCAGTGCGCGCTGGTGGCCGAGCGGATGAAGGCCGGCGCCATCGAGTCGATCCGCTACCTGCGCAACCCGCTCGACGTGCTGGCCCAGCAGGTCGTGGCGATGGTGTCCGAACGGCCGCGCACCGTCGACGAGGTCGGTGCGCTGGTGCGCCGGTCGGCGGCGTTCTCCTCGCTGCCGGAGTCGGCGCTGCACGCCGTCCTGGACATGCTGGCCGGGCGCTATCCCTCCGACGCCTTCGCCGAGCTGCGCCCGCGGCTCACCTGGGACCGCGTCACCGACACGCTCACCGCCCGGGCCGGCGCGCAGCGGCTGGCGGTGACCAGCGGCGGGACGATCCCCGACCGGGGCCTGTTCGGCGTCTTCCTCGTCGGCGCCGAGGGGACCGGCGGACGGCGGGTCGGCGAGCTCGACGAGGAGATGGTCTACGAGTCGCGGGTGGGCGACGTCTTCCTGCTGGGTTCGTCGTCCTGGCGGATCGAGGACATCACCCACGACCGGGTGCTGGTCACCCCCGCGCCGGGCCAGGCCGGGAAGATGCCGTTCTGGCACGGCGACGCGCCCGGCCGGCCGCTGGAACTCGGCCGGGCACTGGGCGCCTTCCTCCGCGAGGTGGGCGCGGCGACGCCGGAAGCCGGGCTGGAGCGGGCACGCGCCGCCGGCCTCGACGAGTGGGGCGCGGCCAACCTCGCCGCCTACCTGGCCGAGCAGAAGGCGGCCACCGGCCACCTCCCCGACGACCGCACCCTGCTGGTCGAGCGCTTCCGCGACGAGCTGGGCGACTGGCGGCTGGTCGTGCACTCCCCCTTCGGCGCGCAGGTCAACGCGCCGTGGGCGCTCGTGCTGGCGGCCCGGCTGCGGGAGCGGTACGGCGTCGACGTCTCGGCGATGCACTCCGACGACGGCATCGTCCTGCGGCTGCCCGAGACCACCGGAGAACCGCCCGAGGCCGAGCTCGCCGTCCTCGATCCCGACGACGTCGAGCGCGAGGTCACCGCCGAGGTCGGCAGCTCCGCCCTGTTCGCCAGCCGGTTCCGCGAGTGCGCCGCCCGGGCGCTGCTCCTCCCCCGCCGCGACCCGCGCCGCCGCACCCCGCTGTGGCAACAGCGGCAGCGGGCGGCCCAGCTGCTCTCGGTGGCCAGCGAGTTCTCCTCGTTCCCGATCACGCTGGAGGCCGCGCGGGAGGTCCTGCAGGACGTCTACGACGTGCCCGGCCTGGTCGAGCTCATGCGGGACGTGCGAGCCCGCCGGGTGCGGGTCGCGGACGTGCAGACCGAGACGGCATCCCCGTTCGCCCAGTCCCTGCTGTTCGGCTACGTCGGCCAGTTCCTCTACGAGGGCGACGCCCCGCTGGCCGAGCGCCGCGCCCAGGCGCTCGCACTGGACACCGGCCTGCTCGCCGAGCTGCTGGGGCGCTCGGAGCTGCGCGAGCTGCTCGACGCGGAGGCCATGGCGGAGATCGAGGCGGAGCTGCAACGGCTGCCCGAGCAGCGCCACCCGCGCGACGTCGACGGCGCCGGCGACCTGCTGCGGGTCGTCGGCGACCTCACCGCCGTCGAGGCCGCCCGCCGCGGGGCGCCGCAGGCCTGGCTGGACGAGCTGGTCTCGGCCCGGCGCGCGATCGTGGTGCGGATCGCCGGCGAGGAGCGCTACGTCGCCATCGAGGACGCCGGCCGGCTGCGCGACGCGCTGGGGACCGCCCTGCCCGTGGGCGTGCCCGAGGTGTTCACCGAGCCGGTCGCCGACCCGCTGGGCGACCTCGTCGGCCGGTACGCCCGCACCCACGGTCCGTTCCAGCCCGGCGAGATCGCCGCCCGGCTCGGCCTGGGCGTCGCGGTGGTCACCGCGACCGTGCAGCGGCTCACCGGCACCGGCCGGCTGGTCACCGGGGAGTTCCGCCCCGGCGGCAGCGGGCAGGAATGGTGCGACGCCGACGTCCTGCGCTCCATCCGGCGGCGGAGCCTGGCCAGGCTCCGCCAGGAGGTGGAACCGGTCCCGATCAGCACGCTGGCCAGATTCACCCCGTCCTGGCAGTCGGTCGGCGGCCGGCTGCGCGGTGCCGACGGCGTCCTGGCGGTCGTGGAGCAACTGGCCGGTGCACTGCTGCCGGCCAGCGCACTGGAGTCGCTCGTCCTGCCGTCCCGGGTGCGCGACTACTCCCCCGCCATGCTGGACGAGCTGACCAGCGCGGGCGAGGTGCTCTGGGCCGGTTCCGGCGGGCTGCCCGGGGGTGACGGCTGGATCGGCCTCGTGCCCGCCGACCTGGCGTCCCTGCTGCTGCCGGAGCAGCTGGAGCTCCCCGCCGAGGGGCAGCCGCTGCTCGACCTGCTCGCCGGCGGACAGGCCATGTTCTTCCGCGGTCTGTCCGACAGCCTCGGCGCCACCGACGACACCGCGCTGGCCGACCTCCTCTGGGACCTGGTCTGGGCCGGCGCCCTCACCAACGACACGCTGGCCCCGTTGCGCACCCGGCTCGGCGGCGGTGGAACCCACCGGAGGCCGCCCGCGGCGCCGCGCGTCCGGCTGGACCGTGCCCGCGCGGGCCGCGGCCGGCTGGGTCGCCCCGCGATGCCCACCCGGACCGGACCGCCCACGGTCGCCGGACGGTGGTCGCGGCTGCCCGAGCGGGAGCCCAACGCCACCCGCCGCGGCACCGCCCGGGCCGAGGCGCTGCTGGAGCGGCACGGCGTGCTCACCCGCGGTGCGGTCATGGCCGAGCAGGTACCCGGTGGCTTCTCCGCCGTCTACCCGGTGCTGCGCGCGTTCGAGGACAACGGCCGGGCCCGCCGGGGCTACTTCGTGGAGACGCTCGGCGCGGCCCAGTTCGGCACACCGGGCTCCGTCGACCGGCTGCGCAGTTTCGCCTCGCCGGACCGGGTTCCCGCCGGCGCGGTGGTGCTGGCGGCCACGGACCCGGCGAACGTCTACGGCGCCGCACTGCCGTGGCCCGACCGGTCCGTGCCGGTCGACGGCGACGCGGTCGACGTCGGGGAAGGCACCGGAGCCACCCCCAAGGCCGCCGGGCACCGGGCGGGCCGCAAGGCCGGCGCCCTCGTCGTCCTGGTCGACGGCGAACTGGTGCTCTACGTCGAGCGCGGCGGGAAGACCCTGCTGTCCTGGACCGAGGACGAGCAGCTGCTCAAGGAGGCGGCGACGGCTCTCTCCGGCGCAGTGTCCGCGGGCGCACTGGGCCGGATGGTGGTGCAGAAGGCCGACGGCGCCTCGGTGCACGAATCGACCCCGCTGTCCCAGGCCCTGCAGGGGGCCGGCTTCGCCGCGACGCCCCGAGGCCTGCGCCTACGCGGCGGAGTCACCTCGCCGGGACTGGCGCCGGTCCCGCGCCGGCCGGTGAAGTGATTCCGGCCTCAGACCAGTCCCAGTGACCGGTTGACCGCGTACGCGTGGGCGTTGTGCCGGAGGAGCCGTTGCGACATCTGGGTGGCATCGACGATCCAGAGCACGAAAAGCGCGATCAGCCCGAAGAATCCGATGATCACGACCACGAGCAACCAGCTGAGCACGAAGCCCACCGCGTAGGCGACCCCCCAACTGGTCCGGCCGAGGTAGAAGTGGTGGGCGCCGAACGCACCGAGGAAGAGCCACAGGAGCCAGGCGGCGGTGGTGTCCTTGTAGGGCATCGGCATCACCGGGTACGGGCCGGTCGCATACGACTGGACCGGGACCTGCGGATGGCCGATGTGCTGTGGAGCAGGCTGTGGCGGCACCGGCGCGTACGGCCACCCAGGACTGGGTGGCGGAGCGGAGGCCGGCTGGCCACCGTGCTGATGGAAGGACGGACCCCACTGCGCGTTCGTCGGATCGCCGGGGCCGCCCTGCGGTGGGTAGGTCATGTCGCGTCCTCGGGTGCGGGATGAGTGCGCAGACCGGCCGGTCCGACGCCTGATGCATCGGCATCCGGCAGCGGAAGTTCACGCGAACCCGCCTGCAGGGATTCGCACGGCGCACCGCCCCCGCCTCGACCGTCCTCAGCCGGGGATCATGGGCCCGTGCCAGAAGGAGACACCGTGTGGCTGGCCGCCCAGCGCATGCACAGCGCGCTGGGCGGCGCCACCCTGCGCCGCGGCGAGTTCCGGGTTCCCCAGCTGGCGACCGTCGACCTGACCGGGGCGACGGTCACGGAGGTCGTGCCCCGCGGCAAGCACCTGCTCGTCCGGCTGGTCGACGGTCGCACGCTGCGCACGCACTTCCGGATGGACGGCAGCTGGCACATCTACCGGCCCGGCACGCGGTGGCAGGGCGGACCCGCCCATGACGTCCGCATGGTGCTGGCCACCGGCGAGTGGGAGTGCGTCGGCTACCGGTTGCACGACGTCGAGCTGGTCCCGACGGCCGAGGAGGACCGGCTCGTCGGCCACCTGGGCCCCGACATCCTGGGCCCCGACTGGGATCTGGAGGAGGCACTGCGCCGGCTGCGCGGCGACCCCGACGCCCAGGTGGGCGTCGCGATCCTCGACCAGCGGAATCTGGCGGGGATCGGGAACCTCTACAAGGTCGAGTCGCTGTTCCTGCTCGGGCTGAACCCCTGGGCCCGCGTGGCCGACGTCGACGAGCGGCTGCGCCCGCTGATCGAACGCGCGCAGCGGCTGATGCGCGCGAACCTGCACCACCCGGAGCAGAACACGACCGGCGACCGGCGGCGCGGCCGCGACCACTGGGTGTTCGGCCGGCAAGGCAAGCCGTGCTTCCGCTGCGGCACCGCGATCCTGCTCGGCGAGCAGGGTCCGCCGCTGCAGGAGCGGGTCACCTGGTGGTGCCCGCGCTGCCAGGCGGCCCGCTCTCCGATCGACCCACAGGCCCGCACCGGGGAGCCGGACCGCCCGCGGCCGGTGACCGTCTACCGCTGACGGCCCTCCCGCAGGGTTCCGCCGCGAGCCTGCGGGCGGTGGGGGGCCAGGAGGGTCCTGCTACTGCTCGGGCCGATCGGCCGGCTGGGCCTCGTGCTGCTCGGCGGCCGGCTGCGGCATCGATGCACCCTGCTCGATCGCACCCGCGGCAGACGTGCCCTCGACGGCCGGCGTGCCGCCGCCCATCGAGGCCCGAATCTGGTCCAGCCGGGAGGAGCCGGCGACGTCGAGGGTCGCCTTCTGCACCTCGAGCATCCGGCCCTCGACCGAGGTCTGCGCCAGTTCGGCCTGACCCAGCGCGTTGGCGTAGCGGGCCTCGATCTTGTCGCGGACCTCACCCAGGTTCGGGGTGTTGCCCGGCGCGGAGAGCTCGTTCACCTGACGCATCGAGGCGGCGACGTGCTCCTGCATCTTGGCCTGCTCCAGCTGGCTCATCAGCTTGGTGCGCTCGGCCAGCGTCGTCTGCAGCCGCATCCGGGACTGCTCGACCGCCCCCCGGGCCTGCTCGGCGGCCTGCAGCGCCTCGTCGTGACTGCGCTTGAGGTCCTCCATCGACTGCTCGGCGGCCACCAGCTGGGTGGCGAACGCCTGCGCGGCCTGCTCGTACTCGGCGGCCTTGGCGGCGTCCCCCTTGGCCCGCGTCTGATCGGCCAGCACGAGCGCCTGGCGGGCGGAGGACTGGAGCTTCTCCACCTCGCCGAGCTGCCGGTTCAGCCGCATCTCGAGCTGGCGCTGGTTGCCCAGCACCGCGGCGGCCTGGTTGGCCAGGGACTGGTGGCGCTGCTGCTCGGCCTCGATGGCCTGGGCGATCTGGATCTTCGGGTCCGCACGCTGGTCGATCTGCGCGTTGGCCGATGCGGTGAGGTACTTCCACAGCTTCACGAACGGATTGGGCATGGGTGGGTCCTCCTGCTCCGGCGCACAGCCGGCCCGGCAATGCTCGTCACCGAGCATCGTTCCAGGTGATCGCCCCCCGGAGCCAACGCGGGCGTCCTCACGGGTGAGGCGCAGCTAGGGTTCGGGGCGTGCAGACCCCTGGCCGGACGCTCTGCGTCCTCGGCGAACTGGTCGTCGACCTGCTGCCCGTGCCCGAGGCAGGTGCGGGACCGGATGGCACGTCACCGCACTACGTCGCCCGTCCCGGGGGCAACGCGCTGAACGTCGCCGTCGCCGCCGGACGGCTGGGCGCGCCGGTGCGGTTGCTGGCCCGGCTCGGCACCGGCCCGCTGGCCGGGCACCTGCGGCGGCACGCCGAGCTCGCGGGGGTCGACACCGCCGGGTTCGTCGACGCCGGGGAGCCGATCAGCCTCGCCGTCGTCGGCCTCGGGCAGGACGGCAGCCCCGACTACGGCTTCCACGTGGTCGGCGCGGCCGACTGGCGGTGGACCGAGGAGGAGCTGGGCCGGGTCCTCCCGGACGAGGTGGGTGCCCTGCACGTCGGTTCCATCTCCAGCTGGACCGAGCCGGGCAGCGCCGCCATCGCCCGCCTCGTCGCCCGGCTGGGCGACGACGCGCTGGTCAGCGTCGACCCCAACATCCGGCCGATGCTCGCCGACGGCCCGGTCGGGGCCTCCCTCGGCAACGACCGCGCGGGGGTCACCCGCCGCCTGGTCGAGCTCGTCGCGCACGCCGACCTGGTCAAGGTGAGCGCCGAGGACCTCGCCTGGCTGGAGCCGGACACCACCGACCTGGACGAGGCCGCTCGCCGCTGGGCGGACCGGGGACCGGCACTGGTGGTGCTCACCGACGGCGGCGGACCGCTGCGGATCGCCCGCCCGGACCGGCCGGTGCTGCACCGGGAGAGCCCGCGTGTGGACGTCGTCGACACCGTCGGCGCCGGCGACTCGCTCGCCGCGGGCCTGCTCACCGGACTGCTTGCCGTGGGTGTCGCCAGCCGCACGTCGCTGGCGGGCCTCCCCGACGAGGAGCTGCTGGCCCTGGTGGACGACGCGGCGCTGGTCGCGGCGCTGAACTGCACGCGGGTGGGCGCCGATCCCCCGACGCGCGACGAGCTGGCCGCCGCCCGGGACCGCCGGTGACGGAGGACCGTCTCCGGCTGGTCGGCTTCGAGGAGCTCTCCGCCGGCGCGTTGCTCGGCCGGCTGCTCGCCCGCCGGGCCGAGTTCTGGGCGGGCTCGGCGCTCGACGACGCGTCGATCACCGGGCTGCACGACCCGGTGTTCTTCCACCAGCTCGGCGGGTTCGGCGCCCTCGCCCTCACCGCGGACGACGAGGACGCGGGTTACCTGCTGGGCGTGGTGAGCGCGGACCGCCTCGGCGTGGTGCAAGCGGTCGCCGTCCATCCCGACCACCGCGGCCGCGGGATCGCGGTCAGACTGCTCGGGCGTTTCGCCGGCCTGGCCGGGGGCGTGGGCGCCCGCGTCGTGCAGGGCGTGGCGCTGCCCGGCGATCCGGCCGCAGCCGTCCTGGCCGCCCGGTTCGGCGCGCACGCCGCGCCGTCGCCCGGCCACGCCGGTCCGGGCGCCGACCGGGTGGTCTTCACCCGCGCCCTACCCCCGCACCAGGCCTGACCGCCGCGACGAGGCCGCCGGCCCCGTCCGGGCGCGCGTCCTCAGGCGGCGAGCGACACCGCGTCGCGCTGCCGCGAGGTCCGACCCTGCTGGCCCGCGCCCACGAGGGCGAGAGCCGGCTCCGCGCCGGCGTCGGTCTGCTGCTGCCCGGCCGTCGCGCCGGCGGGCGTCTCGGCGGGCGCACCCAGCGGACGCACCTCGGCGCCGGCGGTCGCGCCGCGCAACTCCAGGCTCACCTCGGCGAGCAGATCGGCCAGCTCGAGCTCCAGGGCGTCGCAGATGGAGGCCAACAGCTCCGAGGACGCTTCCTTCTGCCCACGCTCCACCTCGGAGAGGTATCCCAGGCTGACCCGGGCAGCACCGGAGACGTCGCGCAACGTGCGGTGCTGACGCAGCCGGTGGCCGCGCAGGGTGTTCCCGAGCTGGGTGCGCAGCAGCATCATGGCCGTCTCCTGTCCTGCGAGCGGGGAAGCGGCGGTGCCGTCGAGCACCGTGCGCCCACGGTACGCGGCACCCGTACCGGCAGCCTGCCGACGGGCCCGAGTCCGCTCATGGCGTAACGCCGGCCTCCCCTCCGGCGTTCCCGCGCGCGGGCTCGCGCAGCCGGTCGAGCAGGGCGGGTGAGGGACTCCGCCGCCGCCAGGACCTCGCCGCGGGCGAGCAGCGCGCGGTGGACGTCGCCGGTGAGCGCCTCCAGCCGGGAGGTCACGTCGCTCAGGCGGCGGTGTCCGTGCGGGCGCCCGCGCCGGGCCCCGCGGCACGGCGCGCGGCGGCGGCACGCATGGCCCGGGCGCTGGTCTGGCGCAGCGTCACGGCCCGGTAGACGTAGTCCAGGCCCGACAGCACGGTCAGCAGCACGGCTGCTGCCATCACCCACCAGCGGGTGGTCGCCAGCGCCCCGGTGAGCGGGAGGATGTAGAGGGCGATCGCGAGGGACTGCACCACGGTCTTGGCCTTGCCGCCACGGCTGGCGGCGATGACCCCGTGCCGGATCACCCAGAAGCGCAGCAGCGTGACGCCGACCTCGCGGACGAGGATGACCGCCGTCACCCACCACGGCAGGAACGCGAGGATCGACAGGCCGATGAGCGCGGTCCCGGTGAGCGCCTTGTCGGCGATCGGGTCCGCCAGCTTCCCGAACTCGGTCACCTGCCCGGTACGCCGTGCGATCAGCCCGTCGTACCGGTCGGTGATGATCGCCAGGCCGAAGACCAGCGTCGCCCAGTAGCGCCCGGCGTCGTCGAGGCCGTGGTCCTGCAGCAGGAGCACGGCGAAGACGGGGACGAGAGCCAGTCGCAGCACGGTGAGCGCGTTGGGCAGGTTGACCAGCCTGACCGACTGCGGCGGCGTCACGACCGGGTCGGCGGCGTCGGTCACAGCGGTCACCGCCCCGCTGGGGCGGCGGCGGGCACGAGGGCGCGGGCGACGAGGTCGACGCCCTCGGTGTCGACGACCTCCGCGTCGACCAGCCGGCCGTCGACCGCGTCGGCCGGCACCCCGGTGACGGTGGTGGTGCCGTCGGCGTCGGGGTCCTGGTGCCCGGCGTGCCCCAGCCATGTCCCGGGCCCCTCGGTGGCCGAGAGGTCCTCGGTGAGCAGGACCTCGACCCGCTCGCCGATCCGGTCCTCGGCCCGCTGCGCGGTGAGCTCCTCGACCAGGTCGGTGATCCGCCGGACGCGGGCGTCGATCTCGTGCTGCGCGAGCTTGCCGGCCAGCCGCATCGCCTCGGTGCCCTCCTCGTCGGAGTAGCCGAACACACCGACCGCGTCCAGGCGGCCCTCGGTGAGGAAGCGCTCGAGTTCAGCGACGTCGTCCTCGGTCTCGCCGGGGAAGCCGAGGATGACGTTGGTGCGGAAGCCGGCGCCCGGTGCCAGGCTACGGGCCCGCTCGATGATGCGCAGGAAGTCGTCGGTGCCACCGAACCGTCGCATGCGGCGCAGCAGCGTCGGCGAGGAGTGCTGGAACGACAGGTCGAAGTACGGAGCTATGACTCCCCCGTGGCCCCCCGCACCGGCGATGACCTCCAGGAGCCCGGGGCGCAGCTCGGCCGGCTGCAGGTAGGCCACGCGGACCCGCACGATCCCCTCGACGGCGGCCAGCTGCGGCAGCAGCTTCTCGAGCGAGCGCAGGTCGCCGAGGTCCTTGCCGTAGGACGTGGAGTTCTCGCTGACCAGCACCAGCTCGCGGACGCCCTGCGAGGCCAGCCACGCCGCCTCGGACAGCACCTCGGCGGGCGGACGGGAGACGAAGGCGCCCCGGAAGGTCGGGATCGCGCAGAACGCGCAGCGCCGGTCGCAGCCCGAGGCGAGCTTCAGCGCCGCCGTCGGGCCCGAGGCCAGCCGGCGCCGGCGGAGCCAGTCGTGCCCGGGGATGGCCGGCGCGCTGTCCTCTCCCCGCCCCCCGGCCCCGGCGAGGACCGCCGAACGCTGGACGGGGCTGATCGGCAGCAGGGTGCGGCGGTCGCGCGGGGTGTGCGGCACGAGCGGGCGGCCGGTGAGGACGTCGTCGAGCCGCTCGCCGATCGCGGCGTAGTCGTCGAAGCCGAGCACGGTGGCCTCCGGCAGCGCCCCGGCGAGCTCGGAGCCGTAGCGCTCGGCCATGCAGCCGACCGCCACGACGGAGGCACCGGAGTCGGTCGCAGCCAGGATCGCGTCGACCGAGTCCTTCTTGGCCGTCTCGATGAACCCGCAGGTGTTGACCAGGACGGCGTCGGCGCCGTCGGCGTCCTCGACGAGCTCGTACCCGTCGGCGGCCAGTCGGCCGGCCAACTCCTCGGAGTCGACCTCGTTGCGGGCGCACCCGAGCGTCACCACGGCCACGGTCCGGGCAGGGCGGGGCGTGGCTGTCACCCGCCCATCGTAGTCGCCGGACCGGCGGTTCCCACCTCGCGTCGGAGTGATCCCGCCCGTAGCTGCGTCAGCCCTCGCCGCCGCGGATGGTGAACAACGTCGCCTCGAGCTCGTCGGGCTTGATCAGCACGTCGCGGGCCTTGGAGCCCTCGGAGGGTCCGACGATGCCGCGGCTCTCCATGAGGTCCATGAGGCGGCCGGCCTTGGCGAAGCCGACCCGGAGCTTGCGCTGGAGCATCGACGTCGACCCGAACTGGCTGGTGACGATCAGCTCCACGGCCTGCAGCAGCAGGTCCAGGTCACCGCCGATGTCCTCGTCGATCTCCTTCTTCTCACCGGTCGAACCGGCGGAGAAGACCTCCTCGCGGTACTCCGGCTCGGCCTGGCGCTTGGTGAACTCGACGACCGCCTCGATCTCGGCGTCGGTGACGAAGGCGCCCTGGACGCGCATCGGTTTGCCGGCGCCGATGGGCATGAACAGGGCGTCACCCATGCCGATGAGCTTCTCCGCGCCCGGCTGGTCGAGGATGACCCGGCTGTCGGTGAGGCTGGAGGTCGAGAAGGCCAGCCGGGAGGGCACGTTGGCCTTGATCAGGCCGGTGACGACGTCGACCGACGGGCGCTGCGTGGCCAGGATCAGGTGGATGCCGGCGGCACGGGCCTTCTGGGTGATCCGGACGATGTGCTCTTCGACGTCGCGCGGCGCCACCATCATCAGGTCGGCGAGCTCGTCGACGATCGCCAGGATGTACGGGTAGGGCCGGTAGACCCGCTCGCTCCCCGGCGGGGCGGTGATCTCGCCCTTCTCCACCTTGCGGTTGAAGTCGTCGATGTGCCGGACGCCGGTGGACTTCATGTCCTGGTAGCGCTGCTCCATCTCCTCGACCAGCCAGGCCAGCGCGGTCGCGGCCTTCTTGGGGTCGGTGATGATCGGCGTGATCAGGTGCGGGATGCCGTCGTAGGGCGTCAGCTCGACCATCTTCGGGTCGACCAGGATCATCCGCAGCTGGTCCGGGGTGGCCCGCAGCAGCAGCGAGGTCAGGATCGAGTTGACGCAGCTGGACTTACCGGCACCCGTGGCACCGGCCACCAGGAGGTGCGGCATCTTCGCCAGGTTCGCGCAGACGAAGCCGCCCTCGATGTCCTTGCCGAGGCCGACCAGCATCGGGTGCGGGTCCTGCTTGGCGGCCTGCGAGCGCAGCACGTCGCCCAGGCTGACCTTCTCGCGGTCGGTGTTGGGCACCTCGATGCCGACGGCGGACTTGCCGGGGATCGGCGCGAGGATGCGGATGTTGTCGTTGGCCACCGCGTAGGCCATGTTCCGGGTCAGCGCGGTGATCTTCTCGACCTTGACGCCCTGACCGAGCTCCACCTCGTAGCGGGTCACCGTCGGCCCACGCGTGAACCCGGTGACGGCGGCGTCGATGTTGAACTGGTCGAGCACGCCGGTGATCGCCTCGATGGCGACGTCGTTGGCCTTCGACCGCGCCCGCGGCGGGTCCCCGGGCCGCAGCATCGACAGCGCCGGCAGCACGTAGTCGCCCTCGACCGGCTGGATGGACAGCTGCTCCGGCTCGGTGATCGGCGGGAGGTCCTCCGGCGGGAAGGTGCGGTCCTCGACCGGCCGCCGCACCGACGGCACCGGCGGCGGGGGCGCCAGCACGGTGTGCTCCGGCTCGGTGGTGCGGGTGGCCTCGGGCGCCTCGGCGTAGGCGGCGTGGTCGATGGGCCCGGTGGTGAGCAGGTCCTCGGACAGGGATCGCCGGCGGGACCGGCGGCTGACCGGCTCCTCCTCCGGCTCCTCGTCGTCGTAGTCGCCGTACTCGTCGTCCGCCTCGTCGTCGTACTCGTCGCGGCCGAGCAGCCGGTCGGTGAACTCGCGCAACCGCTCGGGAATCTGGTGCACGGGGGTGGCGGTGATGACCAGCAGCCCGAAGAAGGCCAGCAGCGTGAGCAGCACGACGGCGACCACCGCACCGAGCCCGGCGGTCAGCGGGGTGCCGACGGCCCACCCGACGAGCCCACCGGACCCTGGCCGGCCCTTCTGCGGGTCGGCCGCCGTGCCCACGATGTGGGCGATGCCCAACACCGAGGCCACGCTGCACAGCCAGCCGATGGCCAGCCGGCCGCGGGCCTCGGGCCGAGGCCCGCGACGCAGCAGCCGCAGCGACGCGAAGAAGAGGACGACCGGCAGCACCATCACCAGCGAGCCGACGATCCAGCGCACGCCGTCGGTCAGCCCGGCCCCGACCGGCCCGATGCCGTCGCTCCAGGCGGCGGCACCGAGGACGATCGCCAGACCGAGGACGGCGAGCCCGACGCCGTCGCGCCGGTGCTCGGGCGCGAGCGGCTCGGCCTCCTCCGGACGGGCGACCGAGCGGGCGAGGCCACCGGCGCCGCGGGCGAGCAGGTTCCAGCCGCCGCTGGCGATCCGCCAGAGACTCGGGCCCGCGGGGGCCTTCTTCTTCGCGGGCGGACGGCGGTTGGGCGCCTTCTTGGCAGGGGGTCGCTTCTTGCTCGCCGCCGTCGAACCCGATCGGCTGCGGGTGGCGGCCGGCCGGCGGGTCGACGTGGTGCGGGCAGGCATGCGTCAGACCGTAAGCCCGAGCGGGGTCGTCGCCGGGCAGGCCAGACGTCGTGTCCCACACCGGCCGCCCATCTCCTAACGTCACAGGCATGAGCACCGCGCTCCCCACCGGCAGCTGGCCCACCCCGATCACCTCCGAACTGGTCGTCCGCACCGCGGCGCGGCTGGGAGAGGTGGTGGTGGACGGCGAGGAGGTCTGGTGGTCGGAGTCCCGGCCCGACGAGGGCGGCCGGTCGGTGATCGTGCGGCGGTCGTCCGACGGCACGGTCGCCGACGTGCTCGCCGCGCCCTGGAACGCCCGGACCCGCGTGCACGAGTACGGCGGCGGCGCGTGGACGGTATCCGGCGGCTCCCTGTGGTTCATCGAGTTCTCCGACCAGCGGCTGTACCGACTGGACGCCGGCAGCGCCGCACCGGTCGCCGTCACTCCGGAGCCGGCGGTGCCATCGGGCGTCCGCCACGCGGACCTGCACGTCACCCCCGCCGGCGTGCTGGCCGTGCGTGAGACGCACACCGTCTCCGGTGCCGCGGCCGACGTGGTGAACGAGATCGTGCTCGTGCGGCCCGACGGCGGCACCGACGTCCTGGTCACCGGACCCGACTTCGTCTCCGACCCGCGCCCCGGACCGGACGGCGCACTCGCCTGGCTGCAGTGGGACCACCCCTCCATGCCGTGGGATGCCGCCCAGCTGGTCGTCCGCTCCGGCGACGGGAGGGAGACCGTCGTCGCCGGGGGGTCGGGCGAGTCGGTGGTGCAGCCGACGTGGGCCGCCGACGGCACGCTGTGGTTCCTCTGCGACCGCACCGACGTCTGGTCGCTGTACCGCTGGCGCGCCGGCGGCGAGGCCGAGCTGGTGCTGGACGTCGGCAGCGACATCGCCGGTCCGCAGTGGCGGTTCGGACAGCGCCGCTTCGCGCTGCTGGACGACGGGAGGGTCGCCCTGGCCTACGGCCGGGACAGCGCCGACCGGCTCGCCGTCCTCTCCCCCGGTGCGGGGCCCCGCGAGCTCGACGTCCCGTACGCGGCGTTCGGCTGCCTCGGCGCCCAGGGCACGCGGATCGTCTGCGCGGCCGGTGGGCCGGCGGCCGAGCCCGTCGTCCTCCGGGTGGACGCCGACTCCGCCACCGCGGAGGTGCTGCGCGAGGCACGCGACCTCGGCCTGGCCCCGGCGTGGTTCTCCCGGCCCGAGTTCGTCACCTTCCCCACCTCCGACGACGGCACCGGCATCGACATCGCCCACGCGGTGGTCTATCCGCCGGCCAACCCGGACGCCCAGGCACCCGACGGCGAGCTGCCACCGCTGGTGGTGATGGTCCACGGCGGGCCGACGTCCAGCCACGACCGCGTGCTCAACCTGGAGATCCAGTACTTCACCTCCCGTGGCTTCTGCGTCGCGCACGTCGACTACCGCGGCTCCACCGGCTACGGCCGCCGTTACCGGGACGCGCTGCAGGGCAGGTGGGGCGTGGTCGACCTCGACGACGTCGTCGCGTGCGCCCGCTTCCTCGCCGACGCCGGGCGGGTCGATCCGGCCCGCATGGCGATCCGCGGCGGCTCGGCCGGCGGCTACACGACCCTCGCCGCGCTCGCCATGCGCCCGGGCGTCTTCACCGCCGGCGCCAGCCACTTCGGCGTCGCCGACCTCGCGGCCCTGGCCGCCGAGACCCACAAGTTCGAGTCCCGCTACCTGGACGGGCTGGTCGCACCCTGGCCGGAGGGCGCCGGCGTCTACGCCGAGCGGTCACCGATCAACCACGTCGACACCCTCGACACCCCGCTGGCGGTCTTCCAGGGCGACGAGGACGCCGTCGTGCCGCCGTCGCAGGCTGAGGCCATCGTGGCGGCCCTGCGGGAGAGGGGGGTGCCGCACGCCTACCTGCTCTTCCCGGGGGAGCAGCACGGTTTTCGCAAGGCGGCGAACATCCGGGCAGCCCTGGACGGCGAGCTCAGCTTCTACGCGCAGGTCTGGGGCTTCGACCTGCCCGCCGCCGAGAAGCTCGCCCCGATCACGATCAGGTGACCTGATCGTTCTGGATCCTGGCTCACCGTCGGTGCTGAGCCAGGAGCCCAAATGATCAGGTGACCTGATCATTCGGGAGCCCGCGGACGAGGGCGGGTCAGACCTCCAGCACCGTCGGGATGATCATCGGGCGGCGGCGGTGCTTGTCCGACACCCACTTGCCCACGGTGCGCCGGATGATCTGCGACAGCCGGTGCGCGTCGACGCCCTCGTCCTGCAACGCCCGCTTGAGGTTGTCCTCCACCAGCCGGAGCACCTCGTCGAACGCCGCAGGGTCGTCGGAGAAGCCCTTGGTCGACAGGTGCACCGGGCGGACGATCGTCCCGGTCGAGGGCTCGATGACCACGGTGAGCGCCACGAAGCCCTCGTCGCCGAGGATCCGCCGGGCTTGCAGCGCCTCCTCGCCGACGTCGCCGACGTTCAGCCCGTCGACGTACACGTTGCCGATCGGCACGGAGCCGACGATCGTCGCCTTCCCGTCGACGAGGTCCACGACGACGCCGTCCTCGGCCAGGAGGATGCGATCGGTGGCCATGCCGGTCTCCTCGGCGAGCTTGGCGTGCGCCCGCAGGTGCCGCCACTCTCCGTGCACGGGCATCAGGTAACGCGGCTTGGCCACGTTGAGCAGCGTGCGCAGCTCACCCGCCGGCGCGTGCCCGGAGACGTGCACCCGCGCGGTCTCCTTGTGCACCACGGTCGCGCCCAGCCGGGCCAGGCCGTTGATGACCTTGTAGACGGCCGTCTCGTTGCCGGGCACCAGGGACGAGGCGAGGACGACGGTGTCACCGGCCTCGATGGTCACCTGGTGGTGGTCGCCGCGGGCCATGCGTCCCAGCGCCGACAGCGGCTCGCCCTGGGAGCCGGTGCTGACCAGCACCACCTGCTCCGGCGGCATCTTGGCCGCGTCGTCCAGGGAGACCATCAGTCCGGGTGCCACGCGTAGGAGCCCCAGGTCGCGGGCCACGCCCATGTTGCGGACCATCGAGCGACCGACGAGCGCCACCTTGCGGCCGTGCTTGTCCGCGCAGTCGAGGACCTGCTGGATCCGGTGCACGTGGCTGGCGAAGCTGGAGACGATCAGCCGCTGCGAGGCGCGGGCGAACACATCGTCCAGCACGGGGCCGATCGACCGCTCGGGCGTGACGAAGCCGGGGACCTCGGCATTGGTGGAGTCGGCGAGCAGCAGGTCGATGCCTTCCACGCCGAGCCGGGCGAACGCGCCGAGGTCGGTGAGGACGCCGTCGAGCGGCAGCTGGTCCATCTTGAAGTCGCCGGTGTGCACCAGCAGGCCGGCCGGCGTGTTCACGGCGACGGCGAGCGCGTCGGGGATCGAGTGGTTCACCGAGATGAACTCGCAGTGGAAGGGCCCGGCCAGGTGGTCGTCGCCGGCCGCGACCTCGACGAACGTGGCGTCCAGCCGGTGCTCGCGCAGCTTCGCCGCCACCAGCGCCAGGGTGAACCGCGACCCGACCAGCGGGATGTCCTCACGCAACCGCAGCAGGTACGGGATCGCCCCGATGTGGTCCTCGTGGCCGTGGGTCAGCACGACGGCGGCGATGTCGTCGAGGCGGTGCTCGATGACGCCGAAGTCGGGCAGGATCAGGTCGACGCCGGGCTGCTCGGCCTCCGGGAAGAGGACGCCGCAGTCGATGACGAGCAGGGAGCCGTCGAACTCGAGCACGGCCATGTTGCGGCCGATCTCGCCGAGACCGCCCAGCGCCATGACGCGCAGGCCCCCCTCGGGGAGCGGCGGGGGCGCCTTGAGGTCCAGATGGGGCTGGGTGACCTGACCACTCACGACGTCGTCGCCTCTCAGAGCTGGACCCCGCCGGCGGCGAGGTCGGTGCGCAGCTGCGCAATCTGTTCGGGGGTGGCATCGACCAGCGGCGGGCGCACGGGACCGGCCGGGAGGCCGAGCTCGTTCAGCGCCGCCTTGGTGAGGATGACCCCCTGGGTGCGGAAGATGCCGGTGTAGACCGGCAGCAGGCTCTGGTTGATCGACCGGGCGGTGACCAGGTCACCGCTCTCCACGGCAGCGATCATCTCGGCCAGCCGGGGGCCGACCACGTGGCTGACGACGCTGACCACGCCGACGCCGCCCAGGGCGAGGATCGGCAGGGTCAGCATGTCCTCGCCGCTGTAGTAGGCGAGGTCGGTCCGGGCCAGCGTCCACGCGATCGCGCCCATGTCGGCCTTGGCGTCCTTGACCGCGACGATGCGTGGGTGCTCGGCCGCCCGCACGAGCGTCTCCACCTCGATCGGCACCACCGAGCGCGGCGGGATGTCGTACAGCATCACCGGCAGGTCGGTGCTGTCGGCGATCGAGGTGAAGTGCCGGAGCAGTCCGGCCTGCGGCGGGTTGTTGTAGTACGGGGTGACCACCAGCAGGCCGTCGACGCCCAGCCGCTCGGCCGACCGCGCCTTCTCGATGGAGTGCGCGGTGTCGTTGGTCCCGACGCCGGCGAGGACGGTGGCGCGGTCACCGACGGCGTCGAGGACGGCCTCCAGCACCGCGTGCTGCTCGGCGTCGCTGATCGTCGGCGATTCCCCGGTCGTGCCGAAGACGACCAGCCCGTCGCTGCCGCCCCGGTCGACCAGGTGCGCGGCCAGCTGCTGGGCCCCGGCCAGGTCGATCGAGCCGTCCTCGGCGAGGGGGGTGATCATCGCCGTCAGGACGCGCCCGAACGGCCGGGCGGGGTCGGTGGTCATGACGTGGAATCTACCGAGCCCTGCGACACGGCCGGGTCGCGCCCAGGGCGCACGTACTCCGACACCGCATAGCGCAGTCCGGCGGAGCCGGACACCGACCAGCCCTCGGTGGGCGCCCGCGACGACCGGGTCCAGCCGTCGAGGTCCGGCGCCCAGGTGTCCCCCGGGTAGTCGGCGTCCACGTCGGTGACCACCAGGCGGTCCGCGTGCGGCAGGAACGCCGCGTACACCGCTCCGCCACCGATCACCCAGAACGACTCGTGCTCGGCCAGGACCTGCTCGACGGAGTGCGCGGACCGGGCGCCGTCGGCGGACCACCCGCGGTCGGTGGTCAGCACGACGTTGTGCCGGCCGGGCAGCGGGCGGAAGCGCTCGGGCAGCGACTCCCACGTCCGCCGGCCCATCACCACCGTGGAGCCGGTGGTCAGCCGCCGGAACAGCGCGAGGTCCTCGGGGAGGTGCCAGGGCAGGCCGCCCTCTGCGCCGATGACGCCGCCGTGGGCCTGGGCCCAGATCAGCCCGACCGTCACGTGTCCGCCTCGCTGGCGCTCGTCGGGCCCGCTCCGGACCGTGCTGTGCCCATCGGTGACCTCGCAAGCTCGGTCACACCGCCACGGCTGCCCGGATCGCGGGGTGGTGCCGGTAGTCGCGCAGCGTGAAGTGCCCGTAGGTGTAGTCGAACAGCGACGGGGCCTCCGCCAGCTCCAGCGCCGGGAAGGGCCGCACGTCCCGGGAGAGCTGCTCGGTCACCTGGTCGACGTGGTTGTTGTAGATGTGGCAGTCGCCGCCCACCCAGACGAAGTCGCCCGGCGCCAGGCCCACCTGGGCGGCGATCATGCGGGTCAGCAGCGCGTAGCTGGCGATGTTGAACGGCACCCCGAGGAACATGTCGGCGCTGCGCTGGTAGAGCTGGCAGGAGAGTTTGCCGTCGGCCACGTAGAACTGGAACAGCGCGTGGCAGGGGGCCAGCGCCATCTCCGGCAGGGCGCCCACGTTCCACGCCGACACGATCATGCGCCGGGAGTCGGGGTCGGTCCGCAGCGTGTCGAGCAGCGCCGTGATCTGGTCCACCTGCTGCCCGTCCGGCGTGGGCCAGGACCGCCACTGGACGCCGTAGACCGGCCCCAGCTCACCGTCGGGCGAGGCCCATTCATCCCAGATGGTGACGCCGTTCTCCTTCAGCCAGGCGATGTTGCTGTCGCCCCGCAGGAACCACAGCAGCTCCACGGCGACCGACTTGAAGTGCACTTTCTTCGTCGTCACCAGGGGGAAGGTCTCGGACAGGTCGTACCGGAGCCGCTCGCCGAACAGGCTGACCGTGCCGGTTCCGGTCCGGTCCTCCTTCGGGGTCCCCTGCTCCAGGATCCGCCGCAGGAGGTCCTCGTACTGGGTGTCGATCGGAGCTGCCACGTACCCGAGACTACGGCCGGCCACCGACAGCTCCGGAAGGCCAGCGCCTGACGTGCCAGGAGATGCCAGCGAGGTGTTCAGCCTTCGGCGACGAAGGGGCTGGCGGCGACCTCGGTGCCGTCGGCCAGTGCGCTGATCCGGAAGTCGCCGAAGACGTTGCCGGCGACCTGCTGCAGCTCGCGCAGGCAGGCGATCGCCAGCTCGCGGATCTCGACGTCGGCGTGCTCGCTCGCCCGCATGGCGATGAAGTGCCGCCAGGCCCGGTAGTTGCCGGTGACGACGACCCGCGTCTCGGTGGCGTTGGGCAGCACCGCGCGCGCGGCCTGACGGGCCTGCTTCCGGCGCAGCGTGGCGTTGGGGACGTCGGCGAACCGCTCCTCCAGCCGCTCGAGCAGCCTCCGGTACGCGGCCAGCGACGCCTCGGTGGCGGCGCGGAACTGCTCGTGCAGCTCGGGGTCCTCGGCGATGACGGCCGGTTCGACGACGGCCGCGTCGCCCTCGGGGACGTAGCGCTGCGAGAGCTGGCTGTAGGAGAAGTGCCGGTGCCGGACCAGCTCGTGGGTCAGCGACCGGGAGACGCCGGTGAGGTACAGGCTCACGGTGCCGTGCTCGAGCACCGAGAGGTGGCCGACCTCGAGGATGTGCCGCAGGTAGCCGGCGTTGGTCGCCGTCGCCGGGTTCGGCTTGTCCCACGACTGGTAGCAGGCCCGACCGGCGAACTCGGCGAGCGCCTGGCCGCCGTCGGCGTCGGTGTCCCACGGCAGGTCCGCCGGTGGGGCGAACTGGGTCTGCGCGATGACCTGGACCCGGAGCGGCACGATCTGGGGCACGGCCCGAGCGTACGGCCGCGGGCCCGGACCCCCGGCACACTGGCAGCGTGGACGGGCCGCGCCTGCTGATCGCCGTCGCCGGCGGGCTGCTGCTCGCATGGCTGCTGCTGCTGGCCGTCCTGTGGCACACCCGCCCCGACGGGCTCACCGTGCGCGACGGCCTGCGGCTGCTGCCCGACGTCGCCCGGCTCGTACGCCGCCTGGCCGGCGACCGGTCCCTCCCGCGGCGGCTGCGGATCCGGCTGTGGCTGCTGCTGGCCTACCTGCTCTCACCGGTCGACCTGGTCCCCGACGTCGTCCCGGTCCTCGGCTACGCCGACGACGTGGTGGTCGTCGCCTGGGCGCTGCGCTCGGTGGTGCGCGGCGCCGGGGACGAGGCGCTCCTCCGGCACTGGCCGGGCGAGCCGGCCGGGCTGGCGGTGGTGTGCCGGCTGGCGGGGCTCACGCCGGGGACGACGGGACCCGGAGCGCGCGGCTGAGGTCGGGCCACAGGTCGCCCCGCTCGACGACGGCGACGTCGCCGAGCTCCACCCAGCCGGCCATCAGCCGCAGCTCGTCGGCCAGCGCCGCGGCGACGACATCGCGGTCGGTCCGCTCCTCGGCGTGGGCCGCCTGCACCCGCAGCACGCCCGCCTGCCGGTCGGCCTTGAGGTCGACGCGGGCCACGAGCCGGTCCCCGAGCAGGAACGGCAGCACGTAGTAGCCGTGCACGCGCTTGACCGCCGGCGTGTAGATCTCCAGCCGGTACCGGAACCCGAAGATGCGCTCGACCCGCGGCCGCTCCCACACCAGGGAGTCGAACGGGCTCAGCAGGGCCCGCGCGCGGACCCACCGGGGTCGGCGGGCCGCGGGATCCAGCCATGCCGGGCGGCTCCAGCCCGCCACCTCCACCGGCTGCAGCTCACCGGCATGGGCGAGCTCGGCGATCGCCGTCCGCGCATCGGCCGGGCTGAGCCGGAAGTAGTCGCGCAGATCGGTCTCGGTGGCCACCCCGAGCGCACGGGCGGCGGCGCGGACGAGTTCCCGGACGGCGTCGGCACGGTCCGGGGTGGGCGCGGCAACGATCTCGGCGGGCAGCACGCGCTCGGGCAGGTCGTAGACCCGTTCGAAGCCCGCGGTGCGGGCGGTCGCGGTCAGCGCGCCGGTGAAGAACAGGTACTCCAGGCCGGCTTTGCCGGCATGCCAGTTCCACATGCTGCCGGGCCGGTTGGGTCGCTCCTCCTGCAGCTGGCTGGCCCGGATCGGCCCGTCCGACTTGACCCGGTCGAGCAGCGCGGCGACGTACTCGGGCCGTTCCCGCTGGACCCGCGTCATCGAACCCCACGCCTCCTGGTGGGCGGCCGCCATGCGCCAGCGCAGGTACGGGTGCAACCGCACGGGGAGGAACGACGCCTCGTGCGCCCAGTACTCGAACAGCTCGTGCCGCCGGTTGGACAGCGCATCGAGCGCCGGCCGGGGGTAGGGGCCGAGGCGGCTGAAGGCGGGAAGGTAGTGCGACCGGGAGAGCACGTTCACCGAGTCGATCTGCACCACCGAGAGCCGGTCGGTGAGCCGGCGCAGCTGACGCGTGCCGATGGCGGTGGCCGGGCGCGGATCGGCGAACCCCTGCGCGGCAAGGGCGATGCGCCGGGCCAGCGCGGCAGGCAGCCGTTCGACAGCGGTCACGTCGTCCGATCCTGCCTGCCCGGTACGACCTCCGCGGCCGGGAGCCGCAGACATACGCTGCCCGGGTGACCTCCCTGCCGCCCTTCCCGCGCCTCACGGGATCGGCGGACGTCTCCGTCCGCCCCGCCCGTCCGGCCGATGCCCCGGCGATCGCCCGGGTCCAGGCGACGACGTGGCGCACGGCCTACCGCGCCGTCCTGCCCGCCGCGGTCCTCGACAGCTGGGACGACGCCGCCGTCACCGCGTCGTGGCGCCAGGCGATCACCGCGCCTCCGACGCCGCGTCACCGCGTCCTGGTCGCCGTGGAGCGCGACGAGGTGGTCGGGTTCGCAGCCGTGGCCCCGGTCGCCGACGACCAGGAGGCCGCCGAGCTCGGCCCGCTCCTGGTCGAGCCCCGGTGGGGACGCCGCGGCCACGGCAGCCGTCTGCTGGCCGCCGTCGCCGACCTGGCGGCCGGTGAGGGAGTGCGGCGGCTCCAGACGTGGCTCCCGGAATCGGACGAGGTCTCCGCGGGGTTCTTCGAGTCGGCGGGCTGGGGGGCCGACGGCTGGGCCCGCACGCTGGAGACCGGCGACGCACCCCTGCGGGAACTGCGCTGGCACACGACGCTGGACGAGGAGGTCGCGGACCGATGAGCTTCGCCGGCTTCCCCGACGAGGGGCTGGTTTTCTACGAGGGCCTCGAGGCCGACAACAGCAAGACGTACTGGACGGCGCACCGGGCGGACTACGAGGCGCACGTACGCGCCCCCATGGCGGCACTCCTCGAGGAGCTGGCCCCGCAGTTCGGCGCGGCCAAGATGTTTCGTCCCTACCGCGACGTGCGCTTCAGCCACGACAAGACGCCGTACAAGACCCACCAAGGCGCCGTGGTGACGCTCGGGGGACGCGGGGCGGGCTCCTGGTACGTCCAGATCTCCGCCGACGGACTGATGGTCTCCGGAGGGTGCTGGCGACTGGAGTCCGACCAGGTGGCGCGGTACCGCCGCGCAGTGGCCGACGACGTGCAGGGCCCCCGACTGGAGGCCGAGGTGGCCCGGCTCCGTGCCGGCGGCTGGGACATCGAGGGCGACCGCCTGGTCCGGGTGCCGGCCGGCTTCTCCGCCGACGACGACCGGATCGACCTGCTGAGGCACAAGTCGCTGCACGCCACCCGGCACTGGACGCCGGAGGACTGGCTGCACACGCCGGCAGTGCCGACCCGGGTCCGCGATTCGTGGCGGGACCTGGCGACGCTGAACGTCTGGCTGGGCGACAACGTGGGCGCCACGACGAAAGAACCGCGCCCCCGCCGCTGAGGCCTCTCCAGGCACGGCCGGACTTCTGTGCAGGAGGTCCCGGGCCGGTGGCATGTGCACCTGACGCGGGGGGACGGCAGTGTGCCCGTCCGGTGCCGGGCATGCCGAAAGGGGCCCCAGCACGGATGCTGGGGCCCCTTCGGGAATGGTTGTCCGGCGGCGTCCTACTCTCCCACCCCGTCTCCAGGGCAGTACCATCGGCGCTGAGAGGCTTAGCTTCCGGGTTCGGAATGTTGCCGGGCGTTTCCCTCTCGCCATGGCCGCCGTAACTCTGTGAACCTGTACGAACCGGTCTGGTTCGTGCGTTCAGAACCGCACAGTGGACGCGTGACATCTTCGTGTTGACCCGTTGTCACAGAGCACCTGAGTGTAGGTGTTGTGTGGTCAAGCCCTCGGCCTGTTAGTACCGGTCAGCTGCACACCTTGCGGTGCTTCCACTTCCGGCCTATCAACCCGCTGGTCTGGGCGGGGGCCTTACCCGGTTGACCCGGTGAGAGACCTCATCTTGAAGCGAGCTTCCCGCTTAGATGCTTTCAGCGGTTATCCCTGCCGAACGTAGCTAACCAGCAGTGCACCTGGCGGTACAACTGGCACACCAGAGGTTCGTCCGTCCCGGTCCTCTCGTACTAGGGACAGCTCTTCTCAAGTCTCTTACGCGCGCGGCGGATAGGGACCGAACTGTCTCACGACGTTCTAAACCCAGCTCGCGTACCGCTTTAATGGGCGAACAGCCCAACCCTTGGGACCTACTCCAGCCCCAGGATGCGACGAGCCGACATCGAGGTGCCAAACCATCCCGTCGATATGGACTCTTGGGGAAGATCAGCCTGTTATCCCCGGGGTACCTTTTATCCGTTGAGCGACACCGCTTCCACATGCCGGTGCCGGGTCACTAGTCCCAGCTTTCGCTCCTGCTCGACCCGTCGGTCTCGCAGTCAAGCTCCCTTGTGCACTTGCACTCGACACCTGATTGCCAACCAGGCTGAGGGAACCTTTGGGCGCCTCCGTTACATTTTGGGAGGCAACCGCCCCAGTTAAACTACCCACCTGACACTGTCCCTGATCCGGATCACGGACCGAGGTTAGACATCCAATTCGACCAGAGTGGTATTTCAACGGCGACTCCACGAACACTGGCGTGCCCGCTTCGCAGTCTCCCACCTATCCTACACAAGCCGAACCGAACACCAATATCAAGCTATAGTAAAGGTCCCGGGGTCTTTCCGTCCTGCCGCGCGTAACGAGCATCTTTACTCGTAGTGCAATTTCGCCGAGCCTGTGGTTGAGACAGCTGAGAAGTCGTTACGCCATTCGTGCAGGTCGGAACTTACCCGACAAGGAATTTCGCTACCTTAGGATGGTTATAGTTACCACCGCCGTTTACTGGCGCTTGAGTTCTGAGCTTCGCCTTGCGGCTAACCCGTCCCCTTAACGTTCCAGCACCGGGCAGGCGTCAGTCCGTATACATCGTCTTACGACTTCGCACGGACCTGTGTTTTTAGTAAACAGTCGCTTCTCACTGGTCTCTGCGGCCACCCACCGCTCCCCACTGCAAGAGCGGTTCACGATCGATGGCCCCCCTTCTCCCGAAGTTACGGGGGCATTTTGCCGAGTTCCTTAACCACAGTTCGCTCGATCGCCTCGGTATTCTCTACCTGACCACCTGAGTTGGTTTGGGGTACGGGCCACTCGGAACTCGCTAGAGGCTTTTCTCGGCAGCATAGGATCATCCAATTCGCCTCAATCGGCTATGCATCAGGTCTCACCCTCGTGTGGAACGGATTTACCTATCCCACGGGCCACACCCTTGCCCCGGTACTACCACTCACCGGTAGGACTACCTTCCTGCGTCACCCCATCGCTTGCCTACTACCAGTCCGGGTCCCCAGCTTCCCCGGCGTGCCCACAAGTGGGCGCACCGGCGTCGGTGGGTTAGCATCGCTGGGTTCAGCATGGGCGTTCCTTCGCGGGTACGGGAATATCAACCCGTTGTCCATCGACTACGCCTGTCGGCCTCGCCTTAGGTCCCGACTCACCCTGGGCGGATTAGCCTGGCCCAGGAACCCTTGGTCTTCCGGCGGGGGAGGTTCTCACTCCCCTCTCGCTACTCATGCCTGCATTCTCACTCGTGTGGCGTCCACGGCTGGATCACTCCGCCGCTTCCACCGCCACACGACGCTCCCCTACCCATCCACACACCTGGCCGGCACCTTCGAGAGGTACCGGCGGGCGATCATGTGAATGCCACGGCTTCGGCGGTGTGCTTGAGCCCCGCTACATTGTCGGCGCGGAACCACTTGACCAGTGAGCTATTACGCACTCTTTCAAGGGTGGCTGCTTCTAAGCCAACCTCCTGGTTGTCTCTGCGATCCCACATCCTTTTCCACTTAGCACACGCTTAGGGGCCTTAGCCGATGATCTGGGCTGTTTCCCTCTCGACTACGAACCTTATCGCCCGCAGTCTCACTGCCACGCTCTCACTTACCGGCATTCGGAGTTTGGTTGACGTCAGTAACCTTGTGGGGCCCATCGGCCATCCAGTGCTCTACCTCCGGCAAGAAACACGTGACGCTGCACCTAAATGCATTTCGGGGAGAACCAGCTATCACCGAGTTTGATTGGCCTTTCACCCCTACCCACAGCTCATCCCCCAGGTTTTCAACCCTGGTGGGTTCGGTCCTCCACGCGGTCTTACCCGCGCTTCAACCTGGCCATGGGTAGATCACTCGGCTTCGGGTCTAGAGCACGCGACTGAAGATCGCCCTGTTCGGACTCGCTTTCGCTACGGCTACCCCACACGGGTTAACCTCGCCACGTACCACTAACTCGCAGGCTCATTCTTCAAAAGGCACGCAATCACCCCCACCCCGAAGGGCATAAGGCTCTCACGGCTTGTAGGCACACGGTTTCAGGTACTATTTCACTCCCCTCCCGGGGTACTTTTCACCTTTCCCTCACGGTACTTGTCCGCTATCGGTCACCAGGGAGTATTCAGGCTTAGCGGGTGGTCCCGCCAGATTCACACCGAATTTCACGGGCTCGGTGCTACTTGGGAACAAGCTCGGGAGAGACTCGGTTTTCGTGTACGGGGCTCTCACCCTCTACGGCGACCCCTTCCAGAGGCCTTCCACTAACACAAGTCTTTTATGACTCCCCGCCACCCCGGCAGGAGTGACTGAACTGTCCCACGACCCCGCCTCCACAACGCCTGCCGGCTATCACATGGAAACGGTTTAGCCTCTTCCGCTTTCGCTCGCCACTACTCACGGAATCACTGTTGTTTTCTCTTCCTGTGGGTACTGAGATGTTTCACTTCCCCACGTTCCCTCCACACGCCCTATGTGTTCAGGCGCGGGTCACACCACATGACTGGTGCGGGGTTCCCCCATTCGGACATCCTCGGATCAACGCTCGGTTGACAGCTCCCCGAGGCTTATCGCAGCCTCCTACGTCCTTCATCGGCTCCTGGTGCCCAGGCATCCACCGTGTGCCCTTAACAACTTGGCCACACAAAAATCCCACCCACCACACGCCCGGAAGGACATCGATGAGCGGGCCTACACACTCGAAACTCTGCTAATCAGAGTCAAAAGATGCTCGCGTCCACTGTGCAGTTCTCAACGTACGACCAGCCACCGGTCACCCGACCCCGCCGAACCCGACCCACCCCGCAAGGGGCATCGGTGGTACGAGATGCAGACCGGCCCTGACACAAGGACAACAACCCGACCCCGCACGCGGGGCGGCCCGTTCCCTCAGGACCCAACAGCGTGCCTACGACCGGACCCACCCACCGACACCCCGCTCCACACGCCACCGCAAGGTGACGCCGTACTAGGGGCAGCAGCAGCTGCCGGCCGAACTGGTCAGCGTTCCACCCTCGAGCACCACCCCACACACACGCCGGCACCCGCAGATGGGCACCGATCACGATGTGGGCGCAGCTCTGGACCACCCACTACCCCAGCGGAGCTGAGTGGGCGGCCAGTGCTCCTTAGAAAGGAGGTGATCCAGCCGCACCTTCCGGTACGGCTACCTTGTTACGACTTCGTCCCAATCGCCGATCCCGCCTTCGACGGCTCCCTCCACAAGGGTTGGGCCACCGGCTTCGGGCGTTACCGACTTTCGTGACGTGACGGGCGGTGTGTACAAGGCCCGGGAACGTATTCACCGCAGCGTTGCTGATCTGCGATTACTAGCGACTCCAACTTCATGGGGTCGAGTTGCAGACCCCAATCCGAACTGAGACCGGCTTTTTGGGATTCGCTCCACCTCGCGGTATCGCAGCCCTTTGTACCAGCCATTGTAGCATGTTTGCAGCCCTAGACATAAGGGGCATGATGATTTGACGTCATCCCCACCTTCCTCCGAGTTGACCCCGGCAGTCTCCTATGAGTCCCCACCATGACGTGCTGGCAACATAGAACGAGGGTTGCGCTCGTTGCGGGACTTAACCCAACATCTCACGACACGAGCTGACGACAACCATGCACCACCTGTGCACGGCCCTTACGGACCCACCATCTCTGGAGGATTTCCGTGCATGTCAAGCCTAGGTAAGGTTCTTCGCGTTGCATCGAATTAAGCAACATGCTCCGCCGCTTGTGCGGGCCCCCGTCAATTCCTTTGAGTTTTAGCCTTGCGGCCGTACTCCCCAGGCGGGGCGCTTAATGCGTTAGCTGCGGCACGGAACTCGTGGAATGAGCCCCACACCTAGCGCCCAACGTTTACGGCGTGGACTACCAGGGTATCTAATCCTGTTCGCTCCCCACGCTTTCGCTCCTCAGCGTCAGTTTCGGCCCAGAGACCCGCCTTCGCCACCGGTGTTCCTCCTGATATCTGCGCATTTCACCGCTACACCAGGAATTCCAGTCTCCCCTGCCGAACTCAAGTCCGCCCGTATCGACTGCAGACCCGAGGTTGAGCCTCGGGATTTCACAGCCGACGCGACGAACCGCCTACGAGCTCTTTACGCCCAATAATTCCGGACAACGCTTGCACCCTACGTATTACCGCGGCTGCTGGCACGTAGTTGGCCGGTGCTTCTTCTGCAGGTACCGTCACTCTCGCTTCGTCCCTGCTGAAAGAGGTTTACAACCCGAAGGCCGTCATCCCCCACGCGGCGTCGCTGCGTCAGGCTTCCGCCCATTGCGCAATATTCCCCACTGCTGCCTCCCGTAGGAGTCTGGGCCGTGTCTCAGTCCCAGTGTGGCCGGTCACCCTCTCAGGCCGGCTACCCGTCGTCGCCTTGGTAGGCCACTACCCCACCAACAAGCTGATAGGCCGCGGGCCCATCCCCAGCCGATAAATCTTTCCACCACCAGACCATGCGGTCAGCGGTCATATCCGGTATTAGCCCCAATTTCTTGGAGTTATCCCAGAGCCAGGGGCAGGTTGCCCACGTGTTACTCACCCGTTCGCCACTGATCCCCCCGCAAGCGGAGTTCACCGTTCGACTTGCATGTGTTAAGCACGCCGCCAGCGTTCGTCCTGAGCCAGGATCAAACTCTCCGTAGATGATTTGATCGCAGCTGAGAACCGCGAGCTGACACTCGCGATATCAATCAACCAAAGGAATCCCTGCCACAACCACAACAGCCATGGCACGGGGTATTACTTGGCACTGACTTTCGGCACGCTGTTGAGTTCTCAAGGAGCGGACGCGCAGAAAATCGGCCCTTCCGGGCTTCATCCCTGGCTGGCTGTCCAACTCTACGCCGGTTTCCAGCAGCCCGTCTACCGGGGCCTGGTCCGGCGGCCCTTGCGGGCCGCGCGGCGCAAAGAGAAAGTTACACCGCCCCCCAGGCCCGGTCAAACCCACCCCCCGTGACGCCCGCCACGCCCCCGCTCGGGTGCCCCGGGCAGCGGGCTCAGAGGCCGAGGAAGCTCTCGATGCCCACCGTCAGTCCGGGCCGGCGGGTGATCTCCCGGACGGCGAGCAGCACACCTGGCATGAACGACGCCCGGTCGTAGGAGTCGTGCCGCAGGGTCAGGGACTCCCCCGCCGCACCCAGGAGGACCTCCTGGTGGGCGACCAGTCCGGTCAGGCGCACGGCGTGCACGGGCACGCCCTCGACGTCCGCGCCCCGTGCGCCCGGGAGCGAGTCGGTGGTCGCGTCGGGTGAGGCCGGCAGCCCGGCCGCGCGACGGGCGGATGCGACGAGCCGGGCCGTCCGCACGGCCGTCCCCGAGGGCGCGTCGACCTTGTCGGGGTGGTGCAGCTCGACGATCTCCACCGAGGGGAAGAACCGCGCCGCCTCCTGGGCGAAGCGCATGAGCAGGATGGCGCCGATGCCGAAGTTGGGGGCGATGACCACACCCACCTCGGGCTTGGGCTCCAGCCACTCCGCGACGGTGGCCAACCGCGCCTCGTCGAAACCGGTCGTGCCGACGACGCAGTGGATGTTGTTGTCGATGCAGAAGCGGATGTTGTCCATGACGACGTCGGGCCGGGTGAAGTCGACGACGACCTGGGCACCGGCGTCGGCCACGTTGAACAACCAGTCGCCGTCGTCGACCATCGCGACGAGCTCCAGATCCTCGGCGTCGTTCACCGCCTTGACCACCTCGGTGCCCATCCGGCCCCGCGCCCCGAGCACCCCCACCGGGATGAGCGCGGATTCGCGGGCGGCGGGGGCGGGCTGGTGGTCGGTCGCGCTGGTGGTCACCCGGTCAGGTTTCCCGGCCCGGGGCCGGGACGCAAGACAGCCCGCGGATCAACGCGGCCGACGGGTGGCCCAGGCCCACGCCACCAGCCCCACGGCGACGCCGATCGCGTCCGCGGCCCAGTCCGCGAACGACATGGACCGCGCCAGCGGGGTCAGGCCCTGGACGACTTCGCTGGCGGCCGCGTAGGTCAGCAGCGCGGCCGCGAGCGGTGCCGTCCGCGCGCCTGCCCACCGGCCGCTGACCGCCAGCGCGGCGAACAGCAGCAGGTGGACCACCTTGTCGGTCCCGGGCGGCGCCGAGGGCACCCCGGACGCCGGCACGAACAGCACGACCAGCGACACCAGGACGACGAGCGCGAAGGTGGCGCGGGCCGGAGCCCCGCCGACAGCGCCCACCCGGGACCTCAGAGACGGTCGAGGTCGGACTCGCGGTACGGCCCGACGACGGCGAGACAGGTCTCCCGGCCGAAGATCTCCCCCGCGACCGACCGCACCTGCGTCTCGTCCACGGCCTCGATCCGGGCGAGCACATCGCGCACCGGCACGTACTCGCCGTAGGACAGCTCGCTCTTGCCGAGCCGGCTCATCCGGGAGCCGGTGTCCTCCAGGCCCAGCACCAGCCCGCCCTTGAGCTGACCGCGTGCTCGCGCGACCTCCTCGGCGGTCAGCCCGTCCGCCGCCACGCGATCGAGCTCCTCACGGACCAGCCGGAGGACCTCGGGCACCCGCTTCTTGGAGCAGCCGGCATAGACGGAGAACGCGCCGGCGCCGGCGTAGTGCGAGAGCGCGGAGCCGACGCTGTAGACGAGACCGCGCTTCTCCCGGATCTCCTGGAACAGCCGCGAGCTCATGCCCCCACCGACCGCGGCGTCGAGGACGGCAGCCACGTAGCGACGCTCGTCCTGCCGCCCCATCGCGGGAGTGCCCAGCAGCAGGTGCGTCTGCTCGGTCCGGCGCGAGATCAGCCCGGAGGACCGGGCAGGCCGCACGAGCTCCACGTCACCGGTGCGCAGCGGTGCCGGGCGATCGGTCCCGGCCAGCCGGTCACCGAACGCGGCGGTCACCAGCTCCAGGACCTGCTGGTGATCGACCCGCCCGGCCGCCGTCACCACGATGGAGGGGGCGGTGTAGCGGGAGCGGTACCAGCCGTCGACGTCGTCCCGGGTGAGCCCCTCGATCGACTTCACCGTGCCGAGCACGGAGCGGCCCAGTGACGTGTCGCCGAAGAGGGTCTCGGCGAAGAGGTCGTGGACGGCGTCGGAGGGCTCGTCGTCGCGCATCGCGATCTCCTCGAGCACCACCGTCCGCTCGGACTCCAGATCCGCCGCGGTGTTCGTGGCGTCGGTGACCAGGTCGGCCAGCAGCGTCACGGCCAGCGGGAGGTCGCTGGTGAGCACGTTGGCGTAGTAGCAGGTGTGCTCCTTGGCGGTGAACGCATTCATCTCACCGCCGACGGCGTCCATGGCGGTCGCTATCTCCAGAGCGCTGCGCGAGGAGGTCCCCTTGAACAGCAGGTGCTCGAGGAAGTGCGACGAGCCGGCGACAGCCGGGGTCTCGTCCCGGGAGCCGACCCCGACCCAGATGCCCAGGGTCGCCGAGAGGACCCCCGGCATGGTCTCCGTCAGCACCCGCAGCCCGCCGGGCAGCTCGGTGCGCTCGACCCGGCCGCCGACCTCGTCGAGGTCGAGCAGCGCGGTCGTCCCTACGGGAACCGGGGCGGGTGCCTCAGCACCCACCCCGGTCCCGATCACGTCAGTAGGCGTGGTCACGGACCCATCCTCGCTGGCGCTCGTCCGGTCCATGCCCATAGGTGCCCCGTCTCTGGAGTGACCTCGCTGGCTCGGTCACTCACCTGCGGGGGCGTCGGTGGCCTCGGCCGGAGCGGCCTGGCCGGCGTCGCCCTCGGCGACCGGCGCGAGGCTGATCTTGCCGCGGGCATCGATGTCGGTGATCTCCACCTGCATCTTGTCGCCGACGTTCGCCACGTCCTCGACCTTGGCGATGCGCTTGCCGCCGCCGAGCTTGCTGATGTGCACCAGGCCATCGCGGCCGGGCAGCAGCGAGACGAAGGCACCGAACGGCGTGGTCTTGACGACCGTGCCGAGGAAGCGCTCGCCGACCTTGGGCAGCGTCGGGTTGGCGATGGCGTTGATGCGGTCCACCGCCGCCTGGGCCGACGGGCCGTCGGAGGCGCCGACGTAGATCGTGCCGTCGTCCTCGATGGTGATGTCCGCGCCGGTCTCGTCCTGGATCGCGTTGATCATCTGGCCCTTGGGGCCGATGACCGCGCCGATCTTGTCGACCGGGATGCGCACCGTGGTCACCCGCGGGGCGTACGGGCTCATCTCGTCGGGGCCGTCGATGGCCTCGCCCATGACGTCGAGGATGTGCAGCCGGGCCGCGCGGGCCTGGGTCAGCGCACCGGCGAGGACGTCGGACGGGATGCCGTCGAGCTTCGTGTCCAGCTGGAGAGCCGTCACGAAGTCCTTGGTGCCGGCGACCTTGAAGTCCATGTCACCGAAGGCGTCCTCGGCCCCGAGGATGTCGGTCAGGGCGACGTACTCCGTCTTGCCGTCGACCTCGTCGGAGACCAGGCCCATGGCGATACCGGCGACCGCCGCCTTCAGCGGCACACCGGCGTTGAGCAGGGCCAGCGTGGAGGCGCAGACCGAGCCCATGGAGGTGGAGCCGTTGGAGCCCAGCGCCTCGGACACCTGCCGGATCGCGTAGGGGAACTCCTCGCGGTCGGGCAGCACCGGCATCAGGGCGCGCTCGGCGAGCGCGCCGTGGCCGATCTCGCGGCGCTTGGGCGAGCCCACGCGGCCGGTCTCACCGGTGGAGTACGGCGGGAAGTTGTAGTTGTGCATGTAGCGCTTGCGGTTCACCGGCGACAGCGTGTCGAGCTGCTGCTCCATCCGGAGCATGTTCAGCGTGGTGACACCCAGGATCTGGGTCTCGCCGCGCTCGAACAGCGCCGAGCCGTGCACCCGCGGGATGACCTCGACCTCGGCCGACAGCGGCCGGATGTCGGTGAGCCCGCGGCCGTCGATGCGGACCTTGTCGCGCAGGATGCGCTGGCGGACGACCTTCTTGGTGAGCGCGCGGAAGGCTCCGGAGATCTCCTTCTCGCGGCCCTCGAACTGGCCGGCCAGGGCGGCCTTGACCTCGTCCTTGAGCGCGTCGGTGGCGTCCTCGCGCTCCTGCTTGCCGGCGATCTGCTGCGCCTGGGCCAGCTTGTCGCCGACCTGCGCCTCGACGGCGGCGTAGACGTCGTCCTGGTAGTCCAGGAAGCGGGGGAACTCGGCGACCGGCTTGGCGGCCTTCTCGGCGACGGCGGCCTGCGCCTCGCACAGCGCCTTGATGAAGGGCTTGGCCGCCTCGAGGCCCTGGGCCACGACCTCCTCGGTCGGGGCGGGGGCGCCACCGGCGACGAGCTCGATGGTCTTCTCGGTGGCCTCGGCCTCGACCATCATGATCGCGACGTCGCCGTCGGGCAGCACGCGGCCGGCCACGACCATGTCGAACACGGCGTCCTCGAGCTCGGCGTGGGTCGGGAAGCCGACCCACTGGCCGTTGATCAGCGCGACGCGGGTGCCGCCGACCGGGCCGGAGAACGGCAGGCCGGAGAGCTGGGTGGACGCCGAGGCGCCGTTGATCGCCAGCACGTCGTAGAGGTGGCCGGGGTCCAGCGACATGACGGTGATGACGACCTGGACCTCGTTGCGCAGCCCCTTGGCGAACGTCGGGCGCAGCGGGCGGTCGATCAGCCGGCAGGTGAGGATCGCGTCCTCGGACGGCCGGCCCTCGCGGCGGAAGAACGAGCCGGGGATGCGCCCAGCGGCGTACATCCGCTCCTCGACGTCGACGGTCAGCGGGAAGAAGTCGAACTGCTCCTTGGGCTGACGGCCGGCCGTGGTGGCCGACAGGAGCATGGTGTCGCCCATGGTGACGACGACGGACCCGGCGGCCTGACGGGCGAGCCGGCCGGTCTCGAAGGTGATGGAGCGGCTGCCGAAGCTGCCGTTGTCGATGACCGCGGTGGCGGTGGTGACCCCGTCCTCGGGGTCGAACTCGGCAGCGATGGTGCCGGTGGTGGTGGGTGCGGACATGTGTCCTTCTCTCTTCTCGTCGCATCGGCCTCGTGCCGACCTGCGACTCCTCTGACGGCCTCTCGCCGTCCTGCGTCCGGGGCGACCGGTGCTCGATCGAAGCCCCCGGGCGGTGTCGTTCCCCTTTCCGGGGAACCGATACGTCCCGGGAGCCACTACCGAGGACCGGCCCATGGAGGGCGCGTCCGGCGGCGGGCCGGTTCTCCCCGTGCGGCGGGTGCCGCACGAGGAAGGGGACCGTCCCGGTGTGAACGGGAACGGCCCCCTCGTCGTGCTAGCGGCGCAGGCCGAGCCGCTCGATGAGCGAGCGGTACCGGTTGATGTCGGTCTTCGCCAGGTAGTTCAGCAGCCGGCGACGCCGGCCGACCAGCAGGAGCAGACCCCGCCGGCTGTGGTGGTCGTGCTTGTGCATCTTGAGGTGCTCGGTGAGGTCGCTGATCCGGCGGGTCAGCATCGCGACCTGCACCTCAGGCGAACCGGTGTCCTTCTCGACCGTCGCGTACTCGGTCATGATCTGCTGCTTGATCGCGCTCTCGAGCGCCATGGTTCGCCTCCGGGGGCGGGTCACGTGTGGCCCCCGGTCTGGTTCACGGGGGCAGGCGGCACACACGCCGGGAGTACCGGCTGCCACGAGGCTACCAGCGTCGGTGTCCGGCACACATCACCGAGCGTCGCCGCAGCGACCCGCGCGAGTCAGGGCGTCTCGGGCATCCCGAGGGCCGTACGGGTGTCGGAGACGTCCTGCGCCATCGCGGCGAGCAGCGCCTCCACCCCGTCGAAGGCGGCCATCGGGCGCAGCCGGGCGGCGAACTCCACCCCGACGTGCTCGCCGTAGAGATCGCCGCTGTAGTCGAGCGCGAATGCCTCGACCGTGCGCCGGGTGCCCTGGAACGTCGGGTTGGTGCCTACCGAGATCGCGGCCGGCAGCCGCTCACCGCTGGCGCCGTCGTCGTGCCGGGTCACCAGGTGTCCGGCGTAGACACCGTCGGCCGGGATGGCGGTGAACGGGGCGGTCTCCACGTTGGCCGTCGGGTAGCCGAGCTCGCGTCCGCGCCGGTGGCCGCGCACGACGACTCCGTCGACCCGGTGCGGCCGGCCGAGCGCACGGGCCGCCGACACCATGTCCCCGGCGGCGACGCAGGCGCGGATGTAGGTGGAGGAGATGGTGACCTCGCCGTCGTCGGACGAGTCCTGAGCCAGGGGGACCCCCTCGACGGAGAAGCCGAACCGGCGCCCCTCCTCGGCGAGGGAGGTGATGGTGCCGGCTGCCTTGTGCCCGTAGGTGAAGTTCTCCCCCACCACCACCTGGGCGGCGTGCAGGTGCTCGACCAGCACGGTGTGGGTGAAGGTCTCCGGCGCCAGCCGGCTGAACTCGGGGGTGAACGGCAGTACGCACATGGCGTCCACGCCGAGGCCGGCGACGAGCTCGGCCTTGCGGTCCAGCGCGGTGAGGATCGCCGGGTGGGAGCCCGGGCGCACCACCTCGGCCGGATGCGGGTCGAACGTGAGCAGCAGGCAGGGACGGCGCATCGCCCGCGCCCGCGCCACGGCGGCCCCGATCAGCTTCTGGTGCCCGCGGTGGACGCCGTCGTACATCCCGATGGTGACCACCGAGCGGCCGAGATCCCCCGGGGTGGACTCCAGCCCCCGCCAGCGCAGCATGCGACCGGTCCGGTCAGGAGACCCGGTGCAGCCAGCCGTGCGTGTCGGCCACCCGCCCGTGCTGGATGTCGAGCAGTGCCTCGCGCAGCCGCATGGTGAGCGTGCCCGGCGTCCCGTCGCCGACGGTGAAGTCGCCGGTGCGCGCCTTGACCTCGCCGACGGGCGTGATGACCGCGGCGGTGCCGCAGGCGAAGGTCTCGGTCACCGTCCCGTCGGCCACGCCCTGCCGCCACTCCTCGAGGCTGACCTTCCGCTCGGTCACCCGGTGGCCCAGCTCCCGGGCGACGGTGATCAGCGAGTCGCGGGTGATGCCCGGCAGCAACGTGCCGGAGAGCTCGGGAGTCACGAGTTCGGCGGCTCCGTCATCAGAGCCGGACCCGAGGACGAAGAACAGGTTCATCCCGCCCAGCTCCTCGATGTAGCGCCGCTCCACGGCATCGAGGTAGACGACCTGGTCGCAGCCGAGCTCGCTCGCCTGCTGCTGGGGCCGGAGGCTCGCGGCGTAGTTGCCGGCGCACTTCACGTCGCCGGTGCCCCCGGGCGCGGCCCGCACGTAGTCCTCGGACACGTAGACCGAGACCGGGTGGACCCCGCGGGGGAAGTAGGCGCCGGCCGGGCTGGCGATGACGAGGAACAGGTACTCGTGCGCCGGGCGGACGCCCAGGAAGGACTCGCTGGCCAGCTGGTACGGGCGCAGGTACAGCGTCTGGTCGGCACCGGTGGGCACCCAGTCACGGTCGGCGTCGACGAGTGCGTCGACGGCGGCGAGGAACGCCTCCTCGGGCACCGGCGGCATGGCCAGGCGTTCGGCGCTCCGGATGAACCGGGCGGCGTTGGCCTCGGGCCGGAAGGTGGCCACGCTGCCGTCGGGCTGGGCGTAGGCCTTGAGGCCCTCGAAGATCGACTGCGCGTAGTGCAGCGCGGCGGTGCCCGGATCCATCGGCAGCGGGCCGTACCGGGTGAGTCGGGCGTCGTACCAGCCCTGGCCCTCCTGGTAGCGCGCCACGAACATGTGGTCGGTGAAGTGCCGACCGAAGCCGGGATCGGCCAGCACCCCCGCGCGCTCGGTGGTGGACCGGCGCTGCACGTCCTCCACGACCACCGGCACATCCGCGAGGAACATTCGCGAGGAGGTACGGCTGTCGGCGAGCGTGTCGGTCATGGCTCCCACCTGGGCGTGCTGCGTCGTGGCGCCGGTCCGGCGGCGCGCGGGCCGGTGCCCGGCCACGCGAGGCGCGGGACCGGCGCCGTCACAGTAACCCCGGTCAGACCTGCTTCTCCTGGTTGGCCTTCGGCCCGGCGTACTCGAGCACCTCGTAGGTCCAGACGTGCGCCGAGTGCGGCGCCGCCGAGGCCAGGGTGTCGCCGCCCCCGTCGTGGGCGCGATCGAAGTCCTGGCTCGACTGCCAGGCCTCGTACGCCTCCTGGCTGCTCCACCGGGTGTAGACCAGGTACTGGTCGGTGCCCTCGAGGGGGCGCAGCAGCTCGAACCACTCGAACCCGGGCGTGCTCTCGACGGCTCCCGCGCGTCCGCGGAAGCGCTCCTCGAAGCGCTCCTGCTTGTCCTTCGGCACGGTGATCGCGTTGATCTTGACGACGCTCATGGCTCTCCCCTTCCCGGCGGGCACGACGGTCAACCGCCGGTGCGGCACCCTGAGCGGGTGACCTCCGACCGCACCGTCGACCTCGGCTTCGCCCGCCTGGACGTGGACCGGGCCGCGCGCACCGGCACGCCCGAGGTGGTGTTCGCGGCCGGCAAGACACCGGCGGAGACCGTGGCCTGCCTGGCCGGGCTCCTCGACGCCGGCGTCCGCCCGGCGTGGGCCACCCGGGTGGACGACGCCACGGCCGCGGCCATCCGCGACCGCTGGCCGGAGGCGGTGGTCGACGAGCAGGCGCGGTGCGCGGTGCTCGGCCCGCTGCCCGAGCCCGTCGGTGCGGTCCTGGTGCTGAGCGCCGGGACCTCGGACGGCCCGGTGGCGGCCGAGGTCGCCGCCACGCTGGCCGCCTGCGGCGTGGACTGCCGCCGGGTGGACGACGTCGGCGTGGCCGGGATCCACCGGGTGCTCGCCGTCGCTCCCGACCTGGCCGAGGCCGACGCGGTGGTCGTCGTCGCCGGGATGGACGGGGCGCTCCCCAGCGTGGTGGCGGGGCTCACCGACCGGCTCGTGGTCGCGGTGCCGACGTCGGTGGGGTACGGCGCCGCGTTCGACGGCCTGGCCGCGCTCCTCACCATGCTGACCGCCTGCGCACCCGGGGTGCTGGTCGTGAACATCGACAACGGCTTCGGCGCCGGGGTGGCCGCGGCCCGCATCGCCCGTTCGGCCCAGCGGTAGCGCACGGGATCGAGCCGGGCACCGAGCCTCCGGTGTCAGGCGCGACCGGCTCAGGGCGGCGGGAAACCCACCGTCACGCGGGCAGTGCTGCCGGCGTCCTCCACCAGCGCCGCCAGCCGGCCGTCGGGAGCGACGGCGGCGTGCAGTCCCCCGGACCCCGTCGCCGGGATCCGCTGGCCGTAGCCGAGCGCCCGGGCCTCCTCGGTGGTGAGCCGGCGCTCGGGGAAGACCACCCGCGCGGCCTCGGTGAGCGGGAGGAAGCCGGCCCCGCCCCCGGCCACGAGCGAGGCCGCCGCGTCCTCCACCACGCCGGCCTGCGCCACGGTGAACGGCCCGGAGGCGGTGCGACGCAGCGCGGTGAGGTGGCCGCCGACACCGAGGGCCGCGCCGGCGTCGCGGGCGATGGCCCGGATGTAGGTGCCGGCGGTGCAGTCGACCGTCACGTCGACGTCCACCAGGTCCGGGGTCGGCCGGGTGACCCGGTGCACCTCGAGCCGGTGCACGGTGACCGAGCGGGCGGCCAGCTCGACCGTCTCCCCCGCCCGCACGCGGTCGTAGGAGCGGCGGCCGTCCACCTTGACCGCGCTGACCGCCGACGGCACCTGCTGCAGGGGGCCGGTCTGCGCAGCGAGGGCCGACCGGACCGCATCGTCGTCCAGGTGAGCGGCCGCCGTCGCGCTCAGCACCTCCCCCTCACGGTCGTCGGTGACCGTCGACTGGCCCAGCCGGATGGTGGCCTCGTAGGTCTTGTCGTGCCCGCCGACGTAGCCGAGCAGCCGGGTGGCCGTACCGACGCCGAGGACCAGCAGGCCGGTGGCCATCGGATCCAGCGTCCCGGCATGGCCGACCTTGCGGACCGACAGCGCCCGCCGCGCCTGGGCCACGACGTCGTGGGACGTCATGCCACCGGGCTTGTCCACCAGCAGCAGACCGGGCGGGACGTCGGCATCAGGCCTGCGACTCACTGCTCGACTCCGCCCTCGTTCCGCTCCTCGGTCCATGCCGGCCGTCGCCTCCGCCGTCGTTCCGCTCCTCGCTCGGGCGTCGTTCTCGCGGCACTCATGCGGCAACCGTCTCAGGCGCGCCCGTCCAGCGGTCACCCACCACCCGGGCCAGCACCCCTACCAGGCGCAGCGCGATGAACAGCGTCAGCCCCGTCCACACGCCCACCAGGCCCCAGCCCATCGGCGCGGACAGCAGCGACAGCGGCAGGAAGCCGACCAGCGCGGCGCCGATGGTGAGGGTCCGCAGGTACCCGACGTCGCCGGCGCCCATCAGCACGCCGTCCAGGGCGAAGACCACCCCCGCCAGCGGCTGGAAGCCGGCGAGGAACCACCAGACGACGGCGGCCTGCGCCAGCACCGCCGGGTCGTCGGTGAACAGCGGCGGGACGACGTCCCGCAGGGCCAGGAGGACGACGGCCACGAGGCACCCGGTGCCCAGTCCCCACGCCGTCACCCGGCGGGCCGTGGCCCGTGCCTCGTCCGGGCGGCCGCGCCCCAGCGCCTGCCCGACCAGGGTCTGCGCGGCGATGGCGTAGGCGTCGAGCACCAGGGCCAGGAAGAAGAACAGCTGCAGCGCGATCTGGTGCGCGCCGAGGGCGGCCGTGCCGGTCCGCGCGGTGACGCCGGCGGCGACCAGGAAGGCCAGCTGGAGGACCGCCGCGCGCAGGAGCAGGTCCCGGCCGATGACGATCTGGCGCACCAGCGCGCCCGGACGGGCCCGCCACGACACGTCCTCCCGGCGCAGCGCGCGCACGAAGAGTGCGGCGGTGAGCGCCTGTCCGGTCACGTTGGCCACCGCGGAGCCGACGAGACCGAGGCCGGCCTGGTGCACCAGGAGCGGGCACAGGACGAGGCTCAGCAGGCTGCCGGCGACGACGTAGCGCACCGGACGGCGCAGCTCCTGCACCCCGCGCAGCCAGCCGTTACCGGCCAGCGAGACCAGGAGGAGCGGGGCGCCGAGCGCCGCCACCCGCAGCCACCGCTCCCCTGCCTCCGCCACCGGCCCGGCACCGCCGGCCAGCGCCCGGGTGAGCGGACCGGCGAGGAGCTGGAACAGGACCAGCACCAGGACACCCAGGGCGAGCGCCAGCCAGGTGGCCTGGACACCCTCCTGGACGGCGCCCCGCCGGTCACCGGCGCCTGCCCGGCGGGCGGCACGGGCGGTGGTGCCGTAGGCCAGGAAGTTCAGCAGCGCCGCCGCCCAGGCCAGGAGGCCGCCGCCGACGGCGAGTCCGCCGAGCGCCACGGTGCCGAGGTTGCCGACGACCGCGGTGTCCACCAGGAGGTAGAACGGCTCCGCCGCCAGCACGACGAGCGCCGGGAGGGCCAACCCGACGATCGACGGTCCGCGGAGTGGGGGCCGGAGGCCTCCCGACGTGGAGCCGTGGGCCGGCTCAGCCCCCGTCGGGGACGGCACCTGGACGCGGTGGTCGGCCGGAGGCCGACAGATCATGGAGCGCTGCCCGCAGGGTGGCGACCGTGCCCTCGCGATGCAGGTGCGAGGTGTAGCCGGCCGCGGCTCGGTGGCCGCCGCCGCCCAGCGCCATGGCGATGCGGGCCACGTCGGTGGCTCCCCGCGAGCGCAGGGAGACCGACCACGAGCCGTCGTCCTGCCCCTTCAGGACGCAGGCCACGTCGGCCTCCTCGGCCGAGCGGATGACGTCGACCAGCGCCTCCAGCTGCTCGCCGGGCAGGCCGTGCTCGGCCGCCTCGGCCGTGCTGGACCAGGTCCAGACCAGGCCGGCGCCGACCTCGGGTTCGAGCGTCGCCCGCCCGGTGACCACCGAGAGCAGCCCGAGCCAGCCGAACGGCGCCGTGTCGAACAGACGGCGGCTGATGGCCGCGTGGTCGATGCCGGTGCCGAGCAGGCGGGCCGCGAGCTCGTGCGTCTCCGGCCGGGTGCTGCCGAAGCGGAAGGAGCCGGTGTCCGCGGCCAGACCGGCGTACAGGCACGTGGCCAGCTGGGTGTCCAGGGGAACCCCCAGGCCGTCGAGCAGGTCCGCGACGAGCGTCACCGTGGCGGGTGCGGTGGGGTCGACCAGCCGCACCCGGCCGAACCCGGGGTTGCTGGCGTGGTGGTCGACGACCACCGAGGTGGCCGCGCGGTCGAGCAGGGGGGCCAGTTCGCCCAGCCGCGATGGGGATGCCGCGTCGAGGCTGACGAAGACGTCGGGCGAAGAGGGCACCGCATCGGAGGGCACCAGCCCCTCGGCACCCGGGAGCCAGCCGAGGGAGTCCGGCAGCGTGAAGGGACCGGGGAAGGTCGCCAGCACCCGTGCCCCCCGGCGGCGCAGGCCCTCGGCGAGCGCCAGGGTGCTGCCCAGAGCGTCGGCGTCGGGCTGGACGTGACCGGACAGGACGACGGTCGAGCGGGCCTGCGCGGCCTCGGCCAGCACCTCGGCCGCCGACCGGGTGGCCGCCGCCAGAGCATCGGCCGTGCGCCCGTCAGGGATCGCGGGGTTCACGCGCCCGGGTCGGGATCGGCCATCCGGCCGCCCTGGTGCTCGGTGATGTCGCCGCCGCCCACCGGGTAGCCGGGACCACCGTCGTCGGGCTCGTCGGCGGTGATGCTGGGCACCTCGCCGAGCTGGCCGTGCTTGCCGCCGTCGGTCGGGTCGCCCCGGTCGGGGACGGCGTGCCCGCCCAGGACCGACCGGCCCTGTCCCTGCTCCGGCTCGTTCGGATCCGGATCGACTTCGGTCATCGCGCGCTCCTGCTCTCGACGGAATCCTCGCCGGACATGTCATCGGCAGTGGCCGCCGGGTCCGGGTCGGATTCCTCGTCGTCCTCGTCCTCCGCCGGCTTGCGGTAGGGGTCGGCCTCGCCGGCGTAGCTCGCGCCCTCGCGGGCCCGGGCCAGCTCGGCGTCGGCGTGCCGGGCGCGCTCGAGCGCTTCCTCGAGCTCGCGAGCGGTGTCCGGCACGATGTCGGCGACGAACGTCAGCGAAGGCACGAACTTGATGCCGGTCTGCTTTCCCACGGTCGAGCGGAGCACGCCGGTCGCACTCGTCAGTGCCCGCGCCGAGTCGGCGATCTGCGTCTCGTCGCCGTAGACGGTGTAGAAGACCGTCGCCTCGCGGAGGTCGCTCGTGACGCGGGCATCGGTGACGGTCACCATGCCCAGCCGGGGGTCCTTGATCTGGGACTCGATCGCGGTGGAGACGATCTGACGGATGCGCACCGCCAGCTTGCGGGCGCGGGCCGGATCGGCCATCGGAGGACCTCCTTGGGGGGCACCCGAAGGAGGGCGCCGGACGGACGAGATCGGTGGGCGGCCCCCGTGCGGGACCCCCATCGCGAGCTTGCGATCGAGGGGGGCACGGGGGTCCTTCAACAATCGGTGTCGCTGAACAGCTGCCGGTGGGTCGACAGCAGCGTCACCTCCGGCCGCTCGGCCAGCAACCGCTCGCAGGCGTCGAGCACGTCGGTGACCTGCGCGGCCTCCCCGGCCACGGTGGCGACCCCGACCTGCACGCGGCGGTGCAGGTCCTGGCCGCCCACCTCGGCGGCGGCGACGGCGAAGCGGCGCCGCAGCTCGGCCACGATCGGCCGGACGACGGCCCGCTTGCCCTTGAGCGAGTGGACGTCACCCAGCAGCAGGTCGGCGGTGAGCGTGCCAGTGAACACCGGATCAACCTCTCTCTCCGAGAGCCGCCGCACGCCCCCCGCCGCCGGGACGAGCCTTCTGACTCAGCTGGTGGGGTCCTGGCTCACCGTCGACGGTGAGCCAGGACCCCTGATGATCAGGTGACCTGATCATCAGGGGACCAGCTGGGCAGATCAGTCGCGCGGCTTCTCGCGCATCTCGAAGGTCTCGATCACGTCGTCGACCTTGATGTCGTTGAACGACCCCAGGCCGATACCGCACTCGTAGCCCTCGCGGACCTCGGTCGCGTCGTCCTTGAACCGGCGGAGGGAATCCACCGACAGGTTGTCGGCGACCACGGCACCGTCGCGGATCAGGCGGGCCTTCGAGTTGCGGACGATCGTGCCGCTGCGGACCAGCGAACCGGCGACGTTGCCGATCTTCGGCACCCGGAAGACCTCGCGGACCTCCGCCGTACCGAGCTGGACCTCCTCGTAGACCGGCTTGAGCATGCCCTTGAGGGCGGCCTCGATCTCGTCGATCGCCTGGTAGATGACCGTGTAGTACCGGACGTCCACCCCCTCGCGGGCGGCGAGCTCGGTGGCCTGGCCCTCGGCCCGGACATTGAAGCCCAGGACGATGACGTCGTCGGCCAGCGCGAGGTCGATGTCGCTCTTGGTGATGCCGCCGACGCCGCGGTGGATGACCCGCAGCGCGATCTCGTCGTCGATCTCGATCTTCATCAGCGCCTCTTCGAGCGCCTCGACGGTGCCCGAGTTGTCGCCCTTGATGATCAGGTTGAGCTGACGGGTCTCCTTGAGCGCGGCGTCGAGGTCCTCGAGGCTGATCCGCTTGCGCATGGAGGCGTTCTGCGCGTTGCGGATGCGGGCCTGACGACGGTCGGCGATCTGCCGTGCCGTCCGGTCCTCCTCGACGACGAGGAAGGTGTCTCCGGCTCGCGGCACGGAGGTCAGGCCGACGACCTGGACCGGACGCGCGGGCAGGGCTTCCTTGAGCTTGTTGCCGTGCTCGTCGAGCAGCGACCGGACGCGACCGTAGGCGTCGCCGGCCACGATGGAGTCGCCCTGGCGCAGCGTGCCGCGCTGGACGAGCACCGTGGCGACGGGGCCGCGCCCCTTGTCCAGCTTGCCCTCGATGACCACACCCTGCGGGTCCTGCTCGGTGTTGGCGCGCAGGTCCAGCGAGGCGTCCGCGGTGAGCAGGATCGCCGTCGTCAGGTCACCGAGACCCTGCCGGGTGATCGCCGAGACGTCGACGAACATCGTGTCGCCGCCGTACTCCTCGGCGACGAGGCCGTACTCGGTGAGCTGCTGGCGGATCTTGGCGGGGTTGGCCCCTTCCTTGTCCACCTTGTTCACCGCGACCACGATCGGCACCTCGGCGGCCTGGGCGTGGTTGAGCGCCTCGACCGTCTGGGGCATGACGCCGTCGTCGGCCGCGACGACCAGCACGACGATGTCGGTGACCTTCGCGCCTCGGGCACGCATCGCGGTGAACGACTCGTGACCCGGCGTGTCGATGAAGGTGATCGGCCGCTCGTTGTGCTCCAGCTCGGTGACGATCTGATAGGCGCCGATGTGCTGGGTGATGCCCCCGGCCTCCTTCGACACCACGTTGGCGTGCCGCAGGGCGTCGAGCAGCTTGGTCTTCCCGTGGTCGACGTGACCCATGACGGTCACCACCGGGGGGCGGGATGCCCAGTCCTCCTCGTCGCCCTCCTCGTCACCGAAGGTGAGGTCGAAGGTCTCGAGCAGCTCGCGGTCCTCGTCCTCGGGGCTGACGACCTGGATGACCCAGCCGATCTCGGCACCGAGGAGCTGCAACGTGTCGTCGTTGACCGACTGCGTCGCGGTGATCATCTCGCCCAGGTGGAACAGGGCGGTGACCAGCGCGGCCGGCTCGGCGTTGATCCGCTCGGCCAGGTCGGTCAGCGAGGCACCCCGCGGCAGCCGGACGGTCTGCCCGTTGCCGCGCGGCAGCGAGACGCCGCCCATGCTGGGCGCCGCCATCGAGTCGAATTCCTGACGCCGCTGCTTCTTGCTCTTGCGGCCACGGACCGGACCCCGGCCACCGGGACGGCCGAAGGCACCGGCCGTGCTGGCACCGGAGCCACCGCGACCACGGCCACGCGGACCGCCGCCACCGCGGAAGCCACCACCGGCGGGCGCGCCGGCACCGGGGGCACCGCCGCCGCCGGGACGGAAACCACCGCCACCACCGGGACCACCCGGACGGCCACGGCCACCGGGGCCACCGGCGCCGCCACCGGGACGGCCGCCACCGGCGGGCCGGCCGGGCATCATGCCCGGCGACGGGCGCTGCGGCATCATGCCGGGGTTCGGGCGCGGACCACCCGGGCCGGCCGACGGACGCGGCCCACCGGCGCCGGGCGCCGGACGGGGACCACCGGGACCCGGACGGGGACCACCGGCACCTGGTGCGGGACGGGGACCACCGGCACCGGGCGCGGGACGGGGACCGCCTGCTGCCGAGCCGGGACGCGGGCCACCGGCGGCCGGAGCCGGACGGGGCGCGCTGCTGAAGGGGTTGTTGCCCGGACGGGGAGCCGGACGCGGGCCGGGACGGGGACCGCCGGGAGCGGCACCCCCGGCCGGGCCGGGACGTGGGCCGGCCGGACGCGGAGCGGCCGGCTGCTGCGGCGGAGCCGCCGGAGCCGGTGCCTGGGCAGCCGGTGCCTGGGCAGCCGGTGCCTGGGCAGCCGGTGCCTGGGCAGCGGGTGCCTGGGCGGCCGGAGCCTCGGCCGCGGGAACCTGCGGCGCGGGCGCCGGCGGACGGGGTCCGGGGCGAGGGCCGGCAGCCGAGGGCCGGACCGGGGCCGACGGGGCGGCAGCGGCCGGCGCCGAAGGGGCGGCGGGAGCGGACGGAGCCGGCTGGGGGGCCGGCGCACCGGGGGTGGGAGCGGTCGCGCTCCCACCGTTGCCGCCGCCGGTGGCGGCGCCGAGCGCCTCACGGAGCCGCCGGGCCACGGGGGCCTCGACGGTGGAGGACGCGGACTTCACGAACTCGCCCTGCTCCTTGAGCGTGGCGAGCACGGTCTTGCTGTCGACACCGAACTCCTTGGCGAGTTCGTGTACGCGGGCTTTGCCTGGCACGGGTCTCCTCTTTGTGAGGCCGGCGGCTTGCCCGCTCGACCTCGTCGTTAGTGGCGCATGGTCATCGTGAGAACTTCACGGCTGAGTCATCCGACGGTGTCCTGTCGACGTGCGGACCGGCCTGGTGCCGGCCCGACTGAGAACTGCTGTCGCCCGATCCGGTTCTCCCCCTCGGCACCTCAGGACGAGGTGCCGAGAACGTGATCCCGGAGCGGACCGACCTCCACCGGGGCGCTGGTGCGCAGCGCCCGCGAGAAGGCCCGGCGTCGCTCCGCCGCGCGCAGGCATTCCGCGGTCGGGTGCAGCGAGGCACCGCGACCGGGAAGGCGCCGACGTAGATCGGGGACGAGATCCCCGGCCACGACGACGACGCGCAGCAGGTCGTCGACCGACGCGCGCTTCCGGCATCCCACACAGGTGCGGACCGGACCCGACGTTTCGGCCATCTGCAACTCTAGCGCGTGGCCGGTCCGCGTTGTTCCGCCCGGCGCGGGGCGCTGCGTGAACCGCCCCCCGGAGCCTGGGATCGGCCTCCGGGGGCGCCGCCGCGTCCCCCGGCCGGGTGAGCCACCGGCGCCGTCCGCAGCGGCGGGCGGCCCACCCCCGGCGAGGGTGTTGCGCCGGCGTCCTCGGTCTGGGCGTCGCTGCGGATGTCGATGCGGCAACCGGTGAGCCGGGCGGCGAGGCGGGCGTTCTGCCCCTCCTTGCCGATGGCCAGCGACAGCTGGTAGTCGGGGACGACGACCCGCACCGCCTTGGCCTGGGCGTCGACGAGCTGGGCGCTGCTCACCCGCGCCGGGCTCAGCGCCGAGGCCACGAACGACGCCGGGTCGTCCGACCAGTCGACGATGTCGATCTTCTCGCCGTGCAGCTCGCTCATGACGTTGCGGACCCGCTGGCCCATGGGGCCGATGCAGGAACCCTTGGCGTTCAGCCCGGGCACCGAGGTGCGCACCGCGATCTTCGACCGGTGGCCCGCCTCCCGGGCGACCGCGACGATCTCGACGCTGCCGTCGGCGATCTCGGGAACCTCCAGGGCGAACAGCTTGCGCACCAGGTTCGGGTGCGTGCGCGACACGCTGACCTGGGGCCCACGGAACGTGCGGGACACGGCCACCACGTAGGCCTTGATCCGGCTGCCGTGCGTGTAGGTCTCGCCCGGTACCTGCTCGGCCGACGGAAGCACCGCCTCGACCTTGCCGATGTCGATCATCACGATCCCGCTGGCGTTGCGCCGCTGGTCGGCCTGGATGATCCCGCTGACGATGTCGCCTTCCTTGCCGGCGTACTCGCCGAAGGTCTGCTCGTGCTCGGCATCCCGCAGCCGCTGGACGATCACCTGCTTGGCGGTGCTGGCCGCGATCCGGCCGAAGTCGGTCGGGGTGTCGTCCCACTCCCGCACGACCTCGCCGTCGGGGCCGAGCTCCTGCGCCAGTACGGCCACCTCGCCGCTCTTGCGGTCCACGTGCACGCGGACGTGCTTGGCCGCTCCGTCGGCGTGCCGGTACGCCGTCACGAGCGCGGTCTCGAGGGCCTCGATCACCGTGTCGACCGGGATGCCCTTCTCGCGTTCGACCGCCTTGAGCGCCGTGACATCGATGTTCACTTGTCTCCTCCGTCGTCGTCCGCGAGCTCGGCCCCGTCCAGGTCGTCGAGCTCAGCGGCGTCGTCCTGCGCGATGTCGTCGTCGGCGGTGTCGCTGGTGCGGGCGAACTCCACCTGCACCCGCCCGGCGCCCAGCTCCGCCCACGGCACCAGCCGCGGCTGGGGCGGGCGCTTCTTCGCTCCCGGCTTCCCCTTGGCCTCCACCGCCAGCGTCACTCCGGAGGCCTCCACCGCGGTGATCCGACCGGCGAGCTGCTCGGTGGCGCCCGCCGGGCCGACGGCCACGGCCACCAGCCGGCCGGTGTTGCGCCGCCAGTGGCGGGCCTCGGTGAGCGGCCGGTCGACGCCGGGGCTGGTCACCTCCAGCACGTACGGCGTGCGCCCCATGCCGTCGTCGTTGTGGTCCAGCACCTCGGAGACCGCCCGGCTGACCTCGGCGATGCCGTCCAGGGTCACACCCGCGTCGCGGTCCACCACCACACGCACCACGCTGCGCCGGCCCGCGGGGGTGACCACCAGCTCCTCCAGGTCGTAGCCGGCGTCGGCGACGACCGGCTCGATCCAGCCGGCCAGGCGGGCGGTGGCCGGGTCGCTGCGCTGGGTTCCGCGAGAGGCGGACACGCTTGCCTCCTCAGGCTCGGTCGACCGCACGATGCCGTGCGCACACCCCTGGGGTCCGGCGCCGTGGACCTGCGTCGCTGACCGGAGCCGGTGCCGAGGGGAAGTGCCCAGGCTACCGCCCACCCCGCACCACCGGCCCGGCGCGGGGCGGCCGCACCGCCTGCGGCACCGGGGCGGTCGGTGGGACCGGTGGGACGGGTGGGGACCACGATGGTGGCGGAGTGCTCCCGGCACGCCCGACCCGCCGCACGAACGGCTGCGGGAGCGGTTGGCTGCGAGGATGGGCGGTGATGCCTCCCAGCCCCGCCCACGGCCCGCGGACGTTCACCCGCCGGACCATGCTCGCCGTGTCCGCGGCCGGACTGGCGGTCGCGGTCACCGGGTGCACCTCGTCGTCCCCCGCCGACGAGCGGGACGCCGTCACCGACGAGCAGGCCGACGAGCTGGCGGCCCAGGTGGCCGTGCAGGAGACCCTCGTCCAGGCCTACGACCTCGCCTTCCAGGCCGACCCGGCCCTCGCGGCGGCGGCCGGCGCACTGGCCGGCCAGGCCGGGGAGCAGCTCGACCGGCTGCGCGCCGCAGCCCCGGACAGCACGCCCTCGGCCACCCCGCCTCCGGCCGCCCCCGCACCCGGCCAGGGGCAGGCGTGGCTGCGGGCGCAGGTGGCCGTCGCCGCGACCTCGCACGCGACCGCCGTCCTGGACCAGACCGGTGCGCGGGCGGCGTTGCTCGCCTCCATCGCGGCCGGGCTGCGCGGACACGAGGCCCTCCTGGCATGAGAGAGAACTGCCGTGGCTGATGACGAGAGCACCCCGACAGCCAGCGAGAACGCTGCGCTGAGCGATGCCCTGGCCGCGGCGCACGCCGCCGTCTGGGGGTACGGCGTGGTCGGCGCCACCCTGCCTACGCAGGCACGCGCGGCCGCGGTCGCCGCCGAGGACGCGCACCGCGACATCCGTGATGCGCTGGTCGCCCTGCTCGACGAACGGGGCGCCGAGCCGGTGCTGCCGGAGGCCGGTTACGCGTTGCCGTTCCCGGTGCTGTCCGACGTCGACGCGGCCGCCCTCGCCGCCGTCCTGGAGGACGGCGTGTCAGCGGCCTGGGTGCGGGTCGTGGACGGGGCCGCCGAACGGTCCACCCGGGCACTGGCGACGGAGGTGCTCAGCGCCGCCGAGGTGCGCGCCGTGGGCTGGCGGACCGCGGCCGGGCAGACGCCGGTGACCCGCGCCTTCCCCGGCCTGTAGCCGCAGGAGGACGCCGCCGCCCCCGCGACGGGGCCGTGCTCAGCCCAGCGCACCCAGGAAGGCGTCGGTGACGGCCACCGCGGCGCTGCTGGACTGACCGCCCTCCACCAACGTGGCGAAGGCGATGTCACCGGCCGGGCCGTCGAGCTGGTAGCCCATGAACCAACCGTGCGAGTCCGGCGGGGTGCCGGTCCCGTACTCGGCGGTGCCGGTCTTGCCGTAGACCTCACCCCGGTCGGCCAGCGCCTGCGCGGTGCCCGTCAGCACGACCTGCCGCATCATGGGCCGCAGCCCGTCCAGCACCCCGGCCGCCGGCCCCGCGGGTGCCGGCCCCGCGGGGTCGGCACCCAGAACCTCCACCGGGGCGGCCGGGGTGCCACTGGCGATGCCGGCCGCGACCAGCGCCAGTTGCGCCGGGCTCATCAGCACCTGCCCCTGCCCGATCGCGTTGGCCGCCTTGGTGGTGCCGGTGCTGTCGCGCGGGACGCTGCCGCTGAAGATGTCCACCGGCAGCTCCCAGTCGGTGCCCACGCCGTAGGCGGCCGCCGCGTCGGCGAGCGCGGCGTCCGGCAGCTGGAGCCCCTGCTGGATGAACGTGGTGTTGCACGACTGGGCGAAGGCCTCGGTGAACGGCACGGTACCGAGGTCGAACTGGTCCTGGTTCTCGAACTCACGTCCCTCGACGGTCGTCGTCGCCGGGCAGGGAACCGGGGTCGACGGGGTCAGCCCGGTGGAGAGCAGGGCCGTGGCCGTCACCGCCTTCGTGCTGGATCCGGGCGGGTACTGACCGGTCAGCGCGTTCCCGGCGGCGGCTGCCTCGTTGGAGGCGACGGCGAGGATCTCGCCCGTTCCGGGGCGGACGACCACCAGGTGGGTGGGCCGCGACTCGCCGGCCACGGCGGCGTCCGCGGCGTTCTGGACCGCCGGGACCAGCGGCGTCTGCACCGGCTCCCCCGGGACGGGCTGCACCGATGCGATCTCCTGGCCGGTGTCGCCCGTCGTCGCGTCCGTGCTGATGACGGAGACGGTGAACCCGGGGATGCCGGTGAGCTGTTCCTGGAAGGCCCGTTGCAGACCCGAGAGGCCCAGCTGGTCGCCGGCGGCGTACCGCGGCTGCCCGTCCGTGGTGGTCTCCTCCAGGATCTCCGCGGTCGCGGGTCCCACCCGGCCGAGCAGCGCCGAGGCGAACGTGGACGTGGGCGCGAGCGTCCGCGTCTCGGTCGGGAAGACCGCCCCCGGCAGGTCGTACACCTGGGCGCGGATGGCCTCGAACGCGGGACGGCGCAGCGGGATGACCGGGACGAACTGGCCTTCCGGCGCGGCCTGGACGTCCGCGACGATCTCCTCCGCCGCGATGCCGGTGGCCGCCGAGAGGGCCGCGGCCAGCGCCGGGAGGTCGGTGACCTGCCCGAGATCGACGCCCACGGTGACCACCTCGGTGGGCGTGAACAGCGGTGCACCGGTGGCGTCGGTGATCGCAGCACGCTCGGGAAGGGTGCGGCTGAGCTGGAGGTGCTGCCCCTCCCCCAGCTCCGGGTGCACCGTCGCCGGCTCCGCGACGACCTGCCAGGTGTCCTCGCCCTCCCGGAGCCGCAGGGTGCCGTCGTAACTCCACTCCGGCGCGGCGGCGAGGTCCCAGGTGGCCGACCAGTCGACGGTGGCGGTGCCGTCCTCGACGACCACCTCGCCCAGCTCCGCTTCCAGGGCGGCGCCGGGCAGGTCGCCGGCGGTCTGCTCCAGCAGTGCGGTGGCGGCCTCCGGATCGGTGGTGGCCTCGGCCGCTGCGGCCAGGTCCCCCTCGGCCCAGGCCGTGAGGAACTCCTGCGCCGCAGCGCGGACGTCGTCCTCGCTGCTGCCGGAACAGCCGGCCAGCACCACGACGGTCACGACGAGGGAGGTCAGCAGAGCAGGGCCGCGTCGTGTCCGCACCAGGACAGGCTCTCAGACGGATCGAACGGTGCTAGAACAGCACGCTGGCGTACTCGCCCACCTGGCGGAATCCGACGCGGCGGTAGGCGGCCCGCGCCCGGGTGTTGTAGTCGTTGACGTACAGGCTGACCACCGGGGCGATCACGGCGCGGGCGTACTCCACCACGGCGGCCGTGCCCGCGGCTCCGATCCCCTGCCCGCGGAGTGCGGGCGCCACCCAGATGCCCTGGATCTGGCAGGCCCCGCGGCACACCGCGCCGATCTCCGCCTTGAACAACACCGTGCCGTCCTCGATCCAGGCCAGCGACTGGCCGGCGCGCACCAGCTCGTGGACCCGCGTGCGGTAGCCGGCGCCGCCGTCCACCCGCAGCGGGCTGACCCCGACCTCCTCGGTGAACATCGCCACCGCGGCGGGGAGCAGGACGTCGAGCTGGTCGGCGCGGACCGGCCGGACCCGCGGTTCGGGCGCGACAGCGGGCGGGCCGTCGATGGCCAGGAGCGGCTGCCGGGGGCGGTGGTCCCGCGCCGGGCCCCAGACCGGCGCCACCAGCTCCCACAACGGCTCCACCGTGGCCGAGGGACCGACGATCGTGGAACAGCGCCGGCCGGCCCGGCGCGCCCGCTCGGCGAAGGCCACGGCGGCGGCGTGTTCGGCGCCGGGTAGCGCGAACGGGATGAGGTTGGCTCCCGCGAGGCAGACCGCCTCGAGATCGCCGCCGGAGCCGACGCCCCAGAGCGGTGACCCGAGGGAGACCGTCGAGGTCCCCGCGACCTCCACCCGGCCGGCGATCACGCAGGCGGCGACCGGGTCGGTGGCCAGCAACCTCTGGACGGCCGGCTCGTCGGCCTCGTCGAGGAGCCGGGCGGCGGGCGATCGGAGCACGGGTCAGCCGACGGTGACGACCGGCGAGCCGGAGGGCTCACCGGTAGCTCCCTGCTCACCGGCGATCTTCAGGGCCTCCTCGATGAGGGTCTCCACGATCTGCGACTCCGGCACGGTCTTGATGACCTCGCCCTTGACGAAGATCTGTCCCTTGCCGTTGCCCGACGCGACACCGAGATCCGCCTCGCGGGCCTCGCCCGGGCCGTTGACGACGCAGCCCATGACGGCGACGCGCAGCGGCACCTCCATGCCCTCCAGGCCGGCGGTGACCTCGTCGGCGAGCTTGTAGACATCGACCTGCGCACGCCCGCAGGAGGGGCAGCTGACGATCTCCAGGCCGCGCTGACGCAGGTTCAGCGACTCCAGGATCTGGTTGCCGACCTTGACCTCCTCGGCCGGCGGAGCCGACAGCGACACGCGGATGGTGTCGCCGATGCCCTGGCTGAGCAGCGCGCCGAAGGCGACGGCGGACTTGATGGTGCCCTGGAACGCCGGGCCGGCCTCGGTCACGCCGAGGTGCAGCGGGTAGTCGCACCGGGCGGCGAGCAGCTCGTAGGCGCGCACCATGACCACCGGGTCGTTGTGCTTGACCGAGATCTTGATGTCGCGGAAGTCGTGCTCCTCGAACAGCGAGCACTCCCACAGCGCTGACTCGACCAGCGCCTCGGGCGTGGCCTTGCCGTACTTGACGAGCAGCCGCTTGTCCAGGGACCCGGCGTTGACGCCGATCCGGATCGGGATGCCGGCGCCCTTGGCCGCCTTGGCGATCTCGCCGACCTTGTCGTCGAACTTCTTGATGTTGCCCGGGTTCACGCGGACGGCGGCGCAGCCGGCATCGATCGCGGCGAACACGTACCGCGGCTGGAAATGGATGTCGGCGATGACCGGGATCTGCGACTTCTTCGCGATGATCGGCAGCGCCTCGACGTCGTCGGTGTCCGGGACGGCGACCCGCACGATCTGGCAGCCGGAGGCGGTCAGTTCGGCGATCTGCTGGAGCGTCGCGTTGATGTCCGCGGTCTTGGTCGTGCACATCGACTGGACGCTGACCGGGGAGTCACTGCCGACGCCGACGCCGCCCACGTCCAGCTGACGGGTCTTCCGCCGGGGAGCGAGGACGGGCGGGGGCGCAGCGGGCATGCCGAGGCCGACAGGGATCGCCATGTCAGCCAGTATCCCCCGCGGGACGATCGGTGCCGCGGGCACGACTGTGACCTGCGCGGCCCCGCCCGGCCGCGGCACCCGTCACGGTGCCCGCACCGGCGCGGCAGCGGAGCCGGGTAGCCCGCCGCCGGGCCGATCCGGGCGGTCGTCGCGGGAAGGAGTCAGCCGCCGAGCCGGACGGGGTTGACGACGTCGGCGACCAGCAGCAGGAGCGACAGCGTGAGGAACGCCCCCGCGACGGCGTAGGCCACCGGCATCAGCCGGGCGATGTCGAAGGGGCCCGGGTCGGGCCTGCCGCGCAGCCGCGCGACGACGGAGCGCACCTTCTCGTACAGCGCTCCGGCGATGTGGCCGCCGTCGAGCGGGTAGATCGGCAGCATGTTGAAGAGGAACAGCACCAGGTTCATGCCGGCGAGCAGCTGGATGAAGAAGCTGATCTTCTTCCCCGCCGAGAACTCCTCGAAGGCGAAGACCTCACCGGAGATCCGGCTGACGCCCACCACGCCGATGGGGCCGAGCGGATCGCGCTCCTCGCCGAGGAACGCGGCGCGGAACAGCTGCGGCACCCGCTCGGGGATCTCGATCAGCCGGTCCACCGAGCGGACGACGATGGTGCCGAGGTGGCCGGGCACCTCGGTCACCGACTGGCGCACGTCCGGCACCGCGGGCTGGATGCCGACGAAGCCCACGGTCTTGGTGCGCTCGCCCTCCTCGTCGGCGTAGACCTGGTTCTCGGTGGGGGTGACGGTGAGGTCGAGCCGCTCGCCGTCCCGGTCGACGGTGAAGACGACGGGCTCGCCCGCGCTCAGCTGGATCGACTCCTGCACCCGCTTCCAGCCGACGTCCGTCTCCTGGGAGACCGGCTCGCCGTCCAGGGCCAGGATGGTGTCGCCCGGTTCCAGTCCCGCGTCCGTGGCGGGACTGCGCGGCGGCAGGGCACAGCCGGGAGCCCCGGCCGCGCAGCGCTCGCCGTCCGGCGTGATCGGGATCGAGCACGCGTTCTCCGCGCGCGCGGTCTCCGCCCCCGCGGGCAGGACGCAGTCGGGCACCTCCGCGATGCGGGTGCTGATCTCGGGGATGCCGAAGCCGACCAGCACCACGGTGAAGAACACCACCGCCAGGACCAGATTGTGGAACGGCCCGGCGAACATCACGATGACCCGCTGCCACCACGGCTTCTTGTAGAAGACCCGGTCCCCGTCGGTGGGCCGCACGTCGTTGAGCGCCTGGCCACGGACCTCGGCGATGAAGCTGCGCATGCGGGTGGCGCGCTTGCTCTCGCCCTCCTCGGCCGGCGGGATCATGCCGACGATGCGGATGTAGCCGCCCATCGGGATCGCCTTGACGCCGTACTCGGTCTCCCCACGGCGCCGGGAGAACACCGTCGGCCCGAAGCCGACCATGAACTGCGGGACGCGCATGCCGAACTTCCGCGCCCAGTAGAAGTGCCCCGCCTCGTGGAAGGCGATGGAGAACATCAGCCCGAGCGCGAAGAGGACGATCCCCAGGATCGTCAGCAGGATCCCGCTCAGCTCAGCCTCCGTCGATCACTCCCCGGGCGTGCTCCCGGGCCCACTTCTCCGCCGCCAGCACGTCGTCCACGGAGGAGGCAGCGCCGAGGTCCGGCGCGGCGTCGAGCGTACGCGCGACGAGCTGCACGATCCCTGGGAACGAGAGCCGACCCGCGGTGAACGCGGCGACCGCCTCCTCGTTGGCCGCGTTGTACATGGCCGGGACGACGCCGCCCGCCTCCCCGGCCGAACGGGCCAGCCGGACCGCGGGGAACGCGTCGCAGTCCAGCGGCAGGAACTCCCAGGTGCTGGCGGCCGACCAGTCCAGCGCCGGCTGGACGTGCGGCAGCCGGTCCGGCCAGGTCAGGCCCAGTGCGATCGGCAGCCGCATGTCCGGCGGGCTGGCCTGGGCGATCGTCGCCCCGTCGGCGAAGGTCACCATCGAGTGCACGATCGACTGGGGGTGCACGACGACGTCGATGTCGGCGTAGGGCACGCCGAAGAGCAGGTGGGCCTCGATGAGCTCGAGCCCCTTGTTGACCAGGGTCGCGGAGTTGATCGTGACGACCGGGCCCATGTTCCAGTTCGGGTGGGCGAGCGCCTGCTCGACGGTGACGTCGGCGAGCTCGGCGGCCGATCGCCCCCGGAACGGCCCGCCGCTGGCGGTGAGCACCAGGCGGGCGACCTCCGCGCGGGAGCCGCCGCGCAGGCACTGCGCCAGCGCGGAGTGCTCCGAGTCCACCGGGACGAGCTGGCCCGGTCTCGCGGCGGCGAGGACGAGTTCCCCACCGGCGATGAGGGACTCCTTGTTGGCCAGGGCCAGCGTGCGCCCCGCCGCCAGCGCCGCCAGGGTCGGCCGTAGCCCGATGGAGCCGTTGATGCCGTTCAGGACGACATCGGCGGGGCGGGCGGCCAGCTCCTCGGCGGCGCGCGGCCCGGCGAGGATCTCCGGCAGCTGGAACTCCCCGCGGGACCAGCCGCGCTTCGACGCGGCGGCGTAGAAGGCCAGCTGGAGGTCCTGAGCGGCGGTTGCCCGCGCCACCGCGACGGTGCGGACGCCCAGCGCCAGGGCCTGCTCCGCGAGCAGGGCGACATCTCCGCCGCCGGCGGCCAGGCCGGTGATCAGCAGTCGGTCCGGGAACTGCTGGGCCACGTCGATCGCCTGCCGGCCGATGGATCCGGTCGAGCCGAGGACGGTGACCTCGCGCGGTGAACTCACGCCGCCATCCTCCCCGACCCGCCGCGCGCGCCCACCTCGGAGGGTGCCGCGGGCCGGCTCCTGCCAGAATGGTCGGGTGACCGAGGCATTCCACTCCCCGTCGACCCAGCGGGTCAACCAGCCCGGACGTGAGGAAGGGGTCGTCCGCGCCGGCGAGCACCCCGTCGAGCACGAGCAGCCCGAGGACTGGGGCTGGCACGGCGAGACCGGCAAGTGGGGCCAGATCGGCGGCTGGATCAGCGTGGTCGTGATCCTCCTGTACATGGTCGGCAACCACGAGGGGCGCGTCGAGGACCTCTGGCTGCTCGCATTCGCCGGTGTGATGGCGCTCGTCCTGATCTGGGACATCCGCCGCAAGAAGACCGCCTGGCGCCGCTGATCAGTCGCCGCACGACCGAGGAGGCCCGCGCCCATGGGCGCGGGCCTCCTGCACATCAGGCACACCTCTCGACCGTTTGGGCGCACATCGACGGCGTGTCGTGACGATGCGGGAGGGTAACTGGCGATCTGCGACGACTACCTCGGTGAGCGCGCCTACCCGCTCGTCGCCATCACCCTCGGTGACCTGCCGGTGCCCCCCGAGTGCGCCTCGGGCTGCGCCACGGTCGCCCCCGGCGCGACGCTGACCCCCGAGAGGGCCGCCGTCCCTGGTGAGACCCGGTACCTGCGGCTGACCGGCTACCTGCCCCTGGAGCAGGTCACCCTGGTCCTGCACTCGACCCCGCAGCACCTCGGCACGCTCACCGCCGACGCCGCGGGCATCCTGACCGTGCCGTTCACGGCGCCGGCCGGCACCGCGGCCGGTGCGCACAACCTCGTCGTCACCCGCGCCGACGGCACCACGGTCACCTACCCCCTCACCGTCGCGGCCGCCGCCAAGCCCTTGCTCGCCGACACCGGCGCCGACGTCACCGTCCCGCTCGTGCTCGGCGGTGTGCTGGTCCTGGCCGGCGCCGGCACGATCGTGGCCGCCCGCCGCCGCGGCCATGGGGTCGCGCAGACCTGAGCGTGACCGACAGCTCCACGGCGGACGCCGGCCAGGACCTTCCTGGCCGGCGTCCGTCACGTCGCGCTCCCGTCCCTGACCGGCGCCGCCGCCTGGGATGGACGGTCGCGGGCGTGGTCCTGCTGGTGCTGGGCGCGCTCACCCTCGACGTGTCGCTGGTCGTCTTCCGGGTCGACCGCGTGGCGGTCGCGCTGCCCGAGGGGCCGGGCACCACCTGGGTCCTCGTCGGTCTCGACTCTCGTGCCGCGCTGCCTGAAGGCGCCTCCGTCGAGGACTTCGGCAGTACCGATGAGGTGCGCGGCAGCCGCGCCGACGTGGTCCTCATCGTGCACGACTCCGGAGAGCACACCAGCGCCTTCTCCGTATCGCGCGATGTCGTCGTCTCCCGCAGGGCGTCGCCGGGGCGCCTGGCGCTGAGCTGGCTGGACGGACCGCAGTCGACCGTCGACGCGCTCTGCGGGCTCGGCGTCGCCGCCGACCACCTGGTCGCCGTCGACCTGGCCGGGTTCGCCGCCGTGGTCGACGCCGCGGGCGGCCTGGACGTCGACGTCCCCGAGCCCGTGCGCGATCGGCTCGCCGGCCTGGAGCTGCCCGCCGCCGGTCCCCGGCACGTCGACGGCGCGACGGCGCTGGCGATGGTGCGCTCGCGCCACCCCGAGCACCTGGTCGGCGGGAAGTGGGTCGCCGCTCCGGAGGACCCCGATGGCCGCGCCACGACGGCCGGGACGGTCGTGTCCGCGTTGTCCGGCGCCGTGGACAGCGCCCGGTGGCGACCCTGGCGGCTGCAGTCGCTGGCCTGGGCGGCGTCGGGCGCGCTGACCGTGGACACCGGCACGTCCACCGGCGAGCTGCTCGCCCTGGCCGGCACGGAGCTCGACGAGGTGGAGGTCCTGCCGGTCGGCGAAGCGGTCGACGGCACGCTGGCCCGCTTCCCGACCGACGCGACCAGCAGTGCGCTCGACGCCGCCGGCATGTCCTGCGGCTGAGCGCTCAGGAGACGGCGACGCCGATCGCCGAGCCGATGAGGTAGGTGATCCCCGCCGCGGCCGCCCCGAAGAAGAGCTGCCGCAGTCCGGCGTACCACCAGGGCCGCGGGGTGAACCGCGAGGACAGCGCCCCGGCCAGCAGCAGGCCCAGGCCGCCGCAGAGCAGGGCGACCCACAGCACCGGGACGCCGAGGAAGTACGGGAGCAGCGGCAGCACCGCGCCGGTCGCGAACGTCAGGAACGAGGAGACCGCCGCGACGCGGGGCGAGGGCCGGTCGTCGGAGTCGACACCCAGCTCGGCCAGCACGTGCAGCCGCAGGGCGGTCTCGGGGTTCGCCGACAGCTGGACGGCGACCTGGCGGGCGAGCCGGGCGTCGACCCCGCGGTCCTGCAGCATCGCGGTGAGCTCGGCGAGCTCGCCGGCCGGGTTGCGCTCCAGCTCCCGCCGCTCCTTCTCGACCTCCAGGTCGAGCTGCTCGTTCTGGGTCTTCACCGAGGTGTACTCACCCAGCGCCATCGAGACGGCGCCGGCGACCAGGCTCGCCACGCCGGCCAGCACGATCGCCCGCGGGGCGGCGCCGCCACCGCCCACGCCGGCGACCAGCGCGGTGTTGGTGACCAGCCCGTCCATGGCGCCGAACACCGCGGCCCGCAGCCAGCCGCCGGACACGTCCGCGTGGGTGTGCTCGTGCGCCTCGGCCTCGGACGGGGCGCCGGCCGAGGTCACTCGTCGCCCTCGGCTCCCAGCTCGCCCGGCGGCTCGACGGACGGCACCGGGACGGCGACGCTCGGCACCCCGTCCACCTGGTCGGCGGCCGCCAGCTGCCCGCAGGCGCCGTCGATGTCCTGGCCGCGGGTGTCGCGCACCGTCGTCGCCACCCCGGCGGCGCGCAGGCGGGCGACGAACTCCCGCTGGGCCGGCAGCGGACTGGCGTCCCAGGGGCTGCCGGGCGTCGGGTTCAGCGGGATCAGGTTCACGTGGGCGAGCTTGCCCGCGAGCAACTTCCCGAGCAGGTCGGCCCGGAACGGCTGGTCGTTGACGTCGCGGATGAGCGCGTACTCCACCGAGTAGCGACGGCCCGTCCGCTGCGCGTAGGCGTCGGCGGCGTCGATGACCTCGCCGACCTTCCAGCGCGTGTTGATCGGCACCAGGGTGTCGCGCAGCTCGTCGTCCGGGGCGTGCAGGCTGACCGCGAGGGTGACGTTGCGCCCCTCCTCGGTGAGCCGGCGGATGGCCGGCACCAGGCCGACGGTGGAGACGGTCACCGACCGCTGCGACAGGCCCAGGCCGTAGGGAGCGGTGCCGAGGAGGGCGTCGAGGGTCGTGCGCACCCGGGCGTAGTTGGCCAGCGGCTCCCCCATGCCCATGAACACCACGTTGGACAGCCGTCCCGGCCCGCCGTCGATCTCCCCGTTCGCCATGGCCGCCCCGGCTGCGACGGCCTGACCGATGATCTCGGCGGCCGACAGGTTGCGGGTGAGCCCGGCCTGGCCGGTGGCGCAGAACGGGCACGCCATGCCGCAGCCGGCCTGGCTGGAGATGCAGACGGTGGCGCGGTCGGGATAGCGCATGAGGACGCTCTCCACGAGCGCACCGTCGTGCAGCCGCCACAGGGTCTTGCGGGTGCGGCCGCTGTCGGCGGTCTGGTGGCGCAGAGGGGTGAGCAGCCCCGGCAGCAGCGCCTCGCGCAGCGTCTCGCGGACGGCGGCCGGGATGTCGGTCATCTGCGCCGGGTCGGTGACCCCGCGGTAGAAGTGCCGGGCCAGCTGGTCGGCCCGGAACGCCGGCTGGCCGAGCTCGGCGACCGCCGCCCGGGCCTCCTCGCGGGTGAGGTCGGCGAGGTGGCGGGGCGGCTTGCCGCGGCGGGGGGCGTCGAAGACGAGCGGGAGGGCAGTCATGGCGCCGTCCATGGTCCCACCCGCGGGGACGGACCCGGCGGTGGCGAGGTGAAGCTCACGGACTCACAGCTCGCGTGGCTCCAGCGGCCGCGACGCCGGCCCGTGCAGCACCCGCCCGTCGGACCCGAACCGCGAGCCGTGGCAGGGGCAGTCCCAGCTCTTCTCGCCCTCGTTCCAGGCGACGGTGCAGCCGAGATGGGTGCAGACCGAGGAGACGGCGTGCAGCGCGCCCTCCTCGTCGCGGTAGGCCGCGGTCTGCTTCCCGTCGGCCTCGAGGACGGCCGCCTCGCCGGGGAGCAGGTCCTGCGGCGAGCCCTTGGGGGCGCCGAGCACCCGGCCCTTCAGCCAGGTGGTGGCGACGTGGGCGTTCTGCTTCACGAACTCCGGCCCCGGCAGCGAGGTGGCGGCGCGGCGGGCGTCGAAGGTGGCCGCCCACGGGTTGTCCCGGTCGAGGACCAGATCGCGGATCAGCATCGCCGACGCCGTCCCGTTGGTCATGCCCCAGCCCGCGAACCCGGTGGCGGTGAGCACCCGCTGCGAGCCGGGCATGACGTACCCGGTGAAGGGCACCCGGTCGAGGCTGGTCAGCTCCTCCGCCGACCAGTGGTAGCGGAAGTCGGTGACCCCGAAGTGCTCGCGGGCCCAGTCCTGCAGCCGCGCCCACCGCTGGTCGGTGTCGGTGACGTGGCCGACCTCGTGCCCCTCGCCGACGACGATCAGCAGATCCTCCCCCTCGAGCACGGCCGTCCGCGTCGAGCGGGTCGGCGACCCCGCGTTGATGGTCATCCCCGCCGGTACCCCGGAGGGCAGGACGCCGGCCACGCCGTAGGACCGGCTCGGCTTCAGCCGCGCGAAGTGGCCGCCACGGTCGAGGAACGGGTAATGGGTGGCGACGACGACGTGCGCTGCCGACAGCCGGCCGGCGGTGGTCTCGACCGTGCACCCGTCGTCGTCCTCGTCGACGGCCTGCGCCCGCACGTCCTCGATCACCGAGCCGCCCGCGCGCACGAAGGCCTCGGCCAGGCCGGCGAGGTAGCGCCCCGGATGGAACTGCGCCTGGTCGGCGAAGGACAGCGCCGCGGGGACCGGAAAGGGCAGCGGCGCCTCCCGGCCGAGGGTGACGGGCAGGCCGATGCGCCGCGCGACCTCCGCCTCGCGTTCGACGTGCGCCACCGTCGCGTCGTCCTCCGCGTAGACCACGTGCGGCAGCCCGCGCTCCAGCCCGCAGTCGATGCCGAGGTCGGCGACCAGGTCGACGACCTGCTGCAGACCGGCGACGTTGGCCTGCGCGTACGCGGCGGCCGCGTCGAGGCCACGTGTGCTCTCGATCGCGGAGTAGAGAGTGCCGTGGCCGTAGGTGAGCTTCACCGTGGACCGGGTGGTGACCGAGTCCCCGATCCGCCCGGCGGTCACGAGCGTCACCGCCCGACCCTCCCGTTGCAGGAGCAGGGCGGTGGTCAGCCCGGTGATCCCCCCGCCGAGGACGAGGACGTCGGCCGGGGCCGTCCGGATCGCCGTCCCCCCGAGGTGCGGGGCCGCCATGGTGTCGATCCACGGCGAGATGTGGCGGTCTGCATGATCGGGCACGACGAGGCCTCCGGTGAAGTCGGCGGGTGATCCCGTGCCCCCTACCCGCTGCGGCCGGCGGTAGCCGCGGGCACGGGCGGGCTCGGCGCCGGGCTGCGTATCGACCGCAGCACCGTCAGGCTGGCGCTCATGAGCCGCCTCGCCGACGTCGATCTGACCGCCCGCCTGGACAAGAAGGAGGGCAAGATCCAGCTGGCCGAGGCCCAGCACCGCCTCACCCACCTGCGGCTGCTGCTCGGCGGCCAGATCGGTCCCGGGGACCTCGGCCCTCCGCTGCTGGTGCTCTTCGAGGGCTGGGACGCCTCGGGCAAGGGCGGGGCGATCCAGCGGCTGGTCGGTGAGCTCGATCCCCGGCACGTGCGGGTGGCCCAGTTCGCCGCTCCCACCCGTGACGAGAAGCGGCACCACTTCCTGTGGCGCTTCTGGCCGGTGCTGCCCGGCTGGGGCGGCATGGCCGTGCTCGACCGCTCCTGGTACGGGAGGGTGCTGGTCGAGCGGGTCGAGGGTTATGCCGAGGAGCACGCGTGGCGCCGCGCGTACCAGGAGATCGTCGACCTGGAGACGTCGCTGGCCGCCGAGGGCACCGTGCTGGTGAAGTTCTGGATGCACGTCTCCCCCGAGGAGCAGCTGCGCCGCTTCGAGTCCCGCCGCGCGAACCCGTACAAGGCCTGGAAGCTCACCGACGAGGACTGGCGGAACCGGGAGAAGCGCGGCGTCTACGCGGCAGCGGTGGAGGAGATGCTCGAGCGCACCTCCACACCGGTCGCCCCGTGGCACGTCATCCCCGCCGAGGACAAGCGGTGGGCGCGGGTCGCCGTCGTCCGCACGGTGTGCGAGGCCGTCGAGTCGGCGCTGCGCGCCCGGGGCATCGATCCGGACCCGCCGCTCACCGGCGGCTAACGGTTCGCGCCCAGGTCAGCGTGCTGCCGCACCCAGCCGTGCATGGCGATGCCGGCGGCCACGCCGGCGTTGATCGACCGGGTGGAGCCGAACTGGGCGATCGAGACGGTGATGGCGGCCCCGGCGCGGGCCTCCGCCGTCAGACCCGGCCCCTCCTGGCCGAACAGCAGCACGCAGCGCTCCGGCAGCGCGGCGGTCTCGATCGGCACGGCGCCGGGCCCGTTGTCGACCGCCACGACGGCGAGCCCGCCCTCGGCGGCGAAAGCCAGCAGTCCGCCGACGTCCTCGTGGTGGCGGAGATGCTGATACCTGTCGGTGACCATGGCGCCCCGACGATTCCACCGCCGCCGGCCCACCACGTGCACCTCAGCGGCGAGGAAGGCGTTGGCGGTGCGCACCACCGTCCCGATGTTCAGGTCGTGGCCGAAGTTCTCGATGGCGACGTGGAAGGGGTGCCGGCGTCGGTCGAGGTCCGCGACGATCGCCTCGACGGTCCAGTAGCGGTACCGGTCGACGACGTTGCGCCGGTCCCCCTCCGCGAGCAGCTGCGGGTCGTAGCGCGGGTCGTCCGGCCAGGGCCCCTCCCAGGGGCCGGTACCGACCGTGGTCCCCCAGTCGGTGGGGCCGGGCAGTTCGTCCTCGTGCACCCAGGGAGGATCGCAGGGTGACTCCCGACGTCCTCGTGCACCTCGTCGAACCGGCCCAGTGGCGCGCCGCGCTGCGGCAGGGGTCGATCCGGCCGGGGCCGGACGGTTTCGTGCACCTGTCCACCCCGGACCTGGTGCACCTGCCCGCGCGGCGCCTCTTCCCCGGCCGGCGGGATCTCGCCCTGCTGGTGGTCGACCCCCGACGGCTGACCGATCCGGTGCGGTTCGAGCCCGGGCATCCCGACGACCCGGCCGAGCTCCGGTTCCCCCACCTGTACGGGCCGCTGCCGACGAGCTCGGTCGTCGCGGTGGTTCTCTACCGTCCGCCGACGCCGGTCGTGCTGCCGGAGCCGTCCGACGCCCTCGCCCGCGCCCTGACCTTCTACACGTCGGTGCCGGTCCGGCGGGCCGTCGGCGTCGGCGACGTCCCCGGCGGGGTGGCCGTGCTGGACCCCGACGTCCCGTCCTCCCACGACAACAACCGGCTGCTGCTCACCGCCCCGGTGGACGCGGCAGCCGTCGAAGCCGCGGCCGAGGAGGTCGGCGGCAACGCCGGCTGGCCGCAGCGCGCTGCACTGCTGGCCTGGCCGGACGCGGGCCCCGTCGCCCGAGCGCTGGCCGCGCGGGGCTGGAACGCCGAGGAACTGGTGCTCATGGCCCGCCGCACCGAGCTGCCGGTGCCGCGCCCCGGTGCGGGCGCGGAGGTGGTCGACCAGCGGGAGGTGCACGAGCTGTGGGAGCGCTCCTGGCGGCGCGGGCTGGCCTCGCTCGGCGACCGGCTGGATGCCGTGGTGCGCCAGCTGGTCGGCCGGGAACGGCTCAACGACCGGGTGGTCGCCGTCACCGACGTCGCGGTGCGCGAGGAGGGCCGGGTCGTGGCCGCCGGCCAGCTCCGGGTCGACGGCGCCACGGCGGCCGTCGAATCCATGCTGACCGACCCGGCGGCGCGCGGCCGGGGATACGCCGGCGCCGTCCTGGCCCGGCTGCTCGGCATCGCCGCCGACGCCGGCTGCGACCTCGTCGTCCTGGAGGCGTCCGCCGACGACTGGCCGCGGCACTGGTACACCCGGCGCGGCTTCGAGCCCATCGGCACGACGTGGTCGGTGGACCGGCCGGCCTGAGCCCTAGACGGGGACGAGCACCGCGAGCAGCAGGTAGGCGGCGGCCGCCGAGGGCAGCAGCGAGTCCAGCCGGTCCATGATCCCGCCGTGCCCGGGCAGCAGGTCGCCCATGTCCTTGATGCCGAGATCACGCTTGATCAGCGACTCGGCCAGGTCCCCCACGGTCGCCGAGATGGCGAGCGCGGCGCCGAAGAGCAGCCCGCCCCACCACGGCCCGCCGAGGGCGAGGACGATGATCGGCGTGGCCACGAGCACGCAGGCCACCACCGAGCCCGCCATGCCCTCCCACGACTTCTTCGGGCTGATCGAGGGGGCCATGGGGTGCTTGCCGAAGAGGACACCGGCGGCGTAGCCGCCGACGTCGCTGGCCACGACGGTCACGATGAACGCCAGCACGCGGGCCGCGCCGTCGTCGGGCACCAGCAGCAGGACCGCGAAACCGGCCAGGAACGGCACGTACAGGGCCGTCAGGACGCCGGCGGCGGCGTCCTTCCGGTAGCCGACCGGCCCGCCGGCCAGCCGCCAGAGCAGCACGGCCAGCGCGGTGAGGAAGAACCCGGTGAGCAGACCGGTGGGTCCCCGGGTCCAGGCGAGGGCCTCCATGGCGAACGCCCCGACCAGCAGCGGCACCAGCGGCGCGGAGAAGCGGCCCTTGGCCAGCGCCCGGGTCAGCTCCACGACGGCGACCAGGATCGCCGCGGTGAGCACGCCGAGAAAGGCGGGGCGCCACACCAGCAGGGAGGCGACGATGACCGCCACCAGCCCGACGCCCACGCCGATCGCGGCGGGCAGGTTCCGCCCGGCCCGGCTCACCGGCCGCTCCGTGGTGGGCAGCTGCCCGACGTCCTCCGGCGACGGCACCGCCGAGGCCCCCTGGGCCCCGCGCTCGGGCACGGGAAACGCCGCGGTGTCCTCGGGTACGGGGGCCGGTGCCCGCGGCGGCGGCGGGCGGGGCGGGACCGGGCGGGCCGAGGGGATCGGCACCGGACCGGTGTCGTCGTCCCGCCGCCCGCTGCCCGGCGCACGACCACCACCGACCCGCGGCCACGGCTCGCCGCCCGGGCGCAGTGCACCCGGGCGGTCGGCGGAGGGAGGCGTCATGGGCGTGCGACCGCGACGAGGTCAGACCTCGAGCAGCTCGGTCTCCTTGTTCTTCACCGCGTCGTCGATGCCGGAGGTGTGCTGGGCGGTGAGGTCGTCGAGCTCCTTCTCCGCGCGGCGCACGTCGTCCTCACCCGCCTCGCCGTCCTTGACGATGCGGTCGAGCTCTTCCTTGGCGCGGCGGCGGATGTTGCGGATGGCGACCTTGGCGTCCTCGCCCTTCGACCGGGCCATCTTGACCAGATCGCGGCGCCGCTCCTCCGTCAGCTGCGGGAAGACGACCCGCAGGAGCTGGCCGTCGTTGGTCGGGTTGACGCCCAGGTCGCTGTCCCGGATGGCCTTCTCGATGGCCGACATCTGGCTGCTGTCGTAGGGCTTGATGACCGCCATCCGGGCCTCGGGCACGGTGATGGACGCCATCTGGGGCACCGGCGTGGGCGCCCCGTAGTAATCCACGACGATCTTGTTGAACATCGAGGGGGCCGCCCGCCCGGTGCGGACCGAGCCGAGGTCCTCGCGCGCCACCGAGAGGGCCTTGTCCATCCTCTCCTCGGCGTCGAGCAGGGTGTCGTCGATCACGGGTTGTCCCTCCTGCGGCCGGCGCCCCCAGGGTGGGGCGCTCGTCGGGCCGTCGTCCTCGTCGGTGCGCCGCCGGCCGGCCGGTCAGGCCGGCTGACTGATCAGCGTGCCGATCCTCTCACCTGCGGTAGCACGCGCGATGTTGCCGTCGCGCAGCAGGTTGAACACGACGATCGGCATCTGGTTGTCCATGCACAGGCTGATCGCGGTCGCGTCGGCCACCTTGAGCTGCTTGTTCAGCACGGTGGCGTAGTCCAGGCCGTCGTACATGACGGCGGCGGAGTTGGTCCGCGGATCGTCGTCGTACACGCCGTCGACGCCGTTCTTCCCCATGAGGAGCACCTGGCACTCGATCTCGAGCGCCCGCTGCGCGGCCACCGTGTCGGTGGAGAAGTACGGCATGCCGGCGCCCGCACCGAAGATGACCAGTCGGCCCTTCTCCAGGTGCCGGATGGCCTTGCGCGGGATGTAGGGCTCGGCCACCTGGCCCATGGTGATGGCCGACTGCACCCGGGTCTCCAGACCCGCCTTCTCGCAGAAGTCCTGCAGCGCCAGGCAGTTCATGACCGTGCCCAGCATGCCCATGTAGTCGGCCTTGGTGCGGTCCATGCCGGCCTGGGAGAGCTCCGCGCCGCGGAAGAAGTTGCCCCCGCCCATGACGACGGCGACCTGGGTGCCCTTGGCCACCACCTCGGCCAGCTGCTCGGCGATGCCCCGGACGATATCCGCGTCGACCCCGACGTTGCCGCCGCCGAACGACTCGCCGGACAGCTTGAGCAGCACGCGCTGGTAGCCGCTCCCGTCGGCCGGACGGAAGGCGGTCGGGGCGGACATCGGCGGGCTGGTGTCGGTCAACGCGTCATCCCTGGGGTCGGATCGGTGGAGGGCTGTCGGTGTCAGTGGATCCTGCCGCATCCCGGGGCCCGGTTCCTGCCGGGCGTCGGTCAGCGGCCGGTGCCGGACAGACGACCGGCCCCGTCCCACGAGGGGTACGGGGCCGGTCATCGGTACCGGGTGCGGCTCAGGCCTGGCCGACCTCGAAGCGCGCGAAGCGCTCGACGGTCATGCCGGCCTCGTCGACGATCTGCTTCACCGTGCGCTTGGGCTCGGTGATCGACGGCTGCTCGAGCAGGACGAAGTCCTTGTAGTAGGCGTTGACCCGACCCTCGACGATCTTGGTGATCGCCTGCTCGGGCTTGCCCTCCTCCTTGGCGGTCTGCTCGGCGACGCGGCGCTCCGTCTCGACCGCCTCGGCCGGGACCTCGTCGCGGGTGAGGTAGCGCGGCCGCGCGGCGGCGATGTGCATCGCCAGGCTGCGGGCGGCGTCCTCGCTGCCACCGGAGTACTGCACGGCGACACCGATCGCCGGGGGCAGGTCGGTGGCCCGCTTGTGCAGGTAGGTCGCGGTGGCGCCCTCGAAGGCCACGAAACGGCTGAGCACCAGCTTCTCGCCGATCCGGGCGGACTCACCCTCGACCAGCGCCGCGACGGTCTGGCCGTCGACCTCGGTGTTCAGCAGGGCCTCGGCGTCGGCCGGCGTGTTCTGCAAGCCGATCTCCAGCAGGCGGTCGGCCAGCGCGACGAAGTCGGCGTTCTTGGCGACGAAGTCGGTCTCGCAGTCCAGCTCCAGCAGCGCGCCGTCCTTGCTGACGACGACACCGTTGGTGGTGGAGCGCTCCAGACGCTTGCCGACGTCCTTCGCGCCCTTGACCCGCAGGAACTCGACGGCCTTGTCGTAGTCGCCGTCGGCCTCGGTGAGGGCCTTCTTGCAGTCCATCATGCCGGCGCCGGTGGCGTCGCGGAGACGCTTGACGTCGGCTGCGGTGAAGGCAGACATGTCTCTTCCCTCTGGTCGGGTGGTGCTTGCTGTGGAACGGCCGTGCGGCGGCGCCGTCCTCCGCGGGTCAGCGGGGAGGACGGCGCCGAACCGTCAGACGGCGTTGTTCTCCTTGCCACCGGTGGTGGCGGGGACGTCCTCGACCGGAGCGACCTCGCCGACGGTGACGTCGGCCGGCTCGGCCGGGGTCTCGGGCAGCGGGGCGACGGTCGCGTCGTCCGCGGCCGGGGCAGCCGCGGCGTCCCCACCCGTCAGGAGCTCGCGCTCCCAGTCGGCCAGCGGCTCGCCGGCGCCGACGGCCGGCTCCCCGCCGTCCTCGCGGCCGGCGTTCGCCTGCGCGGCCGAGCGGGCCATGAGGCCCTCGGCGACCGCGTCGGCGATCACGCGGGTCAGCACCGTGATGCTGCGGATCGCGTCGTCGTTGCCCGGGATCTTGTAGTCGACCTCGTCGGGGTCGCAGTTGGTGTCCAGGATCGCGACGACCGGGATCTTGAGCTTGCGCGCCTCGCCGACGGCGATGTGCTCCTTCTTGGTGTCCACGATCCAGATGGCGCTGGGCACCTTCTTCATGTCGCGGATACCACCGAGGCTGCGCTCGAGCTTGGCCTTCTCGCGGCTGAGGACCAGCTGCTCCTTCTTGGACAGGCTGACCAGCACGCCGGTCTGCTCCATGTCCTCGAGCTCCTTGAGCCGCTCGAGCCGCTTGAAGACGGTCTGGAAGTTGGTGAGCATGCCGCCCAGCCAGCGCTGGTTGACGTAGGGCATGCCGACGCGCGTGGCCTGCTCGGCGACGACTTCCTGCGCCTGACGCTTGGTGCCGACGAACAGGATCGAGCCGCCGTGGGCGACCGTCTGCTTGACGAACTCGTAGGCGTTGTCGATGTACCCGAGCGTCTGCTGCAGGTCGATGATGTAGATGCCGTTGCGCTCGGTGAAGATGAAGCGCTTCATCTTCGGGTTCCAGCGACGGGTCTGGTGCCCGAAGTGGACGCCGCTGTCGAGCAGCTGCTTCATGCTGACGACTGCCATATCGCAGCCTCTCTGCTCCCGCGCGCGGCCGAGGCCGCGCGGTTCCGGTTGTCGCGGGCACCGGGTGGTGCACGCCCTGGCGTCCTGCGGCACCACTCACCCGGCTGGGCCGGGACCGAGGTGGCGACTGCCCCGCCGACCGGCGGGTGAAGGACGCGCGAAGTCGACCCGCGTAGACGGGCCGCACCGGACAGCATACGCGGGTGCGCAGGGGCCTATCCCCAGCGGTCGGACCGGTCCACAGATTCCGCCGCGCGGACCGTCCGGGGCGCACGGCGGCGCACGCTCCCGGTATGCGCACCCGCCTCACCGCGCTCGTCCTGCTGGCGTCGCTGGCCGTGCCCGCGCTCGCGTCGGCGGCGGCCGGGCCGGTTCCCGTGACCGGGGTGCGCCAGTTCCCCGCCTGGGCCGCTCCCCTGCTCGATGGCCCGACGGTGACCCGGCCGTTCGAGGCCCCGGCGCACCGGTACGGCCCCGGGCACCGCGGTGCCGACCTGGCGGGTACCGCGGGGACGCCGGTGCTGGCGGCCGGCGACGGGATCGTCGTGTTCGCCGGGATGGTCGCCGGCCGGCCGGTGGTCAGCGTCAACCACGCCGGCGGGCTGCGGACGACGTACGAGCCCGTCCGGCCGTCGGTGGGCGCGGGCGAACGGGTGGAGCGGGGTGCGCCCCTGGGCGCGCTGCTGCCCGGGCACGAGGGGTGCCCGGCCGACGCCTGCCTGCACTGGGGGGCGCGCCGAGGGGAGGACTACCTCGATCCCCTGCTGCTGCTGCGGCCACCGCGGGTCCGGCTGCTGCCGTTCGGGGACGGGCTCAGCCCGGGAGCTGCGCCCGCCAGAGCGTCCGGCGGTCGTCCGCCGAGTGCTGCGGGTCGTCGACCCCTGGAAGCCGATCGGCACCGGCAGGCCTCCTCGGCCGCCGAGCGGGTCCCCCGGCAGCTCAGGCGATGTCGGCGAGCTTGGTGCGCAGGTGCAGCACCGCCTTGGTGTGCAGCTGGCAGATCCGGCTCTCGGTCACTCCGAGCACCCGGCCGATGTCGGCGAGCGTGAGGCCCTCGAAGTAGTAGAGGGAGACGACGACCTTCTCCCGCTCGGGCAGCTGCTCGACGGCGCGGGCCAGCAGCTGGCGGGCCTCGCCGTGCTCGGCCATCGCCTGCGGGTCGAGCGCGGTGGGGTCCTGGAGGGTGTCGCCGAGGCGTGGGGAGCCGCCGTCGTCGTCGGTGAGCAGCTCGTCCAGTGCGACGACGTTCACCAGGGACAGCTGACCGAGGAACTTCCGGATGTCCTCGACGTCCATGTCCATGGCGTCGGCGACCTCTTCGTCGGTCGGCGTCCGGTGGAGCTTGCTCTCCAGCTCGGCGACCGTGCGCTCGAACGCGCGGGCCTTGACCCGCACCGACCGCGGGATCCAGTCGGTGTTGCGCAGCTCGTCGATGATCGCCCCGCGGATGCGGGCCATCGCGTAGCTCTCGAACTTCACCTCGCGGGTGGGCTCGTACCGAGTGATCGCGTCGATGAGCCCGAAGGTGCCGTAGGAGATGAGGTCGGCCTGCTCGACGTGCGCGGGCAGACCGCTGCCGACCCGGCCGGCGACGTACTTGACCAGCGGGGCGTAGTGCAGGATCAGCCGGTCCCGGAGGCCTGGGTCCCGGCCCTCGACGTACCGGGTCCACAGGTCGTGCAGCAGGGCGTCGGCGTCGTCACCGGACTCGTCGATACGGCGGATGGTTGCCTCAGACACGGTCGCGCTCCTCCGTCGTGCTGCGGGGGCCCCGTCCGTGGTCCCGCGTGGTCATGAGTGCCGCCGTCCGCTCCGCCGGCCGGCCCGCCTCAGGCACGAGGGTGCGCCTGGGCATGGACCGCACGGAGCCGTTCGACCGTCACGTGCGTGTAGATCTGCGTCGTCGCGAGGCTAGCGTGGCCGAGCAACTCCTGGACGGAACGCAGGTCCGCGCCCCCCTCGAGCACGTGGGTGGCCGCGGAGTGCCGGAGCCCGTGCGGGCCGATGTCCGGGGCCCCCGGGACGCTGGAGGTGGCGGCGTGCACCGTGCGACGGGCCTCCCGGGCGTCGAGCCGCCGTCCCCGCAGGCCCAGGAGGAGCGCCGGGCCGGAGTCCGGCGTCGCGAGAGCCGGGCGACCCCGGGTCAGCCAGGCGTCCACTGCCCGCTCGGCCGGCAACCCGTAGGGCACGCTGCGCTCCTTGCGGCCCTTGCCCAGCACCCGCAGCAGCCGGCGTCCCCGGTCGACGTCGTCGACGTCGAGGCCGACGAGCTCGCTGACCCGGATGCCGCTGGCGTACAGCAGCTCCAGGACGACGGCGTCGCGCAGCCGCACCGGATCCTCGGCCCCGGCCGCCGTCTCCACCAGCGCACGCGCCTGGTCGGGGGCCAGCACGTCAGGCAGCGTGCGGTGGGCCTTGGGGCTGACCAGCCGCTGGCCGACGTCCTCGGGCATGAGCCCGGCCCGGCGCAGCCAGGCGGTGAACGACCGGGCGGCCGAGGCGTGCCGGGCGGTCGTGGACCGGCTGTGCCCGCGGGTGCGCCCCTGCGCGAGCCAGCTGCGCAGCGTGGCGAGGTCGAGGTCGTGCGGCTGCGTGCCGCTGCGCCGGGCCAGGTGGTCGAGCAACCGGGCGACGTCACCGACGTAGCTGCGGAGCGTGTTCGCCGAGAGATCGCGCTGCGCGCTCAGGTGCTCCTCGTAGCCGGCCAGCGCCTCGGCCAGCGCCGGGGGCAACCCGGCGCGGACCTCTGCGGTGCTGGGAGTGGCCACGGGGGCACGGTCCGTCGGCGCCCGCCACCGGTCAAGCCGCCGCGCCGGGTGGGTTCGGCGGTGGGGCCAGCCGCCAGCCGGTACCGGTCCACTGCACGAGGTCGGCGAGCTCCAGCGACGGCAGCACCCGGAGGACGTCGAGGACCGTGCAGCCGGCGATGCTCGCGAGCCGTTCCGGGCTGACCCCGATGCGGACCGGGCAGGCGTCCAGCACCCGTGTCGCGACGTCGGAGAGCTCATCGCGCGGTGAGGTCGGCCGCTCGACGGGCGGTGCCAGATCGGTGCCGATACCGCCGACGGCCTCGATGACGTGCGCGGCCGAGGTGACCAGCACGGCGCCGGCCTCCTCGTCCCTGAGCAGCTCGTGGCAGCCGACCGACAGCGCAGAGGTGATCGGCCCGGGGACCACCATCAGCGCCCGGCCGAGGCGCCGGGCGCGGTTGGCGGTCGCCTGGGCGCCCGAGCGAGCCGCGGCCTCCACCACCACGGTGCCGCGGGTGAGCGCGGCGATCAGCCGGTTGCGGACGAGGAACCGGTGCCGCAGCGGTGCGCAGCCGGGCGGCCACTCGCTCACCAGCAGGCCGGTCTCCGCGATCCGCCCGAACAGTGCGCCGTGTGCCGCCGGATAGACCCGGTCGACCCCGCACGCCAGCACCGCGATGGTGGGCGCCTCGGCGGCGAGCGCGCCACGATGGGCGGCGCTGTCGATGCCGAACGCCCCTCCCGAGACCACGGTCCAGCCCCGCTCCCCCAGCTGGTGACCCAGCTCGGCGGCGACGTGCTCGCCGTAGGCGGTGGAGGCGCGCGAACCCACCACGGCGACCGACCGGTCGGCCACCACGTCCAGCCGTCCCGGACCACGGACCCACAGACCGAGCGGCGGCACGAGCGCGCGGGTGCGGTCGGACTGGTCGCGGGCTGCGAACGGCTCCCCCGCGACGGCCACGGTGAGGGCGTGCAGCGGGTACGCCGGCCACTCGTCGTCCTCCGGAACGACGAGCCGGGCCCCGCACCGTTCGGCGCGGTGCAGGTCGGCCAGGCTGGCGTCCTGCTGCGCCCGCGCACCCACGAGGGAGCGGATCCGGTCCGGCGCCGTCCCGGCCCGTAGCCGGCGCACCGCCTCGACCGCACCGACGTCCTCGACGTACCGGAAGAGGTCGATGGTGCCCGGCTCCACGGCCCGGCTCAGCCACGCCCTCGCCCGCCGGATCCCCGGGTGCACCCCGCCGGTGACGGATGCGGCCGCGCGCGCATCCTCGAGGTCCTCGTCGAGGCTCATGCCGCACTCCGCTGCAGACGCATGCCGAGTGCCTCGGCCACCTCGTCAGGACCCGGCACCGTGCAGCCGGCCAGATCGCTCAGCGTCCAGGCGACCCGCACCACCCGGTCGAAGCCGCGCACCGAGAGCGCGCCGCGCTCCAGGGCGCGCTCGGCCAGCCGCAGCGACGAGCGCGGGACGGCGAACCGCTCGCGCAGCATGCGTCCGGGCACCTGGCTGTTGAGTGCCAGGCCCGTGCCGGCGAGCCGCTCCCCCGCCACTGCGCGCGCCCGGACCACCCGCTCGGCCACGACCGTGGTCGGCTCCGGGGCGTCCAGCCCGTCGAGCCAGGCCGCGCGGGTGACCGGTGGGAGGTCCACCCGTAGGTCGACCCGGTCGAGCAGCGGACCGGACAGCCGCGACTGGTAGCGCCGGCGTTCCAGCGGACTGCACGTGCACGCGGTGTCGCCGGCCGCGCTCGCGCACGGGCACGAATTGGCGGCCAGCACCAGCTGCGCCCGGCAGGGGAAGGTCGCCGACCCGGCGGCCCGCTGGATGGTCACCTGGCCGCGCTCCAGCGGCTGCCGGAGGGTGTCCAGGACGGCCCGCGGGAACTCCGGCGCCTCGTCGATGAACAGGACGCCACGGTGCGCCCGGCACAGCGCACCCGGCCGGATCTGGCCGGAGCCACCGCCGATCAGCGCCGCCATGGTCGCCGAGTGGTGCGGGGCCTCGAACGTCGGTCGGGTGACCAGGGGCGCGTCGGACGGCAGGGTGCCGGCGATCGAGTGGATGGCGGTGACCTCCAGCGCCGCCTGCTCGTCCAGCGGCGGCAGCAGGCCGGGCAGCCGCTCGGCCAGCATCGTCTTCCCGGCACCGGGCGGGCCGGTGAGGAAGAGGTGATGCCCACCGGCGGCGGCGACCTCGACCGCCCGCCGCCCGGCGACCTGGCCGACGACGTCGGCGAGGTCGGGCACCGGAGGCTGGTCGGGCAGCGGTCCGCGCGCGTACGGCTGCAGGACCGTCGCCCCGCGCAGGTGCTCGACCAACTGCGCCAGGCTCTCCACGGCGAGCACCTCCACCCGCTCGACCAACGCGGCCTCGGCCGCGTTGGCCAGCGGGACGACGACCTGGCGGTGGCCGGCCCGTGCGGCGGCGAGGACCGCCGGGAGGACGCCCCGGATGGCCCGCACCGACCCGTCGAGGCCAAGCTCGCCGAGCAGCACGAGCTGGTCGACCGCCCGGCGGCGCAGCGTGCCCGCGGCCGCGAGGACCGCGGCAGCCAGCGCGAGGTCGAAGCCGCTGCCCTGCTTGGGCATGGACGCGGGCGAGAGCCCGATGGTGATCCGCCGGGTGGGGAACTCGCCGCCGGCGTTCACGACGGCCGCCCGCACCCGGTCCACCGACTGGCGCACCACCGCGTCCGGCAGGCCGACGAGCACGACCCCGGGCAGGCCGGCCGCGATGTCGACCTCCACCTCCACCATCGCGCCCTGGACCCCGGCGAGCCCGACCGACCAGGTGCGGGCCAGGGTCACGAGAACGCCGCCCGCAGGTGGGTGACCAGCGCCGGGCGCTCCGGGCGGACCAGCACGCCGACGACGTCGAAGCGCACCTCGGGCGCGTGCTCGTCGTGAGCCGCCAGCCAGCGCTGCGCGAGCACCCGGATCCGCCGGGACTTGGCCTGCGTGACCGCCTCCACGGGCTGGCCGTAGCCGGTCCCCCGGCGGGTCTTCACCTCGCAGAAGACGAGGGCGTCGCCGTCCCGGGCGACGATGTCGAGTTCGCCCTCTCGGCAGCGCCAGTTACGGTCCAGGACTCGTAGGCCGAGGTCGGCGAGGAAGGCGACGGCGATCCGTTCGCCGTGGACGCCGAGTTCGGTAGTGGTGGGCACCCGCCGACGGTCCCGCCGCGGCCACCCGGCGAGTACCCCTCGGAAGAATCTGTGGAGACGCGGCGGCCCTGTGGACCGCCGCGTCCCCAGACCTGTCAGCCCTCCATCGAGACGGGCACGTCGCAGTCGAGGCCCGTGTCGGTCCCGCCGCCCCCGAGGCAGACGTCCCGGGCGGGCCCGGGCACCGGGACGCCGGGCGGCGGGTTCTGCCCTCCCGGCGCCTCGCCGTACATCGTGTCGTTCCCGGGCCCCCCGGAGACGACGTCCGCGTCGAACCCGCCCGCGACCTCGTCGTCGCCGGGTCCGCCTCCGACCACGTCCCGCCCGAACCCACCGATGACGCTGTCCGAGCCGGGGCCGCCGTCGCCGTAGTCGTTGCCCAGCGCCAGCGCGAGGAAGTCGTCCCCGCCACCGCCGAAGCCCCGGTCGTTACCGGGTCCGGACAGCACCTCGTCGTCTCCTGCACCGGCGAACACCGTGTCGTTCCCGCCCGAAGCGTTCACGTTGCCGAAGAAGGTGGTGGTGTCTCCCAGGACCAGGTCGTCGCCCCCTCCGGCGTGGATGACGTCATTCCCGAGCCGGGCGCAGATGAGGTCAGGTCCGTCGGTGCCGATGAGCACCTCCGACCGGTCGGTCCCGATGATGATGTTGTACTGATCCAGGGGGACGAACGGCGGCACGGCGCAGTCCTCCGGTAGGCCCCTCCGGGACCGGTGAGCGGCGGCGGCGCATGCAACCGGCGTCAGGCGGTCAGGTGATCCGCGGGTTCTCGGGCAGCTCGAGGTCGGGCTTGTCCAGCTCCTCGACGTTGACGTCCTTGAACGTCAGGACGCGCACGTTGCGGACGAACCGGGCGGGCCGGTACATGTCCCACACCCAGGCGTCGGAGAGCTTCAGCTCGAAGAAGACCTCTCCCCCGGCCTCCCGCACCTGCAGGTCCACGGAGTTGGCGAGGTAGAACCGCCGCTCGGTCTCCACCACGTAGGTGAACTGCCGGACGATGTCCCGGTACTCGCGATAGAGCTGCAGCTCCATCTCGGTCTCGTACTTCTCGAGATCTTCGGTGCTCATCGGTCCTCGGTGCTCGTGAGGGCTCGGGACTCAGGGCGCATGGACCCATCATCGACCATGGCGCCCGAACCGGTCAGTCGGGCCGTCCGGGCGGCGTGCACGTCGCGGGCCCGGGCCACGTTCACATAGCGCATCCGGTGCTCAGGACACGGACCGTGACGCTCCAGCGCGGCGGTGTGGACATCGGTGATGTAGCCCTTGTGGCCGGCGAAGTCGTACTCGGGCCAGCGCGCGTGCAGGTCGACCATGATGCGGTCGCGGCTCACCTTGGCCAGCACGGAGGCGGCGGCCACGCAGGCCGCGACCCGGTCGCCCTTCCACACGGCCAGACCCGGCCGGGCGAGCCCGGGCACGGGGAAGCCGTCGGTCAGCACGTAGTCGGGCCCCGGGTCGAGCATGCTGACGGCGCGGCGCAGCGCCTCGATGTTGGTGACGTGCATGCCCCGGGCGTCCAGGTCCGCCACCGGGAGGACGACGACCGACCACGACACCGCCCGCTCGAGGATCTCGGCGTACACCCGCTCCCGGGCCGAGGCGGTGAGCAGCTTGGAATCCGCGAGCCCCGGCACCTGGCCCCGCCGGCCCGCGGGCAGGACGCAGGCCGCGGCGACCAGCGGGCCGGCGCAGGCGCCGCGGCCGGCCTCGTCGGCCCCGGCGACCGTCTGGAAGCCCCGACGGCGCAGCGCGCGTTCCATGTCCCAGAGCGCCTCGGGCCGGTCGTCGGCGAACGTGCGCCGGGCACGGGCCGCCGCAGCGGACGCGGTGTGGGTGGGACGGACAGCCATCGCGGCACGACAGTACGACGCCCCGGGGACACCGTCGTCGCCCCCCGGACGCACCGCGGGCCGGCCCCCGGGTAGGGACCGGCCCGCGGCGCGTCCGGCGGAGGACCGGTCAGATGTCGGCCGTCGCCTCGGGGGCGGCGGCCTGGAGGGCGTGGGCGCCGCAGGTGCAGCCCGGCGTCCGGTTGGAGAGGACCAGCGACACCGCATGCGCACGGTCCCGGGCACCCAGCTTGCGCAGGATGGCCTTGACGTGGGACTTGACGGTGTCCTCGCTGATGAACAGGTTGCGGCCGATCTGCCGGTTGGACTGGCCCTGCAGCAGCTCGTCGAGCACGTCCTGCTCGCGGCGGGTCAGCGGCACCTCGGGGGCGAACGGCTTGGCGGCCGGCACCGCCGACGGCTCGACCCGGCGGATCTGCGGATCGACGACGGTGCGCCCGGCGCGGGCGGCCAGGATGGCCCAGCCGAGCAGGGTCGGCGAGGTGTTCATCATCAGATATCCGCGGATGCCGGCGGCGAGGGCCTCGTTGACCACGGCCGGGTCCTCGGACGTGGCCAGGGCGATGATCGCGACCCGGGGGAAGCGACGGCGCAGATCACGGCAGGCGCCCAGGGTCGCTGCCCGGCCGGCGCCCAGCTCGACCACCACCGCGTCGGGACGGGCGGTCTCGACCAGCGTGAGTGCTCGCCGGATCTCGCCGGGGGTGCCCACCGACTGCATGCCGGCGGTCTCGTTGATCATGCTGACCAGCCCCCGACGCAGGACGGGCGCGTCGGCGAGGAGGAGCACGCGGGTGACCCCGCGGGCGGTGCTCGCCACAGGTGCAGACACAACAGACTCCGTTTCGACTTCCGGGAAGGTGCAATGTCTCCAACGGAAGGGTGAAACGGTTGCTTGAACGCTTTTCCAGCATTTTTCTCTGGTGATACTGCGCATCACCATTCGGCGCACGGAAAGTCACGCCCGTAACGGCGCGACCATTACCGGTCGAGGTGGGTACTCCGTGTGCGCCGCCGCCGGCGCCAGGCGGTGACCGGCACGGCACCGGCCAGGCCCACCGCGTACGGCAGGACGGCGACGGCACCGACCGGCGACACCCCGCCCCCGGCCGGCGCTCCGGGGACCGCTGCGGCCGCCGCGGGGTCCTGGATGTCGGGCGAGTCGAGCAGGCCGAACCGGTCGATCGGCCAGACGATGAGTGCGGCCTTGCCGATGACGTCGTCCATCCCGATCGTCCCGGCGTACTCGTCCCCGACGTGCGAGCGGGAGTCCGCCGACGCCGAACGGTGGTCACCCATGACCCACAGCCGCCCCTCCGGCACGGTCACCGGCCCGAACGCCCGCCGCTCGATCGGGTCGTTCTCGAAGATGTAGGGCTCCTCGAGCGGTTCGCCGTCCACGGTGACCCGGCCCTCGGCGTCGCAGCACTGGACCGTCTGCCCCTCGGTGGCGATCACCCGTTTGACGAAGTCGTCCTCGCGCGGCGGGGCGACGCCGATCGCCCGGCCCAGCCACAGCAGCGCCCCGGTGAACCAGTTGCCCGGCTCGTCCACGGAGATCTCCGGCGTCCAGGTGTCCGGCCCCCGGAAGACGACGATGTCTCCGGGCTCGGGCTCCCCGAACCAGTACGGCACCTTGTTGACCAGCACCCGGTCGCCGGTGCAGCCGGCGCAGCCGTGCAGCGTCTGCTCCATGGAGCCCGACGGGATGAAGAAGGCCTGCACGAAGAAGGTCTTGACCACCAGGGCCAGGACGAAGGCGATCAGCAGCAGGACGGGCAGCTCGCGCAGCAGCGAGCCCTTCTTCCCGTCGTCAGTACGAGGCCGGCGTCGCACCCTCCCGGACGCCGCGCCGGCGGTGGAGGTCTCGTCGGGCTCGCCGGGTTCACCCGGAACGACGTCGGCGGGCCCCCCGGGCCGGTCGCTGCTCATCGGTAGCAGCGTACGGCGCGGGGGACCCGCCGAGATCCAGCCGGTCGGGCCGGCTGCCAGGCGTGTCCTCGCAGGAGGTCAGCGCGCGACGGTCTCGCGCTTCTCCTTGATCTTGGCGGCCTTGCCGCGCAGCTCGCGGAGGTAGTACAGCTTGGCGCGACGCACGTCACCGCGGGTCAGGACCTCGATCTTCTCGACGACCGGGGTGTGCACCGGGAAGGTGCGCTCGACGCCGACACCGAAGCTGACCTTGCGCACGGTGAAGGTCTCGCGGATGCCACCGCCCTGACGGCGGATGACCGCGCCCTGGAAGACCTGGATGCGCGAGCGGTTGCCCTCGATGACGCGGACGTGCACCTTGACGGTGTCACCCGGGCGGAACGAGGGGATGTCGTCGCGCAGCGAGTCGGCGTCGAGTGCGTCCAGCGTGTTCATCTCGGCAGTCCTCATGTTCTGGCTACGTACTAAGCAGCGGGGTCGATCTCGGTCCGGACAGCGGAACGCCCCGGCTGTCCGTTCCGGGGAGCTGCGGCTCCGGTGTGGAGCTCCCGGCGGCGAAGCCGTCGGTCAGCAGCAGCTCTCTACTGTGCCACACGTTCAGCCGACGACGCGCGGCGGGCCGGTCCAGGGCCCGGTGGCCAGCTCGGCGAGCAGCGCCGGCAACTCGGCCGGGACGAGGTCCTCGCCGGCCGCCAGCTCCTCCGCCCTCCACCAGCGGTGCGGCTCGTCGGCGAGCAGCTCCAGCTCGGTGAGCGCCCCGGGCACCACCTCGTGGACGACGTCCCGCAGCACGAAGTAGGTCTCGCGGGTGTCGTAGAGCCGGTCGCCGAACGACCCGACGTGCCGGCGCAGCCAGACCGGCCCCTCGAGCGCGGCCGGGGCGACCACCAGTCCGATCTCCTCGGCGAGCTCCCGCACAGCGGCCGCGCGCAGCGTCTCGCCGTCCTCCACTCCCCCGCCGGGTGTGTACCAGAACAGCACCTCGCCGGGCGGCACGGAGGGATCGGGCAGGCGGGCGCCGAGCAGCAGCACCCGGCCTGCGGGGTCGAGGACGACGACCCGCGCCGTGGTGCGCAGGACCGGCCGGTCAGTCACCGGCCAGCGCCGCCCGCTCCGCGTCGGTGAGCGCGTCGCCCGGCAGGGCCGAGAGCAGGTCGGGACGGCGGGCCGCGGTGCGCCGCAGCGACTCCGCCCGCCGCCAGCGGGCGATGCCGGCGTGGTCGCCGGAGAGCAGGACGGCCGGCACCTCGTGGCCGCGCCAGGTCGCCGGGCGGGTGTAGGAGGGACCCTCGAGCAGGCCGTCGGCGTGCGAGTCGAACTCGACGGACTCCCGGTTCCCGACCACCCCGGGAATCAGCCGGGTGACGGCCTCCGTCATGACCAGGACCGCGGACTCCCCGCCGGCGAGCACGTAGTCGCCGATGGAGACCTCCGAAACCGGCCCGGCGCCGGCGGCCCAGTCGGCGACCCGCTGGTCGATCCCCTCGTAGCGGCCGCAGGCGAAGACCAGCCCGGGCTCGGTGGCCCACTCGGCGGCCATCCGCTGGGTGAACGGCCGGCCCGCGGGGGTCGGGACGACGAGCCGGGTGCCGGGCGGGCGGACGGCCTCCAGGGCCCTTCCCCACGGCTCGGGCTTCAGCACCATGCCGGGACCGCCGCCGTAGGGGGCGTCGTCGACGGTGCGGTGCACGTCGTCGGTCCATTCGCGCAGGTCGTGGACGCCCACACTCAACAGGCCGCGCTCGATCGCCTTGCCGAGCAGCGACTGGCGCAGCGGCGCCAGGTACTCGGGGAAGATCGTGACGACGTCGATGCGGAAGGCGTCGGTCAGCACACCCGGTTCGCTCCCGCGGGCCGCTCCGCTCCTCGCTCGTTCCTCGCTGCGATGCTCAGGCCCCTGTCCGCTCACAGGTCGAGCAGCCCCTCGGGCGGGTCCACCACCAGGAAGCCGCCCGCGACGTCGACGGTGGGCACGATCGCCGAGACGAACGGGATCAGCGCCTCCCCGCCCTCGCTGCGGCCCACCACCAGCAGGTCCTGGGCCTCGTGCCGGACCGCGGTGACCTCGCCGAGGACCGAGTCGTCGGGCAGCCGGACGGTCAGCCCCACGAGCTGGTGGTCGTAGAAGGAGTCGGGCTCCTCGAGCTCCGGCAGGTCCGCGATCGGGACCACCAGGAGGGTGTTGCGGAGCTCGTCCACGGCCTCGCGGACGTCGTAGACCTCGCCGGTGGGCCCGGCCAGCTGCAGCAGCAGGGTGCCGCTGTGCCACCGCCGATCGACGACGGTCAGCGGGCCGCGCTCCGGCGGGTCGGTCAGCAGCACCGCCCCGGGGGCGAAGCGCCCCTCGGGGTCGTCGGTGCGCACCTCGACGGTGGCCAGACCACGGACACCGTGGGGCCGGCCGATGCGGCCGACCACCACGGTGTCGGTGGGTTCGTTCTCGGTGCTCAAAGAGCTGGTGCTCAGCGCCCGTCGGTGTCGACGACGTCGACCCGCAGGCCCCGTCCGCCGACCCCGGTCATCACCTGGCGCAGCGCCTTGGCGGTGCGCCCGCCGCGGCCGATGACCTTGCCGAGGTCGTCCGGGTGGACCCGGATCTCGAGGGTCTTGCCGCGGCGGTTGGTGAGCAGGTTGACGGTGACGTCGTCGGGGTTGTCGACGATGCCCCTGACCAGGTGCTCGAGCGCTTCTTCGAGCACGTCTTACTCGGCCGGCGTCTCGGCCGGAGCGGCCTCGGCCGGAGCGGCCTCAGCGGCGTCGGCCTTCGGAGCGTCGGCCTTCGGAGCGTCGGCCTTCGGAGCGTCGGCCTTCGGAGCGTCGGCCTTCGGAGCGTCGGCCTTGGGAGCGGCCTTCTTCTTCTGGGTGGTCGCCCCGGCGGCCGGCTCGTCCATGCCCGCGCGGACGGCGGCCTCGTAGATGGCCTTCTTGTCCGGCTTGGGCTCGGCGACCTTCATGGGCGGCGGCGCGGCCTCGCCCTTGAACTTCTGCCAGTCACCGGTCACCCGGAAGATGGCGGCGACGGCCTCGGTCGGCTGTGCCCCGACACCGAGCCAGTACTGCGCCCGCTCGGTGTCGACCTCGATGAAGGACGGGTCCTCCTTCGGGTGGTACTTGCCGATCGTCTCGATCGAGCGGCCGTCACGCTTGGTCCGGGCGTCGGCGACGACGATGCGGTAGTACGGCGCGCGCATCTTGCCCAGGCGCATGAGCTTGATCTTGGTGGCCACGGTGGGTGGTGTACTCCTCGAACGCTGTGTGGTTGCTCGCCGGAGCGACGTGTGGGGGTACGCCGGGGCGGAGCCAGGGACACGGGCACCAACGGTGAGAGGGCCGCCGGCGCCGTGTTCGACGGTCCATGATGCCAGACGCACGGACCGGGCCTGGAATCAGCCGGGTCCGCTCCGCCGAGCACACCCGCCGTCGGCCGCCCGTGCAACCCAGCGGACGTCGTCCGCCCCCACCGTGGAGAGTCCTCCCGCACCGCAGACCATGAGGAAGGACACTCCACGATCAGGTCACCTGAGCGTGGTGCACCGATCAGCCGCGCACCGCGTTCAGGACCCGGTTCGCGGCGTCGTCGACCGGGATCTCCTCCCGCTCGCCGGTCTTCCGGTCGCGGAGCTCCAGGACGCCCTCGGCCAGTCCACGGCCGACGGTGACGATCGTCGGCATGCCGAGCAGCTCGGCGTCCTTGAACTTCACCCCCGGGCTGACCTTCGGCCGGTCGTCGTAGAGGACGGTGAGACCGGCGGCGACCAGCTCCTGAGCCAGCGACTCGGCGGCCTCGAAGATCGCCGCGTCCTTGCCGGTGGCGACGACGTGCACGTCGGCCGGGGCGACCTCCCGCGGCCAGACCAGGCCGAGCTCGTCGTGCGTGGATTCGGCGATCGCGGCCACCGCACGGGAGACGCCGATGCCGTAGGAACCCATCGTGACCGTGACGAGCTTGCCGTTCTCGTCGAGCACCTTGAGGTCGAGCGCCTCGGCGTACTTGCGGCCCAGCTGGAAGATGTGGCCCATCTCCACGCCGCGAGCGAGCTCCAGCGGGCCGGAGCCGTCGGGCGCCGGGTCGCCGGCGAGCACCTCGGCGACCTCGATGACGCCGTCCCAGGTGAAGTCGCGCCCGGCCACCAGGTCGAAGACGTGCTTGCCGGGTGCGTTGGCGCCGGTGATCCAGCGGGTGCCGGAGACGATCCGCGGGTCGACCAGGTAGCGGATCGTCGACTCGCTCCCGCTCCCGAGCACCTGCGGGCCGATGTAGCCCTTCACCAGCGCGGGATGCTTGTCGAACTCGGTGAACGGCTCGACCTCGGCCGGCGCCAGCTGGGCCTCCAGCCGCTTGGCCTCGACGTCCCGGTTCCCAGGGATGCCGATGACCAGCGGCTCGCGGGTGCCGTCGGGGTGCACCAGGGTGACGACGACGTTCTTCAGCGTCGACGCGGCGGTGTAGCCGGCGTCGGGGAACAGCTGCCGGGCGACGGCGACCAGCGTGTCGATGGTCGGGGTGTCCGGGGTGTCCTCGACGTGCGCCTCGGGCAGGCCGTCGAGCGGGATCTCGTCGGGGACGACGGTGGTGACCGCCTCGACGTTCGCCGCGTAGCCACCCGGCGATCGGACGAAGGTGTCCTCACCGATCGACGTCGGGTGCAGGAACTCCTCGCTCCTGGAGCCGCCCATGGCGCCCGACATCGCCGAGACGATGGCGTACTCGAGGCCGAGCCGGTCGAAGATGCGGATGTAGGCGTCGCGGTGTGCGGCGTAGGACCGGTCCAGACCGGCGTCGTCGACGTCGAAGGAGTAGCTGTCCTTCATGGTGAACTCGCGCCCGCGCAGGAGGCCGGCCCGGGGACGTGCCTCGTCCCGGAACTTGGTCTGGATCTGGTAGAGCGACAGCGGCAGGTCCTTGTACGACGAGTACAGGTCCTTCACCAGGAGCGTGAACATCTCCTCGTGCGTGGGGCCGAGCAGGTGGTCGACGCCGCGGCGGTCCTTGAGCCGGAACAGGTTGTCGCCGTACTCGGTCCAGCGGCCGGTGGCCTCGTAGGGCTCCTTGGGCAGCAGCGAGGGGAAGTGCACCTCCTGCGCGCCCATCCGGTCCATCTCCTCGCGGACGATGCGCTCGACGTTGCGGAAGACGCGGAACCCCAGCGGGAGCCAGCTGAACCCGCCGGGAGCGGCCCGGCGGATGTAGCCGGCGCGCACGAGCAGGCGATGGCTCGGGACCTCGGCGTCGGCCGGGTCGTCCCGAAGGGTCCGCAGGAACAGGGAGGACATCCGCAACAGCACGGAGGCAGTCTCCCAGGCGACCGCGCGCCGGCGTCCACGGGATTGGGGCCCCGGTGACCGCTGCCGCCCCGCCGGAGGGGTCAGGCAGGTTCGGGAACCCCGCCCGGGTCGCCGCCGGGGTCCTCGGGTGACGGTTCGATCGGCGCCGGCGGCAGCGTGTCGGGCGTGTCCGGCAGCAGCTCGCCCGGGTCGTCGGGCGCCGGCTCCGTCGGATCGATCAACGGGTCCGGCTCCGGGAGTGGCGTGACCATGCGCCAAGTCAACCTGCGGTCAGCCGACGACGCGACCGCGGAGGATCGTTCGCTGCGGTCGCTGCAACGAGTCGAGGTCGGCGCGCGGGTCGCGCTCGTAGACGACCACGTCGGCCGGCGCACCCTCCTCGATGCCGCGCAGCCCGAGCCATTCCCGCGCCCGCCACGAACCCGCGGCGAGCGCGTCCTCCGCGGGGATGCCGGCCTGGCACAGCGCGCGGATCTCGTCGGCGATGACGCCGTGGTCGATGCCGCCGCCGGCGTCGGTGCCGGCGAACACCGGGACGCCCGCCTCGTAGGCGGCGCGCACGACCGCGCCGGAGTTCGCGTACAGCCGCCGCATCGTGCTGGCGTAGGTGGGGAACTTCTTCTCCCCCGCCGCCGCGAAGCCCGGGAAGTTCTCCACGTTGACCAGCGTCGGCACGACGGCGGTGCCGCGGCGGGCCATCTCGCCGATCAGCTCCTCGGTCAGCCCGGTGCCGTGCTCGATGCAGTCGATCCCGGCCTCGACGAGTCCGGGCAGCGCGTCGGTGCCGAAGGTGTGCGCGGTGACCCGCGCCCCCTCTTCGTGCGCGGCCGCGATCGCCGCCGCCAGGGTGTCGGCCGGCCACTCGGGCGCGAGGTCGCCGACCGACCGGTCGATCCAGTCACCCACCAGCTTGACCCAGCCGTCGCCGCGGCGGGCCTGCACCCGCACCTGCGCCACGAGGTCGTCCGGCTCGACCTCGACGGCCAGCCCGGAGATGTACCGGCGGGTGCGCGCGATGTGCCGGCCGGCCCGGATGATCGTGGGCAGCTCGGGGTCGTCGTCCAGGGCGCGGGTGTCCACCGGGGAGCCGCAGTCCCGCAGCGCCAGCACCCCGGCGTCCCGCTCGGTGAGCGCCTGGCTGCGCGCGGAAGCGAGGTCCTCGACATGACCGCCGCCGCGGGCGATGCCCACGTGGCAGTGCGCGTCGACCAGCCCCGGCAGCAGCCAGCCGCCCCGGCTGACCGTCTCCGCGCCCGGGACCGGCTCGAAGGTGAACCGGCCCTCGCGCACCCAGACGTCACGGTGCTCGCCCTCGGGCAGGACGACGCCGGACAGGTGCAGTGCCGACCCCGCCCGCCCGACCGATGACGGCAGCGTGCTCACCGGCCGCGCTCGTCCTTGAACTGGTCGAAGTTCAGCTTCGTGAGGTCGGGCATGCCCTGGCCCGGCGGAAGGCCGGGCATCCCGCCGCCGAAGGGGTTCCCCCCGAACGTGTTGCCGGCGCCCGGCGGCAGGCCGGGCGCACCCACGGGACGGCGGGCCGGGCCGCCCTTCCCCTTGCCGCCCTTGCCCTTCTTGCCCTTGCCGCGCGCCTGGGCCTGCTGCTGACGGCCGCGCTGCTTCTTCGACATGGGCCCCATGCCCGGCAGGCCCATGCTGCCGGCCATCTGGCCCATCATCTTCTGCGCCTGGGCGAACCGCTCCAGCAGCGAGTTCACCTCGGTCACCGTCACGCCCGAACCGTTGGCGATGCGCACCCGACGCGAGGCGTTGATGATCTTCGAGTCGACCCGCTCCTGCGGGGTCATCGACCGGATGATCGCCGCGGTGCGGTCCAGATCGCGGTCGTTGACCTGCGCGAGCTGCTCCTTCATCTGCCCGGCACCGGGGAGCATGCCGAGCAGGTTCGCGATCGGCCCCATCTTCCGGATGGCCATCATCTGCTCGAGGAAGTCCTCGAGGGTGAAGCCCTCGCGGGACGCCAGCTTGCCGGCCATCTTCTCGGCCTGGTCGGCGTCGAAGGCCTGCTCGGCCTGCTCGATGAGGGTGAGCACGTCACCCATCCCGAGGATGCGCGAGGCCATCCGCTCGGGGTGGAAGACGTCGAAGTCGGTGAGCTTCTCGCCGGTGGAGGCGAACATGATCGGCTGCCCGGTCACGTACCGGACCGAGAGCGCGGCACCACCGCGGGCGTCACCGTCGAGCTTGGTCAGGACGACGCCGCTGAAGCCGACGCCCTCCTGGAACGCCTGCGCCGTGGTCACGGCGTCCTGGCCGATCATCGCGTCGACGACGAACAGCGTCTCGTCGGGTTGCACGGCGTCGCGGATGTCGGCGGCCTGCTGCATCAGCTCGGCGTCGATGCCGAGCCGGCCGGCGGTGTCGACCACGACGACGTCGTGCATCGTGCGGCGGGCGTGGTCGATCGAGTCGCGGGCCACCTGCACCGGGTCACCGACGCCGTTGCCCGGCTCGGGGGCGAAGACGTCGACCCCGGCCTGCCCGGCCACGATCGCCAGCTGGTTCACCGCGTTCGGGCGCTGCAGGTCGGCGGCCACGAGCAGCGGCGTGTGGCCCTGCGACTTCAGCCAGCGGCCGAGCTTGCCGGCCAGCGTGGTCTTACCGGCACCCTGCAGACCGGCGAGCATGATCACCGTCGGCGACTGCTTGGCCAGCCGGACGCGGCGGGTCTCGCCACCGAGGATCTGGATGAGCTCCTCGTTGACGACCTTGATGACCTGCTGCGCCGGGTTCAGCGCCTGCGAGACCTCCGCGCCCCGGGCGCGTTCCTTGACCGCGGTGATGAACGCCCGTACCGCCGGCAGGGCGACGTCGGCCTCCAGCAGCGCGATGCGGATCTCGCGCGCGGTGGCGTCGATGTCGGCGTCGGAGAGCCGACCCTTGCCACGCAGGCCGGTGAAGACCTTGTCGAGGCGGTCGGAGAGGGTCTCGAACACAGCACGTCCTCAGCAGTCACGGGCGCGGGCTCGCCGCGCCACCTGGGACCCAGCGTATCGAGGGAACGCGCGCGCGGTTCAGGCCGCGCGGGAGACCGGGGCCACCGGCACCACGGCCGGGGCGCCGGTGACGAGCGCGGTGCCGCAGTCGGCGCAGGCCCACTCCGGGCACTCGCCGCCGTCCTCGGTGTGCCCGTCGACGCAGGGCGGCTGCACGAAGTCGCGGTCGTCCCCGCAGGAGGGGCAGGGCCACTGGTGGCTGTCCACGATCGACTCCTCTCGGCAGAGGGGACCGGTCCGTCCCCCCACTCCTGCCGACGGTCGCACGCACCTCTGACAGAACCGCGGAGATCAGCCCGGCGTGTCCGGGCCGGCGGGCATCACGCCGCCGCGGGTGGCCGCCACCAGAGCGGCGTCCACGCGCTCGCGCTGCCGGAGATCGACCGGGGAGCCCGAGGGGTTGGCCACGTAGAAGCAGTCGACCGCGTCACCGCCCAGGGTCTCGATCCGCGCACTCGTCACGTCCAGGCCCTCGCCGGCGATCGCCGCGGTCAGCCGGTAGAGGAGCCCGGCGCGGTCACCGGCGCGGACCTCCACGATGCCGGTGGCCCGGCCGCTCACCTCGTGGTTGTGCCAGGAGATCCGTGGCGGCGCGCCGCGGGTCTCCTCGCGGTAGTCGGCCTCGCGCTGCCGCAGCCGGTCGGACAGGGACAGCGTCCCCTCGAGGGCGGCGCGCACGCCGTCGGCCAGGATCTCCGGCACCGGCGCCCGGCCGAAGCGGGGATGCACCGCGAACACGCCGGTGCCGTAGCCGTCGGCCACGGTGAGCTTCGCCGCCCGTACGTCCAGCTGGTTGAGCGCCAGCACCCCGGCACAGGTGCTGAGCAGGCCCGGCCGGTCGGGGGCGCCGATCGTCACCTGTTGCCCGTCGGCGACCTCCGCGATGCCGACCGTCACCGCGCGGGTCACCCCGGGGATGTCGGGAGCCGGCGCGGTGACCTGGGCGCGGGTGGGGTGCAGCACCGGCTCCGCGTCGGCCAGCTGGGTGCCGCCGATCCGGGCCTGCACGCGGGCGACCAGCGCGGCCACCAGATGGGCCTTCCACGGCGACCACGCCGAGGTGCTGGTCGCGGCGCCGTCGGCCTGGGCCAGGGCGTGCAGCAGCTGGAGCACCGAGGCGTCGGAACCGATGGTGGCCGCCACCCGCTCGATGGTCGCGGGGTCGTCGATGTCCCGCCGGGTCGCCGTCGCCGGGAGCAGCAGGTGGTGGCGCACCAGCGTGCCGAGGACCGCGACGTCGGGCTCGGCGAACCCCATCCGTGCGCCGATCGCCGCGGCGATCGGCTCGCCCGCCACGCTGTGGTCGCCGGGCCAGCCCTTGCCGATGTCGTGCAGCAGCGAAGCCACCAGGAGAAGGTCGGGCCGGTCGACGTCGCGGGTCAGCTCGGAGGCCGCGGCGGCGGCCTCGATGAGGTGGCGGTCGACGGTGTAGCGGTGCCACGGGTGCCGTTGCGGCAGCGACCGGACCCGGTTCCACTCGGGCAGCAGCCGGGACAGCAGGCCCTGCTGGTCCAGCTGCTCCAGGACGGGGACGGCAGCGCGGCCGCTGGCCAGCACCCGGAGGAACGACCAGCGGGCCTCCGCGGGCCATGGCTCGGGCATCGGCGGCCCGTGCACCGCGAGCACCTTGAGGGTGTACGGGGAGAGCAGCAGGCCGGCACGGGCGGCGGCCGCGGCGGCGCGAAGCAGCAGCCCCGGGTCGTCGGCCGGGCGGGCGTCGCGGGCGAGCACCACCTCGTCACCCTGCCGGACGACGCCCTCGGCCAGCGGCTCGCGGCGCACCCGGCGGTGGCGGCCGCGCGGCCGGCGGACCAGCGCGGCCTCCACCCGGCGCCAGGTCTCGTCGGCGACGAAGGCCAGCCGCCGTCCGGCGAGGCTGACCTCCCGCAGCAGCTGGTCCTCGTCGGCCAGCCCGAGCGCCGCGGCGACGCCCGACTGCTCCTGGCGCACCAGGAGGTCGGAGGGCCGGCCGGAGCGACGCCGCAGCTCGTCGCGCACGTCCAGCAGGAAGGCGTAGGCCCGCTCGGCCTCGGCGGTGGGCTCGTCGGCGAGTTGCGCGGCGGCGGCCGCCCGCAGCACCTGCCCCTCGCGCAGCCCGCCGTAGGCGTCCTTGAGGTCAGGTTCGAGCAGGAAGGCGAGCTCCCCCAGCCGCCGGCCCCGCTCCCGGCGCAGGTCCCGCAGCTCCGGCAGCAGCCGGGAGGCGGACTGCCGCCAGCTGGCGAGAGTGGCCGTCCGCAGCCGGGTGGCCAGGTCCGCGTCCCCGGCGATCAGCCGGGCGTCGAGCAGGCCCAGCCCGGCCCTGGGGTCGGTCGAGGCGACGGTGACCGCCTCGGGCACCGAGCGCACCGAGTGGTCCAGGCGCAGGCCGGCGTCCCAGACCGGGTACCAGAGCGCGTCGGCGATCGCCGCGATCTCCGGGCGGTCCTCGTGCACGAGCACCAGGTCGAGGTCCCCGTACGGCGGCAGTTCCCGGCGGCCGAGACTGCCGACGGCGACGAGCGCCAGCCCGTCGGTGCCCGGCCCGGCCCCGGGGCTCCCCCGGTGGGCCGGCGGCACGGGCGTCCCGGCGACGGCATCGTGGAGCAGCCCGGCCAGCCACCTGTCCAGGGCCGCGACCCGCGCGGCCCGGCTCAGCCCCGGCAGCGCCTCGGTGTCCAGCACGACTCCCCCTCGATGGTCGGACGCCGGGCAGGAGGACGCCGGCCGGGCCCGTGCGCCCCGGCCGGCGTCCCCGGCGGTGCTCAGACGGCGTCCTCGCCGCGCTCCCCGGTGCGCACCCGGACGATCTCGTCGATCGTGGTGACCCAGACCTTGCCGTCGCCGATCTGGCCGGTGGAGGCGGCCTCGACCACGGCGTCCACGACCCGGGTGGCGTCCAGCTCGCTGACGACCACCTCGATGCGGATCTTGGGCACGAAGTCCACCTGGTACTCGGCACCCCGGTAGACCTCGGTGTGCCCCCGCTGGCGGCCGAAGCCCTGGACCTCGCTGACGGTGAGCCCGGCGATGCCGATCAGCTCGAGGGCGTTCTTGACGTCGTCGAGCTTGTACGGCTTGACGATCGCGGTGACCAGCTTCATGCCAGCGTCCTCTCGGTGGTGCGGGCCGGGTCCTGCGCCGTGGCGCGGGCCCGGCCGGCCGGTGGGGCGGTGGAACCGCTGCTGCCGAGCGCGGCCAAGTCGTACCCGGACTCGGCGTGCACGGCGGTGTCGATGCCGGTGACCTCGTCCTCCTCGGAGATGCGGAAGCCCATCGTCTTCTGGAGGACGGTGCCGATGATCAGCGTAAGGACGAAGGAGAACACGAGGACGGCGACCGCCCCGACGACCTGCCGCCACAGCTGGGCGGCGCTGCCGCCGAAGAACAGGCTCTCCACCCCCGCCGGCGCGTCCGGGTCGGCGAGGAAGCCGATGGCGATCGTGCCCCACAGGCCGCCGACCAGGTGCACGCCCACGACGTCGAGCGAGTCGTCGACGCCGAACGTGTACTTGAGGCCCACGGCCAGGGCGCACAGGGCACCGGCGATCAGACCGATGACGATCGCGCCGATCGGGGAGACCGCCGAGCAGGCCGGTGTGATGGCGACCAGACCGGCGACGACGCCCGAGGCGGCGCCCAGCGACGTCGAGTGACCGTCCCGGATCCTCTCCACCAGCAGCCAGCCGAGGGTGGCCGCACCGGTGGCCACCAGCGTGTTCACCCAGACGACGGCGGCGGTGTTGTTCGCGGCGAGCGCCGAGCCCGCGTTGAAGCCGAACCAGCCGAACCACAGCAGGCCGGCGCCGATCATCACCAGCGGCAGGTTGTGCGGGCGCATCGCCTCCCGGCCGAAACCGCGCCGCTTGCCGAGCACCAGGGCCAGCGCCAGGCCCGCAGCACCGGCGTTGATGTGCACCGCGGTGCCGCCGGCGAAGTCGATGGCCGCGAGGTCGTTGGCGATCCAGCCCCCGACGTGCTCGTCGAGGCTGAAGTCGAAGACCCAGTGCGCGACCGGGAAGTAGACGACGGTCGCCCAGATGCCCGCGAACACCATCCACGCGCCGAACCGGGCCCGGTCGGCGACGGCGCCGGAGACGAGTGCGACGGTGATGACGGCGAAGACGGCCTGGAAGCCGACGAACGCCATGGCGGGCAGGCCGCCGTCGTCGGTCGTGACGTCCTCCATCAACCCGGCGAGGCCGAAGAACTGCGCCGGGTCACCCAGCAGGCCGAGGCCCACGTCGTCCCCGAAGGCCATCGAGTAGCCGTAGAGGACCCACAGCACGCTGATCAGCGCCAGCGCCCCGAAGCTCATCATCATCATGTTCAGCACGCTCTTCGCACGGACCATGCCGCCGTAGAAGAGCGCCAGGCCGGGGGTCATCAGCATCACGAGCGCGGCGCTGACGAGGATCCAGGCGGTGTCGCCGGTGTTGACCACGGTAACCTCCTCCAGTAGTGGGGCCGCGGACGGCCGGTGGTCGAGTGGTGCTCACCGTGCCGGGGCGGTGTTTCCGGCGACGCCGCCGCCGCGTTTCGCGGCGGTGAACTCACCGCCCGCGAATTCGGCCGCTCGTTGCGGGCGTGTTGCACGGGCCGTCCGCGGGCCCGGCCCGACCGCGAGTCGCTAGTTGCGAACGATGTGCAATAAGGTCGACCCCGTGCACGTACCCGATGGATTCCTCGATGCGCCCACGTCCGTCGCGACCGGGGTGGTGGCCGCGGGCGCCGTGGCCGTCGCCCTCCGCAAGGCGCGGCAGGAGCTCGACGACCGCACCGCACCCATGGCCGGGTTGACCGCCGCCTTCGTCTTCGCCGTCCAGATGGTCAACTTCCCCGTCGCGGCCGGCACCAGCGGTCACCTGATCGGTGGCGCGCTCACCGCCGTCCTCGTCGGCCCGTGGACAGCGGTGCTCAGCATGACCGTGGTGCTGCTGGTCCAAGCCGTGCTCTTCGCCGACGGCGGACTCACCGCGCTGGGCACCAACGTCACCCTGCTCGGCGTGGTGGCCGTCGCGGTGGGCTACGGAGTGGCGCGCGCGCTCACCGCCGTCCTGCCACGCACCCGCCCCTCGCTGCTGGTCGCATCCGGGATCGGCGCCTTCCTGTCGGTACCCGTCGCGGCGCTGGCCTTCGTCGGGCTGTTCGGCCTCGGCGGCGTCGCAGACGTGCCGCTGGGCGCGGTCGCCGGCGCGATGACCGGAGTGCACCTGCTGATCGGCCTGGGCGAGGCGGCGATCACCGTCGCCGTCCTGGGTGCCGTGCTCACCGCCCGGCCCGACCTCGTGCACGCCGCCAGGCACCTGCGGCAGGACGTCGACCTGGCCAGCCGTCCGGGCCTCGAGCCGACGGGGGTCGCTCGATGAGCCGCCGTCGCTGGTTCTGGATCACCGGACTGGCCGTGACCCTGCTGGTCGCGGCCGTGCTCAGCGGTTTCGCCAGCTCCGCACCCGACGGCCTGGAGTGGGCCGCCGAGGACGCCGGCTTCGGCCACACCGCCGAGGACAGCGCCGTGGCCGGTTCCCCCCTGGCCGACTACGCGATCGGCGGGCAGGAGGGCGCGCTGTCGGGCGGGACCGCGGGGATCATCGGCGTCGCCGTGACCCTGGTGCTGGCCGGCGGTCTTGCGTTCGTGGTCCGCCGGCGCGGGCGCGACACCACCCCGGTCGCCGACTGACGTGAGTGCCGGCCATGCAGGCACGCTGAGCGCCCGCTACATCGCCGGCGCCAGTCCCGTCCACCGGCTGGCGCCGCAGGTCAAGCTCGTCGGGGTCCTGACGTTCGCCCTCGTCGTCGTCGCCACCCCGGTGGAGGCCGCGTGGGCGCCGGCCGTCTACGCCGGAGACCTGCTCCTCGTCCTCGGCGTCGCGGCGGTGGCCGGCGTCGCGCCCGCACGGCTGGCCCGCGGGCTGGTGGTCGAGGTCCCGTTCGTCGCATTCGCCGTCCTGCTGCCGTTCGTGGCCCGCGGGCCACGGGTGGAGGTGTTCGGCCTGTCGCTGTCCGAGAACGGGCTGGCCACCGGCGGGGGCATCCTGGCCAAGGCGACGATCGCCGTGCTGGCGGCCACGGTGCTGGCCGCGACCACCGAGCCTCGCGAGCTGCTGCGCGGCCTGGAGCGGCTGCGGTTGCCGCAGCTGCTGGTGCAGATCCTGATGTTCATGATCCGCTACGCCGACGTGGTCGGCGGTGAGCTGCAGCGGATGCGGGTGGCCCGGGAGTCCCGCGGCTTCCGGAGCGGTGGCCTGCGGGGCCTGCGGGTGATGGCGGCGACCGCGGGCGCGCTGTTCGTCCGGTCCTACGAGCGCGGTGAGCGGGTGCACCTCGCGATGCTCAGCCGCGGCTACGGCGGCCGCCTGCCCACCGGGCCGGCCGCCGCGGTCGATCCCCGCGCGTGGGCCGTGGCGCTGACCCTGCCCCTGGCCGCGGCCGCGGTGCT